>NZ_JAMZAL010000001.1:0-1182259 GCF_024181925.1 Vibrio sp. Y20_XG_PY13 | reverse complement strand
GGTTGTCGGAGACTACGACGTTGATAGGTCAGGTGTGTAAGCGTTGTGAGGCGTTGAGCTAACCTGTACTAATTGCCCGTGAGGCTTAACCATACAACACCCAAGGGGTTTTGATGGACTCAAAGCAAGAACAAATTGAATGTGTAAGAACTGAAACAGCTTTCCAGATTTTTTGCCTTCAGTTTTTAGAAAAAGCTGAAAGTAAAAGCAAGAATTTGCTTGGCGACCATAGCGTTTTGGACCCACCTGATCCCATTCCGAACTCAGAAGTGAAACGAAATAGCGCCGATGGTAGTGTGGGGTTTCCCCATGTGAGAGTAGGACATCGCCAGGCTTTAAATATCGTTACTCGTACTACGTGTAACAACATCTTCAGTGTACTAATCTGATGATGACAATTTGTGGAGAGATGGCTGAGTGGTTGAAAGCACCGGTCTTGAAAACCGGCATACGTTAATAGCGTATCTAGGGTTCAAATCCCTATCTCTCCGCCACTATACAGAAAGCCTGCAAAGTAATTTGCAGGCTTTCGTCATTTTCGACGTTTGAAAATTAGATGGGATTTGTATTAAATCTCAAGTCGGTCGCGCTCCCCGACTCTAAGCACAATTAAGAAGCCCCGTTAGAGATAGCGAGGTTTTTTATTTCAGCGCAAACTGGAAATGATAGAGGTTTAGAAAATCCCCGGTTGAGATCCCCTCCAAATTAGGCGCCCTGGTTCTAATATTCAGCACACAATCACTCAATACAAGGTTTGTTCTTAAATGAATGATCTTTAGCATACAGATGTTCCATTAAGGCTTTCGAACCTATCAAAGTGACGCTTTCTAAAGCAGCAAGCCTTAAACGCTGTGAGATTGGGTGGCTGGCAACTTGAGTTTTACTGTTGCACACCTTGCAGCTATTCAACTTCCCTTTTCTCTAGTTCATTCAGATACAAAAAAGCCCAAGCGATGGGCTTGGGCGTTCTTACATTTAATGTGTTTGTCGAGTGTATTAGAACTCTTTCGGTGCGAAGCCAGTCATCACGTCTAGGCGTAGTTCTTTACCCATTTTAGTCATAGGGTGAACGATAACCAGGCCGCGTACGCGTTTCTTCAGTTTACCGATGTCTGCCTGTTCTGCTTTAGTGATTTCACGAGAGAATGGCATATCTAACAGGCTTTTACGTTCTTTATTTAGTTCGTATGTTTGTTTGTGCTTAAGTTGGTTAAGCTTCTTTGTTAGATCTTCAACTTCATCCGTGAATTTAGAAATCATTTCGTGATCACCACGAGAACGTGCTGCATCCAGTTTACGTTGGCAGGTATCTACGCGGTTATGCAGCTTTTGAATATCAGTTTTAATGCTCATGGTAAATAGACTCAATTTTTTAATGGTCGAGGAGTATAGCATAGCTGAAAATCTACGCTCTACTATCCTCCTCGATTCTATGTTTAGTTGATTAGTTCATTCCCTGAAACTTGGCCGGAGAAGAAGGTTTCTACGTTGTTCAATGTCACAGATGCTATGTTATTCAGCGCTTCGTGAGTTAAGAAAGCTTGATGGCCAGTGAACAGAACGTTGTGGCATGCCGATAAGCGGCGGAAAACATCATCCACGATAACGTCGTTGGATTTATCTTGGAAGAACAAGTCCTTTTCGTTGTCGTACACATCTAAACCGAGAGCGCCAATCTTACCCTGTTTAAGTGCTTCGATAGCGGCGACAGAGTCGAGTAACTCACCGCGGCTTGTATTGATGATCATCACGCCATCTTTCATTTGAGCAAAAGCGTTTTCGTTCAATAGGTGGTAGTTTTCTTCGCTCATTGGACAGTGAAGAGAGATAACATCTGCATTGGCGTAAATCTCTTCAAGAGAGCAGTATCGTGCTCCCATTTCTAAAGCCAGAGGATTTTCGTAAGGGTCGTAGCAAAGCAGTTCCATCCCTAAGCCTTTAAAGATTCGCATCGTGGCGATACCAATCTTGCCAGTGCCGATAACGCCAACGGTTTTGCCGAAAAAGTTGAAGCCAACTAATCCTTCTAAAGAGAAGTTGGCATCACGGGTGCGTTGATACGCTTTGTGGAGACGACGATTCAAACACATCATCAAACCGACGGTATGCTCGGCGACCGCTTCGGGAGAGTATGCAGGCACTCGCACAACTTGAAGGCCAAGCTCTTTAGCCGCTTGTTGATCTACTTTATCGAAGCCAGCACAACGCATCGCAATGAGTTTTGTTCCGCCCAAGGAAAGTTGTTTTAGAACGGGAGCAGAAAGATCATCATTGACGAAAGCGCACACCACGTCACAACCGTGCGCCATTTTTGCGGTTTTTTCGGTGAGTCGAAAGTCGTGATAATGAAATTCGAAGTCGCGATTGTTCTTAATTTTATTAAAAGAGGCTTCGTCGTAGGATTTTGCACTAAAAAAAGCAATGTTAATCATAGTTCCCTCCCAAAAAGTATGGGTTTTATAAATAAATCTACTTATAAAGTAATGCAACTTAGGCCTAATGAATAGTGAAATCTTTGCTTAAATTTCAGTAAAATCAAGATGCGATTAGCACCGTCTTTTTTACGTCTCAACGTTATAATCAGATTGCTTTGTGAGCATCATCTGACTAGCATAGCTTCTCTTTTATTTCCTTCTGACTCTTGGTTTGGGCGTTCTGGCAATGTCGATAAAATGGTGTGCTTTAATTCTGTGTGGATTGGTTACGTTCAGTACGCACGCGGCTGTCGATCTGGTTAAAGTTGATAAATCGAAACGCAGAATGTACTTGATAGAAGATGGCATCATACTAAAAGAATATCGTATTGCATTGGGTGCCAGTCCTAAAGGCCATAAGCAAGAAGAAGGCGACAACCGAACGCCAGAAGGCAGTTACACGCTCGATTACGTGATTGAGGATTCTGCGTTTTATCGCTCGGTGCACATTAGCTATCCCGATGCTATTGACACGTTAGAGGCGCACCGGAGAGGTGTCTCCCCGGGTGGGAACATTAAAATTCATGGTTTAAAGAATGGTGAGACGCAAGATCCTAGTTTTATTCAGAGTTTTGATTGGACCAACGGGTGTATTGCGCTCACCAACGAAGAAATGGATGAATTCATCCAGCTTGTCACCATGGGAACACCGATCACGATCGAGTGGTAGGACTCGTTATCCCACGGGAGCTTTGAAAGGTTACTGCATAAAACGTTTTGGATGGTCACTAAAAATGCCATCTAATTGCGGAAGGTGCTTGAGCTTATTCGGGTTGTTGACCGTGTAACACATGACCTTATAGCCCGCTTCTTGCAGCTTAATGATCTGACGCGAACGAACCCAGTTAATATTTAGGTTACAGCTGTACGCTTTCACTTCATCTAACAATAGCCCGTCCTTTTTTGTAAAAAACTCACTTAAAACACCCAAACGATAACCTTCGCAATGCTGGTAAAGTGCTCTGATGACATCATGACTAAAGCTTGAGAGTAAAAGGTTTTCTCTAGGCATTGAACTTTCGGTAAGCACTTTTGCGAGCGTTTGTGCGACTTCGTTCGCTGGATGGCGGTCTACTTTCACTTCAATATTCAGATTTAGACCTCGCTCGGTAGCCAAACTTAATAGCTCCTCAAGAGTCATGATAGTTTCGCCAGCAAAATCTTCGCTGAACCAGCCACCGAAATCTAATTGTCTTAGTTCTTTCAACGTATGCGCATCAACTCGTCCTTTGCCATTGCTGCATCGATTTAACGTATGATCGTGGCAAACCACAAGTACGTTATCTTTTGTTGGCTGAACATCTACTTCTACCCATTTTAGGCCGAGATCAATTGCAGCTTGAACGCTGACTTTTGTATTTTCTGGGAACGAGCCGGCAACGCCGCGGTGACCAATTAACAGAGTTTCCATTTTGTTTGCCTTCTTGAATGAGATGTCCAGATTGTACTCGCTTTTGGCCGTTGATATAGAGGTGAAAGGCTTCTTCAGGGCGGTAACGTCACGATTCAACGGTGTAATTTTCACCAAACAAGCATGGTGCGGAAATGAAAGACTAGATTGGTAAGAGATTCTGAGCTACAAAATGACGTTGGACTTTTATGCTCTTGCCGCTCATTTTTAAAGAGCGACGTATCTTTCAAGAGCCGCATTTTTTCAGGGAGAGTAAGATGAAAATTGGTGTGATTGGCGCTGGCGCCGTTGGAGTTGGTGTTTGCAATTATTTGCTCACGCTAGGCAGCGTCAGTGAACTTGTTCTGTTAGACCAAAACTTAGAAAGAGCTGAAGGGGAAGTCTTCGATTTTCGTCACACAGCGGCGTTAACCTTTTCCAAAAATACCCGCATTATTCCCTCAGATGATTACCTCGATTTGTTAGGTGCCGATATTGTTGTGATAACGGCAGGTGCGCAAATTCAACAAGGACAAACACGTTTAGATATCGCAGAAATCAACGCGAAGATTGGCGTCGAGATCGCTAGAAAAATAGAGCGTGTTGCGCCAAAGGCGGTTTTGATTGTCGTGTCCAACCCTTGTGACATTGTTGCTCATTTTATTACTACCAATACAGGCTTTGAGCCAAACAAAGTGATCAGCAGCGGGTGTGTTATCGATACAGCTCGCTTGATGAGCATTGTTGCTAACCGTGTGGATCTTGACCCTAAAAACATATTTGGTTATGTGCTGGGAGAGCACGGAAGCCACTGTTTCACACCAAAGAGTTTGATCTCTATTGCTGGCCAGCCTGCGGATTATTATTGCGATACGCACAATATCGAGAGAATCGATGCTGATGAGTTGCTCGAAGCGGTTAAGCAAGCGGGTTACGAGATATTTCGTCGCAAACATAATACGGTGCATGGTATTGCAGCCAGCGTATTTCGAATCATTCAAGCCATCAAAATCAATGAGCGCTCTGTGTTGCCAGTTGGCACGATGATGTCGGGTCAATATGGTGTGAGTGGCGTCGTGCTAAGTCTACCGACGGTGGTCGGGAAAAAAGGTGCAGAGTCGGTTCTTACTCACCCGTTTACAGAAGAGGAGCTTGAAACATTACACTCTATCAGTATGAACTTGAGATCCATTGTTGAGAATGTCGCGCAATCGACAGGTTTGAAGTGCTGATTGTAAACAAAGAAATTCTCCGTTTTGCCTTATATAGCCTACTGTTTAGTAGGCTTTTTTGTGTCTTCCAAACAGAGAAAAGCCCCATAAACTATGGTTGTTTAATTTGCAAATGAGTAATAGAATGCGAACCATTTTTATTTAAGTGGTAATTTGGCATGTCTCGAGTTCTGATTGTTGATGATGACGTTCCTTTGTGTGAGCTTTTAGAAGTAGTTTTGCAAGATGAAGGATATACCGTCTCTTCTGTGCATTGTGGTGAAAGCGCGCTGCAGTACATGGAGAAAACGCCAGTCGATTTAGTGTTGCTCGATGTGATGTTGCCAAACTTAAATGGGATGCAAGTTGCTCGTCGTATTTGCCAACGATTTGCTACGCCAATTCTGATGCTTACAGCATTGAACGATGAAAACTCGATGCTGGATGGTTATCAAGCGGGTGCCGATCAATACATTGGTAAGCCATTCAACGTCGCTGAGTTGCTAATGCGCATCAAAGCGATCTTGCGTCGAGTGGGCTTGGAGCGTCAACGCCAAACCATTTGTAATACCGCCCAGAGTATTAGTGATCAGCTAACCAGCTTACCGTTGACCAGCACTGAAGCGGAGCTTTTAAGCCATTTGGTTAAGAATCAAGGCGTGGTGATCTCCAAAGCTGAGTTACAGACAGAAGTGTTGAAAAAAGAACTCAGCCCGTTTGATCGCAACCTAGATATGCACATTAGTAACATTCGCCGAAAATTGGTTGAAGCGGGCTTATCTAAACAGCACATCAAAACGTTTCGAGGCAAAGGCTACAGTTATTTAGAATCTGTGGGCGCGTGATGAAGCTGGTGTGTCCATCCTACATAGCAAAACGCAAAGACAGCCTTGCGTTTAAGCTTTTCAGTTACATGACCGCGATAGTCATCAGCATTTTGCTGGTGCAAGCGTTAGCGGAACAAGCCTTGGTGAAAGCCATGTTGAAAGTTCCAAATAGCGTCAAAATGGAAATGTTGGATCTTGCTCACCAAGCCAACGTGCTGATTGAACATGGCGACATGGATGAGTTGGCTGATTGGGCGAACGCGCAGCAGTTCTATTTGTTTGTACTGAACGAGCAGCTTCAACCAGTGACGCATCGTCTCATGCATCCACATTTTGAATTTAAGCTCCAATTCAAACGCAGCATTGATGATCAATTGGAAGACAAAGTGAATCGACCAATCATCAGCATTCCATTGGTTCAGCAGCACAACTTAGTCATTCAACTGCCGCATCGCTTACATCCTGCGAATGACTTCATACTGTACTTTTCCATTATCAAAGTGGTGATTGCCGCCGTGATTTTGGCTTTGTTCTCGCTTTTAATGGCACGTAACTTACAGCAACCGTTGGACAGACTCAGAGAGGCGAGCAAGAAGCTTTCTAACGGCGATTTTAATGTCAGTGTTGTGCAGGAGCTAAAGTCCAACACGCGAGAATTTAATGAACTCGCGCAAGACTTTGACCACATGACGAAAGAGATTCACTTGCTAGCGGAGAAGCAACGTCTTTTGATTCGCGATGTGTCCCATGAACTAAGAACGCCTCTTGCTAGACAGAACTTGGTTTTGCACCTTTTGCGTAAACGAGTTGGTGAAAGCGAACAAGGATTAGTGACGCGGCTAGAAGACGAAGCCAAAGAGCTGAATCATCTAATCAGTGACATTTTGGAATTTAGTCGCCTTGAGAATGCTCGCTACGACAAAGAGACCAAGCGTAGCGATCTTGAAGTGCTACTAGCCCCACAAGTTGAGCGTTGCAAAATCGATTTGAGGGAATCACAGAGCATTGTATTTATTTCACGTGTGACCGAGCCGAGAGCTTACTGTGAAGATACTCTCGTGGTGCGTTGTCTGAATAATCTAGTTGGCAATGCCATCAAATACGCGGGTGAAGATGCTCGGATCGAAGTGGCTCTGACTAATCAAGAAATCAATGGGCAGGCTTATCTGGTTATGTCTGTCTCTGACGATGGACCAGGCATCCCAGAGAACAAGTTGTCTGATATCTTTAACCCGTTTACCCGCTTGGATGCCTCGCGAGACAAAAAGCTTGGTGGATACGGCCTTGGACTGGCGATCGTTAAGGAATCGATGCGAATGATGGGTGGTTCCGTCAATGCAGAGAATCGTTCTCAAGGTGGTTTAACCGTGAGTTTGGTGTTCAGACAATAACGGGTAACAATGAAGTGAACTCGATTTGTGATCTGGATCTCGTATGAGCGGTTCTTCATCAGAGAGTTCTTTACAAAACTTTGCAAATGCAAAGAATGTAAATTTAATGCAAATGGTAATACTTATCACTTATATTCACTCGCAAAATAAATAAGAGGGAATCACATTCACTGAATGTGCGACCCGAAAATAATCGGAGTGAAAGGATATGTTTACTAAGAGCCATTTGGCATTAGTGATCGGTGCGGTGCTAGCAGCGCCTGCAGTGGCAAACGTTCAAACAGATGAGCACCTAGTTGTAGAAGGTCGCGAGTTCGGCTACAAAGCTGATACCAACAGTACAGCGATGCGTATGGAAATGACGCAGCTAGAAACTCCGGGACAGGTTGCGGTCATCGACGAAACCGTCATCGATGAGCAACGCGCAAGTACACTAGGTGAAGTGTTACGTAATGACGCGAGTGTAAGCGCGGGTGGTACTAGCCGTAACCGTGAACGTTTCTCGCTACGTGGTTTTGAACTAAGTAGCTCTGATGGCTTCTTACGTGATGGTCGTCAGCACTGGTCACATTACCGTCAGCCAATTGAGCTTTTAGAGCGCGTTGAAGTGCTAAAAGGTCCATCTGGTCTACTTTATGGTAAGTCTGAGCCGGGTGGCTTAGTAAACATGGTTTCTAAGAAACCAACAACACAAACACAGGTAAGCTTGAGCCAAGATATCGGTTCAAACGAACATTCGCGTACCGTACTTGATGTAAGTGGTTCTTTAAATGACGCAGAAACGCTACGTGCTCGCGCTATTTTTGCGAAAGAAAACTACAGCTCTTGGCGTACGTATGGCGATGGCACAAAGCCGCAAACTGACCGTGTTGTGGGTGGCCTAGTTGTTGAGTATGACATCACTGAAAACATCATGGTGTCAGCGCATTATGACCGTACAAAAGACGAAGGTAGCGTAGATTCAGGTGCTTACATCGTGGACGGAAAGCCAGTTCGTGGTGATAAGTACATCTGGGACGCTCAGTGGTCAAAAATTGATAACGACGTAGAAAACTACGGTATCGATATTAATGCTCAAGTGACTGATAACGTGAATGTGAAAGCGGGTTACAACCGTCAAGACTTTAAGCGTTTTGATGTAGAGTCTTACCCTAAGTTTGACAATTATGACAAAGATGGTGTGATTCGACATAAAGGGAACGAGCGCACAGATAACTGGGTATTCGATACCGCGTACTTAGACGTAACAACCAACTTCTCTTTGTTGGGTACAGAAAATACGTTTTTGGTGGGGGCGAACTACCTCGACTACAAATACGACCGCTTTATGGCTTTCCATGCAGGAGAGGATGTAGCGGCAGGTACGACAGTTACTCGTCCTGGAACCGTACGCTCGAAAAAATACCCAAGACGCGAACATGACACTTGGGGGATTTACGCGCAAAACATGATGACGATTAACGATTACTGGCAAGTACTTGCGGGTGCTCGTTATGACGAAAAGCGTGAAGATTCGCTGACAGAGAACCAAGTTTCTCCAAAGTTAGGTGTGATTTTCCACCCGACATCGAATGGTTCGATTTACGTGCAATACTCTGAGAGTTTTATGCCGCAAGGTGAAGTCAGCAACGGTAGTCGTATTTACATCAATGATGGTGAGAAACTCGACGCTGAGCGTGGTATCTCTTATGAAATCGGTACGAAATGGGAACTGTTTGATCAGCGTTTATTTGTATCAGGTGCTGTATTTGATATCACGTTAGAGAATATCTCGCTGGATGTTGAAAGTGGTAAAGATGCTAGTAATCAGCTCCTACATAAGAAAACGCAAGGTGGTGAGCAAGTTCACAAAGGTGCTGAGTTAATGGCTCAAGGTTTTGTGACTCCAGAGTTGTCGCTAACCGCTTCTGCAATGTACTTGGATGCCGAGTTGAAGAAGGCAGAAAGATTTGAAGGCAACCGCCCTGCAGATGTGCCAGAGTTCTCGGCAAGTCTATGGTCTAGCTACAAGGTTCAGGACAATACGAACCTAAACCTTGGTTTGATTTATGAAGGTGATCGCTACGGTGATGCAAAGAACACCTTCAAGAAAGATGGCTACGCTCGCATTGATATGGGCGTGTCATACAAACATAAGTACGATGAAAACTTGGACATCATCGCTCGATTCAATGTCGAAAACTTATTCGATACTGACTACCTCGCAGGTGGTGGTAGCACGAACGGTGATCAAAAAGGCGCGAGTGGCGTAGTGGTTGGAGAAGAACGAAACTACATGGCGACAATCCAGTTCAAGTACTGATAACAATTTGATTAGTAAAGGGGAAGTCCGGTCTTCCCCTTTAGTCGTTTTTAGGAAATAGCATTTAAACTCGTATGAATCTAATGAAATCAAGTATCGCTCTGTTGATCTCATCCGTTTTGATTCCTGCTCAGGCGGCGAATTTAAACGATGCACAAGCAGTGCAGAGTAAAACTAACCAAGCATCAGCGGTTAGCCAAAAACGTATTGATGCAAGCGCAGAAAAGGCTCTGACGCTGGAAGCGGAAATCGAACAGCTTCAGGAAGAAGTCAGCAACTTGAAGATTTATCGTGATCATCTTTCAAGTTTGGTCGAGAGCCAACATCAAGAAGTGAACAGCTTGAACGAGCAAATTGAGCAGATTGCTCAAACTCGTCAGGGTGTCGTGCCATTGATGTATCACATGCTTGAAGGACTCAAGCGCATAGTGGCCAGCGACAAACCTATTCGTAAAGCTCAGCGTGAAGAACGCATTGCGAAGCTTGATGATCTGATGACGCGAGCCGATGTTGCCGACGCAGAGAAATTCCGTCGAATCCTGGAAGCCTACCAAATTGAAATGGACTACGGCACCAAGCTTGGTATCTACCAAGGCAAAATTAACCTAGATGCTAACGAAAAAGTGGAAGCAGATGTCCTTTACTTGGGCCGTGTATCTTTGGTTGCGCGTAGCCTGTCTGGTGACAAATTCTGGAGTTGGTCGCAACAGCAACAAGCCTGGCAGCCTGTTGGTTCGGAACAAAAGACCGAGCTAGATAAGGCGTTTGCTATGGCAAACAAACAAATTGCACCGAGTATGTTAACTCTGCCAGTGTCACTAACGGTTGCGGAGGGCAAGTAAATGATCAAGAAATGGCTATCGGTTGCTCTTATCTCAACCGCGGCGATGATGCCTCACACAACGTTAGCGAGCGATACGTTGTTGCAAAAAGCGCAGCAAGAAAATCGTCAGCAGCAAACGCACAATGCGTCACGTGAATCGGGTTTCAAGAAAACCGAACAAGAGCTGCAAGCAATTAAAAACAAGCTTGTTGCTGAGCGTGCAGCCCTTCAAGCCGAAGCTGATACATTAAGCGTCACGTTTAGTGAAAATGAAGCGGAACTGGCTCAGCTAGAAGAAAAATTGCGTTTAGAAACGGGCAGCCTAGGCGAACTATTTGGTGTTGTTCGTCAAAACGCGAAAGAGCTTGAGTCAGAACTGAAACACGCAGTGACAGGCGTAGATGCCAACTCATATCAAAAAGACATTGAAGCTATTGTCGCGGCGAAGTCTCTACCGACGTTGAAGCAATTGCAAGCGATGTGGCGCAGTATGGAAGAGCAAGTTACCGCAAGTGGCGAACTGGCGAAGGTCTCTTTCACTTTGCTCGATGGAGAAGGTAAAGAACAGAAAGTCAACGGTGTTCGTCTTGGCGCAATGGCACTACTTGATGACAATGGCTATGTGAAATGGAACGGCCAGCGTGGTGACGCAGTGAACTATTTGCGTCAGCCAGAAAATGGTCCGACTGCGAGCGCATTCACCAACGGCGAATTGGATTCGTTAGTTATTGATCCATCGCGTGGCATTCTTTTAGAACAACTAGCGAACTCGCCAACGCTGAAAGATCGTCTAAATGCGGGTGGCGTAGTTGGTCAGATCATCCTTGTTCTATTGGCGATTGGTTTGATTATCGCGTTGGTTCGCGGTGTGTCTCTTTTCATTGCTCGCCAAAAAATCGCGAAGCAGCTAAAGAATCCAACCAAAGCAGAAGATAACCCTCTAGGTCGCGTTCTTTCTGTTTATCAAAACGACAAACATCGAAGTGTCGAAGCATTAGAATTGCGTCTACTTGAGGCGGTGGTTGATGAGCAAACGCACCTTGAAAAAGGACTATCGATGCTCAAACTGCTTGCAGCGCTGGCACCAATGTTAGGTCTGCTAGGTACGGTAACGGGCATGATCGAAACATTCCAAGTGATCACTCAGTTTGGTAATGGCGATCCAAAAGTCATGGCGGGCGGTATTTCGATGGCGTTGGTGACAACGGTTCTCGGCTTGGTAGCCGCAATGCCACTGCTTCTGGCGCATAATGTGCTGAGTTCTCAAGCCGAGAGCATTCGCAACATTCTAGAAAAGCAGGGTATTGGCTTAGTTGCTGAACAAGCAGAGCGCGATATGTCTAACAACAAAGGCAACCGTAACACGATAGCGGAGAACGCAGCGTAATGGAGCAGATCCTACTCAACACTTTGGGTTTGATCAGTGAGGATTGGGCCAATACCTTGATGAGCTTTATGCAGCAAGGTGGCCAAATCCTATGGTGGTTGGCTGCCGTTGTAGCGGTGTGTTGGTTACTGGTTATGGAGCGAGTGGTTTACTTAACGACGGTATTTCCGAAGGTAAATAAACAGCTTCGTGAACAGTGGCTGGCACGGTCAGAGCACCACTCTTGGTATGCACATCAAATTCGCGATGGATGGATTGCAAAGGCACAAATCGAATTGCGCCAAAACCTTTCGACGATCAAGCTATTGGTGGCCATTTGTCCCATGCTTGGTCTGTTGGGTACTGTCACTGGCATGATTACCGTTTTTGACGTGATGGCCTCACAAGGCAGCAGCGATCCAAAATTGATGGCTTCGGGCATCGCTTTAGCAACGCTGCCTACTATGGCAGGTATGGTGGCGGCATTGGCGGGCATGTTTGTACATGCTCGTTTAAGCAAAGTATGTGAACGTAAAGCGATCCAATTAGAACAATCTTTAAGGAGTCAGAAGTGAGACTCGGACGCAGACCAAATCAACAAGACGAAGCTCAAGTCGATTTAACATCGATGCTTGATATTGTATTTATCATGTTGATTTTCTTTATTGTTACCAGCTCTTTCGTGCGAGAGTCTGGCGTGGAAGTGAACCGCCCTCAAGCATCGAACGTGGTCAGTCAAAAAGACGCAGGTATTTTCATCGCCATTACGGCAGCAAACGATGTATACATCGACAAACGCTTGGTCGATCTGGAACGCGTAGAAGCATCTATTGAGCACCTATTGCTAGACCAGCCAGATGCATCGTTAGTGATTCAGGCTGATGAACACGCTTACAACGGCACCGTTGTGAAAGTGATGGATGCCGCTAAAGGTGCTGGCGTGAAGAACATTGCACTGGCAGCGGAGAAACCTTAATGGGTAGGCTGTTAATTGCGTTACCAGCGTCATTATTGATCGCCGTGAGTTTGTTTAGCTTTATGGCGTGGATGGTCGATAACGGCAATCAACGCGCACCAAAGCCGTCTGAGGCAGTGCGTTTTGATATGGTCATGGTGGAAAACGATGCCGATGTGCAGCGTCGTCAACGTTCGGTACCAGAGCAGCCAGAGCCACCTCAAGCACCAGAGCCGATGGAGCTGTCTCAAGCCAATACGCAAGTTGAGCCGATGAGTCAAGTAACACCGATCAGCGCGCTTGGGTTAAACACGGCGTTAGATGGTATTGCGATTAATGCGCCAAACCTAAAGGGAACCATGGGCAATCAACAAGCGTTACCGCTGTATAAAGTTGAACCTCGTTACCCAAGTAAAGCATTAAAACGCAAGGTTGAAGGCTATGTGATCATGCGCTTTACGATTGACACGGCAGGTCGTCCAAAAGACATTGAAGTGATCGATGCAGAGCCAAAGCGTATGTTTGAAAAAGAAGCCATTAGCGCGTTGAAGAAATGGAAATACCAACCCAAAGTTGAAAATGGTGTGTCAATTGAGCAGTTCGGACAAACCGCAAAAGTGGAGTTCAAATTAGGCAAATGATGAAGAAATTCTTAATCACAACGCTGCTTAGTTTGACCGCAGCCAGTGCGATAGCTCAAGAGCTTAGCCAGTACACCGCATCTAGAGTGCAGCGTGCGCACAGCCTAGCTCAAGAAGAGAAGCTTAAAGAAGCGATCTCAACTCTCGAATCGTTAGACCTATCGCGTGGCTACGATCAAGCGTTTGTTGCTCGTATGCTCGGTATTTTTTATTGGCAGAATGAGCAAGTTAAGCCTGCTATCAAGCAACTGGATTTCGCGGTAAGCAGCGGTTTATTGCAAGACGAGCAAGCGTGGCAAACACGTAAAATGCTAGCGGATATTTTGTTGAACGAACAACAGTTTGCTAAAGCCTTGCCGCACTATTACGAGTTGAGTAAAGCCGTACCTAAAAACCAGAAAGCTCATGAAGTTTGGCTGCGCATCGCACAATCGCATTACCAGTTGAGCCAATGGAATAAAGTGTTATCAGCGATGGGTCGCTACGAGAAGTTTGGTCAGCCAGATGAACTCGGTCCATTGTCGATTAAGCTTTCGTCTGAACTGGAACTCAAAAAGTGGCAGCCTGCTATTGTCACCATCAAACGTTTGATTGCAATTGAGCCTGAACGAGTTGAGTGGTGGCGTCAGCTCGTCGCTTTGCACTTACGTGTCGATGACAGCAAACGCGCACTAGATTCAATGGCTTTAGCCAAGCTACAAGGTGTCGCGCTCAGTCAAGATGATTTTAAACTGCTGGCACAGCTTTATGCGAAACGTGGAATCCCAGAGCGTGCTGCTTTAATTATGGAGCAGTTGGAAGACCTTAACGTCGATAGCCAGTTAAAAGCTCAGCAGGCGACCTATTGGCAGATGGCAAAAGAGTGGGATAAATCCATCGATAGTTGGCGAATTGCCGCGAAGTTGGATTCTAAATACTACTGGAACTACTCTCAGCTACTTGTTCAAGAAGGCCATTACCAACAAGCATTGGCTGCTTTGGATAAGGTAAAAGGTCGTAATGCTGACGTCGCGCTCATCAAAACCAGAGCCTACTACAAGTTGAATCGCTTGGATGACGCATTGGCGAATGCCAAACGTGCGAATGAAATCAAACCATCGAATCAAGCCAAGAGTTGGGTGAAATACTTAACCCAACGGCGTAAAGCGGAAGCAACACAAAGCTCTTAGCGCAGAACAAATGAAAAGACCCGAAGTCATTCTCGGGTCTTTTTTTGTTTTTGAGCCTTAAATTACCTTGCTCTAGAAGGTGTTTATCGTTTCATCTCCACTAAACGTAAACAATGTAAATTAAATGCCAATAAGAATGATTATCACCTAAATTATGCTCCACATTTATTGGTGATGATTGTTTTCTATGTTGCTTAAAAGCAAAGGTGTTCAAACGTGGGCGCGCCGTCTACATATCTATATTTCGATGGCTCTTTTATTGGTGACGCTATTTTTTGCGCTCACTGGCATCACGCTAAATCGTCCTGAGCTGTTTGAGCGAAAAGAACCCATCATTCAACAGCACACCATCATCATCCCGCCGCAGACCTTGTTTTTGAACGGCGAAAGCTTCCAGCCAAACCGCGTTGCACTCATTGACTTTTTGACCCAAGAAGTGGCTTTACGCGGCACTCCATCTGCTTTGGACGTTTACACCGAAGTGGAGCAAGGTGAATTGGTGCTTGGCGAGCTCTCTCTGGATTTCAAAGGGCCGGGTTATAACGCCACGGTTTTCGTTGATATGACCACTGGCGACGCCGATATCGAAACCACCAATTATGGCGCGGTGGCACTGCTGAATGATCTGCATAAAGGTCGTAACAGTGGTGATGTTTGGAAGTGGTTTATCGACATCACTGCACTACTGATGGTGTTTTTCGTCCTGACCGGTGTATGCCTGTTATTGCCGAAGAAAAAGACGTTCAGAACATCACTACAGTGGATGAGCTTTGGCTCGTTGCTGTCGCTCGTCATTTATTTTGTTGCTGTGCCTTAACAGCCAGTTGTAGAGAAAAGCTTATGTTGAACACAGGCAAGTTACTTCGCCAAAACCTATTTTGCAAAGCGGCGTTAGTTGCGGCTTTAGCACCATGGCCAGTTTTGGCTGCGCCTTTACCTGATGCCGCCAAAATCGACTTTGAGTTTGAATTGCCAAAGATCGATACCTCAATGTACGCCCGTCCTTACGTCGCAGTGTGGGTTGAAGATGAACAACGTCAATCCGTTAAAACCATTCAGCTTTGGGTCGGTAAGGATGAGTGGCTCAAAGACATGCGCAGCTGGTGGCGAAAAGTAGGTCGTTATGATCGCGATCTGATTGACGCTGTGACGTCTGCGACTCGCCCTGCTGGGCAGTATCGATTTGTTTGGGATGGTACTAACGACGCAGGCGAACGCCTCGAGCAAGGTGACTATACCTTACATGTTGAGGTCGTTCGTGAACATGGTGGTCGCAACTACTTGCGCCAAAAAATGACATTAGCGGACAGTGAGGTGCGCTACCAACTCAAACCAACTCAAGAGACGGGGGTCATCACCGTCAATTACCAAGTTAAGTGATAGAAGGACACAACAATGAAAACCAAAATGAAAGCAGTGGCGTTAGCAAGCGTAATGGCAATGGGATTAGCTGCAGCGACAACGGCACAAGCACATCCTCGTTGGGTTTTGCCTTCGCACTTTACCGTTTCTAAAGAAGGTGGTGATTGGCTCACGTTCGATGTGACTGCTTCTCATGGCACATTTGTATTCGATAAGCCAGCAGGTAGCGAACAAGCTTTTGTCATCATGCCGGATGGCCGCTCTGAGCGCCCGAACTTTGTAATACGCGGTAAGCGTCGTTCGATGTTCGATTTCTTCTTTGTTGAAGAGGGCACGCATAAGGTTGCGATCAACAATGAGCCGAGCTACTACACCCAGTACAAAGCAGGTCGCCGCGATACTGTGAAGTGGGTTAGAGCCAATAAAGCTGAGCGCGCTGATGTGCTACCAGAAAAAACGCGTGATGTGGTGACTCAGCTAAGCTACACCCGCGCAGAAAGCTACATCACGGTCGGTAAACCAACAGAAAAAGCGTTAGAAATTGAAGGCAAATTGCTAGAGCTAAAACCGCTGACTCACCCATCTGACATCATTGAAGGTGAAGCGGTGACGTTCCAGTTCTTCTTCGATGGCAAACCTCAACAAGGTGTGACGGCAGAGATCACGCGTGAAGGAACGTTGTATCGCAACCATCAAGAGCAAATTGACGTGGTGAGTGATAAAGACGGAAAAATTACTTTTACGCCAGACGTGGCAGGGCGCTACCTAATGAAAGCGAACTACAAAGGTGAGTTGAACAATCACCCATTAGCTGACAAAACCAGCGCGAATGTACACCTAACGTTTGAAACTCTACTCAACTAATCGAATTAGGCTCAGCAAGCGCTGAGCCATTTTGGAATCAACATGAACAACACTTCTATTCTTAAAGCTGCTCTGCTATTGGCTGGACTTTCTTCCTTTCACGCTTCTGCTCACTTTCCTCTAATGAGTTGTCATTTATCTCAAGATAAAGTGATTTGTGAAACTGGCTACTCTGATGGCTCAACCGCGATCGATTACGATGTCGAAATGTACGACTACGAAGATAACCTCATCGCCAAAGTTAGAACAGACAAGCGTTCTATTGCCGAGTTTTCTCATCCAGAGACTGATTTCTACTTGGTTTTCGATGCCGGTCATGAAAGCCCAGTTGAAGTGGATGTGGTTGAGCTGAAAGAGAAATGATCACACAAAAAGTTCGTCCCGATAACGGTAGCCGAGAAGGGAAATGGGTGGCACTTACCATCGCTGGTATTCTTGCGACTGCCAGCTTTTTGATGC
Organism: Vibrio sp. Y20_XG_PY13; assembly: GCF_024181925.1. Classification (NCBI taxonomy): domain Bacteria; kingdom Pseudomonadati; phylum Pseudomonadota; class Gammaproteobacteria; order Vibrionales; family Vibrionaceae; genus Vibrio; species Vibrio sp. Y20_XG_PY13. The sequence continues at coordinate 1,165,025 of NZ_JAMZAL010000001.1, read as the reverse complement.
CTCTGCACCAAGTTGATTCTCCCCATTCTGAAGTGCTTTCTCATCAAATTCGAATCACGGACTTGCACCAAGAAGAGCTCGGTTTGATTGCCGAGCTAAAACTGGCGCATGAAGAACTGCGCGATTTACACGCAGAGTTCGGCACCTGGCCAGATACGGAAGAGATGGCGTCACTGTGGATTGCGCCCTTTGTTCAAGATCAAAACTGGAAGCGTAAAGGTTCGCATCAATGGCAGAGCATTGGTGACGGGATCTACTTGGGCATCAGACAGAGTGAGCAGGGAGCAGCATCAATGATTCTGGACAGTCGTCAAAGCCACGCCGACATTTGGCTAATCGATGCCCATGGTTTTGCGCCAACCCCAACATTGAGCGAAGAAAGCCATCGCCATCAACAGGGGTGGCAACAGCTAATTCTCTCTTCTCCATCTTCTGCTCATCCTTCGCACACTTAACTCAATTCAAAGAATACATATTATGATCACACGTTCGCTTTTACGTTCCATGTTTGCATCTTGCGCTTTATTGGTCGCTAGCACGTCCAGTTTCGCGAGTGACAAAATGAAAATTGGTATCACGCTTCAGCCTTATTTCAGCTATGTGCACGCTGTTGTTGGTGACAAAGCGGAAATCTTGCCGCTGGTGGATGCAGGCTTTAACCCACACAACTACTTACCGCAACCGAATGATCTAAAACGTCTCAATGAAATGGATGTCATAGTGGTGAATGGTATTGGCCATGATGATTTTGCGTTGAAGGTGATCAACGCGTCGCAACGTGATGATCTCGTTGTCATTGAAGCCAACAAAGAAGTTCCGCTATTGCCAGCAATGGGACAATCAGTCGGGCAAGGCGCGGTGAATCCACATACGTTCGTTGGGCTCTCAACAACGATTCAAAAGGTTTATACCATCGCGAGCGAGTTGAGCAAGCTCGACCCTGAAAATGCCGATTTCTACCGTAAAAACGCGCGTCAATACGCTAAAACTTTTCGCATGATGAAACGTGATGCCATGTTGTCGTTGGGCGAGTTGGACACGGCGGGTATGAAGGTTGCGACAACGCACAACGCATACGGCTACATTCTGCAAGAGTTTGGTGTGGATGTTGCCGCAGTGATTGAGCCAGCTCATGGCGTGGAGCCGAGCGCGAGCCAACTGCAAGAGACGATCGAGAAGATCAAACGATCTGGCATTGATGTGTTGTTTTACGAGCTGAATATGCCCAATCGCTTTGTTGATACCATCGAAGAAGCGACAGGAGTTAAGCTCTACCGTTTTTCTCACATGACGCATGGGGAATACGAAGCGAACAAAGTGGAAGTTGAGATGCGCGAAAATGTTGAGACCTTGATTGAAGCGATGAAGTTCGTGGCAAGCAAACACGCACAGGAGAAAGCGTAATGCTTGGTCCTTCTATCTCGATAGATAATTTAAGTCTCCAATACGGTGACAACGTGATATTGCAAAATGTCACGACAACCTTCGAGCCGGGCAAGTGCCATGTGATCATGGGTCCAAATGGTGGAGGAAAAACCTCGTTGTTGCGCTCCGTACTTGGACTTACGCCTTTTACTGGCGACATTTCCGTTCATTGGCCGAGTAAGACTCACAATAAGCTTGGCGGAAACGTTGGTTATGTTCCTCAAAAAGCGATGTTTGAAGCCAGCTTACCGCTAACGGTGATGGATTTTGTGTTGCTGAACCAAACACGAGTCCCGCTATTCTGGCGCCGTAAAACCAAACAAACACAACGTGCGTTGGTGCAATTAGATCGCGTCGGCATGGCCGCTCGCTCAGATCGTCGTATGGGGCAACTTTCTGGTGGTGAGCAACAGCGTGTGTTGTTCGCTCAGGCTTTGTTAGATGACCCAAGCTTATTGGTGTTGGATGAGCCTACAACAGGGATGGACGAGCAAGGTGTGCGTTACCTTGAAGGGTTGATTCATGAAGTTGTCGCGCAGGGCAAAACGGTGTTAGCGGTTCATCATGATGTCACTGCGGTGCGTCGCTTGGATGCAGAAGTGCACGTTGTTAACCGTCAGATTGTGGCGTCCGGACACCACTCGGATGTTCTGAGTCCAGATCGTATTGAAACACTATTTAAGCACTACACAACCAAAGCGGAGGCGGCGTAATGGAGTGGTTACGAGCACTGGCGGTGAGTGGTGTAGATGCTGGATGGTTGAGCGACAGCTTTGCGTACGCTTTTATGGTGAACGCGATGGTCGCTGCGCTGATTTTGGGGCCGCTACTCGGCGGGCTGGGCACATTAGTGATTGCTAAGCGTTTGGCGTTTTTCTCCGAAGCAGTTGGCCACGCAGCACTGACGGGTATCGCTATTGGTGTTTTACTTGGTGAACCGCCAGAAAACCCAATCATAGGGTTGTTTAGCTTCTGCATGATCTTTGCGTTGCTGCTGCACTTCGTGAGAAATCGCACCAATGTACCTTATGACACGTTGGTCGGTGTATTTCTGGCGTTAGCTCTGGCGGTCGGGGCGGCGTTGCTGATGTACGTCGCACGTAAGATCAACATACACATGCTGGAAAACGTACTGTTCGGTTCGATTTTGACGGTGACCGATAGAGACATCACGTTGCTTGCAGTGAGCTGCTTGATCATCCTGCTGCTGCTGATTCCGACATTTAATCGCATTTTGCTCACGTGTATCAGCCCAGATATTGCTCGCGTGCGTGGCTTCAATACCAGCTTTTACGATTACCTATTCGTCATGATGATCACTTTAGTGACGATCGCCGCAGTGAAGATCATTGGTGCCGTGTTAGTAGGTGCCCTGCTGTTGATCCCTGGTGCGACAGCTAGGTTGCTCACCAAGCGAATGGGAAGCTTTGTATTGCTTTCTTCTCTGCTTGCGACGGTTGCTTGCTTGGTTGGCACCATATTGCCAATGGAGCTCGACTTACCGGTGCCATCGGGCGCGTCGATCATCATTGTTTCCGCTGCTTTCTTCTTAACTGCAACGGTTTATCGAATTATTCGTAAAGCGTGATAACGCTTTTACCTACCCAACTTAAGTATCTCGACATGAAAATGAAAACTCTTACTTTAGGTTTAGGATTGATGGCGATGAGTACATTGTCATCATTGGCGATGGCCAAAGATATTTTAACCAGTACCCCTGTGACTTACATGCTGTCAGAGCAACTGATGAAAGGAACGGGCGTGGAAACCACATATCTGCCTCCCAAACGCTATGGCATTGAACGCATGGCAAATTGGTTCGCCACTAAAGGTGCAAACCAAGTTTCAGAGGCAGGAAAGAGCGCAACCGTGGCCATCACCATGAGAGCCATTTGGGACCAAGACCCGACGTATGTCTACGCACGACAAGGCAACATTCGTTTGATCGAAATTGATGCTTCACAAGCGATTTCCCCTAGAGCTCAAGGCGTTGCGGCCTTAAAGCTGGAAGATGGAGCCACATCTAAATACGTTTGGTTGAACCCAAGTAATTTAATTCGTATGACAGCCATTGTCGGTGACGATCTGCAAAAGTTGTATCCGCAGTTCCAAGAGCAAATCCAAAGTAATCAACAAGCGTTAATGCTTAGCGTGCGTGAGTTGATTAACCAACAACAAGCAGTGATATTTGAAAAAGAGATCGATTCAATCGTGTTGATGAGTGAATCACTAGAAGATTTTGCTTCAGGAAACCAACTTTTTGTCGTCAAACGTCAGTTCAAACCAGAGTTAGAATGGAGTGAAAAAGACAAACTATCTTTAAAAGCTCAGTTTGAACAAGATAAAACACTATGGTTGGTGACGGATAAAAAACCATCAAAAATCTTAACTTCTTTGGTATCACCAGATCGCATACTGCAAATTGATAATATTGACCGCTGGGGCAGTAAGGGTATCAAAACTGAGAAGCCACTCGCACGGTGGAAGATGTAACACGTAAAATGCCACAGAAGTAATGATAGGGAATGAAAAGTTCCCTATTTTTTTGTGGCGTAGGTCAAGAATTAAGCACAAATAACACCAGTTGCATAAGAAAGTGTTTGTTTCATTTATATTTCATTACTACTTTGTTATCTGTTCGTTGCGAACGATTCAGTTTTATTCTGTTTTGAAACGAACCGGTACAAACAACTATACGGATGTTAACAATGAAAATGAAAACTCTAGCCGTTGCAGTGGCGGCACTAGCATGTGGTTCTCAAGCTTTCGCAGCTGAAGTTTACAACAGCGAAGGCACATCTCTTTCTATCGGCGGCCACGTTTCTGTGGGCGTGGGTGAGTACTTTGAGGAAGATGTACGCATTCATGACGTATCTCCTCGTATCAATGTTGGCGGTAAACAGGACATCGGTAATGGTGTGACAGTTGACGCTAAAGGCGAATGGTCTATCAAACTACTAGACGGTGGTGAAAGCTCGTTCAACACTCGTTTGGGTTACATTGGTGCGACACATGAGCAGTTTGGCCGTGTTGTTGCTGGTACACAATGGTCACCATACTACGACGTAGCAGGTGTTGCGGATTTGCCAATCGCGTTTGCCAACGACTTCTTGTACGCAGATCAATACAACCTTGGCTCGGCTCGTGCAGAACGTATGCTTAGCTACCGTAAGGGTTTTGAGTTTGGTGAAGGCTTCGGCTTTAACCTAGGTCTTGGTTGGCAAGGTGAGCACGATATGTATGATGCTCGTGGCCAAATCGCTCTGAGCACTGAGCTAGCAGGCTTTGGTCTAGGCTACGTTTACAGTGGCGGTGACCGTCAAATCGGTACTAAGAACGAATCTGCGACATCTCATGTATTCTCTGCTAACTACGGTAAATACGGCTCTGGTTTGTATGCTGCTGTAGTTTACGGTATGAACGAATATTTCTACCTAGGTCTTCCAGAAACAGTTCAGCTTGAAGGTTTACTGGCTTACGGCGTAAATGATTGGACGTTCAGCGTTAACTACGAAGGCGTAGAAAACGACAAAGACAACAAGACACTTAAGAGCGAAACAGCACTACAAGCTGAGTACTCAGTGACTCCTTCGTTCGTTACTTTCGTTGGTTACCAATTCGATCTAGGTAATGACTACAACAGCGAAGAGAACGATTACTGGACTCTAGGCGCTCGTTACTACTTCTAATAAATAGGACAGTTTCTACTGCCTAAACACATTTATTGTGTTAACGCCTACTCGTTGTGAGTAGGCGTTTTTCTTTCCGCTTTGGTCGTGATTTCCCCCTAAGCAGGTGGAATGAGGTTTAGGCTTAAATTGCTTCTCTGCTTCGAGAATGTGTCCAAACAAAAAATGCCCGCAGTGTGCGGGCATTTTTATGCGTGGCGTGTATATGCTTATTTTTTATCGAGCAAGTCGAGGAAGAACGCGTACTCCAATGCATCTTCTTTCAAACGTTTGAATCGGCCAGATGCGCCGCCGTGTCCTGCTTCCATATCGGTTTTGAACAACAAGACGTTATCGTCGGTTTTCATTTCACGAAGCTTGGCTACCCACTTCATCGGTTCAAAGTACTGCACTTGAGAGTCGTGTAAGCCTGTTGTCACCAACATGTTCGGGTAGTTTTGCGCTTTGACGTTGTCGTAAGGCGAATAACTCAACATGTAGTCATAGTATGTTTTGTTGTTCGGGTTACCCCATTCATCATACTCATTAGTGGTGAGTGGAATCGATTCATCAAGCATTGTCGTAACAACATCGACAAATGGAACATGTGCGCCAATACCGCGATACAATTCAGGGGCTTGATTAATAATGGCACCCATCAATAAACCTCCAGCAGACCCACCAACGGCGAAGACTTTGTCTTTCGCGCCGTAGCCTTGCTCAACTAAACCTTTAGTCACATCAATAAAGTCGTTGAAGGTATTCTGTTTGGTGAGTTTTTTACCATCTTCATACCAAGGTCGGCCTAGCATTTCAGAACCGCGAATGTGAGCGATTGCAAATACAAAACCACGGTCCAACAGACTTAGTCGTGCAGAGCCGAACGTCGGTTCGATGGTCGCACCGTAAGAGCCGTAACCGTATTGGTAAAGCGGATTTGTACCATCTTTCTTAAACAAGTCCTTACGATACACCAGTGACACAGGGACCTCTTTTCCATCACGTGCTTTGATCATGATGCGCTCTGATTGGTAGTTATCCGCATCAAAGTCACCCAATACAGGTGTCTGCTTCATGATTTCAGATTCGCCCGTTTTCAGATCGAAGTCGTAGTAGGTTCCTGGAGTAGTCAAGCTACTGTAGTAAATGCGAACTTTTTTGTTATCCAGTTCGAAGTTGCCTGTTAAGTATGCCGCGAACGCATCGTCATTAAATGTGAGCGGGAATTCTTTTCCTGTTGAAAGCTGACGCACAGTGACGCTCGCTAGACCGTTAGAGCGCTGCTCATAGACGAGGTGGTCATCGAATAGCTCGAAGTCGACAAGTTGAGTATTGTCATCTGCGGCAATCACGTCTTGCCATTTAGAACGATCGTGCATCTCCTCTTGCTTAACTTTCATCAAACGGAAGTTGACGGCTTGATAGTTGGTATAAATGTAATACCAATTGTCTAGCTTGGAAATGCTGTATTCAATGCCATCTTCACGAGGGTAGAACGGTTCCGCCTTCGCTTTAGGATTGTTCGCATCGATGATGGAGACGCCGCTGGTCTCTGTACTCGAATGCCAAATGTAAACCTCGTCACCATCTTTGCTTTTGCTTAGTGAGGTGTAGTAGGCGCTGTCGGTTTCTTCAAAAATCAGCTCATCGCTGCTTTGTGGTGTGCCTAATACGTGACGATAAACTTGATAGCCTAGCAAGGTTTGTGGATCTTTTTTGATGTAATAGAACGCGTTGTTGTCGTTCTGCCATGCGACAGCGCTTGACGCCCCTTCAATTTCATCTTGTAAGTAATTACCTGTGGTCAGATCTTTAATTTTAATGGTGTAAACACGGCGGCTTAATGTGTCTTCGCCATACGCCAATAAGTTTTCATTCGGGCTGACGTACAGGCCACCAATACTGAAAAATTCATGCTCTTTCGCAAGTTCATTGACATCTAAGATGACTTGTTTGTCTTTACCAGCAAAATCTTTCGCTCGAAGATGAACTTCGTACTCGTTATCTCCGGTAACTTCACTTGAGTAGAAGTAGTTTCCTTTACGCACAGGAACGGAGTTGTCGTCTTTTGCTATGCGACCTTTAATTTCTTCAAATAGCTCATTTTGAAGAGCTTCAGTGTGCTTGAGAACGGTTTCCGCATACTGATTTTCTTGCTCTAGGTGCTGCAAAATTTCTGGATCTTTACGCTCGTCGTCACGCATCCAGTAGTAGTTATCAACGCGAGTATCACCATGAATGGTCATCGCGTGAGGGATTTTTTTTGCAACCGGGGCTTGAGTTTGCTGAGCAACGATCTGTGATTGGGAATATTGAGTCATGGTTGGAGTTCCTTGATTGCTGCATCCGGCGATAAGCGCGACCGATACGGCCAACGTAGTGAAAGTGAAACGCATCTGTTTATCCTTATATTTTATACCTAAGTTGCCTCATCCTGAGGGTATGGACTTTGGTTTCATTGAGAGTTTTCAGGCTGGTCACGCTTTTGTTTTAGAGAGCAGAAATGTGGTTCGAGAAGTGAATACTCTCACCATTTCTGAACGGCTCATTGTTGTGACCTGTTGGCTTGAAAACGCATTGTGTAAGCAACTGTTATTTTTAACAAATATCACTTCTAAAGTTAAATCATTCTCATCAATAAATAGAGGGAGTGTGATATGAAAAAAGGGACACACTATTTCGTGTGTCCCTTTTCAATGTTTTGGTCAGATTGAAATGGCGGTTAAATGACTTGTGGCATTTCGTTTGAGTGATCGTGCGCTCTGTGTACCCACAATAGGCCAAGCATCGCGACAATTGACATTGCCATCATCAAAACACCAAGCGGCATTTGGTTATGCGCTGGGAATAGCGATGCAAGCAAGGTTGCAATACCGGCGCCCAAGTTCTGCATGCCACCCAGAGTCGCACCAGCTGTCCCCGCGTGGTAAGGGAACGGAGCAATTGCGCCTGTTGTTGCCGCAGGGAACAGGATGCCCGCACCTAGGAAATAAATAGTTGCGCCACCAATTAATGTCAGTGCAGTTGTTACGCCAAACAAGCCTGGGATTAATACGACGGCTGAACCGATAAAGATCGACACCAAGCCAACATTTAACGCACGACGCTCAGAGCGACGCTGCGCGATATAGCTAGACAAACCTGCTCCCACTAAGTAGCCCGGGATCGGCAAGATAAACAGCAAACTTACGGTAGTGGCTGGTAATGCCAATACACCACCTAGTAATACCCCAGCTGCTGCTTCGAACACACCTACGCCAGCAAACGTCGCAACTAGGCAGATTAAAAAGCCTTGGAAGCGGCGGTCAGACAAAACGTGCTTGTAGCTTTTTGCCACTGGTTCGAACTTGCGTTTCTCTTTTGGCAGAGTCTCCATCATGCTGGTCATCATGGTAATCACTACCGCGATGCCGAACAGGGCTAGAAATAGGTAGCTAGAGCGCCAACCAAATGCTTCTGTTAGGTAGCCGCCAAGTACTGGTGCCATTAGTGGTGAGAAAATCACGCACATGCTGATCAAGCTGTTTGCACGATGCAGCTCAGCACCTTCAAAGCAGTCGCGAGTTAGAGTTCGTGACATCGCGCCGCCACAACCGATCCCCAAACCTTGAATGAAGCTACCAGCCAAGAACCACTCAAATTGGTGTGCAAATAGCGCCACCAAAGTACCTAGGATGTAGATAAGTAGACCGACAATGATGATCGGTTTACGACCTAAGCGGTCTGATAGCGTGCCGTACGCAAATTGAGACAAGCCATATGGGATCAGGTAACAAGCCATCACTGCTTGAAGTGATGACGCAGATACCAAAAACTCACCCGCCATATGACCGATTGAAGGCACGTACATTGTCTGGGTCATTTGACCCACGGCAGTCAATATTGCGATTAAAAAGGTAAGTTTCGCTAATGGAAACGAGGCAGACATTTGCGTATCTCTCCAAAAAATTTAAGACGTAAAAACCCTTAGCTCTCCAAGTCGAAGTGCCAATTTATTGCTGGTGTTACGGGGTTATTTGCGCGAGATATTAGTGCTTGCCTATACAATTAGCAATCTAAAAGTGTGAACTTGAGCAAGATAAAAATCTATGATTTGGATTAGAAAAACTAATCATTATTTTGTGGGAGTAAACGCATGATGCCATTTTCTCAATTCAGGGGAGGTTTCTATGTCGATTCGACATATGGTACTTGCTAGCTCATTGGTTCTACTGATAAAAACAGTAGATGAGAAAGTGCCAATCTTTAGTGGGGGAAAAAGCGAATCTAGGTGAGGAAAAGGCTTAACAAGCCGTGATAAAGAAAAAGGGAGCCGAAGCTCCCTTAGAAATGATTATGTTTATTCGCGGCCAGATGCGTATGCGTAAAGCATTTCTAGCGCAATGGTTGCTCCCGCTAGTGCGGTAACATCGCTGTGGTCGTATGGAGGCGATACTTCTACAACATCCATACCCACGATATTCATGCCGGCTAAGCCACGAATAATTTTCAGCGCTTTGTCTGAGTTCAAGCCACCACAAACTGGTGTACCTGTTCCCGGTGCGAAGGCTGGATCCAAGCAGTCGATGTCAAAAGTAACATACACTGGCTTGTCTGCGACGGTGCGACGAATCTCTTCTAAGATCTCGTTCACCGACATGTCATTCGCTTGCATCGCATTAATCACATTGAAGCCGTGATCTTGCTGTTTGTACTCGGTACGAATACCGATTTGTACTGAGTTCTTCGCTGAGATCAAACCTTCTTTCGGCGCATGGTAGAACATCGTACCGTGGTCGTATGAACTGCCATTTGCGTAGGTATCCGTATGAGCGTCAAAGTGAATCAAAGCCATTTGACCATGATGCTTTGCGTAAGCACGTAGGATAGGCAGTGTGATGAAGTGGTCACCGCCCAATCCCAACATGGTTTTACCGCTTTTTAGAATTTCACTGGTTGCCGCCTCTAGACGGTAAGTGAAATCTTCCGCATCACCGCAATCGAACACAAGGTCGCCCGCGTCGATCACTTTCAGTTTATCCAATACGTTGAAGTCCCAAGGGAACTTCTTACCTTCCCATGCCAAGTTTACTGAGGCACGGCGAATTGCATCTGGACCCATGCGTGCGCCTGGACGACCAGATGTAGCCATGTCCAGAGGAACCCCTAGCACCACAACGTCTGCGTCTGCCGATACCGGATTACGAATGTACGGTAGACGTAAAAACGACATAGAGTTGGAGTAAAGCGAATAATCGGTTTTAGTAAACAAATCATTCATATCAGAAGTCCTCTAAATAGGTGTATCCCGCTAGACCTTGTTCTAGTTCTGCTAGGATTTGTGCTTGTTCATTGGCTTCAACTCGTTGGGAAACCAATTGTTTGTAATTGTCACGAATCGCATCCACGTCGATATGAACGTAGCGCATCATGTCTTCTACACTATCACCTTCATTGATGTAACTGATCTCAAATTGACCGTGTTCATCAACATTGACTACTGCACTGTGGGTATCACCAAATAGGTTGTGCATATCACCAAGGATTTCTTGGTATGCGCCTACTAGGAAAAAGCCCATTAGGTACGGTTTGTCTTTGCTCCAAGCTGGTACAGGTAGCGTGCTCTCGATGCCTTGACCATCAACGTAGTGATCGATCGCGCCATCAGAGTCACATGTGATGTCCAACATCACAGCACGACGCTCTTCCGCATCGCCAAGACCAGAAAGTGGCAGAACAGGAAACACCTGATCAATACCCCAAGCATCTGGTAGAGATTGGAAGAGAGAAAAGTTCACGAAGAACTTATCTGCAAGACGTTCGCTCAACTCGTCCAGAATCGGACGGTGGAAGCGATTCTTAGTGCTCATCTTGCGGCTTAGTTCGAAGTAAATACGCAGTGACAGTTGTTCTGCCCATGCACGCTGCTCCAAGTTAAGCACGCCAGTTGCGAATTGAGAGTGTACCTCTGCCAAATCACTTTGGGTATCGTTGTAGATCTCAATTAACGCACGAGCGTCTGTACCATCTTGTAAGTTTTCCCAGTTTCGCCACATGTTTTGTAGCAAAAGTGGTGCATCTACGCCCAGTTCATGCACTTCTTCCGGTTGGTATGTTTCGGTACCAATTACGTTCGAAATCAATACAGCGTGGTGCGCTGTCAGTGAACGCCCGGATTCAGAAATGATCACTGGCATTGGTTGTTCGTATTGCTGACACACATCGCCCACTGTGTTGACGATATTACGTGCGTACTCTGCAAGGCCGTAGTTCATCGAGTTCGATGATTGGCTGCGTGTACCGTCGTAGTCGACTGCCAAACCGCCGCCCACATCGAAGTATTCGATGTTTGCACCCAGTGCGCGTAGTTCGCAGTAGAAACGAGCAGATTCGTTCACACCATTACGTACGTCACGGATGTTTGCCATCTGTGAGCCAAGGTGGAAGTGAACCAATTGCATCGCATCTAGGCTGCCTTCGCGTTTCAGACGTTCAATAACGCTAAGCACTTGCGATGCAGACAAACCAAACTTCGATTTTTCACCGCCACTTGCTTGCCATTTCCCTGCACCTTGAGAGGCGAGGCGAATGCGCAAACCAAGGCGCGGTTTTACGCCCAAGCTTTTCGCTTCTTCTAGCACCAGATCCAGCTCAGAAAGCTTCTCTAGTACGATGAATACTTTGTGACCTAGCTTTTCACCGATCAGTGCAAGACGCACATACTCACGGTCTTTGTAGCCGTTACACACGATCACGGAGCTGCCTTGTTGAGCCAATGCAAGTACTGCCAACAATTCTGGCTTGCTACCCGCTTCAAGACCAAGCTGTTTGGTTTCTAGTTGAGCTTGGCTCGCTAGAATTTCATCCACCACTTCACGTTGTTGGTTGACTTTAATTGGGTACACCAACAGGTATTTGTTTGGATATTGGTATTCTTCAATTGCTTGGTTGAAAGCGTGGCAAATTCCATGCACACGTTGGTGCACGATTTGCGGGAAGCGCACTAATACAGGCAGATTTAACTGCTGCGCTTCTAGCTCATTTACAATGGCACTGAAAGGGATTTGATGTGCACGATCACTACGAGGTGATACGTAAACCTCGCCTTGGTCATCAATACCGTAGAAACCTTGGCTCCAGTAGTGAACGTTGTAGTCCGCGCGGATGCGGTCTAATTTAGTTGCTTTTTCCAACTCGATTCTCACAAAAATGTACTTAAGTCCTTAATTAATTAGAAGGAAAAGTACAAAAAAGCAAATCATGAGGTATTAACCTCATACCCTGACACGAACTCCGTGTGCGCGCATTAACGGATAAAAGTGCCTCTGAGTCTAATGATTAAAATCTATCATCTCGATTATGATTTGTTGTCGTAGTCGGGTGTGAACATTTGTTTACCGGAGCGTCGATTCTGCTGTTATAGTTGGTCTGACCAGCAAGGAAGCGGTCATGAAAAATCTCACTCAAATAAGGACATATTTTGCAGCTGCACAGAATTCAGGGATACATTCAGACCATGTATCTCGCCGAATATCCCGATAAATTACTGTTGCTTGATGGTGCAAGTCGAGCAGACATTTCTCACCTTAAAGATTTTATTGAACATCAACTCCATCGCCCTTTTTCTGACCTAAAGTTGGTCGTTGTGACTCATATGCATCCAGACCACGCTGGTGGCGCGCACAAGCTACGTGATTTGACCGGATGCAAAGTGTTAGCCGCAAAGCGAGAAAGCCAGTGGTATGACGGTGTAGATGGTTGGTTAATGCATTTAACCGATTTGATGTTAGCGCGCTGGATGGCGAACCGGATGCGTAAACCAAAGCGAAACCTGTGGTATTCGCGCAAGCTAAAGCCCGATATCGAACTCATCGATGGTGAGTGTATTCCGGGGTTTGATGATTGGCAGGTACTAGAAACGCAAGGACATACCGATAGAGATCTGTCGGTTTATCATTCTGAACAAGATGTATTGTATGTGGCGGATTTAATGGTGCAGGTTAAGAAGCATCTTATTGCGCCGTTTCCCATATTTCATCCAAACCAATATCGCCAATCATTAAAGCGCGTGTTTGAAATGAATCCGCAATGTTTGCTTTTGGCACATGGGGGAGAGGTGACTTTTGATGAGAAAGCGTATCAGCACATTCTGCATACTGCGCCGACTAAGCCGATGACCCATTGGCGAGTGACAAAAGTTAAAGCGAGGGGATTGTTGTTTGCGCTATTTCGTAGGAAGTAGACGAAGGTAAAGCCAGACGAGTGATGCTCAACAAAAACGTTCGATCACTCATCTGAAGCTACGGGGTTAAGACGCCAATAAGTGAGATTGGCTAGGGTCTACCAGCACTTTGTCTGCCATACCCTGACGACCTAACAACATCATGTAAGTCATTTTTTCACGGTTAGTCAGCGTAATGTCGATTGGCCATTCTTGGTCGCCCAAGCGCAGCATTGTGGTGATGACGCAGCGGTGCTCAAAAGTACCGTTCGAAGACTTAACCTTGCGGTTTGCCTTTAGCTTCGCTGTGCAGCGAACCACTTGTTCTAAGTGATAAACATCCGGGTGTAGATCGAATGCAACGTAAGACTGACCATCTTTTTCAAAGCAATCAATGTTATCTACATGCAATGAAGATGTTTGTGCGCCCGTATCAATACGCGCTTCAAGGTGAGTAATCCCTAACTCTGGCAAGCAAATAGCTTCGGCATTCCCAATGATCATTTTCTGATTCATAGTGTCATCCTAGCGACGAGTAACAAGAGAGCCGGATTTTGGCTCTCTTGTGCGTTAAACAAAAATCAACCTTTACCGCGAGTACGGTTTGAATTTGGCTTAGCGTTTTTCTCGATAAAATCGAAGATCATACCAGCAACGTCTTTACCTGTTGCTAGTTCGATGCCTTCTAGGCCAGGTGAAGAGTTCACTTCCATCACCACAGGACCATTTTTAGATTGAAGGATATCCACACCACAAAGGTTCAAGCCCATCACTTTCGCTGCATTTACAGCGGTTGCGCGTTCTTCTTTGCTTAAGCGTACGAGTTGCGCAGAACCACCACGGTGAAGGTTCGAACGGAATTCGCCTTCTTTTGCTTGGCGCTTCATTGCAGCAATAACTTTGTTACCGACAACAAAACAGCGGATGTCCGCGCCTTTTGCTTCTTCGATAAACTCTTGCACCATGATGTTTGCTTTCAAACCCATGAATGCTTCGATCACACTTTCTGCCGCTTTATTTGTTTCAGCAAGTACAACACCGATGCCTTGAGTACCTTCTAGCAATTTAATGACTAGAGGTGCGCCACCAACGTTTTTGATCACGTCCTGAATGTTGTCAGGGTGGTGAGCAAAGCCAGTGCGCGGCAAACCAATGCCTTTACGTGATAGCAATTGCAATGAACGCAATTTGTCACGAGAGCGGCTGATCGCTACAGATTCGTTGACACAAAATGTGCCCATCATTTCAAACTGACGCACAACAGCAGTGCCGTAGAAAGTAATGGATGCACCGATACGTGGAATAACAGCATCGTATTGCGGCAATTCTTCACCCTTATAGCGGATCATAGGGTTGTTGCTCGTAATGTCCATATAACAGTGCAGAGTGTCGATAACATCGATTTGATGCCCACGCTCTTCACCCGCCTGTTTTAGGCGCATGGTTGAATATAAATTCTCATTACGAGAGAGAATAGCAATACGCATGGCAATTCCTTAGTAAGTCAGTACCAAATTAAAATATAAGTATAGAGTATAGAATGTAGTAGGCAGGTGATCATGGTATGACATAACCTACTTACTTCAACGATTTAGAAGTGTGGTTGAACAACCACGTCGTCAGAGGTGCGCACCTTAGGTTTTTTTGTTACAAGTTTAAAACGAAAAAAAGCATTCGTTACGACAAAAATTATTTGTCGATTTATCACGCCTTACAGCGATTGTGTGTCAATAGTTTAGCGAATAAAACCAGTGAAAAAATCATGGGCATTGAGTTCGAAATTCGTGCAAAAAACACTCGAATTTACTTGCGCAAGGCCATGCATATTGGTGTTCTTGGAACAAAAATCACAGCAGAAAAGATTTTTTAGCCACTATAAATTTTACGAAACTTATACAAAAGGTGGTCTTAACCAATGCCCCCCACTTTCTTTACGAAAGACGCTTATTTCCCAATGATGTCTGATAACACCTCTTTTATCGTGGTATAGCGCAGCGGTAATGTGCGCCCCCGTTTTTTGACTAAATACAAATCTTCATAAACGGTTTGTTTTAGCTGCGCGACGTGCAATTCTTCTCTATTTGGAAAGCTTTCTACTGCACTTTGAGGCAACACCGTAAATCCCAATCCTTTGCTAACGGGCAATAATATTTGGCTTAATTGATTGACGAAGCCTGAAAGCGGCATGTCACTCATTTTTGTCTCTTTTAATTGTGGCTCTGCACATTGGTCAAAAAACAACGTCATATAGTGCTCGGCATCGGGATGGCCAATAACACCGCATTTTTGCAAGATCTCAGGCGTTAAGGGCTCGGCTTTATATGCGTGGGGAAGGATCAAGCACAGCGCTTCTCGACCGATTCGTTCGCTTTGGAAGAGGCTTTTGTTTGGAGCGTCAGTCACGATGCCGATATCAATGCGGCCTTCAGAGATACCATTAAGAATAGATTGGTTTGGCGCGGCTTCTAAGTGGATGGACAAACTAGGATGTTGCGTTTGTTGCTCTAATAGAGGGCCGTAAAGCATGAGGGCCAACGCACCGGAACAAGCGAGTTTACAATGGCCAGAATAGGCATCATCAAAGCTGAGTTCTTCTAGTAAGCTTTTTTCGCGCTCCTCTAGCTCCAGCGCATAGGCGTAAACCATACGACCTTGTTCGGTGAGCTCGAAACTTTTGTTCTCACGTTTGATCAAGGCATGCTGACAACTTTGCTCTAACTTCTTGATGTGTTGGCTAACACCGGGTTGAGTCATGTAGAGCTTTTCTGCGGTTTGCGTAAAGTGGCCGACTTCGACCAGAGTCTTAAACGTGTGTAACCAAACGGGATTAAGCATAGTGCGTGATGTGCTGTGAGCTTGCTAAGAGACGTTGAGAAAATAATAGCATGGCACTGCCCGAAATAAATTGGCTGAAGTGAATTGGGGTGGTTCGCGAATGGTAAATAGCAAACAAAATAAAACCCCGCCTGGTTTCCCAGACGGGGCTTATTCTCTTTCGCAGCAATCCAGCTACTAATAGGTGCTCCCTGCATCTATCCTTGATTGTGGCTAAGTCCTTTAACCGAGTTCCTTGTTCATCGCCTTCCTAGCGGTGTCCATTCTTGCCTATCATCCTGACGGGCGAACTCTATCCTAGAGCTTAACTACATCCTTGCTGATAACTCATCCTAAGCTACCAAATCTTCATCCTGAAGATACCTAGTCCATTAGGCTTTTTTCCTGTTCCCGCCAACATCCTGTCGACACAATCAGTATTGATGTTTTGCTGATTACTCTCAATCAGCTAGGTAAAAAAACTTTGGCAGCGAATATTATGAAAAATACTATAAGTTTTAATTTTCAATTGGTTATATGAATTTTTTGATTTTATCTTAGTCAAAGATGGTCGTTTTGCTTACATCGCTTGTGAGAGATCTCGCACAAGGAGTCGAGCAAATATCCGAGTTGGCGTCGTTTTCATCGTGTTTAAGAATTTGCTCAAGATCACAACTCGATTTGTAGCCATAAAATTTGGCGATGGTGTTAGGTGAGATTTCCATTTCTCTGATAGCGAATTTTGCCCATTCATCGCGTGTCTTGTGCAGGATTTGGCGTAGCTTGATAGTGAAGTGGCTCATAAAAGCTTCCTTAGTTAGCTTGTCTTTACAAGGCAAGAATAAGGAGAGGGACAACTCCAAGTTGATAGTATGCCGTTTAATATCAATACTATTTCGGCGTGATGAAGATTATGTCGGCAATACTGATATTATTTGAGCGTGAAACAATACTATCTTGTGGAGTAGCCAATGGCGCACATCGAAAAAGTACCGCAGAGGCCAGGTTTTTCTTGGCGCTATCGTCGCATTGATGAGGTAGAGAAAGAGTACGACCTCCATTTTCACGATGATGTGTTTGAGTTGGTCATCCATCGACACTTCACTGGCAGTTTGCATATTGGTCATCACGAATTAGAAGTGACTCACAACCAAATGCTATTGATCGCGCCTGGTGTGCCTCATTCAATTCACTCCACATTGGTCGAAAGCAAGTGTGAGACTCATGTGATTTGGTTTAAGCGTGAGTGGATTGCCAATTTGATGTTCTATTGCGCAGAGCTTAGAAAGCTTGACCCGCTTTTAAAGGCGGCCAATAAAGGTGTGGTGTTTTCTGAACGGACAGCTCAGCACGTGGTGGATCTTCTGCATGAGCTCATGACGTTTCCTGCAATGGAGCAACTATCGAGATTTCTCCATGTTTTGTCTCTGATTGCTCACGATGAAGGAGCAAAAACACTGATGACTCACTCATACTTATCGATGAGTGAACACGAGCTACAGGAAAGAGAGCGCGTGGCAAGTGTTAACGCGTATCTCGAACAACACTTTGCAACTAAGGTGACGCTCGCAGACTTGGCGAACTACTTATCGCTGAGTGAAAGTGCGGTCACAAGATTGTTTCAAAAGCACTTTAAAGAGCCGTTTAGCCAACGTCTAATGAAATTGCGGATCAATCATGCCGCAGATTTGCTGCAATCTACGTCGTTGCCGATTGGGATTGTGTTTGAGCGAGTCGGATATCGTAATCAAGCCCTGTTTAATCGCCACTTCAAAACGTACAAAGGACTAACACCACGCGACTACCGCCAGCATTATCAGCAGCGAATTCAGCCTTAATGGGAATGGTATGCAACTGCCAGTAAGAACGTGAAAAGAGTTACTCGACGGAAAGTGATGTGCAATTGGTATATTACTTGCAAAGTTTTTCAGGAGTCATTATTAAGATTCAATGACAGTTAATTTAGGGAACTTGATTGCCATTTTTCTGTCATATCTCGTGAGTAATTTGACCGTGTCAGGAAGATAATAATCGGTTTTAGGTGTCAAAAATGGCTGCAATAGAACCGTTTTTATCATTATGTTGTGAAATGAGTCACGGTTAAATAATTGGTTCCCTTATAGATTGAAGGGGATAAAAAACCTTAGACAATAAGCTCATAAAGAGCGTTACTTATAGAAGATGAGGGAGATTACTATGAAAAAAATGAGAAGAGCTCAGCTACATCGTGTTCGCATCCAGTACTGGAAAGATACGAAAGAAGCAACAGCTAAGAAATCATAGTTAACCATACTCGAAGTCCTTGAGCTGGCAATAGAATTCAAACGTTCTCTACGCATTGCCAGCTCCAAACACCACCAACACTTCAAATCTAATTTTAAATTCAGTTTCATCACCCATAAAAAAAGCCAGTCCGAAGACCAGCTTTCTCTAACGTATTTGCTTGTCTGCTATTACAGGTAGTTTGCGTCAAGCAAGTCGCCAGCTTTCGCGCTTTTCACTTCTGGACGAGCTTCTAACCAAGCAACGACTTGTGCTTTTTGCTCTTCTGTCGCGCTACCGTAACGTTCTGTAGAACATAGGAAGCCTTCAAATAGCTCCAGACCGCCGCCGCCAAAGCATAGACCTAGAGTATCAATGTAGTCGATAAAGTCATCAACGAATGCATCGTAACGGTCGAAGTCGTTGATGTCTGTTTCACAGCTGATTTCGAAACCTAGGATTGCGAACTCACCTAAGAACAGCTTTTTACGGATACGACGGTTCTTGTTATCGATTTTGTCTAATTTCATGATTCTCTCTCGTAGATGATTTGAGTACGTACACCTTATACCTTCTATCAGACTTTAGCCCAAGAAAAATCAGAATGAAGCGATACAGTTGGCGATTATGTAATCAAACCTAAGGATAGGTTGGCGTTGTGCACGATTTTTGAGCTCTGGAGTGTTGCATTGCTCGCTGTGGGAAGTGAGAGAGGAGGAATATATGAAGAGTCGATAGGGATACGGAGTTGCCGTGTCTCGTTTATTGAGTGATCACATCATTGAAATACAAGTTTCATATAGATTGAGCATTTCTGTCATTTTTCTTCTCCAAACTTCTTGCCGTTCAACAATTTATTCACTAACTATAAGATCGGGAAAGTAAAAATGAGCAAGGAAACCTTCGACGCAACGCGTTATAACCAAAGCGATAACAAGCCTTTTGAAGAAGTACTAGAAGCGAGTCTATCTCGTCGTAGCATCTTAAAAGGTGGCCTTGGTATCAGCGCAATGACTGCGTTTGGTGCTTTTGGATTGGCGGGCTGTAACTCTTCGAGCTCTGGCACGTCGGCAAGTAACGGTTCTGGCGTTTCGAAAGCGGTACTTAACTTTGACTCAATTCCTGGCTCGTTGACTGATGCCGTTTCTATTCCACAGGGTTATACCGCTCAGGTACTGGTACCTTGGGGTACACCGCTGAATGCTCAAGGCAGCGCGTGGAAAAATGATGGCAGCAATACCAGCTCAGACCAACTTAACGCGTTGGGCATGCACCATGATGGCATGCACTTTTTCCCATTAAATGACAGTACGACCGACGGCCTGCTTTGCATCAACCATGAATACATTGATACATCAGCACTGCATCCAAACGGTCCAACAGTTGCGAATGGCGTTCGCACAATAGTTGATGAAGTTCGCAAAGAGATTAACGCTCACGGCGTTTCCGTTGTTCGTATTCAGCTAGAAGACAATATGTGGAAATTGGTGGATACCGATCCGCTTAACCGCCGATACACTGGTGCGACAGTGATGGATTTATCTGGCCCAGTCGCTCACACGGCGCTTACTGTGACGCGTTTTTCGCCTGATGGCAGCCAAGCTCGTGGTACGTTAAACAACTGTGGCAACGGCTATACGCCGTGGGGTACTTACCTCACGTGTGAAGAGAACTGGCCTGGCTACTTCGTTAATGCGGGGACTCGTACAGAAGAACAAAATCGTATTGGTGTGGATGATAAGAGCACGCGTTACTTGTGGGAAACATTGGCAGGTAACTCAGAAGAGCGTTTAGATGAGTTCACGCGTTTTAATGTTGCACCAACAGGCACCAGCTCTGCAGACGATTACCGTAACGAAGCGAACGGCCATGGCTACATTGTAGAAATTGACCCATATACCCAAAACTCTCGTGCGAAAAAGCGTACCGCGCTTGGTCGTTTCCGCCACGAAGGTTGTGCTTTCGGTAAGCTAGAAGCAGGCAAACCCGTAGTATTTTACTCAGGTCATGATTCTCGTTTTGAATACCTTTACAAGTTCGAGTCTGCAGCGGCTTGGGATCCTGCTGATGCAAATCCTGCGAATCGCTTGGCGACGGGCGACAAGTACATGGACGAAGGCACACTTTACGTTGCGCGTTTCAATGAAGACAGCACAGGTACTTGGTTGCCGCTAACGCTTGATAGTGTGACGACATCTGGTGGCACGCTTGCTGATCATTTTAACTCGTTAGCGGAAGTTATCATTAATACGGCTGGTGCGGCTGACCTTGTTGGCGCAACGCCAATGGATCGTCCTGAATGGTGCTCGGTTGACCCATTCACGGGCTCTGTATACCTCACGCTAACCAATAACACGCGCCGCACAGACGAAACGAATCCAGCAAACCCACGCTTAAACAACAAGTTTGGTCACGTTATTCGTTGGGATGAAGGCACTTCTGCGACAGACTTTACTTGGGATATCTTTGTCTTTGGTTCGCCTGCAAATGGTGATGCAGACACAAACCGTTCTGGCTTGAATGAGTTTAACCAGTTTGCAAGTCCAGATGGCTTGGCATTTGATGGTCGCGGTATTCTTTGGATTCAAACTGATAACGGCGCAGATGAAGTCACGTCTTACACCAACGACCAAATGCTGGCGGTTGTACCATCTAATCTCACGAATGAAAATGGCGATCAAGCAGTGATCGGTGCAGACAACCAAGCAGAGCTGAAACGCTTCTTTGTTGGTCCAAACGGTTGTGAAGTGACAGGCTTTACCATTAGCCCAGATTACAAATCGCTATTTGTAAACATTCAACACCCTGGTAACTGGCCATACAATGATGATGCCGCGCAAGAAACTCCGGCTGGAACTACAGTTCGTCCTCGTGCTGCAACCGTTGTGATTCGTCGTGAAGATGGTGGCGAAATAGCGGTTTAATCTCATCGTGTATTAAGACCTTAAAACTCAAGCCCTGCAATTGCAGGGCTTGATGTTTAGGCTTGTGTTTCGCTGTCATTGACATATGTGCGTTAGCGTTTTAACGAACCACCTGCGGTACGAATCACATCCTGATACCAGTAGAAGCTCTTTTTGCGTTTACGTTCTAAAGTGCCTTGTCCATCATCGTGACGATCAACGTAGATATATCCGTAACGCTTGCTCATTTCTGCCGTTGAATTGGCTACTAAATCAATCGGCCCCCAACTGGTGAAACCCATTAATTCCACGCCATCAAGAATGGCTTCGTGCGCTTGCACTAGGTGATCGTTGAGGTAGGCTATGCGGTAGTCATCTTGAATTTCGCCATTTTCGTCAAATTCATCTCTCGCTCCCAAACCATTTTCCACGATAAAGAGCGGCTTTTGGTAGCGATCGTGCAAGAAGTTCAGCAAAATACGCAGACCTTTGGGATCGATCAACCAGCCCCATTGGCTCTTTTCCAAATATGGGTTCGGCACGCTCTCAACAATATTGCCGACTTCCTTTTGTTTCGGATCCGCGCTCGCACAGCCACTGGCGTAGTAGCTGAAGGAGATAAAGTCGACACTGGCCGAGGCGATGTCTTCTAAATCGCCGTCTTGCATCTGAATTTCGATGCCATTTTCACGGAAATAGCGCTTCATATAGCCAGGGTACTGACCACGAGTTTGCACGTCACCGAAGAACAACCACTTGTTGTTTTCATGCATGGCGGCTAACACATCATCAGGGTTACAAGTGTATGGGTAGTTCATGGCACCCAGTAACATGTTGCCGATTTTGCCATTCGGTACAATTTCCTGGCACAGCTTCACTGCTTTAGCATTCGCCACCAATTGATGGTGAATCGCTTGGTAAATCTGTTGCTCTGTTGCGTCTTCTGGCAAACCAACCCCAGTAAATGGTGCATGCAGAGACATGTTGATTTCGTTGAAGGTAAGCCACAGTTTGACCTTATCTTTGTAGCGTTCTAACACGGTTTTAGCGTAACGCTCGAAAAACTCGATCACTCGACGATCGCCCCAACCACCATAATTCTCAACCAAGGCGTAAGGCATCTCGTAATGAGAAAGCGTCACAAATGGTTGCATGTCGTGTTTGGCTAGCTCATCAAAAATGTTGTCGTAAAACGCCAGTCCTTCTTCGTTTGGCTCCAGTTCATCGCCATTAGGAAAAATACGACTCCAAGCGATGGACAAGCGCAGGCAGGTGAATCCCATCTCTTTAAACAGGGCAATATCTTCTGGATAGCGATTGTAGAAATCGATCGCAAGATCTTTGATACCTGGTGTTCGTTCTTCACGCGTTTGATGCGGGCTCAGAATGCCGTTTGGCAACATATCTGATGTTGATAAACCTTTACCCCCAAGGTTGTATGCCCCCTCTACTTGGTTTGCAGCAATGGCACCACCCCAAAGGAAATTATCTGGAAACTTAATCATGTTTCTCACTCTTTTATCATTAGAAAATTGCAGTTACTTGGATTTTTCTTTGCTTGAGAATAGTGCAGGTCACATCACGATTCTTGTAGCCAGATCGACTTTCTGAAGGGCGATTTGTTCGGTTTTAGAAAAGACGCCAACCGAAGCCAGATCCGATAGCCGCTTGGGGGTTGAGTTGCGAGTATCACTGCTGATTTTTGAATAAATATCTGTGTAAGTCACTTTTAGTTGGCTCAATCAATCGTATTGGCGAGCTGAAATCGCAAGATGAACGACATACCGGAACCAGGATTGCGTTGTGCTGTGACTTGCCCATTCATGTCTCGCATGTTGTTCGCGGTGATTGACAGTCCTAAACCCAAGCCCTCGCCTATTTTTTTGCTGGTTTGGAATGGTTCGAAAATGGTGTCGAGTTGTTCTAGTGCCACGCCACAACCGTTGTCACTGACCACCACTTCAACGTGTCTGTTAGTTGGTGTTACAACGATTGAAAGTTGGGGATTGTCCCTAGATTGCATGGCATCAAGCGCATTGGATATCAGGTTGCCAAGCACTTGTTGTAAGCGTTGTTCTTCCCCCTGAATTTGCGGCAGATCGCTAGGTATTCGAACGCGAACATCCACATTCGCCAGCTGAGATTGATAGACACGCAGCGTCTCTTCCAACGCGCTGGTTAACGACAGCGCTTGTAGCTTTTCAGGTTTGTTGTACGCGAATGTTTTGAGCTGGCTCGTCATGCTTGCCATGCGGTCAATCAGCTTTTGCACGAGCACATTATTGGCCTTCATCATGGCGGTTTCGCCGCGTTCTGCTAATAACTCGTTGGTGGTGAGAAGGGTGCGCAATCCGGTAAGAGGTTGATTCAACTCGTGGGTAATCGCGCTCGACATGCGGCCCAACGCCGCCATTTTGCTCGATTCAATCAATTGCTCCTGAGCTTGACGTAGCGCTTGCGTGCGCTCTTCTACCCGCTGCGCTAGCTCTTGGTTGATGAGTTGTAGCGATTGTTCAGCCTTTTTGCGTTTACTGATATCGATGAGGGTGGCAAGAAAATACAGCTCTCCGTGCCAAGGAAAGGTCGTTAATGAGAACAGCACCGGGAAAACGCTCCCATCACTTCGCCTTGCCATCGTTTCAACGGCACTGATTTCTGCCAGCTCCTTATGTTTTGGTAGATCTCTGAGCAGTGTGAGCGTGGTTGAGTTGGGATTACCTGCATCAAACAACTCCCAAGCAAAAGTTTGACGATTGACATTTTCCGGCAAGCAAAACAGCCGCTTAGCCATTGGATTGAGATCGAATAGCTGTCCTTGCTCATTGATCAACAGCAACCCAACGTGAGTTTTGTTGATCATCTGCTTAAGTCGCCTTTGGGATTCCTCCAGTAGAGCCTGAATACGCTGTTGGTTCTGGTTTTTCTGGTGCCGTTGTAAACCGATGATGACCAACAAAATCATCAATAACAGCAGTGCAGCGACACTCCAAGCAATGACATTAATGGCTTGTTGAACTGGCTTGGTCGGGATGAGATAACTGACATACCAATTGAGGTCATCCAATTTAACGGTATGGGCAAAATAGCGTTGTTGATCCAGCGTCCAAAAATGGATCACGGTGTTGTCGTAGAGCTTTTGTGTTTCCTCATCTACTGCATGGTTTGGCTCATTGAACCAGTCCGCGTTGTAAGTGGTACTGCTCGACAGGAAGAAACGCTGATGGCGGTTTTGCAGTGTAATAATGTCTTGGCTGGTGATGGTTTGTTCCGTCAGAAGGCTCAAGTTAATTTGTACGACGACAATACCCGCGATGTTAAGGCCATCAAAAATCGGTGCCGATAAATAATACAGAGGGCTCGAGCCTTTGGTTTTATTTACCAGAGAGACGCCTTCACCTTGGCGATGAATTTGTTCAACAATGGCACGTCGATCTGAACGGCTAAATCGTTCATCGATGAGGCTGGAAACCAACACTTCACCAGAGGTGGAGAGGATCAACCAACCTTCGGTGTTCGCGGCTTTGTCGAGTTGGGTTAACTGGGCTTGCAGCGATTCATAGTAAGTCAAATTGCCTTTCACAAACGCAATAGTTTCGGGATTGTTGGTGACTAAATAAGGCAGGTGATAAAAGCGTTTCAGTGCTCGGCGGACTTCGCCGATGTAATCCAGTAGTTTTTGTTGCGCTTCGGTTTGCGTTTGTGCGCTGAGCAATTGGTGGGCGATTTCACGACTAGCACTGTAAGAAAATAGCACCATCGCGCTTGCAAAAATCACAAGCAACCACGTTTTCCCTTTTCCGCTGAGCGTCATACCGACTCCATCCAAGTCCTCGTTTTCTTAAGATAAGTTATTGATTTTCAGTTCTGCCTCATCTTGATTGATGACCCAATCCACATGCAGGTTTGCCGATTTAGATTTTTCCTGTGCGGTTCACAGTGATTACTTATCCAGATTGAGACAGAGTGCGCCTAACTGATTGGATGTTAAAGAGTTGTAATTAAGAAGTGAGATCTAGCTCCTTTTCTCCCTCGTGGTTTTTGCTACCGTTACGAAAGACGTTTTAAACAGGCAGTAATTCATGGCTTTTGAAAGCACCCCCAACATCGCACTTATTGAAGATGATGACATTGTTCGTCAGGCAACTAGCCAATGGCTGCAACTGGCCGGATTTAACGTTGAGGCATTCAGTACCGGTGACGCTGGAAAGGCGGCGATACTAAGTCAAGACTTTGATGCTGTTGTCAGCGATGTTCGCTTGCCTGATAGCGATGGTCTCTCGATTTTAGAAAGCCTTATTGACCATCATATCCAAACGCCCGTTATCCTGATCACCGGACATGGGGATGTGGATATGGCGGTGAGTGCGTTGCAAAAGGGCGCATTTGATTTTATTGAGAAACCATTTCAGCCAGAGCGACTCTCGCAACGTGTGACTGAAGCGGTCGAGACTTATCGAGCGCAGACGTCAACGCAAGATCGTCAAGAATATCTCGCGAGCGTAAGTGGGCTCGAGGAAGTGCTGATTGGCCGAAGCCGAGTCATGCAGCAATTGCGTGAACAAGTTGCAAAGCTAGCGCGTATTGATACTAACGTCATTATTTATGGTGAAACGGGCGGTGGTAAAGAGCTGGTGGCTACCAGCCTGCATAAAGAAAGCCAACGAAAATTACATCGTTTCGTACCGATAAACTGTGGAGCGATTCCCGAAAATCTGTTCGAAAGTGAGCTGTTTGGTCACGAGCCCGGCGCTTTTACCGGAGCAAGTAAACGACGGATTGGCAAACTCGAATACGCCGATAAAGGCACATTGTTTTTCGATGAAATTGAGAGCATGCCGCTTTCAATGCAAGTGAAAGTGCTGCGCTCATTGCAAGAACATACTGTCGAACGAGTTGGTGGTAACCAGCAGATCAATGTGGATTTGCGAGTGATCGCTGCCGCGAAAGAAGATCTCAACGATCATGAAGAGTTCCGCCAAGATTTGTATTACCGACTTAATGTTGCACAGATCTACTTACCGCCGCTTAGGGAGCGAGAAGAAGACGCGTTGATTCTGTTTGAGCACTTTGCGTTGCAAACAAATTCAGACAGTCGACCGTTGAGTGATGCCGACAGAAATGCCGTGCTTTCTTACGCTTGGCCAGGAAATGTGCGCGAATTACGTAACGTCGCAATGCGTTTCGCGCTGGATGATACGGTTTCTGTGATGGAAATTCTTTCTAGCCGCCCGTCGTCAACTACGGAAGAAACTCAAGCGGGTGTGCCGTTGATGATTCAGCTGCACAACTTTGAGCGCAAAGTGTTGCATGATTCCTTAGTGAGGCACCAAGGACGGATTAATGAAGTGATGCAAGAGCTCGATTTACCACGTCGCACCTTAAATCAGAAAATGCAAAAATTTGGTCTGAATCGCTCCGATTACACCGATTCGTGAATGGAGTAATAGGAGCGATGTCGTTTTACCTTTCCGTTATGCGCTTTTAGTCGGTGTTTGGATGAACTTACCACCCACCTCGCTTTCATCTTGGAATGTCGTGACTTGATTTCGCCCGGTATGCTTCGAACAATACAGTGCTTCGTCGGCTCGGGTGAGTGCATCTTGCAAGCTGTCATTGGGCATTAGCTCGCTGATGCCGAAGCTCATCGTGACTTGGTTTTTAAAAGCAAGCAGCGACGTCTCACGTTCAATGCTGCGGCGAACTAACTCGGCATAGGCTTTCGCGTTTTCGGCATTGGCAAGCAACACAATCATAAACTCGTCACCACCAAAGCGAACGGTACATGCTGACTCTGGTAACGTTTGTTTAAAAATCGTGGCGATGGTTGCCATAACTGAGTCGCCAGTGGTGTGTCCGTATTGGTCATTAATGGTTTTAAAATCGTCCACGTCAGTCATAACGATGCTGATAGGCGTATTTGTTTCGCGTGCTTGATTCACAAGGTTAGGCACAATGACTTCCATTGCACGTCGATTGTATAACCCAGTTAATGCATCCAAATGAGAAAGATCGTTGATGGATTTCACCAATCTTGCGTTGATCAACCACAACATACTAAAGCTCAAAGCAACAATGAGGCAGATACTAAATAGAAACGTCAGCTGGTGGATGATACCTGCATTCATAAAACTGGTGACTTCTGGTGCCCAAATGCTCCAAACGGTTCTGCCCGCCATAAAAGCACTAAACCCAAAGAAGGCGTACGCCATCACTTGAACGGGCAGTTTTAGATCGTCTCTTTTTCCCTTGATCATCGCAACACCACTGCAGAAGGTGACTAAGCTCAAATAGATACTAAGAAAAATGATTCGGATACGAATAGATGGCGAATAAAAGGTGAAGTAATAAAAAAGGCCACTGAATACCGGTACCAGAAACGTGAGTACATGAGCGCACTTGAGGGGGAATTTACGAAAAATGCTGACGCCATATAACGTGAGCAAAAAGCCGATGATAATGATGGTATTGGAAAGAATGATCGTCAGCCAATCTGGGGCTGAGTCACGAAATCCCAATAAAAAAGGGCCTAAGCCAATAAACAGCAGAGAAATGGCGAACGTTTTTAATCCTTTAATTTTGCTCTGAGTATATTGATAGCAAAGCAGGCTAATAGCATAGATACAAGAAAACAAAATGATAATAAAGTTGAGGGTTCTTATATCTAAATAGTGACTCTCCATATGTGCTCTACAACGAACCATTACACGGGCAACTCCTTTGCCCGTCATCAATAAACGTCCAGTATGTTAGCGTAATTATAGAATGATGTCTTAAGTTAAACGGCTATTCGTTGACCAGCTCGAATTCTTTGATTTCTTCTGCTTTTTTAGTGAACAAAAGTCCGATCGTTGCCATGATGACACTAGGTACAATCCAGCTCGCGAACTCATTATACAAAGGCATGTTGTGGCTCATCCATTGGTCTACGGCTTCTGGCATGTAGCCCAAAATGTGCAGAGCATCGACACAACCAAATGCTAGTGCGGTGAACGCGGTAAGCACCAACATGAACTGAGACATTTTGTTGCGAACGGGCGCCATCATCATCAAAGCAATCGCCACAGGATGAAGTGCCACAACCGCAGGTAAAGTGATTGCCAATAGCTGCTCTAAACCGATGTTGGCGATAAAGCCTGACAGTACCATGGTGATGACGACACAGCTTTTGTAGTTCACTTTGCTAAAGGTGTTGTCATAGAACTCGCTGCCTGCGGTTGTTACGCCAATCGCTGTGGTTAAACAGGCCAATACCATGACTGCACCCAACAACACCGAGCCAAACGCACCAAAGTGGTTGAAGGTGAACGCCGTTAAAATATCGCCACCATTGCTAAATTCTGAACCTAAGTAAGAGCTAGTGGAACCGATGTAAGACAACGAAATGTAAACAAACGCCATCGCGACAGCGTACATTAAGGCTGCAATTAGAGTGTATTTCGCCGTTGCTCTCGGGCAGTCCACTCCCATGCTGCGGATGGCACGGAAAATGATCCAACCAAAGCCAATTGAGCCCAACGCATCCATCGTCATGTACCCTTGCGTCAGACCTTCTGCAAACGCACCACTCACGTATGGGCCACTGGCTTGTGTCAACTCACCTGCTGGGTAAATCAAGGCAGTGACAGACATGATGATCAAAATCGCCATTAACGCCGGTGTTAGGATTTTGCCTAAGTTATCAACCAACTTACCTGGGTAAAGCGCAAACCAAATGGTTGCTACACAAAAGGCAATCGTAAACGGCACTAATGCCGCCTCACCAAAGATTGGGGCGAAGCTAAATTGATAGGCGACGGTAATGGCTCGCGGAATCACAAATGCTGGCCCGATGACGATGAAGACCATCACCCAAAAACTGGTTGCTAGCGGTTTTGGTAGCGCAGCGGTTAGCTTGTCTGAGCCATTAACTATCGCCACCATTACCAGTGCTAAAGCAGGTAGACCCACGCCAGTTAAAAGGAATCCAGACATTCCACTCAAAAAGTTTTCACCCGCTTGGTAACCCAAAAATGGAGGGAAGATAAGGTTACCTGCGCCCAAATACATGGCGAAAGTCATAAAGCCTAAGGCGGCGATATTGCGTGCGCTTAACATTGTTATTCCTCTTACACGTTTCGCTTGGAAGAAACTGAAAGGAATGGGAGAGAGTATGTGGTTGTTCCCGTCAGCTTCTTCTCAAGCTGACAGAAATTTTAGATGTAGCCTGTCAGCTCTGAATCAGTTCCAGAGAGAGCAGGAGGATCGCTGCAGCAACGCCGGATGGGCGTTTTAATGCGAATGGAGATTGCGCAGTTGCTGACATGAGAGATCCTTAATGACGAAAAAATACCAAGGAATACGTTTGCCTTGGTGTTCATTTACCCTAACGAACTTAAGGGGATCGGCACAACCCCAAAGGAGAAAATAAGTTGATATGGTTAATCTTTATCTTTAAGTTAGTGGTTTAAACTGGAATTTAAATATTAAAATGGAATAAATAACTTTTCAGTCCGTTAACATGCCCGTGTTTGTTGGAATTTTGTTCATCATTTGGAGTTTTTATCTAAGCTGTATTGCTTAATAAGTGAACGCTAATTTATGGTGGTGCTCGACTTGATATGAACTAGATACGTTTTTTAACCTATTTCGCTAAGAGATGTTGCGTTGGGACACTCCGCGACAGAGTTGAATGCTCGTTTGTTATCGGCAAAAACTTGCTCATGGCTAAAAAGGGCAAATCTTTTGTATCGATCACAATTCATTAACGTTTTGCGAGGTTGTACCGCTTAGTCTCATTCTATCGTCGGCAATATCTTGCTTATTGGTTTACGGGTAAATGAGCGAGTTTTTGCTCATTTTGGGCTGGGAGATTATATTTATTAAATAAAAACAATGAGTTGAAAATTGGCATTTAAGTTGCTCTTAGCGTTTTGTTGTTAATAAAGATTTAACATGATGTAAATCCATAATCGTGAAACGACTACACGGAGAGTAATAATGAAAATGAATAAGCTCGTAAAAGCACTGGCTATTGCTGTGACATCTTTTGGTATCGCGACAAATGCAGCGGCGGAAGAGCGCAGCTACATCCTTGCAACCGCTTCTACTGGCGGCACTTACTACCCAGTTGGGGTGGCTTTGGCGACATTAAGTAAAGTGAAACTCGCACCAAAGCACCACTTCTCCCTTTCTGCTATCAGCTCTGCTGGCTCTGGTGAAAACGTTAAACTATTGAATGAAAACGAAGCTCAATTTGCGATTTTGCAAGGTTTGTACGGTGCGTGGGCTTGGTCGGGGGAAGGTCCTTACGAGAAAAGCGGTCGCCAAGCAAAGCTGCGTTCAGTCTCAATGTTATGGCAAAACGTTGAACACTTCATTGTTCGTAGCGATTTAGCAAAAACCGGTACGGTTAGTGATCTGAAAAACCTCGAAGGGAAAAAGTTCTCTATCGGTAAAAAGAACTCCGGTACTGAGAACTCAGGCCGTCAGATCATGAAAGGCCTGAGTGTTGACCCAGATAAGTTCAACCTTGCCTTTATGGGGTACGGCGGCAGTGCAAGTGCGCTACAAAATGGCACCATCGATGGTATGAATACGCCAGCAGGTGTTCCTGTTGGGGCGGTGACGCAAGCATTTGCGGCGCTAGGCAAAGATATCTCGATACTTTCGTTCACTGACGAGCAAATCAAGCAAGCCAACGGTAACTACAAGTTGTGGACCAAGTACGACATTCCTGCCAACACTTACCCAGGTTTAGATAAACCAATCACGACGATTGCTCAGCCCAACTTCCTTGCGGTTCGAGACGATATCTCGGAAGAGGACGTTTACCAACTGACCAAAGCCATTTACGAGAACCTTCCGTTCTTACAAGGCATCCACAAAGCAACCAAAGCGATGGCGATCGAAAAAGCGATTTCGGGGCTTCCTTTACCGCTGCATCCGGGTGCGGTTCGTTACTACAAAGAAATGGGAATCGAAATCCCATCTGAACTGATGGCGCAATAACGCCAACTTCGCCCCGAGTGCATCTCGGGGCCTTTATTTTGTTTTGAACATTGAAAAAGCCGTTAGAGCTTGGAGTAGGATATGAGCGACTCTATGGAAAAGGAATTGCAGAAATTTGAGCTGCCCACGCGCACCGATTTCCCGTGGGTAACCACCACCATCACGGTGTTCGGCGTGGTACTTTCTGCATTGCATATTTGGTTTAACACCTTATCGACGTTACCGGAACTCTGGATATCCGCGACGCACTTTGCTGGCTTTGCGGTAATTTGTGCACTTTGGTATCCGGCTCATATCTCTTTGAAGCAGAGCAAAATGGCTCTAGCGGTCGATGTGCTCATCGCAGCAGGGGCTATCGCCTGTTTGCTTTACATTCCTTATGCCGAAGATGCGTTGTATGAACGTGGTGTTAAGTTTGTCACTAGCGATTGGGTCTTTGCCATTATGGCGATATTGATCGTCATCGAACTGATTCGCCGCACCATGGGGTGGTTTATTCCTGTGTTGATTGTGATCTGTTTGAGCTACGTTGTTCTGTGGGGAAAATGGGCGACGGGTATTTTTCATTTTCCGGGGTTGAGCATGGAAACCCTGCTTTATCGCAGTTTCTATTCTTCTGAAGGCATGTTCGGTTCTATTTCTCGCATCAGTTGGACATTCGTTTTTATGTTCATCCTTTTTGGTGCGTTTTTAGTACGCTCTGGCGTTGGGGATTACATCATCAATGTCGCTCGTGCAGCCGCAGGAAAAATCATCGGAGGGCCGGGTTTCATTGCCGTGCTTGGCTCGGGTTTAATGGGCTCTGTGTCGGGATCTAGCGTGGCGAATACCGTGTCGACAGGGGTGATCAGTATTCCGTTGATGCAAAAAGCAGGTTTCCCTTCGCGCTTTGCTGCAGGGGTTGAGGCTGCGGCTTCGACTGGTGGTCAGTTGATGCCTCCGGTGATGGGCGCGGGCGCGTTCATTATGGCGTCTTATACTCAAATTCCTTACGTGGATATCATTGCTGTATCGTTTGTCCCTGCGTTGATTTATTTCTTGTCGGTCGCGTTTTTTGTGCGTATCGAAGCGAAGCGAAGCGGCGTGCAGAAAATTACAACCAGTGACGAATCGCTTATCAAAGTTCTGGTGAGTGGTTGGCACAACCTCATTCCTTTGGTGGTTCTGGTGACGTTGCTCGTGAAAGGTTTTACACCCACTTATGCGGCAGGCCTTTCCATCATTTCTGTTGTTGTCTCTTCGTGGTTTTCGAAAGATCACAAAATGGGACCAAAAGCGATCATCGAGGCTATGTCTCAAGGCGCGAAGAACATGGCAACCACCGCTGTCTTGCTGGTGGGTATTGGTTTAGTGATCAACGTAATTAGTACCACAGGTATCGGCAACACTTTCTCTTTGATGATCAATGGTTGGGCGAATGGTGATTTGTTCATCATGCTCGTGTTGATTGCTTTGGCATCGTTGGTTTTAGGTATGGGCTTACCTGTGACAGCTGCGTATATTGTTCTGGGCACTTTATCTGCCCCTGCCTTGTATAAGTTGATTGCCGAGAACCAACTTTTAGAGTTGATGGTTTCAGGGCAATTACCTGAGCAAGCGAAAGCGATCTTCATGCTAGCGGCACCAGATAAGCTCGATCTTCTCAATGCGCCAATGGCGCTGGAAACGGCGAAAGAAATGCTGTCACTGGTTCCTGCTGATTTTGTTGAAACGCTACTAGAGCAAAGTCTGGGTTTAGAGGCGGTTGGCTTGGCATTGTTGGCTGCGCATTTGATCATATTCTGGCTTTCGCAAGACAGTAACGTTACGCCACCAGTGTGTTTAACCGCATTCGCAGCGGCGACCATTGCGAAAACGCCACCAATGCGAACAGGCTTAATGGCTTGGAAAATTGCGAAGGGGCTGTACTTGGTTCCATTGTTAATTGCCTATACCGGATTGGTCAGTTGGGACGTGACATCAGTAATTACGGTCGGCTTCTTTGCGATAGTGGGTACTTACGCGCTCATTGGTGCCATTGAAGGTTATTTAGAAGGACCATTGAATATATTGATGAGACTGGTTCTGCTTACTATCGGTGCACTTTTGGTTTGGCACGACATTCCAATCTTAATTCGTGTGGTGTGCTGCGCGGTATTCGTTGCCGTGTTTGTTTACAGTGGGCGCAAGTTCAAATTGCAACAGTCTCAACTTTCGGTTTTATAAGAGGTCGTATGAAATCAGTCTATGACTACATTGTTGTGGGTGGTGGTATCGTTGGTGTGTCCACGGCTTGGCAGCTCCAACAACGCCATCCAGAGTGTTCTATTTTATTGGTTGAGAAAGAGTCTGGTTTTGCTAAGCATCAAACCGGGCATAACAGCGGCGTTATCCACGCGGGTGTGTATTATGCGCCGGGCAGTTTAAAAGCCGACTTTTGTAAACGCGGCGTAGAAAAAACGCTCTCGTTTTGCTCTCAGCATAATATTCCGGTCGAAAACTGCGGCAAGTTGTTGGTTGCAACTAACGAGCAAGAAGTCGAACGAATGAACGCCCTTTATGAACGCTGCCACGTCAACGGGATTGATGTGGAATTGCTTGATGAAGCGCAGCTCAAGTTGGCGGAGCCGAATATCACAGGGTTGGGCGCGATTTACGTGAAAACCACCAGTATTGTTGATTACCGCTTGGTAACAGAGCATATGGCACAGGAGTTCCAAAGTTTAGGTGGTCATATTAGCTTGAGAACCAAGGTGGTTGCCGCCGATGAGAAAGATGAAGAAGTACAACTGACTTGCGTTTCCGATGGACAATCTATGCAGCTGAACTGCAAGTTTCTAGTCACTTGCAGTGGATTGATGGCCGATCGGATGACAAAAATGATGGGCATTCCGACCGATTTTCAAATCGTGCCTTATCGCGGTGAATACTACCGATTAGACAGTAAGCATAACCAAGTGGTGAATCACTTAATCTACCCAATTCCAGATCCAGATTTGCCATTTTTGGGGGTGCATTTGACTCGTATGATTGATGGTTCTGTGACGGTTGGTCCAAATGCCGTTCAGGGTTGGAAGCGAGAAGGGTATGGAAAAGTGAACTTTAACCTGCAAGATACACTGCAAATGCTGAGTTTTTCTGGCTTTTGGAAAGTCACACAAAAGCACTTAAAAACGGGCTTGGAAGAGTTTAAAAACTCGTGGTGGAAGCCTGGGTATTTAAAACTGGTCAATAAATATTGTCCGAGTATTCGTGTTGAGGATCTCCAGCCTTACCCTGCAGGGATTCGCGCGCAAGCGGTGTTGCCGGACGGCACTCTAGTGCACGATTTCCTATTTGCAGAGAGCGCAAGAAGCCTTCATGTGTGTAATGCGCCTTCCCCAGCGGCCACATCTGCCATGCCTATCGGAGAGTACATTTGCGATAAGGTCGATGAGAAAGTGGTAGCTAAAGTCGTCTAGTCAGACATATAGAGCCAGTTTTGAACACTGGCTCTTTCATTTCATCAGGTTTTTGTTGGTGGCATTCTACTTCGGGCAAAGTTCGCCTTTTTTGGCGTGTCTTTCGATCATGTAATCGCCTCTTGCACTGCGTAAGACCATTGCGTTCCACACTTCACCGTCTTGAAGCTCGAACTCAAACGCATAGTGAGTACCCGCTACCACTTGAGTGCGTACTTCGTTGATGTTTTTTAATTTATCTTCGGCGTTCATCTGGTACAAAACCATACTCAACGAGCGCTGCGCTTCTGGAGTAACTTGAGAAACTTGCCATCCACCGGGTTGACTCTTTTCTGCCGAACAAATTGCCTGCATTTTCTTTTTCATCGCGGGTGAAACTTGCTTGTCCACGGCGTAGACATTGTTGGTGATCGTGAGGATTGCAAGAGTGGCTGCGGCTCCCCAATATTTCCTAACACTCATAAAGACACTCCGTTATTTGTCCTTGATTGAGTATAAGCACGGCTGTGTTGCTTTACATAATGAGAAGAAGTTGGAACGGAAAGTCGTACAAAATAGTGGAGAGTCCTTTCGATACATAAATGAGCGCCGCTTCACTGAAATTTGTCCGAAAAGTGCACTATATTGAAAGAGTCAGAGACATGGGGTTTCTGACTTTTCTTTTATCAGGAGGACGAAGACGATGAGAATTAAGGATATTCTCGATAGCCGTTTGGTGCTGTCGTTCTGGTACAACCTAGACTACTGCTTGTCTCTTCTCAGCAAAATTTCTTCTCGTTAATTTCCTCAATGCTCTCGCATTGAAAAGCATCTGATCTATTTGTTTTCTACTCTTACGCTTTAACGCGTAGGGTCATGCGTACAAGGAAATTAACAATGAAACGTATTCCAGAACCTTTCCGTATCA
Source organism: Vibrio sp. Y20_XG_PY13 (assembly GCF_024181925.1). Taxonomy (NCBI): domain Bacteria; kingdom Pseudomonadati; phylum Pseudomonadota; class Gammaproteobacteria; order Vibrionales; family Vibrionaceae; genus Vibrio; species Vibrio sp. Y20_XG_PY13. The sequence continues at coordinate 1,129,419 of NZ_JAMZAL010000001.1, read as the reverse complement.
AAATGGTTGAGCCAATCAAAATGACCACGTTGGCTGACCGAGAAATCGCTCTCAAAGAAGCGGGTTACAACCCATTTTTATTGCGCAGTGATGACGTGTATATCGATTTGCTTACCGATTCCGGCACAGGTGCCATGAGCGATAACCAGTGGGCTGGCATTATGTTGGGGGATGAGTCTTACGCGGGTAGTCGTAACTACTACAACTTATGCAGCGCAGTGGAGCATTTTTTCGGCTACAAACTGACCGTGCCTGCACACCAAGGCCGAGGGGCGGAGCAGATATTGTTCCCTGCTCTGATTGAACGTATGCGCCAAGTACGTGGCGGTGAAACGCCGGTGTTCATCTCGAACTATCACTTTGATACTACTGCGGGGCATATTGAGCTCAACGGCGGTAAGGCTATCAACGTTGTGACGGAAGAAGCGTTCGATACCACGACGCCTTACGATTGGAAAGGTAACTTCGACCTCAACAAACTGGTAGAAACGATTGAAGAGCATGGCTCGAAGAACATCTGTGCCATCATCACGACAGTGACGTGTAACAGCTCGGGTGGCCAACCGGTATCGATGGAAAACATGCGCAGCGTGTACGAAATTGCCACCAAATACGATATCCCAGTGGTGATTGACTCGGCTCGCTATTGTGAGAATGCTTATTTCATCAAACAGCGTGAAGAAGGCTACGCTGACAAGTCGATTTTGGAAATCATTCGTGAAATGTATCAATACGGCGATATGCTCACGATGTCTGCCAAGAAAGATCCAATGGTGAACATTGGTGGCATGTGTTGTATTCGTGATCATCAAGAGTTGTTCCAAGCGGTGCAAACGCGCTGCGTTCCTATGGAAGGTTTTGTCACTTATGGCGGCATGGCTGGGCGCGATATGGAGGCTTTAGCCCGAGGTTTGTATGAGGGCGCGGATGAAGACTTCCTGCATTATCGAATCAGTCAGGTGCAATACTTGGGCGAGCGTCTGCGGGAGGGGGGAATTCCAATCCAATATCCAACTGGTGGCCATGCGGTGTTTGTTGATGCGGCGAAAATATTGCCGCACATTCCAGCCGATCAATTCCCAGCACAAGCCTTGTGCAATGCGTTGTATCTGGAGGCTGGGATTCGAGCTGTTGAGATTGGCTCATTGTTGCTCGGACGTGACCCTGAAACGGGTGAACAGAAAGCCTCTGAGCTTGAATTAATGCGCTTAACGATTCCACGTCGAGTCTATACTAACGACCACATGGACTATATCGCGGATGCGTTGATCGAGTTGAAGAACCGAGCTCATGAATTGAAAGGTTTGACGTTCGAATATGAGCCTCCGGTTTTACGTCACTTTACGGCTCGCTTCCGTGAAATTGATTAACCTGAAGTAGGTTTGACACTTAGATAATTAGGTATCTAGGTACTTTAGTAAAGAGCAAAAGGCCGCGAGTGTCGCGGCCTTTTTTGATTTTGTCTGTTCAGTTCATTCCGAGCGGATATTACGCTAGCTCTAACGTGATGCGCACGAACTGTTCGTCTTGATATTGCACTTCATAATTGAATGTGCCACTTGCATAAATACTGCCAAGGAACAATGAGCGCTGACTCATTGGGCCACGGAAAAGCATCGAAATTGGTGCAATCATGGCGTTATTGTCGTCGAAATGTTGGTTTAAGTTATTTGATAACACACACAGCAAACAGCCATGTTGGTCATGCGATAGGTCGACATCTTCAGGACGAGAAAGCAGTACCGTGGTACCGAGTTTTTTCTCAATTTCGTTAATTAGTAGCAGGTAGCTATCCAAGTGAGGTTGCGGGTTACTTGGTTTGTTCGCGTCAATGCAGCGTTCAAGTAAGGCTTCAAGGTTGCCATTTTCCCCTTTCGCCTGTTGAGTCAGAGACTTTAACGGCTTTTTAATCAGTTTGTAGCGATTGCTTTTCAGTTTAGGCTTTAGCCATTTTTGCAGCAGATCATTACGCTCTGTTGTAGGGAGAGGGCGTGAAGACGCATGGATTTTGAAGTGCAGGTGCAATAAGGCGTGCACTGCAAGCTCGCTCAGAAGTTGGTTAGCATCTGCGGATTGTCTTGCCTGCTTAGAACTTTGCATTACACTCAAACGAAATTTAAGAAGAAGGATAATGGTGCCGAGAGAGGGACTCGAACCCTCACACCTAAGGCACTAGCACCTCATGCTAGCGTGTCTACCAATTTCACCATCTCGGCATCATGATGCTCTGCATACACAGAGGCCTCAAAAAGAAGCACTCCAAATTGTATAACCAAACTCCATCTGTTGGCGAGAGTAAAATTGCTCATTTTTGGTGTTTCACGTTTGATTGCGTATTTATTGGCCGTTTTTGATCTTTTTACCATAAAGAACCGTCCCAATGCCCTTACTTTTCCTACCAGTATGGCTGCAAAATAGCAAGTTTGCATAAATTTTGAACGCTTGAACGTTTGCGTCAATAAATGTGATGAATATCTCGTTCGCTTGGCTATACTTGCGTCCCGTTTAAGCGGGAATTAGGGTTTAGTTGTTCAGGACCCTTACCCATACAAGCCGTCACAAGGAGCAGGTCGAGTTATAAACTCACCAGCAGTGAATGACCCCACGGACCGGACCAGCTAAGTTCAATTGCTTGTATAAGGTAAAAATTAAGATGTCGAACTATCCGTTCAGTCTACATTCTGGATCTACGAGTGCTTTGCCACTCGGTACGTTGTCCCTTTCTTCTGCCAATTCCTTTGGTTCTCTTTTCTTTTTCAACGTTCAGTAGGTCCGACTCATGATTAGTTTATTTGGTATTGTTGCACTACTAGGTTGTGCTTTCCTACTGTCTGAGAGCCGTTCATCCATCAATTGGAAAACAGTGTCTCGCGCTTTGTTACTTCAGTTGGGCTTTGCCGCTCTGGTGCTTTATTTCCCGATGGGACAAGCCGCACTAGCGAGTTTAAGTAATGGCGTTGCCGGGTTATTAAGCTTTGCTGATGAAGGGATTCGATTCCTTTTTGGTGATCTCGCTTCTACTGGTTTCATCTTCGCTGTTCGCGTCCTTCCTATCATCATTTTCTTCAGCGCTCTTATCTCTGCCCTTTACTACTTGGGCATCATGCAAAAAGTAATTCAATTTATCGGCGGCGCTATCCAGAAATTCTTGGGTACCAGTAAAGCGGAATCACTCGTTGCAACGGGTAATATCTTCCTATCTCAAGGTGAGTCACCACTTCTTATTCGTCCGTTCCTATCAAACATGACTCGTTCTGAGCTATTTGCAGTAATGGCTGGTGGTATGGCATCGGTAGCGGGCAGTGTGCTTGGCGGCTATGCCGGCTTGGGTGTAGAGCTGAAATACCTTATCGCTGCGAGCTTCATGGCAGCTCCTGGTAGTTTACTAATGGCGAAAATCATCGTTCCTGAGCGTCAAACGCCAAGCGATTACAACAACATTGAGCTAGACAAATCAGAAGAAAGCAACGTTATCGATGCACTAGCAAGCGGTGCGATGGGCGGTATGAAAGTCGCAGTGGCTGTCGGTACTATGCTGATTGCTTTTGTGAGTGTGATTGCGATGGTGAACACAGGCCTAGAAAACCTAGGTGAAATGTTTGGTTTTGCTGGTGTAACACTGCAAGCGATTTTGGGTTACCTATTTGCACCGCTAGCATGGTTGATTGGTGTGCCAAGCCACGAGATCCTAGCGGCTGGTTCTTACATTGGTCAGAAAGTTGTAATGAACGAATTTGTGGCGTTTATCGACTTCGTACAGCACAAAGCGACACTGTCTGAGCACACTCAAGTGATCATCACATTCGCTCTATGTGGTTTCGCGAACATCGGTTCGATTGCGATTCAGCTAGGTTCTATCGGTGTGATGGCACCTGAACGTCGTAAAGATGTAGCAAGCATGGGTCTTAAAGCGGTAGCGGCTGGTACGCTAGCGAACCTAATGAGCGCATGTCTAGCAGGTATCTTTATCTCGCTTTAATATGATTGAGCAATAAATGAAAACCCGCCGATGTGGCGGTTTTTTTTATGGTGTTGGGAAAGCTGTGTGAGTCAGTGCAAGAGCATTCCCGAACCATGTTTATTCGATGTTATTTGGGGGATTTAGGTACTAACCCATAAGGGATCGATTTGAATGCTTTCGGGTGCGCTTGATATGTTGGTGCCTTGTGCACACCTTTCCAATCTAAAAGCATAATCGCGAGCACATTGCGATGTTCCCCATACTTTAGATCAAAGTCACCATCAACGGATGGAATCATCCCTTGTTCGGTGCTGATGGCATCTCGAATCGCTTGGCGTGTTTTCTCAACGACGGGATCGTGGTCAAGGCCAGCCAGTAAAAATGAAATACCTACTTCGGCAATGATGTCTTCTTTTGCTCGCAATAAAATCGTGTCGATGTTGTCGCGGAAGTAATCATAAATCCATTGATGATCCGCTTCATTCACGCGCTTTTGATAATACTGAGAGTCGGCAAAGATGATGTGTGTCATGCCATAGATTTTGTTGCCGTATTGCTGAGCAGAGAGCTTTTTATCATTGTCGTCGGGGTAGGTCGCTCGGAATGCTTCAATGAACGCGTTCACCACATCTTGTTCACCCAGTTGACGCAGCCAATAGACCTGATTTGCCAACTGCGCCGCCCATGCTTCAATCATCTCTTTATCGGTGGCGTAGCGAGTAAAATCGTAACGACGAATGATTTCTCGCAGTGTTTTATCTTGTTGGTGCTTTAAGCCGTACTCATCTGCTCTCGCCATCGCGCCCAGTAAATCGACGCCAAGATACAAATACTCAGGGTGATGTTTTGTTACGGTATAACGACGTTGGCTGCGTTCGTCCTCTTTTTCTTGGTAGCGAGTAAGCCGCTCAGAGGAATATAAAATGATGTCTTCTGGTTTGACGACGTCATTCGCGAAGCGATTCAATCGGCTTGCGACTTGAGCCATGTCTGTCCAAATGGTTGCGTAGTATTTTTCATCTAAGGTTTGGCGGAACATACGCAGCCCAAAGTGGCCTTCCTTAAAAGGAGGAAGCGTGAATAACTCACGTTCGTATGTGTCGCGAATCAGCTGTGCTGATTGAGAGTAATTAAGTGCAGGCACCTCTTCTTGAGATGCCTGAACATTCAAGATAAGTGAGCAAGAGAGCAAGACCGCCAAGCTGATAGGTTTGATACGCATAAATCCATTCCCTGATATAACCTGGATGTAAACTTATCATCAATGTTTGTTAAGAATGTAAAACCTGAGTCAATAGTTCAAAATATGTCTAAAAGTCAGGTTGATACGTTCTCCTTTTGGTTTGGCTGTTTTGGGAACGCAGTGTCTCCAATGGTGCTGAAGCTCCCCAGCCATGATCAATAATGCGCCGTGGCCGAGCTCATATTCTATTTGAGTTTTACAATGTAAATTTCGTAGCACAAATCGGCGCGTATCACCTAAGTTCAACGAGGCGATCACCGGATTTCTGCCCAGCTCTGGTTCATTATCTTGGTGCCATCCCATTGAATCCTGACCGTTGCGATACAGATTCGCCAATACAGAGTTGAACGGGGTGTTGGCAAGGCTTTCACAGCGAGCCTTGAGTGATAACAGCTCAGACGTCCAAGGGTGAGGTGCCATGGTTAAGCCCGAATAGGTGTAAGGCGCATCGCCATGCCAAGTCTGCAAACGAGGTTGAAGTACCGATTTCCCGAAAATGGTTATGCGTTCTTGTTGCCAAGGCAAGGTACTCCTAAGCGTTGAAAAGTACGTATCCGCTTCTTGCTGAGAAAGAAAGTTTGGCTGATAAAAGAGCTTGCCTTGGCGTACCTCTTGCCAATCCGTACTTTCAAATAAATCGCCTTGTCCTTGCATCCCGTTGCCTATTTAAACCACAAAAATTTCAGATAATTATTACCTTTGCAAAGGCTATTGGTTATTCTTGTAGATAATAAGAATTTTAACAATAAAAGAATAATTCTCGTAGTAACGGACGAGCTAGTGGGGAGCTAATGCGTTATTCACCCAGAAAGCAGTGCTATTTTGCACTGTTCTTTTTCGCTTCTGTTGCCTTGTGTGTTGGTGTTATTGAGCTGTTGCATCAGAATCAGCAAGACCTTCAGCAAGAGCGCGTGCAAGTTGAAGCCAAAGAACAACTGTCTATCCTCCGCTCCAATTTGGAAGCGGTACTCATGGCTGATATTTACAAAGCCAGCACATTAGCGACGCTAATCACTTTGCTGCCAAATAGCGAAGAAGAGGAGCTAAGCATTGCCGCCGATCGTATTCTCAACAAAAGTAAGCACATCACGGTCATCGGTATTGCGGAAAATGATGTAATTAGCCATATATTCCCAACTCAAGGCAACGAGCGCGTCCTTGGTCTGGATTACCGTAAAGTACCAGCGCAATGGGTACAAGTTCAAAAAGCCAAAGATATTCAAGAGATTTTCATCGCGGGGCCGGTGTCGCTTGTTCAAGGTGGGCGAGGGCTTATTGTACGCGTGCCAGTATTTCGAGACCCACCAATCAACAAAGAGTATTGGGGGGTGATCAGCGCCGTGGTGGATTTTGATGGTTTAATGCGAGAAACCGGCGTATTCGACTTCTCATACCATTATCCTTTAACGATACGCGGTTATGACAGCGGCGGCGAATATGGGGATATGTTCTTTGGTGATCCTAATCAAACGGGCAAATTGTACGCCAAAGAGCATGTGCACTTCCCTTATGGTGGCTGGAGCATGGCGGCCTACGCGGGTGGGCAGCTTGAGCAACAAATTTCGTGGTTTGAGCTGAACATCGTCAGAATCATTGGCTATCCCATTCTTATTGCTCTGAGTATTGCGTTGATCGTGATTTACCGTTTGTACATCATCGCCGACGACCGTGCGCTGCATGATGAACTGACGCATTTGCCCAATCGCCGTTACTTTATGCAGTCATACAAGCAGCAGTTTGAAATCGCTAAGCGCTATAAAAAACGTTACAGCTTTGCGTTGATCAATATAGATCTAGACCGATTCAAACACATCAATGATACCTTCGGCCATGACGCGGGTGACAAGGTGTTGATTGCCACCGCAGAGCGCATCAAAAGCAGCTTGAGACGTTCAGACATGGTCGCGCGAATGGGCGGTGACGAGTTTTTAGTGGTTGTACACAATTTGGGAATGGAAGAGCACGTGCAGAAGTTACTGCAAAAGCTCAGGTTGGCGTTGTGTTCGACGCCCGTTATTTATGACGAAGAGCTGATCTACCTACGCGTGAGTATTGGTTACGCCATCTTCGATCCGCAAATGACTTCTCCAGAACAAATGATGAAAATCGCCGACGAACGGATGTATCAACAAAAACACGGTGGATAAAAAAACAAAGCCCAGATTGATTCTGGGCTTTGTTGTATTTACAGAATGAGAAAGATAGGGAAGGCAGAAAACTGCGTCCCCAAGAATTCTCTATGCCAATTTGAAAGCACTTAGTTGATGTTTTAGCTCCATCGCTTCAGCTTGGTAACCGGAAACAATCTGGTTCAAGTCATCAGCGTGCTGACCCGTTTTGTGCGCGATGCTCGCCAATACGTCGATATCTTGGTCGATGGCTTCACATGCTTTAGATTGCTCAATGGTCGAGTGCGTAATGGTGCTGATGTGATTGTTCACGTGTTCGATGCTGCTTTCGAGTAAAGACACACTCTCATTCACTTGTTGCACGGATTCAAACGTGTCGTCACTGGCTTGTTTGCTCTTCGCCATGCTTTCTACTGAGAAACGGGTTTTCTCGCCAATTTGGTCCAACAGTTTGCTGATGTTCTCGGTAGCTTCTTGGCTGCGCTGCGCCAAATCACGCACTTCAGAAGAGACAACCGCGAAGCCGCGACCATGTTCGCCCGCACGAGCGGCTTCAATTGCTGCGTTAAGGGCTAATAAGTTGGTTTGTTCAGAAACGCTGTTGATGGTCTCGACTATTTGGCCAATGCTCTGCGTGTCGTTCGCCAATTCTGCCATGCATTGTTCAGTGGCGTTGATCTGCTCCAACAAGCTTTGCACGGAGCGGTAAGACAATTCACTTTGGGTCTGGCAGTCGACCACTTTGTTATTCATGGTTGTGGTGTCACCCATTGCGCGCTCTGCGGACTGAGCGATTTCCACACTCGATTGTGCGAGTTCAGTCATCGCGGTTGCGATGTTGTCGCACTTAGCGATGGTAGAGCGGCTACTGCTATCAAGATCCTGCGCAGATTCAACAATGTTTTGTAGTCGATTTGAGCTCTCGTTATTGGTCTTAGTGACGTCAAACAGCAGCTTTCTGAAGTTAGAGATCAAGGCATTAATGCTGTTCGAGATGGAAGCGATTTCATCTTTGCCGCGAGAATCGAGTTCAACCGTCATATCATGGTGCTCAGACATACTGCGCAGGGTTTGTTTTAGGCGACCAACGCGGCTTCGTAGGCTTGCAACCAAACCCCACACCATCATGATCATAAGCAGAGAAATCACAGCAGTCGCAGCCATCAACAAGTTGCGATTTAACGTGGCTTGCTGCGCGGAATGTTCTGCTGCACTGAGCATCTGATCAACCATTTGGTTACGCAACTGGTTCATTAGACCGATGCGCTCTGTTGCCATAGGAAACCATTCAGTTGCTTGAGGCCCCTGAATGCTGTCTAGGTTGGCACTCTGGTTAAGGAAGGATTGCTGTACTTGTTCAACCTTCTTCCACGCAGGACTGTTTTGGTGCGATTGCAATGACTGTCGATATTGTTCTGGGAACGCAATTTGCGCTTTTCTTGATGCGTAATCACCCGATTGGATGTATCCCTCAATGTTGGAGAACAAAACAGATGTGGCGCTTCCTTTCGCAAATACCCCATTAAGTGCGCCGCGTGCTTGGCCTGCACGCTCTTTCATCACGATCACAGAGATCAACGCATCGCCAAGTGTACCTAGCTCTCGGCTTTGAGTCTGTGCAATCAAAACGTCAATGTTGTCGATGATGAGCTGATTCAGATTGGAGTAATAACCAAAAGGTGCGATTTGAGGCGAAAGGCGGTCGACCCCTTGTCGAACCTGATTGAGTCGATTGAGCTGCACTTGGACATCTTGGAGTAAGTCGTAGCTATCGCTGCTGCTAATTAATGGCGTGTTAAGTTGAACCAATGAATTGATCGCGTCATCGACTTTTTTTCTTTGCTGAGCCAGCTTTTGCACGATTTCAGTTTTGCCTTGGCTACCCAGTACGCCGGCTGTTAGTCCACGTTCGACGGCGAGATTATGCGCTAGGTTGTCGTAGTGGGTGATTAAGGTCACTAGCTGCTGATCTTTCAGGGCTTGGTGGGACTGAGTGTTTAAATTGATGGTGTGCTGAACCGCAAGAAAAATAGCAAGTAATAATGGGACGCCTGCAACAACACTGACCATGATATAGAGGGGAAACTGACGAACGAACGCAAACATAGAGCTCTCCTAGGTACCAACCGTGAAATCCATTTACTGAGGTATTTTTCCTCATTAATTAGCAGTATAGGGTAAAAATATGAAAGCTAATGGATAATCATAAAGTAGTAGTTGGTTTTTTGCTGAGAAAGTGATTAGTAGCAATGTAACAAGTGGCATATTTGCATGTTATTGCATTTTGCAAATGCAATTTGCGAAAGTGCTGGTTAATAATGCGTCGATATGCACCTGGATCTATTAAAAAATGGCTTTTTTAAAGTTGGCACGCATCGTGCTTTATCTAGAGTGACCCTTATTAAGCCGAGGGTCACCTAGCCAACTGACGTTGTTAGTGAATACACATTGTTCACAAGTATATACCGCCAATCACCTTTCTTGTGATTGGCGTTTTTTCTTTCTAGAGACCGATAATATTCACATTGTCACCCGTCTCGTCCGCTTCCCCGCATTTGCTGTAACAGCTTGGTTGTCTTGGACATACCGCCCCTCTTGAACAAATCAATCTTGCTTGGCTTTGAATACCACGTTCTATCCAATTGATATTTAAGATTTTAGCGATCGTAGTTAAGTCTTTTTTGATATGAGGCGGAATAACACTGCTTCCGCCGGAAGCGACACAGAGAGACTTCAACTCTTCCGCTATGGAAACCGCATCGCCACCTTGTGCTGAAATCGCAGGGTTTAAATCTATCCCCGCGCACAACACTCGGTTGTTCCCCGCCGGGTCAAATACGTTGACCGATTCGCAGCAATAAATGCGTGGCTCGTCACCCGCATTCAAAATCGAGATTTGTGCAGAGCTCGTATCTAAAGGTTGGGATAGGCGTCTGAATACCGCCCAGTGTTGGCATGGGTCATTCACTTTGCGCATGTTGCCCCAAGGTAATGGGATGCCATTCCCTCGATACACGGCTTTAAGCTTGCCCGGCCCGTACGCGTCGAAATAGTGCCAATGGGGATATGGTGACACAACGGTCATGCGGCGCATCGCAACGGATGGCGAAACGCCTGCTTTTTTATGAACATCAATTTCGTAACCGGAGCGGTCGAGCAACTGACGAAATGGCACTTTAGGGCAAAGCAGAGCTCCTGCAAAAAAGCTGGACTCAAAGTCTCGCCAAGCTTGCAGAATGTCTTGCGAATTTAGCTCAGAGTTCGACACGGGGCTGTCCATTTGTTCCCAGTTATTCTGATGTCCGATGGAGAGCACGTTATTCATCGCGTCGCTGCTGTGCAATACGCGGTGGCCAATGTATACCGATAAGTCGTATTTTAAACGGGTAGGATAGTCGCGCATCCGTTTGTTGAGATAAATGGTGCCTGGTGGTTCCATGAATGACGTAATCAATTGCTTGGCGTTGACGCCCAATTCATCGATGACATCTTGAGGTGCTCGGTCAACCCAGCGGATATCCAAGCCCATACTTTTGGCAATGTCGATCAAATCCTCAACCGACAAATTAAGGCGCTTCAATCCCACTTCTTCGGCGGCACGTTCTAAATCAGGAAAATGGTTTTGATGGTTCTCTTGGTGCGCGCGGATCAGCAAGTGAGCAAATTGACGACCTGTGATCCCGGTTTGAGACAGCATTTCTGGAATAGCAATCTGAAGAATGTCATTGGAAAACAGGAAGCTCGGTTCTAGCGCCATGCCATTAATCCCGCCTCGATTCCCTTTGTTGGGGGTAATGGCTTCTAATTCGGGCTCATCATCTAAAAACCACGCTGGATCTTTTTGAAAAACTTCTGCGATTACCTCGAGCATATCGATACTCGGGACGCGTTTTCCGCGCTCAATCATCGAAAGGTAAGAAACCGACGGCGCGTACTCAGGATTAATCCTTACACAACGAGCAGACAAATCTTCCATCGTTAAATGATTGTTTTTTCTTAGGTTACGAATTTTCGTACCAAGAAAATGGGACTGACGAATAAGGCTTTTTGACACAGACATTTTGTAAAATTCACATTGTAAAATTTTTGTTGTGAAATTGTAGTCAATATTTCGCTAGTCTACATAATGAGCAGGCAAGGAAATTAACCATCAACTTCACAGAATTGCCTGAAACTTAAATAAAGGATTTAAGTTTTTACTCTAGGACGAGTTTTTAAGTGCGAGGATATGACGATGAATATGCTGAACTTCGATAAAAAAGAGATGCAACAACAACAACGCCCATTTATCGCTGAAGCCGTATTTGCCGTCGAAGCGGTAAGTGCTGAGCAGCAGAGTGAGAAACAAGTAAAAGCGAAGCAACTACTAGACCGCATGTTCCCATTGGAGAACGGGTCGCACCAAGATGTATCAAGTTACGTGATTGATTACCGCCATGTTTTGGCTTATTTCAAAGACGGTACACACAGCGGCCTGAAAAGCCCAAAACACTTCGTGGCGTACACTGGTGAAAAGGAAGACCCAAAATCGATCTTGTTCAAAGATGATTCAGGCAACCACGTAGAAGTGCTGTTTGGTTGCCATAAAGGCACAGGTTGTGTGGAGTTGATGGATATCGATGACATCCAATTGGAAACCCGCATTACGTTCAATCCAGAGCTGACTGGCAATGCGCCAACCGCGATGCGTCATTGGATTAGTCTTATTAAAGGCGACAAGAAAGGCAAACCGATGGCGTGTAGCGAAGACAAAGAGTACACCGCAAAAAATGGTGACGACTATGTTCTTAGCTACTGCTACAGCATTGATTAATCAAATATAAGCCCAAGTAGCCTAACGTGTTGAAGTGCTTTGGGTATGTAGGACGAGAAAGTAGAAACCCCGCGCTAAACAGTGCGGGGTTTCTTTATTTGTTCTAACCGTCTTTACTGTATTCTCAGAGAGGTTAGCTTAGATAGGCATCACTCGGTTTCGACCGAGCTGTTTTGCTTCATAAAGCTGTTTATCGGCTTTGTTGACCAATGAATCTACGGTGTCACCAACTTCGAACTCTGCCACACCAAAAGAAGCGGTAATGCTATGAACTTGTGTGCCCGAGCGTTTATCACGAACACGCAGCTTTTCAATCATGCGGCGCAGGGTATCTGCATATTGGCGGGCGATTCGTAGGGATTTGTTTGGCACAATTAACGCAAATTCTTCGCCGCCGAAGCGGTATGCACTCACGCCATCGCGACAGCTCTGTTGCAGTCGACGCGCGATCGCTTTCAATACTGTGTCACCAAAAAGGTGCCCATAGTTATCGTTAAACGCTTTAAAGTGGTCGATATCCAGCAAGATGAGAGTCATCGCCTGATTAGCGTTAATCAGCATGCTCAAATCAGTATCAAAGGCACGACGATTGTAAAGATTAGAGAGTCCATCAAACAGCGCGTCTTTTTGTACTTCGGCTAATTGATTCTTCAAACGAGAAATTTCTTCACTCGCATTGGTGAGTTGACGGTTTAAGAATTTAGTTGAGTGGCGAATCTCATGAGATTCAGCAACGAGTTGGCGGATCACCACCATCACTTCTTCGATGCTCAAGCTGTTGTCTTCAACTTTTTCTAATTTGTTGAAGCTTTTATCGACCATCGCAGAGAAAGAAGAGGTATCTGACAAAGTATCACTCATGGAGCTCGACACTTCATGTAATAGTACTTCTACGTTGGTTTTGAGATCTTCTAAACTGGTTTCTGCTCTACTGGCCACGTAGTTGTTGTAAAGCTGTTTGTTCGCTGCTGGTGGACAAATACCGTAGTGTTCTAACACTTCGTCCATCTCAAAATTGAGTTCTGGAATGGTTTTGTCTACGTAGGTATACCAAAGCGCGTAGTTTGCGGGGGTGGCAGCTACATGATTTTTGATCATTAGTGGCACCGCTTTTTTTAAGTTAGCGGTCGATTTCTTAAACTCGTCAGTCATTTCTGCGATGTTACTAGCAAAATGGAATTGGATTTAGATTACCGGATATTAACTAATATCGCTTTAATTTTTATCATTTTTGCTTGGTTTATATAAAAAAATGAGCAAATAGCGGTGATATTCATAAATCTGAAATTTGATTTTATAAAATCACGGTTTAAAAAGTGAACGATTGAGGGTGGGAATACGATTTGGCTCTTATGTTCACGATTCATGCAAAGAGCATGGAAAGCGCTGTAGTTAGTAAGAACGGATGATCCGCTCGCGATGCCGAGCGTAAAACAAATCAGTACATTTAGCTCCTCGCCTAAGGACGTTTTTTGAAAAAGAAAATAGGGCTTTACTGGTTTACCTTTGACTTAAGACTTCACGATAACTCGCTATTGGTTGATGCCTCATCTTTTCTGGATGAATTGGTTTGCTTGTATTGTCGCCCTTCAGTAACTCCTTTTCTCCATCATTTTGCTCAGGAGGCAACGCTCGGACGAGCTAGGCAGAAATTTATCGATGCGTCTTTGTGCGAACTGAATGACGCACTCGGCCAGTTAGGTCAGCGACTTTGGGCGCTAGATATATCCCCGTATCAAGCCCTCAAATATGCCATTCAATATTTGAGTGTCACTCATCTTTATTCAGACGCAATGGCTGGTTCGGATGAACAGAGCATATTGCACAAGCTGCAAGATGAATATCCACACCTTGTCATTGTTCAGCACGCTGTACGCAGTTTGTTCGACGAAAGCAAGCTGCCGTTTACATTGTCTGATCTGCCCGAGACTTTTACTCAGTTTAGAAAGTGCGTTGAAGGGATAGAAATCACCCACCCAATAGATGCGCCGAGCCGCCTACCACCAATACCAAAAGGCGCTCAACTGCCAACTTTATCCTCTTCTCACTTTGATGAGTCTGCGCAGTTTTCTGGCGGAGAACGGAGTGGTCTTGCGCATTGTCGGCGTTACTTTTCTTCTGGCTTGGCAAGCTCATATAAAGAGACGCGCAACGGACTCGACGGGATGGCGTATTCCACCAAATTTTCACCTTGGCTTGCGCTTGGTTGTGTGTCGCCAAGAATGATTTATGCCATGCTCAAACAGTATGAACAAACCCAAGGGGCGAATGATTCGACTTACTGGATTTACTTTGAATTGTTGTGGCGCGAATATTTTTATTGGTACGCAAGGTGTTATCAACAAAGGCTGTTTCAGTTTGGTGGTATTCGCAACCAACCGCCGTTAACCAGTTTTTATGCGCATCGTTTTCAGCAGTGGAAAAATGGCACCACACCGTATCCCATCGTCAACGCGTGTATGCACCAACTGAATCACACTGGTTATATGTCTAACCGTGGTCGCCAGTTGGTTGCAAGTTGCCTTGTTCATGAACTGGGGCTGGACTGGCGGTATGGCGCGGCCTACTTTGAAACGCAGTTGATTGACTACGATGTCGGCTCGAATTGGGGAAACTGGCAATATTTAGCGGGAGTAGGGGCAGATCCGAGAGGCTCTCGTCAGTTTAATTTGGAGAAGCAGACACAAATGTACGACCCAAATCATGAGTTCATTGAACGATGGCAAGGGCGTGACAGCCGAGCGCAGCAAGACGTTGTCGATATGGTCGACTGGCCAATCACAACGCAGCAAGAAAATGGAGATAAATAAATGCGTTATGACACGGTGCGATTGATTCTCGGCGACCAACTCAACAGCGAGCATTCTTGGTTTCAGCAAGCGGATGATACCGTGCTTTACTTGATCGCTGAGCTCAAGCAAGAAAATACTTACGTTACGCATCACATTCAAAAGGTGTGCGCCTTCTTCTCCGCGATGGCTATGTTTGCTCAAGAGAAGCAAGAAGAAGGGCATCATGTTCTGCATCTAACTTTGGATGACACTGCCGCTTTTGATGATCTTGACCAAGTATTGCAGCACTACGTTCGTGAAGTAGGGGCAAGCAAATTTGAGTATCAACGGCCTGATGAATATCGACTGTTGGAACAACTGACCAAGTTGAAATTAGAAGGTGTTGTCAAACGTTGCGTCGATACCGAGCATTTTTTACTGCCTTTTGCAGAAATAGAACAGCAGTTCCCGCAAGGCAAACACGTCATGATGGAGCACTTTTACCGACGGATGCGCAAGCGCTTTGATATTTTGATGCAAGACGGTAAGCCAGTGGGTGAAAAGTGGAATTACGATGCCAACAACCGTAATAAACTGAAAGTGAAAGATATCGAGCAATTACCCAAACCGCTAATGTTTAGCCTGAATGTTGACGAGATTGTAGAGCGACTAACGCGACACAAGATCTCGACCATCGGTTCACTAAATGGTGATTTGTTATGGCCAGTGAATCGCGCTCAAAGCCTATCTTTGCTCGCGCATTTTTGTCAGGTTTGTCTCCCTCATTTTGGTCGGTTTCAAGATGCGATGACGGCGGAGCACGAATCCAAATGGAGTTTGTATCACAGTCGTTTGTCGTTCTCGATGAACAGTAAGTTACTGCACCCCAAAGAGGTAATCGATGCTGCACTTAGTGCATACCAATCTAACAAACACATCGATATTGCGCAGGTAGAAGGATTCGTTCGTCAGATCTTAGGTTGGCGGGAATTCATTCGGGGTGTGTACTGGGCGAATATGCCGCAGTATCCGCAGAAAAATGAGCTCGAAGCATCACGTGATTTACCCGACTACTTTTGGACAGGAAAAACCAAGATGGCTTGTATGCGCAATGCAATAGGCCAGTCTCTCGATTATGCCTACGCCCATCATATTCAGCGTTTGATGGTGACGGGCAACTTTTGTTTGCTCACCGAGATGAATCCTGACCAAGTAGATGCTTGGTATCTAGGCATTTATGTCGATGCGATTGAGTGGGTAGAAATGCCCAATACACGCGGTATGGCATTGTTTGCCGATGGTGGCATTGTTGGCACTAAGCCTTATGCCGCAAGCGGGTCGTACATCAACAAAATGAGCGATTACTGTAAAGGTTGCCACTATGACAACAAGGCGCGCAGTGGTGAAGGCTCTTGTCCGTTTAATAGTCTTTATTGGCGATTTATGGACAAGCATGAAAAGCGACTCGCTACCAATCCACGCATCGGCATGATTTTCCGGTCTTGGGACAATATGGAAGCTTCGCAGCGCCAAGCGATTCTTGAGACGGCTGAACGCTATATCACGGATTTGGAGCATTTGTGATGAACATTTTGATCGTCGGTGGAAACGGAGGGATTGGTTTGGCGATGGTCAAAGAAGCACTAGTGCGCTTTCCGCTGGCACAAGTTCACGCGACCTATCGGCGCACAAAACCCGATTATGAACATTCAGCCTTGATTTGGCACCAGGTCGATGTCACGGATGAAACGCAGGTTAAAAATTTGAGTCAAGCGGTTAACAGTATTGATTGGGTTATCAACTGTGCCGGTATGTTGCATACGTCAAACAGAGGTCCGGAGAAAAATCTCAGCATGGTGGAGCCTGACTTTTTTCTGCAAAACATCGCCGTTAACACCTTGCCAAGCATGTTGCTCGCTAAGTATTTCACGCCACTTTTAAAGCGCAGTGGTGCACCGAAATTTGCGGTTGTATCGGCCAAAGTTGGCAGCATTAGCGACAATCGTCTTGGCGGTTGGTACAGCTATCGAGCCTCGAAAGCCGCGCTGAATATGTTTCTCAAAACCATGTCGATTGAATGGCAACGCACGCTTAAAAATGGCGTGGTCTTGGCATTGCATCCGGGCACGACCGATACCGCGTTGTCTGAACCGTTTCAAGCGAATGTCCCTGAGAGCAAGTTGTTTACGCCAGAGCGCGTTGCCAGTGATTTAATGGGGCAGATAGCAAAAGCCGCCCCGCAAGATAGCGGGGCGTTTTTGACGTATGATGGTGAGCGTCTGCCTTGGTAAGCGTTACGGTTTTTTCTCAGGTTTGCTGCGTCGGCAGCGTTCAGAGCAATAAATCACTGTCTCCCAATTTCGCGCCCATTTCTTGCGCCATGAAAAAGGTCGCTCACAGACGGGGCACAGCTTTGTTGGTAAGTGCGATTTAAAGCCTTTCATCATACTAATTCTCAAACGCTAACCAGTCCTCATTATTGTTCAAACAAGAACAAATAGTCGCCGTAACCCAATTGTGCCATTTTGCTTACTGGCACAAACTTCATCGCTGCCGAATTCATGCAGTAACGCAGCCCGGTTGGTTTTGGGCCGTCGGTAAATACGTGCCCTAGGTGAGAATCACCAAACTTACTGCGAACTTCTGTTCTAGGGTAAATCAACTTGTAATCGGTTTTTTCGACGATGTAACCTGGGTTGATTGGCTTAGTGAAACTTGGCCACCCCGTACCCGATTTGTACTTGTCGGTAGAAGAAAACAACGGCTCACCAGTTACGATGTCGACGTAAATACCGGCTTCTTTATTGTCCCAATATTCGTTGTCAAACGGGCGCTCGGTACCTTCTTCTTGCGTTACGTAGTATTGCAACTCAGTCAACGTAGACTTGATCTTCGATTGAGACGGCTTGTTGTATGCTTTTACCTTCGACAGCAGCTTTTTCTCATCGATAAGCTGACGCAGTGTTTTCGGATGTTCTTTGCGATCGTCACCAAACACTTCATCCAAGTATTTGTCTCGACCGGATGCGTAACGATAGTACTTGTACTTTAGGCTGCTCTTTTTGTAGTAATCCTGATGGTACTCTTCCGCTGGATAGAATGTCTCAAACTTGATCAACTCAGTTTTAAGCGGTTTTGGATAAACTTTTGCATTGTCGATTTCCATCATAAACTGCTCTGCGATCTGCTTTTGCTCTGCGTTGTGGTAGAAAATAGCAGGTCGATACTGTGGACCTCGGTCGACAAACGATCCTTTATCGTCGGTTGGGTCAATGTGGCGGAAAAAGTAATCGAGTACTTGTTCGTAATTCACCACTTTCGGGTCGTATTTCACTTCGATGGATTCAATGTGTCCGGTTTTTCCAGAGGATACTTGGCGATAGGTTGGGTTTTTCACGTGCCCGCCGGAGTAGCCAGACACCACATCCAAGACGCCAGGAAGCTGTTCTAAGTCCGATTCCGTACACCAAAAACAGCCGCCAGCCAGTGTGGCGATTTCTGCATTCTCTAAAGCCTTCATCTTATCCATTGTATCGGCGGTGCCTGTTTTACTCAAAAGTAGAAAAAAGACAGGAAGTGCGAAAGAGAATCCGACCAATAACTTAGATATTTTCTTCATAGCTACCTCAACGTTGTTTTCCGTAGAAAGTGTGACTGAAATAAAAAGTGCTACGTAAATAGAAAGGCAACAGAGCGAAAAAATTACAGCGATTTTTAAAATTCCGTTGCCCTTTTTGATAAGAAAGATACAGTATCGGCACGAAATACACCGCTCAATCGGGCAAAAGTTACACCCAACGAGCGATGCCAAAATGAGGTAAACCATGCAAGCAGAAGTTAAATGGGTCGAAGATTTTAAATTCCTCGGTCAATCGCAGTCCGGTCACTCAATCGTGATGGATGGTAACGGTGGTGCAACGGCACCAAGCCCAATGGAAATGGTGCTAATGGCCGCTGGTGGTTGTAGCTCTGTGGATGTTGTGGATGGTTTAAAAAGCGCAGGCCAAAAGGTGGTATCTGTTAACGCTAAGCTAACCACTGAGCGTCGTGAAACCGCGCCGCGTATCTTTACGCAAGTGAATATCCACTTTGAAGTGTCAGGTGACGAGCTTGACCCAGAAGTCGTAGCAAAAGTGGCGGCTGACTCGCTAGAAAAATACTGCTCGGTTTGCCTAATGCTTGGCAAAGGTGTCGAAATGACACACAGCTGGGAAATCGTGTAAATCGATACCCTCCGCAGAATGAAAAAATAGCAAAATAGGAAAGAGAAAAGTGCAGGCTTTTCTCTTTTTTTCTTGTGCAATTCGCGTACTGTGTGTTTGGTCTGAAGTAGTAGGAATTTTCCAATGACCGAACTAGAAAAAATGATGTCCGGCCAAGTATTTGATGGCATGGACAAAGAAATTGACGCCATTCGAACTCAAGCCACTCTTGCCCTGCGCGCCTTCAATAACAACACTGACGAAAGTAAGCGCGACGAATTGCAAAAACAGCTGTTTGGCAAAGCGGGTCTTTGTATTGTTCAAGCCCCTTTCCATTGCGAATTCGGTAAAACCATCGAAATCGGCGAAGAGACCTTTATCAACATGAATGTGGTCATGCTCGATGGTGCCAAAATTACCATCGGGAACCACGTGCTCATTGGCCCGAGCGTGCAATTGTATACCGCTTCTCATTCTGTTGATTACCGAAGTCGCCGACGTTGGGAAACGTTTTGTAAACCCATCACGATTGAAGATGATGTGTGGATTGGCGGTAACTCCGTCATTAACCAAGGTGTGACGATAGGTGCTCGCTCAGTCATTGCGGCGAATTCAGTCGTTAACCATGATGTGCCGCCAGATTGTCTATACGGAGGCACACCAGCGACGTTAATTCGTCGTCTCAACGAAGAAGAGTAAGAATCGATAGTGATGGCATGATGACTCGCTTTACAGGCGTATGAGAATCATGCCATCAGAAAGGGATAATTCGTCAAGGAGTCTAAGATGTCGAACAAGACAGAAGTCCTCATGTGCCCTACATGTGGGGTAGAAACGCATCATGTCGTGGTGTTAGTTAGAAAAAAAAGTGGCTATGAAGGCGATAAAAATCGCAACAAGAAAGAGTTCATCGCTGGCTTTCTCAAAAGTGTAGTATTCGGCGCCTTCCTTGCTTCTATGGATGAATTTGAACGTCACTTGATCTGCGAAAACTGTGGTCATAAAACCATTCAACAGTAACTGATAGTCTTTCTTTCTCTGCATAAGTTCATAAGTGCGGTTTGAAGCACTGGTTATTCAAATCGCATTATCCTCTTTTAGTGCTTTTGCTCTTCTTATGTTCCTCTCTCAAAAATGAGTCACATTAGTACGCATTTTAACCGCTTGGATGCAGGTAACTCACTGCTATGTATAATAAATTTGGGTGGGAAATACGTGTTTCAGCTCGATGTTTAACCTCTGTTCTATCGACACGTTTTGAGTCAGTAAACACTTAAATTTCGTTTACTTTATGTTGTACGCGGTGCGATTGTGTGAAATTGGTCACATTAATGTTTAATTTATGAAAAAATAATTAATGAATAGTAATTCACAAATATGCTGACCGTATGTGCTATTTAGTTTTGACTTATCTTTTGAATATTCACTTGGTGAATGTTTTGTTGTTTTTAGATTGACTGAAAGTTTGATTTTCTATTCAAACTTGTGAAAGGTTGAATCGATATATTAGAAAACATGAATTTGATCTTGTTTCTATCTTTTGTTTTAAATGCGAAATTCATTATTAACAACGGATGGTTTTGATGATTTCTCTTATGTGTATCCCACCAATTTTAGAAATTGAAAATTAAACTTTCTCAATACAATAACGACTAAAATTAAACGGAATGATGTTCTTATATTTTTATTGTATTTTAACTTATACATTTTGACTCATTCATTTTAACTGTTTTTGTTGATTTTAAGTTGTTGATAATAATTGTCTTTTAACTTTTGTTTTAATGGTGTTGCTTTGCTGCTTCTTTAATGTTGTGGTGTGTGGCTTTATTTATAAAAAGTCATTTTAAAGTACGTTTTTAAGCAAAGTAGAACGTGACAATACTCAGATAAATAGTATTAAAAAATTAAATAAGGATTTAACCATAAGAGTAATTTTATGGTTGATAGGTTTATTGGGGTTGATTATCTGAATTTTTATGGAATTTCATCCCAATAATCTGTTTGTCTTTAAGTTTATTCTAATGAACTTAATTCTCATGGAAGTTTCAAAACATGCAGCACACAACAAAGTGGATGATGACGCCGCTTGCAATGTTGTTGGGTACGCTGTTTTCAGCGCCATCATTCGCGGTGGAAACGAGTGTAATTGATAGCACTAGCACGCCTGAATCTACACAAAATGAAGGAGATACGTCCTGTATTGTTTGTAAGTTTAGTGGGGCCGTTTACCTATCTTACGATACAAACATTTACGATAAAGACGACTACCGTTCTGTCCGCAATTTCTCGTGGGGAGGCGATCTCGTTTATTCCTTTTCGAGCGACACAAAAGCCTATTTTTCTACGGGGGGCTATCGTGCCCTAGAAGATGAAGTAGGCACCTACGCGACAGATTCGGTGTTGGGCTTGCAATACACGAACCTATATCGCTTTGGAGATACAGGGAAAATCGGCGTTGCGGGTCAGCTCACCATTCCAACTTCAGAAACATCTCGTAAAGATGAACTGCACACCGCGGTTCGTTTAGATGTGCCGATCTCTTTTTCAGCTTGGAGCGTCGATTTTTCGGTTTCGCCAAGACTGAGAAAAAATTTCCACGAATACAAAACCATGGGTGGACGCTCGCTGACTGAGTGGACTTACTCGTTGTTTGCTGTTGCGGAAAAGTCGTGGGAATCGTTCGCAGTGGGGATCACGGCGTTAGGTGGTAACAGCATCAGTTATCAAGGTACGCGCAGAAGCAGTTGGCAGTATGAGGGGGCGTTGTACGGCACATACGAGTTTGATGAAAGCTGGTCATTGCTACTCGCGGCGTCATCAACGGGTTTCTATCAAGATGCAGAGCGAGGCACCTTGGGCAACATCGATTTGTTGGACCAAGAGAAAGCGTCTTACATCGCGACAGTGACTTACTCCTTCTAGGAAAATAACAACAATTAAGGATATCCAAATAATGTTTAAAAAATTGACTCTGGTGTCAGCAATAACGGCCGCACTTGCAGGCTGTGGCGCAGATGATCAGGCGTATGACTATGTCGAAAGAGATGCAAAAGAAGTCGCAGTAAAAGACCTTAAAGACGGTCGTTGGTTTTACGTTCCGACGACTGGTGCCGCGCCACGCTTTGCTCTGAACCAATTCCCATTCTTGCAAGGCTCACCTCGTTACGTTGAGCTTTGTTTTACCAAAGAAGGTCTGGAAGTTCGCAGTTACGATAAAAACTACCCAGACGCGCATCTAAGCAAAGATGCTAATAACTACTGCGGTGAAGAGAAATTTGTCGCAGACGACGACGGCGTTAACTTCGCGCAAGTGCTGACGATTCCGGGTGACTTTGCGGCGTATCGCTGTCAAGAAGACGCGCATGGTGATTGCACCAACAAAGAAGAAACCAACGAAGACGCAAGCCTAAACTACAAGAAGAAAACCCACTTCACTCCTCGCCCTGAAGATCTCGAAATTGCAGAATTCAATATGGAAGATCTGTATGGCATTACCGAGGGCATTGATGAAATTGGCGCACCACGATTGATCTCGTGGGACTTTGACCCTAAAAACGGTCTTCTCAATTTCGAACTAGAGCGCACGTTCCGTATCGATTTAGATAATATTTCTGACTACATCAACTTTGCAACGAAAGCGAGCTTGGATGAAGCGCTTGTGGATGGCGCGTTTAAATCTCGTTTCTACTACTCGTTAGTGCACGAAAGTGAAGTGGCAACCGAAGGTTACCAACCGATCTTGTACCCAGTGGGTGATGAGAACGACATTGGTTTCTTCACCACGTCGACGAAAAAGCTTAACCCAGTCACGAATAAATACGACCGTGATGTGGTTTACCTCAATCGTTTCAACCCAGATCAAGGCTCTATCAAATATTACTTGAGCGACAATTTCTTTGAAGAGAAGAACAAGTTGTTCTTGGATGCAACGCTGCAATCGATCGACAAGATGAACCAAGCGCTGAATGTATTTGGGGCGGATGCAGGCAAGCCTGAAATCGAGATTGTGAACAAAACCAAAGCGGCTGGTATTCACCCAGGTGATCTGCGTTACAACGTGATTAACCTGATTGACGAGCCTCTAGCGAACGGTCTGCTTGGCTACGGCCCGTCAGTTTCCAACCCGATGACGGGGGAAATCATCAAAGGCCACGTGAACCAATACGCAGGCGTTGCAAGAACGGGTGTACCTTTCTATTGGGATAACTTGGCGCGTTTCTATAATCGTAATCAACTGGACTTAGATGGCTTAGATCCATTGCCAAGCAGCAGCGAATCTGTGAAAACAGAAGTCGCGGATAGAATTGAAGCGCTTTCTACAATGGCGGCGATGGCGAGCCTGAAATCGGATGAAAACATTCATGCGCCGCTCGTTTCAAAAGAAGACATCGTTTCTGGAAAAGCAGCGACGAAGAGCCCAACTCAGCTAATGAAAAACTTCAATGATGACATGGAGTTTGAAAAGGTGGTTGAAGCTGAAGAGAACCGTTTGTCTTTCTGGGCAGAGAACAACGTCTATCCAATCGAAGCGTCGTGGGTTTCTTCAACCAACAAGGCCATGTTGGACAACTTGAAGTTGGATGACGAGCGTTACTTTGAGATCAAACTTGATGACGCCGGTCACGAAGTATCGCGTCAGCTTAAGCGTTGGAAATACCTGCCAAAAGAGTTGCAAGTGAAAGCCGCAGATGCGATTACGGTTGCGACTTACAGCAATACGCTTGTTCACGAGCTTGGTCATAACATGGGTCTGCGCCATAACTTTAAAGGCTCAAATGACAAAGCGAACTACTACACGCTAGAGCAAGCGCATCAACTTGGTTTGAACAACATTCCTGCTTACAGTTCGACGATGGACTACGCACCAAGCATGTTGGATGAAACGCCAACTTGGGGTCTGTACGATATTGCGGCGTTTAAGTTTGGTTACGGTCGTAAAGTCGAGACGATTCAAGATTCTTCAGGTTCAGCTCCTGCATCTGTTGCGAAACCGGCAGACAGTGCGAGCGATGAAGACAAAGCGGCATACGCTCGTTACCTCGCTGATCAGCAAGCCTACCAACAAAGCTTTGCATACAAGTTTGGCAACAATCCAGACAACACATCGCTGATGGTTTGTTCTGAAGTGAAGGCACTAACGGGGAACGAGAAAGGCAAATCACTCTACAACTGTGACTTCAGCCGATTCGATACCGCCGCGTTGTCTGATGATCCAGAACTGAATGCGAAAACTCGTTATGGCGCACTTTACTACCTAGATAAAGTGAATGAAATTGAGCGTAAGTCTTACGATTTCTGTACCGATGGGAACGTTTCTCTAAACAGCGACTGTAACCGTTTTGACGAAGGTACAAACCTAGAAGAAATTGTTTCTTACGAGTGGCAGAACTATCTCGATAGCTATGATCGACGCAACTTGGAGTTATATGGGACGACGGGATTATTCTCGTCCGATTATCCTGGTTACTTAGTGCGCCGTTATATGGAAATGAGCGCTATCCGTGACAAGATGGAAGATCTTGAGCGCATCGATAACCTGTACACCAATCTTGGTTACACTTCGTCAACGGATAAGCCGGGTGATTTCTTATTGCGCATTGCTTCAAACCCTCAATACTGTAGCGAAGGCAAAGCCGATAACTCATGGTTCTGTGATTACGCGAATGGGGCGAAAAAATCCGCGGCGTTCTTCCTTGATATCTTGCGCACACCAGAGCATCAATGTGTGATAGAAAATGCGGCAGACAACCAAGAAGTGATTTCTTTTGGTCAACTGTTAGACAACAACTCACACCAAATTCCGGCTGATTACGATCTTTCAACAGCCAGCTGTTTTGATGATTTGGCAGCACGCTTTATCGAAGATTCAGATGAGGGCTATATAGCTGTTGCGGAAACTGCGAATGGACGCTTCCTAAACTCAATTGGTAGCTTTGACCCGGATTACCCTTGGTCAAATGCGGTGTCTGTGTTGGGTAACTGGCCAGACAAAGCGCTTGCGAGCCACTTCTTAGCACGTCGATTCTCGAACCGTTTTACCGATGAGGTGAGCTTTGCATCGCTGCTTGATATCCCTGGGGTGCAAGCTGAATACGAAGACATCATGGGCAACATCGTGGCAAATGATGCGTTAAATACGCCAGTTAAATTGGTGGGTAAAGACGGTAAGGAATACACCAATCTAAAAGGTGTTACCGTGAACCTACACATCACTGAGCAAATGGAGTCCCTACCACCAATGCCTCGTGGTATTGCAAGATTCCTTGATATTGGTGCAGAAGGCCGCGGACGTGTTGGCGATGTCATCTTGAGAATGGGTGTGCGCCAAATGAAGTCTTACGACTACACAGTGAAGACTCGTGGTCAATCTCAGTTTGATACGTTTACGAAGCAGCAAGACCGCTACGGTATTATTGCGGGTGACAAGGTTGAGTTTGTTATCGACGGCGAGAAGTTTGTGGCAACAAAAGCAAACAAGCTGGCTTACGACTACGCAAATCAACTGGTGACGTCCAAAGGTTACGATCTAAAAACGTACCTAGATAGCTATGAGCCTGCAACACTAAACAAGGTCGCAGAGAGCATCGATAGCGCTTGGGGGCCATTCCGAACAGCGATTGTCCCAGCGTTCCACGATCCTGTATTGCTGCTGGATGCGCCAATGGTCAACGCAATGAAGCGAACCATTGATGCGGATATCGCGGCAGGTGTGCTGTCGTTTAGCCAGTCTTTCATCAACTTTACGACAGCGAATGTGACTTCGGGTGATTTGGTCATCGATGCAACTTCGGGCACATTGAGCTACAAAGGTGGTAAAGCGCACGATGAGCTGAAAGCGTTCGAAGCTTACACAGATGCGATGCTTTTGATTTACAACGATCACACCGAAGACATGATGTTCGCGGTCGACAATGTGTACGCAGGGTACATGGCGTCTTCAGATGCTGACAAAGAACTTTGGCTGAAAGATCTCAATATGATTCAAGCGTATTTACGTGGTGATATCGGCGCTGTGGCTGGTGATTACTACAAGATGCTTGATCGCCTACCAACGGCAGTGAGTTTCCAGTAAATAACTCTTAATTCACTCATACAAAGGCCTGCAGCAATGCAGGCCTTTTTCGTCATAGGATTGATGGAATTTAGGAGTGAAAGATGATCTGTCCGTCTTTTGTCATCACAAGTGTCGCTTTGCTTTGTTCGATAAGTTGGGCAGCATAAGAAGGGTAACGGCCTGCATATCACCTTTAGATCGAAGAGTTAAAGACTCCCACGCTTGATCTCGATATTTCCCTGCTTGGGTGTATTGAATCAGTACTTTCATAGCTTCACGCTCCGGTGTGGTTGACGTGCTACTTAAGTTAATGATCTTAGGTTGGTTGCGCATCTGTTAAAAATGAAACATTAGTTTAACCAAATGTGCCTTTCCAAATATCGCGCATTGAGCAGAGCAATTTAGAATCCTTGTGATGGAAGGATGAAGAACACTCAATCTTTCGATTCATACTGCGCAATATAATGTTTGAGAGATTTGGTTTCCGCACTCTGAAACTCTTCATCGTGCATACGCAGTGCTTGGATACGGTCGAGGCGGAACTGGCGGTAGTCATCGCGCAATTCGCACCAGGCGACCAGCGTCCAGACTTTGCCCCAAAAGAACTGGCCTAACGGTTGGATTTTTCTTTCGGTCACTTGTCCGCTTTCATCTTGGTAATCCAAACTGACCTTAAACTGATGATCAATCGCGTGGCGCAGAAGCTGCCCTCGTTTGGCAGTCTCGGATTGGGTGTGATAATCGGGCACAATCAGCGGACAATCTTCCACTTGTTGTTTGAGCTTATCGGGCAATACCGAAAGTATTTTGGTGGACGCAGAGTGAGACGCTTCGGCAAGTTCGGCATCCGACCAGGCTCGAACCATCCGCATACCCAGTTCAAGCGCCATCATCTCTTTTTCTGAGAACATCAAAGGCGGCAGATGAGAGCCAGCTTGCAACAGGTAGCCGACACCTGCTTCACCTTGAATCGGAACACCAGAACTGAGTAACGACTGAATATCGCGATAAATCGTACGTTCGCTAACTTCCATTCTTTC
The DNA here is from genome assembly GCF_024181925.1 of Vibrio sp. Y20_XG_PY13. NCBI lineage: Bacteria > Pseudomonadati > Pseudomonadota > Gammaproteobacteria > Vibrionales > Vibrionaceae > Vibrio > Vibrio sp. Y20_XG_PY13. Next base: position 1,102,206 of record NZ_JAMZAL010000001.1, on the reverse strand, counting down.
TGCGAGCTCTTTCGCTGTCACGGCGTAACGCTTTGCGCGCAGAAGCGTCAGTAGCTCAAACAGTCGTTCTGATTTGCTCATGATGTTCCTTATCTAGACCTACTGGTTGTTAGTGGTAGTGTGGCTGATTACTTCTCTAGCTCACTGCACATTTTTAAGTTGTGATGTTTAAGCTCGAAGCTTTCGCAGTCAATCATTGATAACAGAGGCTGAAATTCAACGGCTTGCTTAATCTGTTTTCCCGCCTGTTTCGCATCGTCCATTGAACGCCAGTAAATGATGTCTGTCCACACATCGTCCGTCGCTTCGTGACTGAGTGAGCGATACAAAAAGCCCGGCAGATTCTTCACAAACGTTTGTGACTGTTTGGCAGCAGCGACCACGTCTTGCTCTGTTGTGCCTGCGGTTAGACGAAATTGCACAGTTTCGATAACGGTTTCCATATTGTGATTCCTTATTGGTTTTGGCGGATTGCCTGTTGAGTTCCAAATAAGGTTACGCGGATGGAATGTCAGAACATGTCAGTAGTGAAATCTCACTCACTTATCATCAATATGGTTATTTTTCTGGGCTGTTGTAACGATCCCAGTAAGGTAAATCTGTACCGAGTTTTTCGCTGATAAAATCGATAAAGGCTCTTACTTTCAACGGCATGTGCTTGCGCTCAGGAAAAACCGCATAAATGGCGTGTTCTGGTAGAGAATACTCTTCCATCACCGGTTTTAGATTTCCTGCAGCAAAGTCTCTTCCTGCAATAAATGTTGGCAGTTGCGCAATGCCCGAACCTCTTAACAGCAACTGGCGAATGGCTTCGCTGTTATTGACGATAAAGTTTCCTTTTGGAAGCACCTTGTATTCGCTGCCATTGTTGATGAACATCCATTCAACGCCGCCACGGAAATAGGAATAGCGCAGGCAGTTGTGACTGACTAAATCACTTGGTTTTTGTGGTGTGCCGAACTCCGCTAAGTAATCTGGCGAGGCACAAAGCACACTTTTACAAGGGGCGAGACGTTTTGCGATTAGATTGGAAGAGGTGAGTTCACCAATACGGATCCCCAAATCAAAACCGTCTTTAACCAAATCGACCATTTTGTCTTCGAGGTTTAAATCCACTTCAATTTTCGGGTAACGAGCGAGAAACTCGCTGATCAAAGGCGCGATATGCAGTACACCGAAAGACATCGGCACGGTAATTTTGAGCCGACCTTGTGGAGAGCCTTGCAGTTCCGATACCGCGTCTACGCCTTGCTGGGCTAGGTTGAGCGCTTGAGAGGCGTACTCAAAATAGCGTTCTCCTGCTTCGGTCAGGCTCAGCTTACGCGTAGTTCGATTAAGGAGACGAATGCCCAAATCGTCTTCTAGTTGGTTGATGCGTTTGCTGATCGCCGATTTCGTCAGATTCAGCTGTTTGGCCGCAAGGGAAAAGCTGCCGCATTCGACAACAGCAACAAAAACGGGCAGGGAGGCAATCGCGTTCACATCAATCTCCTATTATCGTGAAGCATTTATTGTTGAGCACAAGGATACAATTAATTTCCAATTATAGAGATTATCTTCAAGAAGAAAACAATCTAGACTATGCACCAGTATTACGACCTTGATTTTGGGAAGAAGAAAATGAAGTACGATTGGATCCTGTTTGACGCTGACGAAACCTTATTCCACTTTGATGCTTTCAAAGGTTTGCAGCTTATGTTTTCTCGCAAAGGCGTAGATTTTACTGAACAAGATTTTGCTCATTACCAAACCGTAAACAAACCGCTTTGGGTGGATTACCAAGACGGTAAAGTAACGGCAGATGAGCTAAAACATAAGCGTTTTACCGAGTGGGCTGAGAAGTTGAATACTACAACAGCAGATCTCAACAGCGCATTTTTAGAAGCGATGGCCGATATTTGCAGTTTGTTGCCAGGTGCAAAAGAGCTGATGGAAGCGCTGCAAGGCAAAACTAAAATGGGCATTATCACCAACGGTTTTACAGAGTTGCAAGCAATTCGCCTTGAGCGCACAGGGATGACTGAGTACTTCGATAAAGTGGTGATCTCTGAACAAGTGGGCGTAGCAAAACCGGACTTAGGTATTTTTGAATACGCGATGCAGCAAATGGGCAACCCATGCAAAACGCGCGTACTGATGGTGGGTGACAACCTGCATTCCGATATTCTGGGTGGTAATAATTTTGGTATTGAAACTTGCTGGTTAAATACCACAGGCGCAAGCGTCGATGAGCGTATCGCACCAAATTATACCGTTGAGTCTTTGAGTGAACTAAAGAACATTTTGGTGGCGTAACTGAATCGGGTATTATTCCGCAGTAACCCTCGGAAAAATCAAGGAATAACCATGTCAGACATCAAACAGCTAGACAGCAAAGTCGTTTACCAGAATAAGTGGATGACGGTGCGTGAGGACAAAATTTTACGTCCGAGCGGCGCAGAGGGTATCTATGGTGTGGTCGACAAACCTGATTGTGCTGCGATTCTGGCTATCGATAACGGGATGATTCACTTGGTTCAGCAGTACCGTTACACCGTAGGTCAACGTTGTTGGGAGATCCCACAAGGGGCGTGGGAATCAAACCCAGATGCGGATCATCTTGAGCTTGCCAAAGGCGAGCTGCGTGAAGAAACGGGCATGCAGGCGAGCGCCATGGCGTATGTCGGCGCGCAGTTTATCGCATACGGCTTTTTGAATCAGACATGTCACGTCTACTTCGCCACTGATTTAACGGACGTGGGCAATCAACTCGACAGTGAAGAAGAGGATTTGATCACTCGCGCTTTTTCTGTTGAGGAGTTCGAACAAATGATGATCGACGGCACGATCAAAGATTGTGTCACTATCGCGGCTTATGGTTTGGCGAAGCTGAAGAAATTCATTTAGTTATCCATGACGGTTTTTTAATGAAAACAGCGGGCTAGTGCCGCTGTTTTTAGTTTGGGTGAGCTCGTTGAGCCATTGCTTACTCGTCGATTTTCTTACCTAAGATTTCCACTTGCGCTTTTTTGGTCACCCCCGCGACTTGCAGCGCAGTGCTGCCAACCGATTCATAGTTCAACTCGATCTTGTCTAACTTCGCGTTATCTTTTGTTGGTAGGCTTAAGCTTCTTGATGACATGCCTTTAGTCAGAACCCCTAAACTGTCGAACGTCTTTTCCTGACCATCTTTCATGATTACTTTAACGCTTTTCAGATCGACCGTACCTTGCGTACATTTGATTTTTATGTGGCTGAAACGAGCGTTAGCAAATGGTGACAGTGGATTGACTGTGTCGGTTTCCGATTTAAAACTGACGGTCTTATCTGCAATCTTGTCCCAATCGTTGTCTCCTGCAACCGATTGGAAAGAGGCTACAGCCGCTAAAAGACAGAGTGCGATGGTGTTGAACAGTTTCATAGCTTTTCCTTACCTTAGGTTTAGATATTCTGTTTAATCAGTTCGATGACGTGTGTGACTTCGTCTTGAGTTAAAGCCCCTTCTTTCACGAATAAAATTTCGCCTTGTTTATTTTGTACGATAATCGCAGAACTTTCTTGCTGCAGATCCCAAGTTGTTGCTAATACGCCATTTTTGTCTAACACCATGGAAGACCAAGAGAATGTCTTTTTGCTGTCCTCTGCCGACGATTTTACAAATGTACCGGTTCCCCAGATGGCGTCTTCTTGGTTGATCACGGTTGTGGTCTGATACTGATCTTCAGGAAAGTGAGCGGCAGTGATTGCTGACATCAGCGGCGCGTTCATCTCTTTAGCTTTACTACGACCTGCAATGGCTTGTATCACACGGACTTTGCCTAACATCTGCTGAGTTGCCCAAGGTTGATAAGCCACATCGTCTCCTTGCAGCGTCATTTCGCCATAGGTATCAATGCTGACGGATGGGGTGGTTTGACCGACAGAAAGGTTATGAGAGAAGGCGAATGTCGGGGCGAGTGCGAGTAAGAGTGACAGAACAGATGGAGTTTTCATTGGGGGTTCCTGTAACGAAGTGAGGTTAGAGCGAATCAAAATAAGGGGCAAATACGATGCCCCTTATCGGATATGGCGATTAGTTAGAAAGTACAACGCGCGCATTTAGCGGTTGCAGCGGACGATTGTTTTGTCCCATGACTTCCATCAGTTTCGCGGCTTGATCTTTGGATAAGGTTTGAGTGTCTTTAAGCACAAACCAGCGCACACCTTCTGAACATGGCGGTGTGGTTAAAGAGCCGTTAAATCGATAGTAGTTTGCAGTTTTTGGCAGTAAGTCGTTAATCTCAAACGTATCTTTAAAGAACGTGGTTTGATTCTCTTGTGGGATTGCGTTGATCAGTTTAGACAGTGCTGCGTTTTGATCACCAGCATCAAACATCACCGAAATTACCGCCAACTCGCCGTCTTCGTTGGCGTGTACAAAGTGCGCTTCAAGTGGATATTGGCGGCCTTTGATTTGGTTTTCTGAAGGTGTGTGGAAATGGAACTGTTGCAGTTCGAACGTCTCGCCATCGATGGTGAAGCTGTTACGTCCGTTCACTTGCGCTTGCAGCGTATGACCATTGTTGGTTAAACCAATGACCTGACCAGTGTACGAAAGGTTCAGTGCTTCCAGTTTTGCATCGGCTGGGTTGTCGATGTTGATTGGGCTTTGGTTTTTCGTGGTTGCGCAGTCTTTGGCGATTTCTCCCCAGTGTTCTGGCCCGTGTTTGTCATTGCCATAGCCCCATTCCGAAGCCTGAGCCGCGCTTAGAGTGAGAAGTGAGAGTGAAAAAGCAAGTAGTGTTTTGTTCATAATAATGTCTCTGTTCGGTCGCTTTGATAAGCGTTGTTACAAGGCAATGACCTAGAGGTTTGATCACTGCCTGACAAATTAGAAACGGTGGCTGAGTTGGGCACCAATTAGGAACGCATTTGAATGGGTCACGCCCGTTACCATCGGTGCAGGAACACCTTCATACGCGTACTCTTCTACGTTGACATCTTCACCAATCAAGTACGTCATGCCGATGTCAACCGTGGTATCTGATGACCATTGGTAAGAGGCGCCTGCAGATAACCAGTGACGGTTCGAATCTGGGATAGAAAGCGAAGTCAGCTCATCGACAGGTGTTTTGTCGAACATGTAACCCGTGCGAAGTGTCCAACGTTCATTGGCGTACCAAGTCGCACCGATGGAGTAGTGCGCGGAGTCTTGCCACTGAAAATCTTTTAGCAACTGATCATCAGCTTTCAAGCTGTCAAATGCTGACCAACCAATCCACTGCACAGAATAGTGCAGGGCAAATTTAGGTAAGACGCGGTGATAACCGGAAAACTCCGCAATATCCGGTAGCGGCATAGCAAGCGAGTCGTACGATTCGCCAGCAAAGTGGATGTCACCCTTGGCATCGATGTTAGGGCTGTGCTTGTAGCTTAAACCTAAGCGATGACGTTCGTTAAACTCGTACATCATGCCAATGTTCGCGCCAAGCCCAATGCCGCCAGCTTCCACATCAAGTGCGTTGCCTTTTACGGCTCCGCAACGTTGTTCTAGTTCGTTTCCAAGTATGTTTCCACCAACGCAAACACCCACGTCCATATCGCGGTACAGTTCACCAGAGCCGTAAATCACATCAATACCACCACCGATACTAAAACGGTCGTTCACCTTGTATGCCAAGCTTGCGCCAAGGTTGACACTCGCTACGCTGGTGACACCGCCAAAAACAGGTGCGCCATAGTTTGGTTTAAACTCCATGTCGGTTCCGAAGTTGGAGTATGCCGATAAGCCTAGATACCAGTCGTCGTTGATAGGGTGAATAAAGTAAAAATTGGGTACAACGGCTGGTTGACCAACGCCATCGACGTCATCAATGTCGGTCACGGTTTGAGAGAAGGACGGGGTAATGTCAACTTGAGGGGACGGAGGAAAACCGCCCATACCAACATTGACATCCGCATTAATGTTAGCTCGATGATATTGCGCATTTTTAACGGTAACGTCAGGTTTGACGTAAGTGACACCGAACGATAAGGCATTTTGTTTAAACAGCGTCATCGCTGCGGCGTTGCGGCTGACTACAGACGCATTATCACCAATAACAGCATCACCAGCAAAAGCACGACCAAGACCCGTCGCCGAATGTTCGTTAATTTGAAAACCTCCGGCATACGCCGTCGAGGAGGCTAAACCGATTAATAAATAAATCGGTGAAAGAGTTAATTGTCGCTGCATGTTTTTTCTCATGAATTAATTAGAGGTTGTATTGCAACGAAAAGCAGTAAAATAAACAAATCTGACCAGTATATTTAGGGGTAAAACTAACAGTATGTTGACAATAAATAAATTTAACTTAATAAATATTTATTGATGAATTTATTAATGGTTCATGTCGTGAATGTGGTGATTATTTTACGTGTAAATTAAACTCAGAGCCCCTATTTTTATTTTTGCGGTATTACTTCTCTATTTTTATTGTGCTGACTGTTCCCTAACAAACAGAGGCAAATCCAGCGATAAAGTGTCCGTGATGGAAACTCTGAGTCATTTGTATTTCCATTGCATCCCAACGTTGGTAGTTCGAATCAGCAAGAGAACTATCGTTTTAAACCCACATGACACACTCCTCTCGGTCTTACCTGTGTTATGTGGGTATTTTTTATTTAACTTGCCACTTAACTCCTCTTTAAATTCAATCATCAAAATGACCATAATGAAATTTAAATGGATGGCATATTGAATAAGCTTAGATTTTACTGGTTTGTTGGTATTTAAAAGTTTTGTTTATAATACTTATAACTTGAATTTCTATATTGAAAATGATTTTTGTTATATTTATTGAATGATAAAGTTTTGAAGTGACTATAATATCTCGGATTTTTCACGTTAGTGAAGTTATTCCTTCAGTATCTTGACGTTAATTTACCTATCTTTACGTCTCGTACCCTGTACGGCTAAGACAAATAGCAGTATAAAATCAAAACGATTATTTACTTCACTCCTGTTATGAAACTCAATAAAAAATGGCTCGTTTTGTGTGGCCTACTTGCCATTGGTGCTGGTGGTTATCATTATCTGCAACGTCCAGAACCCATTTCTCCTTACGCGACAGAAGTCGTTCGCAAAGGCAATATCGAAAAGGCGGTATTAGCCAACGGCATGTTGCAAGCGTCCAAATTGGTGAATGTAGGTGCGCAAGTATCTGGGCAAATTCAACGTCTCGCTGTGAACTTAGGGGATGAGATAAAACAGGGAGAGTTGATTGCACAGATTGACAGCCTGACTCAGCAAAATAGCCTCAAAGAAGCCCAAGCGTCTCTTAATAGTCTCAACGCTCAGTACCAGGCTAAGCAAGCGCAGATTAAACAAGCAAACTATGAATACGTGCGCCAAAAAGGCATGTTGGCAGCGAAAGCGAGCTCACGAGCTGATTACGAGAATGCCGAAGCGACGCTCGCCATCTACAAAGCCGAGTTAGCGCAACTGGATGCCGAAATCGAGAAAGCCAAAATCAACGTCGACAATGCGCAGTTAGATCTCGGTTACACCACCATCAACGCACCGATGGATGGCACGGTGGTCTACACCGCGGTGGAAGAAGGACAAACTGTAAACGCCAATCAAACCACGCCAACTATTATCGAGTTAGCCAAGTTAGATACGATGACGGTGAAAGCCGAAATTTCGGAAGCCGATGTGATTTTTGTTCACCCAGGCCAAACGGCGCTGTTCACCATTTTAGGCAAACCGAATCAGCAGTTTAAAGGCACATTGCGCGCCATTGAGCCGGGGCCAACCATCATGGATGGCGATGATAGCGATCTGAGCATTTCAGATAGCGATGCCATTTACTACAACGCTGTATTTGACGTGAAGAACCCGCAAGGTATTTTGCGTATTGGCATGACTGCGCAAGTTTCGATTGTCCTTGAGCAATCGGAAAATACCTTGATTGTCCCTTCACAAGTGCTGCAAAAATCTGGCGGCAAAGGCAACTATACCGTGCCAGTGCTTGAACAGGGCCAAGTGGTGAAAAAGCCCGTGACAGTGGGTATTAACAACAAAGTGAACGCAGAAATTCTCTCAGGTTTGAAGGAGGGCGACCAAGTTGTTCTTGGCAATGCTATGGATGGAGAATCATCAAGCCGAGGTGATCGTCGTCGACCTCCAATGAGGTTCTAAGATGAGTGACGTGCTTTTAAAAGTTGAGGATTTAACTCGACGTTTTGTCTCTGGCGACGAGTCGCTTACTGTGTTGAACCACATTAATTTAGAGATAAAACGCGGTGAAATGGTCGCGATCGTGGGTGCATCAGGCTCTGGTAAATCGACGCTGATGAATGTGCTCGGCTGCTTGGATAAACCGTCCAGCGGTCGATACTTCATTAATGGGCAAGATGTCTCGACGTTGGAATCCGACCAACTGGCGGAACTGCGCCGCGAGTATTTTGGCTTTATATTCCAGCGTTACCATCTGCTGGGGGATTTAACCGCGGTGGCAAACGTGGAAGTACCTGCGGTTTACGCGGGAGTTCCTCATCGTCAAAGAACGGAGCGAGCGCAGTCACTATTGGCTCGCTTGGGGCTGGAAGATCGTTTGACTCACAAGCCCAGCCAACTGAGTGGTGGCCAGCAACAGCGCGTGAGTGTTGCTCGTGCACTGATGAACGGTGGTGAGGTGATTCTCGCCGATGAGCCCACTGGCGCATTAGACAGTCACAGTGGGCAAGAGATGATGGCACTGCTTAAAGAATTGCATCAACTTGGGCATACGATCATCTTAGTGACTCATGATATGAACGTGGCGAACTTTGCGGATCGCATCATTGAAATCAAAGATGGTGAAATCATTGCAGATACGCCAAATGCACAAGTTGTAATCAATGAGCAAGCAGCAAAGACACCGAGCGCGTCTTTTCATCGCCCAGCGCAAGTCGCCAGTAAGTGGTGGAAGTGGGACAGTTTTATTGACGCGCTCAAAATGGCGCTGCTGGCGATGTCTAGCCACAGAATGCGCACGTTTTTGACCATGCTCGGCATCATTATTGGTATAGCTTCGGTGGTTTCCGTGGTGGCACTAGGTAATGGTTCACAACAGCAAATTTTGTCGAATATTTCATCCATGGGAACAAACACCATTGATGTCAGGCCGGGCAAAGGGTTTGGTGACCGCCGCTCCGGACGAGTGAAAACGCTAACCGCCGACGATGCTAAATCGTTGGAGAGTCTACCTTTTGTCGACAGTGTCACGCCGTCTTTATCCAACAGCTTAACCGTGCGTTACGCCAATCAGGATGCAACCGCGTCTGTGGAAGGGGTTGGGGAAGATTATTTCCGTGTGCGCGGTTATGAGATCGCCAAAGGTCAGTTTTGGGATGAAGAGAGCGTGAATTCGCTCGCCCAAGAAGCAGTGATTGATGACAACACCAGAAAGGAAATGTTTGCGGATAGAAATCCGATTGGTGAAGTGATTTTTCTTGGTTCATTGCCAGTGCGTATTGTGGGTGTCACGCAGAAAAAAGAAGACGCGTTTGGCAACAGCGACGCGCTGAAAATTTGGGTGCCATACACCACCATGTCGGGACGAATGATGGGACAACGCTACCTCAACGGCATTACTGTACGGATTGATGAGCATGCCCCAAGCGCAGCGGTAGAACAGAGCATCATCAACTTGTTAAAAATGCGCCACGGTACAGAAGATTTCTTCACGATTAACACTGACACCATTCGTCAGAGCATCGAGAAAACCACCGCAACCATGACGTTACTGATCTCAGCGATTGCGGTGATCTCCCTAATTGTCGGCGGAATTGGCGTAATGAACATCATGTTGGTGTCGGTGACAGAGCGCACGAAAGAGATCGGTGTGCGAATGGCTGTGGGTGCGCGGCAAGCGGATATTTTGCGTCAGTTTTTGATTGAAGCGGTACTGGTGTGTTTGTGTGGTGGCATTGCTGGTATTGGCTTGGCGTTTTTGATTGGTTTTGCATTCAGTACATCTGGCAGCAGCTTCCAAATGATTTACTCAATGAACTCGATCATCTGGGCGTTTATTTGCTCAACGTTGATTGGCATCGCTTTCGGCTTTTTACCCGCTCGCAATGCTGCCAAACTCGATCCGATAGAAGCGCTAGCGAGAGACTAAAAATGAGTAACACAATGAAATTCAAAACTCGATTGGTCGCGGCTGCCTTAATTGCAGTGTGGTTGTCAGGTTGTGGTTCGCTTATGCGTAGCGACTATCAAGCTCCTGAGGTGCAAGTGCCTGCAAATTGGCAACAGATGCATGTTGCGGGTGATGTCAGTATGGATCCTTGGTGGTTGGCGTTTAACGACCCAACGCTTAATCAATACATTACTCAGGTGTTGGCTCAAAACAACGATTTGACGCTGGCAACGCTAACGCTAAAGAAAGCGCGTTTACAGCTGGGTTTAGCGCAAGATGACCTTTTCCCTACGTTGAGTTCTTCCACATCAGGACAAGTTCAAAAATCTCTTGATAGCGGGGAATCGGCAGATAGCTACAGCACTAACTTGTCCGTCAATTACGAGTTGGATTTGTGGGGAAAAATCTCGGCAGACGTTGACCAAGCCAAGTGGACGGCGATGGCAAGTCAACAAGATCGCGAGGCGACCGCACAAAGTTTGGTGGCAACGACGGCATCGTTATATTGGCAAATCGGCTATCTAAAACAGCGCTTAAACCTCAGTCAGCGTAATGTGGCAGACGCAGCTCAAACGCTACAATTGATTGAAAAACAGTACCAACTTGGCGCTGTGGATCAGTTAGATGTGCTTGAAGCCAAACGTACGTTGGCAAGCTTACAAGCGCAGCAAAGTGAGTTTGAACAGAGTTTACTCGAGGCAAACAACGCCTTTGCGATTTTGTTCAATCAACCGCCGAAGAGCATCAGTGCAAACATCCAAATGCTGCCTGAAGGCGATATGCCATCGTTGAGTGTTGGTGCTCCGTCTGATTTATTGATCCGCAGACCCGACATTAAAGCAGCGATTTATGAAGTCAAAGCCGCGCTAGCAAATAAAGACGCAGCAGATTTGGACTACTTGCCCAAGCTGACGCTCACTGGGGCTCTGGGTGGATCGTCACAAGCGCTTAAAGACCTGCTTTCCAACCCGATTGGCAGCTTAGGTGCAGATATGACGTTGCCGTTTTTGCAGTGGAATGAGATGAAAAATAGCCAAGCCATTGCCGATTTAGACTATCAATCGGCCATTGTGAGTTATCGCCAAGTGTTGTACGCCGCATTCCAAGATGTCGAAAATGCCTTGTCGGCACGAGAAAAATTGAAGTATCAGGCGGCGCGTTTACAAGAGCAATATGATGCTGCAAGTGCCGCTGAGTCCATTTATGCTGCGCGGTATCAGTATGGCTCGACGTCGATCATGGACTATTTGAATGCCCAAGAAGAGACCAGAAACGCGCAAGCTTCTTTGTTGGAAAACCGCTACAACCAGTTTCTCACTCAGGTTACGCTTTACCAGTCTTTAGGGGGAACCGACGTCGCGCCACTGTAACTTGTTTAGCGCTGCGACTGCTGTGATCACAAAGTTCCTTCGATAAAAATGGCCACGATGTGTCGTGGCCATTTTGCTTATCAACGTGTGTACGAAGATAAGGTTTCAACTCAGAAGCCGTGTCTGGTTAGAAACGGTACTCGGCTAAGTTGTTGCTACTTTCTAGCATTTTCTCTGCAACATAGCGGTGAGTTGCTGTTGTTGGATGCGTGACATCCCAGAACACAAACTTCTCAGCACCAGACGCTGCACACTCAGAGCGCAATGCGTGGGTGTACATGTAATCGACAGACGATGAGCGGTTGATGTCCAAACAAGGATCGCTCGCGTTCACGAAACCGTGCTCTTCTGGCGCAGAAGTTAGCGTCTCGAACAAGGCGTGAGTATCAAACAACGTGATGTTGTAACCTTGCGCTTTGTAGTACATCGCTTGTGCCTTGATGAACTCGTTCATCTCAAGCACTTTCGCACGAATTTTGTCGATCTCTTCTTGTGTTGAGTACTTAAACTGAGGCGCTTTCGTCGCGTCTGGCAGTGTCATCAACATGAAGTTCTTCGCACCTGCGTCCGTCAAACGAATCAGTGCTTCTGCATAATCCGCTTTCACTTCTGGAACGCCACGGTTGTAGTTCATGAAGTCATTCAAACCAAACTCAAGCGTAAACAAGGTGTTTGCTGGTTTGTAGTTCTTCGCCAGTTTTGCGTAGGTTAAGTACGAAGAAACTTGATCACCAACCCCTGTTAGCGCGATGTATTGGTTCTCACCAGCCGCGCCGCCAACTGCCCAGTTGTAGAGCGGAAGGTTCTTCGCTTTGGCAATGTATTCTGTCCACACAAAACCGTTGGAGAAGTGACCTAAGAACCAGCTGTTCGGGTTAGGGAAGCGCCATTGTGATGCGTTAAAGATGTTGCCTGTATCAGACAAGCTGTCACCGAGTGCAACCACTTTGTTGATTTGATCTGGCTGCATTGCTGCGTCGTTGCTCCAGATCGTGTGGTTGTATGAGAAGCGATTGTCAGCGGCGAAGAACGTAATGTCTGCGTTCTCGTTCGCCAAATCTAATGTTGCTTCACAACGCTGACGGATAACGTTTTGCGACGTGTTGGTGTAGAACATGTTTTTAAATGAAACGGAGCTCCACCAGTAGCCGTCAATGGTGAAGTAGCTACCATCTTCGTTTTTTGCCCATTCCCAATCGGTCGACGGATCATCTTTCGAGTAGCTGGTGCGATACCAACAGCGAACATAGGTATAGGTTTGGTTTTCTTGCGTGCTGATCACTTCAGACGCTGAAACCATTTCTGGTGATAAGGTTGGCTCTTCGGCAACTGCAGAAGCAAGCGGGAGTAATGCAGTTAATAGTGTGATTGTTTTTTTCATCATTCACTCTTCTTGTAATGGTTATTGACCCAAGCACATTGAAAAAATACTTGGCTATAACATTGTTTAGATGAGAATTTTTCTCACTAAACCCTCTAATTCTGAGTAAATACTCCAGACAGTCAACAACTAAATATTCATTATTTTGATTTTGGCATCACGGTCAAAAAATTCATTCAGCATAGCAATCGATTAAATGGCCCATATTTAGAATAATTACTCACTAACATTAATTTAACATGCACTTTTTGTTAAATAAGTGATTGCTTTATAAGGTTTTGTTGATGCTTTTTGATGTTAACTAAAAATGTTGATTGAATGATATTTTGTACAAATTTGTATATTCATGAAACAAATTGTTTGGCATTTTTGGACGATGAACTATAGCTGAGTGACTCATGTATACATCGCAATGATGACTTTTCATGAGGATATAGTGAATAAAAATTAGCTCAACTAAGGAATAGGGCAAATGCACTACACAACAAGTAAAAAACAAGGCTTATTTACATTGTCTGCTGTCGCCGTCGCGCTGACTGCTTCCATGTCAGCATTCGCGGCTCCACCGATGGGATTCGACGAATCCAAGTTGCCGACGAAATACATCGTCAAATTCAAAGAAGATCCGGTAAGCCGATCTTCGATGGGGGGCAACTCGTTTTGGGGACCACGTATCGCGCAAGAATCTGTTTTGCAACAGGTGAAAGCACGTAAAGTGGAAAAACTAGGTAACCGTGCCATTTACAGCGTTGAGCTGGATGGGGATGATCTTGAACCACTGCGTAACCGTGGTGATGTGGAATACGTGGAAGTCGATCCTCCGCGTTACCTGCTAAGTGAAACGGTACCTTGGGGTTACAACGCAGTGAATGCTCAGCAGTTGGATGACTTCAATGCAGGTAACCGCACGGTTTGTATCATCGACTCTGGCTACGATCTGTCGCACAACGATTTGAGCGGTAACCGTGTTGCTGGTACCAATGACAGCGGCACAGGATCATGGAGTGATCCTGGCAACAACAACGCGCATGGTACTCACGTAGCGGGCACTATCGCTGCGATCGCGAATACTGAAGGCGTGAAGGGCGTGATGCCAAACCAAAACGTGAACCTTCACATCGTGAAAGTGTTTAACGAAGCGGGCTGGGGTTACTCTTCTGGTCTTGTGAAAGCGATACAAACGTGTGCTGATAATGGCGCAAACGTGGTGAACATGAGCCTCGGTGGTAGCCAATCGAGTCGCACGGAGCAAAATGCGCTGAAAGCGATCTACGATCAAGGCGTACTGTTAATCGCTGCGGCGGGTAACGACGGCAATACTGCGCACAGCTACCCAGCGTCTTACGATTCTGTTATGTCAGTTGCAGCGGTCGATAATCAAAATGATCACGCGGCGTTCTCGCAAGCGACGGATCAAGTTGAAATCGCGGCGCCGGGTGTGGCGATCCTGTCCACCGTAACAGTAGGCGAAGGTAAGTTGTCTGACATTACGCTAAACGGTGTTAGCCAGTTTGACCGTGGCATCGTGCCTCATAACCGTTTGGTCCACAACGGCACTGAGTTTGTACCAGCACCAGTTGCAGGTTCAGTCACCGCGACATTGGCAAGCTGTGATGTGTCTGGCGGTAACTTCAACTGTGGCGACATGTCAGGCAAAATCTGTCTTACTGAGCGTATTGGCAATCAATCTTCAGGTACATACCCAGAGGTGGATGCAGTTCGAGCATGTTACAACGCAGGCGCAAGCGCGGCGATTGTATACAGCAACGCGGCATTAGCTGGGTTACAAAACCCATTCTTAGTTGACCAAAACAACGCTTATCGCATGGTGTCGGTGACAGTTGATCGTGCATTTGGTCAAGAGCTATTGGGTTACGTAGGCCAAGAGATCACGGTTGCAACTACATCAGGTGAAGACTACGAGTACTACAACGGCACTTCGATGGCGACTCCGCACGTAACGGGCGTAGCTGGCTTGGTGTGGAGTTACCACCCAACGTGTACCGCAGCGCAAGTACGTAACGCGTTGATCAAAACCGCGACAGACATTGATGTTGCAGGTCGAGATAACCGCACAGGTCACGGCCTAGTGAATGCGGAAGCGGCGAAGCTGTTCTTGGATGCGGGCTGTAATGGTCCTGACGGTGGCGGTAGCTCTTCAGATTCTAGCTACTCAAACACTAACCCTGTTGCGATTCCTGACAACAAAACCTCTGGTGCCATCAGCGCACTGAATGTCGATCGCACTGGCGACTCAGGTACTGTAAGCATTGACGTAGATATTAGCCATACTTACATCGGTGACCTACGAGTGACTCTGACTTCACCGACAGGTGGACAAGTCGTGCTTCACGACAATACTGGCGGCAGCGCTAACGATATCAAAACCACTTTCCAAGTTGATTTCTCTGGTTTTGAATCGCAAGGTTCTTGGGAACTAAAAGCCGTCGACAGTGCCAGAAGAGACACAGGTACAATCAACAGTTGGTCTCTGACATTTCAATAAGGAGTGACTATGAAGAAGCTGACCTTACTTTCCGTAACGGCGGGGAGTTTGACCGCGCTATTGGCGATTGGCATGAGCGCCACCAGCCTTGCCAACAACCAAGGCTTTCCTCTTGTGGATGAGCGTCCAACAAGTGCAGAGCAACAACCGGCTCGCTATTTTGTGAAATATCACAAAGGGAAAGAAAGCGAAGTGAGAGCGCTTCTTCGTCACAACAACCTTGAAGTGGTCGATGCTTTGGTGAAACAGCAAGTGTTGGTAGTAACCGGCTCTCAAGAAGATGTCGACAAGCTTTCCACCAGCGATGCGGTTGAGTACACCGAGCAAGAACCAACGAGAAAGTTGCTGTCCCAATAAGATAGCCTCAATAAGAAAAACGCCCCTCACGTGAGGGGCGTTTTTTTTTGAGTGTTTTTCTATGGCTAAAGCCTCTCAGAGATGAATGCCGACGAGCCTAATTCCGCATTCATTAGAGAGAAAACTTAGCGAACAATCAAACCAAGTAGGATACCTACCGCGCCGAAGTCAGCATCACTGAATGTTGTGTTTGCAAAGCCAAGATCACCCAGTACTGGCATTAGGAATACAGGTAGGAAAGTAATCAGTAGGCCTTGTGCAAACGCGCCTAGAATTGCGCCGCGACGACCACCTGTCGCGTTACCAAATACACCTGCCGCAGCACCCACAAAGAAGTGTGGAACGACACCTGGGATAATCACAGTAAGACCCATCACGTACAGCAGGAACATGCCCACTAGACCGGCTGCAAAGCTCGATAGGAAGCCCACCAATACCGCGTTTGGCGCGTATGGGAACACAACCGGACAATCCAGTGCAGGTTTTGCGTTTGGAACCAGTTTGTCTGAGATGCCTTTAAATGCAGGAACGATTTCTGCGATAACCATACGTACACCTTGCAGGATGACGTACACACCGCCGGCGAAAGTGATGGATTGCATTAGCGCAAACATAGACCAATGTTTACCGCCACTGACTTCACGGACAAAATCGCCGCCAGCGAACAAACACGTCACCATAAAGATGATGCCCATGGTGAACGAGATAGCCACTGGCGTATCGCGTAAGAACAACAAGCTCTTAGGGACATTCATCTCTTCTGTTGAGTGCTCTTTGTTACCAAACTTGCTGCCAATGAAACCAGCTAGGACGTAAGAAAGCGTTGAGAAGTGACCAATCGCAACGTCGTCTGAGCCTGTTACTTGCTTCATGTATTTGTGCGCAATTGCAGGGAAGAACACCATTACAGAACCCACAACCACAGAGCCAAGAGCGATCAGTGGAACACCTTTCATGCCGCTAGATGCCAGAATCGCCGCCACCATCATCGACATAAATAGTGTGTGGTGACCTGTTAGGAAGATGAATTTCCACGGCGTGAAACGAGCGATCAGAATGTTCACCAACATGCCGAAGAACATGATCATCGCCATCTCTTTACCAAACGCTTCTTGCGCGATAGAGACGATAGCTTCGTTGTTTGGAACCACGCCTGTAATGCCAAATGCGTGTTGGAAAATTGTCGCAAAGTCGCCTAGCGAGCTCACAACTAAGCCTGCACCTGCGCCAAGCACGATGAAACCAAGAATGGTTTTTACCGTGCCTTTAATGCACTCGGTGACTGGTTTTTTCTGGGCAATTAAGCCGATTAGAGCGATGAGACCGACCAGAACCGCTGGCTCTGATAGGACATCGTTCATTAAGAAACTGAAGAATTCCATAACGCCACCTTATAGAGCGCCAAGCTCTTGAAGTGCCACAGATAAACGCTCTTTCATTGCGACTTTGTCGACCATGTTATCAAGCGCTACGATACGTTGTTCAACGCCAAGTGCTTCCAACTGTTCTGCAATGTCTTTTGTGCCGATGAAAATGTCGCAACTTGTGCCTTTTGCTGAGCCAAGATCGATGTGATCCACTGCGGCATCGACATTCAATTCTTTTACGATGCTTTTGATGCTCATTTCCATCATTAGGCTAGTACCAAGACCGTGACCGCAAACAACCATAATTTTCATAATTCAGACCTTTTCTTTTTTATAGGGGGTATACCCATTTGTGAATGGGGTATGTCAGGAGTAAAACTTAGTATTTGTCGATGATCGCAAGAACATCTTCTTTGCTTTGAGCGTTGCAGATGGCCTCTACATGCTCTTCATTCATAAACAATTCCGCCAGTTTCGAAATCGCATCAACGTGGCTATTACTGTCCGTTGCCGCTAGCGTGACCAGCATTTTTACTGGGTCATTTTCTTCAGAGTTAAAGTTGACGCCGTTTTGGATCACCGTGATCGCCAGTGACAAACGGTTAACGCCATCTTCAGGGCGAGCGTGTGGCATCGCCATGCCCGGACCTACCACGTAGTAAGGGCCAAGCTCTTCGTGCGAGCGGTAAATTGCTTCAACGTAACTTGGTTCTATCGCGCCATTTTCAATCAAAGCTTCACAAGATTTGCTGATCGCATCTTTCCAGTCGGTTGCGTCAGAATGGATGCGAATGACATCAGAGGTAATCAGTTCACGTAGCATTGGAATGTTTCCGATTTGTTGTTTTGTTGCTGCGTACTTTATCGATCAATTTGCCAGAAAAACCTGAGAGTGATCACAAATGGTAGCGCTATCTGATAGCGCTAGCATTAATTGTGATAGCGCTATCATTTTTATCAGGCATCGAAGTTTCATATGCTGGTGTTCGAGTTCTAATGCGCTAATATCAAAACCATTAAAGCGCTGTGATAAGATGTCGCAGCTGAAATTAGAGAACATTAAATAAAAACAATGAGCGAACCTCGCAAACGAAGAAGTACCGGCAATGTCACTTTGGCTGATGTCGCCAAACAAGCAGGCGTAGGCACGATGACGGTGTCGCGAGCATTACGAACGCCAGAGCTGGTATCCGATAAGCTGAGAGAAAAAATTCAACAAGTGGTTGATGAGCTCGGCTATATCCCGAACAAAGCCGCAGGGGCACTCGCATCTGCAGAAAGTTATTCCATCGCTCTTATCATTCCGTCACTGTTTGAAAAAGCATGCGCGCATTTCTTACCAAGCTTCCAACAGGCGTTAAACAAAGCGGGTTATCAACTATTGCTGGGTTACAGCGACTACTCGATTGAGCAAGAAGAAAAGTTGCTTTCGACTTTTTTAGAGAGCCGTCCTGCGGGCGTTGTACTGTTTGGAAGTGAGCATAGTCAGCGAACGCATCAACTGTTAGAGGCATCAAATACGCCAGTGTTAGAGATTGCCGAACTGAGCTCAAAGGCCAGTTATCTCAACATTGGCGTGGATCACTTCGAAGTGGGTAAGGCCTGTACCAGACACCTGATTGAACAAGGTTTTAAGAACGTTGGTTTTATTGGGGCGCGCGGGAATCACTCGACGTTGCAACGCCAGTTACACGGTTGGCAAAGTGCGATGATTGAAAACTATCTCACCCCAGATCATTTTCTGACGACTCATGAAGCGCCATCTTCACAATTGGGTGCGGAAGGATTGGCGAAGTTATTGCTGCGCGATTCAAGCTTGAATGCTTTGGTGTGTAGCCATGAGGAGATAGCAATTGGTGCGCTCTTTGAGTGCCATCGCCGTGTTCTCAAAGTCCCGACCGACATTGCCATTATTTGTCTTGAAGGCTCTTCTATGGGGGAGCACGCTTACCCAAGTTTGACATCGGCAGAATTTGATTACGAGCGCATGGGCACCAAGGCGGCAGAAAAACTGTTGCATGCCATCAAAGGTAAGCCAGAAGAAAGGCCAACCAGTATGGGCTTTAAGCTAAAGCGTCGAGCAAGTACCGCGATTAATTGACCCCTCCGCTTTCCATAAACACAAAAAGCCTCTCAAGATGGAGAGGCTTTTTACATTCTGAATTCACGAGCGAAAACTACGGACGTTCGCCCGTGGCTAGGCGTTGTTCGATATCTACGATCACCTCTGCCAGATCGGAGATGGTGTCGATTAAGTAGTGAGGTGCACTCTTGATAAACTTCGCGCGTGCTTTTTCACGAGCTTTCTCTAAGGTTGCTTCGTCTGCGGCTTGGTATTCTTCAAATGTCAGACCTGCTTCGTTACCAGAAAGCAGCAGACCCACCGTCCACATGCCCGCATTGTGACCTTCAAAGATGCCTGGTGCTGAGTCGTCCACTTTGACGCATGCTTTAACGTCGCTTACACCAAGCTCAATCACGTTTTTCAGTGCCATAAACGGCGCAGGGCGACCACCTTGTGGCAGATCGTCTGTCGCGACAACATAATCTGGTTGGTAGCCGTAATCCGTTGCCACTGGAATCAGTACGTCCATCACTTCGCGAGGGTAACCAGAACAAGACCCGATCTTGATGCCTTTGTCTTTCAGACCGTTCACAACTTCAACTGCGTTGAGGATTGGTTCTGCGTGGTCAGCCACTTTTGCTTTTTGCAGAGGCATAAATGCCGCGTAGATAGTGTCGATGTCTTCGTTGGTCATTGAGCGCCCAAACTTCTCATTCCAACGTTTATCAACTGCAGGGATGCGACCCACAGCTTGGATGTGGTCCCACTTACCAAGCCCCATTGGCTCACGTGCTTCTTCAAGGTCGATGTCAAAATCAAAGCCTTGTTTGAATGCTTCCACAAAGATGCTGGTTGGCGCGAAAGAGCCGAAATCGACGATAGTGCCAGCCCAGTCAAAGATCACTGCTTGAATTGGTGAGTTGCTCATGTTCAATCCTTTTTCTTGCTTGCCAGGGCGCTTGCCTTCACGCTGGAAGCGCGCTCTGGATAAATTGGTTTTTGTTGAGGTCTATTGACCCTAAATGTAGTTAAAGTCTTTACACACTTTGGCGATCGCTTCTTCGAAGATCGCCAACGCTTCTGTCAGTTGCTCGCGAGTGATGATCAGCGGTGGGCTGAGTTGAATCACGTTACCTTGCGATACCTTGAAGCTCACGCCATTGTTGAGGCATTGGTACAGCACAGCTTCCGCTTCGTCATACGCACGCGCTTTGCTTTCGTGGTCAGTGACCAGTTCAATGCCCCACAACATGCCGATGCCACGCACATCACCAATCACTGAGTATTTGGCTTTCATCTCTAACAGCTTTTCACGCATGAACTGGCTTTCGGCTTTGACTTTATCTAGCAAGCAGTCTTGCTCAATGGCTTCCATGGTTGCCAGTGCTGCAGCACAACCGATAGGGCTTTTCTCATGAGTGTAATGACCCATGGAGATTTGCTCGGCAGTGTTGTATTTGTCTTTGGTTACCATGGCTGCGATAGGCACTAAGCCTCCGCCCAAACCTTTACCGATGCAGAGTATATCTGGCTCGATGTCGTAGGCTTGGTAGGTGAACCATTCACCGCTGCGACCCATGCCGTTAGGAATGTCGTCGATGATCAGCATGACATTGTGTTTGTCACAGATTTCACGGATGCGTTTCCAGTAGGCTTTACTTGGCACTTGAACATCCGTGTTGCGAACTGCTTCTGCGATAAACGCGCCCACGCCACCTTCTTTCTCAATCACGTATTCAAGGTAATCGGCGTAATGCACATCGCTGCCGTCCGCGACTGGGAAAGCGCCACGGTAAGACACCGCTGGTGGAATGCGCTCAACACCTGCCATTAATGGTCCCATGCCTTGACGGAAACACGCTTCACCACCCACTGAGATGGCATCCAGCGATGCGCCGTGGAAGGAGTCCCACAGCGACACCACCTTGTAGTTGCCCGTGATATGGCGCGCTAGTTTAAGTGCCATGCCTACCGCTGATGTGCCGCCCGGAGCAAACAACACTCGATTCAATTCGCCGCCACAGATTTGTGTAAGTTTTTCGGCACATTCAATCGCGGTTTCATTGGTAAAACGACGTGGTGAAAACGGCAGTTTGGCAATTTGCTCTTGCACACGTTTAATCACATGCGGATGACCGTAGCCCAGCTGATGGACGTTGTTGCCATGGAAGTCCATGTACTTTTTGCCTGTAGCATCTTGGATGTAGATGCCTTCCGCTGCTTCCAAGGTATCTAAGCAAGGCGTCGACATGGCTTGATGAAGAAAGACCTCGGAATCGCGCTTCAATAATGCTTGCGTGCGTTCGTCGTCCATCGATGCATTCCAAGCTTGGCGTGCTGGCGTTGTGTTGACATCGCCTTCGCTGCGAAAATGAGTCGGTTTGATATTCTGAGTCATAACGCTCTCTCAATCAGAAGGCTGCTTTACGCAACTTGCCAGTACATGGCTTTTTCAATCGCACCGATTAAGCGCTCGATATCTGCTGGGTAAACTTCACCAATGTTGCCGATACGGAAGCAATCTGCGTTCGATACCTTACCCGGATAAATCACGAAACCTTGCTCTTTCAAACGCGTGTAGAACGCTTTGAACTGGTAATCACTGTGAGTCGGAGAGTAGAAAGAAGTGATGATTGGCGAGTGAAGGTCATCACTCAGTAGCGGTTCGAAACCAAGAGAGCGCATACCTACAACCAGTGTTTTCTGGTTAGTTTGGTAACGGTTATGACGCGCTTCAATGCCGCCTTCTTGTTCGAGTTCTAACAATGCTTGGTAGAAAGCGCGAACCGTGTGCGTAGGGGACGTGAAACGCCATTTGCCGTGGTTCACTTCCATGCAGTGCCATTGGTCGTAAAGATCAAGGCTCAAAGAACGTGCCTGACCTTGGCACTTTTCGAGCTCAGTTTGTTTCGCAATCACAAAGCCAAAGCCCGGCACGCCTTGGATACATTTGTTAGCAGAGCTGATCATAAAATCGATGCCTAGCTCTGCGATATCGATAGGAATGCCACCAAAGCTCGACATGGCATCGAGAATAACCACTTTACCGTGCGCTTTTGCAGCAGAAGAAAATGCCTCAATTGGGTTAAGCATGCCAGTGGTTGTCTCACAGTGAACAATCGCCACGTGTGTGATAGCAGGATCCGATGCCAATGCAGTTTCCACCTCGTTCAAGTGTGGCGGTGATGTTTCGCCTGGGGAAACTACATGGCATGGAATATTTAGGTAATCAGCGATCTGAGCGATGCGTGCACCATACGCACCGTTGTCGACAACCAACAACTTTCCATCTTTGCCAATGGCACTGCCAATCGTTGCTTCTACCGATGCGGTACCGCTGCCTTGCATTAACACGCTGGTGTAGCCGCTATGCTTTGTTGCCAGTTTTACAAGCTTAGTGCGGATCACTTCGACAATGTCTTTGTTGTATTCATCATCCCAAGTACACCAGTCTTTCAGCATGGCTTCGCGTACCGTTTCAGAAGTAGATAGAGGACCTGGAGTCAGTAGTAGGTATTCGTTTTTCATCTCGATTTCCATCAGAATAATTTAATTGGTCTACACCAGAAATTAAGCTCACTCTAACAAGGATGAAAAAGGGTCGTAAATAGCCATTCAGTGAATTTCATAAAACTTTCATATCCAAAATTTCACCGATCAGTTGGTCGCCTATTTATCGATAATTTTCTCAAAACTGCCATTTAATGGTCATGATTTCGTCACAAAGGCTCAGTAGGGTGTATACCGTCAACTGGTACAGACCAAATGAAAACTTAGCCAAATTAACTGGAGAAAATGATGAAAAACCGTTTGATGAAAGGATCGCTGGCTGCGCTTGTCTCTCTGCTTGTTACCAATGCAATGGCTGCACAGGAAGTGACGGTTTACACCGCTTTCGAAACTGACATTCTTGCTAAATACAAGTCTGCGTTTGAGAAAGACAACCCAGATATCAAGATTAAGTGGGTTCGTGATTCAACAGGTATCATGACGGCGAAATTGCTGGCAGAAAAGAACAACCCTCAAGCGGAAGTGGTTTGGGGTCTTGCTGGCTCGTCAATGGCATTGCTTAAAGATGAAGGTCTTCTTAAGCCTTACACACCAAAAGGTTTGGAAGAGCTGCATGCGAACCTAAACGACCCTCAATCAAACCAAGCTTGGTTTGGGAATGATGCGTTCTTTAACGCAGTTTGTTTCAACGAAGCGGTAGCGAAACAACTTAACCTACCGAAACCAACGTCTTGGGAAGACCTAACGAAGCCGGTTTACAAAGGTCACATTGCAATGCCGAACCCAGCGTCTTCAGGCACTGGCTACATGCAGGTGTCTGCTTGGCTACAAAACATGGGTGAAGATCAGGCATGGAACTACATGCGTGACCTAGACAAAAACATTGCACACTACACGCACTCTGGCTCAAAGCCATGCGTTCAAGCAGGCATGGGCGAAGTGGCTATCGGTATTTCGATGGCAAGTCGCGGCGCGAAGCTGAAAACACAAGGTGCACCACTTGCGGTTATCACACCTAAAGGTATCGGCTGGGAATCAGAAGCCGTTGGCCTAGTAAAAGAGTCTGATGTAGCCAAGCGTGTTGTCGACTGGTCAATCTCTAAAGCAGCAAATGAGCTTTACGTAGAAATGTACCCAGTGGTTGCACATAAAGAAGTGAAAGCGACCGTATCTAACTTCCCGAACGTTCAAGAGAACATGGCGAAGATGGACTTCGCGCAAATGGGCAGCAAGCGTGCAGAAATCTTAGCGACATGGTCTGAGAAATTTGACGCGAAATCAGAGCCAAAATCATAAGGGTTACGACAAATCCGATTGTCAAAAGGAGAGCGGTTGCTCTCCTTTTTTGCATCTTGCGAAAAGTAGAGGCACATTAGTGGCCGGATACTCAGGTAGAAAAGAGGAAGTGAATGGAAATCCAACGTATTAATGCGGAGCAGACACTGCCGCTTCGACAGCAGGTTTTATGGCCAAGCAAAAGCATTGAGTTTTGCAAGGTTGATGAAGATGAAACTGGCTATCATTACGGGAGTTATGTGAACGGAGAGATGGTGGGTGTGGCGTCAGTCTTCTTCAACAATGGCGCAGCAAGACTAAGGAAGTTTGCGGTATCTTCAAGTCAACAAGGTAAAGGGATCGGCTCTCGAATGTTGGAGACGATGATTGATGATGCTAAAGCGTTGAACGCAGAGGTATTCTGGTGCGATGCGCGTGAGTCGGCATTGAAAATTTATCAGAAGTTTGGATTACAGAAGGAGGGCGAGCGCTTTTATAAATCAGACATTCCGTATTTCAAGATGAGTTTAGATTTAAGAGTTTAATATCGAGGGCATTCATCTATTTGTCATCTTCTGGCTATAAATTTGTCATTGGAACGTAACACATAAAAACTAAAATTGGTATATACCATTTGGAGTGTGTGTTATGTCAATTAACCAACCTTATCTGAACATTAAAAATGTAGTGAAACAATTCGGACAGTTCACTGCATTAAAGCAAATCTCACTGGCGATCGAAAAAGGTGAGTTCGTTTGTTTTTTAGGCCCTTCTGGCTGCGGTAAAACTACGTTATTACGTGCAATTGCAGGTTTAGATCTACCTACTTCTGGCGCGATTTTTCAAAACGGCCAAGAGACCACATTTCTACCACCAGAAAAGCGTGATTTCGGCATTGTGTTTCAGTCTTACGCGCTGTTTCCAAACCTCACCGTACAAGAGAACATTGCGGTGGGTTTGAAAAACCAAGGTATGTCAACCAAAGATGCGCTGGAGAAAGTAGAGCAGTGGCTCGAAACGATAGGCTTACCAACCTCAGGGCTGAAGTTTCCTAACCAGTTGTCGGGCGGTCAGCAACAACGTGTGGCGTTAGCGCGAGCGCTTGCTTTATCTCCGGGACTGCTTCTTCTGGATGAACCTTTATCTGCGTTGGATGCGAAAGTACGTGTTCACTTACGTGATGAAATTTGTAAGCTGCAACGCAAGCTGGGCATCACTACCATTATGGTTACGCACGATCAGGATGAGGCTCTTTCGATGGCAGATCGAATTGTGGTGATGAACCATGGCGTAATTGAGCAAGTCGGCACGCCTCAAGAAATCTACCAACAACCGGCAACGCGCTTTGTGGCCGAGTTTGTCGGCAGCATGAATTTTATCGAGACATCTGTCGTGACCGAATCTCAGGTGCGTATTGCGGAGACTCTACTGCCAGCACCAAGTTTAACCAATCGTAAGATTCAACGTGGTGATCGCTTTGATTTGGCGGTGCGTCCCGAGAACATCAAGTTTGTCGAAAACTACCGCAACTCGCTGCCTGTACGCATTACCGCTACCGAGTTTTTGGGCGCATTTTTCCGCGTGGATTGTGAGCTACAAAACGACAGCCAAGCGAAACCAATCGTTGTTGATGTGCCAGTCGAGACGGTGCAAAACCTCAATATTTGCATTGGTGATGTGCGTTACATCCAGTTCTTAGAAAGTGGCTTGCACGGCTATGTAATCCCTTCTCAGGGGAATGCGTTTACAAAAGCGTTGGCGGCATAGGTGCAACATGGATGCGAAGACAATGACGATGAATAGCCTGACGACTCAAGACAAAGCGAAATCAATGATGGGACGCATTAGCCGCGACAACCTCGTGCTGTTTGGTTTGTTGGCGGGTCTTTCCACGATGATGATCTTGTTCATCTTGATGCCATTGTGGGCGATGCTGGCCAAAAGCGTACAAAACAGCGATGGCGAGTTTGTTGGGCTAGCCAACTTTGCAACTTATTTTTCTTCTTCAAGTTTGTGGGTTTCCGTTGGTAATACGTTTAGTTTGGGACTCGTTGTAACGACGGTGGTCGGTATTCTGGCCTTTGGTTACGCTTACGCACTCACGCGTTCATGCATGCCATTTAAAGGTCTATTTCACATCTTAGGTACCGCGCCAATCCTTGCTCCCTCACTTTTGCCTGCGATCAGCTTGATCTTCCTCTTTGGCAATCAAGGGGTTGCGAAAGAGCTACTTGGTGGTCACTCAGTGTATGGTGTGATTGGTATTTCAATGGGTTTGATCTTTTGGACCTTTCCTCATGCTCTGATGATTTTGACCACTTCGCTGCGTACTTCCGATGCCCGTTTGTATGAGGCCGCTCGTGCTCTAAAAACCTCACCGATGAAGACCTTTTTTATGGTGACGTTACCTGCGGCGAAATACGGTTTGATCAGCACTCTGATTGTCGTATTCACGTTGGTGATCACCGATTTTGGTGTGCCGAAAGTCATTGGCGGAAGCTATAACGTTCTGGCGACCGACATCTTCAAACAAGTGGTGGGCCAGCAAAACTTTGCCATGGGTGCAGTGACCAGCATCATGCTGTTATTTCCTGCGGTAATGGCGTTTGGTGCGGATCGTTGGGTGCAGAAAAAACAAAAGAGCTTATTCGACACGCGCTCGGTGCCTTATCAGCCAGAGCCTAACAAAGCGCGCGACAGCATTTGTTTGGTTTACTGCAGCATCATTTCTATCGCAGTGTTGGCGGTGCTTGGTATGGCGGTGTATGGCTCATTAGTGACGTTCTGGCCTTGGAATAAAGCGCTGACGCTGAACAATTACAACTTCGCAGAGATGAGTACCTATGGCTGGAGCCCATTCTTCAACTCGTTAACGCTGGCAGGTTGGACTGCGCTGATTGGTACCGCTGTGATTTTCGTCGGTGCCTACTGTATTGAAAAAGGTCGTGCGTTTGGGCCAGTTCGTCAGGCGATGCAAATGCTGAGCGTGGTGCCGATGGCGGTGCCGGGCATGGTTTTGGGTTTGGGATACATCTTTTACTTCAATGATGTGAACAACCCATTGAATGTGCTTTACGGTACGATGACGTTTCTGGTGATTAACACCGTAGTGCACTATTACACAGTCGGCCACATGACAGCGTTAACCGCTCTCAAGCAACTGCCTTCAGAGATAGAAGCGACGGCAGCATCGGTCAAGCTGCCTCAGTATAAGTTGTTTTTCAAAGTGACCTTACCGGTTTGTATGCCTGCTGTTTTAGACATCGCAACCTACTTGTTTGTTAATGCATTGACCACCACTTCTGCGGTAGTATTCCTGTACTCAACCGATACGATTCCTGCTTCGGTATCGATTCTAAACATGGACGATGCAGGCCAAACGGGCGCAGCTGCTGCGATGGCCGTGATGATCATGATTGCAGCCGCGATTGCGAAGATCGTGCAGATGACGTTGGGGAAGTGGTTAGAAAGTCGCACTCAGGCTTGGCGTAAAAGATAAGGACACCTCGTGCAGTACGTAAAAATTAAAGATTCGATTGTTGAACAGATTGAAGCGGGCATGCTATCACCGCGTCAGAAATTGCCTGCGGAGCGCAAGTTGGCGGAGTCGTTCGACACAACCCGAGTTACGTTGCGCGAAGCGTTGTCGTTATTGGAAGCCGAAGGGCGAATTTATCGTGAAGATCGCAGAGGCTGGTTTATTTCACCTGAGCCACTACGCTACGACCCTACTCAGACACTTAATTTTCCGAACATGGCGAAAGCGCAAAATCGCGTGCCAAAAACGGAGCTGATTGCGGCAAAGGGTACTTTAGCTAACAAGCAGTCTGCGCGCTTGTTACAACTGCAGCCGTTCTCTGATGTTTTTCGTGTCGACCGCGTTCGATATTTGGAAGACAGACCTGTGGTGTATGTGACCAACTATATTCGTCCAGAGATCTTCCCCAATTTATTGAGCTTTGATTTGACCAACTCGCTGACCGACATTTATCGCGAGCACTTTGGTGTGGTGTATCAGAAGACGCGTTACCGTATTTCTACCAGTACTTTGCTTGGTGAAGTCGCGCAAGCGTTGCGAGCAACATCGGGCACTCCGGCAATGGTTGTTGAACGCACTAACTATAACCAACATGGCGAGTTGATTGACTGCGATATTGAATACTGGCGTCACGATGCCATCAGTATTGAGTCGGTAGCAGAGCTCAATCACTAATGTTCGCATTTTCATATTCAAAGGCTCCATCTCGGAGCCTTTGTTTTATCTAAACAGGAAAACAAATGGATTTTTTGGCAATCGCACTCGTTGTATTTTCTGCGGTTTTGCATGCAGGCTGGAATATCTTGGGTAAAAGCCATTCCGGATCAGGCATGGCATTCACGATGGCTGCAAGCCTGTCTGCTTGTGGAGTGCTTACCCCATATCTGATTTGGTATTTAATCACGCTCGGTTGGACTTCGTTGCCAGTTGAGTTTTGGGGAATGCTGGCTTTTAGTGGAATAGCGCAAATTGTGTATCTCGTCGGTTTGATCATGGCGTATAAACATGCCGATGTTGGTGTGATTTACCCCATTGCACGCGCTTTGCCGGTCATGATGGTGGGAGGGTTCAGTGTTGCACTCGGCCATGCGCTTTCATCTCAACAGTGGCTTGGTTTTGTGTTGATCACCTTTGGCTGCATTTTGGTTCCGTTGACTCATGTTCGCCAAGTTTCTTTGGTGGCGTATCTAAATGTAGGCGTGTTTTGGGCGTTGATCGCGGCAATTGGCACGACAGGTTACTCTGTGGTGGACAAAGAGGCATTAACGTTACTGACTCAGCAAGCATCAACTATTTTCAGCGATCAATACAGCGCGATCTTCTATCTTGGTGCGCAGTTTTGGGCGATGGGCTTACCCGTTTTACTTTGGTGTCTGCTCACCGGAAATGATCAAGAGTTGCAAGCGGCTTGGCGAATCCGAAAAAGTGCAAGTATGGCTGGCATTATGATGGCATCGACTTATGGATTGGTTCTGTTTGCGATGACGATGACAGACAACGTGAGCTTAGTTGTCGCGCTGCGCCAGATCAGTATCGTATTTGGTTTATTGATGGGCATTTGGTTGCTTGCGGAAAAATGGTATCTCACCCGAGGTATCGGTGTGGCTTTCATCCTGGCAGGCATTGTGTTGTCTTTAGAAGGTGCTTGAAGCACATAAACTAAAGGCACCGGAATTCAGGTGCCTTAGAAAAGAGGGATGAGTTAGAAACGCATTTGTGCGCCAAACATCACGCCACCAGAATCAAAATCGCTGTTTTTGGCGTAATTGTATTCTAAGTTCAAACCAAAGTGTTTATAGCCCCAAGCGACACCTGCTGCGGCTTCTCCGCCAAGGCTAGACTCGTCATATTCTTTATTCTGGCCATTGTTTTTAAGCGTGTAACTTAACGTGTAGTAAGTGATACCGCCTTTACCGTAAAGCTCAAAACCAGCACCCAAAGGGTAGCTTACGTAACCGCTGATTCGCGGACCGCCATAACTCACGTCGGTGATTTCTGATATTGGGCTAATGAGTACAGAACCAATGCCGTTAAACGCGCCTTTGTAACCTGCTTCAAGGCCGAAGTTTTGGTCGAACATGTAACGGTAATACACATCCCCTAAGAACATGTCGCCGTCATCATGGCCATTATTGACGTCGTAACTAACGTCACCATAGCCTAAATTCGCCCCCACAATGTGTTTGGTTGGCTCGGCATAAGCGGTGACAGAAAGTGCAGACAACAAGCATGTTACGGCGTATTTGTAAGACATAAGGACTCCGAATAGTAAACGAATAAACAAGATGTCGCGTGATACGCTGGATTAACGCAGACGCGTCGCAAACTCAGCTTTGGTGTTGTCTAGCCACTCATAACGACGGCGGTACATCGAGCGTTTAGAGCGAGACATTCCCTCAGTATCGCGGCGCGTATCATTCACTTTTAATGCGTAGAAATGGCGGTTGTATTCAATGCCTCCCAACTCTTGCCATAGTGCGTCGTAGTCAGTTTTGATGCGTCCTTTACTGTAACGTCGTGCTGCATATGTGTGAGATTGCGTTTTTACGGCGAGTATGGTGTTTACTTCCCAGACTTGAGCGATGAGTGTTAGCAAACTCACCATCAAGCTTTTTGGTCGCTGACCGTACAGTTTTCGAGTCAGTTTTTTGATTTTTGCGTTGTTTTCTTCACTGCTTCGA
The DNA here is from genome assembly GCF_024181925.1 of Vibrio sp. Y20_XG_PY13. Taxonomy (NCBI): domain Bacteria; kingdom Pseudomonadati; phylum Pseudomonadota; class Gammaproteobacteria; order Vibrionales; family Vibrionaceae; genus Vibrio; species Vibrio sp. Y20_XG_PY13. Next base: position 1,072,029 of record NZ_JAMZAL010000001.1, on the reverse strand, counting down.
GGGCCTTGTAGGCCACCTATCATAATGCAGCGCCCAGTGTCTACATGACCAACGGTAAACGAAAGTGTGTAGAAGTTGCCGTCTTCAGCGCTGTGCAGCACAAGACTCATGTCGCCTTCTTTTTGGTAACGTGCTTCGTAAACCAATCGAACCGAATACTCGATGTCATCGATTTCAAATGAGGTCAGTGTTAAGCCTTTTGAATCGGTGTAAATCTCGGCAATGGTCTCTTTAGAAAGCAGTTCTGAAATCGTTTTGTAGTGATCAACCACCAAGTTGGAGCGATCAAAAGCGGAGTTATTCTTAATGATGTACGGGCGAAACGGTTTTTCTAGGAATCGGTGTGTACGCGTACAAAGCATGTCTAACAAAGACGATTCAATGTTGTTCGCAAGGTGTTTGAATGCTCGTTTGTAGTAAAGCGCACGCATGATGAACTTCATTCTATACACCCAAATAGGGTTATAGGTGTCGGCGTACTCATCAGCATAGATCACTTTGGTATGATCAAAAATGGATTTATTTGCAGTCATTTTCACTCCCGACTCACTTAAGAGCTTGTCTTAACTGGGGTTCTGTTTTAACAGCACGAGAAATAACAGCGAGGAACACGAAAATGGAGAGATGCACTAGGCATAAATAGGAGGTGTGTTCTTGCTGATTCCAACGTACTCAAAATTAATTTTGAACAGTGTTCGTTTGTTCGGAATTCTAAGAGAAAAACCGCGGCAGGTATTGTATGAGTGAGTAAGGAAGTGTCAGGACACTTTGCCGCGTGGCGTCATTTTTTCTTACGCGCAGCGATAGTTTTTCTTGCTCGTTGAAACTGCGCATCGTTTGTACAGTGAGTTTCTCGAAAACAAGTTCATGAATGACACGAAGGAAAAACAATGGCACACCTATCTTACTGGTTTAAGCAAGCGCTTGAACTTGAACAGCCTCAACCAGCTAAGCCACTGAATGAAGATATCGACGCTGATGTCGCGATTATTGGCGGTGGTTACACCGGACTTTGGACCGCCATTATGATCAAACAGCAAGCACCGAAAAAGCATGTTGTTGTGATAGAAAAGGGGCTGTGCGGTAGTGGCGCGTCTGGAGCGAATGGTGGTTGCATGCTGACTTGGTCGACAAAGTTTCCGACCTTAAAACGTTTGTTTGGTGAAGCTCAGGCTGCTTGGTTAGTCAAAGAGTCCGAACAAGCCGTGCTTGAAATTGACGCGTTTTGTAAACAGCACCATATTGATGCTCAGTTGTCGCTTGAAGGCGTGTATTACACGGCAACAAATCACGCGCAAGCGGGCTGCATGCAACCTGTCGTCGATGAGCTTTCACGTTTAGGCGTCAATAGTTGGCGTCGCTGCAAAGAAGATGAGCTGCACGCAAATACAGGCTCCCCCCGTCATCTTGAAGGTTTCCATTCTTCGGTTGCTGCTAGCGTCCAACCCGCGATGTTGGCTAGAGGTTTGCGCCGAGTTGCATCAGAAATGGGGATCGAAATCTTCGAAAACACACCAATGACCAAATTGGATTTTGGCCAACCAGCTACCGTGAGCACTCCTGACGCACAAATAAAAGCAAAGCAGGTCGTGCTGGCATTAAACGCATGGATGGTGGAGCACTTTACGCAGTTCAAAAACAGTATCGTGGTGGTTTCTTCCGACATGGTCATTACCAAACCGCTTGGTGAGTCGTTACGAAAAACGGGCTGGCAAGCGGGAACGAGCGTGTTGGATTCGCGTATTTTTGTTCATTACTACCGCGATACGCCAGATGGTCGCCTCATGTTAGGCAAGGGAGGCAATCAGTTCTCTTTCAACAACCAAGTGGACGTGATGTTCAATAAACCAACTCGTTATCAAAATCTTCTAAGGAAGTCATTCGATAAACTTTTCCCGAGTTTGAAAGAGGCGGAGTTTGAATACTCATGGACAGGAGGATCCGATCGTTCAACCTCCGGCTTTCCATTTTTTGGGAAGTTGAACGAGCAACGTAATGTCTTTTATGGTTTTGGTTATTCAGGTAATGGTGTTGCGCAGACTCGCATGGGCGGAAAAATCCTCTCTTCTATGGTGTTAGGGTTGGATAACGAATGGACTCGAAGTGGCTTAGCCAAAGGACCATTGGGGCATTTCCCTCCAGAGCCGTTTCGCTGGATTGGCGCAATGACAGTGCGTAATGCGGTACGCCGAAAAGAAGAGGCAGAAGATTGTGGTCAAAAACCATTTATCTGGGATAAGTGGCTGGAAAAACTTGCAGGACCAGCAGGCAAAGCGGATAAGCTCGACTAAACTGAAGACTTTAGCCACAAACGAGACAGTTTGCAGTGAAAGTCGTTGGGGCGGGCTTTCGCCTTGTGTTAGCCTCTCTCTTTCAAGCTCAGATTCAAAAGGTGAGTAACAGAATGAAAATATTCAGCAACTTCGACAGCGGTAGCATCCATGTCGTTAAAGCGGATGATAAAAATGACATCCAACTGAAAATCCCTAACGACAACATGTCGGAATTCTACCAATGGTTCCACTTCCGCTTAGAAACTGAAGCAGAGCAGTCTCACACCATCAAACTGCTCGATCTAGCGAAGTCAGCATACCCTGAAGGTTGGCAAGGTTACGACGTTGTTGTGTCTTATGACCGTGAAGAATGGTTCCGTATTCCCGCTGAATTTGATGGTGACACATTAACGTTTACTGTGATCCCAGAGCGCAGCTCTATCTATTTCGCATACTTTGCACCGTACACTTATGATCGCCATCTCGATCTACTGCACATGGCGCAAAGCGCGCACCACTGCAAGCTAGATACACTGGGTCATACCCTAGATGGTAACGACATGAGCCTACTGACTTTTGGTGAGCCAGAAGAAGGCAAAAAGAAAATCTGGATGATCGCGCGTCAGCATCCGGGCGAAACCATGGCCGAGTGGTTTATGGAAGGTATGATTCAGCGTCTGCTGGATGAAAACGATACGGTTGCCCGTGCATTACTTGAGAAAGCAGTGCTTTACGTTGTACCTAACATGAACCCAGATGGTGGTATTCGTGGTCACCTACGCACGAATGCGGTTGGTGTAAACCTAAACCGTGAATGGCAAACGCCTTCAATGGAGAAAAGCCCAGAGGTGTTCCTTGTTCGTGAACGCATGCTCGAAACGGGCGCGGATATGTTCTTAGATGTTCATGGTGATGAAGCGATCCCATACAACTTTGTTGCAGGCTCTGAGGGCATCCCATCGTACGATGAAAACTTAGCGGCGCTGGAAAATGCATTCAAACAAGCACTGTTGACTATTACGCCAGAGTTCCAAGATGAAATTGGCTACGACAAAGACGAACCAGGCAAGGCAAACCTGACGGTTGGTTCAAACTGGGTTGCCGAGCAATTTAAGTGCTTATCGTACACAATTGAGATGCCATTCAAAGACAATAACAACCACCCTGATCCGTTGTACGGTTGGTCTCCTGAGCGCAGCGTGATGTTTGGGCAAGATGTGCTTGCAGCAACACTTGCGGTGACCGACAAAATTTAAATGCAATAGTTCCACAGCATTGATTCATTACCGAACAGCTCATCTTTGATGGGCTGTTTTCTTTCCTGTTATTCGCATTTTTTATTGTAAAAATTAGTTGCCATTCATCCATTTACTGAGTTCTTCTCAAGTTTGAGAAATTGCAAAAATAGGGTGATTTGCATCACAGAAAAGTGCTAAGAGTGTGATATTCTCCGCAACGAATTGACTATGGCTAAACCAATGTCGTTGGATTTTCTCCTCAAATGAGAGCCCACGTTTAGATAATTAACGTGTGATCGAGAGGTGGTGGTATCCGTGTTACATCATTGGCGTTCGAATATCATTTTTTGATTCCTTCCTACGAAATTTAGCTGTTTCTATTCAACTAAAAAGAGAAAGTTGCGGCTTCACATGATAAGCAGCGACTTGCTTAATTTGTGTTGCTTTGTGTACAAGAAAAAGGAAAAAAATAATGAAAAAAATCGCTATTGCAGTGGCTACTGTACTTGCTGGTGGTGTGATCTCTAACGTTGCACTTGCTGACACTTACATTGGCGGTAAAGTAGGTTACAACTCTCTAAATGATGCATGTTACCTAAACGAACCTTGTGACGACGACAGCTTTGCAGCTGGTATGCACATTGGTTACAACTTCAACGAATACGTTGCTGCAGAATACGGTGTTGATTACCTAGGTGATTTCACGGCTAACTTCAAAAAGCCGGGTTTAAACACAGTTGATGGTGACCTTTGGGCTTTGACTCTAGCTCCTAAATTCAACCTACCTCTAACAGATTCTTGGAACCTGTTCGCTAAAGTAGGTGCGGCATACATGATGGCTGGTGACGAGAAAGACTTCGTTCCAACTGGCTCTCTAGGTGCTGAGTACAAAATCAACTACAACTGGAGCCTACGTGCTGAATACCAACGTTACCAAGACATGTCTGACGACATCATTGATGACATGGATTCTGACTTCTTCGGTATCGGCTTCAACTACAAGTTTGGTTCTGAGCCAGTAGTTCAAGAAGAAGCAGTTGAAGAAGTGGTAGAAACACGTCCATCTACTCGTATCGTTGAGCACGTGTACCCAGCTCAAACAGCAACAGTACAATTCGGCCTAGAAAGCGCAGAAGTGAAAGATGCATCAGCACTTTCTGGTACAGTTGATCTAATGAACACTTACCCACAAGCTAAAGTTGAGATCACTGGTTACAGTGACACAACGGGTTCTGCTCAGTACAACCAACAGCTAACTGAAAAACGTGCTAAAGCGGTTGCTAATGAATTCGAAGCGAAAGGTATCGCTGCTGACCGTATGACAGTTAAAGGCATGGGTGAAGCAAACCCAGTTGCTAGCAACGAAACTCGTCAAGGTCGCGAAGCGAACCGTCGTGTAGAAGTAGTTGTTCCTGCGTTTGAATACCAAACGACTGAACAAGCTCAATAATTTGTTGCTATAGCCAACAAAGCAAAAAGCCAGCGTTTATCGCTGGCTTTTTTGATCTTGTCTTCAACCTTATGCTTGGATGGAACCGAGACGGTTGTTGGGCTGTATATTGAAATGACGGCGGCGGCGTGCGCTTTGCTTGTTGTTCATCATTCTGTCATCACAGATTCATAATATCGATGCTCCGTTTAGTAGGAGAGCATGATGCAAAACCTCCCACCACTTAATGCCCTGAAAGCCTTTGAAGCAACAGCCCGTTTGCGAAGCTTTACAAAAGCTGCAAAAGAGCTAAATGTCACTCGCGCGGCGGTCAGTCAGCAAGTTAAATCGTTGGAACTTCAGTTAAACGCGATACTTTTTGAGCGCAATGGTGCGCAGCTTTTGTTAACACAAGCTGCCCAAGCCTACTTGCCTGTTGTTAGCCAGACTTTGCAGATGCTATCTGTAGCAACTCAACACCTTTTTGCTCGCCAGAAAAATACTCAACTGACGCTTCATGTCGCTCACAGCTTTTGTTCTCAATGGTTAATGCCGCGCTTGGCCGATTTTCATCGTCAGCACCCTGATGTCGTGGTAAAAATTTCAACGACTGCCAACACGGTACCAAATGCTAGCGCCATTGCGGATGTGGAGATCATCAACGGTTATGGAGATTGGCAATCAGAGCTGGCTGTTCAACTTACCCAAGAAAACTGGATAGTGGTGGCGAGCCCTGGTTTTTTAAATCTTAATTCGGTCATTCATCTTACCGATATCGCGCTAGCGCCAAAACTGTGCACGGGCGGATACCATGAATCGTGGCAAGCTTGGCTGCGCTTTCAGGGTTATGAAGGCAAAGTGAGTAAACCTATCGCCGAGTTTGAACATTCCTTACTAGCCATTCAAGCGGCGGTGAATCAGTTAGGCATACTGCTTGTCAGGGACTTTTTAGTGGAGGATGAGCTACAACAAGGACTTTTGGTTCCGATTGGTGGATGGTCCATGCCAAGCGCCAGCGCGCACCATATAGTGGCAAGGGAAAGCGATAAACCGCAAGTTGAGGCTTTTACTCATTGGGTCATGCAAAGTCTATAAGCTTAAAAGTCCTGCATCTTCGAATAAGTGAAAGTGGTTTCCTGCGATTGAGCTAACAAAGTTGGGGGCTTTTTGGTCGGTAGTTAAAACAAGATTCGTTACTTAAGGTATAAAATGACGCTTGTTTCAATCGTCGCCCCAAATCTGATCGAACAAGGAAAAGTCATGGAAATGCTACAAGGTGGTCGGGATAATGCCATTTATCGTACAGGTGATCGTGTTAGCCGTCCGGCAAGATCTTGGACGATGACCGTCCACCAGTTGTTAAATCACCTTCATTCCAATGGATTCACGCAATGCCCCAAAGTGATTGGGATTGGGGGTGGTAAAGAGTGGTTGAGCTTTGTGGAAGGAGATACCTTCAACTATCCACTGCAAGGTTCTATTGCTTCTGTTACTGCACTTTTATCCGCAGCCAAAATGTTGCGTAGAATGCATGATGCTTCAGAAGATTTTCTCATTTCACATCAAAGCGAAGTGTGTCATTGGATGTTACCTGATCGCTCTCCCCAAGAGGTGATCTGTCACGGGGATTTTATGCCATACAATGTTGCACTAAATGGTGAAACCGTGGTTGGTGTATTCGATTTTGATACCGCACATCCTGCTCCTCGTTTATGGGACGTTGCTTTTTCCATTTACGGTTGGGCTCCTTTTAAAACGGATGAAAATGACCGAATGGGCAACTTGGAACAGCAAATTCAACGTGCCAAACTGTTCTGCGACGCGTATGGCTGCTCGAAATTAGAGCGAGAAAATCTGGTGGATGTGATGACGTTAAGGCTCACGGCTTTGGTTGATTACATGAGACTGATGGCAAGCAGCAGGGATGAGAGATTTCAAGCTAATTTGGAAGAGGAACATCACATCGCGTATTTGCAAGATATCGATTATCTGCGTCAACATCACCAAGCGATTACTTTGGGCATACTAAAAGAACGTTAGTTTGCAATCACGTGTTTAATCTTATCAAATAACCATAGATTTAATGGTGCGTGTTGCTGTGAACGCCGACAACTCATCACGTAGCTGACATTCAATTCTAAGCGGTTCGGTAGTGCGATACTTCTGCATCCCTGCGGGACATGGTCACTCATCGTGATACCGAAATGATCGGTTTGAAGGATGATTTTGTGGATCATCGCTGGGTGTTCTATTTCCACTTTTGGCGACGCATTAAAACCAATGTTCTTCAAGCGTTCCAACAGAGGGTACCGGTAGTCATTCCATCCTGGTGTTTTGAAGAGTAAAAAGGGGTAGAGCTGCAAGTCATCAAAATCTTGCGCTGGATGCTCTTTGCGAACAAAAAAGACGGCCTTTCCTTTTCCCAACTCTTTTTGTGCGACCGATTGAGGTAAGTCCTCATCAAAGTAGTGGATTGCGACCGCATTTTCACCATCTATTAAACGGTTTTTAGCTTCGTTTCCCCAGCGCAGAAACGAAAATTTGGCTCGAGGTGCTTGTTTTAACAGGCTCAAGTAAAGCTCATCGCCGAAGTAATCCCAAAATAGCGTGTTGGCATAAATCGACAGTTGCCCATCAAAGGCCTCTGGGGAAAAGTTTTGCGGCTTAATGGAGTCCACACTCATCAGAATCTGTTCGAAGTGTGCCATGTTTGTTTCGACAAACGTCGTCGGCTCAAAGCCATGTTTCGTTTGCACAAACAGAGGATCATCGAACTGGGTTTTCATCTTGGTGAGGTTTTTACTGATGGCTCCGGATGTTTTTCCTAACGACTCTGCGACTAACCGAACATTGCGCAGCTCATACATGCGCTTCAGCACAAGAATGTTTTGAATATCCAGATTAATCGCCATTCTTTACTCCAACAATTCGGCTCGCTTCACATCATAGCGTTGAGCTGATCATCCAAAGACAGCAAACGGTCAATTTTCTTGAGGCATCTATCGGAAGTGAAGAAAGGGGATTTCCATTTGGTAAATCAGGAGTTTCCTCGTCTTGCCCCCTTTACGTTGATACTGTTTCTACATCGACACAGGTACAGACAATAACAGAGGTGATGTATGAAAAAACTAATCGCATTAGGCTTGATGGTTTGCTCAGCGAATGTGGCATTTGCTGCGGATGGCTCATACACAGGTACCATTGACATGACAATGAGTAATACGAACCAAGTGGATGTTGAACGCGCAAACTCGCAACTTACGTTGAAAGGCCGTAATGAAGCGATGTACGGCGGTGTGATGATTCAAACCGATGCATCTACCCAACCCATTGAACTTCGTGGCCGCCGCGATTAATCGGTCACGTTGTCATTACGAAAATGCCGCGATGAATTCGCGGCATTTTTGTTTGTTGATTGCGTATGTAATCAAGTGGCGGTGCGAAAGCGATTAGCTCTGTACCTCGACACCCGCTTCAATCTCGACAGATTGAGCTTGTGCTTCGCTTTCTTTTGCTGCATCCAGCATTTTGCGAATAACTACCGATGCTGCCATAGCAATCGCCACCATCACAACCGCTAGTACCGTAAGCAGTTGGAAGTAATCACCGTATACGGTTTGTACGATTTCTTGAGTGATCTCTTGGCCTTTTTCCATAGCAATCGATGTTGAGAAAGCGGCACCAACGATACCACTCAATGCGATAGCAACGGAGAATAGACTAACCGAGAAGTTCTCGATGTGTTTTGGTGCTACAGACAGAATGAATGCTACTACCATTGAACCAACGATAACTTCCGCAATGGCTTGGAAGAAGTGAATCGCCAAGAAGATTTCAGGCATGATCACCACATCTTCACCAACGGTTGTGACCGCAAACGTTAGGATGCCAAATGCAATTGCAGTGAGTACAAATGCCATCGCGATTTTAGTTGCTGTCGAAAGGTGAACGTCGCGTTTTTCAAGCATACCGAAGAAACCCGCAACAATAGGGCCACCAACCATACACCAAAGTGGGTTCATTGCCATTGCTGCTTCTGGCTCAAGTGGGATAAAGCCAAACAGTGAGCCTTTCAAAGTATTGATTGCCACCATGTTCATTGACGTCATCATTTGTCCGTAGTACACGAAGAAACACGTAGTCAAGAAGGTCACAATGAGGATGGTGCCCATCTTCAATGACTCGGCTTTGCTGGCTTTCAGCATTAAAGAGACGAAGTAAAGAATCGCAGCGCCACCGATGGCATAAACGATGTTTTGACCAATATCCATGTTTGAGAACATGAAGAACACCAACGCGATCATGGCGACGGAAATCAGTGCGAAGAATACCCAGTTTTTCAAGCTTACCGCTTTTTGGTCAAGTTCAGCGGCTACACCAGTTAGGCCCTTTCTGAACATCAATAACATCACAAGCGCGGCGCCTGCCATGACGGCAGAGATGGTAAAGCCGCCGTTAAAGCCAATTACCAGCACGATCATCGGGAACAGGTACTGGCCTAAAAAAGCGCCGACATTGTTCACCGAATAGTTGATTGGGTAACCTTTTTCGAAATCTTCTTGTGATTTAAAAGTGCGTTTGTAAAGACTTGGGTAAGAAGGTGACATCAAACCACGGCCGTAGCTTGCTAGAGCGATACCACACATCGATAAAGGAACGTTTGTCGCCGAAGCACCAAGTACCAGCAAAACGTAACCCGCAGCGAACGCCAGAAAGGCGATGGACAGAGAGCGGTAAGCTCCTAAAAACTTATCCGCAATAAATCCGCCAGCGATGGCAAACAATGGCCCAATGGCAGAAAAAGCGCCCACGATCATCATCGTATCGGCTTCGTTGTAATTTAGATCTTCTAGAAAAAAGCGAGTTAAGCTCACTAACACGCCATAAAATGATAAGCCAAACATCATTTGGCAGAACATCATAGATTTGTTTAGTTTATTCCACATAATTTTGTACTCACATTAGCGGAGAAAGATAGTGATTATTTCTGTTAAATGTTACTTAAACGAGATATTGAGTATTGAAATAATTGTCGCATAACTGACAAAAGCTGCACTATATTTTCTAATGTGAAGTTTGTTATTTGCTTATCCGTTGTTCTAGATTAAGTTGATAAATGTAGTTATAAAAACTAATTTATAAATTATTATCAAAACAAAATGCTAATAACGAATTTAACGTATTGAAAAATAAATGATGGAAAGCAGGCGAGTATTGATACAAGGAAGGGAAGAAATCGCACTGTTGATGCTAAGTGCCACCAACAATGCGATGTGTAAAGAAAGATGCAAATTATGCGTACTTATTATTCACATGGTGGTGCCATATGGATGATTGCCAAACCACCTAGAGATGTCTCTCGATATTTCTTATTCATGTCTTTACCAGTTTGGTACATGGTTTCGATAACTTTATCTAATGAAATAAGACATTTGCTAGTGCGTTTTAGTGCCATTCGTGATGCGTTAATCGCTTTTACTGCGCCCATCGCATTGCGTTCAATACAAGGCACTTGAACCAGTCCCCCTATTGGGTCGCAGGTCATACCTAGAGAGTGTTCCATTGCAATTTCAGCTGCGATACAAATTTGCTCGTTGCTGCCTCCTCGCAAGGCGGTTAGGCCAGCCGCTGCCATAGAAGAGGAAACTCCCACCTCACCTTGACAGCCGACTTCCGCCCCAGAAATGGACGCGTTGGTTTTGTATAAAATACCAATCGCTCCAGCAACGGCGAGAAAGTCTTTTAGTTGCTTAAGGTCCAGCTCTTTGATGAATCGATGGTAGTACATCAATACTGCTGGGATAACACCTGCGGCACCGTTAGTTGGTGATGTAACGACTTGCCCGCCTGCCGCGTTCTCTTCGCTGACCGCAAAGGCAAACAAGTTAATCCAGTCCATGATCTCCATTGGATCATTTTCTACTGCTGCATTCGCTTCTAGTTTTTTCAACAGATTCGGAGCTCGGCGAGTGACGTTCAAGCCCCCTTCAAGGATCCCTTCAGTATCGAAACCACGCTGCATACACAGTGACATCACTTTCCAAATTTGTTCAGCTCTTTGGTCAATTTCTTCTTGCTTTCGAAATGCCAGCTCATTTTGTAGAATCATGCCACCAAGGCTGAGGCCATTTTTCTCTGCTTTTTCCAACATTTCGTCTGCGGATGAAAAAGGGAAAGGTACTTCTGCGCTGGCTTGTTGGCCTCCATGTTCGAGCTCTGCCGCTGTCGCAATAAAGCCACCACCGATAGAGTAGTACGTCTCAAAGGCGACTTGAGCTCCTGCGGCATCTAGCGCGGTGATCGTCATACCATTTTCATGCAGCGGCAGGTTGTCGCTGTGAAATACAATGTCGTGGTCGTAGCTAAACTCAATTTGATGAGAGCCAGCTAACGATAATGTATGGTTTTCGATGGTGTGTTGCAGTGCACTTTTGGCACTGGTCATTTTGATGGTATCGGGCTTATTGCCCATCAACCCTAGCACCGTGGCTCGGTCGGTGTGGTGTCCTCTACCAGTCAGTGATAAAGAGCCATATAAGTCAACTTGCACCCGACGCACTTTCGCCATAGAGTCGCTAAGTAGTTGAGTGAAATGGAATCCGGCGAGCATAGGACCGTTAGTGTGGGAGCTGGATGGCCCAACACCGACCTTAAAAATATCGAAAATCGACAGCATAATTGACTTCCTTCAGCAATGAACCTTTCATAGGTCTCTAGAACAATGTTGTTAACTAGATGTTAATGCCTGTAAGGCGGTTGGCAAAGAAGATTTTTGTAACTATGCCAAAGACCACACAACAGTGACTTTGTCGCAGGAGAAATTGAGAGAGAAGTATGAAGTTAGGTAACGTGGTCATCGTACTAGGTAAGCGATTGGTTAATAACCAATTGAGTGCCGAAGGCATCACGAGAGTCGAAGCACTAGCTGCTAAGACCCGCGAAATGCCAATGGAGAATACTGCTCTCGTATTTTGTGGTGGAAAAACGCAAGGACAAAGCATTTCGGAAGCTGACGCTATGTATGCATATTTTCAGACCCTGAATACGTCGCTGGCCAAGCCTTTTCCGACAAGCCAAATTCTGCTTGAAAATCGCTCTTTGAATACGTTTGAAAACATGCGAAATGCAGCGAAAGTTCTGTGTGAAAGCGGTTTATTTCCGTTACCGTCTCAAGCGGCGGTTGAGGTCATTTTGCTATCAAACGCCTACCATCTTGAGCGCATATTAGAAATTCAAACGCTAATGGATGAGCAAGGCTTACTGCGCGTGCTCAAATCTCAATGCGCGTCCGTGGGTTTAGATTTACACATTTCTCTAGATATTCAGAAGCACATTAGCGTGCCATACCCACATCAAGGGCCACAGGCAGAAGCGTTTCTTTTACTTGATGAACTGACGACGTATCGAGTGTATCTGGAGGGTGTTAAAAGTGGGGCATTTCAACGAGATTTAACTAGCGTTCGAGCACAGCCTTTGCTGCGGGCTAAACAAGCAATAAATCAACTTCGCGCTTTACCGTTAGAAATGGATGTTTTGCAACAAATTGCGGAAATGAAAAAGGCCATCGAAATGACGGCCTTTGATGAATCGGTTGCAACAGCAGAGCGAGCATTGGAAGTGTTTCATCCCATTTTAACTGCGCTCAATCGCCGTTTAGATCCCGAGTCTATTCAGTGATTTCGCGTCGCATACGAACAGCACTCAACGCAATCAGGCAGTAGCAAAGCAGCTCCATGCCTTCTTCCGAAATGTTCTTAACATCGCGGATGTAGCTTTCATTCATGACTTGTTGCCAGAAGCTTCCCATACCGTAAAGGCGAGAGAAAACAAGCAGTAGAACCACGGCACCAATCAAGAGCTTCATGTGCGGAACTTGTAGAATGCGTGCCATTTCGTTCACTGTACCTTTACCACCTTGGTAAGCTTTTGCGCAAGCCAGAGCAGTGACGGTTAACGCAGGGAATACCCATGATCCGTGACGGATCATATCCATCCAGTAGTCCAGTTCGCGAATGATCAACACAGCGAAGAAGCCGGAAATCAAAATAGCGGCGTGTTTAACTTGTTCTTCTTGCTTAGAAAGTTGGAAGAACGACCATGAAGCAATCGCCAGCATGATCACTTGTAAGGTTTCAGTGATAGAGACTTCACCCAAACTTGATCCCAATACTACGTAATCAAGACGAATACTCAGATTGACGAGAATACTGATCGCAACAATCATCAATGCGCTTAAACACGATTTGTAGATGATGCGTTTTGACTCATCAGTAATCACGTTGTTTTGTGCCGTTTCGGCTTGTTTAACTATTTGTGTTTTCATCCTGACCACCTGTTTCCAGAAAAATGTGGAAGAAATGTGAATTTATGTGATGTTGGGCATGATTTTATTGACCAAATGGAAAGTATTGTCAGAGGAATGTCAGGAATAGAACGCTGTTCGATATTATATTTGCATACGGTAAAGTCAGAGTAGTGTGAAGTTCCTGTAGGAAAATGCGGATATCAAAGAACAAAAAAGGAGCCGATTGGCTCCTTAGTTATTGAATAATCTTACTATTTATTAGATTCGAGTTTATTGCTCGTCACTCTCTTTGTGGTTGTTACGGTAGTATTCCCACTGTTCAACACGTTCATCGTCGGAAAGCACACAGTAAGTTACACGCTCACCGTTCTCTGACACAGTGTCCAGTTCGCCACCTTGTTGTACACAGTAAACGGCCGCCGGATTGGCAACAGAGGTGTACTCTGTTGAGCGAGTTGCGCCGTCATAAGTTGAACAACCAGCAAGTACCATTGTCCCTGCCATAGCCATCATTAAACTTGTTTTTTTCATCTTTATCTCCGCATGGGATAGGCGAGTATTGCCTTGATTATAGGCAACTTTCGTCAATTATTGTCTTATCGATGTTAAAAGTAAGAAGAGCGTAGACATATTTAGAAGAATTTTAGACATTTCTCATAAAGAGCTTGCTAGTACGTCACATCTGTTGCGGATACATAGTGAATGTATCGAGCGTAAGCCGCTCAACAAGACGCGATCTCGTGAAAGGTTTAGTACACTTTAATTGGGTTAGGTATCGCTACTTTGGCTTGCTTATTAACACAACGATGATTTAAAGAGTGAACTCCGGTAGTATGCGCGCATCATATTTACGGCGGTATTTTCGATGAGACATTTACAATCGACCATTCATCCAGAACTCGACCATCTGGACGATAAAATTATCTTTCAGCGTAATGCAGCGCGTGCAATTGTACTTGATGGTGAAGATGTGTTGTTGCTCTACACAGAGCGTTATCACGATTACACGCTACCTGGTGGCGGAATTGATGAAGGTGAGGATGTGATTGCAGGGCTAGTCCGTGAACTCGAAGAAGAAACGGGGGCGCAAAATATTCATAGCATCAAACCATTCGGCATTTTTGAAGAGTTTCGTCCTTGGTACAAAGACGATGCTGACGTGATGCACATGATTTCGTACTGTTACACATGCAAAATCGATCGTGAGCTGGGTGAGACAGCGTATGAAGATTACGAAGTGAAGAATGGTATGCGTCCAGTTTGGATGAATGTCCATGAAGCGATAGCACATAACGAAAAGACGATGGCAGAAAGCCCGAAGAAAGGAATGAGTATCGAACGTGAAACGTTCTTACTTCACCTGATCGCTAAAGAGTTGCTTTAGCTGTCACCAGAGTGCCGAAGACTGAGCTCATACCTATTGAATGGGAATGAGCTTCAGTAAGCGTTGTTTAGAAGTGGTTAGGATGATGTGTTTAGGGATTTAATCATTCACTTCTTTACGCAATTAAGCGCAATAAAAAAGTCCGAGCTCCCCCCCGGAACCCGGACTTATTCCAGACGCGCAAGCGAAGCGTCATCTCGATATTCTGAGTTTTGTTTCAAACTATGAAAACAATAGCCGTTTTATATTTAGTGTGTAAATAATTAATAGGTCCAACCATTGGTTTTCATCTTTTTTGCACACGTAATGTGATGCATATCTATCCAATAAACAAGTGCAAATTGGACTATTATCAGTAAACCACTACTCTTTCTTATTCTTGAGATACATTACCTTAACTTTTTTGCACACGTTTGCATCGAGATCACGAGTTTTTAAATTAGCAGAACAGGATCTTGTAATTTTACGTTCTTCTGACATTCGTTTTTTTGGTGATTATTATCACAAATTAACGAGTGGAGGAAGTCGACTAAAGTCGATCAGAGGCTGTGATGGTGCCGCAGACTCAGCAGCAAATAGAAGCAATGGCTGAAAAGAAGAGTGTTGTAACTGCCCGATATCTATCAGTTTTTCCAAGGCAAAAAAACGACTGACGTATTGATGTGTTTCTTTTGGCAGAGTGAGCTGTTGGAAGTCATCGGAGCCCGCTTTCTTTATAGCGCGAGTAATTCGGCCTTCTCCTGCATTATAGGCCGCCAGCGTTAATGCGAGGTTTTGATCAAACTTGTTGTATAAAAACGCCAGATAGTCCAATGCAGCTTTCGTGCTGGCTTGGGTATCGAAACGCTCATCCACATTCGAATCAACCGTTAAACCAAAGCGCATCGCTGTTGCAGGAATCAATTGCCATAATCCCGCGGCGTTGGCGTGAGAAACGGCTTTTGCGTTGTAAGAAGATTCTAGCATTGGCACCAAAACGAGACTTTTGGGCAGTGACTTGCTTTTGAGTTGCTTAAAGATGTGGTCGAGAAGTGGATTGACGGAAGTGAGACGTTGGTCGATTTGTAATTTGTAAGGCGCAAGAACCTGATACTGCTGCTCTATATCAGTAGTATTGGGTTTTGCCTGGCAAAGAAAAGAAGTGCTGAACAACAAACAGGCAGAAATAAAAAGGCCTACAGTATCCAGCCGAGATGGCGGCTGAATCTGTAGGCAAGACGACCATCGTTTAAAACGATTTATCTTCATAAGTGTGTTGCACAGGTTGTTTGAGTTGACTGACTAACTCATGGAACGCAGCAGAGCTTTGGCCATTGCTCTGGTTGTATTGTTGGCACTGCTTGATGAGTGTCTCCAATAACGTCCACTGTTTTCTCGCTTGCGCACCAATCTTGGCAGGCAAAGCGTTGAAAATTCTTGTTACGCTGGAGTCATTACACGGTAACCCCAGCTCACGCATGCATTGGCTTCTTTCATTAGAAGAGCGGCTCAGCTTATTGAGTATTGGTGTTTGTTGCTGAACGTTGGTGTTCAGTGCCTCACCATCAAACTTCAAATACAACGCCTTTTGTTGTTGAAGTAGGGTCAATAATTGCTGATACAGTTTGATGTCTTCAGAAATTGAACGAACAAAATACTGAATTCGCTGCGATGCCGCGCTTGCCATGGTGTATTCCTAATGCTGTGCTTTTACTCGTGACCAGTATGGAATTGCATAATTGCCTTAGATAGCGCTTTTGTATCTAGGCTCAATTCGCCGCGTGCTAGCGCGTTACGAACTTGCTCAACTTTTTCCATATCGACGTCTGGTAGCGATTTCATTTCTGCTTGGGCACGATCAATTGCTGCTGTGTTTGCTTGAAACGCAGGCTCGCTTACTTTGGTTTGTTCCATTGTTTCAACAGGCTTTTTGCTTGCTTGTTGGAAATTTGTTTGTGGGACATGACCGCCCGCGACTTTGTCGATTTTCATGCTGTGGTCCTCATCATCATGTTCTAAATCCAATAGGCGACAAGGATGTGGTGAACATTAAATTTTATTTTTGTACTCGATACTCACGTGATGTGACGAGAGGCAAAATTGAAAAATGTTACGTTGAGTCCAAAATCAAAACTGAGTATGAACTTGGTTTCTTCCTGTCACAACCGCTCGAATGACTCTTCCAGAACTGAGGTTTTCTACCTCAATCTGTTGGCCTTGCGCTCCATCTTCTAAGGCGACACCTTTGGTGCTTGCACTAAATCCATCTTTGCTAGCAATGATGATGATTTCATTGCCTTTCTCAATCAAAGCGGGGGCACTTAAGTTGGTTGGATCGACGACTTGTCCGGCGCGGAGTCGACGCGTGGTTTCCAAGCCGATGGCGTGTTTAGGAGCGGTGTAGAAATCGTCCGAGCGCGAAATGGTTCGAGTTTCCAATTTCAGATGATTGGCTGTCACCACTTCACTGCGACCTACAGTCGTCGCCGCAACCACCACTGGCAGTGTGACCGAGGATTTGATCGTGACATTGATTCGCCATGGAGCAGTGAGATCTTCGCAACTGACGGAACGCTTTAAGTTACCGACTGGCAAAGGTTGGTTATCGCGACCCGTGATCACCAATTTGGCATCGCATTTGGGTAAATGGTTGGCAGAACCTGGCACCCACAAATCGTACTCCAGTTGATACTCGCCCCACTGGTTGGACTTGGCTACGCGGTCTACTTCTTGTTCAAAATGTTTCGCGACAACGGCCTTTAGCTCCTCCGATGAGAAGGTGGTTTGGTCCGGACTGGCGAAAGTTTGTCCTGTCGAAAGAATTCCTAATAACAGTATCCACTTTGAGGAAATTAGAGTTTTCCCCCTAATTTTTTTGCTTTCCGTAAACCGGAAGTTTGGTTTCCACTCTTGTCTGTAAGTCATTGATAAATATAAATAAAATTTATGGCACGTATCTTGTTTGTATCTTGGCGTATTCGAGCCGACTGTAAGGAAAGATGCATGGCGATCACATTTGAAAATGCTTTAGGTGTACATCCAGAGGCACTCAATTTTCGCGTTCAGCGTACCAAAGTCCTCGCCAGTAACCTAGCAAATGTTGACACCCCTGGGTACTTGGCGAAAGACCTAAGTTTTACCACTGTTATGAACCAGATGTCGACAAACGGTGTGAGTAATTCTGTACCTAAGCTGCAGGTTCAGGCCCAGTATTCGGTGCCGTACCAAAACAGTAAAGATGGCAACACTGTGGAACTTGGTGTTGAACAAGCGAAATTCACCCAAAACAACATGGACTTTCAAACCAGCCTGACGTTTCTCAACATGAAATTTAACGGCTTGGCGAAAGCGATTGAGGGACGTTAATTATGTCATTCACTGATATTTATTCGATTACTGGCTCTGCGATGACGGCGCAAACCGTTCGCCTAAACACGGTTGCCAGTAACCTTGCGAACGCGGATGCGGTGTCTGCAAACCCAGATGATGCGTACAAAGCACTTAAACCTGTGTTCGCTACCGTGTATCAAAAAACGCAAATGACGACAGAAAACGGCATTTACCCAAATGCTGAAGTTCGTATTGTCGATGTGGTGCAAAACAAAGGTCAGGCAGAAAAACGCTTTGAGCCAAATAACCCACTCGCTAACGGTGAAGGTTACGTTTACTACCCAGACATCGACGTGGTTGCTGAAATGGCGGACATGATGTCAGCGACTCGCAGCTTCGAAACGAACGTGGAAGTGTTGGCAAATGTGAAAAGCATGCAGCAAGGCTTGCTTCGTTTAGGGCAGGGTAGCTAATGAGTCTTGCACAGTACACGGCATTATCGTCGGACGCTCCGGTTAAAGCGGCAGCAAAAGAAAACAGTGGCATTGCGCCAAACCCAACGGATAAGAACAGCGCGTCTTCACTTCAAAATGAGTTCATCTCTTTGATGGTGGCGCAAATTCAAAACCAAGATCCGTTAAACCCGTTAGATGGCACAGAATACGTCGGTCAGTTGGCGCAGTTCTCTCAAGTTCAAAGTACCGAGAACATGTCGAAGGTCATGCAAAACAGCATGGTGCTACTCGACAACATGCAAGTGCTATCGACCGCCGGTTTGGTTGGTCAAACGGTTTACGTGAATTCAAAAGAATTCGAACTGGGTGATGGTGCGCAAAACGGCAAAATCGAACTGAGTCACGGTTCAAACCAAGTGACTTTAGTTGTGAAGGATCAGTTCGGTCAGAAGACGAACGTACCACTTGGCGCTCACGGCGCTGGTGACGTTGAGTTCTCAATCAATCCAGAAGAGCTTGGCTTAAAGCCGGGCAAATACACGGTATCTGTAGAAGTTCAAGAAGGCCAAGCGAGCCCGAATGTTCTACTGGCTGGCACTGTTGAACAGGTTCGTATTCCGAGTTCAGGTGGCGCAGCATTGGTCAATGTTAATGGCGTTGGCAACGTTCCTTTCTATCAAATCACTCAGTTTGGTGCTTAACCAAATAAGCAAATCAGAGGTCTTTTATGAGTTTTAACATCGCACTTAGTGGTCTGGACGCGACCAACACAGAGCTAAACACGATCAGCCACAACATTGCCAACGCTTCAACGTATGGTTTTAAAGGTGCGCGCACAGAGTTCGCAGCGGTATACAACGGCATGCAACCTGGCGGCGTAGAAGTTGCGTCTATTTCGCAAAACTTCGATAAAAACGGTTCAATCACGGGGACTGGTCGTTCAATGGACTTGGCGATCAACGGCAGCGGCTTCTTTGTGACAAAAGATCACATGGGTCAAACGCTTTACACTCGTTCTGGCGTATTTGGTACGGACAAGAGCAATTTTGTAACAGCGAACAATGGCGCGAAGTTGCAAGGTTACAGCGTAGATAGCAACAACAACTTGATGACGGGTTCTGTAGGTAACATCCAAGTATCAACATCGTCACTCAACGCGAAAGCGACAGATAAGCTTGATTTTGTTGCGAACTTCGATGCAAGTGCAAAAGCGATTGATAAAGCGGTAACGCCGTTCGATCCAGCAGATCCAACCTCGTTCAACTCTTCTTACACGACACAGGTGTACGATTCACTTGGCAACTCTCACACCGTGACGCAGTACTTCACTAAAACGGCAGACAACGCATGGGAAGTGAACGTGCAAGTCGACGGTGGTAAAACTCCTGTTTCAACCATTCCAGTGACGTTTAATAAAGACGGTACGTTAGCGGCGCCAACAGGCTCTTTCAATGTGGCATTCCCAGCTGCGGGCGCAAACGCAATGAGCGTTGATATCAACCTAAAAGGTAGCACGCAATTTGGTGCCGCGTTTGGCGTGAGCACAAACAGCCCAAACGGTTACACATCTGGTGAGCTTGCAGGTGTGCGCGTAGAAGACAACGGCATGGTTTACGCAACTTACACTAACGGTCAATCACAGCTTCAAGGCCAAGTGGTTCTGGCTGATTTTGCTAATACGCAAGGTCTCGCAAAAGTGAGCGGCACTGCTTGGACACAAAGCTTTAGCTCTGGTGCGCCGATCATGGGCGTTCCGGGTTCTGGCACGCTGGGTAACTTGACTCCAGGTGCATTAGAGGGCTCAAACGTCGACCTAACCAGTGAGCTTGTGGCACTGATGACAGCACAACGTAACTACCAAGCGAACGCAAAAACGATTTCGACCAGCGACAAGCTCACTCAAGCCTTGTTCAACGCGGTGTAATAGGAGTTCTGCATGGATAGCTTGTTATTTACAGCAACCTCCGGTGCAAGCCGAGTTCTTAAAGCGCAACACGTTCGTTCGAATAACTTGTCGAACGCGGATACCGCAGGTTTCCGTGCGGATATGGAACGTGTTCGTAGCGTGGAGTTACAAGGCCCGGGCTTTGATGGCCGAACCATGGTGGTCACAAACTCTGCATCAACGCGTTTTGATTCTGGCGACGTTGTGAAAACAGGTCGTGCGCTCGACGTTGCCGTCATGGGTGAAGGTTACCTTGCGGTGGAAACGCCAGCGGGTAACGAGGCTTACACGCGTGCCGGTAACATTCAAATCGATACCTTTGGCGCAATGTCTATCAACGGATTCCCAGTTGTGGGTGAAAACGGTCCGTTGGTGGTGCCTGATTACCAAAAAATCGAAATCAGTGAGCGTGGTCTTGTCTCGGTTGTTCCACCGGGCGGCGGTGCAGAAATCGCAGTCGGCACATTGAAACTGGTGAAGCCAGAAATCAATCAGCTGCAAAAAGAGAGCGACAGCTTGCTTCATAGCGTTGACGGTGTGCCATTCGCAGCGGATGAAACCGTGCAATTGGCACCAGAACACATCGAAGGCAGTAACGTATCGGCGATCGATGAGCTGATCGGCGTGATGTCGCTAACGCGTAACTTCGAGATGCAAGTACGCATGATGAAAACTGCAGAAACGTTGGCGCAAGCCGGTAACAAATTAATGGCGGCGAGATAAGTCTCGCCCCAAAAGGAGATAACCAATGCATTCGGCATTATGGGTAAGTAAGACAGGTATGGCAGCGCAGGACACGAAGATGACTGCCATTTCCAACAACTTAGCAAACGTAAACACCGTCGGCTTTAAGCGCGACCGCGTTGTATTTGAAGACTTGTTCTACAGCATTCAGCGTCAACCTGGTGCACAGGTGGATCAGGTAAACGAGCTACCTAGCGGTGTTCAACTGGGTAGTGGTGTGCGCGTTGTCGGCACGCAAAAAGTGTTCACGCAAGGTAACACACAAAACACGACTCAAGACCTAGATCTAGCGGTAATGGGGCAAGGCTTCTTCCAGATTGAAAACTCTGACGGTCAGATTATGTACACGCGTAATGGTCAGTTCCACATCAACTCAGAAGGTTTGATGGTGAACAGTCAAGGTCTACCGCTTGAGCCACAAATTCAAATTCCTGACAACGCGACCTCTTTCTCGGTTGGCGTAGATGGCACAGTGACAACAACAACGGCAGACGATCCAACACCTCAGCAGCTTGGTCAAATCACACTAGCAAAATTCATCAACCCAGCTGGCCTTGAAGCCGTTGGCGGTAACTTGTTCCGCGAGACGGAAGCAAGTGGCCCAGCCGATGAGCTGATTGCTGGCGCAGATGGCGCAGGCAGCATCAAGCAAGGCGCGCTAGAAGGCTCTAACGTGCAAGTTGTGGAAGAAATGGTCGACATGATCACGACTCAACGTGCTTACGAGATGAATGCCAAAGTCGTATCAGCAGCAGATGACATGCTGAAGTTTGTCTCGCAATCGATGTAATGATGAAGTTGGTGATGATGAAGGAAAAAGCAATGAAATGGCTTTCTAAGAGTTGGGCAGTAGCCGTCGTGTTGCTGGTGGGATGTGCCGGACGTCAGGAGTTTATTCCGCCTCAGCCAAATGCTGAGGAGTATGCGCCGCCGAAGTTGGATTACACCTTACCAGACGCTCAATCTGGTAGCCTTTATCGTCACCAATACACGATGACTTTGTTCCAAGATCGTCGTGCGTACCGAGTCGGTGATGTGCTAACCGTGGTGCTTTCTGAAGAGACTTCTTCAAGCAAAAAAGCCGGAACCAAATTTGGTAAGAGCTCAGCGGTGAACTTTGCTGCGCCAACCATCGGCACTAAAAAGTTTGATGAACTTGGTGTGAGCATTGACGGCAGCCGAAACTTCGATGGCAGTGCGTCTAGCTCGCAAGGCAACAAGCTCCAAGGTGCTATCACGGTCACGGTGCATGACGTGTTGCCAAATGGCGTATTGCGCATCAGTGGCGAAAAGTGGCTGCGCCTAAATCAAGGTGATGAATTCATCCGTTTGACGGGCATTGTTCGCGTCGATGACATCACTCGCAATAACCAAGTTTCTTCTCAACGAATTGCGGATGCTCGCATCACTTACGCTGGTCGCGGCGCGTTGGCAGACAGCAACGCTGCTGGATGGCTGACTCAGTTCTTTAACAGCCCATGGGTACCATTCTAATGAAGCCAATCAATACCTTTTTTTCGTCTTTCCTACTGGCATTGACCTTAGGGCTTCCTGCGACTTCACAGGCTGAAGTGGAAATTCCTATTATGGATTTGGTGGATGTTCGAGGCATCCGCGAGAACCAATTAGTCGGTTACGGTTTGGTGGTTGGTCTTGCCGGCCAAGGTGACCGCAACCAAGTAAAATTTACCTCACAATCCATCACCAACATGTTGCGCCAATTTGGCGTTCAGATTGATGACAGCATGGACCCTAAACTGCGTAACGTAGCATCGGTAAGTGTGACGGCATCGGTAGACCCTATGGCGGGGCCGGGCCAAACCTTAGATGTGGTCGTATCATCCATTGGTGATGCGAAAAGCTTACGCGGCGGTACGCTGCTTCTTACGCCGCTACGCGGTATCGATGGTGAAGTGTACGCCATCGCGCAAGGTAGCGTTGTTGTGGGCGGTTTATCTGCTGAAGGTAAAAGTGGTTCGAAAGTCGAAGTGAATACGCCAACAGCGGGTCGTGTGCCGAATGGTGCAACGCTAGAGCGCGAAATCAAAACAGACTTCAACCAGCGCGATGAAATCACGCTGAACTTGCGCAAACCAAGTTTCACCACTGCAAAAAACATCGCACGTGAGATCAATAATACGTTTGGTCCGAACGTGGCTGTAGCCATCAACAAAGCACGCGTGGATATGCGAGCGCCGAAAGACACGCAACAACGCGTGATCATGATGTCGATGCTGGAAGAGATGAGTGTCGTGGAGGGTCGTAAGCCTGCACGTATCGTCTTCAACTCCCGTACTGGCACCGTGGTGATTGGCAAGAATGTCAAAGTTGGCGAAGCGGCAGTAAGCCACGGCAACTTGACGGTGCGAATTTCAGAATCAGAAAAAGTCAGCCAACCGAATGCGTTTGCTGATGGTGAGACAAAAGTCGTGAATCAAACGGATATTGATGTAAACGAAGAGCTCGCTCAAATGGTGATTTGGCCTCCGGGTACAGAGCTCAATACCATTGTCGATGCAGTTAATAGCTTAGGCGCAACCCCAACCGATTTGATGTCGATTCTTCAGGCACTAAATGAAGCGGGTGCGTTGAATGCTGAACTGGTCGTGATTTAAGGAGTGAACGATGAAACTAGATGGTAGCAGCGATCAAGCTCAATTGAACTCAATGCTTTATCATGACAACAGTGCGTTGGCGAACATCAAGCACAGCCGTGATCAAGAAGGCGCGCTTGAAATGGTGGCGGGTCAATTTGAAGCTATGTTCTTACAATTGGTGCTGCGTCAAATGCGCAGCAGCAGCGACGTGTTAGCGGACAAAGACAGCCCATTTTCAAGTAAGCAACAAGGCGTTTTTCGCGACATGTACGATGGTCAGTTGGCAATGGAGTTGGCGAAAAAACAAAGCTCTGGCATCGCCAATATGCTGATTCAGCAGTTGAGCCCTTCAATGCGCGAAGTGGCCTTCGATTCGGCGCGCAATGTGTCTTCTGCAAATGACGGTAAAACGGTCGATTCTGAATCGATATCACAGCTTGAACTCGAAGAAATTACCGACCCATTTAACTCAACGGCTCAAGCGGTCGCCTCAGTTAAACAAGTGCTTGGAGAAGCCGGTATGACGACCGCTTTTTCTCAGCCGCTGATCAGGAAAATGGAGCTGTAAATGAACCTAGTTAATATCGCCCTCTCAGGTTTAAACGCAAACCGCGTTGCACTTGACGTGACGGCGCAAAACGTTGCGAACGTCAACACGCCAGGATACAGCCGTCAACAAGCGTTGATGGCGACAGTTGGTGATGGTAAGTCCAACCGCTTAAGTTCTGGCATGGGTGTGGAAGTGACCAGCATCCGCCGTGTAACTGATCAGTTCTTGGTTAAACAAACTTGGTCTACCAATAGTTTGGCGGCTTACGCGGCTGGTTACACCAGCAACATGAGCCAACTAGAAAACACCTTGGGTGCAGACGGATTTAGTATCTCTGCTGGCTTAGACTCGCTTAACGCCGCGCTTAACGACGCGACAGTGAAGCCAGAATCGATGCCTTACCGCCAGCAAATCATCAATGAATCAGAAGCGTTGGCTCGACGCTTCAACACACTAACTCAGTCTTTGCACAACCAACATAAAGACATGAATGATCAGCGCACCGCTGCGCTGACTCATGCAAACAGTCTGATGTCGAACATCGCTCACGTGAACAAGCAAATCGTTGAAATGCAAGGTACAGGCGGTAACCCTGCTCAATTGATGGACACGCGTGAAAAGCTGATCGGTGAGCTGTCACAAGTGATCGAAGTGAAAACAACCGATCAACCGGATGGCAGCATGCAGGTGACGTTGGTTTCTGGTCAGCCGTTAGTCATGGGTTCGGACTTTGGTCAACTGTCTGCGATTCCTGATCCAAGCGATCCGTATCTTGCGGATCTGCACGTGAATTTTGCTAATCAAAGCTTCGCTATTGGCGATTCGGTCGGGGGTAAGTTGGGTGCCATTAACGATTACCAAACCGACGTTCTAAAGCCAAACCAAGTGGCGCTTGATGACATGGCAAAAGCTCTGGCAGATGAGTACAACGCGGTACTTGCTACAGGTAAAGACTTGAAAGGCAATGCTGGCAAACCACTGTTTAACTACGCCCCTGATAACCCAGCGGCAAGTTTAACCATCACAGATTTGAGCGCGGAAGAATTGGCGTTTTCAAGCGATGGTACGCCGGGTAACGCGAATGTTCTTAAATCTTTGATTGATTTGAGTAACAAACCGGTTGCGGTAACGGGCTACGGCTCAGTGAGCTTGAACGATGCCTTTACCTCAATGGTTGGCCAAACGGCGATCAAAGCGCGTCAGGCCGATGCGGATTACCAAGCAAAACTGGCAATGAGTAAGCAAGCGCATACCGCTCGCGACAACGTAAGTGCCGTGAACAGCGATGAAGAAGCCGCGAACTTGATGACGTTTGCTAACGCGCACAATGCCAACATGAAAGTGATCAGTACGGCGAACCAGCTGTTCGACTCTGTATTGCAGTTATTCTAGAGGAAACCCAGATGCGAATCAGTGATAACCAATTCAGCCAAATGATGCTGCAAAGCCTGCAGAGCAACAGCGCAGGCCTTGGGAAAGTACTTCAACAAATGTCGACACGTGAGCGACTGACTAAGTTGTCTGATGATCCAATGGCGTCTATCAAGCTGCTTAACTTGGAACGTGAAAACAGCGCGATTGCTCAATACCAAAGCAACATCGCAAACCTGAAAACAACGCTTTCAAGCCAAGAGACACACCTAGACTCAGTGAGCGAAAGTTTGAAAAGCATGCGTGACATTGTTCTTTGGGGCGCGAACGGTTCGTTAACGGATCAAGACCGTAGCGGCATGATCACCGAACTGAAAAGCTACCGTGACTCCATCGAATCGTCTTTCAATGCGCAAGATGAAGAAGGCCACTTTCTGTTCTCGGGCACAAAAACCGATACCGCGGCTCTGAATAAATCAAGTGGCGCTTATGTAGTCGAAGGCAACAGCGATGTTCGTGTGGTGACGGTGGCGAAAGGCGTGACCATGGATTCGAACATGACCGCACAAGAGATCCTAGATATTGGTGGCGGCAAGAACGTTCTTAATCAAATCGACGCTTTGATTGCAGAATTTGAGAAGCCGAGTCCGAATTTTCAAGCCGAAGTGGACGCTAGCCTAAACGCCATCGATGATACGATGGCAAACGTACTAGGCGCGATGACGGAAATCGGTGGTCGCCATAACAACCTAGATTTGATGGATGGCGCACACAGCGAAAACAAGTTGTTTGTCGACAAAGTCTCTGGTGACTTATCTGCATTGGACTACGGTGAAGCTTCGGTACGTTTAAGCAACTACATGGCTGCTCTGCAAGCTACGCAGGCGAGCTACGTGAAGATCAACGATCTTTCATTGTTTGACCGTATTTAAGGTTAGGAAGTTCTTTTATGGTAATGAGTACAGTAGAGGTTAGAGCCCATAGCATACGCTTGGGTGGCCAAGAACAAGCCTCTATCATGCCAACCCGCTCTGCGGATTCAAGCAGTACGATCAAACCGCGTCCAATTCAAGTTCAGGCTGACACCGCGTCAGCCTATTCTGTTTCAGGCATTCAACTGACTCAGGGACAGCAACAAGCAACAGCGGTACAAATTGCTTCAAAATCACTGCAAACCATTGGTAAAGAGCTAACGCACATTAAACGTGGGTTAACTCAAGCGGTTACGCAAGGCGCACAAAATGTGCCGGGGTTGCAAGATACGCTTGTGCGCTCTAAAGCGAACATTCAACGTGTTGTGGAACAAGCGCGCTTTGATGGCCAGAAGGTGATTGATAACGAGTTGCATCTCAAGTTGGATAAAGCCGATATTCGTCGCTTCTCTATCCCAGGTTTGAATGTTCATCGTCTCAGTGACCGAGCGGAACAAATTCGTTTGGATTTCCCTCAGGGCCAAGCGGTAATGATTCAGTTTGACGGTCAATCGGACGGCGCACGCACGGTGAAAATGCTCGACCGCAGTTTAATTGCAATGGGCATGCGCGCATCATTGGCTGAAGACGGCACCATTTTGTTTGAAGCGCGCGATAACGCTTATCAACAAATGCAGCAGAAGGTTTTGGTCACGGGCGAAGGGCATCGCTTCCCAGCTGGCCAGCCAAATGTGCTGAACTTGAAATCTGAGCCGGACGGTATTGCTGAGCTGAGTTTTGATTTAGGCTCTCGTGATGGCATCAAACAGACCATCTCGAAAGTCAATCAGCACTTAAGACAAGTGCAAACCAGCTTAGAAGAAGCGAAAGCTTTTCATGGCGAGTTGAACACGCAGATGCGCTCAATCCAAAGCAAAAGTCATCAACTTTCGGTAGATGAAGTGAACGCAAAACTGGATGGTTTTATGGAGACGTCTGGTCAGTTTACCTCGACGTTCCAAGCGTTAAATGCGCAAGCGAATGTCCGTCGCCATACGGTGGTTGCATTGTTGAAATAACGCCGTTTCAAAGAACACTCCAATGATTCCCGGCTTTACATTTTTGCTGCCCCCCAATAACGGCGAAAATGCATTGTCGGGAATCTCTCTTTTCCGCTTATCTTTTTGTGTTGAAGAACGTCGATTATGGCTCAGAGGTCTGAGTGACTGAGCGATGCAGTTTTTGAAAGAGCCACCCCAAAGCAATAAGTGATGCCCCCAAGCCTAAGAAGCTGATGGCGCGCCAGAACCCGTCCAAAGAGCTTACATCCCACAAGAATACTTTCAATGCCACAAAGGCCAGTATAATTAAGCCGATGCGTTGCATCATCATCGCCTTGTGAGTGACACCGCGCCAAGTTAAAGCGCCACCAACCATTAATCCTGCCACTGAGTAGCTAAACAATTCCGCCATACTGGTCGGCTGAAACAGCGTCATTGACGTGGTTTGCCAGAACTGTCGAATCGACATCCCTAGCCAAATGGCCGCTAATGCAAAGCCAAGACATGCGACCGCTAATCGGTGTACACGCAGCGTATTCCAGCGTCTAACGACCGCAGCAATGAGAATGCACGCTGGCAGAAGCCAACCTAAACTCAGCATGTTGAACACCGGCATGGCTTGTGCCGATACGTTGTTGGTGATGAGTGGCGATTCAACGCTGTTCAGCCATACCGTCAATAGCGCGAATGCGCCCCACAATAAGTAGCTGTAGGCTTGATAAACAAGGGTGAGCTGCTGAGCAAATTGGCTGCGATAACTGTAAACCAAGCCCATAACCAGTGCTTGGTTGGCAAAGACCACGGCACTTGTGAAATCGATGTGCCCCAAATAGCCGTATTGTCCCGTTAACCAGTAGTTGGTTTGGGTGAACAACGCCATTAAGAACACATGCAAAAACGCCCCTTCAAACCAGTTGGTCAGGTCGGAATCTTGTTTCGCTAGCACGCTTCGGGCATAGGCTAAGATAGCCAATGACGGCACGTAACTAAGAATGACCCAAGCCCAATGCCCACTTTCAACCGGCTGCCATTGTGGAATAAATGGCAGCAACGTGAGACGAACCACCAAAATACCCATCACGATTTTGACCGCCCAACTTGCTGGGCGAAAGAACCCGGCTTGGATTTGCAGTGCCATCACCGCGACTTGTATCGAAATGGCAGTGGTGAGCCAAGTGTCGCTTAACCAAACGAAAGCGACGCCAGAAATCAGAGCGTGAACGACCGCTGAACATTCAAGTGCAAGAGAGCGAAGGCGCTGGCTAAGGAACGCATAATAGGCCGCGATGAGCGCGCAGAACAACGTCCAGTACAGGGCGTAAGCGTGCATGAATTCGTCAGCATAAAACAACGTGACCAAACCCATCGTTGGTGCTAGCACCAATAAAAGCACGTTGCTGATTTGCGAACGGTCACTCAAAGATTGGCAATAGGTTCTAAAGCCAATCAGCGCAATACTCACCGCCAGTGCGAATAAAAT
This sequence comes from Vibrio sp. Y20_XG_PY13, assembly GCF_024181925.1. Classification (NCBI taxonomy): domain Bacteria; kingdom Pseudomonadati; phylum Pseudomonadota; class Gammaproteobacteria; order Vibrionales; family Vibrionaceae; genus Vibrio; species Vibrio sp. Y20_XG_PY13. Next base: position 1,042,977 of record NZ_JAMZAL010000001.1, on the reverse strand, counting down.
GCTGGCCTCTCGCTCTAACATATACAGCGCATCAAACGCGATGGTGAGAACAATCAGCGCGGTTGCCGAGACGAGTATGGATGGCAAAAATACACGTAACGACCAGCCTGTACGCAGTGCTGGTAGCCAGATGATCGCCACAAGCAGCGTATAACAGTACGCCATTTGTAGAGTGTTCAGTTCCGGCATTCTGGTGATAGCAGAAAAGGTCAATAACGCTACTGCAAGAGAGGTCGCGGTTGGTTGATTTGTCCACTTGCTTTGATAGTGGCGAAAACGAGGATTGAGCATCCAACCCATTCTCGGAACCGCGAAAATGAGATACAAAGTGATGGAGAGATAAATCGCGAGCCACGAGAACAGCAGTTCAGTTGGAATACTCTCAATCAACAGCAGCATCCAAATGACATGCGGAACGGCGATGCTTGGCGCAATCCATGCCCGATGCACTTTTTGCATCAATAAGGTCGCCGCGAACGAAATCGCGCAGATGTATGCGGCTAACAAAAAGTAGTTCGGTTCATTACCTCCAATCCAAAGTGGAGCGGTGTAGCCACCGATTAAACCGAGCACCGCCATTAACGGCCCTTGTCGCAATGACAACGCTAAACTGCAAAATGCCGCCGCAGCCAAGATGATCAACGAGACACTTGGCGTCAGCATTTGATAAACCACAAAAGCAAAAATGACGGTGCAGTAAATGCCCGTTAGCCCCGTTCCGGTGACAGCAGCAGGCACATAGGTAAAGCCTTGAGCGCGTGCGGCGCGATCTGGGTTGTTTTGCTCTTTTCGATGGAACCACTCGCCAGCGAGTACCATAAGTAACGAGAGTGAAAAGGCAAAAGAAACACGCATAAGTGGCGAAAACTCAATATGGCTACCAATCACTTGTACCAGATAGCCGCCACCGATCAACATGGCTAATGCGCCGACCCAAACTAGCCAGTTCTCTTGGAAGTTAGCAATGAGTTTTTGCGCGTGCTTCTGGATTAGTGGGTCTTCTTGCTGAGTAAACGTCGCCAACTGAACTTGTGTTTGCTGGCTTTGGTTGAGTTCGGTTTGCTCTTGCTCACTATGGTGCTGCTGAGTTGCAATGTATGAAGGCTCAAATTCAGGCTCGATATTGCTTGGAGCGCTTAACGCCGAGTCGCCAGAATCTGAACGCATCGAAGAGGCCGCTCCAAGGCTGGATTCCGATGTGTCAGGCTCTGGTTGGGAGGCTTCGAGTTTTGAATCGCGACGCGTGCTGACGCGAAGAGAGGCAACTTCCTTCTGTAATTTCGACAGTTCTTTTTCCAGCGACGATATCCGACTGGCGGCTTTCAAACCGATCAATATGGCAAAAAAAGCCGTGATCAGTGCAAGTGTCGTAAACAATCCATTTCTCCCTATCCTTGGTCGTTTGTCTCACACGATAGATGATTCTTAACTTTGAGCACGTACACTAAAGCTTAGTTCATGCTCTATGCCTGAGCGTCTTATGATGCTAGGTTCCGCGTGAAATTTTGTACCCACTTTACCTTGCTCTGAGGGGAACTGCGAGAATGACGCAAGTCTTGATGCAGTTTCTGGACGACTTTTCGGCACACATCGCCGCTAAGTCACTGGGTATAAACTATATTCATAATTCTAAGGGTCAACGCATCCTAGCGCTGTGACGCTAAAACAACGATAAAAATAGGTGACGATAGATGCAAGTGGGTAATGAAGCGCTGGTGCTGTCAGCGGTAGGGGTCATTGGTTTGGGCTGTCAGTGGTTAGCTTGGCGGCTGCGCTTGCCTGCCATTTTGTTTTTGCTGTTGGCTGGCCTCATCGTCGGGCCATTTATGCAATGGCTCAAACCCGATGAAATTTTGGGAAATTTGCTCTTTCCGTTGGTCTCATTAGCGGTGGCAGTCATTTTATTTGAAGGCAGTTTGACCTTAAATTTTAAAGAAATTCGTGGCGTGAGTGGGGCGGTATGGAGCATTGTTTCCATCGGGGCGATCATCTCGTGGGCGGCAACCAGTGTTGCGACACACTATTTCCTTGGTTTTACTTGGGAGCTCGCAATGTTGTTCGGCAGCTTAACCGTCGTCACGGGGCCGACAGTTATCGTGCCGCTGCTTCGGACGGTAAGGCCTAACAGTACACTTGCCAATATTTTGCGCTGGGAAGGGATCTTAATCGACCCTCTTGGTGCGCTGTTTGTGGTGATGGTGTATGAGTTTATCGTGTCGCACAGCGCCGTAAACAGCATGGAAGTCTTTGGCACCATCATTGCCGTAGGTGTCATTTTAGGTGTGGCGTCTGGTGCAGCAGTGGCGACGGTATTGCGTCGAGCGTGGTTGCCGGAATACTTGCAGCCTTTTGCGGTTTTAATGGTGGTACTGGGCGTATTTTCGGTCTCTAACCACATCGAATCAGAAGCGGGGTTATTAACCGTTACCGTGATGGGTATGTGGCTTGCCAACGCGAAAGACATTAACATTCAACAAATTCTGCACTTTAAAGAACACTTGACCATTTTGCTGATCACCGGTTTGTTCATCTTCCTTGCGGCTCGAATCAGCTTGGATGATTTTGCAGCGCTGGGCAGTGGTGCGTTGCTGCTGTTTGTCTTTATGCAGTTGGTGTCGCGCCCGTTATCGATTTTTCTTTCTACGATGCGCAGCAACTTGAACATTAAAGACAAGCTCTTTTTGTCTTGGGTGGCACCACGCGGTATTGTTGCTGCGTCGATTTCGTCTCTGTTTGCGATTAAGTTGACTGAATACGGAGTCGATGGAGCAAGCTTACTGGTGCCAATGACCTTTATGGTGATCATCGGTACGGTGGTATTACAAAGTGCCACTGCTCGCCCTATGGCGATTGCATTGGGTGTCGCTGAACCTGCACCGAGAGGCTTCCTACTTATTGGGGCGAACCGAGTCGCACGTGAAATTGGCCAAGCGTTAGCGCGTTATGATCGACGTGTATTGATGACGGACTCGAACTGGGAGTACATCAGCCAAGTTCGTATGATGGGTCTGGATTATTATTACGGTAACCCGATTTCTAGCCATGCGGATGACAACCTGAACATGATTGGTATTGGTCAAGTGGTCGCACTCACGCCAGATCAACACTTCAACATCATGGCTTGTATGCAATTTGTTGATGAGTTCGGCGAAGATAAAGTACATTGTCTGCAAAAAGTGAAGACGAATGGAAACGGCAGTGAAAAGCACTCTGTTGCTCAGGAGTATCACGGCAAGCTGTTGATGGGGGGCAATGTTAGTTACACCCAGCTAGCGAGCCTGTTAAGCCGAGGTGCGGAAATCAAGCACACCAAACTGAGTGAGAACTTCACTTACCAAGATTATTTGGAACATCACAAAACCAATTTGGTGATCCCGCTGTTTAATGTCGAAGACAAAGGCAAAATCCAATTCTGTGATGATCCGGATCAGTTTGCGCCAAGTTCGACAAGTACCATTGTGTCGCTAATTCTGCCTGAAAGCGCACAATAGAACGCAAAACATCTATTTCACCGCCTTTAAGTTGGCATCCTGTCCGTTTGTTATCCAAGCTTAGGGAGTAACTCGCCGTTATCGTTTTAAACGAGAGGGTGGGTTTCTCTTCCTATAATTTCAGAGTAAATAACGATTCATTGCTGGTTTCGGAAATGCAATGCACCTATTTCAGAAAATTCGCATTGACGTTACTGATGAGGATGGCAATACTGCGCGACTGTTTTACTTTAGGGTGACATTATGGCTCCGCAAACTAACCGAAAAGACTTACATTTAGACGCTGTTTTACATCATGACATGAGCATGAAAAAGAAAACGGCGGGTTTTGAGTCTGTCGAGTTTGAACATTGTGCGCTGCCAGAATGTGACTTCAACACTATCGATTTATCGACGGAGTTTCTTGGCCATCGATTGGCGCTGCCGTTTTTGATCAGCTCCATGACGGGGGGAGCGAGAGACGCCGAAACGATCAACTGCCGCTTAGCTGAAGCCGCAAGCGAGTTAGGTATCGCGATGGGTGTGGGCTCTCAGCGGATCAGCTTAGAAGAAAGCCAGCACTCTGGCTTGGGTAAAACCATCCGTGAACTCGCGAAAGGTGTGCCGCTGTACTCAAACTTAGGAGCTGCTCAACTGCGTGACAAAGGCAAATTGGATAACGCGCAACGTGCGGTTGAGGCGATTCAAGCAGATGCCTTGTTTGTGCACGTTAATCCGATGCAAGAAGCGTTTCAGAAAAACGGCGATCACAATTGGATTGGTGTATTGCACGCTATTGAGCAACTAAAGCCGCGCGTTAACGTTCCTATCATCATCAAAGAAGTAGGTTTTGGTATAAGCGGTGACGTGGCGCAGCGACTGGTTGATGCTGGCGTGGACGCAATTGACGTCGCGGGCGCTGGTGGCACAAGTTGGAGTGCGGTTGAAGGGTATTGCCAAGACAACCCTCACATGCAGCGCGCAGCAGAGCTTTTTCGTGATTGGGGTATCCCGACGGCAACGTGCTTGGCTCAAATACGTGCGCAGCATCCTAAATTGCCTTTGATCGCCTCTGGTGGTATCCACAATGGACTTGAGGCGGCGAAAGCGATTCATTTAGGCGCGAACCTCGTAGGCCAAGCTGGTGCAGTATTGAAAGCTGCGACCATCAGCACGCAGTTGGTGGTCGATCATTTTGAACAAATGGCGTTAGAGCTGCGTTTGGCCTGCTTTGGCACTGGATCGGCGAAGGTGAACGCGTTAACTAAAGCACGTCGTCTGTAACACCAGATATGGTGTGATTATCACAGCGTCGCTCAATAAATTTTCGGTGTCTTAACACGTAGACTGATAATTTCGTTATAGTTGATACAAAAGTCACTTTGATGAACAACGCTTGTTGAAGTGATGGGTATTTAATTGTTTGCAACTGGAACCTGAATTTATGAAAAAACTAGTCATGCTGATGTTAGCTGTGTCTGCTTTAACTGCTTGTAGCGATGAAGTGGGCACCGAAGGCTGGTGTAACGACATGCGCGATAAGCCCAAAACAGAATGGACAGCAGACAATGCCGTCGATTTTGCAAAGCACTGTGTTCTTCAAGATGGTGTTGGCAGCGAGCAATGGTGTGAGAGCTTAAAAGACAAGCCAAAAGGTGACTGGACAGCAAACGAAGCAACCAGCTTTACTAAGCACTGCATTTTCTAAGCACTGAACTTGCTTAACACGATGTCTCTTATGAAGAGCGATGGCGTGGTTAAACAAAATATTAAGAAAACACCAAGCATCTTGCTTGGTGTTTTTGTATCCGAAAAGCTCGTTTTACTTTTCTCTGATCGTCTTTCTGTTTTCCTACCGTTTGGCGTTAGGATGAATGAGCTTTAGGACTCATGCTTCTCGCCGTCGCGGTAGAAATTAACTTTCATCGCGTTGTGGTTTTTACATTTTCGTTTCATTTTTGAAAACCTGCGTTACCCGTCTTTAATTTGTCGTCTTGTGGTGGCATGGTGAAGAGACCATCACCAACCTCACGTAGGTTCATAATAAAAAAGGGACTCAAATGGAAGTACTCAAAGGCTCATGTCTGTGTGGCAAGGTAAAACTCGAAGTGGCGGATGAATTCAAATACATGGGCAACTGCCATTGCTCTGAATGTCGAAAATTTACTGGCTCTGACTATTCATCGGCGGGCGGCATTGCTCTAGATAAGTTGCTCATTATTCAAGGGAAAGAGGATATTCAAACTTATCAGAAAAGTGAAAATACCGAGCTATGTTTTTGTCGCCATTGCGGCTCAAGTTTGTATTCGAAAAAGAATAACGGAATCGTCAATATTCGCTTAGGTGTATTGGATGATGCCCCATCTCACAAACCAAGCTTTCATATTTTCGTGGCGTCAAAAGCGCCGTGGTTAGAAATAACCGACAACCTGACCCAGTTTGAGGCAGGGCCAAAACTTTAGAGAAAATCCGTTGTTATCGCGGGGCGAATATCAACGCCTCGCGGATTAAAACTCCACTGCACACGAGCACATTTTCTGAACTCTCCAGACTTCTACTTCGCTTGTCATGTTCATTCTCAAAATGACAAAAAACACGCTTGTCATCATAACTCTTTGTTAGATAAATAATTTAAATTAGGCACCATAATTGCTCCTTCTTGCATATGACCAACGTCCGGTTAAAGAAGGGGAACATTATGAGAACAGGGAAACTAATCGCGCTTTCTGGCTGCTGCTTATCATTTTCAGCCAGTGCGCTTATGACCAGCGACTTTACCTTTGAATCTGGTAGTGACAGTTCAAATTATTCAGCTAAAGGTAAACCCGTTAATACCTATTCGGTCGCAGAAGCCTTGCCGCAAGATGTACTTAGCAACGTTTACTCCATGTTGCCAGAGGGCACACTCGTCAACAGCGCCTTTATTGCGCCAGAACGTTATTCCAGCATTGATATCGATGAAGAGTTGAATGGCGCGGAGTTCGCAACCGCAAAAGTCACCTTTTTGAATGAAGGGGCTGGGTATCGAAATACGCTCGGTTATTTTGTTTTTGATACCAATAACCCGCCGATCAATAAAGATGAAATCGCAGCGCATGTGATCATTTTCCCTAACACATCGAAAGCGCCAGATGGCGAGATGGAAGAAGGTGACACTATCGACCTGAATGTGCAGCTCACTGCCAGTCAAACGCTTGCGTTCTTCATTATTCCGAATGGTTGGGGCTGGTCTGGCTCATACAATAACATTGCCAGCCTTGGCAGTTGGGGCACGCCATTTTATAGCTATTCCAATCTAAACCCAGAGTCGACTTCAGAAAATCGTCGTCATAACGTGGCTTTTATCGATACGCAAAACGAGTTCTTAGTCCTGGGTTTTGAAGATATTTATCGCCCTGATGGCGACAATGATTTCAATGACTTGCTGTTTACTGTCGAAGTGAGCCCATTCACCGCCATTGATGGCGTCAACACTGATGGTTCGACGGATTCGAAATACGAGCCATTGGTGCAAGAAAACAACCCAGAAGTGACGGTAACTTCGGTTTATCCAAGCTCAGACACGTACGCGACGATGGCGTTTGAAGATCGCTGGCCGCTAATGGGCGACTACGATTTCAACGATGTGGTGTGGCGTTATCGCGTTACTGAACTGCTAAATGGTCAGCGTGAAATCAAAAACATTACATTCGATTACACCTTACAGGCGATGGGAGCTGGGTTCTCCAACGGTTTTGCGGTTCATCTACCAAATGTTAACCCTGCCAATATTGCGTCGACCGTGTTGACTCGAAATGGCGAACCCGTCACTCATCAAGTGGTGCAATCTGGCGGTGAGGCGGTGCTTGTGGTCTCAGAAAACTTGCGCAAAGACTTAGAAGCATTGGGTGAGTTAGACAGCAATTGTACTTTTTATCGCACTCAAACCGCGTGTGTGAGTCAGCAAACGTCAGATGTTCTGAATTATCAGCTCACCGTTGAGCTATCGACGCCTGTTTCACGTGAGCAAGTTGGCTATCCGCCTTACGATTCATTCATCTTTGCTTCGAAAGACTCGTATCACGGTGATTTTACTGCCACACCTCCGGGTATGAGTTGGCAAACGCACTTCAAGTCCTTTGCGGGAACCAGTGAGATGAATAACTCTTTTTTCAACCTGCATGATGATAACTCCGGCGGCGCTGAGTCATTCTTGACGAACAACAACATGCCGTGGGCGATCAACATTCGTGACGAGTGGGATCATCCGATTGAAAACGTCGACATCAGTAAAGCGTATCCCGATTTTCCAACTTGGGTAACCAGCAGTGGCGAGTCAGAAACAACGTGGTACCAAGCCTCAACCGCTAACAAAGTAATTCCTGCAACTCAGCAGTAAGGAGCCTGACATGAAACATTCTACAAAACTGCTTATGACGACGTTGATTTCGGCATTAATCGTAGCTTGTGGAGGCGGCGGTGGAGGTGGTGGCTCAACCACGCCTCCGGCACCAACACCGACGCCATCGGTTCAGGTTCTCGACAATACGGCTGACATCGTGGCGGAACGAGACTTCTCATTCGATATTGGTGAAAAAATTACCTTGTCTGTGAATTATACCGGTTCGACCGAGGGGGCGTTGCACTTGTATTCGAAAGCGGCGTATACCACCGCAAATGGCGATGTGATTGCCGACCCGACATCTCGTATCACGACGTTGTATCCAAACGTGGCGGGTGACGTAGAGCTCGAAGTGAATGGCAACTGGACACATCTTTATGCGCAATGGGTGCCGATGAGTGCGCAAGAGTTTGAGCAAAATTGGTCAATTGCGCTAAACAATTCCAATAACAACTACCACATAGATTTTTAGAGCCGGACTTTGCGAATAATGGGGTGCGTGTGCTTAAAAGGAGTTAAGCAACGTACATAAAACTAGGGGAAGTCGCAGAGCGCGTTGCCGCTAATCAGCAACGCGCTCTGTTTTTTCCAGATGAAAACGGGTCATGTAGTAACAAAACGAGGGATTATTGGGCGTTTTGCAACTCTTCCAGGCCGCCTGCATTGTGCAGATTTGTGAACCCTTGCGATTGCAAATATTGATAGGCTTGGCCCGAGCGGTTACCACTGCGACAATACAGCACAATCAATTGATCTTTTTTGACGTCTTTAAAATGTTTATCAAGCTCAGATAGAGGGAAATTCACCGCATTGTCTAAATGCCCCTCAGAGAACTCTTGCGGAGTGCGCACATCGACGAGCATTGCGCCTTGCTCTATCAGTTGCCATCCCTGTTCCGCGCGTTCAGAAGCCGCTACGTTAGGAGCGAGCAATCCTAAGCTCAGCGTTGCAAGAAACAGAGAAATTGCCTTTTTCATTCTTTCGTCATCCTTATCAAACTATGTGTGCCACTGCGTAAAATAGCCTCCATCATAGACTCATTATGACGGATGGTGAATGAGAATTTTTGATAGAGAATTTTATTTAGTTCGATAAAAAATTTTTATTGAATTTCCCCCTTGAACTCCAATTTTTCGACCTTATTATTTTCATCGAAAACGAGCAGACGACTCGTTAATCCATCTTTATGTTCAAACTATGTCTTTTATTTTTGGTTCTAAGTAGGAGGCACTTCAAATGAAAATTCGTCCTTTAAATGACAAGCTAATTGTTGAAAGACAAGAGGTGGAAAATAAATCTGAAGGGGGAATCGTTTTAACTTCTCAGTCGGTGAAAAAATCAAACCGCGGGAAAGTCATTGCTGTTGGTTTAGGTAAACGCCTTGAAAATGGCGAACGCGCTGCGATGGAAGTCAAAGTGGGCGATCAAATCATTTTCAATGACGGTTACGGCGTGAAAACCGAGAAAATTGACGGCGCAGAATACTTGATTCTGTCCGAATCTGATGTGTTAGCAATCGTTGAGTAATTATTTTTGTAGTAGTTTTTTGAGGAGATAATTATGGCTGCAAAAGACGTATTATTTGCTAATGACGCACGTCAAAAAATGCTGAAAGGTGTGAACTTACTGGCGGATGCAGTAAAAGTGACACTAGGCCCTAAAGGCCGCAACGTTGTGCTTGATAAATCTTACGGCGCGCCAACGATCACTAAAGATGGCGTGTCTGTAGCGAAAGAAATCGAACTGAAAGACAAGTTCGAAAACATGGGCGCACAAATGGTGAAACAAGTGGCGTCCAAAGCAAATGATGAAGCAGGTGACGGTACAACGACGGCTACCGTACTGGCGCAATCTTTCATCAATGAAGGTCTTAAAGCGGTAGCCTCTGGCATGAACCCAATGGACCTAAAACGTGGTATCGACAAAGCCACTGAAGCGGCGGTTGAGAAACTACGTGAAATGTCTAAGCCATGCAGCGACAAAGAATCCATCACCCAAGTGGGTAGCATTTCTGCAAACAGCGATCGCGCGATTGGTGAAATCATTGCAGAAGCGATGGAAAAAGTGGGTCGCAATGGCGTGATTACGGTGGAAGAAGGCCAAGGTCTAGACAACGAATTGTCTGTGGTTGAAGGTATGCAATTCGACCGCGGTTACTTGTCGCCATACTTCATCACTAACCAAGAAAATGGCAGCGTAGAGCTAGACAACCCTTACATCCTATTGGTGGACAAAAAAGTCAGCAGCATCCGCGAGCTATTGCCAGTGCTAGAAGAAGTGGCGAAATCTTCTCGCTCGCTATTGATCATTGCTGAAGACATCGAAGGTGAAGCGCTAGCGACATTGGTTGTGAACAACATGCGTGGCATCGTGCGTGCGACGGCGGTGAAAGCACCTGGTTTTGGTGACAACCGTAAAGCGATGATGGAAGACATTGCGGTACTAACCGCAGGTACGGTCATCTCTGAAGAAATCGGCCTAGAGCTTGAAAAAGCAACGCTAGAGCAACTAGGTAGCGCGAAGAAAGTGACCATCACCAAAGACACAACAACCATCGTGGGTGGCGCAGCAGAAGCAAGCGCGATTGCTGATCGTGTGACTTCGATTGAAAAACAAATCGAAACAACCACCTCTCAATACGATAAAGACAAGCTTCAACAACGTGTTGCGAAGCTTTCTGGCGGCGTAGCGGTGATCAAGATCGGCGCTGCAACCGAAGTTGAGATGAAAGAGAAGAAAGACCGCGTGGATGATGCGCTACACGCTACTCGCGCAGCGGTTGAAGAAGGTATTGTTGCTGGTGGTGGTGTTGCCCTAACTAAGATCGCGAAAGAATTGGCGGATCTAAAAGGCGACAACGATGACCAAAACGTGGGTATCCGAGTTGCGCTACGTGCAATGGAAGAGCCTCTTCGTCAAATCGCAACCAACGCAGGTGACGAAGCTTCAGTTGTGGCGAATGCTGTCAAAGCGGGTGATGCCGATTACGGTTACAACGCTGCGACAGGTGAATACGGCAACATGATCGAAATGGGTATCTTGGACCCTGCGAAAGTAACACGCTCAGCGCTTCAATTCGCAGCGTCTGTTGCTGGCTTGATGATCACCACTGAAGCGATGATCACCAACCACGTTGAAGACAAAGAACTTGATATCTAACGTTATCAATCGTTAGTGATTAAGTAAGCGTTAAAACAACAATAACATTGCAAAACCTAAGCGGGCTCGCTTGAGCCCGCGAATCAGTCATTTGAGGTAAGTGTTATGACCCGTTTGCCTGCGTTTTCTTTCTCAATATCTGAGCCGGGCGGTAATGAAGCTTCGTCAACGTGGCCGACTGCTATTCACTTCCCCCTCGTTCCAGCTGGGCCAGAGTTTTCGATCGAAAATGCTCTGCCTAAACGTCCGACAGTGACGATATTCACTATCGATCTGTCTCAGTTACTTAAAGGGGACGCTCGGGTCATTCATTAACTGCATCGAAACAGCCAGCGTAAGTTGGCTGTTTTTTTTCATTTCTGGGTGTAGGTCAAACTATTGATAATGTGAATCGTTTTCGTCACGTTGATGCAGTGTATTCAATATGTTAGCTTGATTTGGGACTGTTCCCAAGTAAGGTAATAAAATAATGAATAAGAAAATACTGCTTCCCCTAATGTTAGGGATTTCCGCTACTGCTGCTGCTTCTGATAACAAGGTTGTAGAAAGTGTCTTGATTGATAACATCGCGCTAGAAGGTTACGTGAAGAAAAGTTATGAAGTCGTGATGCAAAGCGAGCCTGAGCTTTTCCCGTACGAGTTTCGTGGTAGCCGTGTGCAGATGAAGTTACTGGTTGAGTTATTCCATAACTCAAAGAACGACAAAAAAGCGGCTCGCGTGATCACTCTAGGGAATGGTTATGTACCAGGTAAGCCTGGTGTAAAACACACTTTTGATGCAGCGATTGTTGACCGTTTTACTCAAAACTACCCAGTTGCGTTCGATTACAGCATCTATCAAGCTGGTGGCACGCCTGTATTTAGTGAGGATTACTCACCGCAAAACGAAGCCAATGATGTTTCAGTATCGACAACCACGGTTGCACCGTCTATCGGCTTAACCGCGACTGCAACACCGGGCTCGGCACCAAGTTTTTCTGGCTCGTTGACGACCGATCTCGGTGTGGCTTATACGTCTCGTTACTCGAGTAAGGATTACGTCACCGCAGCCAAACCAAAGGCTTCCATGGAACGCGGTATGGGCGTTAAGTGGACCACCTCTCTTAGCCAAATTTACACCAACGACTACCAGTACTACGGCAAATGGGCGGGTGTTTACCACTACACAGGTTGTTCAAACGAAAACCTATTACCAGAAGAGAACTTGCCGCGTTTGATCTACGGTTTCAAACCGAAATTCCAGTACGTGTTCACACCAGAATTTGAGCGCGGAGAAGAGCCCAAAACGGAGATGATTGCACGAGCGGGCATGAAAGAAGTTGACGAAGGTTTCTCTCGCAATGCGTGTAACTGGTACGATCAAGGCACAACGAGCCATTACACTGAGGCGCAAATTCGCTTCACGATTGATTGGGATAAGCTCATCGTTATCACTCAATAAACGTTTCACTTATCAGACCGAAGGTTTGTGGATTGTAATGCGGCTCCATTAGCCGCATTTTTTGTGTTCAAACTCTGACCGCAAACGTATTAAGCCTTTAAGCCCAGCATCGCGCCGAAAATGACCAAACCCGTCCCACATGCTTGATTGAGTCGATGCTTAATCTTCAACAAGAAGGCTTGTAATTGTGGTGACGTGAATAAAACTGCAACGATAGAAAACCAAATGCCGTGCAGCGCAATCATATAAATCCCGTAAAACAAGGCGATATGTTGCTGACTAGAATCGGGAGAAATTACTTGGCTAAAAATACTCAGAAAAAACAGCATCGTCTTAGGATTGAGTAAATTACACAGAAATCCCTGCATGAAAAATCGCCACATTGAATACTCGCTCTGTTGAATGGTTTCTGAGTTTGACGCAGGCTGCGAGGAGAATATTCCTTTAATCCCAAGGTAGACAAGATAAGCAGCCCCAAGATAGCGCACGAGATTAAACAACCATTCATTTTGTGAAATTAAGTAACTGATCCCCAGCATGGAGTAAGCGATGTGGATGCTTATCGCCATGCTGATACCAATCGCACTGTACACGCCAGCTTCTCGTCCTTGATTTAAGCTGTTTCTTAATACCAAAACAAAGTCTGCGCCAGGGCTAATAACAATAAGTACCCCCAATAGCGCAAGAGTTACAAATTCCATATCGGTTTCCTGTTTGAATGATGAAGTCTGTGATGTAGCGGAATTGTAGGCGTCTTTGTTACTGACTATAATCGAAAAATATTCCCATATTGGTGAGAAAAACTCACAGATGCGTCACCTAAAATCTTTCTATGTCTTCCACGTTGCGGCGAGCTCTTCAAGCTACACTGAAGCGGCTGACAAACTGAACATCACCCACGGAGCCGTGAGTAAGCAGATCAAGCAACTTGAGCAATATCTGTCGCAACCTTTGTTTTTGAAAGAGGGTAGGAAATCCGTGTTGACGGCAGAAGGTGAATTACTCAAGACATACACAAAAACGGCATTCCAAACGCTAGAAACAGGCGTGAATACACTCATTCAAGAAAAGCATCAGCATCTTGAAGTGTCTTGTGAACCGACATTAACCATGCGTTGGTTGATGCCAAGGCTTGCTGCGTTTAATGATGAACACCGTGCTGATGTTCGTTTGTCGACGGCGGGAGGCCCGGTAACATTAGGGTCAACAGGGCTTTCGATGGCGATTCGTCGAGACGATTTTGCTCAGCAGCACGATTACAACAAAACCATTCTTGTGGAAGAGTGGGTGGGGCCAGTATTTTCTACTGAGTATTGGCAATCCATTCAAGACGATTTGGATGCAGTTCGATTGTTGAATAGCCAAACTAGACCGCATGCTTGGGCGGATTGGCAGCTATCAACACGTTGTGAAACCTTCAACGGCAACACTCAGCAATCATTTGCGCATTTTTATTTTTGCATACAAGCCGCGGTGGATGGCTTAGGCGCGGCGATGGGATCGTATCCTTTTGTTATGGACGATATTAAGCGCGGTAATTTGGTCGCGCCATTTGGTTTTGTGCTATCAGGTTGCAATTATGTTTTATTGAGCCAAGATAAAAAGCGTACAGAACTCGAACATAAATTCATCACGTGGTTACAAACGCAAATGGTAGAGTGTGTACCACTACCATCGCAGAAAAATACGCAAGGCGAATAGAAGGCGTAGAGCGTGATTACGTCAGTCAGTTTGATGGAAAAGGGCTTAGGAAATTGGAAATGGAAAACCTCAATATTGTTGAAATCAAATCATTTGTTCCAGCGAAAGATTACGCGCTCTCAAAACGTTTTTATGAGGCGATAGGCTTTGATATGGCGTCAGACTTCGGTGATGTGGCGTACTTCTCTCAAGGCAGTTGCGCGTTTCTTTTACAGAATTTTTATGAGCCAGAACACGGCAATAACTTCATGATGCACTTGCTCGTAGAAGACGCAGAAAGCTGGCATCAGCACTTGTCCAAAGTGGGTCATGAAGAATTTGGTTCGCGTTTAACTGAGCTGGTCGAGCAACCTTGGGGCATGCGCGAATGTTGTTTGTTTGACCCTAGTGGCGTTTTATGGCGAATCGGTCAGAACATGAATACTGATTAACGCCAGTCCTCTTTTCACCACATCCATATCGCGCAGGTATTGAGATCTCGATACCTGCGCGTTTTGTTTTTTGCTTAACCTTGCCAACGTTTCTCGCGCACTCACGCCTTTTTCGAGGTGGTGTGTGATGGACTGACCCCAAAAATCTCCTCAAGCAGCATGGCTTTGAGTTCTGCTCTGACTTCTGCCCCACCGATTAACGCCAAAAGTGCGAGTCCGCCTGGTATGAGAATCACCATCAATATTGGTCTTAAAATATAAGAAAAGCAGAATATGGTCGGCAAGAAAATCAATCCTTGGCCTAGTTTGTTTAATACGTACATGAGCGATTCCTTTTGTTTTTATATAAAAATTGAGCGTGCTCATTTTTTATAATTGAGCGCGCTCAATTTGTCAATGTCAGCCGCTCAAGGTATGATCCTTTCAGGCTCATTAAGCAGATACATCAATGACGAAGCGACAACAAACCAGAGACAAAATCCTAAAAGCCGCGTGGGCATCTTTTGCTCAGAATGGCTATGACATGACGACCACAAGGCAGATTGCGAGAGAAGCAGGAGTCGCCGATGGTACGGTATTCAGCCACTTCCCGACCAAACTGTCGATTTTGCGCGAAGGGATGCTGACGCAACTGCAACAGATCAGCCAAGAGACGCTAGTCAGTGTGGAAGGTAAGACAGCTATCGACATTGGTTTGGCGCTGACGGAGAAATACTATCGCTACTATTTTGCGAACGTCGAGTTGAGCCGAGCCTTGTTGAAAGAGGTGATTTGGGATTTGGATTATTACCAGTCGTTTAACCAAGCTTTGTTTCAATCTGCGAGCGTAAGTTCTGTTCTTGAAGACAAAATGCCGTTGATTTTTGACTGCTACTTCATGACGCTAATCGCACATTTAAGCCGAGCAGAACCGGATGTTGAAGCCGCGCTTACAGATCTTCATGCTAAGTTTCGGCAAATCATTCCCATTGAATCACTTGGCTAATGGCTAAAAGTCGTATCTGAGCTCCAGCATATTCAAACAACATCGGTTTTGATGAAGCCTTTTAGTTCGAGCGTTCAAAGGTGTACAGGAGCGTTTACCGAGCGGTTGATTGATTCGGCTATGCTATCGACGCGAGACAGGTCGATCTCATCCCCCCCAACTTTTGGTGGTGATTGCATGGCTGAGTAGTTATAGAGAAATCGATAAATCGCTTGCCACTGTTTAATGCGCTGCAAACTCAAGTGGGCAGCGTAGCTTGGTGGTAACCATCGGGTATAACGGTTCCAAAATTCGCTGTTCCAATTCGGGTGTGCCGGGATTAATTCGTCTATCGATTCCGATGGTCTTGCGCTTTTTTGAGTCAGCCACCCCATCCCCACTTGCCAGCTCCCATATTGATTTTGGATGTTTCCACGACGCCACGTTTCATCCCACCAACTCATCTTTTGCTTTGCATGATTTAAGCTCAGATTTTCCTCACTTTGTCCAATATGGCAATAATAGAGTTGCGTCGTGCCCCGCTTAATGGCGGAGTTAAAAGCGGTGATCGCAGCCCCTCGTAAAAAGCTTTCATGTTCGAGGACAAAGCGTTTCGGCACTTTGTTCGCAAAGTATTTCGCCAAGTTTTGCATGTGCGCGTGCGCAGCAAAAACTGGGCGGGTGAGTAGCACTTCTTTTGATTTCGCGTGCGAACCATCGCAGTAAGCGAGTTGGTCAAATTGGCTGCGGCTAAGAATTTTGTCGTAAGTGCGCTGTGCTTGGAGAAATACATCTGATTCGTTTGGCGCTTCTTCTTGCTGCGTTAATTGGTAACGGCTTGGCTCCCAAAGCGGTTGAGGAATGACGTGCTCTGACATCTCTGTCTGAGGAAACCAAGCGTTGTCACTGAGCAAAAGCACGTAACCCGTTTGGGCATCGGCGCTGCATAGTGTCCAAACATGCGCTGCACGTTGTTCTCGGCCATGGTGGCGAAAACCAGAGCGCGCCACTTGAACAAAGGAGCGAGTTTGGATATTCGAGAACGATAAGTGACGTTCGTATAAGCGACTAAAAGTGTCCAGCATACTTGCCAAACGTTCAAGAGATTGTGAAAAACGGCGATGATTTAAGCCCAATTTATACTGTAAATCTTTGGGTGAAACCTCGGCCAATAGAGCATCAAGCAGTGGTTGGAGTGTGTGGGATTCTTTGTTCGGGTTCAGCAGCGTTGCGGTTTTTTGACAGCAGCGACACTTTACTCTTGGGCTACCGACGGCGGTTCTCCCGTAACGTTGCCAAGCAGGTAATCGGCATTCGCAATGAGGCAATAGCTTCAACTCAAAGGTTTGCTGTTGAAGTTGATGAGCCAATGCGAGTATCGGCTCGTTAATCAAAACCGGAGGATAAGCCCCACACTCAGGGCAATGCCACGAGTCGTAGCCGAGCCGATTTGAGCGCGAATACAAACTGAGATCAGGCACGCCGCAATTAGGGCAGCCAAATGATTTACAGCCATTGTATTCTTGACGAAAAGTCATGGTGCTTATCCTTTGAGGTTATTTGTCAGAGACTCACTCTTTGACGCTGACATCCACTTGGCGACCCAGCGCCGGAACGATAACGTCTTTCTTGGCTTTAAATTGGTCAATCAATACTTGGGTGACTGAATCGCCTTGCGATTCAAACGTGCCCTTTTCAAATACATGATAACCGTCACCCCCGCTCGCTGCGTAAGAGTAAGTGGCCACTTTGTATGATTGTGAGTCGTTCACTGGTTTGCCATTTACGTTCAGGCTGAGCAGGCGTTTACCTTGTGGTTTTGCGTTGTCGTAACGCGCTTCAATACCGGAGAATTGTGCCAGACCGTAAGGTAAGGTGTAGCTGTACTCCAACAGTTCTTTCAACTGTGCGCCGTTGAGTTTTACGACGGAAAGTTTATCTGTGAATGGGAAAAGATCCATTACGTTTTCCATCGTTACTGGGCCTTTGTTGAGGTCAACGCGAATACTGCCCGAGCTGATCATACCCACATCCGCTTTAGCGGCTTCGCGCATCATATCTGCTACTAAATTACCTACGTTGGATTCGCGATAATAACGTCGGTACGCCGTGTCATTAATGGTCGCCAACTGCTGACCAAGCTCTGGGTATTGTTTGCGAGCGTTGGCGATAAGATCGCTGGTTTTCTTGTCGCGTTCAAGTTTGTCTGACTCGACAGGGATCAGTTTTCCGTCTAGCAGTTTTACGTCGTGCTTTTCGGTGTCTACGGCAAATTTAGTGTAACCCAAGTATTTACCTTGGCCGAAAGTGAGGCCGATAACTGTGCCCGTTTTTGGATGCACGACAGGCTTCCATAAGCCATGGTCAGAGTGGCCGCCAAAAATCACATCGACCCCTTTTAGCTTGCCTGCCATGTCGTAATCTTCATCAAAGCCGCGTTGCACTTCGGGATCGGCTTCTTTGTCGGTTTGCATTGGTGCCGTTTTATTTTGGTGTGTGAGCACGACAACCATGTCCACTTCGTCGCGGATCTTATCAACCCAGAACTGAGTGGTTTTGATTGGATCGTCGATAGTCAAACCTTTGCGATTACCTTTCCACATAGTGTTGTAGAAGGCATCAACGCCCATTACCCCAATCACACCGACACGAATGCCATCGCGTTCAACAATGGTATATGGCGAAGCAAAAGGCGCATTGTTTTGCTCAAACTTGATGTTGGCATTGAGCACGGGGTAGGCGGCTCTTGGCATGTTCTCTTTCAAGGTTTGCCAGCCGTATTCAAATTCGTGGTTACCGAGCGTTATCGCGTCGTAGCCCATCGCACTGTACAAATCGAAAGAGAGCTTGCCTTGCGTTTTTTTCGCGAGTGAACCAGTGAAAATGTCCCCCGCATCGAACAAGAAACTGGTCTCCTCTTGCGCGCGGGTTTGTTTGATCAGTGTGGCAAGGTAAGGAATACCGCCAATGCGGCTAATGTCTGGATTCCAAAATGCGTCAACGGGCTCATAAACGCTTTCAATGTCGTTGGTGTGCAGCAACGTGACGTTGCGAATTTCCGCAAAGGAAGAAAATGACACACCGATAGAGAACGCCGCTAACGCATACAGTAACGGCTTTTTAGAAAATGTCTTCATAGTTGATCCGGTAAAAGTTGAGTAAGAAGTAAGGTTTCGCGAAACAGAGCAACTTTAAAAAAGCACGTAACTCAGGCGATTGAATTGGATCACATAAATTCATGTCAGTAATCGCTAATTGACGCGGAATGTCATTTTGAGTGGGCATTGAGTGCACAGAAATAACAACGTAGTTGGGTAAAAATTAGTCGATATGAGATAGTGGACATATTGATGCGTATCAGTGAAAACGTGCATAAAACAACAAAAACTCAGTTGGATGAACTCAAGGAATAACGATGAAAAACAACGCATTTAATGCACTTTTGGGGACAGAGTTACCGATTATTCAAGCCCCAATGGCTGGCGTGCAAGATAGCCAAATGGCCATTGCAGTGAGTAATGTTGGCGGGCTTGGCTCGTTACCTTGTGGAATGCTGAATAAAGACGCCATCGTTAAAGAACTTCAACTTATTCAACAGGCGACCAATCGACCGTTCAACCTCAACTTCTTTTGCCATGAGATGCCGGAATACGACGCTAACAAGCACGAAGAGTGGCAAAAAACGCTGCAACCGTATTTTGCTGAAGTTGGTGCAACCGTACAGGCTCAGCCAAACGCTCCGACAAGGATGCCTTTCAATCATGATATTGCTGACGCGATTGAACCATTTGCACCGCCAGTGATCAGTTTCCACTTTGGTTTGCCTGCCGATGACTTGTTAGCGCGAATTAGAGGCTGGGGAGGGAAGATCCTTTCGACAGCGACCACTGTGGATGAAGCACTGTGGCTGGAAGCAAAAGGCGTTGACGGCATTATCGCTCAAGGCTTGGAGGCTGGTGGACACCGAGGCATGTTTCTATCGGATGATTTATCTACTCAATTAGGCTTGATGGCGTTGTTACCGCAAATCGTTAAGCGCGTGAATTTACCTGTTATTGCAGCAGGAGGAATTGCCGATAAAAGCGGTGTTGAAGCCGCGCTAAAGTTAGGAGCAAGTGCCGTGCAGGTTGGCAGCGCCTATTTGTTGTGTGATGAGGCAAAAACCTCGTCTTTACATCGATATGCGATTGCCAGTGAGCGCGCGCAGCATACGGCGGTGACTAATGTTTTCTCGGGCAGGCCAGCACGAGGCATTGTGAATCGCGCGATGTCGGAGCTAGGCTACATCTGTGAGTCTGCGCCGAAATTCCCATATGCATCCATTGAAATGACTCAGTTAAGAGCGCTTATGGAGAAACAAAACCGAGATGAATTTACGCCGTTGTGGTGCGGACAAAATTCATCGGGTTGCAAAGAAGTTTCGGCAGCAGAAATGACACTGTCATTAGTGGAAGGGATTGATTTGAGCTTATGTTCCTCAGACTGATTTGGCCTGAGGAACACATTTCAAGTGAAGGTTATTGAGGCGCTTTCATCGCTTCTGATTGATCGCCCGTCATCACGAAGTGCAACTCACCACCCGGTTTGAACTCGGAATGGTCGAAGAAGAAACCGTTATCCAAAGCTTTGCCATTGATGGTGACAGACTTGATGTACATGTTGTCATCGGCGTTGTTCTCTGTGGTGATGGTGAACGTGCCGCCTTTCACCGGAATCACCGCTTTGTCGAATAGCGGACGACCCACAGTGTAAATAGGTTCTGCTGCGTTCACTTGGTAGAAGCCTAATGCAGACATCACATACCAAGCGGACATTGCGCCCACGTCTTCGTTACCAATAATACCTTCTGGCGCAGCGAAATACATGTCATCAAGAATGTGGTCGACGACTTGTTGCGTCTTCCATGGTTCTGCGGTCCAGTTGAATAGGTAAGGAATGTGGTGCGAAGGCTCGTTACCAAACGCAACTTGACCAATCAAACCAGACATATCCGGTGTTTCTGTACCTTGGCTTTCTGCGGTGAAGGTCGCTTCTAGGTTTTTCTGGAACTCAGCATCGCCACCCATGATGGTTTTTAAGCCTGCGATGTCATGCGGCACAAACCAAGTCCACTGCCATGCGTTACCTTCGGTGTAGTTGCCTGTCTCGTGTTCTGTGCCGTATGGGTCGAATGGCGTCATGAAGGTTTCATCAATCATCACTGGGCGCATAAAGCCCGTCACGCCATGTTCTGCGTATTCCGTTGGGTTGTAATCGAAGTATTTTTTGTAGCCTTTTGAGCGTTCAAGGTATTGCTCTTCCGCTTGAGTATCACCGGCTGCTTTGGCGATTTGCGCGATAGCCCAATCGTAGAACGCGTTTTCTAGACCGTAAGAAACAGACTCAACCGTGTAGTCTTCAAATACTGGTTCACCATCGACACGTTGGATGGCAGGCGTGAAGCCGTTTTTCTCAATGTAATCGATGTGCTTGGTTAAAGTGCGATCCAATACGCCTTGATCCCAATCGGCTTGCAGTGCCGGGTAGTTGTCGTAAGTCGAAGAGTCGATCGCGGCTTTCAGCGCCAGCTCTTTCTCTTGTTGAGTAAACTCTTCTGGGAATTTGGTCATCGCATCCGCAATCACTGCTACCGCTGGGTAGCCAACCATGGTGCCTGTTTCGTCACCTAAGTGCTCCCATTTCGGTAGTAAGCCGCTTTCAGTGTACTTCTGAACTAGGTTCTTCGCGTACTGCACCGCGCGGGTTGGCTCAGTGATGGTTTTTAGTGGGTGTAATGCACGTTGGGTATCCCATAGAGAGTAAACCGAAAAGTTTGGTTGCTCTTCTGTTGCTTGACCGTAAGCGATGGAGTATTCCCCTTCGCCGTCACGAATTGAGCCTTTGCCCATGCCACGGAATCGACCATCCACGTCTTGATGCACCATAGGCGCAATTTTGGTGTGGTAAAGCGCAGTGTAGAAGATCTCTTTCTGATCTTCTGTGCCCCCTTCAATTGAGAAGTTGAGTGCTTTTGCCCATTTCTCACGTGCGTTGTTGCGCGCAGTATCGAAAGAGACATTCGCTTCGGCATCGTAGTTGTTTTCTGCGCCTTGAGGGTCAACCGCAGATAACGCCACTTGCGCATTCAACTCTTGTGAGCCTTCATCTTCAAATTCGATGTAGGCAGTGACGTCCGCTTTGACACGCTTAACTGGATTACCTTGGTCATCGTATATCAATTCAGAAACGTGTTCTGCCGTTAGGCCGTCAACAGGTTCGCCATTGGCAAGGATGTAAACGTTTTTGATCTTCTTATCGAAAGTCGCATAGAAGAAGATTTTTTGGTTTTTCGCCCAACCAGAGAAGTGCGCTGCATCGCGCTCGCCCGTGATGGTATGGCCGTCTTCGCTCACCGTTAGTTTGTTACGCAAAGAGGTTGAACCCCAGTCACTGTTGAGGATGGAGTTGAGGTCAATCTTCAGACGTTGTGGTTGACCTTGCGGGTAGGTGTAACGATGGAAGCCGACCCGTTCAGACGCCGTAAGCTCAGCTTTGATACCGTTCTCAGCAATCTTCACAGAGTAGTAACCTGCTTCTGCCACTTCTGAGGTTTTGTCCATCTTGACTGAAATCGCTTCGCGGTAGTCGTCGCTGTCTTCGATGTATTTAGCTTTATCTTCGGTAAACGGCAGGAACAGAATGTCACCTAAGCCGCCCATACCCGTGCCAGATAGGTGAGTGTGGGAGAAGCCAAACAGGGTCTTTTTATCGAAGTGGTAACCTGATGAAGAGTGCCAGCCGATCAGCTCGGTATCTGGAGAAAGTTGCACCATGCCTTCTGGCACAACAGGACCCGGGAAGGTGTGTCCGTTAAAGCCTGTCCCAATGAATGGGTCGACGTATTTTAGGTTGGAAGTATCGACGCTTGGTGAGGTGTTATCGTCGTTATCGTTGCAGCCAGCCAAACCAATAACACTTGCAATCACTGCGGTGGCGATAGCGGTTTTCGTAAAGTTCATAATCTTGATTCCTTAGGCAGGAAGCGCGTCACTTCCTGCCACTGAGTTGATCTATCTGCTTATTCTTTAAACACGAATTACATAAAACGTGACTGAGCTTGAAGCGCTTCTTGCTTGTCACCCGTCATGACGAAGTGAAGCTCGCCGCCCGCTTTGATTTCGCTGTGTTTGAAGGTGAAGTTGGCATCCAGCGGTTTGCCGTTGATGGTTACGGACTTCACGTACTTGTTGTGTGGGCTGTTGTTGTCTGCGATGACTGTGAATTCGCCGCCTTCCACTGGAATGGTGATTTCATCAAACATAGGACGACCGATGGTGTAGACCGGATCCGCAGGCGTCACTTGGTAGAAGCCCATTGCTGACATCAAGTACCAAGAGCTCATCTGACCTACGTCTTCGTTACCAATCAAACCAGTTGGCTCGCTGGTGTACATCTCTGACATGATGCGGTCTAGGTACTCTTGCGCTTTCCATGGCTCATCCGTTAGCGCGTATAGGTAAGGAATATGGTGCGATGGCTCGTTACCGTGCATGTACTGACCGATGTAACCCGTTAGGTCTGGCAGCTCTTCACCTGTGTTTGAAGAACGCGCGTTGAATAGCTCGTCCAAGTCTTCACGGAAGGCTTTCTCTGGCGTGGTGTCTTTGCCTTGCGCCAAGTCTGCTTGGTAAATCTCTTGCTTCAGACGGTTGAAATCGTGCATTGGTTGGAACTTCCATTGCCACGCGTTCCCTTCGGTGTAGGCAAACTCGTCCACATAGTAAGGGTCGAATGGTAGCAGTGGGCATTTCTCTTTCATCACGCCTGAGCCTTCTGGCCACTCAACCATTTCACACTCATCCAAACGATCTTCATCAATCGGTTGGTTGAACTCCAATGGTGGTTTGTTTGGTGATGAGCTTAGCGGGTGGTTCTTTGGACGTAAGAAACCAGTTTCTGCATCCCAATGGTTAAGCCAGTTGTCAGCACGAGTCATAAACTCTTCTTGCAGTTTTGCATCGCCAGCCATGCGCGCGATTTCTGCCATTGCCCAGTTGCCGTAAGCAAACTCAAGCGTGTAAGACGCACTGTTCCAGTAACCGTGATGAACAAAGCCGTTTTCTTCGTAAACCTTCACTTGAACAACGTTTGCAGCGCCAATGTTGTTGTCTTCGGTCCAATCTGGGAATTCAGAAGCTTCGTGGTAACGCACGGTAAACTTAGCCGCGTCTTTGGCAAGTTGTGGATCGATATCTAGCCCTTTCGCCATTGCGTCAGCAATGATTGATACTGCAGGGAAGCCGATCATGGTGCCTGTGTAATGGCTGTGCAGCTCCCATTTCGGCAAGATGCCACCGTCTTCGTATTTTCGAATCAGGTCGTTGGCAAACTCTTCGGCACGTTCTGGGTCGATGATGGTTTTCAGTGGATGCGCTGCGCGGAAGGTATCCCACATGGAGTACACAGAGTAGTTTGGTGTGTCGCCAGCATCTTTTTGAATGCGAGTACGCATCGCTGGGTATTGACCGTCGACATCTTGGAAAATCATTGGCGCGATAGATGCGTGGTAAAGCGCGGTGTAGAAGATCTCTTTCTGATCTTCCGTGCCACCAGATACCATCATGCGGCTGAGCTCTTGGTGCCATGCATCGTTGGCTTGAGCGCGCGCAGTATCAAATGACACGTCTTTCGCTTCTGCTTCTAGGTTCTTCTCTGCACCTTCTGTGCCTGTTGGTGACAAGCCTACTTGGATTTCTAGCGGTGTTGATGATGGTGCGAATTCTAGGTAAGCGATGGTTTTCACTGCGTCGATGTTGTCGTTGTTCACATCGATTTCCGTTTCTGCGCCGTCAATCAAAGCGATGGCTTTGACGATAGGTTGGTTGAACGTGGCGTAGAAGTAAACGTGCTGGTTGTTCGCCCAACCGTTCGAGCTACGTAAACCGCGGATGGTGTAAGCGTCGATGAACTCCAAATCACCCTTCATGGTGCGGTTGTTGAAGTGACCTTTGTTGAGAGTGTGGTCTAAATCGAACTTGATGTGCGGCGTGGTGCCTTCTTTGAAGGTGTAGCGGTGGAAGCCAACACGCTGCGTAGTAGTTAGCTCGGCTTTGATTTCGCCTTTGTTCAGTTCAACCGCGTAGTAGCCTGCTTCTGCGGTTTCGTTGTCTTTATCGAAGGTGTTGAAAACGGCGTTTTCTTTCTTAGTAAAAGGCAGAACTAAGATGTCACCAAGGTCGGTAATGCCTGTGCCAGAAAGATGAGTGTGGGAGAAGCCATATACTGGGATTTCAGTCAGCTTGCCGTGGTCGAAGTAACCTGCAGCAGAGCCCCAGCCTTCCATTTCGGTATCAGGAGAAAGTTGCACCAAACCGTAAGGCACAACCGCCCCAGGGAAGGTGTGACCATCTGCGCCTGTACCAATCAATGGATTGACGTATTGAGTTAGTGTGGTGTCGAGGGATGGAGTACCAGAGTTGCTGTTGTCGTCATCACTGTTACAGCCAGCAAGACCAAACATGGCAGCAAGTATAGCGGTAGAGATAAGGGTTCTTTTTAGTTTCATTTTTATGGTTCCACAGAAGTGAAGGTTCTACAGAAAATAAGGGGCGAGGGTGTACCCCTTTATCCCCGCCCTACTTGACGTTGCAGCAATGTCGCCTAGTTACAACGCCAAGTAGTTTGGGGGTGTTATTTGAATGGGTGTCAGCTACTGCGCTTTCATCGCTTCAGACTTTTCTGAAGTCATCACGAAATGCAGCTCACCACCGTCTTTCAAATCGCTGTGGGCGAAGCTGAAGTTGTCACTCAATTGTTTGCCGTTGATGGTCACCGACTTAACGTAGATGCTCTCTTGGCTGTTGTTTTCTGAGGTGATGGTGAATTTACCATCCGCGACTGGAATCACGGCTTTGTCGAACAGAGGACGACCGATGGTGTAACTTGCTTCGCCCGGAGTGACTTGGTAGAAGCCCAATGCAGACATTACATACCACGCCGACATCTGACCGACGTCTTCGTTACCAATCAGACCTTCATGCGTTGGGTGGTAGAACTCGTTCATCGCTTGGTCGACGATTTCTTGTGTCTTCCAAGGCTCTGCCGTCCAGTTGTATAGGTAAGGCACGTGGTGATCAGGCTCGTTACCCATCACGAACTGACCGATGTAGCCAGACATGTCGTGTGATTGGCTAGTATCGGCGTTGGAATCTGCATTAAACAGCGCATTCAAGTTGGCTAATAATGCCGCTTTGCCTTGTTCGGTTACGTCTTCAGGAAGAGAGAAGTCAGTACGGTCGATGTGCTCGCCACCCATCACGTTGGCTAGACCGTTCAAGTTGTGCGGTGCAAACCATGTCCATTGCCATGTGTTGCCTTCGGTAAAGTCTTCACCACGGTGCTCGGCGCGGTAAGGCCAGAAAACATCGTTTTCGTTGAGCGCTTTGCGGTCTTTACACGCGTTGTAGTCCATATCGTCTGGGATAGACAGCGCCATATTCTCGTCCAAACATTCTGCTTTGAGGTTGTTTGCCCAAACCTTGCTGCCACTGTTCATGTAAGCCGGACGCATAAAGCCCGTTGCACCCAATGCGTTGCCTTTGGTGTCTTGCAACTTGCCGTATTGTTCTGGGTTGTAATCGAAGTAGTTCTTGAACGATTCAGAACGTGTCATGTAGCGGTCGTACTGCTGGTCATTGCCCGCAAGTTTAGCGATCTGAGCGATACACCAGTCGTAGTATGCGTTCTCAAGACCGTAAGACACCGATTCGTTCACGAGCTCGTCGTATTTATCGATTTTCAAACCTTCCACGTAACCCGGTTTGTCGCCAGAATCAGGCGCCCATTTGGTGTTAGCTGGAATAAAGCCGACGTCTTCTTGGTAGTCGTTGTGACGCGTCATGACCGTGAAGCGTTTGTCACCGTTCCAAGCGTCTTGGTAAGGCACCCAGCTCTCTGTTTTATCAAGGTTGAAGTTGACTGTTTCGTCAGCCGCTTTCAGTGCCAAATCAAACTCAGCAGCGGTAAAGGCTTCCGGGTGTTTGACCATGATATCGGCGATAACCGAGACCGCAGGATGACCGACCATTTCACCGGTGTAATCCGAGTGCAGTTCCCATTTTGGCAGCACGCCGCCCGTTTGGTATTTGTTCAATAGATCGCGTGCGTGTTCAATCGCGCGGTCTTTATCGATGATGGTTTTCAGTGGGTGTGCCGCGCGGAAGGTATCCCACATTGAGTACACTGAGTAGTTCACTAGGCCATCTTCTGCTTGGTGCACTTTGCCATCCATGCCACGGTATTTGCCATCCACATCTTGGTATAGGAATGGAGCAACAAACGTACGGTAGAGCGAGGTGTAGAACATGGTCTTGTCGGCTTTGTTGCCGCCTTCCAGTTCAAACTCGCCAAGGATGTTTTCCCAAGCCACGCGGTTTTGTTGTACGACGTTGTCGAAATCCCAACCGTTGGTGTCTGCTTCTAGGTTTTTCAGTGCGCCGTCAACGCCAGTGCCAGAAATCGCTACTTTGACCACCAATGGCTCATCGCTTTTACCAAAGTTCAAATGAGTCAGGACATCGTTTGCGCGTTTTGCCAAACGTTCTGGGTCAGGCTCTGGTTCGCCCGGCATTGGTTTGTGTTCTGCGTAGCCACGGTAATCTTCTAAGCCGACTTCGGTAGCGTCAGTTGGAGTCAGTTTGCTCTCAGAAGCCAGCTTGGTGTACAGGTTCTCTTCAATGATTGGATCAGAGAATTCTGCCGCGAAGAACACGGTTTGCCATTGACCCCATTCGTTTGAGGTACGCGCGCCTACGACGGTAGTGTCGTTAACGCGTTTGTAGTAGATGCTGCGAGAATGGTTGCCGTATTGTTCTAACAGTTCGTGTTGCAGGTCGATACGTACTTTGCGGTCTTCACCCGGTTTGAAGGTGTAACGTTGGAACGCCACGCGGTCGGTTGCCGACAGTTCAGCTTTTACGCCAGTTTCTACAAGGTCAACCGAGTAGTAACCAACCTCTGCCACTTCCGAGCTTTTATCCATGGTCACGGCATCGGTATTAAAGCCTGTGTATGGCAAGAATGCGAAGTCGTTTAGGTCGCCTTTACCTGCGCCGGAAATGTGGGTCATTGAGAAGCCAGAAAGCAGGCTGTGCACAGGATCGTATTCAACAGGCGAGCCTTTCCCATTCCAACCGTTTGGATCGAAGTTATCTGGTGACGGTTGAATCATACCTTCTGGCATAACTGGAGATGGGTTAACGTTGCCAAGACCTTTAGTGCCGATCAAGGTATCAACGAATTCCAAAGTAGGGGTAGAGATAACTGGAGCTTCTGGATCAGAGTCGCTGCCACAACCAGCAAGACCAAGCATGGCGGTTAACACTGCGGTAGAGAGTAGGGTTCTTTTTAGTTTCATTGTTTTTATTCCACGAGAAAAGGGGACACAAGGTCCCCTCAAAATCATTATTCGCCTAGGTTGGCTTGCATTGCTTCAGACTTGTCAGCCGTCATCACGAAGTGCAGTTCGCCGCCTGCTTTGAATTCGCTGTGCTGGAAGGTGTTGAACACATCCAGAGGCTTACCGTTGATGGTCACTTCTTTGATGTACATGTTGTCTGGACCGTTGTTCTCAGCCGTTACCGTGAACGTGCCAGAGCCAATGTCTACCGTCGCTTTGTCGAAGATTGGACGACCGATGCTGTAGGTTGGATCGGTTGGCGAGATTTGGTAGAAGCCCAGTGCTGACATCAAGTACCACGCCGACATTTGACCTACGTCTTCGTTACCGATGATGCCGTCTGGTGTCGGTTTGTAGAACTGGTCGTAAACTTGGTCTAGGTATTCCTGCGCCTTGTAAGACTCTTCAGTACGGTTGTACAAGTAGATGACGTGGTGCGAAGGCTCGTTACCGTGAATGTACTGACCGATGTAGCCTGTCATGTCTTGGTGCGCTTCGCCGCCATTTGGATCGGCAGTAAATAGGTTGTTCAGCTTATCGTTCAGACCTTGCGTGCCGCCCATAATTTCAGTCAGCTTGTCTAAGTCTTGCATGAACGCCCATTGCCACTGCCACGCGTTACCTTCTGTGTAGTAGAACGCGTCAGACTTGTAAGGGTCGAAGTCAGTTGAAGCGTATTTCAGTGCACATGGGTCGCCTTCTTTCAGTTCTGTTGGTACGAAGAAGCCCGTGCCGTCTGCGTTACCTGCTTCTGCATCCCAGTGTTTCAAAGAGTTGTAAGAACGAGCTTTGAACTCTTCATACGCGTCCATATCGCCAGCGGCTTTTGCCATTTCTGCGATCGTCCAATCGTAGAATGAGAATTCCAACGAGTACGACACTGAGTTCCAGTTCGGGTAACGAACACACTGTTCTTTCTCGTGGTAATTCAACTGACCTGCCATGAGTGAGCTTAGGATGTCGTCATGAATCTGTGGGTACTCATGCGGTGTGTAACGTGCTGATTTCACTGATGCGGTGTAAGCTTGCTCTGCATCAATCAAGCCTTTGGTTACCGCATCGCCCAGAATCGCTGCCGATGGGTAGCCGATCATGGTGCCGGTTTCTGAGCCGTGACCTTCCCATTTCGGCAATAGACCAAACTCGTCGTTGGATTTACGAATCAAGTCTTTCACGTATAGCGTTGCTTGATCTGGGTCGATGATGGTCCACATTGGGTGAACGGCGCGGAACGTATCCCACGTTGAGTAAATCGAGTAGTTTGGTGTGTCGCCATCTTTCAGTGTGCGCACTGTGCCAAGCATATCCACGTATTGACCATCCACATCGTAAAACTCGATTGGGGCGATCATCATGTGGTACATGCCCGTGTAGAAGTTGGTTTTCTCTGCGTCTGTTCCGCCTTCTACTTTGATTTTTGCGAGCTTTTCAGCCCATGCGTATTCCGCGTCTTCTTTCACTTTTGCTAGGTCGAAACTTGGTGCTTCCGCTTCTAAGTTTTTCTGTGCGCCTTGCCAGTTAACTGGAGAGATACCCACGCGGATTTCAATTGGCTCTTCGCCAGTGCCGAAGTTTAGGTAAGCCGTTAGATCATCGCCTGAGTAAACCGCACCATTTCGCATTTCGCGCGTCGGTTCTAGGTCTTGTTCACCCAACAGTGCTTTGGCGATTGGTTGGTTGAATTTCGCGTAGAAGAAGATGTCCTGACCTTGGTGATCTTGCCCTTGGAACCAGCCTGTTGATGTTTTACGACCGCGAATAGTGTATTCGTCCACCACTTCTACTTTGTTCTTCAAAGACTTGCCGTTGTTGTTCATTAGGGTATGACCCAAATCGAACTTCACGTTGCGGTCTGCGCCATCAGCAAAGGTGTATTTGTGCAAACCAACGCGTTTTGTTGCGCTCAGTTCTACTTCGATTTGACCTTGGTTCAGCTTGGTTTTGTAGTAGCCTGCGCTTGCTTCTTCATTGGCTTTGTCGAAAGAGTTCAGCTGTGTGTTCGCCATGTCTGCGTAAGGCAGAACCAAAATGTCGCCTAAGTCCGTTGCGCCTGTACCTAAAAGGTGAGTATGGGAGAAGCCGTACAGCGGAACGTCAGTGTTAACCACTTCGCCAGTTTCGTAGTTAGATGAATCCCAGTAGCCAGATGCCGAGTGCCAAGGGTTGAGTCCTGACTCGTGGTCTGTGTTAGAACCGATGAAAGTATCTGGAGACAGTTGAACCATACCTGCCGGTACCGTCGCGCCCGGGAATGTATGACCAGAAGCCGCTGTGCCGATCATTGGATCGACGTATTTCAACACCGCAAGATCAACAATTGGATCGCCCGGCAGTGAAGAGGAAGAATCGTTGTCGCTGTTACAGCCAGCCAAGCCACCCGTCAGACCAACCAAGATAGCCAAAGAGATAAGATTACGTTTAAACATGCGCATACCGTTTTGTCGTTATTCGTATATAAAAAGTGTTTATAAGAGACTGTTTCTAAGGGACTGCTTATAAAATTTGCTTGTAGGGATAGCCGGGAGATGCGCTCCCCCGGCTGAGTTGTCACTATTGGGATTAACGAGAACCCGCTGGCATCTCGTCTTCATGCAAGAACTCACCGATGCCTTGTGCTGGTGGAAGATCTTGCTCTAGAGAGCCCCAACGTTGATTTGGTTTGTCGCCCATCACGAACTCCAGCTCACCGCCGTACATGATTTCGTCATGAGTCAGGTAAGTGCGGTTGAAGTCTTTGCCGTTGTAGCGAGCCGATTGAATGAAGATGTTTTCGCGGCTAACGTTCTTCGCGGTAACCGTGAACTTCTGGTTGTTGCCAACATCGATAGACGCGCTTTCAAACAGCGGAGTACCGATTTCGTAGATGCCAGAAGAGGCGTTCACTGGGTAGAAGCCAAGCGCACGGAACACAAACCACGCAGAGAGCGTGCCGAAGTCGTCGTTACCACAAATGCCGTCAGCGGTGTTCTTGTAGCAAATGTTGGTGGCTGCGGCGATGGCTGCCTGACCTTTCCAAGGTTGACCTACGTAGTTGTACAAGTACGGCACGTGGATATCTGGTTCGTTACCTTGAACGTGCTGACCAACGTTACCTGTGTTGAACACTGGGAATTGGTTGTCGCCTGCGTTGCGGTCTGGGTAGGTTGACCAGTACTCATCCAAGCGCGCTGCGAACAAGTCACCGCGTTCTGCTTCAGGGTTTTGTGTCTTGTCGAAGCGTGTCATCAGGTCAATCAAGCCATGAATGTCGTGCTGAACACTGAACGAGTATTGCCAGCCGTTCGATTCAGAGAATGCCCAGTTAAACATGTCTGGACGCCAGTCTTTACCAACCGCACGACCGGTGATTGGGTCTACCCAACCTGCATCGATAAACTCGCCATCATAGTCACGTGCTTTAAACCAACCTTGGTATTGCTTACCGCCGAAGTCGAATTGCGCTTGCCAATTTTTAGAACGGTTAGCGAACTCGGTGTAGCGTGGATCTTCTTCACCAAATACTTCTTTGATCGATTGCGCGATTGCCCAGTCGTTCATTGAGTATTCAAGCGAGTAAGATGCTGTCCAAGAGTCTTTAAATGGTGAGTGACCGCCGTAAGAATCTGGTGGAGTATCGTGCAATTGCGCTGGCACGTAACCTTGTTCTTCGTACTCTTTGATCCATGCTACGCCTTGGCTTGTTGCGGCGCGCGCGTCAGTGATCATTGCTTCAACTAAGCGCTCTTTCACGTCTTTGCGTTCTGCTTCTGTGAAGCCAAGATCGATCATGCGTTTTTCTAGTGAGCCTTTAGACAACACATCATGAATCACAGGCGTTGAGTGCATGCCCATCATCATGCCGGTTTCGTTGCCTTTGAATGTCCACTCAGGCAGGCGACCTTTGCGCACGTTGCCTTTGTCATCCACCCATTCTTCTTCGGCGTAAGACAACATAGACAGCACCACGTCTGCTAGGCGGTCTGGCTCAAGAATCGAAGACAGCGGTTGAACCGCGCGGTAGGTATCCCACAACGAGAAAGTGTCGTAGCGCGTGAAGTCTGCTTTGCCATCTTTGTTAGCATCGGCAGTGCGGATTGACTCTTTCAGCGTATCAATCTTATCGCCCCAAGGTGTGTTGCCATCTGGGTAAGCGTTGCGACCTTGGTGAACTTGGCGGTAGCGACCATCTAAGTCAGAGTGAATGGTTTGACCTAGGTACGAGTGGTACATCGCGGTGTAGAACGTCTGTTTGTAATCTTCGTCGCCAGAGACTTGGATCTTGCCGAGTTCGTCTTCCCATTTCTTCGTTGCCGCTTCACGTACTTGGTCGAAGTTCATGCCCGCAACTTCAGTCATGTTAAGAGAAGCACCAGACTTGCCGTTCTCGCCGATCTCAACGTTTGATAGCGCTAATTTCGCTTCAACCGTTAAGCCGTCTTTGGATGTGTCGAACTCAACGTAAGCGCGTGCGTATTGATACTTGCCACGTGTTTCGTTACCGATTTCTGTAATGCCTTCTGGCACGTCCATGTAACGACCTTGCTCTTTATCATAGTAAGCAAAGCGAACGTTTTTGATTGGTTGGTCGAATTCCATCACGAAGAATTCTTTTTGGCTTGGTGCCCAACCATCTGAGAAACGGTGACCTTCTAGACGGTTATTGTCTTTGTCCCATTTCAAGTAAGAATCAGAGGTGTAGTCCCAGTTAATTTTGAAGCCGGTGTTCACGATGATTTCTGATTTCTCATCACGAGGGAAGGTGTAGCGGTGTACACCAACGCGATCAGACGCCGTCAACTCAGCTTTGATGTCGTAATCCAATAGATCGACTTTGTAGTAGCCTGCCGTCGCTTGCTCATCACGATGTTGGAAGCGAGACGCTTCTAGGTTTAGCGTTGCCGAACCTTCATCAATCATGTAATCCGAACGCGAGTTGATTGGCATGACGAGAATGTCGTTCAAGTCGCCAGCACCTGCTCCGGAAAGGTGGGTATGAGAGAAACCGGAAGTACGTGCGTCGTGGTAGTAGTAGCCTGAAATGTATTCCCAGCCGTTAGAACCGTTGTTTGGAGAAAGCTGCACCATGCCGTGTGGTGTGGTTGCACCAGGGTAGGTGTTGCCCAGGTTACCTGTGCCGATGAATGGGTTGACGTAGCGTGTTACGTCCATATCAGCGAAATCTACCGGAATGTGAACGCCCATGTCGATTTCAGGTGTTTCTGGGTTTGGCTTGTCATCACAGTCGCCATCGCCAACTGGAGGACATACAGGCTTGCCACCGTCAGGAATATCCGGCAGTGCAGGGTTGGTGTCACCGCCTTCATAAATGTTGGTTGTGTCGTCGTTACAGCCAGTCAGACCGACTAGACCACTGAGAACTGCGCAAGCGAGTAGGGAAGGTTTGAATTTCATTTTTAAAGCCTTGTAAGTTGTAGGTTTATGTAGTTGTTGAAAGCAGAGGTATTACTAAAACTTAAAAACTTGAAATAGAGCCCTTTGGGGGAAAGGGCTCTTAGGGGGAGGAGCTTAAGGTTTAAGCTTTCACAAGAGTCGCTGCGTTACGCATCGCTTCTTTCGTTGAACACTCAACAACGTTTGCTTTTGCAAAGCGGTGAGCGTCTTTTACTTGGATATCGTGAGCTAGAATAACCAGCTTCGCGTTTGCTACATCTAGGTCAGTGATGCGGTTCTGGATACCGTTTTGACCTTGAGTTTCTACTTTGATTTTCAGACCCGCTGCTGCACCTGCTTTCTCTAGTGCTTTCGCTGCCATGAATGTGTGTGCTACGCCAGATGGGCAACATGTTACTGCTACGATGTCGTACTCGCCTTCGCCTGCTGCTGGAGCCGCTTGAGCTTGTGCAGGTGCTGCTTCTGCGATTTCGTCTTCTGCTTCTTCTTCAGCAACTGGTTTCCAGAAGCCAACGATAACGGCAGTTGTTAGTGAGCCTAGTGCGATACCCACAACGTACATTGGGATGTTGCTTGATACAGGTGCTGTGATTAGACCGCCCCATGGCGCGTGTAGTAGAACGTCTGTTAGGAAGCCGAACACACAGCCAACGATACCACCAGCAACGATTGAAGGAAGAACGCGTACAGGGTCGTTTGCTGCGAATGGGATAGCACCTTCAGAGATACCGATAGAGCCCATGATTGCTGCTGCTTTGCCTGCTTCTTGCTCTTGCTTAGTGAACTTCTTCTTGAATAGGAATGTTGCTAGTGCCATACCTAGAGGAGGCGTACAGATTGCGATACCAACACCACCCATTAGCCATGGTTGAGTATCAACTTGAGTTTGAGCGAATAGCGTTGCTACTTTGTTGATTGGACCGCCCATATCGAATGCAGTCATACCACCAAGAATCGTACCTAGAACCACTTTAGAAGCGCCAGCCATAGAAGCTAGGAATTCGTTCATAGAAGCCATGAAGATCTTGATTGGCTCACCGATACCCCATAGAACGATACCTGCAGAGATAAGCGTACCAACAAGTGGGTAGATGAAGTAAGCGCCCAACGCAGTCATGTTAGCAGAAAGAGGGATCTTCTTAAGTTGGAATACCACACCACCAGCGATGAAGCCCGCTACGATACAACCAAGGAAGCCGCCGCCCATGTCAGCCATGATGCCAGAAGAGATCATCGCTGGAGCAAGTGCCGGTTTGTCTGCAATTGAATAACCAATGAAGCCACCAAGAATAATTGGGAACAGCACCAGACCTTTAATACCGATATTAGAAATATCCGCCAATAAACCGTCCGCAGGAACCGCACCTTTACCTGATGCCATTACCGCCAGCGCCAGTAGTACACCACCCGCAACGATAAATGGAAGCATGTGAGAAGTACCGAATAAAAGGTGACCTTTCATGGTACTGAGTAGTTTTTTGAAATCGCTATTATTAGTAGCTTGAGCTGTGATTGTACTCATAATTTCACGCCTTATGAATTAATTAAAATATTTAGTATTTGGTTTTCGTCTTTTGCGTTATGAATATCTTCAATAAACTCTTCGCTAAATTTTCCGAATAATTCTTGAAGAACATAAATATGGTGGTCGGCACCGTTATCTGGTGAAGCAATCATGAAGAATACGGTCGGTTTGACTCCCTCTTCGTCGCCATACTCGATGCCTTCGCGCTTTACGCCAACAGCGATTGCAGGCTCTGTGACCGCTTTGCTTTTTGCGTGTGGGTAGGCGATGCCGTCCATTGAAGTCACGCTTAATGTTTCACGTGCTTCTATGTCGGTTAAAAAAGCCTCTTTGCTGCTGATTCGATTATTTTCGAATAGCATTTGCGCTAGCTCTTCAAAGACTTCTTTTTTATTATTTGCTTGAAGCTTGCCTTTAATTAAATTGACGTTTGTTAGTTCTGTAATCATTTTGTGACTCATTGGTACTGAAGTAATGAGTCAAATTTAATTAATGAAGTGGTTTTCGGAAATAGTAAAAAAAATACAATAACTATACTTTTGTATCACCCAAGCTTAAGTGTGATAGCCGTCATTAATAACGCGGAATATTATAAAATTTATTATGTGATTTATATTCCAGTTATTTTGAAATTAATAATGAAGCTTGAAAATAAACGAGAAGGGAATCAAATATGGTTCAATTTTGCTATAAAAAAGAGGGACTGTGCTAAATCTCCTCCAATAACCTTTTTAATAGCTCTATTTTCTATCTCTTTGAGAAAAGACATAAAGCGAGCAGGACTCTTGTTTTGAGCGCTTGTTGGGGTCAATGGTACAGGTTGCTCGTTGGCAATAGATTCCGTATCACGCTCCCTTGCCACCGAACGGAATGACGGTTTATGAGAGCTGATAGTGAACTCAGCTAGTTCCTCCCCTTGATACACATTGGTTAATGTAAGCGCCGAACTAGAAGCCAAGGGGAGGTTAGGGAGGGTTGTTACGCTGAATTTGACTAATCCATTAAGACGGATTTTTGTACTTATGCAGCAAATCTAACGGGATGTGGCAGTAATCGTTTGGAAAGCGTGTGAGTCGGTCTTGGTGCTCATCATCACTTGGCACATAGTTTGTGAGTGGTAAGACTTCAACCGCAATCTTATCGGCATCGTATCTTGTTGCTATAAACGATTTGGCGATTTCAAGGTGCTTGGTATCATGGCTGTATACGCCGGTACGGTACTTTTCACCAACATCGTCCCCTTGCTTGTTGATGCTATATGGGTCGATGATTTCAAAGAAATAGCCCATTAAGGTTTCAACCGACACTTGGCTTGGATCAAACTCGGTGCGAACGCATTCTGCGTAGCCATCGTATTCAGATTGAGTGTTATCCGTCTTGCCATTTGCGCGTCCAGCTTCGGTGCTGATTACGCCTGGAAGGTGGCGCATAAATTCTTGTACGCCCCAAAGGCAGCCGCCTGCGAAGTAAATTTCTTCCATCATTCTGTCCTGAAAAACTTTGCGACATTATGGACATCACCGTCATGCAAACACAACTCCTACCATAAAACAGGAACAATGTTGCAGTGATTTGCTCTCTTTTTCATTCAAGTCGTCCTCGTTAGATTTGATGCCAATGCCAGCAATTATTGAATCACAAATACTTACGAAGAGAGCCAATATGAAAATAGAACATGTCGCGATTTGGACAGAGCGTTTGGAAGAGCTGAAAGGCTTTTATGAGAAATATTTTAACGCCGTATCCAATGATAAATACCACAATCCGAAGAAGCACTTTTCGTCTTACTTTCTTTCGTTTGAAAGTGGTGCTCGATTGGAGTTGATGTCGATGGAAGGAGTGACCGCCTGTGAAAACTCTCACTCGATGCAAGTAACAGGGTTGGCACACTTTGCCTTCGCATTAGGATCAGAGCAGGCCGTTGACCAAATAACCAAAACCTTGGTGGAAGATGGTTATCAAAGGATTGACGGGCCGAGATACACTGGCGATGGTTATTACGAAAGCTGCGTATTAGATCCAGATGGCAACCGTATTGAGCTTACCGTTTAACGTGACTTAGCTTATTGCCCCTGTTCACAGGCTGCTTTCATATGAAAGTATTCGGGCGTATACTGCAAGCTCATCAATAAGGAGCGAGCCTGTGAACCCAAGACAAAATGAAATCCTGCAATTAGTGAATGACCGTAAACGCGTTCAAGTCACGGAGCTTTCTGACATCATCGGCGTGTCGGGCGTGACCATCAGGCAGGATTTGAATTTTCTTGAGCAACAGGGCTACTTAAAGCGTGTTCACGGCGCTGCTACCGCACTGCAAAGTGATGATATAGATACCCGCTTAGAAGTGCGTTTTGATATTAAACAAACACTTGCTAACAAAGCCGCGGATTTGGTCGCACCGAATGAGACGGTGCTGATTGAAGGGGGCAGTGCAAATGCGCTATTGGCTCGTACGTTAGCCGAGCGCGGCGACGTGACCATCATTACACCATCGGCCTACATTGCGCACCTTATCCGCAATACATCGGCCAACATTATCTTGTTGGGTGGCGTGTATCAGCACCAAGGCGAAAGCCTCGTTGGCCCGCTCACCAAACTCTGTATTGAAAACATTCATTTCAGCACGGCTTTCTTAGGTATTGACGGCTTCCATCAAGATACTGGCTTTACTAGCCGAGACATGATGCGTGCCGACATTGCAGAGGCCATTCTGGCAAAGAAAAGACGCAATATCGTACTGACGGATTCCAGCAAGTTTGGTCAGATTTATCCTTCGTCGATTGGCAAGACAAACGAAATCTCAGTGTTGTTAACTGACAAAGCCGCTCCGAAAAGCGACCTCGAACAGTTGAAAAAACTCGGCGTTGAAGTGGTGTTGGGTTAACAACACAATACCGATGACTCAGAGACTCTCTGACCACACTGCAAACTCGTTTCCGCTTGGCTCCGTGAAGTGGAAACGACACCCGCCCGGAAACTCGAAAATAGGGCGGATGATTTGCCCGCCAAACTTCGCTACTTTTTCTAACGTGGCATGAATATCAGAGCTATAGAACACCAATAGTGCCGCGCCGTTTGAGGTTTGACTGACTTGTTCTGCCGAATAAAATCCGCCATCCAAACCTTGGCCAGAAAAGGCCGCGTAGTCAGGGCCGTAGTCGACAAATTGCCAACCAAAAACGTGCTCAAAAAACGCCTTAGTGGCACCGATATTGGGCGTACCAAATTCAACGTAGTTCAATTTTTCATGTTGATGCATGCGATATCCTTTCTGCTTGGTGATGTTTATTCAGTGTAATCACTCTCGCCACGAGATTCTCATGCTTTTGGTTTGTTTTTTAATCTAAATAGATGAAAAACGAAAACTTTCATCGTTTATCCCTATCAAATCTATCGCCAATTCCCATTAAACAAATGGAATCTTTGAAGATATATTCTTCGTGGGCAGAAAAGAGCTTTTGAATATCCATTTACCACTCGTGGACTAAATGGTTAGCACGCATTGGAGAGCAACCATGCAGATGTCAAAAAGCTTTTTATTAATTACAGTTGGCTTAGCCAGCACATCTCTACAGGCGCAAACCCTGACAAGAGATAACGGCGCACCAGTCGGTGACAACCAAAATTCAATCACAGCAGGTGAAAACGGCAGCGTATTGCTGCAAGACGTTCACCTGATACAAAAATTGCAACGTTTTGCTAGAGAACGTATTCCTGAGCGAGTTGTACACGCTCGTGGCACGGGGGCGCACGGTGAATTTGTTGCGTCTGGCGATTTTAGTGATTTAACGGTATCCGCTCCTTTCACTGAAAAGGGAAAGGTGACTCCTGTTTTCGTTCGTTTTTCGACCGTTATTCACTCAAAAGGATCGCCAGAGACGCTGCGTGATCCACGAGGTTTTGCAACCAAATTTTATACTGAACAGGGTAACTGGGATCTGGTAGGGAATAACCTGCCTGTGTTCTTCATCCGTGATTCGATCAAGTTTCCGGATATGGTGCACTCTCTGAAACCGTCACCAGTGAACAACGTTCAGGATCCAAACCGATTCTTTGACTTTTTTAGCCATGAACCAAGTGCGACTCACATGCTGACTTGGGTGTACAGCAATCTTGGTACGCCAGCGAGCTATCGCACAATGGATGGCTTTGGCGTTCACGCTTACAAGTGGATCAACCAACAAGGTGATGTGAACTATGTGAAGTTCCAATGGAAGAGCCAACAAGGCATTAAGAGCCTTCGGCCTAATGAAGTGACGGAAATACAGGGTAAAGACTTCAATCACCTTACGACTGATTTGTACGCCGAAATTGGTCGCGGAAACTACCCTAAGTGGGATCTGTACGTGAAGGTGTTGTCGCCAGAAGCGTTAAGCAAGTTGGATTACAACGGCCTTGATGCAACCAAAGTGTGGTTGAATGTACCGGATCGCAAAGTGGGCACCATGACGCTTAATCGTCTGCCGGAAAACTTCTTTTTAGACACCGAACAGTCGGCATTCGCACCTTCAAACCTGATCCCAGGTATTGAGCCATCAGAAGACCGCTTGTTGCAAGGCCGTTTGTTTGCGTACGCTGACACTCAGCTTTACCGCTTAGGCGCGAACTTGTTCCAGCTGCCAGTGAACCGTCCGTTAACGTCTGTTAGTAATCATAATCAAAATGGTTTGAGCAATAACGCGCAGCTGAGCAATGGGGACGTAAATTATGAACCAAGCCGCAAGCTTAACTTGGCTGAAGACAATCAGTTTAAAGCGGTAGAAACCAAGCTCGTAGGTACGGTTCAGCAAAAAGCGATCAGTAAACCACGAGATTTCTATCAAGCTGGCGTGTTGTACCGCAGCATGAATGAACAAGACAGAAGCGATCTGATTGCTAACCTAGCGGGCGACCTGAATAAGGTAATGGATAAAGACATCAAAGCGACGATGGTGAGCTATTTCTATCGTGCAGACAAAGAATACGGTTCGCGTCTTGCTGAAGCGACCGATACCAATCTCTCGCAAGTGAAAAACAAAGCGATGATGTAAGGCGTAAAGTTTTGGCCTGCGGGAGAAGTATCTGCTCTTTTCTGCCCGAAAATCAGGGCTCCCGTAGGCCATTTTCTGTCATTTTTAATGAGGATGGGTGAATGAAAAACGTATTCTTGCTCAGCTCTGTACTATTTTCTTTGGGTTTATCTTTTAGCTTGTTTGCCTCTCAAGACAAACTCGAAACTCAATATCAATCCCTAGTAGAGCTCTTTTTTGATGCTGCGCGCATTGGTAACAATGAAGTGGTTGAAACCTTTGTATCGCAAGGTTTCCCGATTGATCAGCGCAACAACGAAAGTTACACCGCGCTAATGGTGGCGGCATATCAGGGTAATAAAGACACGGTACGGTTACTGCTCGACTCTGGAGCGAATGCCTGTTTACAAGACAAGCGTGGTAACACGGCCCTGATGGGGGCGCTGATTAAGCGCGAAATTAGTATAGCGAAAGACTTGTATCAAGCGGAATGTTCGCCTGATTTGCGCAACAAAGCCGGACTCGACTTGAAGACGTTTGCAGAGATTTATGGCCAGTCGGAAGTGTTGAAATCTCTTCAGAATAAATAGAGCAAAAACAGATCAAAAAACCAAGCAAGCAAATGATGAGTAAGACGCGATCCCAAAATA
This sequence comes from Vibrio sp. Y20_XG_PY13, assembly GCF_024181925.1. NCBI lineage: Bacteria > Pseudomonadati > Pseudomonadota > Gammaproteobacteria > Vibrionales > Vibrionaceae > Vibrio > Vibrio sp. Y20_XG_PY13. The sequence goes on along the minus strand of NZ_JAMZAL010000001.1, from coordinate 1,002,419 downwards.
AGCAAATAAAAACGGCCCAGAAATCTGGGCCGTTTTTATACAAGGAAACCGGTTAATTACGCGAAGCGCTCAACAATAATTTCATCGGCATTTGCAACAAACAGTGCGCCTTTTTCTTTCATCTCTGCGATCACGCTGTCGACCGTATCTGGCAGAACGGCGCGAGTTGCAGCCAGATTCACAATCACCTTAAAGCCGAGATCTAACGCTTGCATAACGGATTTCTTGACGCAGAAATCGAGCGCTAATCCACCAACTACGACGGTATCTATTTTATTGCATTTCAGAAACTCATTTGCACCCGTAGTTTTGGTGTCAGCCACGTCATGGAAGAAGATGCCGTAAGGGTGTGCGTCCGGATCCATCCCTTTATTAACTTGGAAATCGTAGTCAAGCACTGGAGGTAACCCATCCAGAAGCTCTACGCCTGTTGTGCCAAGCACACAGTGGCGATTCCATTTTACGTCGACATTTGGCAAGCCAACAGGCTCTAGCATGTTCGCGGGCGTTTCTGCATCCCAAGCGGCTTTCGGTGGGTGCAAGTCACGGCTTACTAGCTTCAAGCGACCTTTCGCATGGTTTTTTAGTAGCTCCGGCACGATGTCCAATGCGCCTGCTACAGGTAATTCATCTGGACAAAGCTCACTAAAGCCTTTCTCTGGATCAACGTCGATCACGGCTGTAGTTTGATAGTTAACTCGAACAGTCATGGCAGACTCCTTGTCTGTCTGATTGTTTGCGTTTAGCCACGCAAACAGTTTTGAAAAAAGGTCACTTCATCGCTTGTCAGCGTGTACACCATGGCTGGCTTACCGCCTTTGCCTTTGTTGGTGGACGCGACTTTGTTGGTCGGCTTCAACACACCTGAGTCGATCAAACGGCGTTTTATGGTCATGCGGCTGATGTCGATGCCAAATTCTTGATATGCAGAAATGATGTCTGCGACCAAAAATTCTTTATCGAGTGCGAACAGCAGCACTGATGTGTACTCAATCGAAGCACGCAGTTTCTGCCATGCTTTTTCGATGGTTTTTTGGTGGTCAAACGCTAGGGTTTCTTCCCCATTGAGGATCGCCTGCAATGGGAACCATTTGAGCTGACACTCGGGCACGCCAGCATTGTTGATTTGCTCGACGTTATTGCGGTCAACCAATGCGTAGTGGGTGATGTTTAAGCTCCAATCTTCCGGATCGCGCTTAGGATCACCGTCGATAAACGCTTCGCTGAAGTGACGAGGATAGGTATGAATCTTCTCGCGGCAAATGCGTCGGCGCGCCGCTTCAAAGTTTTCATCTGCCGGACGTCCGCCTTCGCTGGTCAAGTCTTTATCAAAGACAAACCCGCCCGGTAATGCCCAGACACCATGGTAAGGCCGATTCGGATTTGAACGTTTAATCAGCAACACTTCCAATCCTTTATCGGCACAGCCAGATAGTCTGAATGGAATAATGTCGACAGTTACGATCATGGTTGGGTCCTAATATTGATTTGTAAGTAATCTAGCGTATAACAAGTGGTCGATCAATGGGTAAGTAACGAGTTGTTAGAAACATTGTCGACGCTGTTAACGAAATCGATTGAGCATAACAATGCGTATAAATCTGACTTATTCACAATCAATGCTGAATTTTTAAACGGAAAAACCATATAAAAAAGAGTGGTTAGTAACAAAAGTTGACAAACTAAAGATGGGTGTTTATTGTTTACGCAAATTAGTTAGTAACAAAAAGTTATATACCCACGGAAGGGCATGTAGAAGGGCTCCGAATGACGACCACACTATTTTCTTCTCGCATCATTCAAAGTGCATTGGACTTTGATGTGTACAAAGTAAACATGATGAGTGCTGTTGCCGCGCTTTATCCTGATGCGATGGTGTCGTACAAATTCATCGTGCGTAGCGAAGAAGATCTGTCTGAATTGCTGCCAGAGGTAAAGGCAGAAGTTCTTAAACTTCAAGATGTTCGCTTTACTGAAGATGAAATTGCGTACATGAAGCGCGTTGCGCCGTACCTAAAGCCCGAGTTTGTCGAAGCGTTACGTCACTTCCGTTTTAACCCGCAAAGCGATGTCTCTTTCCATAACAAAACCATGTCGGATGGCTCAAGCCAGTTACGCATTACAATCAATGGTTTGTGGAAGGAAACCATTCTGTACGAAACCATCATCATGAGCATTGTGTCGGAAGTTCGCAGCCGTCAACGTTGGTCAGATATCCCGTTCGAGCAGTTCCAAACCGTATTGGAAGACAAAGTTCGCTATTTGAAAGCCGAACTAGAACGTCGCAACATTACTAACTTCAAATTCGCAGATATGTCGACGCGTCGCCGTTTCTCTTTTCAAGCGCAGCGCACCATGTTGGAGTACTTAAGCAAGGAATTGCCACAATGCTTGACGGGAACCAGTAACTACCATTTGGCGAGAGAGTTAGATCTTACCCCAATTGGCACGGTTGCTCACGAGTGGTTTATGGGCCATCAAGCGTTAGTAAACGTGCGTGATTCGCAGAAAATTGCCCTGCAACGTTGGCAAAAAATGTTCAATGGCGCACTGGGTATCGCACTGACGGATACCATCGGCATCGACGCATTTCTCAAAGACTTCGATGAAGAGTTGAGTAATGCGTACGTTGGCGTTCGTCACGACAGCGGTTGCCCATTCACTTGGGGCGAAAAGATGATTGCGCACTATGAGTCGCTTGGCATCGACCCGATGACGAAGACCCTAGTCTTTACGGATGGTTTGAACTTCGAGCAAGCGCTAGACATTTGTGAGCATTTCCAAGGCCGTGTGCAAGTGAGCTTCGGTATCGGTACGTCGCTGGCAAATGACATGGGTAATTACGTTAACGATCAAGGCGAGGCATATCAGCCGCTTTCCATCGTGATTAAAATGGTGACCTGTAATGGCTCTCCAGTCGCCAAGATCAGTGACGAGCCAGAAAAGGCGATGTGTGAAGACATTTTCTTTTTGATGAATCTTAAACGTCGCTTTGAACAACCGCTTGATTTAAATGAATGTCGTAAGCTCATTGATCGCCTCGAAAGCGAAGGGCAGAACTACCTTATTGATGCGTAAACACCACGCTTTTTAGCTCCTTTCTTGATAATCACCCTCTATCGTTTCGATAAATTTATATCGGTAAACGAAGAGGGTGATTTCGTTATAGTTAGTCTTATATCAATCTTTGCTCCCCTGCGTTTTTTGCGTCGCTAGAGACTATGATTGATAGATACTCCCAACGTTGCGGCATTGTGGAAAGTGTTCTTTCGCAGAGCACTCACTTAGCCTGATGACATAGTTTATCTATGCGTTTATCTGCTTTTTCATGACTTTGGGCTTCACGTAATAGCTTGAATCAGGAGTCAAAAATGAATTTAGTTGTACATTTGCAAAAGAAAGCGATAAGAAAACACGGCTATGAGATGGCAACACGCCAAGCCTGGAAATGCGGTATTAAAGCGAATCTCGTGCGACGTGTCATTGGCTTGTTTAAAGGCCAAATCGTCTGTGTGGTAGAAGGGTGCCGCGCCGAGTTATCTTCAGTTGTTAACAATCAACTGCATGATGAAGAGAAGCAAGGCCGCTACGTATTTGTCGGCGGCGTGTGCTGGGAACCAAACAACATCATCGCCCCTGGTTTTCCGGATTTTATGTTCATGCATGTTCGCAATTTGAGCCATCGTCACAAGTACCTCACTGACGACGAGCTGTTTTTGAGTTTGGCGTAACTCAAATGTCTTTAATGATGGTTTTGCCTGAGTGCAAATCATCACCTCCCACAGTGAATAGCGCAAAACAATAAACCTCAGTGATGTGAATTGGCCTCAATTAACCTCTCGCTGAGATTGTTCTGACGCTCTCTTTATAAAACGCCGTTTTTTTACTCCGTAATGACAGAGGCTTTGTTTTCGCCTGATGTGAATTTCTCTTCGCGATTTACTATACCGTTCATCAAAGCAAACCATACTGGGATGTAAATCATGAATATTAAATCTATCGCAATTGCAACGGCAGTTGTTGCTGTACTAGCTGGCTGTAAAGACAAAACGCCACCAGCGCCAACTCAAGCAAACATTACTTTGGTGGAAGCGGTCACTGAAACTGTGAAAAATCCTCACCAAGTATGTAAAGACGTGGTAGTGACTCAGCAAGTTGAGCCAACAGATGACAACAAAATCATCGGTACGGTAGGCGGCGCGGCAGCTGGTGCAGCACTAGGCAACCAAATTGGTGGTGGCTCTGGTAAAGTCATCGCAACCGCAGCAGGCACGATCGCAGGCGCATTGACGGGTCGTAAGATTCAAGAAAATGTGCAGAAGGGCGATGTAATTACGACCACGAAGAAGCAGTGTCACACCGAATACACGACTTCTGAGAAGGTGGTAGGTTACGACGTAACGTATGAAGTGGCTGGTGCACCAACCACAGTTCGTATGGCAAGCAAACCTGCGACGAAAACTTTCCCAATCCAAGATGGCAAAGTGGTTCTGCCACAATAATCTACGCTTGAATTGAGTGATAAAGACAAGCCCTTTGGTCTGATAGACGAAAGGGCTTTTTTGCATTCATCGTATTTTCATTTTTTTGCTCGCAAGAATGTGTAGCTAGAACCCGCTTAAATTTCTCTGCTCGATACAATAGAACCTTTGAAAATACACACGGAATCAGCATGGAAGATTTTTACCTAAACAGTCGAGGTTTGGCGGGTTATTTTGAGGCACAATGGTTCGATAAATTTGTGGAAGATAAGCAGATTGATGCGATCACCAGTGAGTCGAAACTTGTTCCACTTTCTTTTGCTAAATCATCCCATTGTTCGCAAGTGGCTGATTTTATTACTCAAGCGGTATCGAAGAATGGAAAACCGCCTCATGCTTTGCTTGAGGTTGGCGCTGCGTTAGGTAGAAACTATTATGAGTTAGTTCAGCGATTAGATAGCCTAAAACAAGCAACGCTTGTTGAGCCGTCAGGTATGTTGTTGAATGGATTGAAACAGTTGTTGGTGGAAGAACAACAGGTCGAGCTGACTTATATTCATGGGCTCAACACGTTCAAAACTGTTGAGGTAGATAATCGAGAGTTAGTGCAAAATTGCGCACACGTCGATTTAGAGTTGATTAATCAACCGTTAGAGAAAGACACCGTCTCTAAGTTTTACGACTTGGTGGTGTGTTTAAACGTGCTGGATCAGTGTGAATCGCCATTAAGAGTTATTAACGCGTTGAAACAAGCGACGCAAATCGGTGGCGTACTTGTTGTTTCCTGCACATATCAATGGAATGCTAAGCATATTAAGGATCGGGCAGAAGCAGTCGATGACATCAAAGCGTATTTTGGTGAAGACTGGCGTTTTGTTTCTGAAGCCGAGCACGAATATAGAATGCGATTCAATGAACGTTATGCCATGCAGTTTTTATCTCACGTGGTTGCCTACGTAAGAACAACCTAGCGGCTTATTCGATTCTCGATACCAACAAAAAAACCGAGCACAGAAAGCTCGGTTTTTGTTTTGTAGGCTTTATTAAGCAACGTGTGCTTGTTGCTGCTCGTGCTCCTTTTGAGCCTGAAGCTGAGCATGTTCTTTCTGCTTGCGACGCTCGCGTTTCGATAGCCAGATCAGTGGCACCACGATCATCACCGTACCGATGGCCATGAAAATATCTGGTATTTCACCAAACCAGATAAAGCCAACGACAACCGCACCAATCAAACCGCTGTATTCTGCACTCGCGATTTTGTTGCTATCGATAGAACGGTACGCCAGCACACAAGTTGCCGCATAGATCATAATGAACAAACTTGACCCTGCCGCAACAGGGAACGCACCCCATTGCCAAGGCTGATCTTCTATGAGCACCAACAGCAACGCAACCGGAATACCGGCCAAGTTGGTCATCAGCAAGGTTTGCATCACTGATTGGTTTTTTGGCAACTTACGAATCAACAGATTGTTAATGGCTAACGTTAACGCGACCACAAACGCTGAGATTGCTGCCCAATCAATTTGATCCGGACGAATAATCACCAAGACCCCTGCAAATCCCATTACCGCCGCCGCGACCGATTGTTTAGATAGTTGTTCACCGAAAAAAATCGCAGCGAGAGGGAGCATGATCAATGGCGCGGCATAAAAGATCGCGTTCGCAGTTGCGAGCGGCAAAGATGAGATCGCCATGACCATAAATACCGCGCCCAACAACCACACGTGAGCACGAACCGCATGCCATTTAAATCCTTCCATAAAGTTGGTTTGTTTTGCTAACAAACAGACAGGAAGGAGGAACATAACCGCTGATATTTGTCGAAAAAAGACAAACTGAAACATCGGCACTTCATTCGCGACACTTTTGATCAAAGAGTCCGAAAGCACCGCAATAAGATTCCCGACAATTAATAGCAGCATTGCTGCCCCGACAGATGTGACTTTCACATTTTTCTCCTCATTCTTTGCCAAAGATTAGGTGATGTCATAGGATGAAGTGAAGTGATATTTATTAGTTTAAGTATGAGATTTTTAGATAATGAAATTGCCACCATTGCGAGCGGTTCACTGTTTTGAAGTTGTTGCGAGAAATCTGAGTTTCTCCCTTGCTGCCGAGGAGCTTAATGTGACGCAAAGTGCGGTGAGCCATCAGATTCGTTTACTTGAAGATTATTTGGGCGAATCGCTTTTTATTCGCCAAGGTCGCAAGCTTTCACTATCGGATACGGGCGCGCGGTATTTAGAAGACATCAGCCCGGCTATTAGTTCAATTGCGATGGCGAGCCAAAAGGTGAGAGAAGGGGATAAAGGCAGTATTCGGCTAGCGATTTACAGCTCGTTGGCGGTGAAGTGGTTGATCCCACGTTTGGCAGACTTTAAGCGCTTGTATCCTGAAATCGACCTCACACTCAATATGGTCGCGGGCGATCCAGAGCAAACGGACAGCGTGGGCGACTGCTTTATTACTGTGCAAAAACCGAAACGAAACTATATGGCGGTTAAGCTTTATGCTGAAACGCTGTACCCAGTTTGTAGCCATAAAATTTGGAAAGAAATCCAAGACCAATCTATCCCCGACGCACTGTGGCAATATCCCATTCTCTCGACAGATTCTATTTATCGTGAACGAGGGAAAGATTGGGCCGAATGGTGCAAAGCGGGTGGTTACACTTTACCAAATGATGTCGATGTTCAGCATTTTAGCCACATGCTCTTGGCGGTCGAGGCTGCAAGGTACGATCAAGGCATCGCGTTTGCCAATGACTTCATGTTGAACGAGCGAGATAAAGCACAAGACTTGGTTTACATCCCATCTCATGGTTTAGAAACCGGCGACAGTTTTTATTTTGTGCACAAGAAGAACCGAGCAAAGCAGGCCGAGATCGTCAAACTGACCAACTGGTTAAAGCAGCAGTGTCTGTAATTAAGATTAAATATTCTTAATTAAGAAGGAAAATAGAAAAGTTGTGTCTAATTATTTCGTGTTTTATTGAGTTTTTATTCACTAACATCTCGCTCGGTTTAACGCCAAGCGAGATGGATAACGCGACATGCTTAAGGAAGGGCGATACACAAACTCAATAATAAAACAGGCAGTGAAATACAATGTTAAAGAAAACATGGCTAACAGCAGCCCTTCTAGCAACTTGTTCTATGGCAAACGCCGCTCCTTACATTGGTGCATCGATCGGTAAAGCAACGTTTGATGATATCAGTGGTTCAATCAAATCAAATACCTACAACGCAAGCGAGAAACTTGAAGTTAAAGACAACGAAAGTCTGTCTGGCAAAGTTTTTGGTGGTTACACATTCAACGAGTACATCTCTCTTGAAGGTGCGATCGGTGGTTACGACGCTCTAGACGGCTCCGTCGTTACCGTTGGTGACATGAAGTTTTTGGCTATCCAACCTAAATTAACGCTGCCAATTGGTGACCGTTTCAATCTTTTCGCGAAAGCGGGTCTTTCTTACTTCAACGCGGAATTTAAAGTAAGCAATTCTGTGCTAACTGGTGACGAAGGCCACACGACGTTTTCAGAAACGACAGTAACCGGACTTTACGGCTTAGGTGCTGAGTTCGCGATCACAAAAAATCTAGCACTACAGGTTGAATGGGAATACATGAAACCTGAGTTAGACGTAGCGAAACTAGGCAGTGAAAAAGTCACCGTTGAAGCAGAAATCAGCGCGTTCTCTGTCGGTATGAGCTACCGTTTCTAAGCATTTTTATTCAAGTTCTTTGGGCTTAACCCAAGCGGTGTGCTGTTGTTTGTTCAGTTAAGCCCTCAGTTTGAATTCATATAGATATGACACAGGAAGTTTGGTCACTAAGCTTCCTGTGTTATTTTTGGTTTTTAGAAAAACGCTCAGGAAGCACTGTGAACGATGTAAATCTTAGATATTTAGATTTTCTGCTCAAACATTTTGAACCGCATAAGCATCATTTAGTGACGCTTAGCGAACTCGAATCTGTGATTTGCACGTCCAGACGTAACGTTTCCATTGTGATGAAAAAGCTGGCGGCTTACGGTTGGGTGGATTGGCAACCGGCGATTGGGCGAAGCAACCCAAGCCGCTTGAGTATCACCATTACTTTGCAACAAGCGATGACCGAGTTTTTGGTGGAAGAGCTTGCTAGGGGCAGAATGAATTCGATAACAAAGCTTATCGATTGGTTCGGCCAAACGGCGGTTCGTTCGCTTACGATTGCATCGGAAAAAGTGAACGAGCTGAATGAGTCTAAAAACGCCATTCTTATTTCTTCTTATCCGTGGGTTTCAAATATCGATCCCGCAGAGACCTTCCGTCATACCGAATTACACGTAGTCAAAAGTGTTTATGATGGGCTGCTAACACAAAACTCCAATGGTGGCATTGAGCCCGCTTTAGCGCATGAATGGAAAATGGAAGAAAACGTCATGACGTTATGGTTAAGGCCGGGCATTTTTCGTCATGATGGTGAGCTTCTGAGCATAGACGACGTGGTTTGGAGTTTAGAAAGACTCAAGCAAATTAAAGGGCCGGTTTATGAGCTTTGGCAATGCATTGAAACCGTTACAGCCGAAACTCCGAACTGCTTGAAGATAGTGCTCAAACGCGCAAACCAATTCTTTCCATACATGTTAGCCACGCCACATGCCTCAATATTGTGTCGAGACTCGGCCTCTTTTGGCTCGGGTTATTCATATCATATCGGCACTGGGCCATTTCGAATCAGTAGTTGGAACAAAGAGAGCATCACGCTGCAAGCGCACAAAGAGTATTTTTCTGCACGCGCGCTTTTGGATCAAATTACGCTTTCTCACGGCGATGTTCAAAACTTGAATATGCTGAGTTTCAATCAAGTTTCAGACCATGTTGAGATTGAAAAAATCAGCGCACTTTCCTATCTCACCTATCGTGAGAGGCGAGATTCGCAACTGACGAAACAAGAGTGGCGCCAGCTTGCCAACTATATTAATCAGCAAAAGCGGCACCATGAGCCACAAAGTGCCGTCGACAGCATTCAGTTATCGCCTCTTGAACCTGGTTGTAGCGCTGAAACAGCGCCAACGCTACAAGGCAAAGTCGTGCTTGCTGAACCGATATGGACTATCCCGAACCTGATGCGCCATTCTGAATGGTTGCATGAGGTAATTCGTAGCACGGGGCTAGAGTTAGAGGTCATCAAAGTGGAAGACATTAGTTTTCCCGAGTCAGTTTCACACTTGGCGGATTTATTGTTCATTGAAGAGGTCATGGAAGCGCCATTTGAATATGGGGTCTTCGAATGGCTATCTGTGGCCACTGGCTTACGTTTTAGTTTCGAACAAAACCAGATGGAGCGTCACCGCGAGCAGCTTCAAGAAGCCATTGCCTATGAACAACCGATTTCTCATTTGCTGGGTATTGAAGAAGCGCTGCGCGCGCAATATGTTTATTTGCCTTTGTTCATTGGCTACGAAGAAGTGACAAAAACTCAACAAGTTCGGGGCGTGCAAGTTAAGAATACAGGCTATAGCGACTTACACCGACTTTGGCTTGCTCACAGTAGTTAGCCCGTTTGATGCCAATCGCATCATCATATTCTAGAAAGCAAAAAAGCCATCAGTACGATGGCTTTTTTAGATTTTAAATTAAAATCTGAGTTAGAAGTTGTAAGACACGCTTGCGCCAACAACCCATTGGTTTGCGCTATCTACAACAGATGAATCACTGATACCACTGCCTAGGCGAGTGTATTGAGTTGTTTGGTTAATTTGCCAGTTGTCATTAATTGGCATAACCAGCTTGTAGCCCAGACCGTAGCTTACCGTTGCATCACCTTTGTATGCTTTGCGGTTTGCCGTCGCTTCACGATCTTTGATGCCAAAGTAGTAATCTACGTAGTCTTCACTTTGATAAGTTAGGTTAGCAAAAGGAACAAAATCAACACTACCGAAGTTCATGATGTGGAAGTACGTCGCGCCCGCTAAGTAACCTTTGTATGCGCCGCTAATATCGTGTTGTAGGTATGTCGAGATGACGTTGTGCTCATCTAGAGTGAAATCGGTATTTAGACCTAAATCAACCGCTAAACGACGTTTTTGTGTGCCTTTCAAGCTCTTTGCTACATCGCCATCACGAAGAATGCCGCTGCCTACCACGTATGCGCTCATGTTGATCAGATCGTTGGTTTCACCCAAGAAGCGGTAGTTGATGCCGCCCAAATCTGCGTTGAAGTCTTCACCGTGGTAACCACCGTTTAGGATTGGTGCAGTATTGTGTTTTTGATCTTTAAATAGATCACTACCTTGAGCTACGCCCACTTCCGCAACCCAACCACCTTGGTTGTTGTAGATGTTGCCGTTACGGATGTATGTGTCACCTGCCGTTGCGGTGCCAGCTGCTGCCAAAGTTAGTAGTGCGATAAGTGTCTTGTTCATTTGTATTTCCTGTACCGTTTATTTTATTTTGAACAGTGTACAAAATGGTGTTGTAAGCCTCTATCAGCAAAGCGTATGGAAATGTATGGCTTTCGGTGATTTCGCTTTTTGCGTAATGACAAAACAGTATGGTTGGGGGAAGGGAAGGTTGGGGAAGACAAAAAACCGAGCTTGGGGAGGCTCGGTTTTCAACATCTATCAGGTCAGAGTGACGATTATTGTTGCTTTGTTAGGTTGTAAAACGAAGCTAATTCGCCAGTTGCTTTCTCACCGTTCATGTCTAGCATCATAAGCATGTTCTCGCCTACGAAGTATTGGTTTGGTGCGTCTTCGTCGGTCAGCGTTACGATGCTGCCGTTTTCATCCCAAGTGAAGTGGCCTTCTGATTTAAACTTGCCATCTTCTTTGTCTTGGTAGTTTTGCTCAAGCACGTAGCTGCCATCTTGATTTAGCGTCAGAGTCACGTCGATGCCTGCGCAATCAGCACATGGTAGTGTGCCTTTGTAAACGCCATTCCAATCTAGCGCGTTTTTCGCGTTGTGCTCTGAGTCTACAAACGTTTCTGTGGTGATCACTTGTTCTTCTTCCACTGGTACTGCATCGACAGGCAGTTCAGTGTCAGTGACTTCCATTTCTACTGCTTGAGGAGTTTCAACTGCACTTGTTTCTACTGGTTTCTCGTCTTGACAGCCTGCAAGAATAATTACCGCACCAGTTAACGCCAACATTGTCTTTTTCATTTTATCCCTCTTTAAATCAAGATTTTGTATGCCGTTAATATTAGCCCTGTTTCCGACGTTTACGTCATAACAAAGCAATAGAATGATCTATCTGTGTCAATAAAACCGGTGTTTTTGGCGCTATCCAAGCGTCGCGCCATGACTTGGAGACAAAGTAGTCAGAATCATCAAACGCATGTAAATGCTTGAATTGTAGGGCTGAGTATTGAGCTGGATTTAAGCAAGTGGCAATTGAAGGTTCGTTGTGGTGTGAAAACTGTCAGAATCTTATTAAATACGATTTTTGCAAACTTAGATTATTAGCATATGCCAAAAATGTTATTGGCATATGCCATAATTTGGGCGTAACGTAGCACAGTGTTTGAGAGGGACGATAATGGCAAGACCAAAAATAGAAAGAAGAATATGCGGCCGTGCAGCGCACCATTGTTTCAAGCCCAATGGCGTGCCATTCCATCAGTTGGAGCAAGTCGCCATATTGCCAGAAGAACTTGAAGCACTGCGCTTGGCTGACTTAGAGGGACTCAGCCAACAACAAGCCGCAGATCAAATGGGCATATCTAGACAAACTTTTGGCAACACAGTAAAAAGTGCGCGGTTCAAGGTCGCAAAAAGTTTAGTTGAAGGTCATGCATTAGTTTTTCCGAATGAGGAGTCAAACTTATGATTTATGCTATTCCTAATGATGGTGAGCGGGTGGCAAACCATTTTGTCAAAGCGCCTTACATCGCTATTTATTCTGATACTGACGGAATGCTTAAAAACCTAGCAAACATCGCTGCAATGCCCCAAGCTGGCTGCAAAGCGAAGTCCCAGCTTATCCAATCTTTACAAGACTACAATGTAGAAGCTGTGCTGGTGCGCAACATCGGCGAGCGCGCATTAGAAAAGCTTTTGCACAGTGGCAAACAAGTGTTCAGACTTTCAACGCGCAGCTCATTGGAAGATGTACTTGCCGTTCCGAGAGAGCTACTGACAGACGCATCGCAAGGTCGTCCATCAACCAATCATCAGAAAAAAGGTGGGTGCGGATCATGTGGCTGCGGCGGTAAAAAAGCCAAACCTTCGTTGCTAGCACGCCCAAAACAGGCTGCTGCATTATTCGCCGCAAAATCGAGCCCAGCTATACTTAGCGTAAAGGCGTCGATTAAAAAGGCAGGTTAGTATGGTTTGGTTGTTTACCTTTCTTGGTTTTCTCGCGATTATTTTGTTGATGTCGCTTGGGGTTATCTTTCATAACAAGCGTATTCAAGGAAGTTGCGGCGGTTTAAACAACGTCGGTGTCGACAAAGTATGCAACTGCGAAACCACGTGTGCAGAGCCTGAGCGTCACTTGTATCAAATCTCAGAGCCTAACTCATCACCTGAGCGCTAAGGCTTTTGGCCCATTGCGGCAAGGTTTGTCGAAACCAGTCCAAATATTTGCTGGTCTGCGGATTTTTTCTGGAGACCAGTATGTTGACTACCTCGACGACGATCCACGCTTTTGCTAATCCGATATCGCGCGCCAATTCTGTTGTTTCACCTTTCTCGGCGCACTTTATATATCTGCCTGCCACCTTCAAGTAATCATCAAATGTGCCCATGCCTTCGATGAGCGGCGCTAAATCTATCGCGACATGCCCTGTAGAAAAGCGTTCCCAGTCGAACAGCACTAGTTCGCCATTTTCGCGCTGTCCCCAGTTTCCAGCATTCGAGTCTCCGGAGATCAAGTTGTGCCCATCGAAAAGGTGCGCCGATCGTTGTTGGAGGTTGTGGAAGAACTGTTCTGTCTCTGAGCCCAGTTCAAGTGTAGTGAGTGCTTGTTGGGTCGCTTGTGGTGTCCACTGATGGCGGTGATAAATACCATCTGATGTTGGTGGAAGTTGGTGCAGTTTGAGGAGTTGTTCAATGACTCGACCATCTTCAAGTAAGAATGCTTGCTTGACTGCGTGGGGAACGTATTCAATGTGCAGAACGTTTTTCTGGTCGTCGAATTGAATCAAGCGCGGTACGTGTATTCCAAGCGCGTTAAACTGTTCGGCATAGCGTTGATAAAACGCCACTTCTATTTGAGTAGGGTTACGTTTTTCTATTACTTGGACGCCATCTTTTTCGATGAGAAAAACTTTGGCACTGCCCATTTGGTTGAGTTCTTGCTGCGACACCGGACTTCCTGCCTTCATGTAGAGAGATCTCACCTTAATCGCTGCACTCACGTTTGCCAATAGCCACGACAAAGTGCCTCAAAAATATTAAATGCAACTGTTTAAATATGATTTTGCTGTGAGTGTCTAAATTTTACACAGTCTCGTCTGTACTCCGATAAATTCGTTCTACGCTTACTATTCGTCTTAATAAAGGAGAACCACAATGGCTGTAATGAAGCAGGATATTCCAAATCGTGTAACGGTTTACCATGACAATATCGATCAAGAACAAGAGCTGAAAAATGCGATGCTGCCAGAGAAACCGCGCTACTTTAACGGTGCTCCGACTTACAAAGCGAACAGCATCGAAGAGTTTGAAAGCAAAATCAGTCAGATAGGTTTGTCTCTCGATAGATAATTTTTCTTTTACCTAAAAGCGCTCTCAACAAAATGAGGGCGCTTTTTTATTTATGTGATTGATTTGAACCTTAGGGAATTAACCTTGTTGTGCACTGCCTTGGCAGACCTGTTTTTGCACTGCTGGTGGCGCGGGCTCGTAATGGCTTAAGGTCATACTAAAGCTGCCTTCACCACCAGTGATGGAGCGTAATCGACGAGCGTAATCTTGCAGCTCATTTACTGGTGACTTGGCTCTGAGTAAGGTGAAGCTGCTGTCGATTGGCTCGGTGCCTTCGATCAAGCCTCGGTTTCCAGATAAATCACCAGAAACATCGCCAACGTTCGCGGTTGGGATGTGCAGTTCCATCTGGACAATGGGTTCTAACACAATAGGATCGGCGTTGTTAATCGCATCTAAAAAGGCTTTCTTACCTGCGATGACAAACGCAATTTCTTTCGAATCGACGGAGTGATATTTACCGTCATAAACGGTGACTTCCACATCCTTAATTGGGTTGCCAGAAATCGCGCCTTCCTCTAACGCTTGCAAAATACCTTTTTCTACAGCAGGAATGAGCGCGGTTGGAATGGCGCCACCCACCACTTTGTTGATGAACTTAAATCCGGCGCCACGCTCGAGTGGACGAACCTTCAATTGCACTTCACCAAACTGGCCTGCACCGCCACTTTGTTTTTTGTGTCGATAATGCCCTTCGGCAGATTTGGTGATGGTTTCAAAGTATTCGACGCTTGGTTGGCAGGTTTCGACTTCCAGTTTGTACACGTTCGCCATCTTTTCTAATGCGACTTTGAGGTGAAACTCCCCTTGGCCGCTGATGATGGTTTCGTTGGTGCGAGCGCGATGTTCGATGCGCAGCGAAGGATCTTCACTGGCAATTTTATTCAGCACATCTCCTAATTTTTGCTCATCTCCACGCTTAAGAGGCTTCAAGCACAAAGAATACATGGAGTCAGGAAGGTCCAACGTTTTGAGTTGAACACCATCTTCTTCGTGAGAGTCATGAACGATTGAATCGAATTCGAGATCATCCACTTTGGCTAAAACGCAGAAGTCGCCTGCAAGCGCGCGAGGGATCTCGGTTCTATCTTTGCCCTGCAGTTGATATAAGTGCCCAACTTTAAATGCCTTGTTGCTTTCGCCAATATAAAGCTGGCTGCCCGCATTGATTTCACCCTGATACACACGTAAGTAGGCAAGTTTTCCCATGTATGGGTCGACGCTGACTTTGTACACGTGTGCGACGGTGTGCTCTAAGGTTTCGCAATTTACTTTGATTTTTTTGCCGTTCTTTTCCAGTAGAGGAGGGTTACCCTCGTTTGGCATGGGCATGATCTCCGCCAAGGTGCGTAGCAGCAGCTCGACGCCCGCGCCAGTTTGTGCTGAGACAAAACAGACCGGAATCACATGTCCAGTTCTCAGTGCTTCTTCAAATGGATCATGCAGTTGCTCTGCGGTGAGTTCGGAGCCTTGTTCCAGATACAGTTCCATCAGTTCTTCATCGACTTCGATGACTTGGTCAATTAAGGTCTCATGAGCTTCATCTACCGTTGCAAGTAAGGTTTCTCGTCCCAATTCTGGTTCGAAATAGCAGTCAACTACAGACTCTCCGTCAGTCGAAGGTAAGTTGATCGGCAAGCAGTGGTCACCAAAATGCTCAACGATGTTCTCCATCAATCTCTCTAACTGATTACCGTGGTTATCGAGCTTATTGATGATGATCATCTGACATTTTTGCTGCTCTTTTGCAAAGGTGAATAAGCGATCGGAAGTTTGGTTTAGTGGTGTTTGAGGGTCGATGACAAGGGCGGATGTTTCAACGGCAGGAAAAACGCTGATCGTACGGCCAAGTAACTCGTTTTGTCCCGGAGTGTCGATGATATTAAGCCGGTGTTTATTCCAGCGCAGTGCGACTGGCGTTGCTTCAATACTGTGTTGATATTGGATGGATTGAGGGTCGAAGTCGGTAACGGTATCGCCTTTTTCTACGCTGCCTAAATGGTGCGTGGCATCGCAGGTGAAGAGCAGTTTTTCTATCAGCGTGGTTTTACCGGTCCCGGTTTGGCCGACAAAAGCGATATTGCGTATTTTGTTGATAGGCATAGAGCCTCCTTGCAAGATGGCGTGAAAAACCTACGAATTGCTAGGAAGTGGGTTGCTATAGAAACCCACGCACTGCATTGGAGTAGGGCGGGATTACCGCCTATTCGTCTTCCATGTCATTTTCCGGATGACTCGATGCATAAGACCACCTTCTTGGACTACTGTAATCTTAGCATGCCGTAATAACCGTATAATTTATGTGACTTATTTCATGATGGGGCTGATTGTTTTTTAATCGAGATCATAAACTGAGAGGTTCTGACTTTTCGATCAAAACCTCTGGATTGCTTAGGCTATTTGGAAAGAACGATTTCGCCGTCGCGATAAACTAAGCTCGGCGTTACATCTTGTCCGAGCAACACCGGGCCATCAAGATCGACAACGCTTGCCTGAGCAGCAATGGGTAACGCAGCACGCATCGCAAGCGACGTCCCCAACATACAACCGGACATGAGTCTAAAACCGAGTTTTTTTGCATCGTCGGCCAGCAATAATGCTTCACTGAGCCCGCCTGTTTTATCTAGCTTAATATTCACCATCTCGTATTTTCCAAGCAGTTGATGCAATTGCTCTCTGGTGTGACAACTTTCATCGGCGCAAAGTGGAATGGGGTGCGGAATGCTGGCGAGTACGTCGTCGCAGTCTTGTGGCAACGGTTGCTCGATCATGGTGATATTAAACGGTTCGAGTTGAGCAAATACCGTCGCGAGGTCGAGGCTTTGCCATGCTTCATTCGCATCTAAGACAATTTGCGCGTGCGGAGCGGCATCGCGTACTGCTGCAACGCGCTCAATCACGTTTTCACCATCCAGTTTTACCTTAAGCAGTTTTGCGCCTTGGCTAAGGTAAGCTTGTGCCTGTTTTGCCATCGCTTGCGGCGTGTCGATAGAAACCGTCATCGCCGTCACAATCGCCTCAGGTAACGTAAAGAGGTCGTGAACCTGCTGCTTTTGGCTCAAAAGCGCGTGAAGATGCCAAAGCGCGCAATCCAATGCATTTCTTGCCGCCCCTGCGGGCAATAACGATTGAAGCTGGCTTTTGAGAGCCATCACATCAGCATCACCTTTGGCATACAAACTTTGCAGTTCATGCGCGGCGTGAGAAATCGCCTTAATCACCGATTCAACCGATTCACCATAACGTGGGTATGGCGTGCATTCTCCTTGGGCGATCATGCCTCGATGTTCAATTGTCACGCGGACTACGTGGCACTCTGTCCGACTGCCGCGAGAGATGCGAAATGGTGTCGCCATAGCAATCGTGACGGGTTCTACATGAATTTTCATCTCACTAGTTTTCCCTAAACCGCAGTTATTTTCTAAACCGTAAATGTTTCTTAAATAGTAAGGATCTTATCTGCAACCGCATTAACGCCAAAACGCACAGGGTCGGTGACGGTCACCTGATATTTGTCGCTCCAATCCTGGCATAACTGGGCAGCATCTTCTTCGCTGATCGCCGAAGTATTTAAGCAAATACCCACTAATTGAGCTTTTGGATTTGTTAGGCGAGCCGCGGCCAGATTCGCTTCTATCGTTTGTTCAATGGTTGGCAAGCTCGCATGTGGTAAATTGCGGATGTGCGGGCGACCAATCTCATGGCACAGTACCAGAGCGTCCGCTTGTGCGCCGTGAAGTAAGCCCAAACTTACGCCAGCAAACGAAGGGTTAAATAACGAACCTTGCCCTTCGATGATGTCCCAATCGTGGTCAGTGAAGTCGGGGCTGATCGCTTCTACTGCGCCGGAGATAAAATCGGCAACTACGGCATCAATTGAAATGCCACTGCCTGCGATGAGAATTCCAGTTTGACCCGTTGCTTTGAACTCTGCGCGACAGTTTTTACGCTTTAATGTGTGTTCAATGGCGAGGGCAGAGTACATTTTGCCAACGGAGCAATCTGTTCCTACAGTAAGTACTCGCTTGCCTGCGCGAGCTTTGCCATTGCCGACCTTGAGCGGGACATCATAATGGCGAACATCATATAGTTTGGTTAATCCGCGTTGTTCTAGATCGGCAAGAGGAGCAAATTCCGCCAAACGTTGGTGCATGCCCGATGCAATTTCAAATCCCATTTCTGCCGCTTCAAGTAAGGTTGCTTGCCAAGCTTCGGGAATGACGCCTCCTGGGTTTGCTGTGCCAAGCACCAGCGTTTTTGCTCCTTGCTGCTGCGCTTGTTGTAGTGTCATGTCGGTTAAACCAAGCGATACGGTTTCTGGTGTCAGGCGGATTTGGCCAAGACAAATCTCAGGTCGCCATTGGTAAATGCCACGCGCGGTTTTTGCTGCGAGTGGATCGGTTACATCGCCAAGAAAGAGTAGATAAGGTTGAGCAATTTGCATGATGGTTCCCTTCGTCATCGTTATTGCTCATTAATGTAGCCAGACTGATTTAGGAAACCGAATGCTTATTTGTTAGGCCGGTATAACTTCAAGTTATACCTTTAAACCATCTGTTGTTTTAGGGCGGTGATAAATTGCTTTGTCGCAATGGATTGAGGTGTGTGCTCTGCGAATAAAATAGAGACAGAGAAGGACATGTTTGGCTCCAAAGCATGCACGGAGACGGCATCATCTTGGCGATATTGTTTTGCGGTCCATGGGTCTACAATGGCGAACCCTGCTTGGTGTTTCACCAGTTCAGCCGCTGCGGAGTAGCTGCGTACGGTGATGGCATGTTGAGAATGCTCGTTACGCGCCGATAAGGTTTGATGCAGCAATAAGCCCAGAGGGTCTCGGCTATCTAAACCGATAATGGATAAATCGTCACTGATGAGCTCTTCTAAAATGACGGTTTTTTCTGCGGGTATCGCTGCGCTTTTAGGAGCGATCAGTGCTAAGTTTTCTTTCAATAACACGTGCCCCATGATCGCTGGTGGTGTTTCTTCACCGAACGCGATGGCGACATCCAATTCATGTTTCAGTAATCCTGAGCACAGCTCATCGCGATTGGCCGTTAAGAGCTCAAAGGAGATGCCGTGCTCTTTCGACAACAACGCGACAGTCGGTGCTAACAAGTGCGCGGCCAAAACAGGCGGGGCACCGACTCGTAAATGTTGAGTTCCCTGTTTGACTTTGTTGGTCAGAGAGCGAAATTGTCCGAGTTGTTGATAGACTTTTTCTGCCTCTGGCAATAAGGCTTTGGCTTCTTGAGTGGGAACGAGGCGACCTTTTACGCGTTCAAATAAAGCGAAGCCCAGTTGTTGCTCTGTATGGGCGAGAACTCGAGTGACATTGGGCTGGGAAACGTGCAGTAAGCGAGCAGCACCAGACACCGTTCCTGCTTGCATAATGGCGTAAAAGACTTCCAATTGTCTTAAGTTCACTGCGATTTCCCTCTGCTCATGTTGGTCACCTCAGAATACCCAACCTTGCTGATGAGCGATAGAGGCAAAAGTGCTGGCGTAAAAAATAGGAAGACGATGTTGGTTGCCTTCTTATCTCGCTTTTTCAATTTCTCAACTTCTCAATTTCTATGCTTCACTTTGCTGCTGCATGAAGGGGTAGGTCGTTAAACGGCTCGACGTCTCGGCTGAGTAATCCCATCAAAACCACTGCTAACACTATGACAACAGCTGCTATTGCAAAACCGTATTGTGTTAGTTCGTAATGACTCAACATTGCAATCAGGACATAACTGATAGATTGAATGGTGGTGGCAAACATGCTGATGCCGCCATCGACGCGACCTCGTTGATGAACCGCTACGGTGTGATGCATCCAGTTGACTCTCGCAATGCGATTTAGCGCGTTAAACACACCAAACAGAGCCGTAAACAATAAGATGGTCAGCGGGCTTATCGCAAAACTCATTCCGATAAACGCTAGAGATACCATGACCATCGAAGCAAGCATAATGTGGCTATGGGAGGCGCGACTCAGCACTTTGGTGACAATGAAACCTGTTAGTAACGAGCCGAGACCAAAACTGATGTTGAACCCTGCAAACCAATCGCCAGAGATGCCTTGTTCAGAAAACCAAATCGGCACCAATTTGCTCAAATACGTCAATGCAGGATAAGAGAGGCAAGAGAGCAAAATAAAGCCATAAAATCGGGGTTCGAGACGGAATATTTGTTTGCTCTCTTTGAGTTGTGCGATGAAAGCAACGGACTTTGATCCCCTCAATTGTTGGGTGTACGGCGTCAGAATATAGAACATCGCCGCTAAAGCGGATGCGCTGGCCGCAAACAAAGCAAACTCTTTCATGCCCCACATTTCAAGCAAAACAATACCCAACGCTCCAGCGCCGAGGGTCGTGGATTGCATTACAATTTCTTGCTGCCCCGAAATTTTTGCGTATTCGTGATGCTGATAATTTTCTTGAGTGAAGGCGTTGTTGGTCGTCCATGCAAAGTTACTCGAAACCCAATACACCAATTGCGCAAAAGCCAACAGCCAGGGGGACTCAAACCCTAACCAATAAGCAATGAACACCACCAAAGCCATGCCCGATTGAATCCATTGATTGAGCACGAGGAGTGCTTTTCGTGAGTGTCGGTCCACTAAAGTGGAAAAGAAAGGCGTTGTCAGAAAAGAAATCGCGGTGCAGCTCAGAGAAACTAAAGCGACGAATGTGCCCATTTTGGGCTCGGAAAGCATGACCCATGGCAGTGCCATCATGAACAAGCCAGAGGATATACTGTCGAAGAAGCGGCCTGCTAAGTACGGCTGAGTTTTATTTTTCATTATGTTTGCCTCAAATTCCCAATGGATTTCAAAACGTTGGCTTCTAGCGGTGCTGTGTTTGTCAACCAAGTTATGCGTCCTGAACGCAATATTTCGAGACCGTCTGGGTTTAGCGTTATTTAAGATGGTGTAACTTTAGAACCTCAAGTAAACTTGAGGTAAAGCTTTTTTTAACAAAATAGAAACACGGGAAGTCAAGGATGGAAATCAGCGTAGGAGAAGTGGCAAAACGTTCTGGAGTGAAAGTCTCTGCCCTGCATTTTTATGAACAAAAAGGACTGATTTCGAGTTGGAGAAATCAAGGCAATCAGCGCCGCTACCACCGTAGCGTTTTGCGCCGTGTCGCGGTGATTAAAGCGGCTCAGCAAGTTGGGTTATCGTTAGAAGAAATTAAACATGCGCTAGATGAGCTGCCGAAACACCAAGCTCCGAACAAAGAGCAATGGGAAGTCATGGCGAGCCATTGGCATGAACAGTTAGAACAAAAGATTCAAAAACTCAAAGCCTTACAAAACGATTTGGGTGGATGCATTGGCTGCGGATGTTTGTCGTTAGAAACCTGCGCACTGCGAAACCCAGAAGATGTGTTGGGCAAAGATCATTCAGGTTCGAATTTGACCTTAGAAGAAGGGGCGTAAGCGTTATTCTTTGTCGAAACTGTCCACCACAATCGCGCCCATCGACGCTGGCATTGTGATGACGATAACGCGTTTTATCGCAACGATCGGGTCTGTAAAGAGCGGCAACTTGTCGAGACAAAATAGCACCAAAGCCACCACGATAGCGGCGATGGAATAGGCGATCACAACGCGAAATACAAAGATGGGAATGCGCTTTCTAATGTGGCTTTGAAAGACGCTTTGATAAGCGAAAAAACTGAGAAAAATCACAGAAAGGCTTAACAACATGAGCAGGTTTATCATAGGTAAGCTTTCACCCAATCGCCATGCTTCTTCCGAAAAAGAGATAGGCACAGCAAGGGCAAAAGCGCCCACTAATACTTGGCTGGCATCTTCAAGATTAAAGTGGCTGCTCATGTTGTAGGTTCCGTTATTCGTTGTTATTGCTCAGCTGCAACAGCTTCTCGAATCGCTCGTTACCGTGCAGCAATTCAAGATCGCGTTCTTCTGCCAACAAATCGCGAATTGAAGGGCTGTAGTCAATGGCGCGTTCCAGATCTTCAATCGCTTGTTCCTCAATCCCTAATCGAGAGTACGCACAAGCGCGTTGGTAAAGCGCAGGGCCATTGGTGTAATCTACCTCGAGCACTCGGTTACATATGCTTAGCGCCCAATGGTATTCGTTTATTTCCATGGCCGCATCGGCTTTGTAAGTCAATGCTTCAAGGTCACCAGGCCGAATTACCAAGATTTCGTCATAAATCTCAATACGTTGTTCCGGCGTTTGCGAACTTTGAGCACGTAACCACAAGTTGTGGATTTCGTTGATCTTTTCAATCTCTTTGTTGTTTTCACTGATGATGCGAGTTTTGCGTTTTAAATCTCGTTCCAGCGCAACAAATTTCTTTTCATATTCTTGAGCGATTTTTTCCAATCGCTTGTCCGCCATTTCTTTTGTGTTGTGTTTAAACTCGCGCAGCGACTGCCAACCTACAAAGGCGATCAATGATGCCACGCCCGCGATGATGTAGAAGAAGTACGTTACCGTCACATTTGCGTAGTTCAGCGATTTATCCGCCACCGTTAATTCACGATCGGTGATCTCGGTGATCATTCGTTTTTCAAGGCTTTGGTAATCCTGACGTAAGGATTTAAGTTCATCTAAAATATAGCGTTCCATTAACGGTCTATCTAATAGATCTGATTCAGAATATTTTTCTTCGGATGCCAGAGTCGGGAGAGAGAGAATCAGGGAGAAGAAGAGGGCAATAAATAAGCGCATAAAACGTCCTTTTGCGTGAAGAGTACAGATAGACCCTGCAACCATAGCAAATCGAACAAACGTTTAGCAAAGTTATTACAAAAGAAATGCTTGTCACGCTTTTGCGCAACTTTTATGGCTCAAGACAAAAGTGGAAGCAGAAAGACAGGTTTGTGAACGGTAAACTCTTTGGTCAGTTGTTCTTTGTTTTACAACTGGTTATGCTCGTCCTTAATTCTTTCTCAAGTGTGATAAGTGCATGGACGCAAAAGCCAAAAACTACTTAAATCGGTATCTTGATGCGCTCTCCCCAGAGCAGAAAAGTGCTATTCCATCAGTCAGTGCTGACTACTATTGTGCCGATGAGTACAACGCGAATGTGTGTGCCGAACTCGTTCGTATTGGGCAGAAAACGGCATCGTGCAGTATGGAGTTGTGGTACAGCGAGCACGGGGAGTCGATGCCAGAGGTCGGGCATTTGCAAGTCGTCACCAATTGGGACGGTGAGCCTGTTTGTGTAATTCAAATGACGGACGTGAGCACCTGTCGATACGATGAAGTCACCGCAGAGTTTGCCTACGCAGAAGGCGAAGGTGATAGAACGTTGAACTGGTGGCGTGACGCACATGCTGCATTTTTTAAAGCCGAGTGCGATGAGTTGAACATCGATTGGCATGAGCAACGTTTGCTGGTTCTAGAACGCTTTAAAGTGGTGTATCCATCTGAATAATCAGCGTTGAGTGACTAAAAAACAGCACCGAGTTTGGTGCTGTTTTTATTTTTATTCCTGCGTTCAGATTAGCGTTTCACTGCCGTGACGCTGAATACATGCCAATGTTTAGGCGTCCCGACTATGGTGGTGCCATCTTCATCTCTTTCATGCATGGAGACGATGTCATAGCCTTCAAAACATTGCTCGACTTGCTGGCGAGTGAGTGAGGTTAGATGAGCATGCGAGTTTGAATCAACCCAAGAATCGTTCACGCCTAAAAAGTCCCCGCAGAAAACACCACCTGATGGCAAAGAAGAATCGATTTGATTCCACACGTTTTCAAAGTGCGCTTTTGGGCAAAAGAACAGGCTGGCGCTAGCAATAAATAGGGTGCACTTAGGGTAATCAAAATCGCTGAAACACGCTTGCGAGATGGAGAAGTTCGGCTGTTCAGAAAAACGCGTCTCACAGGTTTTTATTGCATCTGAGTTGTTGTCGAATGCGTGAACACGAAAGCCTTGTGCGAGAAGAAAATTGGAGTCTCTCCCTGTACCGCAGCCAGCGTCAACGGCAATTTTCTTTGCTAATGTGTGAAATTGTAGGGCTTTCTCTACATTGACCCTGTGTGGTTGTTGAGCGATTTTTTGATAGTACGGATCCCATGAAACTGACATTGAATTTCCTTTTCGTTATAAAAAGCGCCATTCAAATTTGAATAGCGTTTTTGCTGTCCTTGAAGCTAGCCTACACAACTCTATTTTTGGCAGCGCTAACGAAATGCAGAGAATGTGACCAAGTTAAAGTTGATCTTCTATTGGCAAAATGCCGGAGAACCAAGCGCCTAATCGGCGAAAAACGCCTGCTTCGGGTTCCGAATCATATTCCTCACCAGTTTTGGTGTTTGTCCAAACAATGTCTCCGTCACGTAGAGTGAGTCGATACGCGTTGTCTTTCAGTTGGCTGGGTAATTTTGCCAAAAATGCTTGCACGTATTCCGGTTGTTCAATCACAACGGCCATTTCGGTATTCAAAGCCGCAGATCGAGGGTCCCAGTTCATGGAGCCGACGAACAATGTTTTGTCATCAATCGTCATTGCCTTTGCGTGCAAGCTCGCACGGCTACTGCCCGTTAAGCTCCATTTACTCTTGAGCTTCGCGCTGGATTTCACTTCCCAAAGTTTGATGCCGGATTCGAGCAAATCTTCACGATATTTGGCGTACCAGCCATGAACGGCAAAGACGTCATTCGACGCAAGGCTGTTGGTGACGATGGTGATGTCGACACCTCGCTTAGCTGCATTCGTCAGAGCTTTTGTGCCAGCTTCTGTTGGGATGAAATAAGGCGAGATGAGCACGAAAGAGTGCTCAACACTTTTTAGTAGCTCGGTTAAGTTTCCGACTAATTGGCTATCGTGTGTCGTGACTTTATCTGGCAAATCGAACCAAACTTGTCCATCACCCCAGTACAAGTTCAGTTTGCCTTGTTTGAGGTCTTGATACATATCCAAGGCGGTAAAATCGTATCGGCCAGAAGAGAATTTCTCTTGCAAGTTCAGTTTGGTGACTTGTTTTTGAATCGCGGCATCGGAGACGCTTTGAGACTCTGGCGATATCCACTCCATCGGCACGGCGTGTACGCTGTTCCAATAAAGATCAAACTGATCCGCCGTTTGCTGCACGGCTTCCCCGTAGAGCAGTAAATCGAAGTCGCCGAACTCTACTTCTGATTCAAAAGAGAAATACTCGTTACCAATATTTCGTCCACCGACAATCGCAGAGACACTGTCAGCAATCAGCGATTTATTGTGCATTCGGCGGTTCAGACGTTCGAAGTCACTGGTTAACGCAAAGATTCGTGCGGAGCGGTATTGATGAGGATTGAACAGGCGTATTTCAATATTGGGGTGCGCATTTAGAGCCGCCATGACGTTGTCGTTGCGTTTTTGCATGTCATCAAGCAGCAGTCTGATTCTGACGCCTCGTTTGGCTGCTTCGTACAAACGCCAAGTGATCAGCTGGCTGGTTTCGTCACCGCGATAAATATAGTACTGAAGATCCAAGCTTTTTTGTGCGGACTCGATGAGAGAAGTACGAGCAAGAAGGGCATCGTGTCCTTGGTTGAGCGGGTAAAAGCCAGTGATGGTTTTAGGATCTTGGCCATAAGCTTCAAAGTAATGAGCCAGAACCGAATCTTGTTGATAGCCGAAATGGAAAGTTGTGGATTTCTCACTTGGCTGATTTGATTCGATTGATGAGCATGCTGAAAGCACTGAGAACATGGATGCGAAAATGAATTTGGAGAGCGTATGTAACAATGCACATTTCCTTGTCTTACAAAACCTTACTGTATTGAAGTATAGACATAAGTGCTTTCAACGTGCAGTTATCGCGGCCAAAGAACGAGTGTTTAGTCAAGTAAATCCATGAAGTGAGAGCATACTGCGGGAAGAAAGCGGTATTGGGCGCGTTTTTCTCCTAATTTCAGTTTATTTTTATGGCGCACAAAATCATTTATTTTACTTATGTTTCTTGTTGTATTGGTCATTATCACTAATATCTGGCGATAATAACCAATAGCGCTCTGTAATAAATCAATTGAAATATATAACCATATGAATTTATTGAGGTAAATGTTTGGCACAGCGTTTGCCTAGAGACAAAAGAAGTAAGTCAGCACAACTTGCGGAACTGGTTAATTTTTTGTTAATTTTATTAACTTTGAATAGACGGTTATTTGTGGCTAGTCACCACAGAAAAACGCAGCTCTCTTACTTTACTTGAAATTGGCCTCAGCAAGCAGGCAACGAACACGGGTTCCTTGCCTTGAACTGCATGATTTCGTTTCAAGTTAGTTGAATGATGTAACGGCCACACACCATGTTGTTAGTCGCTACAGAAGTACAAATATCTTCGTCTATTTCAGATGCAATGAACTCACCGATTGCTCACAGGGAGTACTTGCTAACTCATTGAGCATTATGCTTTTTGATGTCGCATTTAGGTTGAAAAACCAACAAGAGCATTCGGCTGAATACAACAATAAAAAAGGATTTTTGATGTTAGCAAAACCCATAGTACGTTGGCTTTTACCCTTCGTTGTCGTCGGCGGATCTTACGCTGGATATGCCGCGATTGCAGCGACAGCTCCAGAGAAAGAGTCAACAAAAGAAACCATAACCGAACCCACAGTTCGAGCCTCTTCTCTTTTTCCTACTGACCATAAAGTCGTGATTACCAGCCATGGCGAATTGGTTCCATTCGAAAAAACACACCTTTCTGCTCAAGTCAGCGGTGAAGTGATCAGTTGGCACCCTAATTTTGTAACCGGTGGCATCGTGAAGCGTGGGGAAGTGCTATTCACGATAGAAAGCGATAATTATGAAGCGGCCGTACTTCAAGCTGAAGCGGGTCTGGCTAGTGCTCGAGCATCGTTAATTGAAGAACAAGCAAAAGCGGAAGTGGCGAAACGCCAAGCGAAAAAACTTAGCGACAAGCAAGTTTCCGATCTGTACTTGCGTAAACCTCAGGTGCTTAGCGCGCAAGCGCAAGTGAAGTCTGCTCAAGCCGCTCTCAAACGTGCAAATCGCGACTTGGAAAACTGCCGAGTGGTTGCGCCATACGATGCTTTAGTGGTCGAGCGTGATGTCGGTGTGGGTCAGTTTGTGACGTCGGGATCTCGTGTCGCAACTTTGAATAACATCGAAGTGGCGGAAGTGCATGTTCCAATTGCTGGTTTTGATAGTGCGTTTTTGCCGGAGTCAATCAAAGAGCTGACAGCAACTGTAACTCAGCAAGGCATTCTCTCGACTACACGTGAAGGTAAAGTCGTTCGCGATTTGGGAATGATTGATAGCGCCACACGCATGATCAATATGGTGATTCAGGTTGAAGACCCTTATGGCATCGATAACCAGCAACCGCCAATCAAATTTGGTTCTTACGTAGAAGTCAGCTTTACGGGCAAAGAGCTCAAGCATATCTATCGTCTTCCACAAGAATTAGTGAAAAACCGCACGGTTTGGGTCGTCAACGATGAAAATCAACTTCAGCCTCGCACTGTCACAGTATTAAGAGCGGAGGGAGAATTCATGTTGGTAGGTGAAGGTTTGGAACAAAGTGACCAATTGGTCCTGACTCTTCCTGAATACCCTCAAAAAGGCATGGCGGTTCAAATTGCAAAAAAGAATGACGACTCCGAAACCGTCGTACAGTAAGTAGGAGTTTGTCATGGAAGATACGAATCAAAAGGGCATCATTGCCTATTTTGCCAATAACCCTGTGGCTGCCAACCTGTTGATGGTGTTTATTATCATCATGGGTATCGTGAGTTACATGTTTATCCAGCGTCAGATGTTCCCGAATATCGAAGTGAACTACATCGACGTTCGCGCGACTTATCCAGGTGCGTCTCCTCAAGAAATTGAAGAGAGTATTTTGGTCAAAGTAGAAGAGTCGATCAAAGACGTTACTGGCATTAAAAAAGTGGTGTCACGAGCTTCTCGTGGCAGTGCTTATATTTCTATCGAAGTTGATGTCAACGCGGATATCAAGCGAGTGCTTGATGATGTGAATCAGCGCATCGATACTATTTCTAACCTGCCTCTTGGCATGGAGCCCATCAATGTCTATCAGGTTGAATGGCGACAAGACGTGATAGAAATGGGGCTGGTGGGGGACAGGCCTCTTGAAGAGCTTAAGCCGATTGCGAAGCAGATTGAAGATGAGCTTCTGCAGCTTAATAACGTCATGTTGGTGTATTTAAGTGCGCCAGAGGAAGAGATTGCGATTGAAGTCGATCCCCTCGTGCTGCGTAAGTATGACCTAACGTTGAATGACGTAAGCAATGCCATTCGTCGTTACTCGGCAAACTTCTCGGCGGGCGAAGTCAAAACAAACTCCGGGATGATTGCGGTTCGAATCGAGAACCAATATTACCGTGGAGATGAGTTTAGAAATATTCCCGTTAAGCTAGGTGCCAATGGTGCCAAGGTATTGTTGCAAGACATTGCCACCATCAAAGATGGTTTTACCGAAGAAGAGCGCTACTTCGAGTATTCGGGTCAAAATGCTATCTACATGTCAGTCGAAGCGACGCGCGATCAAAACATCATTCCGGTTGCTCAGTCAGTTCGTAACTACATCGAAGCCAAAAACAAAACTTTGCCGAGTGATGTTCAGCTAAAAATTCTGGTCGACATGACGTATTACCTAAATGGTCGTCTCGACATGATGCTGAAAAACTTGCTGCAAGGCGCGGTGCTTGTTGCGATCATGTTGACGATTTTCCTACGTTTCCGTTTGGCGATGTGGGTAATGATCGGCTTACCTGTATGTTTCCTTGGTGCGGTGATGATGATGCCAGCTTTGGGTATTACAGTGAACATCGTCTCGCTGTTCGCTTTCATCATGGTGCTCGGAATTGTGGTGGATGACGCCATCGTCATGGGAGAAAGTGCGTACAGTGAAATCGAAGAAAAGGGCGGCGGTGTCGAGAACGTGGTACGCGGTGTCAAACGTGTTGCTACGCCTGCGACATTTGGTGTTCTGACAACGATTGCTGTATTCGCACCATTCTTGCTTTCGAGTGGTATTGATAGCGCTTTCTTTTACGGCATTGCTGGTGTCGTGATTCTGTGTTTGATCTTCAGTTTGATTGAATCAAAGTTGATCCTACCAGCGCACTTGGCGCATACCCATTTTAAACCCGTCAAACCTGGTGGGTGGCGAGATCGTTTCAACCAACGTTTCTTCGGCTTTGTAAACGGCACTTATCGTAACTTCGTGAAAGCCTGTACGCATTGGCGTTGGACGGTATTTGCTGTGTTCTGTGGTTTATTGCTGATCAGTGCTGCATTGGTTAAATCCAACTATGTGCGTGTTATCCCTAACCCGAAAGTACCGACCGATTACCCTGCGATTACTATTGAAATGAATGACACGGTTTCCAGTGAGCAAACCATTGAAGCGTTGAAAACCATCGAGCGTGTCATGCAAGAGGTCGAGTCTCAAACTATTGCTGATCATGGGCAAGGTATGATTCGCGATGTGCTTTCTTACAATCGAAGCCGCACCGAAGGACGAGTGTTAGTACCGCTTGTCGATGAGGAAATTCGTCCGTTCAATACCTTTGAACTTGCTCGACGCTGGCGTGAGGCGATGCCTGTTATTCCGGGGGTGAAGAGTATCAAGATCCGCGAACAAAGTGCAGGTGGTGGCGATCGTGATGAGTTTGGCTACTTACTGTTTGGCTCCAACATCAATGAACTTAATCAAGCAGGACGTTACTTGATTGAACGTTTGCAGCAAGAAGAAGGGTTGTTCGATATCTCGTCATCCATTGATTCAGGCAGCAAAGAAGTACTTCTTTCTCTTGCGCCTGTTGCGTACGATCTTGGTCTTGACTTGACCATGATTGCGCAACAAGTCGGCGGAAGTTTTTACGGCGGAGAAGCACAGCGTTTGATTCGCGACGGTGAAGAGATCAAAGTCATGGTTCGCTATCCTCAACTGACTCGTGAAGCGTTTTCTTCATTGCGTTACGCTGTCATTACTACGCCAGCAGGCAAGAAAGTGATGTTGGGCGATGTCGTGAATATCAGTGAGCAGCCTGGGGTTAGCACAATTCGTCGCGAAGGTGGTTATCAAACCGTTTATGTGTACGGCTCTATTGATGAAGAACTCGTTGAGCCACAAGAAATTGTGAAAATCATCGACGATAGTATTTTGCCTGATATGAAGAAGCTGCACCCAAGTGTCAAAACAGAGCTGGGTGGTGACATCGAAGAGCAAGCCGCGCAACGCAACGAACAAATCATGTTCTTTGTGGCAGGGATGATCATTGTTTATATCTTGCTTGCCGTACCATTGAAGAGCTATACCCAGCCTCTTATCGTGATGTCCGTTATCCCGTTTAGTTTAACAGGGGCGATTTGGGGACATTTCTGGTTGGGGCTAGACATTAGCATGATGTCGACATTCGGTTTGATCGCAGCTGCAGGTGTGGTGATCAACGACTCGTTGGTGATGACAGATTATGTGAACCAAGTGCGAGAGAAAGGGATGACCATCAAGCAGGCGGTGGTTGAGGCTGGTTGCGCGCGTTTCCGAGCGATTACGCTGACATCCATCACGACCTTTGCGGGTGTATTGCCTATTATGTTCGAAACCAGTCTACAAGCACGTTTCGTAATACCAATGGCCGTCGCTTTGGGCTTTGCTGTGCTGTATGCCACAGTCCTGACGTTGGTGTTAGTACCTTGTCTGTATCTAATGCTTGAAGATATTAAAAACATCTTTCGAGCGATTAAGCGCTTCTTCCTGCGTGTCATTGGTCGTTTTAGAAAATCGTCAGTATCTTCAGATATTTCTGCGAATACATCGAACTAGCATCTCTTTTCTTAATAATAAATAGCAGCCTTCGGGCTGCTTTTTTTATGCCGAGGATTTAGGCCTGAATGACTTTAGATGAATGTTTGAGGCACACGTTTTGAGCCGATAACTGTGAGGAGAAATGGCGCTCTATACTATAGATTAACTGAATGAAATTGGCTGTTGGATTTGCTTGGTTAATTTAACACTTGGGGTGCGAAATTTACCATGCTGATATAAATATAAAAAACGAACATTTAATTAAGTTATTGAATTTAAAGGGTTAAAAAGTTGGCATCGTATGTGCAGTATATAAATTGTAACCAAAATGAACTGCTAATCCTCAAGGAGCTTATTATGAAAAGCGTAATTCTATCTACTCTAGGTCTTATTGTTGTAACTTCATCGCCAATCGCTGCTGCTAACACTTTAGACAGAGAAGAGTGGAGCTCAGATTTACGTCAGGACTTTTCTGAAATGAAGCATGAAGCTGTAGCAGATATTCAGCAAATGAACATAGACGCAATTGATGCGCGTGATGCTCGAATCGTGAAAAACATCAAAGATGAGCAGGCACAGCTGGTAAAGGTGAAGTGCCGCAAAGACGAAGCGAGCAAGTCATAACCTCCGATTGTGAACAATCAATAAAATTAAAATGATGTATCCAATACGAGTTCGACGCTAGTTAGCAGTAGGCGTTGACCTTGTTGCTCTACTTGCCAGCCTTTCAGGCTGGCCTTTTTGTTACAGGTGTACTGTATAATTAGTATCTATGGATAAGTATCTCAATAATTTCTAGTTCAATGGTTAAGTGTCTCTTGTTTCAAACGAGATTTAAGGCACTTAACCTTTATATCAATAGATGTATATATCTAGTGAATTATCATCAAGTATAGGGATGAGTGTAATTTTTAAAATTGTTGTTTTCATTAAATTGGAGGCGATGCTATATATTTGAAATTTCGAAAAGATCTAGTCTCCTTTTTATCCTTCATCATACCTTAGTATATGTCCCACTTTTATTTGAATGGGGATTCGTAATGACTTGGGAGTTTATTGAAAGGAAAGAGGCTTTTGATTACATTGGGCTAAATAATAAATCGGTTAATGAAATCGAACAATTCTTACATGGGCGAGTGAGAATTTCGGCTGCACTCTTTAGCAATAAAAAGCTGTATCTATCAAGACAATCTCTCATCATGCTTGCGTCTCTAAATGAGTATGATTAGAAACAAGTTATCAAAGAAATGTATTTTCTTTCATCGAATCCAAGCGCACCGTCGGTAGTTAGACATAAACGTAATCCATTGCTTCGAATATTTCGCACCAGATATCCCTTCAAAAATTACCATTACCTGTTAACTTGCATACTTATAGATGGAAACGTTGTAATTCATGATATTGCATTTGATGAAAGATTGCATGGCAAGGAGATCGGAAGACATCCAGAACAAAGAACCCAGATGTACCACGTGAAAAAAATAGAAGGTAGAAGAAGTGAATACGATGGAACACAGAGTAACGAGGAAGCGGAGTTACTTTTGGCTGAGTGGGATCATGCTCAGGCACGCTCTACACATCAAGTTAACACGCTTCACGCCTCGGTAAATGGAATGCTGAATGATTATGAGAAAGCAGCGACATTAATGGGAGTTCATACGCAGGTGGCATATACAGAAGATAAGCCTACAGAGTATACGTTGTTTCACAACCCTTCTGATAATGCGAAGCTAGATCTGATTGAATGTGTTTATGACAAAACTCGTTTCACTTCGCACAATGCTCAACACCTTGCAGCGGTAATGAAACAATGTGCGAAGCAGGGTAAACAAGTCAAATGGACAGTACATAGCCAAGGTGCCATTATTTTTAACTCTGCGCTTGAGTATGTTAGAAAAAAGAATCCGAGCTTAAGATTATTGAATCAACAAGTCGTGGTGCACGCAGGGGGCGCAAACACAACGAAGATAGGGAAAAATGCACAGCAGCTTGGCTTGAAGATTAATTACACGAAAACCAGGACTAACCCTTTTGATATTGTCCCCAACATTGCTGCGAGGCAAACTCCATTGTCGACAAGTAGTCTCGTCCGTTGCTGTAAGTTTTTAGGATTGGTGATGAATGGAGAGGTCACAGAGAGCCCACATACATTACCCTATTTTGGTGTTGAATCCTATCGAAGACAACTGATGATGTCTGGTACTAACATGGCTAGTAAACGTTTAAAAGATATTGATACATATTTAAAGAACAAGAGATAGAAATATGAACTTTATTGAAATGTGTAAAGATGGTTTTAGAGGAAAGCCGGATTTCTCTAACTTATTGCATAATGCATTTAAGATAGATGACTTAGTACTGTCATTTGAGTGTCCGAATAACATTTATGAAGGACATGTACACCAGGATCTTGTTAATTTAGAACAGTTCGATGTTGAATCAAAAATAGAGAGGCATGAAAGGTTTATAAAGTTAGCTACGGTATGCTTCTTGTTTCACAAAGTAATGTTAAACCCCTTGTTTCCTGTTAATAAACAAGGTGGTTTATATATTAGGTTAAAGGTAAAATCTGCTGGTGAAGGTATTAATAATATTAATCAATTATCTTCATTTTTAGAAAGGGAATATTATGAGTTTTACCATGCATCTGAGCAAAACGAAGGCTCTATGCGGGGGTATCATACAGGCTTGATGAAAGATGTGACTGAACGTGCGAACAAACAATGGGGGGAGAACCCAGAAGGTGAAGACCGAAAAAGGGAAAAAGAAGAATATTTAATTAGAGGTTTTTTAAGAGGTTATCCACCAATAAAGTGTGAGCCCGTTAAAGTTGGAAAAAATAAATACTCAAAATACTCAGAAGGCAACCTGAAGTATAAGAATGAATTACGAAGGGTGTACAATTTACCTATAAAAAATGAATTCTATCTGAGCATAGAATTTTGGTATAAGTACGAATCGATGTTCGCCAAGCAGAAGTTTTTAGATTGGGTGAGAAGTGCCGATGAAACTTTTGAAAAAAAAGTACTAGAGTTACTAGATTTGTCGCCACTTATCGATTCCTGTACGACCGCTAGGATAAAGAGGTTGGGCGAAGACACTAATGCAGAGTAATGCACTTCAATGTAAAAATAACTTCACGGGTGAAAAAGGGCTTCAAACTAAGAGGAGATACATTCATTTTAGATGAGCTTGAATGTCCCACTGGCTATAAACTTGCCACAAGCGAAAGACATAACATGTAGTTAGTTTTAGTGACATATATTGCTATGTTACTTCTATAATTCTGGTTGTTAAGTTTGAATGCACCTTGAGTGGGGTATTATTCTCGTTATCCGTTTTTATTATATATTTCATGGAATATTATATATTAATTTTCATTATTTTTAACAAGTCGGCATGAAGATCACTAATTTGTTAGCAGAGTGTTTGGTACTAATATGGCTAGTAAACGTTTAAAAGATATTGATGCATATTTAAAGAACAAGAGTTAGAAATATGGGCCTTATTAAAATTTGTAAAGATGGCTTTCGAGGAAAACCAGATTTTTCAAACTTGCTACATAATGTATTCCAGATAGATGACTTAGTATTGTCATTTGAGTGTCCGAATAATATATATGAAGGGCATGTATACCAAGATCTTGTGGAGTTAAAAAAATTCGATATTGACTCAAAAGTAGAACGGCATGAAAAGTTAATAAAATTGGCTTCTATTTATTTCTCATTTCAAAAAAAAATATTAAACCCTCTATTACCTATAAATAAACAAGGTGGTTTATATATTAGGCTAAGGATCAAGTCTGCCAATGAGAGTATTCACTCTGTCAATCAGTTGTCTTCATTGATAGAAAAAGAGTATGTGGAGTTTTATCATGCTCTAGAGTCTCCTGAAGGATCTAAGAAAGGAGATCATACAGAGATGATGAATGATGCTATCGATTACGCAAATCATCGCTGGGGATTAGAGCCGATAAACGAAGAAAAAAAGAGAGCGAAAGAAGAGTTTCTCGTAGGGGAGTTTCTTCGCGGCTACCCCCCAATTAAATGCCAAGCTATTGATGTTGGAGAGAAAACTTACTCAAAATACGTAGAAGGTAACTTGGAGTATAAGAAGGACTATCGAAGAGTTTACAATTTGCATATCAAAAACGAGTTTTACTTTAGTATCGAGTTTTTATACGAAATCGAGCCTATGTTTGCTCAAAAGAAGTTTTTAGATTGGGTGAGAAGTGCTGATGAAACCTTTGAGAAAAAGGTGTTAGAGTTACTAGAATTGTCTCCGCTTGTTGATTCGTATACTACCTCCAAGGTAGAGAGATTGACGAAACAAAACTGATCCTGTGCGCTCTGACTTTCAACTTAAAGAAAAAAGCCCGCAAAGAATTTCCTCTGCGGGCGTAAAAAGGGCACCAAATTGGGTGTCTATTCATTTTGGAGGTGGTCGAACGTCCATATAAAACTGACAATAGGCTTGGTGAAAGGCTTACCACCAGCGCGACCAACGGAGCTAAAGTTAACATTGTTGTAATCATTGTTAAAATGTTAATTCTTCAATCAATGATTTCATTATCGTTAGTCTGGATTGTGAATATGTTGTTCGACTGTACGCGCAGTGTGCATAAACTCAGTTTTTGATAACCAATTGACTCATAAATTAAGTTTTGCTTATTTGTTTTTGTTATATAAATTCGCTCTCAGTATGTTCTCAATCTTTCATATCTCAGATTAAGGTGACATAAAGTCCTTGCGTTTGTTAATGATGTGTTTTGTTTTTGCGCGAGAGCAGCAGCGTGTTTGAGTGGTAGGTTGTGCTCTTAGGTGCGATGGAAATTAAAGCCAAGAAAGTAAAAGAGCAGCCTATTTCGCTCTTTTACTTTGTTAAGATTCGCTTGAGATGTTGACGGCTAATCCCAAGACAAAACCGTCCAATTGGCGTTATCTGCGCGTGCTTTTAATTGAGGGCAAGGATTAACCAAATATGCGTAATCTGCGTATTCGCATAAAGGTAAATCATTGATGGAGTCGGTGTAAAAATGGACTTCAGAATAAGATTCTGGCTGAGCATCTAACCATGCTTTCAAGCGTATAACTTTGCCTTCTCGATAACTCGGAACGCCTGCAATTTCAGCGCTGTAGCTGCCGTGCTTCTCAACCAAATCAATTCCTAATGCGACGGGAATTCCTAATCGACGGCCGACCGCTTCGACTAAGAATGTCACGCTCGCAGAGATGATAACCATATCGATGTCATCGCGATCCAACTGTGCTATCAACGTTTTGGATTGCTCAAACTGCTTAGGCAGGATGTGGTGCTCTACACACTCTTCTACCAACGTATGGACGTGTGCAACGGGCATGTCAGCCAATGGCGCCATACAGAATTCTAGGTAGTCCTCCATGTCCATTTTGCCTTCTGCGTACAAGGCCATTAAACGCTGATCTTCCTCTATGAAGTTTGATTGCGTTGCTATGCCTTTTTCAACCAAAAACGCATTCCAAATCATCGCACAGTCGGCGTTGATTAGAGTTTCGTCCATATCAAAGACGTACAAAGGTTTGGACATGTTAGGCTCTCACTGGTTGAATTTCATTAAGGTTAAACAGCAGCTCTAGTTGACTGCCGTTAGCTAGCAAGCGTTCGGATGAACGGTTGAGCAAATCGACTGTAAGATTGCACTCTTCGACGCATACTTGGTAGCGAATTACATTGCCAAGCAGTTGGTGATTTTTGATGGTTCCCATCTGCGGTGCAGAAATATGGTTTCCGTATTGGCGACCATGCTCTTTCACGTAGATGGACTCTGGACGAATTGCCACCTTCCATTCGGTATCGATATTAAAGAGTTGTTTGGCTTTGTTAGCATCGACCAAGTTGTAATGCCCCATAAACCCAGCCACAAATTCATTGGCAGGGTGAGTGTAGATCGCTTCTGGTGTGCCGGCTTGAACAATTTCCCCTTTGTTCATCAAAAAGATTCGATCAGACATGATCATCGCTTCTTCTTGGTCATGAGTCACAAAGATGGTAGTTAGGTTCATCTCTTTTTGTATATCGCGGATCTGTTGGCGAAGATGCTTACGGATCTTTGCATCCAGTGCCGAAAGCGGCTCATCAAGTAAAAGAATACGGGGTTTAACCACGAGCGCTCGGGCTAACGCCACACGTTGACGTTGGCCTCCTGAAAGTTGGTGTGGGTAGTGTTTTTCTTTGCCTTTTAAGTCAACTAACTCTATCACTTTTGTCACTTCGCGTTGAATTTCATCAGAGGCGAGTTTCTTCATTTTCAAGCCAAAGGCGATGTTGCCCTCAACCGTCATGTTTGGAAACAGCGCGTAAGACTGAAAAACCATACCGATGCCTCTTTCTTGTGGCACTTGGTGGGTGATCTCTTCGCCATTTACCCAAATTTCACCACCATCAACCGGATTTAAACCCGCAAGACTGCGAAGTAGGGTGGATTTACCACAGCCGCTAGGCCCTAAAAGCGTGATGAACTCGCCTTGTTCGATAGCGAATTGAATGTCTTCAAATACCGTATTGTCACCAAAATGTTTGGTAAGGTTTTTTGCGGTTACGTAACTCATTATTTGACTCCTCGGCTGAAACGACTTGCCAACCAAGTCAGTAAGAAAATAAACAGGAAATAGGTCATCACGAGCGCAGATGTGAAGTGGCCGCTGGTTTGACGCATGTTGTACAAGTAGATTTGTAGGGTTTCGTAGCGAGTGCCAACCAAAATATTGGCGAACACGAACTCTCCTAGTAAGAATGAGAAGGAGAGGAACAACGATGCCATTAAACCTTTCTTTAAATTGGGCAAAATGATCAACAAAAAAGCTTTGGTCGTACTTGCGCCAAGCAAGTGCGCGGCGTCCATCAAATCATGTAAATTGATGGCTTCAAAGCTGTTGGAAATGGCGCGATACATAAATGGCAATGCGATGGTGAAGTAAGTGCCCACTAAAATCCAGGGTGTACCGATGAGGGAAATTTCGCTGTCAGCATAGAGTTGAAGAAGGCCCACAGACGAAACCACGGGTGGTACTGCAAATGGCAGCAAAATCAGGATATTCATCAGCTTGTCGAGTTTCGGAAAGTAGTAAAACACCACGAAAATCGCAGGCAGTACGAGAACAACACTCAGTGCTAGTGCTGAAAGGCCAATAAAGAGCGAGCGACCAAACGCCTGTAAGAAGCGAGGATCCGTTAGCAGTTTAATGTACCAGTCAAAAGTGAAACCATCAGGCAGAATCGTTGCGCCCCAGCGAGAAGAGATCGAGTAAATGAACGTCGCTAGAATCGGGATCAGCATGATTCCGACGATGGTGTAAACGACGCTTTTATGGAATCGAGAATTTACGTTTTGCATGGTTTACTTCCTGCTTTTCTTAGCTGCGTAACTTTTGGCAATCAGCCACTGGTTAATCACCGTAATAAACGCCAACAGCGCCATTAAGATGACCGAGATGGCGGCCGCTAAATTTGGCTCTAGGAACAAATCACCAGACACCAAACTGGCAATACGGATCGTAATGACGTTGTAGTTACCAGAAGTGAGCGCATAGACGCTGGCATACGCGCCGATCGCATTGGCGATCAAAATAATGAAAGTGCCAAACAGGGCAGGAGAAAGCAC
Source organism: Vibrio sp. Y20_XG_PY13 (assembly GCF_024181925.1). Lineage (NCBI taxonomy): Bacteria > Pseudomonadati > Pseudomonadota > Gammaproteobacteria > Vibrionales > Vibrionaceae > Vibrio > Vibrio sp. Y20_XG_PY13. The sequence goes on along the minus strand of NZ_JAMZAL010000001.1, from coordinate 963,852 downwards.
AGGCAAAGCCACTTTCGCCCAATATTGCGCAGTTCTTGCCCCCAACAGTGCAGCCGCCGCTTGCCAATCATCGCTCAGCGCATCAAAAGCGGGATAAAGCAGTAAAACCGCCAGTGGGATTTGGAAGTAGATGTAAATCGCCAGCAAGCCCCATTTGCCGTACAAGTCAAAATCACCGAGCAAGCCATATTGCTTGAGCAACAACGTAATCGCGCCGTTTGTGCCTAAGATGATGATGAAGGCAAACGACAGAGGTACGCCTGCAAAGTTGCTGCTCATGTTGGTGAAGGCAATCACGGCGTCTCTTAGCTTACTGTTTACTCGGCGTAAGGAAGAAACCAACAGCGTCGCAATGGCGAGCCCGAAAATGCTCGACCAAACGGACAGCCATAAACTGTTTCCGAATGCTTGCAGCATGAACGCAGAATCGAGTACTTCGATGTAGTTATCGAGAGCGAACTCTCCATCGTAGATAAAGCTGTTAAACAGCACCCAAATCATGGGCGCGAGTTGAAATAGGTAGAAAAAAAGCGCAAAGGGAACCAGCCAGATTGCGGGTTTGATGCGCTTGAGCCAAACGCTTGTCGTTGGTTTCGCCGCGCGGCTCGCGCTTGGTGATAAAACAGAACTGCTCATAGTGCTAACAACGCTTGCGTGTAAGGTTTATTATGGTCAAGGTTTAACAACTGACAAACCGTGCCACAAATCTCGGTTTGTTTAACGTGACACTCTTGATGTGTGAACTTGTCGCCAATCACAAACATCGGAACTTCACGCTCTTCAGGGAGAATACCGCCGTGAGAAAGATCGTTGTTCATGCCATGGTCACTGGTGACGATGATCTGATAGCCATCGGCCAACCATTTCTCGATGTAATTGGAGAGAATGATGTCTGCACCGCGTGCTGAGTTTCGGTATTGGCGAGAATCCAATCCGTGCTTGTGACCCATGTCATCAATGTTCATTGGGTGAATCAGCAAAAAATCAGGCTGGTGAGTGCGACGCAAATGTTCAGCGTCTATGAAAAGCGCTTCATCAGGATAATGATCCCAATGATAGAAACAGCCGTGCTGAATATTCATTGTTTCATCGTTCGTAAAACGATCGCGAATCGGCTCAAACGGGGCGCGGTTATAGAGCTCGCTCACCCAGTGGTAAGCCGCCGCTGCAGTCACTTTGCCTTGCGACTTTGCCAAACTAAAGATGGAATCATGATTCGACAGACGAACGATATTGTTGTTCACAATGCCGCTTTCTACGGGGCGAACCCCAGTTAAAATGCACTCATACAGTGGACGCGACATTGAAGGGAGTTCACATTGCACGGGGTAAAGCGTGGCGCGCATTTCTGGTCGTGAATGACCATGTTCTAGTAGACCGTTTAGGTAGCCCATACAATTGCGGGCTACCTGATAGTTCAGTCCATCTAGAACAACAAGGATAACCTTATTGCTCATGATAAATTCTCAATACTTCTTGGAGGGAGGTTACTGCTGGTGAATCAATACACTTTCTTGCCATTGACGTGGCAGCTTACGTGCTGATTTTTCCCATGCAGAGAAGTCGGTCACTGGGTGAACGTTGCTGTACTGGTCATTTGCAATCAGCTTGTCTTGCACAGATTTTGGCAGAGTAATACTGGTGCGAATTGGACGTGCGTAACCTTCTGCTAGGTTGATTTGGCCTTGGTCACTAAAGATGTACTCACGAGCCAATTTGGCTGCGTTTGGATTTTTCGCGTATTTGTTGATGATGGTTGTGTAACCAGAAATCACGGAACCATCTTGTGGAATCGTGACAGTAAAGCGCTCGCGGTCAATCTTGTCGCGGTAGTTCAGCGCGTTGAAGTCCCACATGATCGCCACTTCAACTTCGCCTTTTTCTAGGTTGGCGATGTTCGGATCGGTAAATGACAAGCGACCTTGTTTCGCCAGTTCAGCAAAGAACTTGATTGCTGGTTTAAGGTTCGATTCGTCACCACCGTTGGCAAAAGCGGCTGCCAAAACCGCGTTGTTCGCTTGCGCCGCAACGCCTACGTCTCCAACCGTCACTTTGTAGTCACCTTTGAGTAAGTCACCCCAAGTTTTTGGTGCGTCTTTGACTAGGTTGTTGTTTGAGATAAAAGAGATAGTGCCAGTGTATGCCAGCGCCCAGTGGCCATCTTTATCTTTCGCCCAATCGGGAATGTCATTCCAAGTGGTCGGTTTATACGGTTGAGTTACGCCTTTTTTCACGGCAACTCGCGCGAATGCAAAACCGACGTCACCGATATCTGCGGTTGCATTTTTCTTCTCTGCTTCGAATTTCGCGATTTCTTGTGCAGAGCTCATGTCAGTATCTTGATGTTTCAAACCGTAGTTTGATTGCAAATCAGCCCACGTGTTTTTCCAGTTTGCCCAACTGTCTGGCATGCCCACACTGTAAACCGAGCCTTCTTTTTGAGCGGCTTTTACTAGGGATTCTACATTGGCATCCGCTGAAAAAGCAGGCGCCGATAATGTTGCTGTAATTGCGGTGGCTGCAAGCAGTTTGGCAGGCACGGCAGTGGAACGGCTAAGCAAAGTTTTCATTGTCTCTATCCTTCTGGACTAGGTCAGTAAGTTCGCTTTTTATCCTATGGGGGGAATGTGACGGTTTGGTGCAGATAATTTGACAGTTATGATTCACTTCTGTGGCGTTTGTATTTCATTTGATGAATAAGTGAGCAGTTTGACTTGTCATATTTCTGTTACTTAAGCCGCTTATGTTGTTGAGAAAATATCTATTGGACTAGGTCAGAATGAAAGCAACAGGTGCGAGCCAGTTAGGGACGCAGTTAGGAAAAATTAAAGCCAGTTTGAGACAGCAAATTCACTCTGGCGTGGTTTCTCAAGGGCAAAAACTGCCTTCAGAAAGAGAGTTAAGTGAGCTGTTTTCTACCACCCGAATCACGATTAAAGATGCGTTAGTCTCGTTGGAAACCGAAGGACTGATTTATCGAGAAGAACGCCGTGGTTGGTATGTGTCTCCTGAGCGAATCTGCTACAACCCGTTGTCGCGTTCTCACTTTCATCAAATGATTCGTGAGCAGCATCGGATTGCAGCCACCCAACTGGTCAGCGTGCGCAGTGAAATGGCGGCAGGGGATTACGCAAAAGCGCTTGATATCGAGCAGATGACGCCAATCCACATCATTGAGCGTTTGCGTTGTATTGATGGACGAGCCGTGCTGTTTGTTGAAAACGTTCTAAAAGCGAGTTTGTTCGATGGTATTTTGGCAGAGAATCTGACTATGTCGCTGACGGGCATTTATCGTGAGAAATATGGCTACGAGACAATGCGTTCTCGATTCGATGTCATTCCAACGTCAGCACCAGCACATGTGGCGAAAGCATTGAATCTGGCTGAAGGACAACCTGTACTGAAAATTTGTCGCGTGAACTACAAGCAAGATGGCGAGCTAATGGATTGCGAGTTGGAGTACTGGCGACCTGACGCGGTGATGATTCGCATAGACAGCGTGGGATAAACAGCAGAATTAAAAAGAGCCCAATTAAGGGCTCTTTGCATTTTATGGGGTTGAGTATCTAAACCAGACTTAAACCAAACCTTGCTCCTTCGCCATTTGATTGGCAATGCCCGGCGCTTTCAAAATGCTAGGTAGCAAAATGAAAGATACGGGAACCGCGGTGATCACAATGAAGGATTGCAGCGCAGTGATACCGCCTGAACCCATAGAAATCAGCGCGATAGCCACAACGCCCATCATCAATCCCCAAAACGAGCGAATCACGGCGTTTGGCTCGGCAGAACCCGTCATTACCACACTGATGGTGTAGGTCATCGAGTCACCCGTCGTAACGATGAAGGTGGTGGTCAAAATCAAGAACAGCACCGAAATGATCATCGGAAATGGCAGTTCACCAGTGATTGCAAGCAATACGGCTGGGAGGTTGAATCCTTCAAAAGCCGAAGAGATCAATCCCGGATTAGCGAGCTCGAATGCTAAACCGCTACCGCCCACGATGCTGAACCAAAAACAGGTGATCAGCGGCGCAGCAATACTGATGGACAAAATCAATTGGCGAATTGTACGGCCACGCGAAATACGTGCGATGAAGATTGCCATCATTGGCCCGTAACCAATAAACCAACCCCAGAAGAACACCGTCCACCAGCTTAACCAGCCAGTGTCACCGCGATAAAGCGCCATCGGGAAAAAGTTATCCACCATGCGGCCTACGCCTTGCACATAGCCATCAATAATAAAGCTCGTTGGGCCAAAGAACAGGATGTAACCGATCAGCAGTACCGACAGGATGATGTTGTAACGGCTCACAAGTTGGATGCCTTTGCTTACGCCACTTAGCGCCGAAAGCGTGTACATAACGATGGCAGCGACAATCACCATGCTTTGGGTAATGAAGTTATCTGGGAAACCAAATAATGAGTTCAGCGCGTAGCTGATTTGCAAACCAAGAAAGCCAATAGGGCCGATAGTACCAGCGGCAACGGCGATGATGCTGCACGCATCCGCCAGGTTACCAATCCAGCCATGAATCGCTTTGTCGCCAAAGATTGGGTAAAGCAACGTGCGTGGTTTAAGTGGCAAGCCTTTGTCGTAGTGCAGGTGCATCAAGACGATGGATGAAAGGCAACCGAGAATCGCCCAAGCCAAAAATCCCCAGTGCATAAACGACTGAGATAACGCATTGATTGCAGAAGTTTTTGGTGAAGCTTCACCATACAAAGGTGGCGCTGTAACAAAGTGAGCAATTGGCTCGGCAGCAGCCCAAAAAACACCACCACCAGCGAGTAGGGTGCACAGTACAATCGACAGCCATTTAAATGTGTCGATGTCTGGTTTCGCTAAGCCGCCCAAACGTACATACCCTGTACGACCAAACGCGAGAGCCAAACCGATAAGGAAATTGAGAAGAAGCAATACTTGCCAGTAAGCTCCGAAATATTTTGTCGCAAACCCAAAGCCTGCGTTAACCATTGCGGTTAGAGATTCGGTGTTCGTCAATGCAAGCAGAACGAACAAACTGAGGAAGCTACCACTCAACCAGAATACTGGATTGGTGAGTTCGAGGCGTTTCAGTAGGGAAGGGGGATGAATGGCAGAATAGTCTGCTTCCTGAATAGGAGTATGGGGGGCGGCATTCGTCATATTTGACATAATTACTTCGCTTTTTAGGGCTCGGAAGCCGTGCATTTCCCCTCACATCAAGTCGATGAAAAGTGTGAGGATGTTCAAAAAGCCGCTGATGGTAACATGTCGAGATAGCGAATATAACCGTAGATTTAGATTAATTTTTAACACTTTAGCCAAGCCTCTGATTTTTTTGCAGAGATTTTGACTGAAATTTTAGCGTGAAGTGCGCCGCATTTCGTTTGTAAATGACATTCCCCTTATTCTTGTAGGGACTCATCAGAATTACATTGAGCCAACCTGTTCTAATAAAAATTAAAGGTCTTACCCTATGGCTCAAATTGAACTCAACGGGACGTGGCAACTTACTTCACCACAGCGTCCAGATATCGATATTCCTATGAATTTGCCCGGCGATAATGTCTCGGCATTATTGCAAGCAGAGCTCATCCCCAATCCTTATTTTGCTGATAACGAAGCCAAAGTCCGCTGGATCGAAGAATGTGATTGGCATATTGAACGACAGTTTGAAGTGGGCGACTCCACACTGTGCGCTTCTCATATTTGGATGACGCTGACTCGCGTTGACACTTTGGCTCAGTTCTTTATCAATGGTGAGCGAGTACTAACTAGCAGCAATATGTTTGCCCAGCAACGTGTGGATATTAAACCGTATTTAAAACAAGGTACTAACACAATTCGGGTTGAGTTTGCTCGGGTGGATTTAGAAGGTATCGCAAGAGCAAAAAAACTGCCATTTCCTATTCCATCGGCAATGGGCAACAACCAAATTCCACACATGAATTTGATCCGCAAAACACAATGCCATTCCGGATGGGATTGGGGCATTTGTTTGATGGTATCGGGCATTTACGACCCAATCCAAATCGATGTAGTGACCGACATTTGGTTAAAAAATGTCTCAACCGAGCAACAATGGCAAGCCGATGGCAGTGTGATTTTAGACGCGCTGGTGGAAGTGCAAACCGACAACCAAAGCCATCATGTTACCGTGGAATTTGATGGCGAAGTTCAATTTATTCAAACCGAAGGAAGTGGTCACTATCACTGTCAGTTCCATGTTCAAAAGCCGCAACTCTGGTGGCCAGCAGGTTACGGCGATGCGCATCTGTACACCATTTCTGTTGGTTGTGGTGAGCAAACGCTGTCGCGCAAGATTGGACTTCGTCAGTTGAGCTTAAATAGTCAGGCAGATGAACATGGCTCTGCGATGGAATTTATCGTCAATGGCACGCCTATTAATGCCAAAGGTGCGAACTGGATTCCTGTCGATGCGATGCCGGGGCGAGAATGTGAACACCGTTATCGAGACCTATTGCAAAGTGCGGTTGATGCCAACATGAACATGATTCGCGTGTGGGGCGGCGGTCAGTACGAGAGTGAAACCTTTTATAACCTTTGTGATGAACTCGGCTTGCTGGTGTGGCAAGACATGATGTTCGCCTGCTCATTGTACCCATCAAACGACGAGTTTTTAAAAGACGTAGAAGAAGAACTTCGATTCCAAATTCCGCGTCTTAAAGCGCATCCTTCCATTGCGCTTTGGTGTGGCGATAACGAAGTGATTGGTGCCATTGGTTGGTATGACGAATCTAAGCACAACAAAGTGAAATACACCGTCAATTATGACCGCCTCAATCGCATGATTGAACAAGTGATTACTCAGCAAGATGATTCGCGCCGCTTTTGGCCGAGCTCTCCCTGCAATGGCGAGTTGGATTTTGGTGACGCATGGCACGACGATAGTAAAGGCGACATGCACTTTTGGGATGTATGGCATTCGGGTAAATCATTTAGCGCGTATCTAAACATCAATCCTCGTTTTTGCTCTGAATTTGGCTTCCAATCTTGGCCATCTTTCGCGGAGGTGAAGCAGTTTGTACCCGAGCGAGACTGGAACATCACTTCACCAACGTTCGAGCAACACCAAAAGAATCCACGTGGTAACAGCATCATCACTGAGATGTTTACTCGTTACTTCCGTTTTCCATCGGGCTTTGAGCAGATGTTGTATTTGAGCCAGGTGCAACAAGCGATGGCCATCAAAACCGCGTGTGATCACTGGCGTGCGATTTCTCCAATTTGTCGAGGCATGCTGTATTGGCAGCTCAATGACAACTGGCCCGTCAGTTCTTGGTCAAGCTTGGAGTACAGTGGCCGTTGGAAGCAGTTGCACTACCATGCGAAGCGATTTTTTGCGCCGCAGTATTTGGTGTTTTCTGAGCATACAGGCAAGTTGAGCCTGCATTTGCTCAATGATGCTAAAGAGCCCGCAAGCGTCAATACACAGCTCAAGTGGGTAGATTGGCAAGGGGAAGAAAAGCAATGTTGGAGCTTAGAACAGACGGTCATAGCAGACAGTAATACGATTTTGTGGCAATTGGATGAATCGTTTGAGAAGGATGAACTTACGTCAGGCTTCTTATATGTTGAAGCGCAAATCGGTGAAGACAGAATAAGCAACACATGGTTTTGCACTCATGAGCTGAAAACGTTGCCGATGGCGAAAGCCAATATTGATGTCTCGATTGAGGGCAGCCAAATTACTTTGGTTGCGGATAAGCCTGCTTTCTTTGTGCATGTGGAGTGTGATACCCAAGGTCGTTTTAGTGATTCCAGCCTCACTCTTCTGGCGAACCAGCCTGTAACGATTGAGTTTTTGGGAGACGATCTGGACGCGATGTCGACATCATTACGGGTTTACCATTTGATGCAGTAAACACAAACTCAACGTTGAAAGGGGGCTTCCATGCTCCCTTTGTTGTTTCACACTAGAGCAAATTACGTTTTGCCCACGTAATGGCCTGCATGCGGTTTTTGACTTCGAGCTTACGGAAAATACTATAGAGGTGCGATTTCACCGTGTGCTCACTGACAAAGAGCGAGTCGGCAATATCAAGGTTTGAGCCACCCTGACACAGTGCGGAGAGTACTTGCATCTCACGACGGGTCAGTTCCATTTCGAGTTTCGTTTCTAGCTCACCGACGGTATTGTTTAGGCTCAATAGGTGGCCAATCAGTTGATTGAGAATATCGCGAGAGAGCCAATTTTCTCCGTTCAAAATGCCTTTTAGCCCCATCATTACCTTGTCGAAATCATCCTCAAAATAGAACAAACCTTTCAAGTTTGACCAAGTGAGTAAGCTCTCGACCCTCAGATTCGGTTCTGCGTTGACTAATACAGTCGCATCTACGTGCTCTAACTCACTGAGTGTTTGTTTGACCTCCGGCAATTCAGGGAGAGAGCTATCGACTATCGCTACATAGTGTTCATCGCGGGTGCTAGGTAAATTGACGTCAGCGCCTCGGGTTAAAAGTACGGGTTTTTCTATGTTCTGTTCTATAGCGGTTTGCAAGCCGCGACCTTGAATGTTGTTGAAGGTGAACAATAAGACGGTGTTGTTGGTTGTGTTGGTATTCATCATCAATGAACCTCCTGTCGAGACTGCATAAACTCATTTCCTACTTGATGAAAGCGATAGAGCACTAGGTCTAACAGCCCATCAAAGCAATATTTCACCATGGGGTTTCCGAAGATTTGTGTGGCGGGGGCTCTAAAGAACGTAACTCGCCGATGTTGATAGAAGTCCCGAATAAAAATGTCGAAGAGAAGTTGTTTAATCACGGGCTCATGAACCGGGAAATGGATGATCGTATTTCCCATGACTTGGAGAATGTCGGTGACTAAGTACTTCAGTATCGAGCGCCCTAAATGCCAAAAGCTGAGAATCCTAAATTCAGACCTCAGCTCTTGATAAATCAAATGGCCAACCAACATGCCTTCACAGTAGTAGAGGCGGGCCTTGCTGGGGGATTCATTGAATTGATTGAGCGTGTCTTCTATTCCGCCGGGCGTGATCAGTTGTTTGTGTACGGCGTTAATTTGCTCATATTCCGTCAAACTGATTTGGCTAAGGGCGCAATTTTTCACATCGGTTACACGGTATTCGTAAACAATGTCTTTAAAGCTCAAATAGATGCTTTTGCTTTGTGAAGCTTTGACCCGTTTGTATTCGCTGGAGGTGTATTGATACTGCTTGCCGATGTAGTGAGCGAAAGCAAGCCGCTTGAGCAAACTGGGCGTTACTTTACCGCTTTCCCACTGGCTTAATGTGGGTTGATTTAAGCTTTCAAAAGCGCTGTAACTTCGGGCTAGCTCATCCGCTAATTGGCCTTGAGTTAACCCCCTTTCCTTTCGAATAGCAGCCACTGCATGCGAAAATTCTAACTTACTAACCATATATCTACGTCCTGAAATTATTATATTTTTGAGTGCTTCTCAGCGGCTCGGACCGAGCCAAAACTTTATGTTCTTGATCTTTTAGTGAGGTACATCATTTGGTCAGCATGTTGAATTAAGGAATCGCTACAGCTTCCTTCATGAGGAAAGCGAGCCATACCAACACTTAAACCGATGTGAACGTTTTGAAAATGGATAAAAATGGGTGCACTGCATGCGTGATGCAGCAAAGACTGAAACTGTTCTAACTCCTTGGTGTCTTCGATGTTTGGCAGGCACAGAATAAACTCATCGCCTCCGATGCGTGTCGCGAACTGGCCGTCGTCTAACAGATGCAAAATACGTTGGGCGGTGATCTGCAACACCTTATCTCCGGCGTCGTGACCAAATTCATCATTCACGGCTTTAAAGCCATCAAGATCGATGTACAACAGAGTAAACGGTTGGGCACGTTGAATCTGTTGTTCGATCAGTTGATTGCCTTTAAAGCGGGAATAGCACCCAGTGAGCTCGTCGATTTCGAGCAATCGTTCAAGCTTTTCCACCTGTTCATATTGTGTTTGCCAAATGCCATGCCAATAACACTCGATAGAGCGTAGCCCTTTGTAAATAAACAGGTTGAACAAAAATAAAAACGTACTTTGAATGAAAAATTCTTTTAAAGCGTGGAGTTTAAAAGGGTCATTCCCTGCCGTTATCAAATCAATGTAAAAGCAAAAAGTCATTGATAAGGCATAGGTAAAGAACGACCAAAAAACACCGAACTCAACCATGGTCAAAAGTAGGTTGATCGTCACCAACGACGAAAAAAGAAAATGTCCGCCTAAGAAAAAGTACAGGTAAAAAGTGAGGGTGTAACCGAGGATTAGGGCAATGACGACAGATTGATGTTTTTGCTCGAGCGTGAAAGTTCGACTTGCCCAAAGGTAAGTAAAACAAGTGCTCGCGGATAACACGTAAGGAAGGTATACAACAAGATTAACCCCTCTGATTGCACAAGCGAATAGGGTAAAAATAATCCCCAAACTTGTAGAGCGCATGTAGTAGCGCGTAAAAATTTTGGTGAACTGCGTTCTGTCCATCGTTATGTCTCTTAGGAACAGCAAATAATGGGCAGTCAGGGAGAGAAGTCTGTATGGACTGAGTGTGAATGGAGGACGGGAGAAACACAGAAAGTGCGCCGTTTAGGTTGGGAAATGCTGGGCGCATATGCTTTCTCGGGCGTTGTTCTCGTCTGCATGCGACACTGCATTTCATAAAGTTGCTCGATACCTACTGCCGTTTTTATAAACTATTCTATGAGGCAGCATGGCATAAAACTATACGGTTTTCGGGAAAATGCTCCGATCTCAATATGTCCGCATAAAAAGTAGGTTAAAAGCCAATTTATTGAATAAAAGCTAAAACTTAAGTGTTAGGTAGGTTGAGATAAATGGTCTTAAAGTTAAGGTTTTTACCTAAGCTTTTGATGAACGCGGTAGCCAACAACGTAGCCAATGTAGAATAACGCAGCGAGCGTAATGAATGCTGTGACGTAGGCAAAAATGCTATTCAGCCCTAGCCCGAAAGCCAGTGTAAATGCGATGCCGTTCACTGCTTCTGCAGGCATCATGTACCAATCAGCATGAACGGAAGATCCGAATAGGAGAAATGTGCAAAGTAAAACGATCGTGCCGCCGAGCAAGCCGACCCATCTGCTGTTGTTCATGTTGTAATCTCAGGGGTTACCGAAGTAACGTAACAAAATATTTCAGAGCCGGCATTATACAACCGAGAGAGGGTATAGGTGGTAGAAATATTTGCCTCACAAACTAAGAGGCCATCTAAGTGGCCTCTTTTTAACCGATTTAACGGCATTCGTTGTGATGCAAAGGTGTGAGGCTTGTAAGAAACCTAACCTTTGGCATTCGTTTCGGGTTGTGCTTCTGGTTGTAGCGTCCAATCACCACCAAGTGATTTGTAGAGCGCAATCGTAGCTTGTGCGGTTTGTAACTTTGCCGCGACTTGCTGATCTTGCATCATGCGTTGCTGACGTTGCGCATCTAAAACTGATAAGTGATCAATCAAGCCTGCTCGGTACAGTGACTTGGCTTTGTTGACGGCGTTATTGGTGGCTTTCAATGCCTCATCGATTCGGCGCTGATTTTCTTGGCTGCGACCATAAGTAAACAGCGTGGATTCGGTTTCTGCCAAAGCCGCCTCTACCGTATGTTGATAAGACAATGTCGCCGAATCAAAACGCGCTTGGTTGATGGCTTCAATTGCCTCGCCACGCCCCCCATCGAACAAGTTCCAGCTTACGCCTGCCGCGCCCATCCAACCGAAAGAATCGCTACTGAAAAGATCGTCAAAGCTTGACGCCGACAACCCCGGAGCGCCCGTCAAAAAGAACTTTGGATATTGATCAGCAACGCTTGCTGCTAACTCTTCATTGAGCGCGGCCATTTCGCGCTCGGCTAAGCGAATATCGGTACGACGTTTCAACAGATCGGAAGGTAAACCGACCGGCACCATGTCCTGCATGACAGGTACACTATGCTGCTTAGACAGGCGAATTTCGACTTGCGTTAGCGGCTCACCAAGCAATACTGCTAAACGATGTTTGTGCGCTTGTTGGGCAATCTCTAACTGCGGAACGAGCGATTCCATCGCCGCAAGCGTGGCCTTCGCTTGGGCTAAATCGAGATCAGAACCGTAGCCGCTACGCATGACTTTCTCGACGAGGTCGAGTGTGCGTCGTTGATCTTCTAAGTTCGACTTTGCCAACTCAAGGCGCTCGCTTGCACCTTGGTATTGCAAGTAGTTGTGAATCAAATCCGCCGTGATCACCGTGTTCAAGCCGCTTTGATAAATCTGAGCTTGTTCGAGACGAATTTGTGCCGCGTTCGCTTGGCGGTCAATGCGCCCAAACAGATCAGCCTCCCAAGCGATACTCGCGCCTGCAAATACGCCATCGTGCTGATTATCCATTAGGGTGACGTTACCAATTTGAGGTGGCAGACCCGACACGGAATCACTGAGCGGATTCAATATCGGACCGAGTGAAGAGTCATTTTTACTGAACTGATAGTTCATGTAACCCGCACCGAGATTAATTGTCGGTACCTTGAATGACTCCACCATGGTTTTATAGTTGTTGGCCATTTTCACCCGCTCGGCCGCCACTTTCAGCGGAATGTTTTGGCTCTGCATGTCTTGAACCATTTGATTCAACACCGGATCGTGAAACTTAGTCCACCAAAACTCAACGTGTTGTGAATCGGTACTCAACCCTGCATTTTCGGCGTTCAAGTAGGTTTCTGCCATGCTGGTGGTTGGTGCTTGGTAGTCTGGCCCCACTGCACAGCCCGCTAAACTTAGGGCTAGAACGACAGGCGTTAGAATGAATTTTTTCACGATGACGCCTCCTCTAGCTCAGCGTTGGTTTGTGTGGACGGTGCTTTTTCTTTGTAAGCAAGGCGATACAGCGCAGGCATGACAAACAGTGACAATATGGTTGCGGCTGCCAAGCCTCCGATGATGGTTGCCGCCATTTGGTCAAACAGCAGATCTGACAGCAGCGGGATCATGCCGAGCGCGGTCGTTAACGCACCCATAGAAATGGCCATAGTACGGTTGACCGTGGCTTCTTTGATCGCGTCAGACAAGCTCTTGCCATTTGTGCGTTCGAGCTCAATTTGATCCATTAGTACGATGCCATTTTTGATGATCATCCCGGTTAGTGTGATAGCTCCGATCAGCGCCATAAAGCCAAATGGTTTATCGAATCCAAGCAGAGCAAACACAGCCCCTGATGCTGCCAGTGGTAGCGTTGCGAGGATGATGATTGGTTGCTTAAAGCCGTTGAACATCGCGACTAAAATGATCACCATGATCAGCATTGCTTTTGGTTGCTGCTTCATGATGTCGGTGACCGCTTTGTCTTCATCGTAATATTCGCCTCCCCATTCCATGCTGTAACCCGTCGGAAGTTGGATAGCTTCAACCTGATCTTTAATGGCATTTCTTACATTCGCTGGTGTGGAGTCTCGGCTCACACCCGCTTGAACCGTGATGGTTTTCACGCGGTCGCGTCGCCAAATCATGCTCTCTTCGGTGACCAGTTCGAATCCATCCACCACTTGACCAAGCGGAACGCTGTTAAAGCCAAGTAGAGAGCGCACAGGTAGCGTTTCTAGTGACGCCATGTTTTGCGATGTTCCACGTAACTGAATTGGAATCAGCTCATCATTCAGGTTCATTTGTCCAAGCGGCATGCCGTCTGACGCACGTTTTAGCGCGAAAGCGACATCGGCGCGGTTAATGCCTGCTTGACGCATTTTGTCTTGGTTTAGAATCGGCTTGAGCACTTTGCTTTCTTGGCGCCAATCATCGCGAATGTATTTTGCATCAGGGTTTGAAGCAAAAATCGTTTTCGCTTCCGCCGCTAGTTGATGCAATACGGTTTCATCCGGACCAGAAAAACGCACTTCAACCGCGAACTTATCTTTGGTTGCCAACTTCAGTGCTCGGAAGCGAGGTTCGGCATCCGGAAACGCCTCTTTTAGCCAATCATCACCACGCGTCACCAAGTAACTGATGCTCTCGTAGTCTTTGGTGTTGATCAGAATCTGCCCGTAGGCAGGGTCGAGCGGCTCAGGCTCTACCGTTACCGAGAAGCGAGGTGCACTGGTGCCGACATAGCTAGAGATACTTTCCACTTCTGGTTGTGCGACCAACCATTCTTCAACTTTACGCATGTCTGCCGAGGTTTGTTCAATCTTGGCACCATTGGGTAGCCAGTAATCGAGAAACACAATTGAGCGATCCGACTGAGGAATAAAGTTCACGGCCACATACGGGATTGCCACGGCGGTGACTAAAATCAGTGGAACCAAAGCGGCTAATGCTTTACGCGGGTTGTCCACCGTCCAGAATACCAACTGTTTATAACGGCTCGGTTTGGTCTCTTCGCTGTTAGCTTTTGGCTTGATGAACATCCACGCCATTAATACCGTAAACGTCATCGCGACGATCCATGAAAGCAACAGTGACGATGCCACAATGTAGAACACAGAGCTCGCAAACTCGGCGGAGTCGGTTTTGGAGAACAACACTGGGCTTGCGCCCATAATCGCGATGACAGTTGCGCCTAAAAGTGGCACAGCGGTTTCTTTGACGGAATCAATCGCGGCGCGAGTTCGCTCGATACCTTTGTTGAGCTTGGCGATCATCATATCGGTGATCACAATGGCGTTATCCACCAACATGCCCAGTGCGAGAATAAACGTACCTAGCGAGACTCGGTGCAAATCGATGCTGGCGATGTTCATGTATACAAGCGTGAGCAAAATCGTCAGGAGCAAGCTTGCGCCAACGATGGTTGCACTCTTAAAGCCCATGAAAACCAACAACACCACAAAAACAATCGCGACACTTTCAAGCAGGTTGCCAACAAAGTCGTCGATAGACTTTTGTACTTCTTCAGGTTGATAAGCAACGGTCGAGATGTCGACACCCAGCGGCAGCGTTGCCTGGTAGTTAGCGATGATGTCTTGAATCGTATCGCCAAGTGACACCACGTTAATGCCTTGAACTGGGCTCACAGCCAAGGTGACAGCGGGCTCTCCGTTGTAGCGGTTTTCTGCCAATGCTGGTGTTTGATAACCCATGGTGATGTCGGCGATGTCACCAAGACGAATCAACCCCGAGCCAAACTCGCCGGTGCCACCATTGATGATTAAATTGCGAATGTCTTCTAGAGACTGAAACTCACTGGTTTGCGCAATACGAATACGCTCTGTACCCGCATCGAATTTTCCCGCTTCGAACGTGCTGTTTTGTGTGCTCAGTTGGTTCCAAACTTGTGCGATCGACAAACCATATTGAGCCAAGCGCTCGTCTGGCATATCGATATGTACAACGCGAGGTTGAATGCCGTGTAGCTCGATCTTTTTGATGCCGTCGACGGCTTTGATTTGGCGTTGCAGCTCTTCGGCGTAGCGACGCAACTCTTCTGGCGCAGCATCTGTGCTGTGGATAGAGAAAAGCATGCCGTAGACTTCAGAGAACTCGTCTTGTACTACGCTGATCTGCGCGCTGGAAGGCAGCTGCAGTTTTACATCGTCCACTTTGCGTCTCAATAAGTCCCATTCCTGCGGAAGTGCTTTGGAATTAAGGCTCTCTTTGAGGTCAACAAAGACCATAGACAAACCTGGGCGAGACAATGAGCGCAAGCGATCCAACTCCGCCATTTCCTGCAATTTGGTTTCCACGGTATCGGTGACTTGGTGCTCGACTTCTTCGGCAGACGCACCCGGATAAAGGGTCACGACTACCGCAGTTTTTACTGTAAAGCTCGGGTCTTCCAACTTGCCTAAGTCGAAGTAAGAATAGATGCCAGCGATCACGCTCAATACGATAAAGAACAGAACGAACTTACGTTGGCGAATCGCGAATTCAGCTAAATTGATCATGGATTCGCACCTACAACGTCTTGATGGTCAGGTTTGGGGCGGCATCGCCCTCGCTCAGATAATGGCTACCGCTGATCACCACATAATCGCCTTGCTCAAAACTTCCGGTCACACACGCTTGGTATGCGTCGATAGAGTCAAGGTTGACCGGCTCTGAATGAATAACCGCATCACGAACCACATTCACGTGCAGAGTTTGTTTCTCACCCAAAATTGCAGAGTAAGGAAAGCAATGGCTTGAGTGACTGGTGTTGAGCGCGGTATTAACCGTGACTGCTTTACCGTTGAATAGCGCACTGGAAATCGAATCGATGTCTAGCGTGACGGTATAGGTTTGTTTGAGCAAGTGTTTCTTCGGCGCGATTTCTGCCACGGTTGCTTGGTAGGATTGCTCCGAATCATACCAAGTCAACGATGCCGGCTGACCTAGTGCGAATTGCGCAATCATATTTTCCGGTACGTCGATGTCGACTTCCCAGCTGCCTTCTTGCTGAATTGACACAACACTGCCGCCCGGCAAGGTTTGTTCATGTGGATCAACAGAAACGTCGGCAACAATGCCAGTGAATGGTGCACGTAGAGTGGTGTAACGTAGGGCATCTTTTGCACGTTGGATGTTTTTCTCAACCACTTTGACGGCAGAGAGGCTACGTTCGTAGCTGCTGATGGCTCGGTCTAAGTTTACGCTGGCAATGGCATCATCAGAAGTCGCTTGTTTTACGCGCTTTAACTCGGCTTTCGCGAGTTTGTGGGCTGATTGCGCTTCTAACATACGCGCTTGTAATTCTTCTAGTGAGACTTGGTAGTCGTGCTTGTCCAGCGTGGCAATGACTTGGCCTTTTTCTACCACGCTGCCTTTATTTACGAACACGCTTTCCACGGTTCCGGGTACACGAAAAGAGAGTGAGGCGGTTTCTTTTGCTTTTACGATCCCGCTGAATGATTTGTTGAGTTCTTCATTCCTTTCATTGACTTCAATCACTTGAACGGGTCTGGATGCGCTTGGCTCCTCAACCTGAGGTTGAGCTTGATTACAGCCGAGTAGAGAGAGCGCGATAGTGCTCAGCGCAGCGGTTTTGATTTGATGATTCATAAGATGGCTCCATAATTTCGGCGCCATCTTATAATTCACAGATGTTCAGATAATCATGCGTGCGCATGATTCAATGTCACAAATTTTATGACAATAAATGCAAGCTACAAAAGTTTTGGGATTTTATTGCACAAATGTTCAATAAGTAACCGGCTAGCTTGGTTCAGCGTTTTCGGTTGAGGATAGAGTAACCACCCCGTTTCTTCCGTGACAGCATATTGAGACAATACTTGCACCAATGCACCGGATTCGAGCTCATTTTTTACCAACAGTTTTGGGATATAACTGATGCCTCGGTCAAGCACTGTGGAGCTTTTAATAAAGCCGATGTTGTTGGAAATGAGTTTCGGTTTGAGCGCTACGTTTTGTTCCTGAAAATGCCAAAGGTTGTCGACATTGCCATTTGGCCAACGAAAACAAATGCACTGATGATCGCTCAACTCTTCTAATGTGGCGGGCGTGCCGTGAGTTTGAAGATAGTTCGGTGAGGCAACGACACATCGGTCTAGCGTTAAGATCTTTCTCGCGACAATGTCTGAATCAAACAGCATGCCGCCGTGCAGCGCGATGTCCAACCCCTGCTGAAACATATCAATAAAGCCATTGTTGATATTGCGAATGTCGAGTTCGACCTGCGGGTATTGATCCTGAAATTCAAACAAAATGGGTTGAAGATGTTCATAGGTTTCTGGCAGAAGGCCAAGTTTGATTTTGCCTCTGACCTCGATGTTTTCGTTACTAGCTTGCTGGTTTGCCGAATCAAGCAAGGTGAGTACTTTTTGTAGATCTTGGTAGTAGGCATCGCCTTTGTTTGTCAGCGAAAGGCTGCGAGTGGTGCGGTGAAAAAGTTGCGTTCCGAGGTAACGTTCCAGTTCTCCAATGCGTCGACTAACATTTGCTCGTGGCAAGTCCAAAGCATTGGCTGCCGCTGTAAAGCTGCCAAGTTGGACGACTTTGGTGAACAGTTTTAGATCGTCAATTTTCACTCTTGAACTCCATACTCTTTGAGTGCCGTGCTAAACCCTGACACTCTAGAGTATTGATGTGTGGTATACAAAACTTATTATTAATTATCGAAATATAAATAAGGACTTCAACATGTTGAGATTTATACAACGTCGCCGCATTAAGAAAGTGATTAAGCTAATGAGTACCAGATTGATAGTGGGATACGGCAGTCGTGAGTACTTTTCCGTCGGTCAGGTAAAGACGAGCACCAGCGAGTTAAGCACGTGCCAACAAAAAATTGCGTTGGCGTTGTATGCGAATCCGCAAGATCTTGATTTGGAAAATCAACCAGAGTTGCAAGCCATCCGCTCTGATGTGGCGCATGACTTCTTCGCTGGTGTCGATTATACCGCTCAAGATGTGCTTCATTTATTCGGTGCTGGTGGCTGGAAAGGCGGCCGAATGGAAGATGGGATGTCTCATCATTTTGGTATGCACAGTCGCTATTAAAAACGCGCATTAATTTTATAAATTCGATAAATATTTTTGCTGTTAAAGATTAATTAAATTTTCTTTCAATTGGGTAACAATTACCTAATTATGCACCCGAATCCCAGCGCGTCGCTGGACTGGTTGGATCGCATACCATGAAATTAATCATCAAAGGATTGGGGCTGAGTGCTCTTGTGCTCAGCATGTTTGCTCATGCAGATAGCAAAACGTTGAACGTTTATGCATGGGGTGGCTATTTGCCGGAAACATCGTTAAAAGCGTTTGAAAAACAAGAAGGCATTACGATTAATTATTCGACCTTTGAGAATAATGAATCAATGTATACCAAGCTAAAATTGCTAAAAGGTTCTGGTTACGATGTGGTTTTTGCTTCTGCGTACTTCATTGAAAAAATGGGTCGAGAAGGGCTGCTTTCGAAAATAGATCACGCTCAAGTGCCAAACATGCAAGACACAATGGACGGCTTACTTGGCCAAGCGCACGATCCGAAAAATGATTACTCTCTGCCTTATATTTGGGGCATTACCGGGATCAGCTACAACGAATCCATGGTTGAGCAACCAGTGACAAAATGGGCTGACTTATGGGAGTCACAATACGAACAACAAGTCATGCTGATTGATGACGTTCGCGATGTGTTCGGTATGGCGCTGAAGAAAAATGGCCATAGCGTGAACACCAAAGATGAAGCAGAAATCAAACAGGCTTTCGATTCTTTAGTGGCACTGAAAAACAACGTATTGCTGTACAACTCAGACGCACCTCAAGTCCCTTACGTGTCCGGTGAAACATCGGTCGGCATGCAATGGAACGGCAACGCATTCCAAGGGCAGGTTGAAATGCCTGAGCTGAAGTTCGTGATGCCGGAAGAGGGCGCGGTATTGTGGATGGACAACTTTACTATTCCGTCTGGCAGTAAAAACAAAGCATTGGCGCATAAATTTATTAACTTTATGTACCAACCAGAGAACCAAGCGGAAATCGTGACCAGTTTGGGTTATGCGTCGGCAACAAACGCTGGGCGTGACAAATTGCCAGAAGAGTTGAAAAACAACCGTACTATTTTCCCTTCATCAGAAGACATGAAAAAAGGCGAGTTCATTAATGATGTTGGCGCAGAAACGTTAGCGATTTACGAAAAGTACTGGCAACGTTTAAGAACGCAATAAGCGACGTCTTTGCCTATTTTTAGGCTTAAAATCGTTCAAGTTTGGATTCCCCTCATCACGAAAGTGGTGAGGGGAATTTTTATAGGCTTTGTACTGCGAGTGTTGCTACGCGGCCCGCTTTACGAGGCAAAAGTGCTTTTTACCGCGTTGCAATAACCAGTATTGATCGAACAGTGGGAAGCTCAAACTTGGGTTATCAGCCGACACTTTTTCTCCGTTTACACTGATGGCGTTGTTGCTGATGTGTTCGCGTGCAACACGCTTCGAACTTGCTAAACCCGACTCAATCAACAGCTCAACCAAATCTTGTTGTGCGCTCTCAATGCTTGGTAAACCATCCAACTCCAATTGTTTTAATTCACCCAAACTCAGTTGTTGCACATTACCGCTGAATAAAGCTTGAGTGATGCGCTCGGCACTAGCTAGGCCTTCTTCGCCATGAACAAATCGCGTCATTTCCTCAGCGAGAATACGTTGTGCTTGCGGTTTACCTTGGCTTGCTTGGTCTTGCGCTTCAATGCTGGCAATTTCTTCGCAGCTCAAGAATGTGTAGTAACGCAAGAAGTGGTAAACGTCGGCGTCTTCTGCGCCAAGCCAGAACTGGTAGAACGCGTAAGGAGAGGTCTTGCTAGGATCTAGCCATACTGCACCACCTTCAGTTTTGCCAAATTTGGTGCCATCGGATTTGGTGATCAGCGGCAGAGTTAAGCCAAATACTTGCTCACCATTTTGACGACGAGTTAAATCGATCCCGCTAACTATGTTCCCCCATTGGTCATTGCCACCGATTTGTAAACGGCAACCGTATTGACGGTTTAGCTCGGCAAAATCGTACGATTGCAGCAGAGCGTAGCTAAATTCGGTGAAGGAGATACCTTGGTCAGGGCGTTGCAGGCGTTGTTTTACCGATTCTCGGTTGATCATAGTATTGATCGAGAAGTGCTTACCCACATCGCGGAAGAAGTCGATCACATTGATTGCTCTCATCCAGTCAGCGTTGTTCACCATGATCATTGGCTTGCTCAATTGGTGATTCATCAACTGTTGAATTTGGTTTGAGAGATCGTTAACCCAGCCTGAGACGATTTCCGCTGAGTTCAGACTGCGCTCAGTCGCTTTAAAGCTTGGGTCGCCAATCATGCCCGTTGCACCACCGATCAGGGCAACGGCTTGGTGTCCGGCATCTTGAAAGCGCTTAAGCATAATCAAAGGCACGAGGTGGCCGATGTGCAAGCTGCCTGCAGTAGGATCGAAGCCGCAGTAAACGGTTTGAGGCTGTGAGAGAAGTGTCTGAATTTCTTCCAAATCGCTGGCTTGTGCAATCAAACCACGATCTTGTAAATCTTGCAGTAATGGTGTCGTCATTCTTCTTGTCTGTTTTAGTGGTTGTTGTATTCAGACTAAAACGCGACACCTTTTGCCGATATATCCCTAAAGGGATAGTTTTCTATTTTGAGTGCATGATCAGGTGGTTGAGGAACAATTGAAACAGCTCACTCAACGATGAAACATTAAGTTGAGAATAGATGCGCTTTCGATGGTTTTTTACTGTGCCTTGAACAAGATGAAGATGCGCAGAAATTTCTTTAGTATCAAATCCTTGAGCAAGAAGGGAGGCGACTTCCTGCTCCCGTCGAGTCAGTGACTCTATGCCAAATGAGCTTAACGCCTGCTCAATGGCAACCTTCATATTGCCTGTGTAGGCGTCTGGGCGAACTACGGGCTCTGATAAGTTAAACTCGGCTTGTTTCCAATGCTGTTGGCACAGCGATTGAAGAACAGAAAAATGCGAGCGCAAGTTGTTGATTTGCGCGGCAGAGAAGCGTTTACCTTCACGCAAGCAGCCAAAATAGAGAATTACCCAACGACCGGATTCGATTTCTACCAGCATGCTGAGTTCATCTTTCCAACCTGTTTGATCGTAAAACTGCTTTCGATACGTTTGATACTCGATGCCTTTTTTCGCCACATCTTTTAGGGTGAAGATGCCTTGTTGCTTGTGCTGGTTGAGGTTTTGGAAAAACGGATCGTTTTGAAATGAGTTGGTCAGGTAACGTTGAAATAGCAACTCACGTTCATTTTCAATCGAGTCATATAGATAGATCGGGTGTTTGCCTTCTCGGTAACCAAGAATGATCGCGCAATCAAAATCGAAAATTGAGTGAATCACGCTCATCAATTTTGGGGTGAAGTTAGGCGTGTTTAAAGCAGAAATTGCTTCTGCGAGTTGCGCGTTAAAGTTTTGGTTAGGCATGCGATCATCGAGTTGACATGATTTAATTTTGCGCAAGCATAACCAAAAGCAATCCAACGAGAAAGGGAAGTCACCATCTTCTCGTGACTTCCCCCTAAAAAGTTGCTCAGGTACTCAGTTTTGCGTTCTCGATTGTTAATTCTATGATTTTTAATGCTCAGATTTTTATCAATTCCTGTGAAACCATTCGTTGTTGTGAAGTGTTTTCAATCAGAGCAGGTAAATTACTGGGCGTTGGTGAGCTCTTCATTTACCCAGTATTTTGAACCAGATACGTTTGCATCGATAAGTAAGCCTTTTGAGTTGAGCTGATAAACGGCAACGCCGCTGTTGAACTGTGCAGAGAACTCTTCGGCATCTTCGCCTGCAACTGCTGAAGCTTCGCTGGTTGCTTCCCAGCCTTCGTTGACGAACGTATCGAAGTCCTGCTTGCTTTCAAACAAAACCACTTGCTGATAAAACTTGCCGCCGAGCCCTAGCGCAACCCCCATACCAAACATGTTCATGTAGGTGCGTTTTTCGGTGGTCTTATCTACTGCCACACCAGAGCCTGAATTAGTGTGGAAAAGCAAAGAGAGTTTACGAGAATCAAAAACGGCGTAGCCGTAAGCTTTATCGTAAATCGCTTTCGCTTCTGGTTTTTCATTAAAGAGTTTGAGTAAGGTGCTATCGGTCATCAAATCAATCGCTTGACGCGCTTCTTCTGGCGTGTCGCCTTCCATCAACTCATCAATTTTTTTGTCTGCGGAATCTATCCATTCTTTGCTTTTTTCGATACTGGCATCTGTCCACTCGCCAGCCGTATTGATTGCTTCTTCGGACCAATTCGTGAAATCTTGCCACGCTTGTTTTGAAAAGGCTTTAGTGTCGTCCCAAACATCTTGCGCAGTATCCGAAACCGCTTCGCCTAGCTCAGACATTTTGTTGGATATCTCGTCCCAATCTGCATGAGCAGGAGAGGTGAGTAACATAAGTGTGGTTAAGATAACGATCGGCTTTCTCATTAGAGCTCGTCCTAAACGTGGTCGGTTTTACTTCATTTTAGGTGAAATTTGGGATAGGGAAAATTGACGATGATTCTAGGTTGGGATTGACGTCACGAACTCACGTACCCTTGACAAGGGCGTGATAGAAGCCCAACAAAAAAGCCCTCAAACCGCAGCTTGAGGGCTTTGTCTCATTGGTTTAGGAGCACTTGTGTTAAGTGGCTTCCTTTCGGCAAATTACTTGCTAACTTTACCTAGCTGTAACCAAGTGTCGATAACGGTGTCTGGGTTGAGTGAAACAGAGCTAATGCCTTGCTCCATCAACCATTCCGCCAAATCTTCATGATCTGATGGGCCTTGACCACAAATACCTACGTACTTGCCTGCTTTGGTTGCGGCATCAATCGCCATTTTCAGCATGATTTTCACCGCTGCGTTACGCTCATCAAATAGGTGAGCCACATCGCCAGAGTCACGGTCTAGACCAAGCGTTAGCTGAGTCATGTCGTTTGAACCGATAGAGAAGCCGTCGAAGTACTTCAAGAACTCATCGGCAAGCACTGCGTTTGATGGCAGTTCGCACATCATGATGACTTTCAGACCTTGGTCACCACGGCGCAGATCAAACTTCGCTAGCAAATCGATAACCGATGCGGCTTCGCTTGGCGTACGCACAAATGGGATCATGATTTCAACGTTCTTCAGGCCCATTTCGTTACGAACGCGTTTGATGGCTTGCGTTTCTAGCTCGAAACAGTCTTCAAACACTGGAGAAATGTAACGAGACGCGCCACGGAAGCCTAGCATTGGGTTTTCTTCGTGCGGTTCGTACGCTTTACCACCAACCAAGTTGCTGTATTCGTTCGACTTAAAGTCAGACATACGAACAATGACGCGTTTTGGCCAGAAAGCAGAAGCGATGGTCGCAATGCCTTCCGTCAGTTTACTTACGTAGAAATCGATAGGATCTTTGTAACCACGAATGCGCTGTTTGATTTCCGCTTTCAGCTCATCGCTTTGAGCGTCAAAGTTCAATAGTGCTTTAGGGTGAATGCCGATCATCTTGTTGATGATGAATTCAAGACGAGCAAGACCAACGCCTTCGTTTGGAATTTGTGCGAAGTCGAACGCGCGATCAGGGTTACCCACGTTCATCATCACTTTTGTTGGCAACAGTGGCAGTTCATCAACAGAAGAGCGTTTTACTTCAAAATCCAAGTCGCCTTGGTAAACGTAACCTGTTTCACCTTCTGAACAGGAGACGGTTACGGTTGCGCCATCGGTCAGTTTGCTCGTCGCGTCGCCACAACCAACGATAGCAGGAATACCTAATTCACGAGCGATGATTGCTGCGTGACACGTACGTCCACCACGGTTAGTTACGATTGCCGATGCTTTCTTCATCACTGGTTCCCAGTCTGGGTCAGTCATGTCTGTGACAAGCACATCGCCTTCTTGAACCAGTGACATTTGGTCTAGAGAATCAACCAAACGTACTGGGCCTTTACCGATGCGTTGACCGATAGCACGGCCTTCGACAAGCACATCGGCTTTATTGTTCAGTTCGTAACGTTCAATCACGTTTTGTTCTGTTTGAGAACATACGGTTTCTGGACGTGCTTGAACGATGTACAACTTGCCGTCGATACCATCTTTTGCCCACTCAATGTCCATTGGACGTTGATAGTGCTTTTCGATGATCATCGCTTGTTTAGCCAGCTCTTTGATCTCTTCTTCGTTTAGAGAGAAGGTGTTGCGCTCTTCTTCTGACGTATCGATGATATCAACTTGTTTGCCGATCTCTTGGTTGTTTGAGTAGATCATTTTGATCAACTTCGAACCAAAAGTTTTCTTAACGATCGGGTGCTCACCCGCTTCAAGCATTGGCTTGTGAACGTAGAACTCGTCTGGGTTTACCGCGCCTTGAACGACCATTTCACCTAGACCCCAAGACGATGTAATGAACACGACTTGGTCAAAGCCAGATTCAGTGTCTAGCGTAAACATAACACCAGAAGAGGCTTTGTCTGAACGAACCATGCGTTGGATACCCGCAGATAGCGAGATACCACGGTGGTCGAAACCTTGGTGTACACGGTAAGAGATCGCACGGTCGTTAAATAGAGAAGCGTAAACGTGCTTTGTGGCTTCTAGTACTGCGTCGATGCCTTTCACGTTCAAGAACGTTTCTTGCTGACCAGCAAAAGAGGCGTCTGGTAGGTCTTCCGCTGTTGCAGAAGAGCGAACCGCTACCGAAAGCTCAGTGTTGCCTTCGATAAGTTCTTCATAATTATTGCGAATTTCTTGTTCAAGATCCGCAGGGAAAGGGGCTTGTAATACCCATTGACGGATGGTAGCGCCTGTCTTACGCAGAGCTTCAACATCGTCAACGTCCAGTTCATCAAGTAATTGGTGAATACGCTCATCCAAACCTTCGTGGTCAAGGAATTGGTTAAACGCGTATGAGGTTGTCGCAAAGCCATTTGGTACTGATACGCCAACATTAGCAAGGTTAGAAACCATTTCGCCAAGTGAAGCATTTTTACCGCCGACTTTGTCGACATCATCCATGGATAGGCCATTGAACCAGAGGGTGTTCTTTTGCATGTCTTTCTCCAGAAACATTGCAGCTTAGTAGGGGGACTTAAATCAATCCAAACAAAGTATTTGTCTCAATTGATGTCAAAGGCAAACGATTACGTTCTGGCTCAAAAAAATTCTGACGAATTTTAAAAGCTGTGGGGAACCTAACTGAAAGCCAAACTGGTTTATTAATATTATGTTTACCATCCTACTCAAAAGATTTTGAAAAATTAAACAGAAATGCAAATAAATAACCAAAGTCGTGATGTGTTCTATGTTTCTGACGGTACGGCGATAACATGTGAGACATTGGGCCATGTTGTTCTTGGTCAATTTCCTTTCATTCCTAATGAAAAAACCTTTCCTTTTGTAGAAAGCCAAGATAAAGTTGCGGATGTTGTTAAAGAAATTGAAACATCCTACCAACGCAATGGCGTTAAACCGTTGGTGTTTTTCTCGATTGTGGTGCCTGGTGTACGCGAAATGCTGCTAGAAGCTCCGGCATACAGCTACGATGTGCTTGAAAGCATTGTACAAAAGGTGCAAGACGACATTCAGATGGCACCCGCCCCGAAGTTGCAGCGCTCTCGCAGTGTAGGGAAAGATTCCGATACCTATTTTGACCGTATTGCGGCGATCGAATATACATTGGCTCACGACGATGGCATTACACTGAAAGGCTTGGAACAGGCGGATATCATTCTGCTTGGTGTATCGCGCAGCGGCAAAACACCAACCAGTTTGTACATGGCGATGCAGTTTGGCTTGCGCGTGGTGAACTACCCGTTTATTGCCGAAGACGTCAAGATGATGCGTTTGTTGCCAGAGTTCGAGGTACATCGCCACAAACTGTTTGGCTTAACCATCACACCTGAACGTTTGAATGAGATTCGTGAGAATCGCCTGTCGGGCAGCGACTATGCCAGTGAAGAGCAATGTAAGTTGGAGTTGGACACGGTTGAAGCTTTATTCAGAAGAGAAGCGATTCCTTACATCAATACGTCGTCATTGTCGGTAGAAGAAATTTCAACGCGCATTCTTGAGAGAGCCGGAATGAAACGCCGTTTGTTCGGCTAGTCACTTGGATGAGAGGAGGTTGCTATCAACCTCCTCTTTGCGTATTACTGGTTATCAATTATCAACTTATATAGTTATTCCTTAGTAGTACTGGAACATCTTCTGAACGTCTTGATAGTTCTTCGTTTGCGTGAGTGACAACATCAGCAAAATACGTGCTTTTTGTGGGTTTAGCGTGCCTGATGCAACAAAGCCGTATTTATCATCATCAATTTCCGCGTCCAAAGTCGTTGAGCCAGTTGGCGTGCGAGAGCTTCTGACGACAATAATGCCATCTTTGCTCGCTTTTTCTAGCTCATCAAAGACCGTGTGGTACAAGTTACCATTACCCACACCAGCACTCACAATACCGTCAAACTTGGCATCAACCAAGGCTTTGACTGGCAAGCTTGACGCATTCGCATAGTTATAAACAATGCCCACTTTAGGTAGTGTGTTGAGTTTTGATACGTCGAATGGGGTTTCTGTGGTGTGTTTACGTTCAGGGCTTCTTTGGTACTTTGCATCGCTGTTGTGAATGTAGCCAAGAGGGCCAAAATTTGGAGATTGGAACGTACTTACCGAGGTGGTGTTAGTCTTCGTTACATCTCGCGCATCGAAAATGGTGTCATTCATTGCCACTAGCACGCCGCGGCCTTTTGAGTCCTCATCGGTTGCAGTAACAACAGCATTGTATAAATTGACCGGGCCATCGGCACTCATGGCGGTGGATGGTCGCATCGCGCCCACGATCACAACGGGCTTGTCGCTCTTCACCGTTAAATCAAGGAAGTATGCGGTTTCTTCCAACGTATCCGTACCGTGGGTGATGACGATACCGTCAACATCATCTTGAGCGAGCAGCTCGTTAACCCTTTTCGCTAACTTCAGCCATACCTCATCGTTCATGTCTTGAGAGCCGATGCTGACGACTTGCTCACCAGAAATATCCGCAATGTTGGTCATGCTCGGCACAGCAGAAATTAATGATTCGACGCCAACTTTACCTGCGGTGTAGTTCGACTCAGTGGCAGATTGACCTGCGCCAGCTATGGTGCCGCCAGTCGCGAGGATTTTGATATTAGGAAGGTCGGATTGGGCGAACGACAAAGAACTGAGGCACAAACCAAGGGTAATCGTACTGAGGCGGAAAAGATTTTTTGTCATGGGAATCACCTGCTTTTAGGTTAGATGTTGGTTGGGGAACAACCTCTATCCTAAAAACAGAACGGGAGAATTTTTGAGCACAAGCTCAACAAATTGCAGATGAAAATCGTGATCAACTAATCACTTAAAGAATATCAAATCAACCAGTTAACCTAATTAACGTGCTTCTTTAACAAGTGAGATGTACCAGCAACCTGTTCAACATTGAACGACATACCAGTGATGGATCTGTAAGTAAGAAGTGAGGGCGTGTTTTGCTAGAGATGTAAAGGGAAGGGGGATAGGAGTTAAGCTTTTAGAAGATTAAATGGCCTGCAAACATAGCGCAAAAAAAAAGCGGCTTTACCCCGGAACAGATAAGCCGCTTGCCAATGATGTGCGATACCAGTCAGAGTTGGTATCGTTTCACATCTTATCGCATAATCATTTGTTCACGACCTGGACCAACAGAGACCATTTTTACTGGTACGCCCATTAGTTCCTCAATGCGTAGAACGTATTTCTGTGCTGCTACTGGTAGCTCTTCAAACTTACGACAACCTGTGATGTCTTCGCTCCAGCTTTCCATTTTCTCGTAGATTGGTGCTAGTGCTGCTGTTTGAGGCCAGATTGGGTTTTCGCTGTGGTCGCCTTCGTAGCCAACACAGATTTTTAGATCGTTAAGGCCTGTCAAACAGTCTACTTTCGTTAGCGCAATTTCAGTTGCTGCTTGCAGTTCAACGCCGTTCTTCGTAGCGACTGCGTCGAAGTAGCCCATGTCGCGTGGACGACCTGTAGTTGCACCGAACTCGCCTGCAAGTTCGCGGAAAGCATCTTGCTCTTCCATTGCAGTGATCAACGTACCAGTACCTACTGATGAGCTGAATGCTTTTGCAACCGCAATAACGCGTTCAGGACGAAGTGCCGGAAGGCCACTACCGATACCCGCGTACATTGATACAACGTTAGAAGATGTTGTCCAAGGGTACTCACCGTAAACAAGGTCACGACCCGCGCCAAGCTGTGCTTCGAACAATAGTGTTTTGTCTTTTGCTTGTAGCTCTTTTAGAGGAAGCGTTACGTTGCAAATTGAATCGCGCCAAGGTGCAGACACTTCTAGCAACCAGTTCGCCATTTCTTCAGCGGTTTGTTCGAACTCGAACGTCGGGTAAAGCGCACGCAGTTGCGGCAGTTTCCAATCCATCATGAATTGAAGGCGTTCAACTAATACTTCTGGTTGCTTCAACCAACCAACTAGGATGCCTTTCTTCATTACGCGGTCACCGTACGCAGGTGCAATACCTTGACGAGTTGAACCGTATGCTTTGTCGCCTAAACGCTGTTCTTCTAGCGTATCTTCTAGTGCGTGTAGAGGTAGACACAGTGTTGCGCGATCAGAGATGCACATATTCACTTTTACGCCTGCTTCTTCAACTTCCGCAATCTCCTGAGACAGCAACGCAGGGCTGATAACCATACCCGGACCTAACACTGCCAAACAGTCAGGGTTGAATACGCCACTTGGAAGCTGGTGCAGCTTGAACGTACCTAGGTCGTTAACCACGGTGTGACCCGCGTTGTTACCACCTTGGAAACGAATGCTCGCAGAAGCTTGCTCTGCCAAAAAGTCAACGATGCGGCCTTTGCCTTCATCACCCCAGTTTGCACCCACAACAACGATAGACGACATAATTTAATCTCCAAAAACAGATGCAAAAATCTTAAGGTGTTCGCCATAATAAGAGAAATTAATTATACTCATTAACTTGATAAGAATCTCATATCGGAATTGGCAATGTTAGATTTGAACTGGCTGCGAACCTTCGTAACTCTTGCAGAGGTAAAACATTTCGGCAAAACAGCGACGGAACTGCACATGACACAGCCGAACGTAAGTTTGCATATCAAGCAGTTGGAGCAGGCTACGCGCACTAAACTGATTGAGCGAAATCCTGTGCAGTTGACGCAAGCGGGGAAGCGTTTGTTAGCTACGGCGCAGCGGATGCTTAATGAGCTGCAAATTTGTCAGTCGGATCTCAATGCTATCAACGATCTTACGCAGGGGACGCTTTCTATTGCGGCGAGCGATATCGTTTCACGTTTACTGCTTATCAAACCATTTCAGCAATTCAAAAGTGAATACCCGGGTATCGATTTGGCATTGTTCAATACCACGTCTTCTCAAGCGGTGGATTTGGTGAAAAGTGCACGTGCCGATATCGGCTTTGTTATCGCACAAAAAGAGAGTCAACCGCTGCATTTTACGCCTCTCACGCAGATTCACTGGTGTGCGTTTGGCGATAACATTTTTGAGTGGCAGGACAATCGAAAAGAGAGCCAGACGCTGATTCTGCTAGGGCACGATACTCGAACCCGAGAGCTGATTGATGCGTCTTTACCTGAGTTAAATCTGCCTAAGCATCGCGTGATGGAAGTGGGCAGTGTGGAAGCTCAAATTGACTGGGCTGAAGCGGGATTTGGGACTGCTATTGTGCCGGATTTCTCGCTCGATCCGAGATTAAAGCTTTCCCGAGAAGTTACGCCTTTGCCAAGTTTTCCAAACACTGATTTCGGCTACATCGTGCGTCAAAATCAAGTGTTATCCAAAGCGGCAAAACAATTGTTGGCTTGGGTTGGCGAGAATGTGTCGGTGGTTGAGGGCTAAGACGATGAAAGAGACGAAGATTACGATTTCGCTCCCATCCTTGATTCACCGTATTGGTGGCGACCATGCCAAGCGAGCGAAAACACTCGCAGCAGAAAAACAGTGCGATCTTAAGCGAATTAGGCGATCTCGTAACTGGCAGATCTCAGGCGAGGCTTTGGATGTAAAAGCGTTTTTAGATCATCTTAAAAGCGAAGAGGCAGAGGTGATGCGCTTTGCGATCAACAAGATCGAGCAAGCTCTACTCGCTCACCAAGACAAGTTGGAACCTTTGGACGTGAAGTTGATACGTTTGGTGAGACAAAACCCAAACATCACCTTAGCTGAGTTGATGGCAGAAACGAACTGCACGTTAGTTCAAGCTCGCACGGCACGATTTGACGCCGAGTTGCTTTAAGATTGGTTTGTGGTTTACTCACTTTAATGGCAGATGTTAGGGTACTAACCAAAATAACTCACTAAGACCATTTTATTATGGATATTTGGAAGCTTCTCCTTTTTATTCCTGCTTGCTTCGCTCTCAATATGGCTCCAGGTCCAAACAATTTATTGGCAATGAACAACGCCCGCTGCTACGGATTTAGGGCCGCATTTGTAGCCAGTTTAGGCAGAATTGCCGCTTTTTCAGCAATGATTGCGTTGTCGGCATCTGGCTTGGCCGTGATTTTGTATACGTCAGAAATGCTATTTTTAGCAATAAAGCTGGTAGGGGCGCTGTATCTACTTTGGATTGCATTTAACCTTTGGCGTTCAGAGTCTAGTCCGATCTCTGATTTGGACAACTCGCGCAACTACGCAGGGCTTGCGAAGCAAGAATTTACGCTTGCCGCTGGCAACCCGAAAGCGATTCTTATCTTTACTGCTTTCTTACCGCAATTTGTTGATGCTAATGCTAACGTTCAAGAGCAGTTCTTTGCACTTGGCTCAACGTTTTTGATTTTAGAAATGGTCGCCATTTCAATCTACGCCATCTTTGGTTTGTATTTAAGACACTGGTTTTCAAACCCGAAAATGGCGAAACGTTTCAATCGCGGGTGTTCACTCTTTTTGACTGTCTCTGGTGTGAACTTGCTAATCAGCAAGCAATAAAGACGTACATTGTTTCTGTCACTCATTCTATAAAAAAGAGCCGCTTGATGTTAAATCAGCGGCTCTTTTCTTTAGTTTATGTGTTGCTGGTTGTTTACCACATCAAATCATCTGGAACGACGAAATCTGCGTATGGGTCGTCTTCTGCCGGAATCTCAGATTCTGCTTCTTTCTGTTCGATGATGACGGATTCGTCACGTTGAGCAATTTTATTCGCTACTCCGCGCGGAATGACAACGTAGCTTTCACCGACAATAGCAATAGCCAAAATGCCTTTGATCAGCTGTTCGCGGATAAGTGAATCTACATAAAGTGATTTCACTAGTGTACCGTGCGTGAAGTTGTATTTGATGTCGCCATCTTTTAGCTCGATCTTGTTCATCTCAATCAGTTGATTGATTTGTGCTTTGATCTCTTTGCTTAGACGCTCTGCGTTTTGTTGTTGGCTTAGCTGTTTGTCTCGCTCTACCTGCTGGCGTTTACTCTCTTCAACCGCCGCTTTAACTTCGCGTGCTTGAACGCGTGATTTCTTTGAGCCTTTTTTCGCTTTCTTTAGTTTTTTCTCGTTAACTAAGCCCGCTTTTAGCATTTGTTCTTGAAGGGTGAGTTTCGCCATGTTTAATCCAGTTAGTGCGCAATTTTCTGCATTTTAACCAGTCATTCTCTGCAAAGAAAGGGGAGTGGCTTTTTAAGCGAGAAAAGCCTCAAGAATTGCCAACAAAACATGGTCTGCTCACCCGTTTAACTCTGCTTATCTAGCCGCCATTTTATCTAACCGCCATTGCCTTGGCGATTTTCCCGTCCAGCGACGAAAGTGGCGGCTGAAGACCGCAGTTTCTGCATAGCCCAGTTGCAACGCGATATCGGTAATACTCTGAACATTCTCATGCAAACGCTGTTCGGCGAAATCCTGACGTACTTGCTGCAATAGCTGTCGATAACTCGTGCCCTGCTGCTTTAGCTTGCTTTGCAGC
Source organism: Vibrio sp. Y20_XG_PY13 (assembly GCF_024181925.1). NCBI lineage: Bacteria > Pseudomonadati > Pseudomonadota > Gammaproteobacteria > Vibrionales > Vibrionaceae > Vibrio > Vibrio sp. Y20_XG_PY13. The sequence continues at coordinate 931,526 of NZ_JAMZAL010000001.1, read as the reverse complement.
ATTCTCGGGTGTAAATCCAATGCTCTGGCGACACGCTCCACGCTGCATTCTCCGGTCGATAGCAAACGACCAATCATATTGGCCGCTTGGTCACTGAGATTGTTGGGGTAACGGGTTTGCAGCTCTTTGAGGTGCTGTTGAAAATGGCGCTCTAGTGCGTCTTCATCTTGGTGGTTCTTAGCGTTAAGCAGACTCGCTTTAAGTAGGATACCGTCAAATTTATCACCGAAACGCAATTTGTTTTGCTGGGCAAATTCGCTCTGTTCTGCCTCGAAGCTGGCGTGTTGGGTGAGGTGTAAAGAGAAGTGGCTTGCTTCAATATCAAGCAGACTGGCAAGAAACATCGCCAGATGCGACACACTCAACTGCATCAACTGCGCGATACCGCGTTCGCTGTGCACATCAATACTGAGCGACAACCGTACCCAATCATCTTGTGGCGTCATGTTGAGAGTGACCCCTGACGAATGCAGATAGAGAAAATCATTCACCCGCGCCAAGGCATCACCGACCGTTTCTGCGCGAGAAACCAGCATCGGCAAATCGCCCAAACTTTGCAGGTTTTGGCGATCGGCGAGTAACGCACCAAACAACGGTTGCTGACAACGAGCAGCCGCTTCCTCCAGTAATTCAGCCAACCTTGGATAAGCGAGATAGGTATCGGGATCGCGAAATTGCGCCGCAGACAGCCCGACAGCAGCCATAATCTCAACCGGATTCTGCCCTAGTTCGGAAACCAAGCTATCAAATTTATCGGCGGCGCCACTTCTTACGATATGCATGTCTCGATTTTCAAATGTTAACAAGTTGTAAATCGCAATATATCAAATTTACTTCGCAAAAGGTCAAGTGAGTGTCAGTGAGTTGATTTAAGTTACATTTTGATAACAACAACGCATGGATGAGAAGCAGTATGGAACTTATCAATAAAACGGCCATTGTGACTGGGGCGGCTGGTGGAATTGGCCAAGCCATCATTGCAAAGCTGAGAGAGCAAGGAGCCAAAGTGCTTGCTGTCGATATTTCAGAACAATCACTGCAAATGTACACAAGTTTTGATTCAAAGCAGTTGGGAACCTTTGTCGCGGACGTCACCGATTACCAACAAGTTGAAGCTATGGTGAAGTGCGCGGTCGAACAGTTTGGCTCGCTTGACATCATGGTCAACAACGCAGGCATTGGCGCGCCGAAACCTCTGCTTGACCACGACCCAATTGCCGATTTTGAGCCGATCTCAAAGGTCAACCAAAATGGTGTCTACTACGGCATTCTCGCCGCTGGGCGACAATTCCAAGCACAAGGCACACCGGGTGTAATTCTTAATACATCGTCTGTTTACGCGCAAATGGCGTCTGAGATGACTTTTACCTACAACGTCAGCAAAGCAGCGGTCGACATGATGACCAAATGTGCGGCGTTAGAACTAGCACCATTGGGTATTCGTGTTTGCGCCGTCGCTCCGGGACGAGTTGATACTCCGATGTTAAGGCAATACGAAGAGATTGGCCTATGGAACCACATCCGCAAAGAGCAGATGCGCCAAAACTTCACACAACCAGAAGAGATTGCTGATGTGGTGACGTTTCTGGTCAGCGAGAAAGCCAACTGTATCAACGGTTGTACCATCAGCGCATCTGACGGTTTCGAGAATTTTAAGTACCCACTTATGGGATAGGCGAGTACGCCACATTACAGCAATAGCGAGGATGTAAGTTATGTCATTACCAGAAATTATTCAGCACCAAGATTTCTTATTAACTCTTAATACTAATGAAGAGTCGATCATCGAAGACGCGCTACCGGGTGTTGATGTTTACCCGTTGTTTCTAGATCCAGAAAACGGGACTTGGGTGGTTCGCGCCAAATTCAAACCAGGTATCACTCTGCCTAAGCACTACCACACTGGTGTGGTGCATTTCTATACCCTGAGTGGCGCTTGGCACTACATCGAGTATCCAGACCAAGTCCAAACCGCTGGTAGCTACTTATATGAGCCGGGCGGTTCGATTCATACCTTCCATTGTCCAGAAGAGTCGGGTGGTGCAGATGGCTTTATGGTGATCCAAGGTGCCAACATTAACTTTGACGAAGAAGGTAACTTCATCAACATCATGGATGCGGGTTGGATTGAGCAAGTTGTTATTGCAACAGCGAAAGCACAAGGCTTTACCGCGCGTTACATCAAACCGGGTGCGATTGCTGGCCTAAGCGATGAGCTAGCGGAGTAAACCCATGCAACAGATGAACAGTATCGTAATGCAGAATGGTAGTGTCCGCCTGAAGCAAGTCGAAATCCCCAAACCCGCAGCGGGACAAGTGTTGGTTCGTAGTCTCGCTTGCGGTATTTGTGGCTCCGACCTTCACATTACTCGACACGCGGATGAGGTATTTGATGTATTCCACCAGCTCGGGTTGATGCCTGATGAAGCCGGTGAGCACGCTCAAGTGATGTTGGGGCATGAGTTCTGCGCGGAAATTGTCGAATACGGATCTGACACTCAACAGACGTTGGCTGTTGGTAGCCGAGTCACCTCAGTGCCGATGTTACTCAGTCAAAATGGCGCGGGCGTTGGTGTTACTCCGGGTACTTATGGCGCTTACTCTGAGTACTTCCTGCTTGATGAAGCGTTATTGCTACCTGTCCCAGACGGAATGCCGTCTGAGGCGGCGGCATTGACCGAACCACTGGCGGTCGGTTTGCACGCGGTCAATCGCAGTGAAATCGAACCGGAAGAAACAGCGCTGGTTGTCGGTTGCGGCCCTATAGGACTGGCGGTGATTGCTGCACTGAAACAACGTGGCGTCAGCAATATTCTTGCGGTCGATCTTCAGGAAGAAAAGCTGCAACTTGCCAGCGAGTTTGGCGCAAATCGATTGATCAACTCGACCAAGGAAGACGAGATCGCCGTTGGTGAGCAGTACGCGATGAACTCACGTCTGGTCATTTACGAGTGTGTTGGCAAGCATACTTTGATTGACGATTTTCTGCGCCGCGCCCCTGCCCGAGCGCGAATCGTCATCTCGGGTATCCATACTACACCCGCAATCATTAACTACGCGTACGCGACGGTAAAAGAGCTCGATTTGAGATTCTCTTACTACTACCAACCGCACGAGTTTGAGCAATGCCTACAAGCGATTGCCGAACACACGTTGCCTTGGCAGAAAATGCTTACCGCCAAAGTGGGAATCGATGGTGTGGAAGATGCGTTTAGACAGTTAATGACGCCAAATGACCACATCAAAGTCGTTATCGAACCTTGGCGCTGCGGCGCGTTAGAAGTGATTTAACTCTTAGCCAGATTAAGCTAGCTAAAACCAATTTTAGTTTGGTGACAGCCCCAACCGTAGCAGCTAGGTTGGGGCTTTTTTTGTTAGGCCTGTTCTGCGCATTCCTGTTGCAGAGCAGGGTAATCGGTGTAGCCTCGTTCGTTTCCGCCAAACAACGTTGAGCCATCGAGTTCTGCCAACGGATGGTGATGTTGCAATCGAGAGACTAAGTCTGGGTTTGCTACGAATGGTCGTCCGAATGCGACAAGATCCGCGTAGCCTTTCTCTAACACTTTGTTTGCTCGTTGAGGATTGTAGCGACCTGCGACAATGATAGCGTTGCGAAAGCGCTTTCTAAGTTCGATTCGAAACGCCTCAGGAATCGTTGGTGCATCAGCCCAATCGGCCTCGGACAAGTGCAAGTAGGCAATGTCGCGCTCCTGTAGCTGTTTTGATGCTTCCAAGATCGTTGGCACGATATCTGGGCAGTCCATATCTTTAAACGTAATGAATGGTGCCAATCTCACTCCAACTCGATGCGCACCAACAGCGGCGATAACTGCATCCACTACTTCGATAAGAAAACGGATACGATTTTCTCGTGAACCTCCGTAGTTGTCTGTTCGATGATTTGAGTTGGTTCTTAAGAACTGATCGATCAGATACCCATTCCCGCCGTGGATTTCTACACCATCAAAACCCGATTCAATGGCGCGTTTGGCTGCGTTCGCGAAATCACCGACAACTCGGTTGATGTCCGCTTGTGTCATGGCGCGTGGCTCAACACAATCGACCATATTGCCGTTGCCTTGTTCATCTGCAATCCAAACTTGCGTCTCTACCGGAGCGAGCGCAGATGGCGCGATAGGCTGTTCACCATTTTGGAATGTTGGGTGAGAGACTCTGCCCACATGCCATAGCTGACAAAACATCGCTGCGCCTTGTGATTTGACCGCTTGGGTCACACCCTGCCAGCCCGCCACTTGCGCATCGGTGTAAACGCCAGGGGTGAACGAATAGCCTTGAGAATCGTCCGAAATTTGTGTGGCTTCGGAAATGATCAGCCCGGCAGAAGCGCGTTGTTGATAATACGTTGCCATCATCTCATTCGGGATGTTGCCCGGCTGAGTGGTGCGTGCGCGAGTCATTGGTGCCATGACAATGCGGTTTTGTAGTGACAACGCTTTTAGTTGAGCTGGTTCAAACAGCTTATTTGTTCTTTGTTTCATGTTGCGCTCCTCAGATAAGCACTGGCACGTTGGTCGCTTTACGAGCGGTTGCCATCCAGTGAAGTACGGCTGGATCCCATTGCACTTCGGAAGCACTGAAGAAACCGCGCAAAATGGAGAACATAATGGCTTGATCAACCAGTGATGTTTGCTTTTCTGAACTTAGGTTGAGCAAGGGTTTGGTTTGTTCTATCAAAGCGGCGACTTCTTTCGCAATCGCAGGTGTATCGTTAATCAAAGCTTCAAAATTTAACGCTTCGGTTTCTTTTTTTGCACGCCATGCTTGTTTCGCGGTTTCTGTTGCAAATTCCGGTAACGTCATGTTTGACCAACGCGGATACCCGACTTTTTGTAGCGGTAAAAACGCTTGTTTTTGCCAGTCTAAAACCGGTGTTGAGGGTTGGCTGCTTTCGTTGGAAGATGCCAATTCAAGGAAGTAGTTGATGATGTCTAAGCTTTCCGCCATGGCTTCACCATCGTCTTTGATCAAAAGAGGAACTTGTTTTGCGCCGATGATGTTTGTGGTGGTGCTCTCGTCGTCATAAGCAATGTTGATGACGTCGAGCTGAATATTCAGCATGCCTGCAACAAAACGGACGCGGGCGCTAAAGGGGCAATGTTCATAAATGTACAGTTTCATTTTTTGTTTCCTATCTCTTGGCTGGGCAGGGCGTGTTGTTGTGCGTTGAACAGCGTTACGGCGTTTAACTTTGTCCTGCCACATAACGTTCTGGGTCTAAACAATGTCGATAGGGTCAGTATATGGATTCGACTTAATTTGATAATTGGGTAATATCTGAATTGATTGTTCAGTTTTTCCAAATAATAAGGGCGCGAAGATGGATAAGTTTTCGGATATGACGTTGTTTGTCAGCATCGTTAAACATCAAGGTCTGGCAGCGGCGGGAAGGGAGCTAGGTTTGTCTCCGGCGACGGTAACGGCAAGGCTGCAAGCGATAGAAGAACGCTATGGCGTAAAGCTGCTCAACCGAAGCACACGCCACGTATCACTCACGGATGCAGGGGCAATGTACCATCAAGCTTGTCTGAACATCATTGATAGCGTGAAAGAGACGGAAAACTTACTGCAAACGGGTATTTCGCAAGTGCGCGGAACGTTGAAAATTTCAGCTCCACGAGATATTGGCAAACAAATTATTTCGCCGATGGTGTCGGCTTTTTCTGAGCAATATCCGGATGTGACGCCTTATCTTTATCTTAATGACAATTTATCGAACTTGGCTGAATCGGGGCTCGATTTGGTGATTCGTTACGGTGAGTTAGCGGACAGCAATCTCATCTCGCGCAAGCTGGCGTCGAGTCAACGTGTGCTGTGCGCGTCACCTGATTACTTGGCGAAGCAAGGTGTCCCAAACTGCCCACAAGATCTCGCGGCCCATCGCTGCTTAGCCATGGTGCGCAGCAATGAAGAATTAAAAACGTGGCACTTTAAAGATGAAGAGTCTCACCAATCGATCACGGTCACGCCAAAGCGCTTTTCTGATGATGGTGAAGTGATTCGACAATGGGCGTTGGACGGTGCGGGGATTGCGCTGAAATCGATTTTAGATATTCAGCAAGACCTCAAACAACAACGTTTAGTAACGGTTTTGGATGGGTATATGAAAAACTTCAGCGCCTTCTCGCAAGGCGCTGAAGCGGATCTGCATGTCATTTATCAGAGCCGCCAATATCAACCGAAAAGAGTTCGCCTGTTTTTGGACTTTCTAGTTGAGCAATTTAGCGCGCTGAGTGATACCAGCAATCAGATCTAGATGCGATTCCGAGGTTTCTCGGCGGTGGCGATAAATCCCGACGGTGCCAGGGTTTGGTTCGTTTTCCATGGTTAAGCATCGTAAGCCAAAGGATTCCAAATACGGTTGCAGATGGCGGGTGTAAGACATCACCGCGACGCTTTCTTTCAGTACATCAATACTGGCGAGCAGAGAATCCACTTCGTAAGTCGGTCTGTCATCCAGTTGCTGCCTTTCGCGTTCATTTTGTTTCGGGATTGGGTTGTCGATGACGTGAGCGAATTTCTTTGCGTCATAAGTGACCGAAAGAGCAGGGTATTCGTGCAGCATCTCTTCGGTGACGGTTTTACCTAGCAGTGGGTGGTTTGGGGAAACAAAATAGGCATCAACCGTTTGAAATAGCGGAATAAACGTAACATCGCATTTAGACGACAAGCCGACAATCTCGTGGCCGATGAAAAATTCAATCTGTTCGTTGATTAATGAATCCATCAAGCCTAAGTGATTGCCAAATTCGACGTGCGTAGATGCCGAAGGTTGCTTGGTCAGATGTTCATTGAGTGCTTGTTTGACGAACAGCGGCCACCACGCATCGCCAGTACCCATTTTAATTTTTCCGACTTGGTACTGTTTCCGTTCATCAATGCTTTGCATCATTTGGTTGTATTCATGCTGCATCGCGTTGCTATGGCGATAGAGGATGCGCCCGTATTCGGTCAACACCATGCCATTAGGGTGACGTTCAAACAGCGTCACGCCGAGATTCTCTTCCAGCTTCTTTAAATTGCTTGTTACCGTTGGCTGGCTTAACCCTGCCATTCTTGCCGCAGCGCTGATGCTTTGGCAGCGTGCAACCAGTAAAAATTGCTGCAGAGATTTGTCCATTTTCTTTCCCCTCTAAGAACGAGGGGTATTTTGCACAATTTCATTTATAAATCACAAATCTGTAATCTCATTTGATTGAAATTATGCGCATTTCATAGATCTACATCACTGTTGGGGTTTGACGTATAGATGTTATCTATAGCTCGCTCCTGACTTCCTATTTTCCCCTCAAAAGGGTGTTCTTTAGACTGTCGCCAAAACAACAATCTAAGGGATGAACATGAAACCGAGTTTTATTGCGCTTGCTGTCGCGTCTTGTATTGGTCTTGCTGGATGTGGGTCAGATTCTTCTGATGCGCCTGTGCCGGTCGACAAACCAATTATTTCAGCCGACTTATATTTACGTGGTTTAAATGGGGATTGGGGCACGGCAGAGCATGCCAAGCTAAACTATTTGGGTAATAACGAGTACGAAACCGTACTGCGCGTCGCTCGAGGTAGCAATCAGTTCAAGATTGCTGATCCGGGTTGGCAGATCCAATACACCTATTTTGAGGAGCCCGCGGCGTTCGAGAAAGCTCAAGAGTACCTGCCAAAACCAGACACGAATGAAGCGTGTATGAACGGTGATTGCAACTCTGAGATCACGTTTGAAGACAAAGGGTATTACAAGTTTTCTGTGAGCTTTGCCGATGAAAGTCGCGCGACAATGACTGTGACGAAAGCAACGCAAGAAGAAGCGGAAAAATACTACTCTGATGCGATTCTCGACCCTGCAATGGTGCATGAAGGGCATCAGAATAAAGAAGTGAAACTGTTCGCCAATTACGATGACTCGAGTGATACCGTGATTTTCTCGGTGAAAGATCCTAAAGCTGAGCTGCGTGAATTTGGTATTTCAACGACGACAGAATTGCGTGATGCGCTCGACCAAGGCTTAGTGATTAATGAGCAAACAGGGCCGCGAGTGGTGTCGGGTGATGTCGCGTTTGACGCGTTGTTTGCGTTGACGATGAAAGAGCTAGACCAGCTTGCCGTTTCTGAAATCAAAGACGGCAATTACAACTACAACAACCCAATCAAAGCGGAAGTTTTTGAGACGGGCGCGAAGTGGCATTACGTGTGGACGCGTGATTTGGCGTACGCAGCAGACCTTTCGCTTGCATTGATGAATCCAACTCGCGTGCAAAATGGTTTGAATTTCAAATTGTCCGCTTTCCGCGATACGACCGATCAGCAATACGATGGCGAGCAGATTGTGCAAGATACGGGCACTGGCGGCAGCTGGCCAATCAGTACCGACCGCACGACTTGGGCGCTTGGTGCAGAACGCTTACTTTCGGCATTGGATGGAGAAGAGTACAACCAGTTTGCCGAGCGTGCTTACAAAGCGATCAGTAATACACTTGAAGCCGATCGCCTGGCGGCTTTTGATGCGAAATCTGGTTTATACACTGGTGAGCAATCATTCCTCGATTGGCGTGAGCAAACGTATTCAACGTGGACGCCAAACGATGTCAACGCGATTGGTAGCAGCAAAGCGTTATCGACAAACGTGGTTCATTACCGCGCGATTCAGCTCGCGGCTAAGTTGGCAGAGAAGTACGACTCAACCAACGCGGTCAAATACACCGAGTGGGCTGAGAAGTTAAAAACCGCTATCAACGAGCAGTTTTGGAATGCCGAACGCGGTATGTACGTAAGCTATTTGTTTGACAATGGTAAAGACATCGCGGTCGACAAATACGACATGTTGGGCGAAGCGCTTGCGATCATCAGTGGTGTGGCAAGTGATGCGCAGGCGAAACAAATCATGGCCAATTACCCACACAGTGAGTTTGGCGTGCCGGTTTACTTCCCTCAACAACCAGACGTGCCTGTGTACCATAACCGCGCAATTTGGCCATTTGTTACCGCGTACAGCTTGCGCGCCGCGCATCAAACACAAAACGTGGCAGCAGCGAACAATGCCATTCAATCGTTGGTTCGTGGTACGGCAACCAACTTATCCAACATGGAGAACTTAGAGTGGCTTTCTGGTAAGTCATTCATCATCCATAGTGATCATGGCGAAGATCCGAGCTTGGATGGCCCAGTGATTAACTCTCAGCGTCAGCTTTGGTCTGTGGGTGGCTACTTGAACATGGTGGTAGAGACCCTATTTGGCATCCATACCGAAACAGGTAAGTTGGAAGTGAAGCCATTTATCACAAGTTGGGTGCGCAATAAGTTGTTGGCTCAGTCTGAACAAATCACGTTGGAAAACTTTGCCTTTAAAGGAAAGAACTACTCGGTAACCATTGATTTGCCTGAAGCAAGTAAAGATGAAACAGGCTACTACCCAGTTGAAAATGTCACGATGGACGAAAAGGGGCATTTCCACGTGACACTGGGTGCGCTTGTGAATGTAGATAGCAGCATTACTTTGGTTTCTGGTGTGAAACCGTATGCAAGTGAAGACAGTCGCGTTTACTCACCGCAAGAGCCAAAACTGGTGGTAAAAAGCGTTGATAATTCGGTTTCGATTGACGTGACGAGCAAGTACAACGTGAACTTGTATCGCAATGGCGAGCTGATTCAAAAGAACGTGATTGCTCAATCTTATTCCGATACGCCAACAGGTTTTGCTTGTTATTTGGCTGAAAGCATTAACGATAAAGGCTTCCGTTCTAACCCAAGCCAACCAGTTTGTGTCGGTGAAGAGATCCGCATCAAACTTGATGGCGAATATCAGCCACTCAAAGACAATGTCTCAGTGGTTACGGTGAGCAAAGACAGTGGCCTCGTAAAAGGTGCAGAGTCGTTTACAGCTCCTGTAACGGGCACTTACCAGTTCGATGCTTGGTACAACAATAACCTAGGACAACTTAATACTGGCATCACGAACACCGTGAAATTGTTAGAGGTATTGGATGATGCAGGTAAGGTGGTTGGCCAAGGTTACTTGCAGATGGGCCATATTGGTGAAAACCAAGGTATGCGTTACTCAACGCCAATTGAAGTGGCGTTGGAGCAGGGGGAAACCTATCAGATCGCGCTGAAGGACCACTTCAATATGAGTTACCTCACATCGAATGAAACCTACATTTACGCTGGTGGTATTGAGGGTGAAAAGAACGAAGCGCAAATCGCAGATATTCGAATCACACCTTTAATGTAGGCTGTTTTAACAAAGCTGTGTTCTAGAAAATTGTGTTCTAAGAAAGACAAAGCCGCTGAGATTATCAGCGGCTTTGTTGTATTTGCTATCGGGGCTGTTTGCAGATTAGTTTGCGGCCTGTGGACGAGGCTTACGACGCTGGCCTGATGGTTTGTTTCCTGCAGGCTTAGCATTGTTTGGCTTGCGGTTACCAGACGGTTTACCAGCGTTGCCACTCTTATTACCGTTTGGTTTATTTCCACTCGGTTTATTGCCATTCGGCTTGTTGCCGTTAGGTTTGCGGTCATCTGGTTTACTGTTTGCACGACCTTGGCCTTCACGGTTGCCTTTAGACTTGCCCGCACCGCCTTGGTTGGTGCTGTTTTTGTTGCCGTTGTTACCACCGTTGAAGCGACGCTTAGGTTTGTTTGCACCATTGCCTGTTTTCTTTTCGGTTGCTGGAGCGTTTTCACTTGCAGCATTTGGCGTTTTTGGTTTTTTCGGCTTCTTAGGTTTTTTCGGTTTGATTGGGCGCGTATCCAGTTTGGATTCAGGAACCACATTGGTTGGCGCAAAACCTTCCAACTCTTTACGTGGTAGCACTTCTTTAATCAAACGTTCAATCGCAAACAGCTCAGACGCTTCCAGCGCACAAACCAGTGAAATCGCTTTACCTACTTCGCCCGCGCGGCCAGTACGACCAATACGGTGAACGTAGTCTTCTGCCACTTTAGGTAGCTCAAAGTTCACCACTTGCGGCAATTGAGGAATATCGATACCGCGTGCAGCAATGTCCGTCGCGACCAACACACGAATTTCACCCGATTTAAAATCCGCCAATGCTTTGGTACGCGCGCCTTGGCTCTTGTTGCCGTGGATGGCTGCAGCAGGTAGATGTTGTTCGATCAAGAACTTCGCCAGACGGTTTGCGCCGTGTTTCGTTTTCGTAAACACCAGCACTTGCTTCCAATCGCCGTCTTTGATCAATTTCACCAACATCGGTGCTTTTTTCTTCACGTCTGCTGGGTAGATGCTTTGCTCAACCGTTCTTGCCGTCGAGTTCGCCGGGTTGACTGAAATCTCAACAGGGTTGTTCACCAAGCCTTTCGCAAGATCGCGGATCTCATCCGAGAAAGTCGCCGAGAACAGTAGGTTCTGACGTTGTTTTGGTAGCAGAGCTAGGATCTTACGAATGTCACGGATAAAGCCCATATCCAACATGCGGTCTGCTTCATCCAGTACCAGAACTTCTAGTTGGTCGAACTTCACCGCATTTTGGTTGTACAAATCCATCAGGCGGCCTGGTGTCGCAACCAACACATCCGCACCTTTGCGAAGACGCAGCATTTGCGGGTTGATCTTCACGCCACCAAAAACAACCGCACTGCTTAGTGGAAGATGACGGCCGTACATAAACACGTTTTCTTGCACCTGAGCCGCAAGTTCACGCGTTGGCGTCAGGATAAGTGCACGCACTTGGTTAGCACGAACGCGAGGGCCGTTCGATAAACGCTCAAGAATCGGTAGCGTAAAGCCTGCAGTTTTACCTGTACCAGTCTGCGCTGCTGCCATTACGTCTTTCCCTTCCAAAATAGCAGGAATTGCTTTTGCCTGAATTGGCGAAGGGGTGTCGTAGCCTTTTTCTTGAATAGCTTTAAGGATTGGAGCAGATAGACCTAACGAGGTAAAACCCATATGTATGATTCTCAATTGTAGAGTTAGATAACAACGCGCCGAAAACAAATCGGTGCGAAAAGTGCGACATTCTGAGGCTTTTACGCGCAGGCTTCAACTAATTCCGTCATGGATAAATATTTGAACTGGATCTCATTTATTTTTGGCAGGCAAAAATAGGTGCTTTACCTAAACTTAGCTTGAGGTTCTAGAGTTGCATTAAGAACAAAAAACAAGAACCCAAAGGAAAACATACATGAACAGTTATGTAGAACACGCCAATATCTCAGTCGTTGACGCACAAAAGATGATCCAATTTTTGACCGCCGCTATCCCTGAATGGAAAGTACGCGGCGGCGGAAAAATAGATAATTGGTTTGGCCGACCGATTGAGTGGTTTCACGTAGGTGATGATCATTCTTATATTGCCATCTCGTCAGGAGGAAAAGGCGACGCTACTCATTGGACATCACACTTCACAGGTTTTAAACACATAGGGATTGTGGTGCCGGATGTAGAAGCTCTCATCGAAAGGCTAAGCAAAGCAGGTTATGAGCTCGACCACCGAGGCGACGAACACCCATTTAGAAAGAACGTCTACTATCTAGAAGACCACGGTATGCTGTTTGAGTTTATCGAGTACTTCTCGGAGAAAGGCAGCGAACGAAATGACTATAATCAATAAGCGTGATATTTCGATGTTTTTCGTCTGATAAGTAAACTAAATGATTGGATTTATTTTTGTGTTATGCCCTCCATTTTTATCAAAATTAAGCTAGTAATATATAACTAAGTCTCAGATTTGATACTGACTGCTGTGATTAAATACTGAGCAGGATGGAACTTGACTTATACAAATAACAATTAGCTTGATGTGAATACAAGGACCTATTTCGGCATCAATTTCGTCGTATATCAGCTTGCTTAAAAAGGTTTATCATGCTCTTTCTACAACATTGTGCTGTTTACAGCTCACCCTTCTCTTTGCTGAATGAAACACTAGCTTTAACTTACTAAGTTATAGCTAGCTAGTAACTTATTCCTATTGTTCGATTGGGCAAGTAGCAGATTTATGCTGGCTTGACATTTTTGTGCGCACTGATTTTGGTTGGTAGCAAAGAGAGTTTGCCTCACTCTGCCAAGGTCAAAGATATAAGTGTGCTCTCAACTTTGGAAAATATAGGAAGGTTTTATGGTATCTAGTCCTATATTTTATTGTGATGAGCAAATATTTTGGTCGTGAGAACTAATGCAATGTCATTAAAAAATAAAAGTTTCTATTGGGTAGGCGAACCGCCAACAAGTAATTTCTGTGAGGGAGTTATCTTAGTTAATCAGATCGAAGAGGTCCCAGTTGGTTTGGGGGGGGGTGGTGTGTATTTCCTACCAAGACACTCAGCAGATAAACCATGCGTTAAAAGCATTTTTTAAAGAGAAAGGGCGTTGGTCATGGGCGGTTTATGTCACTGTGGAAACTCCTTATTCTCGATGTATTGCCGACGGTGTATTTGAAGAAGTAGAGTCAAAAAAAGTTTGGCGATCCATTCAAAGCAAGATCGACTCCATTGACGAACCGGACGTGTTGGACCCGTTGATTGGTTGGCTTGGAGTAAATCGTCAGCGTCGAGTGAGCGCTTTAAAAAGTTTAGAGTCAACGTCGATTTATTCGTTTCCGATAATTGACCTTCTGTTTCCTGATATTTATTCCACTTATCGATACGTACTCTCCGAGCAAGGCCGGGGAGTATTAGAGCCTGAAGCGCTGATTGACAGAATTCGTGTTTGCTCCCATTGCAATAGTGGACACTTGAATTATGTAGAAGTATGTCCTGACTGCAGCAGTATCGATATCGATTCTCAGAGCTCTTTACACTGTTTCACTTGTGGTCATGTTGGTGAACAACATAGCTTTCAGCGTCGTGGGAAGCTTGAATGTCCAAAATGTCTGACTCAGCTACGCCATATTGGTGTGGACTATGACCGTCCGCTTGAAAATCATGTGTGCCATAGTTGCTCTAGTTTGTTTGTCGAGGCTGCTACCATCAGTCAATGTTTGAGCTGTGATTCAAAGATCAAAGTCGAAGAGCTTGTTGTTCGTAAAATTTATCAATATCGACTTGGCGAAGTCGGTGAGTACATCTTCCAGCACGGAAAGTCTATTCAGGCTCCTGAGTTATCGATTAAAGGAAAAGTCGAAGTCAGCTTTTTCCAAAACCTACTGGCGTGGCTAAATAAAGTCGCATTGAGACACAAAGAGCAGCATCTTCTACTTGGATTACACTTACCGACGATTGATGAATACGGTAAGCAATATGGTGATGCCAAATTATTCTCGTTGATGGATCAACTGACGCGCCGTCTTAGCGGCTTGTTTCGAGATACGGACATATGTTGTCAGTACAAACAGGATGTGTTGCTTGTCCTAATGCCAAACACTACCAACGCAAGCTTGTCCGTTTTACAGCAAAAATTATCGGATTTGGGTGATCTTGTTGAAGACGAAGAATTCGAGTTGGACGTATTTGCTTGGGATTTGCCTGATCCGGTCATTGAAGGTGGTGTTTCTGTTTGGATCGAATCGTTGATGGGTGAGATCTATGCTGCAAGATAGTCTCGTTTTACTCGACTATCTTCGAGGCATGCTTCTTCACAATGAAGAACTATGGCTATTGTTGTTTCCAGTAATGATCATCATAGAGTTGCCGCTGTATTTGTTGGTGTTAACAGGGATATTTCGTTGGTCATATATGCGAGAAGAGCCAGAGTTAAAACGATTTCCATCAGTAAGCTTCGTTATCACTTGCTACGGTGAGGGAGAGGCGATTGGGATCACCATCGATACGTTAGTTGAGCAAGTTTACCCAGGTCATATTGAAATACTCGCAGTGGTTGATGGGGCGGTGCAAAACCAAGATACCTATCAAGCCGCATTAAATGGTGAGAGAAGACATACAGGTGTCCGTAATCGTAAAGTTCGTGTCTTGCCAAAGTGGCAACGTGGAGGCCGTGTTTCGACATTGAATGCCGGCTTATCGATGGCCAGCGGTGAAATTGTCATTAACGTAGATGGAGATACGTCATTCGATAACGACATGGTTTTCACCATGATGAAACAGTTTGCGGATAAAAATGTGATTGCTAGCGGTGGTGCACTAAGAGTTCGCAACCACAACGCCAACTTACTAACCAAAATGCAATCCTTGGAGTACATGCTGTCTATGCAAGCAGGTAAAACAGGGATGGCGACGTGGGGTGTGCTCAATAACATCTCTGGCGCATTCGGAGCGTTTCGAAAGAACCTTCTTAAGCAAGTTGGGGGGTGGGATACGCATACTGCAGAAGATCTCGACTTAACCATGCGTTTGAAGCAATACAAACGTCGTTATCCTGATAATAAGTTGGCCTTTTCGACGCATTCCATCGGCCATACTGATGTACCAGATACGTTGAAAGGTTTGGTATTGCAACGACTTCGTTGGGATGGAGATTTATTGTTTTTATTTTTGCGTAAGCACAATGAGGGGCTGTCTCCACGTTTACTTGGTTGGGGAAACTTTGTATTCACTTTGGCTTATGGCGTGATTCAAAATGTTCTATTACCGCTGCTCGTGGTGATATTTAGCGTTTATATGGTGATTGTCTATCCACTTAAATTTGTATTGGCGTTGATGCTAATGCTCTATTTTGTCTACCTCTTTTTATCTGCTCTGATTTTTGTTGTCTATATTGGGCTTGTATCAGAGAG
Organism: Vibrio sp. Y20_XG_PY13; assembly: GCF_024181925.1. NCBI lineage: Bacteria > Pseudomonadati > Pseudomonadota > Gammaproteobacteria > Vibrionales > Vibrionaceae > Vibrio > Vibrio sp. Y20_XG_PY13. The sequence continues at coordinate 915,890 of NZ_JAMZAL010000001.1, read as the reverse complement.
AAAAAAAGAGGATCTGAAGTCAGCGAAATGGTTATTTCTTTACCCTGTCTACCAGTTTTTTATGCGTTTGATTACCGCTTTCTCAATGGTTAATGAGGTTGTGAGGAGAAGTCATGAAGAATCAAGTATGGCACCTTGGTGGGTATTGAAGCGAGGTAAAAAGTTTTAGTATGAAAGTTAACTTTCACTTAGATAAGAAAAATAAACCGCAGTCTGAGAGCGGTATGAAGGTCGTCTATGGACAGGCAAAGCGTGGCGGCTATCGTCTTCGTTGGTACTTGATTTTAGCCATTGTAGTCAGTCCACTCTTGTTCATGGCATATTACTTGTTCCGAACTCAGGTGTTAGTGACAGCGCCAGCGATAATTACTTCTTACCCATTAACGGTAACCGCAACTCGCTCAGCGATTGTTGGCCCTATTCCTGTCAATGTTGGTACGGAAGTAGCTCAGGACCAAGCGCTCTTGCTGTTAAAAGACAACGCTCTGAACAAGGAGATTGATTTTATAAAAGAAGAGTTGATTAAATTGTCTAAAAATCAGGTTCAGAGTACGGATGAACTGTATAAAAATGCGATTGGAAGTTCTGAAGAGGGCTTGAAAAAAGTACAAGAAATTCAAAAAAAATATGACGTGTATAGAAAAAAGGGACAGGTTTCAGAGGTCGATTATGCTGCAATTGTTAGTGTAAATAACTCTTTGAGTAATCAATTGAGTAGTCAAAAAATTGCTTACGTAGATGCGATGCGCGATTTAGAAGAACTGGAGCTTGCTGGTCCGGTAACTCAAGAGTACCGATCATTAATGCGTGAATTGGTAGTCAAACGCGCGCAACAAGAAAATTTAACTTTTCGTTCTCCTATGAAAGGGCGAGTGCTCGATGTTCATGTACACGAAGGGCAAAATGTCTCTGAAAATACTCCCTTACTTACGATCGCTCGCAATGTTACGCCGGAGATAACCGCTTTCTTAAACCCGAAATATCTCCAATACAGTAAGATGGATACTAAAGCGAAAGTTGTATTTCCTGATGGCAGAAAGTTCAGTGCAACGGTATCGAAGCCGGTTGAAGTGGTGAACAAGCTGCCTTCTGAACTGCAAAGCCCATTCGAAGGTCAACCTGCGTATTTGAAGGTGACGCTGAGTTTTGATGAAGCTCTAGAAAAAAGCCGTTGGATTGAAGGCGTAGAAGTCGAAGTTCGCTTTTAATATCGTTAAACAAAAAGGAGCTTTTGCTCCTTTTTGTTTACACTGATTTTTACTCAGCTTTTGCATGCGTTAAAAACGCACTCGTCAATTGCTGAAAGAGTGAATCTACCGATGGGCGGTCGGATATATGATGGAAGAGCGGTGTGTGGACATCGCCACGAATATCATCGTAATGACCACAAAGCTGATTACACATTCTTACTGGTTCGACAATCTTCTCGACGTCGGCATCAATCAGAATGCATGCTTGTGACAATACCACTTGTCCGCCGCCTTTTTTAAGTAAAACACGCTGCGCGGTTCCCACGACTTTTTGCCCGCCAATGTTGAGGTTGTATTCGCCATCGCAGTAGGAATAAGGCGTAGCATGAACATCCACTTTCACGCCTAACTGTTCAAAGAAAACCGTTAATATCGCACATAAATCGAGATACGCTTTTTTGATGTTGTAAGGCTCACCTTCTGGCCAGTGATAGATATGGGATAGATTAATAATACCCGGTACCTGAGGGACTGGTGCACCACCGGTTTTACGAGAAAAGAGCTTCCAGCCAGACGTATTTAACGCATGTTCCAATTCATTAGACACTGGCCATTTCTTGCCCGCGGGAAGCACGAGCGTCGGGCTTTTTACTTGCCAAAGTAAGAGCACTTGCGAGAGTTGGTTGGATTGAACTTGTTTAATGAGCTCATCTTCTTTTTCAAATGCATCAGCGACTTCCGTAGCTGTGAAGCGAATTAGCTTATTCTTAGCAACCAAAACTCTATCCCTCGTGTGTATTTAATCGTTACTGTTTTATCTCAGATACGGTTTTATTGCTAGGTCTGTGATTGCGAGGTTTTTACTCGTTAGATGCGTGGCCACTTTTTGGTTTTTTCCGTTGTCCATTAGTTCTACTTGAACGCGCGATAGAAATATTTTGTTGGTCATCGCATAAGCAACTCATAAAATCCGCCGTCTATAAAATTTTTTGGCGATATGAATATGAAAAAGCGAGTGATGTGTCTCGCGTTAGCGGCATCATTAACGGGGTGTGTGACGTTCCCAACTCAAGAATCTGAGCAAGTACAGGTGCTTTGGGATAATGTGAATGCGATTGAAAACTGTGAACTGATGGGTACCGTGATTGGCTCAGAAGGGCACTTTTACGACTACTGGCTTCACGCAGATAAAGACATGGTTTGGGGTACACTAAACCAAATGCGCATCAAGGCAGCAGATTTAGGCGCTGATACCTTGTATTTATACCAACCGTTAAGCTTTTCTACGTCAGTGACGATGTTTGCAAACGCTTACAAATGCAAACAGTAGCGATTTGCTTGCTCATAACTGAAAGACAGGCGTTGCTCGCCTGTCTTTGACACGCTCAACAAACATGGGTTTGTTCGTTATGTTCTCTCTCGCCGTTAATTCACATTGGCTGTTGCTACCGCGATAGAGTCGGAAAACGACAGCGTGAAATCTTGCTCTGTATTGAGCACTTTGGCCGGAAACTCTAAGCTTAATTGCGCGTGTGGCGCGACTTCTGAAGCAATACTGGTGACGAATTTTCGAGTTTCTCCTGGAGAGATCGACAAGCTGTTTCCACCTTTGGATGAAAGCTCGGCAATGCCCATAGTTTGCAGCGTGTTGCCTGCCGTATCAGCCAGATGCAGTAAAGATTCTGACTTATAGACCAACTCTCCACTTTCGGTGCGATAGGCGCTAAAAGTGTTGAAGTTTGGCTGTAATGAACCTTGAGAACCTACGTTTGTGACGGAGAACATCACGTTAGAACCATCAAAATTCTCGACTTTCACCAACACGTTACCGTCTTGGTAACGAGCGGCTGCCGCAGCACTTGCTTGCTGTTTCTGCCTCTGTTTTTCTTTTTCAATGTTGCTCAATTGGTTTTGCTCGTTTGCTAGGCGGTTTTCAGCCATCGCGTACGATTGATCCACCATTGCCAACAGCGCTGGGATTGAATACAGCGTTAGACCTTCCAAATGGTCAAAGTCGATTTTGGCATGCTGAGTAAGTTCGTGATTCGAGAACTGGCAGTAGCCATCAATCAAGCTAACGAACGCGACTTCATAAGTGCCCTGTAATCGGCTTACTTCCTGTGCGGCTTTTTCTAAATCTGAGCGTACTTTTCTGATCTCTTCCAATGTCTTTTGTGGCAAACGTCCATTGGGCGATACATCATTGGAAACCGAGACCAGTTCTTCGGTCACAAATGGATTGTTTTGGGCGGGAATCACTGTGGTAATGCGGTTGGATTTGGTGATGTCTTCGCCCAATAAGACCATCATTTTTTGCGATACGGCGGTTGTGTTGCCCGCTAATACGTCACTACAGTTTGGAGACGTACTCGCATACGCGGCGAATGCGGTAAAAAGTGAAAAGATAACGGACCAGCCAGTGGTGACGAGTCCTGTCGTGGTTCGAGTGTTCATCCTGATAACCCCTCTGTCATTTGGTGCGATTCACTGACGTAATTGCCAATCAAGCGACTGGCTCGCGACATTCAGAATGGTTCTGGTCAATCCTTCGTAGTGGGTATGCCCGCAGATGCTTTCTAGTCGTTTTCTCAATCGCTAAGCCACGACTGAGTAAAGTGTCTGAAATTGAGAGCATTAATGCTGCGAAGTTGATGTCTTTTGTCTGAAAGATAGACGTAACTTTTCTAACCATCAAATACGTGATTAGGTTCTCATTTTTATATGAGTGATAGGATCAAGAGAAAACAGGCACTTACTGTAGAGAGTTGATTTGAAGGAAAAATATAAATTTTTTTGGGGAACTTTTTTGATGCTGCCTTTGAGACTTTTTTCGAATCTCAAAGGCAGGTTCTAACGCGGGGTACTCAATTACAAAGCGTTAAGTACATCCGCAAGTCGAGTGACAGCCGTCGTCAGTTCTTCTGGTGTGGCATTGGTAAAGTTAAGACGCAGAGCGGCTGTTACCTTGGAACCTTCCGGATAGAATACCGGGCTTGGCACCACAGCAACCCAGTTTGCGAGTAGAGTTTTCGCAAGTTCGAACGTGTCGCACTCTGGAATTTCGACCCAGACAAACATGCCACCATCGACAGGTTTGAGTACGCAACTTTCTGGCAGCTGCTTTTGCAGCTCAGCAAACATGACATCGTAACGCGATTTGTAAAGTGCGCAGATGGTTGAAATGTGTGTTTCGAAATTGTCATGTTGAAGTAGACCATGCAGCAATGCTTGTATAGGAATACTAGAGTGCAGATCTGCACCTTGTTTGATTTTGATGAGTGGCTCAAGGTAACTGCGTTTGCCGGTAACCACACCAATACGCAAGCCTGGTGAGGCGATTTTGGAGAATGAACGCAACACGATGGAGTGCTGCGGGCAGAAATCCGAAACCAGCGGCAGTGCTTCACCAGAAAAACGCAGCTCGCGGTATGGTGCGTCTTCAATGAATGCAACGTCGTATTGGATACAAAGCTCGGCAACTTTTTGGCGAGTCTCTAGCGCCCAGCATACGCCCGTTGGGTTGTGAAAATCGGGCACGGCGTAGAACATTTTTGGTTGCTGCGTGGCAAAGCATTGCTCGAGTTCTTCAAGGTTTGGGCCACACTCGGTTTGTGAAACGGTCACGATGTTGGCTTGCACTAAACCGAATACTTGCATAGCACCAAGGTAGCTTGGTGCTTCCATCACCACTTTATCGCCCGGATTCACGTACGCACGCGCAATCAAATCTAGCCCTTGCTGAGAACCCGTTGTGATCATCGCCAAATGAGATTCTGGCAGTTGGTAATAATCGGTCAAAAAGTTAAGTAGCGGTGCGTAGCCTGCTGTTGCGCCGTATTGAAACACCTCTGGCATGTTCGCAAGGTTTTCTAGCGTCGGTTTCATTAAGTCGATCGGGAAGGTTTTTTCGTCCGGTAAGCCACCCGCAAGAGAAATGACGTTCTTATCGCTCGCTGCTGCGAGGATCTCTCGGATGTAGGATGACTTAGTTTGTTGTAATGACTGTGCGATTTCCATGTGCTGTGCTTCTCGTAATTGTCTTTTTTTATGTCAGAAATAGTATAGGTAAATTGCCAAGCTTGGTGTGTCCATTTATGCTGTTAAACATGCCCATTTATGCTATTTGAGCGAAAGTTTACTCCGTGAGCCATCAACAAGTTTCCAGAATCAATGACGTGCTGTTTTACATTCACCAGGACATTAGCAGAGATTTATCAGCTAAAGAGCTAGCGGACGTAGCAGCCTATTCTGAACAACACTTCCATCGTATTTTTAAAGATGTCGTGGGGGAATCCATCCATCAATATATCCGCCGTACCAGAATGGAATACGCCGCCAATCAACTGATGTTTGATACCGGCTCATCAGTGCTAGACATTGCTAACAAGTGTGGCTTTAACTCGGTATCTTCTTTTAGCCGAGCGTTTAAAGCGACGTTCGCTATGTCTCCTGGTGCATGGCGAAAGCATGATTTACAAGTCGCAGAAAAACCGTATTTGAAGGATCCGGAAGTGGCAGCGGGTTATCATCGGGTTGCGAAACGCGAGTTGCCAGAACCAAAAATTATGGAGGTCCCACAACGCTTTGCGGCGTATGTTCGACATGAGGGCTATAACCGCTCCATTCGCAATGCGTGGCTGATTTTGAAAGCGTGGGCAAGTTCTGAGAATCGGGACTTTTCGGTTCAATATGGTTTGCATCACTCCAACCCTGCTTGGGTTGAGCTCGACAAGTGTCGTTATGTGGCTTGTATGGCGATTGATAAGCCGCTCAAAGTACGCGGTGTCGTGAATCAAATGACGATTCCGGGTGGTTTACATGCTGTTTTTCGCTTAACGGGAGTATATGGTGAGCTTCTTCCTCAACTGAGTATGGTATTAGAGAAGTGGTTGCCTAACTCAGGCTTTAAGCAACGTTCCACGCCCGCTTATGTTCATTATCTTAAAAACCATTTCCTCAGCCATGATGAGGCGTTTGAGCTGGATTTCTATCTACCCATCAGTTTTTTCTAAGCATCAGAAACACGCGGCTTGGCGAAAAGAATGCAGTCGCATGGAACGAAAAGGCAGAGCCCAAAACAAGCGCTGCCTTATTTTTAGAATATCTTGATAGGTGGCTAGAAATTGGCATCCGTCTCAGCACCAGCCGATACCGTTAACTCACTTGTTGCTTGATAAATACTGAAGGTTTCTCCGGCGACAATACCTTCTTCAGAGTCATCATTTGCAGTGCAGGTATAGCCAACCGAGTAGGTGCCGGGTTCTACAAAACCAAACTCGTATTCGTAATTAACTTGCTCCATATCTGGAACCACGTTGGCTGCTGCAATTGGCGTGGCTTTCCCGTCTTCGCCAGCAAATGGCCCCATGTCCTCTTTGGCGACGCTGCCTTCATATAAGTAAACGGCGTGCGCATAGTCGTTTGCACTGGACGTATCAATTTCGCAATCTGCATAGGTTTGTGCGGCGACATCGCCCTGAATTTCACCTGTCGTAACGGTGTTGATCAAGGTCACCGAAGTGCGTTGAATACTGTACCCTTCATTTTGACCCGTTCCGTCTTTTAAGCCTCGACGCAGATCAAACTCGACCACGAATTCATTGTTATCAGGATTAACCGCAAAGGTGTTGTTAAAGAACAATACCCCAGAGTTAGGCTCTTTACCCACGCCTTGAGGACAAGCACCATCGCCTTTGACGGTCAGTGGGATTTGATTTCCTGTCTCTTCGTCAATCACATACGATGGGTAGTCGGGGTGATCGCCATCATTGGCAAACACACACAACTTGTAGTTGCCAGAAGGAATCACTTCATCTTCAACCAGCTCTTGAACATCACTGCCTTGATAGTTGAGCAAGTTAACACTCAACGGCAGAGGATCTTCACCATCAGGAATTAGATTGCCGTTTTCATCCACGTAATTGCCTTCTTCATCGGTTTTATACACCTCAAAAATTTGTGGTGATCCGCCATCAAGAGGAAGGAAAGCAACTTTGCTGTAAGTGATGACCACTTCGGAAACGTCGTCTATCGGCGCATCAGAGACGGATAGAGTCACAGGAGTTGTCGTGGTGATGGTATTACTGTCAGAGTTACAGCCAAAGAGTGCGACTACCACCGCTGCACCAACTAGGCTGAATTTTATGGTGTTCATTGGGGTTACCTTCTTAGTGGGAAGTCTATTAAATGTAGTAGAAAATGATGAGATTTTGCGCAGGAGATTGGGGGCTTTTGAATACCAAATTTTAAGGTGTTGTAAATTAAATGCGTTGCGTAAAAGTGTGGCCAACTCGACGATATCACCCCGAATGAAGTGCTATGGTTAATGTTGAATTGCTTAAAAAACAAGCAGAGCAAACATCAATAACGCCACTCAAGAGGTCTCTATGTTAGGTGAAAATCACTCATTAACCCATGAATTCCCAGAACATTTGGATACCATCACTCAGCTTAGCCAAAACGATGCATCATTTGCTGAAAACGTTAAAAACTATAACGCACTCGATAAAGAGATTCGTGTATTAGAGCTGCAAGGCAGCCCGATAGACGACCACGCTATGAATGTGCTCAAGCATAATCGAGCGGAGCTAAAAGACTGGCTGCACAACCGAATTATGGGTTCTTAACCAAGCAATGAGTATCGGCTCGTATTAACGAGCCGATTTTAGAAGAGGGAGGGGTCCAACAAATTAACGAGTTGTAGTTGTCAACGATTCGGATACCATAAGATCTTGCTTCTTCCGTACTTTTATCTGCGACAGAATCACGCCGGAGATAACCATCAAGCCGCCGATAATATGGTACACGTGAATCTCTTCACCGAGCAGTGTTGACGCTAAGGCGACAGAGACCACAGGCATTAAGTTCATGAACATGGCGCTGGAGTCTGCACCAATCAAATCTATTGCTTTTACCCACATCAATGGAGCGAAAATAGACGCTGCGATACCAGCATAAGCGATCAGTGGAAGCGCCTCTTGGCTAGGAAGCAGTTGTTCGCTTGAAAGCCACAGTGGAGTCAGCATGATGACAGAGAAGAAGCCTTGCATGTAAACCAATGTTAGGCTGTTAAATGGCATCTTCCAACGCTTTAAAAGCACACAGTATGCGGCATAAACTAACGCGGCCAGTAACATTAAGCTGTCGCCTTGCGTCATATCTTGATGCAAGAAGTAGGTGACGTCACCGTGCCCAAGCATGAATGCTAAACCACCAAGTGAAATTACCCCTCCGACAATGCTCAACATAGAAACCGATTTACCCAATAGAGGGACGCTTAAAAACACGCTGATCAAAGGCACTAATGACGTAATTAACGCCATGTTTGAAGCCGTTGTAGTTAAGCCTGCGTAGTAGCCTAACGACTGGTTAAGTACCATGCCGAGTAGGGCTAAAAATGCCAGTTTAGTAAGGTATGGACGAATTACATGACGCTGTTTGATTACGGCTGGCAAGCAAAATGGCGTTAGAAGAACCATCGCAACAAACCAACGATAGAAGCTCATTGCGCTAGGTTCAATCGTGCTTGCCGCCATTTTGTTTACGATAGAATTTCCACCCCAAATCATGACAGTAAAAAACGGAAGCAAATAAACCATGAGAACCTCATCGCACAATAATTGATGGCGCTAGTCTGACAGGTCTTTATAATGAAAAGTATCTCTTAAAAGACATCGTAAGCGATAGGAAGACAATTTTGAAAAAGAGTGCGAGAAATCTTCATCCTTCATTATCAATTGATCGTGCGCCATCGGATGTTTTTATGAATTTTGAAGCGTTTCTTTCCAACACGGAAACCCGGATTCATAGCCATCCTTGGGGGCAAGTGCAGCTGATCAGCGGTGGGATTTTGGAAATGGATGCGGAGGACACACGATTTTTAGCGCCACCTCATTTGGCAATTTGGGTGCCAGCGGGCATTCGTCATACCAGCTACAACCGAAAACCAATCGAATATTGCTCATTGAATATTGCTCCAGAGCTGACGGCGCATTTTCCAACCAAAACCAGTTTAATTAAAGTCACCCCCATCGTTTCTGCCATCATTGAGGACTTTCGTCAGCGTGACATTAACGTCGCGCAGAGCGATGAAGACAAACGTTTGGTGCGAGTGTTGTTGGATCAACTGGCGAAACAAGAAGTGGAACATCACTTTTTACCGACAACCGACAACAAATATCTTCAGCCAATCTTAAAAGCGGTAGAAGAATCGCCAACCGATGAAATCAGCTTGGCGGAGTGGGCGGCAAAAGTGCATACCACAGAGCGCACGTTAGCGAGACATTGCCAGAGTGAGTTAGGAATGAGCTTTACTGAGTGGCGTTTACGTGTGCGGTATTTGCACTCGATGGAGTTGCTACGCAAAGGGCAAACCGTAAAAGAAGTCGCGCTGACGTTAGGTTACAACCAAGCCAGCCCTTTTATCGCGATGTTTAAGAAATACTCCGGCATGACACCGGAGCAATATAAGAATCGCTTGTTATAGCTGAGCGAGGACGTAATCCAGACCACCCACAACAGCAGCGACTTGTGCATCATTGCACTCTTCATCCGTTACTTTCGGGCTGTCTGGATAAACTTCTGTGGTGGTGCCGTAAACGCAATTTGTTACGCCGCCACACAGACCCAGTTTCACCATTGGGTAGTTGATAACGCCAAATTGTACGACTGGTGAACCAATGATCTCGCCGTGTTCATCTGCTGGTGCAATGTGAGTCACTTTTGCAACCGACTCAATGACTGCTTTTTGGAAATCAGGTTGAGGGTTCTCAGTATCTCCCACGGTGTAAAAGCCATCTGGGATCATACCTTCAATGTACTCAATACCATCACGAGCTGCTAAGGCAGGACGGAACTCAGTTTCGTCAGAATCTGTTGTCTCGTGCAAATCAATGTGCATTAACACGTCGCCCAATGTCGATACGAGCTTGATCAAGTTGGCTGACTCTTCCGCTGGGCTATCTGCATAGAATGAGCGGTTTGGATCAATCGCGTTTGGATTCCAACGGTTGATCACTTCGTAACCCCAAGGGCTCACGCAGGGTGCCACCACAATATTGAAGTGCTCTGCGTAACGCTCTGCTTCTGTTTCTACGAATTTTAGGGCGCCGTGTACGCCGCTGGTCTCGTAGCCATGCACACCGCCAGTTACAAGAACAATCGGTTTTGCTGAGTCCCAGTTACGTGTTTTGATGCAAAACAGTGGGAAGCGAGCTTGGTCGTAAGAAAGCGCACCATATTGTTCTACATCGAAACGGTCGCGTAACGCATCAATTTTGCTGACTACTTCTTCTTGGTAGCTGCGTTTTACTTCGCGCTGTGCCACCCACGCTTTACGTTCTGCTTCGCCCCAAGGTTGGCCTGGGGTACCGATTGGGTAAGAGTATCCGCTTTTCATCTATACTTTTTCTTTTGTGTGCTGAAAGGTATGACAAGACTAGACCTGTCTTATCTTATCGGCAATACAAAACACCAATTGTGACGGTATTCTTTGCAAAATCATCACTTTGCCAAGGGGTTTAATGGTGTTACATTTTGTTACTTACTCAATTTCATATAAGAGATAAAAAATGGCTGGAGCAAGTTTACTCACACTGTTGGATGATATTGCCGCGGTATTGGATGATGTTGCGTTGATGTCAAAAATGGCGGCAAAAAAAACCGCAGGTGTATTGGGTGATGATTTAGCGTTAAACGCTCAGCAGGTCTCGGGTGTCGCATCTGAGCGAGAAATTCCAGTAGTTTGGGCGGTGGCCAAAGGTTCATTTAAAAACAAACTGATTTTGGTGCCTTCTGCATTATTGATTAGCGCAATTATTCCTTGGTTGATCATGCCATTGCTACTAATCGGCGGTTTGTTTCTCTGTTTTGAAGGGGCTGAAAAAGTACTCGAAAAACTGTTTCCACACTCACATCCCCATGAAGAAAAAGAAGAGCTTGTGGACACGGGCGAGTCGTTAGAGGATTACGAAAAGCGAAAAGTTGCAGGTGCGATTCGAACCGATTTTATTCTCTCAGCGGAAATTATTGTGATTGCGTTGGGTACCGTGACTGGGGCGAGTCTTGTGACGCAAATCTTAGTGGTGAGCTTAATTGCGGTCATCATGACCATTGGTGTTTACGGCTTAGTAGCAGGCATCGTGAAATTGGATGACTTGGGCTTCTACCTTGAAATTCGCTCAAAAGGTAAGGGCTGGATGGCGAAAGTTGGCAGTGCTTTAGTTGCTTTTGCACCAAAGCTGATGAAGTTGTTAACGATTGTGGGAACTGCGGCGATGTTTTTAGTCGGTGGCGGGATTGTAGTGCACAACGTACCCGCCATTCACCACTTTGTAGAACCGATTATTATGAACTTTAGTGGTCATTCGGTTGCTACAGCGATTCTGCCTATTTTGCTTAACGGCATTATCGGCTTTGTGGCGGGTTTGATTGTAGTTGCTGTTTGGACGGTGGTAGAAAAGCTTCGCGGTAAATAATCCACATATAAAATGAAAAAGGGCCATGCTGTCTCTAATGCGGAGAACGTCAGGCCCTTTTTTATGCACGTTATTTACGTTAAGCGATTACTTCACTTTCCACTCAATTTGTTCGTTTGCACGAATAGGCACAACGATGTCGTTGCCAAATGGCATAGATTCAGGAACATCCCAAGCTGATTTTTCTAGCGTCACCGTATCTGCGTTGCGCGCAATACCGTAAAAATCGGGACCGTTGAAGCTTGCGAACGCTTCCAAGTTTTCCAGCTTGCCTTCTTTTTCAAAGACTTCTGCATAAAGTTCTAGCGCCGCGTGCGCAGTGTAAGAACCTGCACAACCGCAAGCCGATTCTTTCGCGCCTTTTGCATGCGGAGCAGAGTCAGTACCTAGGAAAAACTTTTTGCTACCACTGGTTGCGGCTTCGATTAGCGCTTGCTGGTGGGTATTGCGCTTTAGAATCGGTAAGCAGTAGAAATGAGGCTTAATGCCACCGACAAGCATGTGATTGCGGTTGAAAAGAAGGTGGTGAGCAGTAATGGTAGCGGCAACATTATCAGACGCGTTGTTAACGAACTGTGCTGCGTCGGCAGTGGTGATATGTTCTAGAACGATTTTAAGATTAGGGAAGTCATTAACGATAGGAGCGAGGACGGTATCAAGGAATTCTTTTTCTCGGTCGAAGATATCAACGTGGTGATGAGTGACTTCTCCATGAACCAAAAGCAACATCCCGACTTCTTCCATGGCTTCGAGAACGTGGTAAATGTTCTTCGCATCGGTCACACCAGAATCTGAGTTAGTCGTTGCACCTGCAGGGTAAAGCTTCGCTGCGACAATTTTACCGGTTGCTTTTGCTGCGCGAATCTCTTCTGGCGTGGTGTTATCGGTTAGGTAAAGCGCCATCAGTGGTTCGAATTGTTCGCCGTGCTGCTCTTTCAGAATTCGATCGCGGTAGGCAAGTGCCATTTCGGTATTGGTAACAGGTGGGACGGTGTTTGGCATGATCAGCGCGCGGCCATTGTAGCGGCTGATATCGCGAACGGTGTCTTTTAGAACTTCACCATCGCGTAAGTGAACGTGCCAGTCGTCAGGACGAGTAATAGTCAGTGTTGTCATTAATTGCTCCCACCATTGAAAAGTTGTCTGATTGGAGCCTAAACGCTGCATTTGCCTTTTGGAGCAAACGCTTGCGCTTAGGCGACAGGATGATAGAGGAATTGCCCTCACATTTCATCCCATTTTTCACTTTTCTACAGAGTAGGAGTGTAAGTGGTTACTTCATCGTTAACCAAAGTGCGTGAATCGTACCTGGTAGGAAGAAGAAGAAAGTTAGGATCAAGTTGATGAAGAAGTCTTTATTCAGACCTTTTTCCATGTAAACCGCTACCGGTGGAAGAAAGATACACAGCAAAATTAGAATCAGTTTTTTTGTATCCATGGGTAAAGCTCCAAGTCAATGAATGGGTGTCGTCAAAAATATGGCGCATTATGTGTTTCGTGTCACACTTTATCAAATGGTATTTGGTCAGAGCAGTGTTAAAAAATGTGAATTCTGAGTGTAGTAAAGGCATCTCAGTAAATCCAAGTCGTTTTCTCTCTTAACGGTTTGATTTTGGGATAAATGCTAATGCGTGAATCTGCATCTTAATGTCATTTAGGTATACAATACTGCAACAATTAAAGATCACCCGTAGGAAGAAGGCTATGTCGCAACCCGTTTTATCCCAAATCAATGTTTTTCCGGTTAAATCAGTCGGAGGTGTGTCGCTTTCGTCCGCATGGGTAGAAAAACAAGGGTTGAGTTTTGACCGTCGTTTTATGATTGCCAAAGCCGATGGTTCGATGATCACTGCGCGAAAGTACCCTCAAATGGTAACCGTGAAATCAGCGTTGCTTGCCGATGGGGTGGTGTTCAGTAGCTTGGGAATGGAACCACTTAAAATCCGTTATCAAGATTTCAAAATGCAGGAAACACCCGCAACGGTTTGGAAAGATACCTTCACCGCTTACACGACTACCGATGATGCGGATGATTGGTTTAGTCAGGTATTGGGACAGCGCGTAGAGTTGCTTTTTAGCGGTGAACAATCCAATCGTGTCCGTGAAAGCCTGGGACAAAATGTGAGTTTTGCTGACGGCTATCCAGTGTTGGTGATCAGCCAAGCTTCGCTAGAGGAATTGAACAAAAGAAGTTCTGAGCAACACTCCATGGATCAGTTCCGCACAAACTTAGTCGTATCTGGTACCAAGCCATTTGAAGAAGATTCTTGGAAGCGCATCCGAATAGGGGAAGTGGAGTTCGAATCTCTCAAACCTTGTGAGCGTTGTATTCTTACCACGATCAATACTCAGCGTGGCACTTTCCGTGAAAGCAAAGAGCCGCTCAAAACGTTGCAACAGTTCCGCGCCAATGAACGAGGTGGTGTGTTCTTTGGACAAAACCTTGTGGCGCGCAATGAGGGTATTATTCGCCAAGGCGATAAAGTTGAAGTGCTCGAATATAAGGAGCCGGAGTTTTATCCGGACAACTCACCTGTGCGCATGATGCTGACGTGTGTTGAGCGTGAAGAGATTGCTCAAGATTTCGTGACCTTATGGCTAGAACCGAGCAAAGGCTCTTTACCAAACTACTTACCGGGCCAACATTTGCCGATTGAGGTGGACATCAATGGTAAGAAAATTGGTCGTCGATATACCTTATCGTCTAGCCCATCTCGCCCTGGTCGCTATGCTATCTCAGTTAAGCGTATTGCAGGTGGCCGCGTGTCGAATGCCTTGTTAGACAACCTACAAGTCGGTGATGTATTAGAGGCAGAAAACCCAGATGGTCAGTTCCACCTTAAAACGCATGATGCGCAGCCGCTACTATTGCTGTCGGCGGGCAGTGGTGTTACTCCAATGCTGTCGATGGTGCGCTATCTTGCAGACCACAATCAACTGAATGACGTGGTGTTTTACCATCAATGCCGTACTGAGCACGATATTCCATGTCGCTCAGAGTTAGAGCAATTAAAACGCGAACATTCAGGGCTGGAAGTGAAAATCTGTTTAACGCAACCAGCGGTGGATTGGTTTGGTCTTAAAGGGCGTTTAAGTCTGTCTCATATCAAGCAAATCAAAGACGTTGAACAACGACAAGTGTTTGTTTGTGGGCCTGATGGTTTCATGCAAAAAGCCAAAAACTTATTGTTGAAGAAAGGTTTGCCAGAGGCACATTATCATCAAGAAGCCTTTGGTGTTTCTGCTGTGGAAGCAAGACCAGAAAAAGAGGTTGAGATTGAATTCAATGGCTTGAAGATCCAAGGCAACAATCAAAAAACGCTCTTGGATCAAATTGAAGATGCAGGGAAAGTAGTGAGTAATAGCTGTCGTGCTGGCTTGTGCGGTGCGTGTAAGGTACAGCTCACATCAGGACAAGTTCATCACCCAGATGTACCAGCCTTGACGGATGAAGAACGCGCAATGGGAACGGTATTGGCGTGTTGCGCGATTCCAGAAACGGATGTCACAGTAACGGAATAACCGAGAAGGTGCGGCCACTAACCAACAAAAAACGCTGCTAATTTTAGCAGCGTTTTGAGTTTTAAAAGCGAGCAAAAAAGATCACTTAGTCGTAAATCGTTGGGATTGGCTGACGCTTGTGCTGAGTTGCTTTGTAAATCGAAACTAAACGATCGACAACTTGTTGAGAAACTGGTTTACCTTCCAAGAAGTCGTCAATCTGCTCATAAGTTAGGTTTAGTGCATCTTCATCTGCTTTCTGCGGTGCCAGTTCTTCTAGGTCTGCGGTTGGCACTTTCTTCACTAACACCTCTGGCGCGCCCAACGTTGCGGCTACTTCGCGCACTTGACGTTTGTTCAAACCAAATAGAGGGGCAAGGTCACACGCGCCATCACCAAATTTGGTGTAGAAACCAGTGATGTTTTCTGCAGAGTGGTCAGTACCTAACACCAAGCCACCGACGTAACCAGCGATCTCGTATTGAGCGATCATACGAGCACGTGCCTTTACGTTACCTTTTACAAAGTCTACTTTTGCCGCGTCTTCTGGCATTAGCCCTGTGCCTTCTAGTGCAATATTAGAAGCGGCATGCATACCATCAACACCTTGTTTGATGTTCACAGAGATAGAATGCGTAGGTTTAATGAATGACAACGCCAATTGCGCTTCATCTTCGTCTTTTTGCTCACCGTAAGGCAGACGTACTGCGATAAACTGGTAATCGTTGCTGCCAGTTTCTTCGTTAAGTTGGTCTACAGCAAGTTGGGCAAGGCGACCTAACGTGGTTGAGTCAACACCGCCACTGATACCAAGCACAAGTGACTTACAACCTGCTTCTTGTAGCTTGCGCTTAATAAAAGCAATACGGCGTTCAATTTCGAAATGCGGGTCAATTGACGGCAATACACGCATTTCGTCACGGATGGATTGTTCCATTTAGGGTTCCTTTTCCTGCAAATATCTTAGACACAAAAACTGCTTCGAGTGGTCATTCACCAAAGATCAAACAGTGTGACGTCGTTATCGAGCTAAAATGGTGATAAACCATTCAATTAAGGCTCGTAAACGTCGCTTTAGTGTCAAAAGCTCTAAAGATTAGTAGTATCATACCGAATTCATCAGATTAGAAAACTCTCTTCAACCAGGTAATCACCGGATATGAAAAAAATCGCCATTTTTGGTAGCGCATTTAACCCTCCTAGTTTAGGTCACAAGAGCGTTATCGAGTCTCTGAGCCACTTCGATCTCGTGCTACTCGAGCCTAGCATTGCACATGCATGGGGCAAGAATATGTTGGATTACCCAATTCGGTGCAAACTGGTTGATGCCTTTATCAAGGACATGGGGCTTTCTAATGTTCAACGCTCAGACCTAGAGCAAGCTTTGTACCAACCGGGACAAAGTGTGACGACCTATGCGTTATTAGAAAAAATTCAAGAAATCTACCCAACTGCCGATATAACTTTTGTCATTGGTCCGGATAATTTCTTCAAATTTGCTAAATTTTATAAGGCGGAAGAAATTACGGAACGTTGGACTGTCATGGCGTGCCCAGAAAAAGTTAAAATTAGAAGCACGGATATCCGCAATGCACTCATAGAAGGCAAAGATATCAGCACCTATACGACACCAACTGTCAGTGAACTGTTGCTCAACGAAGGCTTATATAGAGAAACATTATCTGGTAAATAAGAGGTCGGTTTTCATGGTCAGAGTAGCCGTATTTAGTGCATGTGCGCTGCTTGTGGTGACGCAAGCTAACTCCGCATGTAACTATCTTTCTGATCGCTCCGTGGTGTTTGAAGACAACACCATGCCCATCTGTGAAGAAATTTTTGATACTGTTGGTGTGCTTAGTACCGATACCTTAGATTGGTATGCTGCTGAAGCGACAGCAGAAGGTCCAACAGAAAACTACTGGGAAGAGTGGGCAATCAAATCGCAAGACATTCCGTTTCTTACTCAAAACGTAGACAAAAACTATTTTGGTCTTGGTATTTGGATGCCAGAAGAGCTACGTGAAGAAGAAAACAAAATGACCACAGAAGAGTGGCTTCGCAGCCATGGTCTCATGTTCAGCATCGGTTTTGGTAATAAAGCTGATGGTGAGCCAAGAATGCGCTTCGACTATCGTTGGCACGAGTATTACGACGCCGACTGGATGATGCAAATTGAAGTGCCATTTTAGTTCATCGTTTTCACCAATCGTTCGATGTGTGTCGTGCTTGGGGTTACTTGGGGAAATATGTGACCCTACGTGAGGCAAAGAATAAGAAAAGGGCGTACCGCAAAGTACGCCCTTTTCGATCTTGTGTTCGCAATTTTGTGTGAGAAAACGCTATACACCGCTGACTTATAGCGCTTCACCAAACACTAGAAAGCAAAGCTGTTCGTATTCTTCTGTGTTGCCAGCAAACAAGTGCTCAACAATTTGAGATTCCTTTTTCCCAGACAACTTCATTTTTTTTGCTTCGCGCAGCGTAAGCACCAAACAAAGCTCTCTCGAAATGCGAGCTTCGCATCCTGGCTTCCACTGATTGATTGCTTGGCTGAGTGCCGAGTTTGATAGATTTGGTGAAATCGCCAGTACTTCGTGTTTAACCACAGCGAGCAAATCTAACTGGATATCAGAACGCGTCTCGGTCTTCACCAACTTTTCAATTAAGGCTTTCAGCAAAATCGATGGTTTGACAAAACCGGCCTGTTGAGCAAATGCATCATTTAAACGCACAGAAAAATCACAACGATGGACATGAGTGTTAGGTAAAAAAGTGAGTGAGCTCAAACATCCTTGAGGAATCCAAAAATACTGGCCGGGTTCAATGGCATACTCTTGCTTACCCAATTTGATGATCGCTAATCCGCTTACGACAGACAGTAAACTGTGCTTTAGCGATTTTTTACGCGCGGCAACGTTCAGAAAAGGGTAATTAGCGTCGTGAAATTCAATAGCGTAGTTCATTATGATCACCAGTGTTTTTGGGGCGCTAAGGGTAACGCTAAACCTAAACGATTCCAACCAGCTAACCGTAATTTTTAGCATGAGAAATTGTAGCCTAACTGGTATGACCATGTTAAAAGTATGGGTTGAAATGCTGCGAGACAGCAAAACTATGCGTAAAATGTGCCAGCTTTTTTTGATATGTAATGAATAATGACTGCCAATACCGATCCTTATATTGAAATTCGTCCTTACAATGACGAAGAAATTCCAGCAGCGCTGGATCGTCTAATCCAAGATGATGAATTTATCACTGCGATTCTCGATCACCGTTTTGAAAACAAAGCGAAATGGTTCAAAACGCTCATGAGTCCGTTCCTTCGCATTTACCTAAAAGCGAAGTGGAGCAAACTTGACTCCGTAGAAGCGATCCAAATCGAGGTGAAAAAATACCTTCAAGATACGTTGAATAAGACAACGGATGGCGTCACGTTCTCTGGTTTAGACAAACTGGATAAAAACACCTCCTACTTATTCGTGTCTAACCATCGCGATATCGCAATGGATCCCGCTTTAGTTAACTACGGTTTGTACCAAAGTGGTCACCGCACTGTGCGTATTGCAATCGGCGATAATTTGCTGAAAAAACCGTGTGCGACAGAGCTGATGCGTTTGAACAAGAGCTTTATTGTTAAGCGTTCTGCAAAAGCTCCACGAGAGATGATGAAAGCGCTTGGACAGTTGTCTGGCTACATCAAACACTCGCTGGATACGGGTAACTCTATTTGGATTGCTCAAAAGGAAGGGCGCGCGAAAGACGGTAACGACTTTACAGATCCTGCGATCCTAAAAATGTTCCATGTTGAAGGTCGCAAGCAAAAGGTCGCGTTTGGTGAGTACATGCGCTCGTTAAAAATTGTGCCGGTCTCGATTGCTTACGAGAACGATCCATGTGACATCGCTAAGGCAAAAGAGCTATTTGAGAAAGCAGAAAACGGCCGTTATGAAAAAGGCGAGTTTGAAGATATCGAAAGCATCATCCAAGGCATTGTTGGTTACAAAGGTCGTGTTCATGTGGCATTTGGTGACGTGGTTGAGCAAGAGTTTGAAACGCCTGAATCGCTAGCGAATGAAATCGACCGTCAGATCCACGAGAACTATAAGTTGTATCCGATCAACTTGCTCGCTGCAGGTCGTGAAGATTCAAGTATTATCACAGAAGCGGTGAAACGTCAGCTTGCTGATAAGCTAGAACAGCTACCAGAAGGCGCAAGACCGTATCTTGTTGCGAGCTACGCTAACCCAGTAAATAACCAAGATTAGTCGCTGTGTATGCTGCCCAAATGATTTAGGCGCATCCAACTAATCCAATGAAAAACACCTCGTATTGAACGAGGTGTTTTTGTCTTTGCGTATCTCTTTTTGTCTATCCAATTAACGCGCGACTGCGCCACCTAAGGTCAGATTCTTTGGCCACTTGGTTATCTTATTGCCACCCAAAAAGATGTTGCCTTTTACCGTCATTGTGTCGGGAAACTCGGTCAGGGCCGAACCACCAATGTAGAGGTTGCCATCGACCACCAAGCCTTCTGGTAGCGCTTTCAGTGGCGTTCGGATCACACTCAAATCACCTTTTACTCGAAGTTTTGCCGGAAGTGTTTTTAACGGAGTATCGGTCAGGTTCAAATACCCACCCAGCTTTACCCCTTTGGGCCAGCTTTCAACCTTACTACCAAGTAAGTTAGCGTAACCTTTGATTTTTACGCCCGACTTGATTGTTTTCAGGGCGCTATTTTTCGCGTCCAAGCTGCCACCAACATCTAAGCCCTTAGGCAGCTGAGTAATTGGCGTTTGGGAAATGTCCACATTCCCTTTTATGACCAAGCCGGATGGGAGTTCAGTGTATGGCTTGTTTCGAAGATCTAGATTGCCATAGTTGTCGATATGGCCAAATTTGGAATAGTAATCGAGCTCGTAAGCACTAGGAGACGAGCTAAATGCAATTAACGCGAGGGCTAAAGGGATGAAACGCATAACGATTACTTTCCAATAAAAAACGATAAAAGCATAACCTAAAGAGTCGGTGACGGCTATATCGGCCTGAGCTTAACTCGCCGTTGTTCGTAACGACGTGGAGGAATATCTGAGAATTAGAAGTAAGAACAAATTGCTAGAATATGAGATTCTGCCAAGAACCTGAAATACTTCCTTGCTAGTATTGTTAGGGCATAAGGGGATATTCATGAAGTTTAAAAGAGTTTCTATTTTTACTCTGAGCGCCATGGTCGCGCTATTGTCTGGTTCAGTTTTTGCCAAATCTTACAGTACGCCGGAGTCAAAGGCTTTGGTGGTTGCTGATGGTAAAATAGGCCAGCGAATTTGTTACTATGAAGATAAAGCCTATACCGCTGGTGCGGTAATCAAAGTCGATGATGTGCTTTTGGTGTGCTCTGATGAAAACGACTACGAAACCAATGGGTCGTTAAAGTGGGTCGTGTTGAAGCAAAAGAAGTGATTTAGATAAGAATAAAGCGAGCTCGTTGCTCGCTTTAAATTGAATTAACGCGCTAGAGAGCGAGTTTTCAGTTCAAAAATAAGCTTTTCTGCACTTACTTCAAACTTGAATCGAGCGGTTAGCTCTTTAGATTCTTCTGTCAGCTCTGACACATTGTATTCAACGCCAGCGCAGACTGATTTAGCTAGTTCGATGTATTTCGCTAACTCAGACTCTAATGCATCTTTAGTCTCTGCGAAAATCGTTACGTCAGCAACCTCGTCGCCTTCTTTGATGATGAAACCAATCTCACCAGCACAGCCACAAGCTTCACATACTTGGCTTTCTTCTAATTCGACACTCATAACGAATCCTCTTGTAAAAACTAAGGGTATTCTAGCAGGTATTTGATCTGTATCTACAAAAATGAGCAGTTTCGTATAAAAATACAACAGTATGTTGTTTTGTTAATTGCCGGTTAACGGTTGGGTGAGTAAGTTAACAATAACGTTAATGTGATATGTATCAACATTTAAGAGCAATTAACCAACATACTAACGAGATTTGGGCCAGGCCAGTTGAACTAGGGGTAAATTTATAAGACTATTTCTTGATTGATTATTTCTACATAATTATCATTCTTGGTCTTTGAATAGTTTCAATGAATAATTTGGCGCAAGGTTTTGATGCAATTCACTTTTCGCCTGATTTTAAGCGACGTGTATTGACACAAATATCACCGTAAATTGCACGTTACGCAGTGCAATTTCGTTATGATTGAGGGCCTAACGTTACGTTAGGAAAGCACAGTACATAATGCTGAGGATGATTTCATTCTGGCCTCATTTAATTGTGAGTTAGATGGATTTACAAAGAGAAGAGCTTAAAGTATGCCAAAGCGTAGTAAAGAAGATACCGAAATCACTATCCAGAAGATCATGGATGCCGTTGTTGATCAATTGCTAAGACTTGGTTACGACAAAATGTCGTACACGACGTTGAGTCAGCAGACAGGTGTATCGCGTACAGGTATTAGCCACCATTTTCCTAAGAAAACGGACTTCACCGCAGCACTAGATGGTCGTATCTTTAAAATGTTTATCGAACATCTAGAGTTCGAAAAAGGTTTAGATGCGTTTTCACAGAGCTGGATTAAAGCTTTAGAAGACTCTGAATTCTTAGCGATTTTACGACTACTATTCCATCACATTGTTACGTCTGAAAGCGCTCACGAATTTGCAGCAAATGGCATTGATCGTCTGTACAAAATGGTAGAAAGCCAGTTTGGCTCAGGTGGAGATAAAGAACTGGAATGGTTGATTGGACGCTCGCTGATTCAAATGAGCAAATAATCGCAAATTACAAAAAGCCCCGCTAATTATTAGCGGGGCTTTTGCGTTTCTGAGGGGAAATTTAAACAAGTGAGTGACAGAGCCGGCTAGTGCTCGAAAGCGCTTCTTAAAGAGGCTCTGCGCCTCTTTAAGCTATGCCGCAGCGTGGACTTGAGGAAAGTCCAGAGTCGGATGTTTTGTCACGATAGAGCGATACCCATAAACTTGTTCAATACGTTCGGGCGTTAGGGCCTGCCAAGGGTTGCCATCGCATACAAGTTTGCCGTTATGGAGCAACACAAGTCGGTCTGCGTATTGTGAGGCTAAGTTCAAGTCATGCAATACGACAACCACCGCAGCGTTCTGCGCTTTTGCCGCCTCACGAGCAATTTTAAGCGTGTTGTGCTGGTGGGCGAGATCCAGTGCCGACGTCGGTTCGTCCAACATCAGAATCTTTTTGTCACCAGATTGATGCAGTTGCGTTAGCACTCGAGCCAAGTGCAAACGTTGCTTCTCTCCGCCTGAGAGGGCAGGGTACAAGCTTTCCGCTAAGTGCAGAACATCGGTTTTTTGCATGTAGTGCAGGGCAAGCTCAGTCGTTTCTTTGTTTGAAAGTGACAAAGGGATCGCGCCGAGTTCGACCACCTCTCGTGCCAAAAATGGAAAAGTGAGCGTGCTGTGCTGTGGCAGCATGGCGAGGTGCTTTGCTATCTCTTCAGGTTTCCAGGCTTCTTTAGGCTCGCCAAAATAGTCAATCTCGTTGTGTGATGGAACCTCACCACACAGAAGTTTAAGTAGTGTACTTTTCCCCGCGCCGTTTGGCCCCAATAACGCCGTCACTTCGCCGGCACGAATATCGATGCTGATGTCATCTAGTACTAGTCGATGGCCGTATTTCATTGAAATATTCCGGCCAGATAAAACCACGTGATTCATTACAGAATCTTCCCTCTTTGCTGGAACAGTAAGTAAATGAAAAATGGCGCACCAATGAGCGCAGTTACGATTCCGACAGGTAGTTCGGCTGGTGTTAATAACACTCGTGCGATCATGTCTGCACAGGTCAGCAATAAAGCCCCTAATAACGCCGAAATAGGTAACAGTGTGCGATGATCTGGGCCTGCTAGCATGCGTCCGAGATGTGGGATAACCAAACCGATAAAGCCGATTGCTCCGCAGATACTAACTGTGACACCAACGCCTACGGCGGAAAGCAGAATGAGCTGACGCTTCAATTTTTGTACCGGAACGCCCAAGTGGCTAGCTTCTGATTCACCAAGCAATAATGCGTTTAAAGACATGGATTTTTTGTTAAACCAGAAAAGTAGCACCGCGAGAGTCACAGAAGCTAAGCCAATGCCTGCCCAGTTTGCGCCCGCAAGCGAACCCATCGACCACAACGTTAAATCGCGCAGCATTTGGTCATCCGCAGAAAAGTTGAGAAAGCCGATCGCGGCACCTGAAAGTGCACTGATCGCCACGCCAGCGAGCAGCATGATCGTGACGGACGTACCAAACTTATTCGTACCGAGCCAGTACACCAGCACCGTTGTCAGAGCACCGCCCAGAAAAGCAAATAATGGCAACGCTGCTAAGTTCATGAGTTGAGGATGGTTTTGGCTAAACTCAGCAAAAACGACGATGGCAAAAGCGCCGCCCAACGCCGCACCAGCAGAAACCCCAATAATGCCGGGTTCTGCCAATGGGTTTCGGAAAAGCCCTTGCATGACTACACCACAAATGGCGAGTATTGCGCCGATGAACATACACAAAATCGTACGAGGCAGGCGAATCTCATTGATAACGAGTTGAATGTGCGGTGCCAGCTCTGAATGTGCGCCAATTAAGCCGCGCAGACTGTCTGTGAAACTGATGTTCATCGGGCCGACGGTTATAGAAGCGATGGCGATAAACGCTAAAAACCCAGACAGCGTAATCAGCGTGGTTGATAAAGGAATACGTCGTAACAGCATCGAAAATCTCTATGGGTAAAGCAAGGTATTGAGACGTTTAGCCTCTGACAGGCTTTTAAGTCCCAAACCGCCAACCAAAGCGTGTCCATCAATGGTGATGATGTTCTTTGTCTGGCCTGCTGGTGTTGCTGCAAGTAACGGCATCGCCTTTAAAATGGCGTCTGCACCGCCCATGGTCTCATAGCTGCGGCCACTAACTAAAATGACATCGGGTTGCATCTCTACCATCGCTTCGGTTGACAGTGGTTTATAAGAGGTCAGTTTTTTCGCCGCAGGATTATCACCGCCTGCTAACGCGATGATGGCGTCTGGCGTGGTATCCAAGCCTGCAACATTGGCTGGGCGACCTTCGTGAATAAGCAAAAACAGCACTTTCTTTTTAGCAGAAGGTGCAGGCTGATTCGCTTGCAAAGATTCGACTTGCGTTTTTACCTCTTGCTTCAAGTTTGCTGCTTGAGACTCACGGTTCATGATCGTTGCAATCTGGTCGATACGATGCAAAAGCCCGTTAACGTTGGCTTCTGTATTGACTATCTCGACATCCACACCTGCCGACTTTAGTTGATTTAAGGTGGTAGTTGGTCCCATCTCATCAGAGCCAATTAACTTGGTTGGGCTCAGTGCCAACAAGCCCTCTGCTGAAAGTCGGCGATGATACCCAACGTCGGGTAACTCCATGCCTTGCGGCAAAGTACTGGTTACATCAACGGCGACCAAGCTGTCTTTCGCATCGAGCGCAAGTAATAGTTCGGTAACGGCGCTGCCCGCACTGACGACGCGTTCTGAGGTCGGGGCGTTGTTGGCAAAAAGGTTCGTGCTTGCAAGTAACAGAGCGGCAGCAGTCAACGCAGTGCGCACTGGTGATAATGTGTTCTTCATGAAAATGTTCTCAGTTTTATGTTCTTGTTATGGCGACTCTTCAGTGAGCAATTGAGTCGCCTGAATTCCGTTTTCTTGCAAAAAGCCAAGAAGCTGAACAAGTGATTGAATATTGGCCGTTTTTTCTGCGCCAATCACAATAGGTTTATCGGTCGATTTACTCTCTTCTAACAGCGCGAGAGTGAAGTTTTCCCAATCAATGTACGTCTGTCCGTTGATCGCCCAATAAGGCTCATCCTTGAGGATATTAACGGTAATCGACTGCTTATCGACCTCTGCAACGGCCTGAGAGTCGGTGCTTGGCAGCGCGACATCTAATGAGTCGAGTTTGACTGCGGTGGTAAGCATCAAGAAAACCATCACAATAAAAATGATGTCTAACAGCGGTGTTAAATCTGGTGTTAAGCCGTTGCGGTTATTGTCCTGTGGTACTTTGATCATGAAGCTTTCGCCTCAGCCGTTTTGGTGACACTTGCCGTTGTTTTTTCTGGAGACACGTGCTGCAGGGAAATGCCTTCAAGCCACAAATTCACGTAGTTGAGAGTATGCTCAAGTTTGGCGAGTACGCGGTCAGCCCACAAACCGATGATTTGTGCGCCAGAAATAGCGGGTAGGGCGATGATCAAGCCTGCGGCCGTTGTGCGCATGGCTAAACCCAAGCCGTCGGCCAAATCGTTAGGTGTGATGTTCCCAGTTGAAACCGCAATGCCTTTAAACATCTCAATCAATCCCAATACTGTGCCGAGAAGACCAATTAGCGGGCTGATTACGCCGATCAACGTCAGAAGGCGAAGACCAGAATGCAGTTGATGACGCTTTTCTTGCAGCCACATGCCCGCCGCGTCTTCACGCAGCGATTTAGCGAATGAGTGGTGAGCCAATAGCATTGCTACACCGCGATAAAGCAAGGGACGCTTGCCCGACAACTCATCGGCCAGCGCTTCAATATCTCGGCTGTTGGTTGGGTCTAGACTAGCCAAATGTTGACGAATGGCACTTTTGCCAACGCCAAGACTGATGAATACTTGGAAGAGTCGTTCTGCAATGATCATGACGGTGAGTGCCGAGCAAATGATCAAAGGCCATGTCATAAGACCGAACTGAGTTTGTAATTCTTGTAGCTGTTCCATTATCCTTCCAACTTAAAACGAACTGGTATTTGTACTCGGTGAGCCACTTTTAGCCCGCCTAAAATATGTGGTGTAAATTGCCATTGTTTAATGGCTCGCAGTGCTGAGGCATCCAGCGACTCGGCGCCAGATGATTCAAGCAAAACATGTTTGATTTGGTTGCCATTTTCATCGAGCCATACCTCATACAAGGCTGCGCCTTCGATACCGCGTCTTTGTGCAGATCTTGGATAGCGGGGCTGCGTTGGTTGACTCACAAACGTTGGTTTGTCGACCAAAATAGGCTGAGATGTTGCCCCTTTGGATTGGCTCGCTGATGCAGTTTGCTGAGTAACCGTATCTTTCTTCACCGGTTCTATTTTTTTCTTCGGTTCGGCTTTGGGCTGAGTTTCTTGCTTGGCAACCGTTTTGGTTGGTTCCACTTTCTTAGGTTGCTTAATTGGCTCTGGCTTTTTCTCGACCACCTTTTTCTTCACCGCCTCTTTTTTGACAACCTGCTTCTTAACGATCTTCTTTTCAGGCTCAGGCTGCTTTTGAGGCTGTGGCTCTTTTGGTGGTTCCACATTCTCTGGTGTGGGCTTTTCGAGCGTTGGCGGTGGTGCAGATACAAGGTTGAGGCTTACCGAGCTTGCTGGGTTTCCAGCAGGCATTGCGAACACTTTGTTCTCTTGCGAGACAAAAAGAAGTGCGGCATGAATGACGAGAGAGGCGCCTCCTGCAATGACATATCTTTGTACGTTCACGGGTTATTCTCGGTAGTACTATGAAAACTTGAGGCGATTATTACTTACAATCGAAATAAGATCAATTATCAATTGCATTATCATTACGGTCAAATTATGATCCTTGCAGTTTTTTTGAGATTAGCCTCTATCCCTTATGTGGTGGGGTTTAAGTGAGTATATATGAGCGTCGATATTGATAAATTTGACGAATCAGTTCTGGGCAGCGATAGCCCTGACCCCCTGAGATTTGCTTTTGTGAAGAAGCACTCGGCTCATGCTGGCGGAGCGAGTGTGCCAGTACCTCCACCTCAACAAGCAGGGGTTTTGTCGAGCATTGCTTCTGACCAAAACGTGAGAAACAACAAGCGCTGTTTGTACATTCACGTACCGTTTTGCCGTGTTCGCTGCACTTTTTGTAACTTCTTTCAGAATGCGGCCAGTCGCAAACTTGTCGATGAGTACTTCGCTGCTTTAATGCAGGAATTGAAGGAGAAAGCAGCACTTCCTTGGACGCAAAGCGGCATCTTCCATGCGGTTTACATTGGTGGTGGAACGCCGACCGATCTTTCTCCCGAACAAGTTCGCGTGCTGGGGCAGGCCATTCATGATTATTTCCCTCTCGCGTCTGATTGCGAAATTACTTTAGAAGGGCGCATCAATCGTTTTTCCGATGAGTTGTATCAAGGTGCGTTAGATGGCGGCTTTAATCGCTTCTCTTTTGGTGTGCAGAGCTTCAACACTCAAGTTCGTCGCAGTGCAAAGCGTCTTGATGATAGAGAAGACGTACTTAAACGCGTTTCGGAACTGGCGAAGGAAGACAAAATCCCAGTCATCATCGACTTGTTGTACGGCTTGCCTTATCAAACCAAAGAAATACTTGAACAAGATCTTAACGATTTTATGTCGACAGGCGCGCATGGCTTGGATTTGTATCAGTTGGTCGTGGGTGGAACTGCGCCAATGCTCAATCTCGTTGAAAAAGGCAAGATCCCACCACCAGCGACGACGCCAGAGAAAGCGGGCATGTATGAGCTAGGTGTGAACTTTATGGCGAAGCACCACATGAAGCAGTTGAGCGTGAACCACTGGGCCGTCGATAACCGTGAGCGTAGCCTATACAACAGCTTAGCCAAGACGTACGCAGAAGTGTTACCGATTGGATGCGGTGCTGGTGGCAACATTGGCGGCTACGGGATGATGCTGCACCGTACTTTAGACACCTACATCAAAGCGGTGAATGAAGGGCAAAGTACGATTGCGATGATGATGAAGCACAGCCCATTAGAGCCATTATTTGCAGCGCTAAAATCCGGGTTTGACCGCGGCATTGTTCAGGCAAGTAAATTGCCGGTGTTTATGGGTAGCGATACGTTCGATTTTCTCATGCCGATGTTTAAAGTATGGCAAGACAAAGGCTTAGTTGAGCTTCAAGAGCGAAGCTTAGTGCTTACTTTAGCGGGCAGTTTTTGGGCCGTTTCGTTAGCGCAAGCCTGTATTCAGGTACTGACATCAGAGATGAACGAAAGCGTGCCAAAAGTATCCAATAATTAATGAAGACAAATTGAAGAAAAGATGGAAAACAAAATGGAATCAATCAAGCAACAGGTAGAAGTTCTATTGGAACAAGAACCTCAACTTCTGCCTGCCGCAATGGCAGAGCGTTTAGGTGTGACAGAATTTGATGTTGTCGCTGCACTGCCGCGAGAGATGGTTGCGATTGCTCCGGGCGAACAAGCGCAAACAATCCTTGAAAGCCTAGTTGGTTTTGGCCCAGTGACGACGATCGTACACTCCTTCGGCTCTATTTTCGAAGTGAAAGCGCCTTTTCCGAAAGGCAAAGTTGCGCGTGGTTATTACAATCTAATGGGGCGAGAAGGTGAGCTGCATGGTCACCTCAAATTGGATAACGTGAAAAATATCGCGCTGGTCAGTAAACCGTTTATGGGACGTGAAAGTCACTACTTTGGCTTTTTCTCTGAATGCGGCAGCAATATCTTCAAAGTGTACTTAGGGCGTGACGAAAAACGCGAACTTATTGCTGAGCAGGTAACGGCGTTTCGTGCCATGCAAGCTGAGCTAAATCAGTAACAAAGACAGCCAGTCGTCGCGGCTTTTACATTCAAGGGTGTGAGAAGTCGCGACCACGAACATACATAACCGAACTAGAATTCGGGACAAATAAATAGAAATAAAGTCAGGTATCAATATGGATCAACAAGTTAAACAAGAGCGTTTGCAAGGCCGTCTAGGGCCAGAGATAAAGGAATTTCGTCAGGAGCGCCGTACTTTACAGCTTGCAACGGTAGACAGCGAAGGCCGTCCGAACGTAAGTTACGCGCCTTATGTTCAGAATCAGGAAGGTTACTTCGTTTTGATCTCTCAGATTGCTCGCCATGCTCGAAATCTGCTAGAAAATCCAAACGTTTCACTGATGATGATCGAAGATGAAGATTCATCCAAACAGCTTTTCGCACGTAAGCGTTTGACGTTTGATGCGGTAGCAACGGTTGTTGAGCGTGATACTGAAATGTGGCAATTGGTCGTTGATCAGATGAAAGCGCGTTTCGGTGACATCATCGACGGTCTAAGTCAGCTTGAAGACTTTGTACTGTTCAACCTTAAAGCTGAGAAAGGTTTGTTCGTAAAAGGGTTCGGTCAAGCGTATCAAGTCTCAGGCGATGACTTGGTTGATTTTGTGCATCTACAAGAAGGCCACAAGAAAATCGAAAACGCCTAATGCGGACGTCGTTTTTATGATTACTAAGAGGGAGTTAGGTTATACTGGCTCCCTTTTTTACATTGGAACAACAGCATGAGACCTGTAAGCAAGGAATTGAGCGAGATCTGTTATCCCTTTATTTACGAAGACAGCCCTGTGTGCGATTTCGAGATCACCGCAGACGAGTTGTGCAGCCGGATTGGGTTGGTGCTGTCGATGGAATTGGACGACTTCAGTCGAGATATTCTCACGCGCCTTCAGCCTAATGTTTACCATCTCAATGGTTCGGTGCGTGGCAAGTTAGCGATTACAGAATCGGAAGTTGAAGAGCTTAAAGCAGACTATGAGGCCGTAAAAGCGCGCATAGACGGTGGTTTTAAAGGTTTCGTGCTGCCGGGAGGCCATGCTACGTCTAGTCAACTGCATTTGTGCCGCTGCCAAGCAAAGAAAACCGTTCGAGCACTCGTCGCGATAGAGCATGCTGGGAAAAAGCAACCAGCGCCGATTCTGTTCCGTTACGCCAACTTAATGGCCAATGTCATTTACAGTTTGGCTTCCTACATAAATCATGTTTACCAAGTGGAAGAAACTGAGTTTGTGTCTCGCAGCTACGCTATGCCAAAGAAGTAAACGCTGTAAACAAGTCGCTTTAGTACACGTGCCTTAAGCGTCGCAGTGTCATCAATAGTCAGCAATAAATCGTTGAAATGACGACAAAGTGATAACGATTTCGAGTGAACACAAAGCCACATATTATGTTCAGTTGAACGTTAAGAAGCCATGGCATTGGCTTCTAGCTCTTTTGCCCCGCGGAGCATAGCTTCGATGAGCTCACCAGCATTAAACTTTTCTAACGCTTCGTGAGCGCCAACTTGATGCGCTCTATCGACACAAATCTCACTCGACAGTGAAGTATGCAGAATGCGGTACGAGTGATTAAGAGCTGAGTCATTTTGCACTTCAAACGCTAACTCGTAACCATCCAATCCCGGCATTTCAATATCACTGACCAAAATATCTATTGGGCGATTTGCTTCTGCCTCATTTTTCATCAACTGCAGCGCATCTGAGCCATTTTTACAAATTTGATAGGAGATATTGATGCTATCTAGCGCGTCACTTAATTGCTTACGCGCAATCGACGAGTCATCCACCAACAAGATATTCAGTGCTTTGAGACGTTCACGCTCTACATCCGTCAGCATCGGGATATTCGCGTTTTCATACTGCGGATAAATTTTAGAAAGCAGCAGCTCGACATCGAGCATTTGAACTGTTTGATCGCCATAACGAGTGATACCCGTTACGAAGATGTTTTTTCCAGCACTTGCTGGTGGTGTTTCAATGGCTTTCCAATCACATTCGATGATCTTCTCTATGCTACGAACCATAAACGCAACCACAGTGCGTAAACAGTCGGTCACGATGAGGTAGCAGTTTTTGTATTCTTCTTGCGTAATTGGACGAAAGCCAACCGCAGCTGACATGTCGATAACAGGAACGGTGAGATCACGAATGGTCACCGTACCAATCACATGGTGATGGGAATACGGGATTTTTGTGGTTGGCATGTAGGGTACAATTTCACGAACTTTAAGTGTCCCTATTGCGAAGTTTTGTTGCAGGGTAAGCTTAAACATCAACATACCCTGAGATTGATTCGCCTTACTAACGACTTTTGCCATGAAATAACCTTATAAATGCCACCGATTTGTGTCTAATCATATCTTATAAAGCGACAGCTTCAACCGTATAGGAAGTAAATGTGAGCTTTTTAAGCAATCTCTTTATAAATCGAGGTCAATATTACCCGTGTTGCACAGGTTTTCATCACCTAGCCAAGTGTGTTTGGGGCAAGCCATGGCCTAAAATGGGTTAGGTGGAGAAATGTTTGGCGCAAACCAGTGTATTCGGTAAACTTGCGCCACCAGAATAGTGAGAGATAAACACATGGCAAACACAGCAGCCGCATTGCACATTCTTGTTAAGCACAAAGAACAAGCTGAAGACATCATCAAGCAACTGAAAAAAGGCGCTAAATTCCAAACACTAGCGAAAAAGTATTCAACTTGCCCGTCTGGCAAACGTGGTGGTGACCTCGGTGAGTTCCGTCGCGGTCAAATGGTGCCTCAATTCGACAAAGTTTGTTTTTCTGGTGAAGTGTTAACTCCGCACTTGGTCAAAACAAAATTTGGCTGGCATGTGGTCAAGGTTCTCTACAGAACATAGCCTCTACCCAGAGCTCATGAGCTGACTTTCGAGTTTCTTGAACGCCAGTACATACGAGCAGAAATCATGGTAAGCACGAATTGGCTTGCCATGATTCACTTATTCTTGCCCAAAATCATTCAGAGTCAGAAACTCTATTTAATTCCTTTCACACCATTATTTCTAATGGCTTCAAGCTGACTGCAAATAGACAACGTACCTCAATAGCAACCATTACGTTCCCCAAAAACTTAGTCTTTAACAAACATAAGTTGGAGCGACGACCGTTCTCCCTTTGGCTTACCTTGAGAAAACAACTCATACAAGATCAACGCACACTAACGCATTGTTAAGTTAATGTTTAATAAGTGAGAGTTTTGTTGCTCTTTTACTAATGTCTAATATTCCTACCGGTAGCAACACATGCTTAATAAGTGCAAATCAATAAAGGTGCTCGATAGCAGCTAGGGTGTGGTCTCGTATTGGTCGAAGGTTTGTGTACCTCGCGAAACTCTAGTTGAGATGGTTCAGCTTTGAAACGTAAAAAAGGATAACTCAATGTCTGACTCAAGTAAGACTTTTTACAGGGATGTGCGCAAGAAACCGCATGAATTTGAAAGCCGAGAAGACTTTCTAAACCATGATTTAACCGTCATGAGCTTTCGTCGCTGGGGTATTCATTTGCCATCGCGTGATTACAGTATTGAAATCGAAGATTGGGTACCAGCGTTAGCCGCCACCATAGGAAAAGTGGTTATGGTGACCGCCATGGTTGCGGCCTTTGCCGCTCAGTTCGGTTTATCTCCGGAGTTCGTTGCAGAAAACGTGCGTTACGAACTGCTTATTGCAGGTGCTCTGTTCGTTATCCTGTTTTCCGCCATCCTAAACCCGAACGCAAACTTGGCCGGTACTCATGGCCCAATGATACCGCTGATTCCTATGATTGCTGCCGCTGGCGGGCATCCTCTGGCTCTCGGTTTGATGGTCTGTGCGTTTGGCTTAATTCTCGCTTTTACTAAAGGCGGTTCAAAACTCATGACCCTGACTGGCATTGGGGTTAGAGGTGGGTTGCTGATCTACCTTGGCGCAGTGGGATTGATCGGACAAATCAATAAGACAGAAGCGTGGGCTGCAAGTACCGACAAAGGTTACATCTCGTTTGTGGTCATTGGTCTAACGGTTATGGTTTATGCCTACTTAGCCAAGATCAACAAACGTTGGTTGGCTATCCCACTGTGTTCTGCGCTAGCGGGTATTGTCGCTTACGCGATGGGCGCTGAGTTTGCTTTTACCACTGAGCCTGGCCTGCCTAATTTCAGTCCATTCTACTGGTGGGGTGAAAATACCGGCTGGCAACTAGGTTGGCCAACTTTGGAGCACTTTATTGCTGTTACGCCATTTGCTCTATTAGCCGTCGCTATGTGGTCTCCTGACTACCTTGGGCATCGAGTTTTTCAAGAACTTAACTACCCAAAAGAAGCGAAAGGCGTACTAATGGATGTCGACGATACGATGGTCGGCGCGTCTATTCGTCAGGGGGTTGGTTCACTATTAGGTGGCGGTAACTTAGCCTCTTCTTGGGGCACGTACATGATTCCAGCCGCAATTGCCAAACGTCCTATTCCTGGTGGCGCGCTGTTAACTGGCTTAATGTGTATTGCTGCCGCGGTAATTGGTTACCCAATGGATCTCGCGATGTGGGAGCCTGTTTTACGCGTTGCGTTGATTGTCGGTGTGTTCTTACCACTTCTTGAAGCGGGTATGCAGATGATCCATAAGCATAAAGATTCACTCAGTGCGGGTATCTGTATTTTTGCTTGTGCATTCGTTAACCCTGTGTTCGGCTGGGCAATAACTATGCTGTTGGATAACCTCGGACTTATCGGTGACCATGAGCGCGCTAACGAACTATCGGGTAAAGATAAATACCTGATCCCTGGCGTGGCCTTTATCATTTGCGCAGGTTCCCTTGCTGTCGTTGGTCAGCTTCCGGGTATTCCCGCTCTAATTAGCTAATAGACGCTTGTTCTAAAGGCATAGATGGTAACTATCTATGCCTTCTCTCGTTCCCACTCTACTCTTGTCCAAAGTCCATCAGATATTAGATAAGACTATTGGTTCACTTCTTTAGTGCTGAGTTAAACTCGATAAAAAGGGGGAAGCCAATTTTCACTTCAGCGCCCTAGTCATTTGGAAATGGTGACTTGAAGTTGATGTAACTGGTTTATGCCCCATTGTCATTTTCGCTCATAAAATCGCTTGCTCTTCTAGTTCCAAATTTTTCCCAATAAAATTCATCTGAAAGGAATGCAACTCACTTCGTAGTTGCTAATTAAAAATGATTAATTAGCAATTACCTGTCTGAGGGTATGCTGAAAATGATTTTGAGTCACTTCGGGACAAAAGAGTGACGCTTTGTGTCTACGTCACGGGCTGCTTGTTTGTGTTGCAGCTTCGGCTATTTAAGAAGTCGAGTTGAGTTTTGATCTCCTTCTCTAACTCACCGACATAGATTAATGATGTCTCGATATTAGCGTATTTTCCGCTTCTGCTTGCACTAAACCAATTGAATGACCCCACCGCCATATACCGATCATCAGCAAAAACGCTTTTACTATGGACACCATTTATCACATTGATAACGATACCAAGCTGTTCCAAGGTCGCGCAGCAATGTTGAAACGCTTTTACTTTATTAGTATCCGGGTGGTTTGCGACCGTGGTATTGAAATGTCTGTCGGTGTGTATGGTTATCTGGACACCTTTGTGCAGTGCTGTTTTTAGTAGTTCTAACTGACCAGTTGATTGCAGTTTGTCTAGCAGTAACCAAGGCGAGACGATATCTATTTTTCGTTGTACTTCCCTCAGCAGTTTTGATAAGAACGCATCGTGCTCTTCGGCATTGGTTAGCAGTTTCGGATGGCCGCATATTTGTAATAAATCGGGGCGTTGACCAACACTAAACTCAAGCTCATTTCGCTCGTCAGTGAAGAGATACTTGGCGAGTAATCCTCGTGGAGAAGATGATGGCGCAGCTTCAATGATATCCAAATCACCAAACACCAAGAATGCATCTTTGGCTCGAGAGACAGCGACGTTGAGCATTGACGGATCCATATCGATAAACCCGCCATCGTTGTGTCTGGTGTACACCTGGGAAAAAATAATGATTTTGCGTTCAGCACCTTGAAGAGAGTGAACGGTGCCAACGGTTAGTTGGTCATCCCCCTTGCCTGCTTTGATATCGAACTCACCACACGCGGTCTTGATCTGGTTCACTTGAGCTGAAAATGGAGTAATGATACCCACACACTTGGCCAGTGGCTCGCCGTAGTAATTCTCTATTTCAACCTTATTGGCATGTAGCCATGCAGCGATAGTTTCTGCTTCTAACTTATTGCGTCGGCTGCCGCTAAATGATTCCGCGATACCGTCGACGTGCAAATGACTGAAAGGAGAGTAGAGGCTATCTTCGGTCGCTTGTCCTCGCTTGGGGATCAGGATACCTTGATAGCAAAGGTCATTGCAGTATGAGATTAATTCATCGTAGCAGCGTCTATGTTCTTGCAAAAACATTCCAGGCTCAGCTTCCGGCATATAATGAAAGCGGCTTGCTTGTTGCGCTACATGCATCACACTGCCAGTCACTACACTTCGGCCTTCCTCTTGAATGACTGTGTATTCATCATCAGAGCTGATAACTTTATGCTGCTTTAAATTACCCCGGTCAATTGATGAGCACACATTTCTAATCGGCGGGATTTGGTAAATATCACCAATCACCAACGCTTTTTTGGCTAGTGAGAACGAGGCTGCGGCAACTTCTGGAGCTACTTGGCCTGCTTCATCAACGATCAAAAGGTCGATTTCATTAAGCAGATAGTCAGTTTCAAATTCATTATTTCCAACGTGAGACTGGTAAGTCATATGAGAAGGCAGAGAATGGAACGTTGATACAATGCAAGGAGTAAGCATCATTCGGCGTTGCCAGCGAGGACGAACTGTTTTCAAACCTGTTTTCCGGGCCTGCTTGTTCAACTCTTGACCCAAATCTCGGCAACTGAGCAGCCAGCATGCTTCCCAGTAATGGACCGCTAAGCGGAACATTCGAAAACGGGTCGTGATATCTAAAACCGAATCGATGTCAGTCAGTTGTGGAATAGTTTGCTCTGGAGAGTCTTCAGTAAAGTTATTGATAGAATTAAGCCAATTCAGTTGTGATTGCTCAAACTCTTGATACTGCTCTAGCCAAGATTGATACCGATTTTTTTGATCATCAAAATCGTCTTTTTTACTAGAAAATACTTGCTTGAGTAGGCTCTCAAATCGGTCTGATGACAGATTTTCAATTTGCTCTTCATCGTGCTCAATAAGGTTATACATGAAACTCCTGCGCTGGAGTTCAAGTTTATTCTTAATTGGCGGTAACCACTTAAACAGAGTTAACCATGTAGATTCATTGCCGAGGTAGCTTCGCCACGCAGTTAACTGTTCTTTGGCGTTATCTTTCAATGCTTGCGC
This sequence comes from Vibrio sp. Y20_XG_PY13, assembly GCF_024181925.1. Lineage (NCBI taxonomy): Bacteria > Pseudomonadati > Pseudomonadota > Gammaproteobacteria > Vibrionales > Vibrionaceae > Vibrio > Vibrio sp. Y20_XG_PY13. Next base: position 879,802 of record NZ_JAMZAL010000001.1, on the reverse strand, counting down.
ATTAGAAACGGCTTGTTGTTGATCTGCCAATGTTTGTTGGGGATTGTTCCCCAGCCGAGAATGGATGTCATTTAGTTGGCGGTTGTAGTGATGCCAATTGTTTTGGATGTGATCTAACTGGTTTTGATGTTGGCGCAATTCGGCAAGGAGATACGCTTTAACTTGCGTTACATCAGCAAAATTCTGTTGTGGAAACGCCTGTTTTGCTCTATCCAAATAATGCGCTTGGGCTTGATCGAGAAAATCCAACTGCTCGACTTTTTCATAGAAATGCTTAGTTTGGTAACTTTTGGCTGCTTCCAATTCTCCATACGCCGATGGCAGGTAGCCACCATAGCTAAAAATGTCGGGCAACCATCGGCCTGATAGTTCGTCGTCGCCTTCATCGAAGTCTTTACCAAAGGCATCAATGATGTTGGTTACTGCTTGATTATTAGTCGATGCCGCAATGATTAGCGGCGGCTGACTCTCTTTTAGCGCAGATTCAATCCACAGTGATGCGACTACAGATAGAACAAACGTTGTTTTACCTGTGCCAGGAGGACCATTTACCGCAAGAATATCGCCTTCTTGCATGGCTAAGGTATGGGTCAAGGCATCGCATTGCGCTTTAGTTAGCGGGAATTGACTATTTGAGTGGCCAAAACGCGAATGCACTGTCTGAGATACTTCAATACATTCATCGTGGTTGGTTACTGTTTTTGCCGCGTAACTATCAAGCAGAGGCAAAGCTGTGCTTGAATTGCTCAGGTTATCGTACAGTTTTAAAATATGCCTTGAAGCTCCCAAGCACTCGCTGATTTTGTTGACTAAGCCACGACTTTCAATGTGTTCGTAGAACTGCTTGATTCGGTTTCTATCGCAGTAATCGGCAAATAGTTTTTGGGTGAGTCCGTAGTAGTTGTGCCAATCTTTTTGATGGTTCTGATACTGTTCTTCTTGTTCGAATTTGGCTGGAATACTTTCAGTAGACTGCGCTGGAATTTCATTTGTTGTTAGGAATTCATCGAGCTTATCGACGTCAGCGATAGTAAAGGTGTCATTTCCTTGAGGAGCAAGCAAATCACGAGGTATGAATGGCGTGGTGTTGGGAAATAGTAGTCCTTCACGATTGACCCATAAAGAGCAGACAATTGGTGTCAGTACACCAGGCATATTGCCGCTGTAATCTTTCCCATGAACTTTCCGAAGATAATAGGTGACCGGTCGATGATGAATTTGTACGGCGGTTAGGGTATCTGCTTCATTGCGAAACAGATCTTCTAGCAATGTAGAATCAGGTTTAAGCTTACCTTCTTTGAACTCGTCGGTTGTCGTTCGCACATAATTTTTCAGGTCTTGCTTTTTTAATGCACCTTTCGCGCTATCGGCATCCGCAAGAGAATTACGCCAATAGTGAATCCAGCCCTGATTATTCATACCCGGTCCTTGAAATTTTTGCGATAAGCATGTGATTTTAGTCGAATATCCCCTTGCCAAGGGAGTGTTTTTTGTTAGAACTTTGAACAATTTCTTACTTGTCGATCTTTTAGTCATTCGGATGATGACTATTCGAGCCGTCGAAGAATTGGGGCAGGGGTATTAAAGTCTATTTCTCCTAATGTTATATGAATTTAATGATTAATTATGTGAATGTTTGGCTGCTGGTGACTTATGCATGTATAAACAACTAAAATGTTGTTTTTATGCTGATGGACAACTTTTAAGTTGTATTGGTGGCTTCTGGAAGTTATCGCAAACATCGCACTTGTTGGGCAGGTCAAATCCAGAGCATTGCTGCGTGATTAGTGCGTGAGGTACACGTTTGTCTGTTCTTCACAGCTAAATCAGAACACTTTTGCATTTATATTCATCTTAGATTTAGGTAATTGATGAAACCGCAATAAAAAACTAATGTGCTTGGAGTAATCGTTAGCTGCAGACCTAACTGATTTCTGTCCAAAAATGCGTTTAGAACGCTCTTCTCTTCCAAAATTGATGTGGTGAAAGTGTTTTACGGACCAGAAACATTTTCTGGTTTTTCAAAGAAAATAGTTAGTCCTGCTCATTTTCTCACCGTTGCTATCGGTCTATTGCATGCCTTAGATATTTTCCTTATTGGTAAATTTATCATTAGACTTCTATTCTAAGTTAAAAGGTTTTGATGGGGGCTGAGCCGTACCCGCTGCCGTTTCATCTGGCAAATGGAGTTCCTCAGTCAAGGAAGGGACTTATCCAACACGGAGTATAGTGCCATGCATCATTCATTATCCTTGCCGATTTTATTGTTGTCGTCTGCGATTGTGCAGGCGGCAGTTCCAGAAAGCCTTGCTATACCGCAGGCTTACCTCGATAGTCATCCTCATCCCGTTCATACAACTCCACCTCCGGCTTATGCCGTGGATCGTATTCTCGTTAAATTCCGTCCCGGTGCAGCGGCGTCTGACGTAGGGGAGTTGATGCGTGAGAGCAGAGCCAAATCGCTCAAAGTCATTTCCGGCATTGATGTGCATGTCTTGCAAGTGCCTGTTGGAACAGTGGAAGCGCAGTTAACCCGTTTTAACCAGAACCCGAATGTGTTGTATGCAGAACCTGATATCAACCACATCGTTCAGTACGTTCCCAATGAAGGTCTCGGTGGAAGTATCTATGCTAGTGACTACTTTTCTGAGCAGTGGGCGCTCAATAATACTGGGCAAGTACATTCTACCGTGGTGAATGACCCACTATTTGGTCCGTATCTGGATGGGGCCTCTGGCTTGCCTGGTGCAGATATCAATGCTCCCGAAGCTTGGGATATGACGAAAGGTAGTTCTGCCGTCAAGATAGCAATTCTCGATTCCGGTATTGATTGTCGTATGGCAGGGGATAGCGTGAGTAGCATTGAGTTCGGGAACGGAAAATGTGTTGATCAGCAGAAATTTGTCACCGATTATCAAAGTGATACGTTAGAGGATGTGGTTGGACACGGCACCCATGTCGCAGGTATTGCGGCGGCTCAGACAGATAACGGTATTGGTATTGCTGGGGTCGGTTTTAACAGTTCTGTTGGCAACCTGAAGACGTGCTACGAATATCTGATTTATAGCTGCGACCCATTTTTTGGCTGCTTCCTTATCGCTGCGACGGGGGTATGCCCGCTATCTTCCTCCATTGATGCCATCACCTATGCTGCCGATAACGGCTACCACGTGATTAACATGAGTTATGGCTCGGATGAAATCGATGAAGAGGGCAATCCGGTTAGCTTAGTCGGTTATAGCCAAGCGGAAAATGACGCTGTTAACTACGCTTGGGGAAAAGGTGTGTTGCTGGTAAGCGCAGCTGGTAACGCAGGAGACCCAATGAAAAACTACCCTGCGGCTTACGACAACGTGATTGCCGTTGGTGCTACGGATGACGATGACAATCGTGCCAGTTTTTCTAGTTTCGGTAGCGATTGGGTGTCGCTAATGGCACCCGGTGACAGTATTCTCTCGACGATGCCAAATGAGCAGTGTGGCACCTTCGATTACGATAATGACGCCTGTCTGCATTGGCAGTCGGGTACATCCATGGCCAGCCCTCATGTTGCTGGCGCAGCTGCGTTACTTTGGGCATACAAATATGCAGATCAGTTATCCGATCCTGCAACTTGCCAAGATGCCTCTGGCGTACCTTGTAACCAGATGATTCGTATGATGTTGGAACAGGGAGCGGATCCAATAGGTGCTGATGGGCAAGATTTACAGAGCATCTCTCAATACGGACGACTTAATTTGGTGGGAGCTCTGACTGCGACACCTTCGGAACCGCCACCACCACCTCCTCTAGTCGTTAAGGCACCAGAAGCTCTTTCCATCTCGATCAACAATAGTATTGTTTCTCTCACTTGGAACTATTCGGGGGATCAAGGTGCCATTGCAGGCTTTAGAGTCGAACGCGAGAGTTGGAATGCAAAACGTAATCGATGGCAAAGCCTAAGCAGTTGGGATGTTCTCGACCCAACGGTCATGACGTTTGAAGATTCCAGCGCCAATGGCGAAGTGCATTATCGTGTTGGCACCATTCAGCAAAGCGATGGTTCTTTGTTCTGGAGTGGATGGAGCGATAACATCACGGTTGCGGGTTCTGGTGGTGGTAAGGGCGGCGGAAAAGGTGGAGGAAAGCCGAACAAATGATCGCCATGAAAAAGGCCCGAGAAGAGGGCCTTTTTGTGTTTTTAACTTTCTATGTTTTCCATATCGAACAGAGATAAATACGGCTCTGTGGCTAAAGATTTGCCACGAATTGTTTATTAAACTCAGCGTTTACTTTATCGCTTAGCTGTTCGTATTTTTCGCTCAACGCAATTTGCTGCGCTTGTAGATGAGTTGGGTTCTTAGCAAGATCAGAGGCATGAAGTTGGCCCATCTCCTCCATAAAGCCGCTAGTTAGCTGGCTGAAGATCGCGTCTTTACCGATAATAAAGCTCGCAAAATTCTCTTTCACGAATGCTTGTTCATTCGGGTTTAAGTTTTCTAAACCCAGACGTGCTTGGTTAGCAGAGGTTACATCATCAAACGTTGCGTTAGCTGGGTTCGTGCCTGGCTTCAGATAGGCGGCATCATTTTTAAAGTCATTGGCATTTTGAGTAAATGCGTTTTCAATCAACTTTTGAGAAAAGCTTCTGACTTCGAACGTTGACTGCACTGGCTTATGGTCGCTGACATTCTCAAAACCCTCTGTGATAACACTGGTTTGGTGGTTCTGTAAGTTGCCCGTTTTGTTGGTTAAACCAGTATTATCCAGCTCACCGAAGTCAGGGCGATCTCGGCCTTCTTTCTGCTTAATATTGCCAGTGTGCTTATCTAGCTGCATGTAAGTATGGCTATCGAGTGGTTTGAACTTAAAGCCATGTTTCGCTAAGTGCGTATTATCGTGGGCAATTGGGTCGTACAGCACATCAGAGCCTTCAGCAACGCGCTTCTCACGTTCATTGAGATCGCCAGTGATCAGAACTTCCTCATTTGGATTAATGCCTTCCATCAACTTGTTGCCTTCGAACTCACGTTTGACTTCTTTGTTGGAATCCAGGTGTGCAGAAATGACGTTTAAAGGTTGTCCATTGATCTCCAAAGCCGTTTTCACGCCGCCTTTATTACCCGTGATGCCCATGAAGAATTCCATGTTTCGGCCACCGATGCCGTGACGATATTCAGACTCTTTTTTCACGTTGATATCGACGCCATCTTTCGCAAAAACAGACATTGAAGTGTAGCTGACACCTTCACTAAGCCCTTTAGTCATGACTTTCATTTTGTTTTGGCTAAGCAGGTTCATGCCATCGAGTTCTAGGTCGTTAGCAAGCAATTTCGATTCTTGTTCGGCAAATAAGACCACATCATAGTCACCCTTTTGGATAAGGTTTTGGAAGTAGTTCTTCGTCTCTGCAGGCATCTTTTGGTTGGCTTGGTTGTACGTTAACGTCAGGACCTTAACGTTGCCGTTGTTCTCTTTTTTGTGCAGTTGTTGGTTCATCAAGTTCAGCTTTAAGTCGCTGTTTTTCGATGAATCTGTTTTGCTAAAAAAGCGATTAAAAAAGCTGCGATTTTCTTTTTGTTTGAGGCTAATTTCACCATCATTGCTTTTGGTAACGCTGTATTCTTTACCAAATACAGAGCCAAATTTAACGGTATCGCCTTCTTTCGCATTGGTTTTGATATTTTGAATATCTGCGAGGTCTAAATTACCTCGATGTTGACTATTAATTTGAATTGTCGACATAAAATAAACTCATTTCTAAACATGGTCGTTTTTAGCGGGATTAAATGAAAATCCCAGCAGGTAATTGTTCTGGAATTGCTTCTTCGTTATCGGTTTGTTCAATGAAGAGGTGCCACTGCTCAATTTTTTCTAGCAGTTGTTGGAATGTGTTTTGAACATAACTTTGAGGCTTATTAGCTAACGAAATAACCTTATAAACGGTCAGTCTGCGGCTGTCCGGCATTAAACCAACACCGAAACCACCTCGAAATGGTTCTAGCGCGTGTTCACCGATTGCAATTGCGATGGCTTCTGGCAGAGGTGTTGGCAACTCAACAGGGCTGGTCAACGACATGTGCAAATTGATGGTGGTTTCGTTCTTAAATATGGTTAAGAAAAGCGCTTCATCATGGTCATTTGTATTCGATGACAGTTCACATTGAAATAATCCGTTTGCATCGAAGTTCGCGTCGTTACCTAAAAAACTGATGCTTTCTTGGTAGATATCCATTGTTTTCCCCTCAATCTAAAAATTTATTATGGTTATTACTCATTTTGGGAAAGAGTATAAGAGTGAGGGTGTGGAAGGATATTGAGTATGGGCGTAAGTTTTTATTTTTATCGTATCAACACGGACCACAACTAGAGGGCGGCGACCTGTTTAGTTCGTCTGAGAGTGGTTTGTCTGAATAAAGTATTCATCTTTTATTCATGGCTCATGTGAAGAATAACCATGTCTTTTACGTGGAGAAAGAAGATGGACGCGAAAACGAACAATGCAATCTCAAAATCAATGATGTTTTTCCATTGGGTTATCGGGCTTGGAATGATTGCGGTACTCATTTCTGGTCTAGTTATGGATGATGAATCAAACAACTTACTTTTTAATGCTCACATGTCATTCGGACTTTTAGTCTTAGCCTTGAGCGTGCCTAGGTTAGTTGGGAGACTCATTGGAGGTATGCCAAAACCTATGACTGAAAGAAGTAAATTTGAGTCTATCGCGGCGGCTGTGGTTATGTACTCTCTTTTGGCCTTAACTGTGGTGTTGCCTTTGTCTGGTATCGCGGTTTCTGTAGGAGAAGGGTACGGCCTGAGCCTGTTTGGTTTTGAATTAGTGAGTTCTGGCAGAGAAATACACATGCTGAAAGAGCTGGGCGAGGGGATCCACGAGTTTAGTGGTGAAGCGTTGTTGCCATTCCTATTGGTTTTGCACCTTGGTGCCAGCTTTATGCATCACTTTATTAAGCAGGACGGAACGTTGCTGAGAATGTTGGGCAAAGCTTGATAAGACAAAACAAGAATGTGCTTCGAAAGTTTCTGAGCAACAAAATGGCAGGTAAGTGATACCTGCCATTTTAATATAAGCGAAAGGATGCCTAATTGTTACATTAGGCTTCGCTTTGGATGACATCAAAATCGGTCGGCGTTCATCACTTTGGTCCACGCGGCGACAAAGTCTTCAACGAATTTTCCTGCATTGTCATCTTGCGCATACAGCTCGGCATAGGCTCTGAGTATTGAGTTTGAACCGAAGACAAGATCGACGCGGGTCGCTGTCCATTTTACATCTTTAGAGCGACGGCTGCGGATTTCGTAAAGGTTTTCGCCAACGGGTTCCCACGTGTAGTTCATGTCGGTTAGGTTAATGAAAAAATCGTTGGTAAGTTGGCCGACTCGGTCTGTGAACACACCGTGTTTGCTACCGCCATGATTTGTGCCAAGAACGCGCATCCCTCCGACGAGCACCGTCATTTCAGCGGCAGTTAACCCCATCAACTGGGTGCGATCCAACAGCATTTCTTCCGGTGTTACAACGTAGTTTTGTTTGAGCCAGTTTCGATATCCATCGTGCAACGGTTCTAACACCTCGAAAGACTCAACATCCGTCATATCCTGTGTTGCGTCGCCACGTCCTGGAAGGAACGGCACAGTGACGTTAACACCCGCCGCGCTGGCGGCTTGCTCAATACCGACGTTACCTGCTAATACGATCACATCAGCGACGCTGGCTCCCGTATCTTTCGCGATGCTTTCCAACACCGGTAATACTCGGGCTAGCCGCTCTGGCTCGTTACCTTGCCAGTCTTTTTGTGGTGCTAAGCGAATACGAGCGCCGTTTGCGCCACCACGTTTGTCAGACTGACGGAACGTGCGTGCACTGTCCCAAGCGGTTGTGACCATGTCACTAACCGATAACCCACTGGCTGCGATTTTGGCTTTTACCGCGTCTACATCGTAGTTTGCATTGCCGTGAGGAACCGGATCTTGCCAGATGAGGTCTTCTTGCGGAACATCAGGGCCGATGTAGCGAGCCTTAGGCCCCATGTCTCTGTGCGTTAATTTAAACCAAGCCCGAGCAAAGGTGTCGGCGAAATAGGCCGGGTCGCTATGGAAGCGTTCTGAGATTTTGCGATACTCCGGATCGATCTTCATCGCCATATCGGCGTCTGTCATGATTGGGTTATGCCGAACGTTAGGGTTTTCAGGATCGACCGGTTTGTCTTCCTCTTTAATGTCGATAGGTTCCCATTGCCATGCGCCGGCTGGGCTTTTTTTCAGTTCCCAATCGTAATTTAACAGCAGATGAAAATAGCCGTTATCCCATTGCGTTGGCTGGCTTGTCCATGCGCCTTCAATCCCACTGGTGACCGCGTTGTTGCCTACGCCGCGGGTTGTCTTGTTTAACCAACCTAATCCTTGGTCGTGAATGTCGGCACCTTCTGGCTCTGGGCCTAAATTGGCTGCATCACCGTTACCATGCGCTTTACCTACGGTGTGGCCACCAGCGGTTAGGGCAACGGTTTCTTCATCATTCATTGCCATTCGAGCGAACGTAACTCGTACGTCGTGCGCGGTTTTGAGTGGATCCGGCTGTCCATCGACGCCTTCTGGGTTGACATAAATTAAGCCCATCATCACAGCGGCGAGTGGATTCTCTAAATCCCGTTCACCTGAATAGCGGCTGTTAGGGTTGTTGGTAGGTGCCAGCCATTCTTTTTCTGAGCCCCAATAAATGTCCTTTTCTGGGTGCCAGATGTCTTCGCGCCCGAATCCGAAGCCGAACGTTTTCAACCCCATGGATTCATAAGCCATCGTACCGGCATACGCAATGAGATCGGCCCAGCTCAGTTGGTTGCCATATTTTTTCTTAATCGGCCAAAGGATACGTCTTGCTTTGTCGAGATTAGCGTTATCTGGCCATGAATTTAGCGGGGCAAAACGTAAATTACCGGTGCCCGCACCGCCGCGACCATCTGCGATTCGATAAGTCCCTGCCGCATGCCATGACATACGAATCATCAAGCCGCCATAATGTCCCCAGTCAGCAGGCCACCATTCTTGGCTATCGGTCATTAGTGCGATGAGGTCTTGTTTGAGTGCAGAGAAATCGAGTTTTTTGACTTCTTCTTGGTAATCAAAATCACTCGGCATTGGATTCGTTTTAGCGTCGTGTTGATGCAAAATGTCTAGGTTGAGCGACTTCGGCCACCAGTTCTTTTCTGTTCTGTCATTGGTGGTCATGGAGCCATGCATTACGGGGCATTTGCCTGCGGAATGCGCATTTTGTTGTGTCATGTTAATTCTCCCATTCTTGCGTTTTGCGAGTGCTAGTCGTTACAGCTGGTGAACAAACACGGGCATCCGTTATTAATTACTGATGTTTTAATACAGAGCATTATCCTTAGGTTGTTTCGCTCGGCGTTATTTCTGCAGCGATCGTAACATCCATGCTGTTTTTTCATGGATGCGCATTCTGTCCGACACCAACGCCACGCTAGATTCGTCATCCGCTTGTTGGGCTAGCTTTAACACTTTACGCGCGGTCTTTACGACTTGTTCGTGATTGTGTGTGAGTATGTCGACCATTTCCGTCGCGCTTGGAACGCCTTCAACCTCTTCAATTACACTGAGTTTGGCGAACTCTTTAAACGTGCCGGGTGCGGGAACGTCCAGTGTGCGTATGCGCTCGGCAATCTCGTCTACAGCCGTCGCAAGTTCGGTGTAGTGTTCTTCGAACATGAGATGCAGTTCTCTGAAGTTCTGGCCTTCCACATTCCAGTGGAAGTTGTGCGTTTGCAGATAGAGCGTGTAAGAATCTGCCAAGAGCTGCTTCAAGCCCTCTGCGGTGCTTAATCGGTGCTCTCTATCAATGCCGATATCGATGTGCGTCATGCTAGCTTCCTCTCATTCCATCTGGTTTCACGACTTTTTATAAGCCGTCAGCAAACAACTAAAAAAAGTATTGGATAGATGTTCTGATTTGTAAAAATGATAAAAATGAATGTAACGTTCGGAAATTTTGATTACTGAATGGAAGGCGTTGTCTATAGCAAATATCAACGCCTACAAAGCACACAAAGCACACCGAGGTAACGGTATGCTGCTGGGTTTAAACGATTTTGATTTCGAGATTATTTGAGAGATTGCTTCGCGATACGGGAAAGCGCTTCGAGACTGGAAACGTCCACATAGTTTGGGCGAAACGCGAGGGCTATTCTGCGGTGAGGGCCGGGCTCATTTAAATGCACTGCCGATAATACTGGGTAGTGCGTGACGAGCTGTTCCAGTGCCATTTCCGGGATCAAGGTTGTGCCCATTCCACTCATTACCATTTGAATTAACGTGTTTAGGCTGGTGGCACGGTATTCCTGATTGGAGGTTTGTTCAGAGAGGCGGCAGGCATCCAAAATATGATCTTTGAGGCAGTGGCCTTCTTTAAGCAGCATGAGGTTGGTTTCTTGTAGTTCTTCGGACGTAATGCTGCTTTTGTCTGTGTGCATTTGCCCATCGAGCGCGACCCAGTAAAAGTCTTCTTGCCAAAACTCTAACGTTAACAAGCCGTCACAAGGGTAGGGGATGGCCAGCACGGCCGCGTCAATCTCACCGCTGTGAACCATGTCGACAAGGACATGCGACTGTTCTTCGACGATGTCTATTTTCGCGTTGGGGTACTGCTCTTTTAAGGTGAGTAACAACTTTGGCAGAAGATAAGGTGCAATGGTCGGGATCATGCCTATGGACAACGGAAAGCAAAAAGGTTCGCCGCAACTGTGGTCGAGGTGTGCCATGTCTTCCAGTTGAAGCATAATGTTGCTGGCTTTGTCTAAAACCTCACGACCAAGTGGCGTGACGAGCACTTTTTTATTGTCCCGCTCAAAAATCTTAATGCCTAGCTGACGCTCCAGTTCACTGACGCCTGTGCTCAACGTTGATTGGCGAACATGACACAAATCTGCTGCTTTACGAAAATGCAGCGTTTTTGAGACAGCCAAGGCATAAGATAATTGTTTTATCGATAGCATAGCGTTTATCCATCCGTTGAGTCTTCTCGCCGTTCAAACTTCTCGTTCTAATGATCAAGCTTAGAAGATGGCTTTTTGTTGTTCGAATTTCCCTAACGTTGTTCCTGCCTTTATCTACCATCCTTTCGCTCGGCATTGCCGTTCGATTCTGAGCGCGACTTGTTGTACTTGGTGATCAAGATAATCGGTCGAGCTCACCATTTGTCGCATGTCTTCAACAAAATGAGCGGGGCGAATCATCCGCAAAGTGTTTTCGTTTTTGCAAATAAAGTCGACACGCGGAATGCCAAGTTCATCCTCGTATTCAATGATGTAAGTGGCGGCGGTTTGGTGATTAAGTTGTGTGTTGAGCTCGAACATCCAATTGAGATATTGCTCTTCAATCCAACTTGAATAGCGCTGCTGGAAATAGTTTTTAAGTGATTGATAGTTAGCACTATTGAAATGGTGATATGTACTTCGTACTGCCGATTGCGGCTCACTTGTCGTTGATATGTACAGTTCTATGGGTAACTGATAGGGGTAGCGATCGTGGCTCCAATCTTCGATCACCGATTTAACGTGATTCAAAATGTAGTGCAGGGCGCTGAACAATCTCGCATAAACGAGGCGAGACCCGTAGAACAGGCGTAAATGCTCACCATTGTATTGGTTGATGTAATTGAGCGGAATTTTATAATTGACGCTCAAGTCGTCTTCATTAGTTGGAGTGACAGGGTCATTACTTTGCAACAACCAGTGTTGGTGCTTGCGCCAAAAGGCAATGTCGGCCGATAGCATGTCCGGCCAAGCGGTGATAGGGAGGTGCGAACGATGGGGGTCACTAAAAGATATGAGGTCGTTACCCTCGCCGTGCAGTTTTTGTAATTCGCTATTGAGCTGATAAATCGTGTTAGGGTCAGCTTGCTGCCATAGGCGCTGCTTTTCTTCTTCACTATTACTTTCTAAGTACCCAGGCAGATAACGTTCATAAAGTCGTTCTTCTAACATAACTACTCTCTGAAAAGGCATCTGTTGATAGAAAGTATATACGCAGAAATGGGAAGCACAGTTCTTTACGATGTTTCATGAAGCCGATAAAAGCTCTGGATGAGATCGTGACGAATGCGCCTCCTAAGTACTTGATGAGCAACGTTATGCTTATCTCGATTATGATAAATGAGCTTGTAGTCAATAAGTTGGTTGTTTATCGGGCAGAGCAATGTTTTCAGCTTGAGGGCGTCTAGTAATCAACGCGTAAAGTCGTTCAAGCTGCCGTTGTTACCACCACAAACCGCTCATCTTGTCCCCATCTTGGTTCCGCATTCATTAAATTGAGCTCCAACGCCGTTTGGTATGGGTCAACGTCAAAATGGTTGCTTACTAAACCCCAGAGCATCCAGTTGATTGCGGTTTCATTCTCGGTAAGCTCTTCGAGTGGTGCTCGGAGGAAAAAGTATTCATCCAAGCCATCGTCACCAAGACTGCCATAGATAATGTTACGTAGCTCTCGATCCAAATCATGTTGGAGGTTGATTGAGTCGTACAGTTGCTCTTCTGTTGGGCCATTTTCATGGCGATAAACATTGTGTTTTGACTCTTTGCATAAAGTACCAGAGCCTGTTTCAATACTTACGTTTTTTTGCGAGTGTTGTTCCAGTGCTTGGATAATTTCATTCTCTAATTGGGCGAGTTTACTCAGCAAAATTTGATCATCGGTGTTGTGCTCGTGAGTAGCCATTTTTTGAAAAGCCTTTACTCTCTCATAGACTGAATTCCCGTGAGTAAGCGCTGCAAAGCACTGCTCTCTGAGTGTTTCATTGGCTTGCCAAATGCCTGAGTAGAGCCCGTAGTCATATCGATACGGTGGAAGATCTTCAGTATCTTCGCCTAATATCTCTCTCCAGTGCCTTTGCCACTTTTCATTTTTTTCTTGTTTTACACTTGCGTATTGGCTAACCCAATGGTTACGAAGTGTTATGCCTACAATGGCAAGAGGCCATGGAGCGAGCAAGTAAAAATAATAGTGAGAAGAGTTATCCCAAAAGTAACCGTAAATATAAATACTAAATGCAATCACCCAAGTTCCCATAGTGCAAACAATAATCCCTGACATTATCGATGATTGGCGTTTTGTTTCTCTTAATGTATTACCTTCCGCACATAACCAAAAAATGCCGCCAAAAACAAAGGCAAACGTCATTAATAAGTAAGCAAGCCCCGCTCCTAAAAATCCCCAAAGTGACATGGTTTCTGATCCTTTTAAGTCCCACTTCTTTCTGGTGTGATGGAAGGGGATATGTAGTCCTAGTTCAGTGCCGTGATTTGCTCGATGCAGGTTTTACTCTCATTGATATTACGTTTCGACAAAAAAGGATGATGTCATTATGCAATAGAGTATTAGGCACGACGTGTGGCGAGAATTTACCATCATCTATTGCTCTCAGATATGTGTTTTGATGCTTATTTGGTTCATGTCTCATAATGAAAACTCGTTTTCAATGGTTCTCATTTGAGCTAATAACTAACTTTTTGGTCTGGTGCGATAAATTTCATTTTTTGAGTCACTTTTGACTCATATTGACTTATTTAGAAAAAGGTAAATTAATGTTTTTATTAATAATTATTGAGTTTTTCTGTGTGGGATTGGTCCCATTAAATTAGAGTAATAAGTCTATTTTTGGGATCGGTTTCATAAATTTTATGATACTGATTTCACTGTTTGAGCTGTAAGGAATATAAACCCCACTCAATTTATTTTTATAATCAATGAGTGTTGTTATGTCTCATATCCGTTTTTTCCCGCGTCATCGTTTGGCGCTTGCTTGCATGCTAGCGAGTGTTTCTAGCTTCTCTTTTGCCCAAAATCAGTGTGCTGTTGCTGATTTACAACAATCACGTGATTTGGCCGCTGCCGTTTCTGGCGCTGAATATGATTGCTACCACGCTTGGTTCTCTGCGCCGTCAGCAACGCTGAATGATATTTATAGCGAAGCAAGTTTAAGTCGCATTCAAGTCGCGTTGGATCAAGAAATTGCACGCTATCGTGGTGAAGCAGAACAAGCTCGCGTTCTAGAAAATCTAGGCGAATTTATTCGTGCGGCGTATTACGTTCGTTACAACGCTGGCACTGGCACACCTGAGTTTTCAGAAGCATTGAGTCAGCGTTTTGCTCAGTCAACGAACCTGTTCCTTAACAACCCTCATGCTTTGGAGCAAGGTCGCGAGCAAGTTGGTGCAATGAAGAGCCTGACTTTGATGGTTGATAACGTGAAGCAGTTGCCGCTGACCATGGATAGCATGATGGCCGCGTTGATGCACTTTAACCGTGACACCGCGAAAGATACCCAATGGGTTGATGGCCTGAACAACTTGTTCCGCTCTATGGCAGGTCACGCGGCGAACGATGCGTTCTACCGCTACATGGCAAACAACACTCACCATATTGATACGTTAGCGCGATTCGCTTCTGACAATGCATGGGCGTTAGATACAGATGCAAATTTTATCGTTTTTAATGCATTACGTGAAACTGGTCGTCTACTTGCGAGCCCAGATCAAGAAACCAAACGCAAAGCATTGGCTGTCATGCAACAAGTGATGCAGCGTTACCCATTGGGCAGTGAGCACGACAAACTGTGGCTTGCCGCCGTTGAGATGATGAGTTACTACGCACCTGAGGGTTTGAATGGTCTAAACCTAGAGCAAGCGAAGCAAAATCTAGCAGCACGCGTGATGCCAAATCGTTTCGAATGTCAGGGACCTGCCATCATTCGCTCTGAAGATCTCTCCGATGCTCAAGCTGCGAAAGCGTGTGAAGTGCTTGCTGCGAAAGAAGCAGACTTCCATCAAGTTGCGAATACTGGTAATCAACCAGTGGCGGATGACTTGAACGATCGTGTTGAAGTCGCGGTGTTTGCAAGCAACGACAGCTACGTTGATTACTCTTCATTCCTGTTTGGCAATACAACGGATAACGGCGGTCAGTACTTAGAGGGGACTCCGTCAAGAGCCGATAATACGGCGCGTTTCGTGGCTTATCGCTACGCGAATGGCGAAGATCTATCTATTTTGAACCTTGAGCACGAGTACACTCACTACTTGGATGCACGTTTCAACCAATACGGTTCATTCAGCGACAACTTAGCTCATGGTCATATCGTTTGGTGGCTGGAAGGCTTTGCGGAATACATGCATTACAAACAAGGTTACAAGGCCGCGATCGATCTGATCCCAAGTGGCAAACTGAGCCTTTCAACCGTGTTTGACACCACATACTCGCACGATAGCAACCGCATTTACCGTTGGGGCTACTTGGCGGTTCGCTTCATGCTAGAAAACCACCCTCAAGATGTAGAGAGCTTGTTGGCGTTGTCTCGTTCAGGTCAGTTTGCACAATGGGCGCAGCAGGTTACTGTGCTTGGTCAACAATACGATGCGGAATTTGAGCGTTGGTTGGATACGTTAGAAGCGGTAGTTGAACCGGAGCAACCAGGAACGGACCCAGAAGAGCCAAGCGAACCAACCGATCCTGAAGTGCAAGTGACGGAGCTGGCGGCGAACCAAAGCCTTCAACTGAGTGGCGAAGCATACAGCGAAAAACTGTTCTACGTTGACGTGCCTGCTAACACCGTTCGCTTTAATGTCTCTATTGAAGGAGCGGGTGATGCCGACCTTTACATGAGCTACAACAAAGTGGCGCATTACTACGACTTCGAAATGAGCCAGTACGCGGACGGTAGCAATGAAGAGATTCAATTTGCGCCAGAGCAAAATGGTTACGTTAAAGCTGGCCGTTACTACATCAGTTTAACAGGGCGTGATAGCTACGACTCCGTAAACCTTGTGGCAGCTTTAGAAGTTGAAGCTCAAACGCCACCAACACAAGTGCAAGACGATTTAGCTCCTGTGGTTTTGGAATCAGGAGAAGCGAAAGTGCTAACGGTTCATCAGCAGCGTTATGCCGCTGTTTATGTGCCTGAAGGCGTGAAAGAAGTACGCGTTTGGATGTCGAGCCAATCAAATGCGAACGACCCTTACGGCGCAGGTAATGTGGACTTGTACGCAAGCCGAGAACACTGGCCGACAGCAGAGCAACATGAGTACGCGTCAAACTACGCGGGCAGCAATGAATACCTTGCTATCCCAGTGACTGAAGCGGGCTATGTGCACTTTTCTCTTCAAGCTCCTCAACAAGGTGATGATGTAGAGATGCTGGTTTATTTCTTCTAATCGACGTTAAGTTAGTTTCGTAACACAAAAAAACACGCCGCCATTTTTGGCGGCGTGTTCGTTTTTCCTGCTTTTGGTTGTATTCAAACAGTGTTAAATGCCAAACGTTTGCATGATTTCGAGATGTATCTGTCAATTTTTGTCGAAAGCGTCTCAATTTTGTGTTGGCATATCCTTCTCACATAATCTTTTTTAGCGCCGCGTTCTGTGACCTAGCTTCTGATTTGTGGTTTCTAAACGGATACAATATATATGCACCCCGTGCAATAAAATTAAAGGGAATGACATGAAAACGCTTATTTATGACACGTTGATTAGCCTTGCAAGCCAAGAACCAGAACAACATGCACGTATCCGACAAAACCTATATGAACAGTTGGATCTGCCGTTCGATAAGCAACTGGCTTTGTACTCTTGTGCCCTTGGGCCTGCGAGTTCAGGTAAGCTTGAGAGCAGTCAAGGTATCAACAACGCTGTGGATTGCGCCGTTAAACTTCTGGAAACACCAGAACGCTAATCTACTTCGTTGTCTTTATCACGGCCCAATACCCCAAGGGCCGTTTTTGTCTCTGCGTTTCCTCAACACACTTTTCGACGCCAATCCCTTCTCACCAAACGTGATCTAGTTGCCAGTTTGCTTTTCTTAACTATTTGTTACGTCAACGCATTTTATAACCTACTCATTTACAGCGAGCGGGTTAGGGCGTACATAAGGTTTTGTTGCTTGGAATTTGTTTTTGGATTTTATGTAAATAAAAACAATGGCTTAGTGGTATCTTGTTTGCGGATGGCAAGAGCTGTCATCGACTGGAGGAGATTCACAGACTCTCATTGTGCTAGGCAGGGCGTATCTACGCCTTGATTTTCAGCCTTGAGTTAAGCGCAAAAGGGTGAGGGCGTATCGCGAATAGCTTTTATAATTTCGACTATTGAGTTCATTCACACAAAACAACCAAACAAGTAATCGTGAGTGGAAACGAGTAGGAGAACAACATGAGTGGCTTACAGGAAACGCAATCAGCAGGTGCAAACGTGATTTTGCACGCCTTTGATTGGAAGTACGCTGACATTGCCCAACGAGCAAATGAAATCCACGAGCTAGGTTATGGCTCGGTGTTGGTTTCGCCACCAATGAAAAGCGCCCACGATGAACGTTGGTGGCAGCGCTATCAACCACAAGATTACCGTGTTATCGACAACGCGCTCGGTGACACCCAAGACTTCATCTATATGGTTCGCGAGCTCGAACGCGTAGGCGTTTTGGTGTACGCCGATGTGGTGTTTAACCACATGGCTAACGAAGCACATTTACGCCGTGATCTGCAATATCCTCGTCAGGACGTATTAGATCAATACCGACAAAACGAACATAAATACCAGTCTTTAAAGCTTTTCGGCGATTTATCCAAGCCGCTATTTAGCGAAGAAGATTTTGTTGAAGCGTTTGGCATCAAAGACTGGAAAGATAAATGGCAGGTCCAAAATGGCCGAATTACAGGTGGGCCAACCGATCCTGGTTTACCAACTCTTCGCGTTTGTGAACATGTTGTCGAGCAGCAGCGAGCTTACCTAAAAGCATTGAAAGCGATAGGTGTGAAAGGCTTCCGTATTGATGCCGCGAAGCACATGACGCTTGAACACTTAAAACGCGTATGGACAGACGACATAACCCAAGACGTGCATATTTTTGGGGAAATCATTACCGATGGCGGTGCAACAGAAGAAGAGTATCAACTGTTTCTTGAGCCGTATTTACAAGAAACCCGTTTAGGTGCGTATGATTTCCCGCTGTTTTCGACCATCTTTAAAGCATTTTCAAAAAAAGGCAGTTTCAAGTCTCTGATTGACCCTTACTGTTTTGGCCAAGCGCTTTCAAACGGTCGAGCCATCACTTTTGTGGTGACGCATGATATTCCCAACAACGACGTCTTTCTCGATTTGATAATGGATGAAGAGGATGAGTGGATCGCTTATGCCTACATTCTTGGTCGCGATGGCGGCGTGCCTTTGGTTTATACCGATTTGGATACCAGCGGCATTAAGAACAAAAACGGAAAGCCAAGATGGAAAGACGCTTGGAATGATCCGCGCATGGCGAAGATGATCGCGTTCCATAATGTGACTCATGGCGAATCAATGACGGTACTGGAAGGGAATGACGATATGCTAGTGCTAAAACGCGGAGAGAAAGGCATTGTAGTGCTAAACAAATCCACGCGCGCACAATCGCTATCGCTAAAGACAGAGTGTGATTGGTTCGATCTGATGTCAGATCAAAGCGTTAAAGCCGGGATAGAACTGAAGGTTCCGGCAAAGTCGTTCATGTTATTGGTGCAAAAATAAAAGCGGCGGCAGAAGACAATAAAAATGAGCTCAATAGGAGCTCGTTTTTATTTGAATCGTCAAAGACGTTATTGGCATTCATTCACGCAATATTCGGCACGAAGAAAGTCGATGACATCGTCCAAACATTCGTATTCAGCAACACAAAAAAGAATACGGCCTTCACGGCGCTGAGTAATGAGTCCTGCAGAGGCTAAACTGGAAATATGATGAGAAAGTGTGGATGCAGGAATACCGAGTTTTTCTTGCACACCGCCTACCGCAATGCCTTTGTAGCCCGCTTTAACGACTTCTTTATAAATGCATAGACGGGTAGGGTGCCCTAATTCTTTTAATGCTTTAGCGACGGCTTCTAGCTCCATACTGACCTCTAAACTGACCAACGTTAAATGTGTTTCGATAATAGGGAAACTCGCCTTGAATGCCAACTTTTCTGGTTTGACTCTGTGTGATTTCAGGCGAGTTTCATACCGACTCATACTGTGATGACAAAAATTGTCTCCTCCAATGAGACAGATCAATCTTCATTATTATTTCACCCCACGTTTAAACTTCCTCTCCTACACTCTTTGATGAGTTGTTAGTTGGCAGAACAAGGAGGCGGCCATGATTGCAGTTCATCGAGATTATTGTTTGTCTAGCAGTTCAGAGTTACACGCGCATGTTAAAGTAAACCCTGTTGGAAGATTGGAAGTTGAAATTATCGAACTTGAAGAGCGTCATACGACCGAGTTTGATGATTTGTCTTTTGAAAGTCGTGGATGTGAAACTCGAATTTGTGGCAAAGAAGACGCAACCCCGTGGCAGTTCAATCTTGCAGTTACCGACGCGTTAGAGCTTTCTCATCTAGTTGAAGAAGCGAATGAAGAGTATGAGATTTTGATGAATGACCTCATGTAACTTTCATTATGGATGAAAGTCACTGTGGTGATTTAGGGCGGCGTGCTGACGTACAACCGACAAAAAAACCTCCCAATGGTGGGAGGTTTTTGTATTTCTGTTTTGGCGTTAAATCGCTTCTTCTTTTGGTGGCGTAATATCTTGCACGTTTTCACCGTCAAAGTTTTCAGCGTAACCTTTTGGCGGTGGCGTCCAGCCACGTTCAGAACGCGATAACTTATCGTGACGATCTTTGCGCATCTCTTCCGCCATTTTCTCTTCGAGCTGGATGAATAGCTCACGGAAGTTGTTATCGAAGCGCTCACCTTCCGAATCGTCTTCCCACGCTTGGTATAACATTTCAGATTTACGAGCTTCTACGCGCTTGTAAGTGTCTTTTTGCTGTTCAACAAAGAATGGGTGAATGCCTAACGCTTTCATGGCGTGTCCACCCATTTCCAGTGCCGAGTGATAAGTTTCCGATTCAATCACATCTGCGCCAGCTTGACGCAACAAGTAACCATGACCGCGGTCGAAAGCGCGTGCGATGATTTTCACTTTCGGGTACGTGTGCTTCACGTATTTCACCAGTTCCACACTCGATTCTTGGTTATCAATCGCGACGACCAACGCAGCCGCATGCTCGATACCTGCCGTGTGTAGCATATCTGGTCGGGTTGCGTCACCAAAATAGGCACGAGTGCCAATCTGGCGCATGTTATCGACTTGGTTGGCTTGATGGTCAAGCACTACAGTTGTTACGCCGTTCGATACTAATAGGCGATTCACAATCTGACCAAAGCGGCCAATACCAGCAATGATGACTGTGCCTGTTTCTTCAATCGTATCGCTTTCGCGTTCATTTGATTGGGTTTCAAAGCGAGGCAAAATCACACGATCAAACAGAATGAACAAGCCCGGGGTCAGGAACATTGAAATCGCAACCACCAGTGCAAGAGTTTGCGAGAGTTCAAGCGGAATGACGTGGTTTTGCACAGAGAAGCTTAGCAACACAAAACCAAATTCACCCGCTTGAGCCAAGCTTAGGGTAAACAGCCAGCGGTTGCTGCCTTTCACTCTAAATATCAGCGCGAGAATAAACAGCACCAAGGCTTTCAATACCATCACGCCAATGGTCAGCGCCATGATCAGCCAGAAATCACCAAATAGAACCGAGAAGTTGATTCCCGCGCCAACGGTAATAAAGAACAGACCCAGCAATAAACCTTTAAATGGTTCGATGTTGGACTCTAACTCGTGGCGGAATTCACTGTTTGCCAATACTACGCCAGCCAAGAAGGTTCCAAGCGCAGGAGACAAGCCCACTAAACTCATCAGTGCAGCGATGCCAATCACCAGCATGAGCGCGGTCGCCGTAAAGATTTCTCGCAAACCAGAGCTAGCCACGTACTTAAGTAACGGGCGGCTTAAAAAGTGTCCGCCAACGACAACAATCGCAATCGATGCAGTGATGACAATTCCGTATGCCCAGCCCGGCAAATCGGCCACGAGGTTTAAATCGTCATGATGCTGCGCAGCAGTTTGAACGGCATTTTGTGCTTGTTCGACTAACTCCGGCAGGGCCAACAATGGAATAAAGGCCAACATCGGGATAACAGCGATATCTTGAAAGAGCAGAACAGAAAACGCGTTTTTACCACCTTCTGTTTTGGTTAGCCCTTTTTCGCTAAAGGTTTGCAGCACAATGGCGGTTGATGACAGCGCGAAAATTAGGCCAATCGCCAGAGCAATCGTCCAAGGCTGCTCAAAGTACAAGGCGATACCCATAATCGCGGCGACAGTGCCGCCAACTTGCAAGCCACCTAACCCCATCAAGCGATTACGCATCGCCCACAGCATTTTAGGTTCGAGTTCTAAACCAACAAGGAACAGCATCATTACAACGCCAAATTCCGCAAAATGTTGGATGGTTGTGGTCTCTTCGCCTACTAGGCCGATAATTGGGCCAATCACCACGCCGGCAATTAGGTAGCCCAGTACAGAGCCTAAACCTAAGCGTTTTGCTAACGGAACCGCGATAACGGCGGCTACAAGGTACACAAAGGCTTGTAAGAATATTCCTGTCATGACGCCTCCTTGATGAGCTCCGGCAATGCACTGTTAAGTTTAATGAGCGAAGCGGCGGCCTCGACATCCAATCGGTCTTCGACCAGTGCCGTTAAGAGCTTTTTATAGCGTTCAATATGGCGCGGGATACGACCTTCTTCGGCTGCGGTACGCGAACCAAACAAAGCAAGAGGCGCAATATAGTGCATGCCCGTGAGTGCGGACATTTGCTCGATAGGAGCGAGCAGTTCCCGAATCGTAAAATGGTTGTAGCCTTCGGCTTTGTAGGCTTCTTCTTTGCCGCCGGCAGAAAGCACGCACAGCATGGTTTTGCCTTGCAGTTCGGTTCCTTCGGTGCCGTATGCAAAGCCGTATTCCAACACCAAATCTTGCCATTCTTTCAAAATCGCTGGTGTTGAGTACCAGTAAAGCGGAAATTGGAAAATCACCACATCATGTTCACGAAGGCGTTGTTGTTCTCGGTCGATATTGATGTTGAAACGAGGGTACTCACCGTACAAGTCAACGCATGTCACGCCTTCGATTTTTTGAGCTTCTTTGAAAAGTGGAGTATTCACTTCTGAACGATGCTGGGAAGGATGAGCAAAGAGAATCAGTACTTTTTTATTTGTCATAGGGATCCTTGCTTTCAGCATGGCCTTATCCGAATGGAGAAGGTGGGTGAAGAGACTGACGCGCTATGTCCGTCTCGGTCAGTTACAAAATGTAACGCATAAACGTTAACCTATCTACCATGTAGGAATAGATAAACTGATGAAGTATTAATAAAAAACCACCAAACAAGTTGGTGGTTTTATAAAATGAGACAAGTTCTCTGAGCCCGTGGGGCTATTTCATGATCACGCCAATTTATTCGTGAATAGGCACCACTAAAATATCAACGGGTGATTTGTTGATTAGGTGTCTTGAGTAAGAAATGATCTTGCTCCAGAAATCTTGGTGGTGACCACAAATCAACAGATCCACTTCTTGCTCTTTAATGGTGACTTCCAGTTTATCAGCCAAATCACCCGTACCTACAAAGAAGTGTTTAAGTGGGTAGTCCATGTAATCACTGAATGTTCTTAAACATTCCATTGAATGCTCATTCAACGGCCTTTGATCCGGGTTCTCTTTAATGTCTACAAGCTCGCGATAGATTTCTCCGTGCGTACCATCAATATGGATAAAGGAGATATCGGAGTCGAGATAGTTTGCCATTGATACCGCTCTGTCGATAAGCACGGTGCTTTCATCTGACAGTTCGAGTGCAACAAGGATATGTTTGTATTTCATAACCACGCCCTTATGTGGATTATCTTTACCCTAAGCATAGTATGGCTTGGGCAAAAATTGTGTTGATAAGATCTCGAAATTGTTCAAAGTTTTGTTAGAAAGTTAATACGATATAACAACTTGCTGTGAAACTTTCTCTTTGTACTCATTTGGTTAGAAAGCTTGCTTTTTGAACAAAAAAGCCGCTACACTTTGCGCATCATTTCTCTAGGAGATTACGCCAACATGAAGAACTAAACCTGTCATCCATATTTTTACTTATTTTTTGGATCAGCAGGGTTAGTAGGCGTAGCTCACTTTCCGATATTTCTTTGCAACAAGACAAATTTTTTATTTGACGTTTATCGTCGAGCTTTACATAAAGCTTAATGCGTTTGTGCACGCGTTTTGTTGCAATCTCAAATCATAGCTACGGCTGTTGTCCCTGTCATACAGGAGGCAAATTATGCCAGTTTTACAAGCTTTTAATGTTAGCCATCAGTTTGATAATGGCGAGACGCTATTCCAGTCTATTTCTTGTTCCATGACTAAACGACGTGTTGGTTTGGTTGGGCGCAATGGCATCGGTAAGTCGCTTTTGGCTTCCATTTTGGCGGGCGAAACTCAGCCTGCCAGCGGTGTTGTGACTTCTCCCTCTTCTTTCATGATGTATCGCCAGCAGCCGTCTGATTTGCTCTCAGGTCAGCAATCGATCGCCCAGTTTCTGGGAACAGACTCGGTCTTGCATGCTTTAAAGCAGATTGAACAAGGTGATGTTTCTGAGCATTGGTTCGAACTGGTTGGCGAACAGTGGGATATTGAACTGAAACTCAAACAGCAGCTTGCTGCGATGGGCTTGCCGCAAGACCCTGATTTCTCTTGTGCTCGGCTCAGCGGTGGTCAGTTGGCGCGTATGCAGTTATGGCAATTGTTTGAAAACGAAACGGAACTTTTGATTCTCGATGAGCCATCCAATCACCTCGATACCGAGGCGAAACAATGGTTGATAGAGTCTATGAGGCATTTCGGCGGCGCGATTTTACTCATCAGTCACGATCGTGAGCTGCTGCGAGCAATGGAGGAAATTTGGGAACTCTCGGGCCTAGGTTTACAGGTTTTTGGTGGAAATTACGACGTGTATGCCGAGCAAAAACGCACTGAGCTACAAGCGGTCGAAAGGCAGTTAGCGCAGGTCGATAAACAGAAAAAACGGTTAGCTGAGCAAGCCCAGAAAAATCGCGAAAAAGCAGACCAACGCGCCGCGCAAGGGAACAAACTGCGCAAAGACGGCAGTCAGCCCAAAATTTTGCTTGATGGCAAAAAGGATAGCGCGACCGCCAGCGCCTCAAATCGCAATAAGAATGAGCAACTCAGACAAGTGCATTTACAAGCCAAAGAGCGGGCGTTGCAATCGCGACATGAGCAGCTCAAAGCGCAAAAGCTTTATCTTGCAGATAATCCGAACCGTTCGAGAAAAGTGTTGTCGATACAAGAAGGTATATTGCCTTTTGGGGATTCTACTCCTATCACTTTGCAGATTTTTGCGAACGATAAAGTCCATCTCAAAGGGAAAAATGGATGCGGAAAGTCAACCTTGTTAAAGACGTTGCTTGGCGAGTTGTCGTTGCTCAGTGGTGAGCTGCAAGTGAATACACCCTTGTATTATCTCGACCAACACTTTGGCGCAGTGAATCCAAATCTTTCGTTACTTGAGAACGTAATGGAGACCTGCCAAGAGATGACGGAAAGTGAAGCGAGAACCTTATTGGCGGGGATCGGTTTTCGTCGAGACGCTGTGTTTCGGTTGGGATGCGTACTAAGTGGTGGCGAGAAGATGAAGCTCGCAATGCTGATCGTCAGCCATCAACACTCCCAGCCTTTGCTGCTGCTTGATGAGCCAGATAATCATCTCGATCTCGAGTCAAAAATAATGCTTAGTCAGGCGTTAAATACATACAAAGGTGGATTTGTTCTGATTAGTCACGACCAAGATTTCGCTTCTGAGTCTGGGGTTTTGCGTCAAATCGAACTGAATTAGACGAAAGAGTAAACGCCATCGTAGCTCTTCAGTGTTGTTCCCAAGTTCTACACTTCCACTTACTGGTTTGTAGAACTGGCAGGAAATGAGGGAGTTAGGATGGCTTTCACAACTCGTTTAATGAAATTAGATTCATTTTGTCGATATATAGTAGAGTTCTGATGTATTGCACAAAAAGACAACAGAAAAATAAAAAGGAATTTCATGAAAAAGAACACCCTAGCACTCGCAACGGCTCTCGCACTCGGAAGTGTGTTGTCTGTGGCGCATGCAAATGAAGCGGCGCAATCGTCGGTTGAACAGGTAACCCCGAAAGCCATCACGTACCCAACCACACAAAAAGTGAATGTTGTCGATGACTACTTTGGTACAAAAGTGAGTGATCCTTATCGTTGGTTGGAAGACGATCTCAGCCCAGAAACCGCAGAATGGGTGAAGGCACAAAATGCAGTGACGTTTGATTATCTGTCGAAAATCCCTTACCGCGAGCAGATTGAAGAGCGCATCACTAAGCTCATGGACTACGAAAAGCAAAGCCAACCGTTCAAAGAGGGTAAGTTCACTTATTTCTACAAAAATGACGGGTTACAAAACCAAGATGTGCTTTATCGGCAGTTAGGTGATGGTGACGCAGAAATTTTCCTCGATCCAAATACTTTTAGTGAGGATGGCACCACGTCGTTAGCGGGAGTGAGCTTTTCACGAGACGGTTCTTTGGTCGCATACAGCATTTCGGAAGGCGGTAGCGATTGGCGCAAAGTCATTGTGTTAGACACAGAAACCAAAAAGCCAGTCGGTGAAACGCTGGTGGATATTAAGTTCAGCGGCATCAGTTGGCTCGGCAATCAAGGTTTCTATTACTCAAGTTATGACAAGCCACAGGGGAGTGAACTCTCCGCGAAGACAGATCAACACAAGCTCTACTTTCATAAGCTTGGGACGAAGCAAAGTGAAGACCAGCTGATTTTCGGCGGGTTTGAGGAAGAGAAATACCGTTATGTTGGCGGCTATACGTCAGATGATGAACGCTACTTGTTTATCTCAGCCAGCGTATCGACACGGGTAACAAACTGTTCTTTAAAGATCTGAGTAAGCCAAACAGTCCGCTTAAAACCATTTTAGATAACACCAGTTCTGATACTTGGGTAATAGACAACCAAGGCACGAAGCTGTACTTGGTTACGAACCTTAATGCGCCAAACAAACGCGTCGTGACGGTGGATGCGAGTCAGCCGCAGCCCAAAAACTGGAAAGATTTGATCCCTGAAACAAAGAACGTGTTACGCGTTTCTACCGCGGGTGGCAACTTGTTTGCGAGTTATATTGTTGATGCGATCTCGATGGTGAAGCAATACGACATGAACGGTAAACTCATTCGAGAAATCAAATTGCCTGATATTGGCAGCGCATACGGTTTCTCGGGTAAAAAAGATGAAACCGAAGTCTACTATTCTTTCACCAACTACAAGATGCCCAGCACTACGTATCGTCTGAACATCAAAGGTGGTGATAGCGAGGTGTACTACAAATCTAAAGCGCCATTTGATCCAGCTTTGTATGACTCTCGCCAGGTGTTTTACACCTCAAAAGACGGAACAAAAGTGCCGATGATCATCACCTATAAAAAAGGGACACCGATGGACGGCAGTGCACCAACCATCCTATATGGTTATGGTGGTTTCAACATCAGCCTCACACCATCTTTTAGCCCGACACGTGCGGCTTGGTTGGAGCTTGGTGGTGTTTACGCGGTAGCGAACATTCGTGGCGGTGGGGAGTATGGTAAAGAGTGGCACAACGCTGGCATTCAAATGCAAAAGCAAAATGTGTTTGATGACTTTATTGCGGCGGCTGAATTTTTAATTGATGAAAAGGTAACGTCATCAAACAAGTTAGCCACTAACGGTGGATCGAATGGTGGCTTGTTAGTGGGGGCAGTTATGACGCAACGTCCAGAGCTATTTAAAGTGGCGCTGCCAGCAGTCGGCGTACTGGACATGCTGCGTTACCATACTTTTACCGCAGGTGCTGGTTGGGCGTATGACTACGGTACGGCAGAGCAAAGTAAAGAGATGTTCCAATATCTGAAAGGTTATTCGCCAGTGCACAATGTAAAAGCGGGGGTGGAATACCCAGCGACATTGATTACAACGGGTGATCATGATGATCGTGTTGTTCCTGCTCACTCTTACAAATTTGCTGCTGAGTTGCAGTCAAAACAGTCGGGTTCAAATCCGACCTTGATTCGCATCGAAACCAATGCAGGACATGGTGCTGGCACACCAACGCGTAAAATAATTGAGACAAATGCAGATATTTATAGCTTTGCACTGTTCAATATGGGGATAGAGAAACTGCAATAGTGCGAATCGTTTGCGTTTTTAGTTAACGAAATGCATTGGTGCTTTTGCACTCGAAAATAAAAGGAGATCACAGAGTGTGATTTCCTTTCAATTTATTGTGGAGTAACTATTCTAAATTGACCGCAAGGCTAATTAAATTAAGGTATTTGCAATTTATTACAACTCTCTTCTTTACCTGAAGAGTAATATACGATACAAATAAAACTTGATCGCGATCACCTAACACCATTGCACTCCTTATTTATATGGTAAATTTAATTAATCATTTGTTCTAATGATAATTGAGTTTTCATAAGTTTTAATATTCCCTTCTTCGTAAAGCTTACCAAATTTCAAGTTATATAAGATATAAGTAGCAGTGATTGAACTTTTACGACGCTTTATTTTATTTTAATTAAAACGTCTAATGTTTCGTCATTATTAAATTTGCTTTGATAATTTATATTATCCAAAGCGAGTTGTGTTGCTTGCTATTTATGATGATCTCATGACGTGAATAATTTTATAATCATTAAAATGGATACAGTTTTATGAATTTAGTGAAACCGTCTGTTGTTATCATGGCAGCAGCCCTTCAACTCGCGTCTTCTGCTTATGCTCAGACAAATAATGACGAAGAACTACAAGATATGTCTGACCCACTTGCGGTTTACACCCAAGCGGGCTTTGGTATTACTGACAAAGGCGCGAACATCAAAATAGGTCAAACTTACCAATCTAGCCAGCCTGGCACCATGGCGATGAACATCATCGAAATGAAAGGCATTGGTGGTGAGCTATTTGGCATTCGCGACAATGACGATCCAATGTATGCCAATGTTGATGACAGCATTGACTCTTTCCGACTACGTAATTTCCAAGTAGAAGTCGCAAAAGGTCTAGGCCGTCAATTGGATGTAAACTACGATGTTGATAACGATAAATTAGATGCATCTTATAGCTTTATTCAAGGCCTACCTAAGTTTGGCATGTTGCAGCTATTTCCTTTAGCTGGGGCGGGTGTCACTATTGCTAATGATTTTAGTGGTGATGACAAAGGTTACGAAATTCCAGGTACTTTCACCGTTGTCGGTATGTACTCAAAAATTGAATTAACCGATAAAATCTGGATTAATTACAACCCAATGTATATGCATACATTGTCAGGGTCTAGTCAATATAAAGATACTTATTACGCGGGTGAAGATAATATCTTAACTCATGAGTTTGCGTTGTCTTATCAAATTAATCCTCGCGCAAATATTCGTTACTTTGCAAACTGGAATGAGCACGTTAATTTCGGTGATGGTGATCACCGTATCGAATTTAACTACCAATTCTAACTCCCTCGTTTATTTCCAGAATAGAAAGTGCGTTTATCCATATATTTAAATATTTAGGCTAGGGCACTTTCTACATAAAGTAGGTTTATCATGAAAGCCAAATATAAATTTGCGTTGGTATCTATTGCTATATCTTCTGCATTACTATCAGGATGCAAAACTGGCGATATCGCAACGAAAACTGCCCAAGCACCCTCTGTTGAAACCGTTACCCTAACCGAAACAAAAATCACTCCTTATCATACTTTTATCGGTCGAACTGAAGCGGTAAATGACGTTGATATTATGCCTCGAGTCGGTGGCGAATTAACCGCGATTCATTTTAAAGATGGCGATATGGTCGAAAAAGGCCAATTGCTGTTTGAAATCGACGACCGTCCTTACAAAGCGGCACTGGCGTATGCAAAAGCGTCGTTGCAAAAAGCAAAAGCACAACTCGTTCAAACTACGCGTGATGCAGAACGTGTGAAGAAACTCATCAAAGATAAAAGCATCAGTGAGCAGCAATACGATGACGCCATTGCTGCGCACGCCGCAGCGATTGCTTCGGTAGAAGAGGCGAAAGCGACGCTGGTTTCAGCAAGGCTCGATCTTGAATTTAGCTCTGTGCGTGCTCCTTTCTCTGGCCGCGTGGGTTTCAGCAACTTCCGAGTGGGTGACCGTATTTCGAAAATTCAACTCGTTCCTCTTGTTTCGATCACTCAAATTGACCCAATTCGCTTTGGCTTTGATGTGGATGAGAAGCTCTACCGCCGCGTAAGAAGTGCGATTGATGTGGCTCATCGTAACGATGACAAACTGGATGTTGATTTAACACTGACGCTTTCAGACGGTTCATTGTATCCGCTTGATGGCAAGATCTACGCCGTTGGCAACAAGATCGATTTAGAAACAGGCTCAATTCGAGCAGAAGCACAATTCGATAACCCAACTTACGCACTTATGCCGGGTGAATATGGCAACTTGACCATCAAGCTGCGCAACAAAACCATTGATGGTTTGCTTATCCCATCGGCGGCTGTTCAGCAAGACCAAGCGGGTGACTACGTCATGGTGGTTGGTGATGATCACGTGGTGTCTCGTCGTAACGTTGAACTTGGTCAGACCTACGGTGTGAAACGTGCTGTGCTGACTGGCTTGGCGGCTAACGAAAAAGTCATCGTCAATGGTCTACAAAAAGTGCGTCCGGGTGCAACGGTGAAAGACGTTGAACTACAGAGTGAACAAGGCTGAGTGAGTACTGATGTTAAGTAAATTTTTCATTCACCGGCCGAAGTTTGCTTTGGTGATCTCACTGGCGATGACATTGATGGGTATGATCGCCCTGAAAGTCTTGCCAATTTCTGAGTATCCTCAAATCTCTCCAACGGTAATTACGGTGAGCACCATGTATCCGGGTGCAAACGCGGACGTGGTTAAAAAGACCGTAGCACAACCGATAGAAGCCAAAGTCAACGGCGTTGAAGACATGATTTACATGTCTTCTGTGATTGGTAACGATGGCTCATACACATTGCGTATTTACTTCCGAGTGGGCGCAGATGGCGATATGGCACAGGTTCGTGTGAACAACTTGGTGGCACAGGCGACGTCGTCTCTACCACAAGAAGTAAACCAAATCGGTGTGACGGTTAAGAAGAAATCTTCCGACATGCTGGGCGTTATCACACTGCGTTCTCCGAAACAGTCTTACGACAGTATCTACCTTTCTAACTACGCGGATCTCAATATCGTTGAGCGTCTAAAACGTATCGAAGGTATGAGTGACATTACGCTGCTGGGTAAGAAAGACTACTCAATGCGTATTTGGTTGAACCCAAATAAATTGGCCACCTTGAAGCTTTCTGCTAGCGATGTTATTGGCGCAATTAAAACGCAAAACATCCAAGTGGCGGCGGGTAAGATCGGTGGTATGCCAGCTCCGGGTGACCAGCAATATCAATATGTTTTGCAAACCAAAGGCCGCCTTACTTCTGCAGAAGAGTTCGAGAACATCATCATCCGCGCGAGCAAGAAAGGTTCTTTGATTCGCTTGAAAGATGTGGCTCGTGTGGAAGTTGGCGCACAAGGTTACGAAGCTGATGGTCGTATGAATAACGAACCAGCCGCCGTTCTGGCCTTGTACCAGTTGCCGACAGCGAACGCGCTAGACGTGATGGAACGCGTGAAAGAGGCCATGAAAGAGTACGAGAAATCGTTCCCAGATGATTTGGTCTACGACATCGCTTATGACTCTACCGAATACGTAGAGACATCGATTGATGAAGTGTACGAGACGCTAGTGATTGCGGTACTTCTTGTAACCTTCGTTGTGTACGTTTTCTTGCAGAACTGGCGAGCGACCATCATACCAACCTTAGCGATTCCGGTTTCCATCATTGCGACGTTCGCAATCATGGGCGTGATGGGCATGACCATTAACACCATCTCGTTGTTTGGCTTGATCCTCGCCATCGGTATCGTGGTGGACGATGCGATCATCGTGGTAGAGAACGTGGAGCGGGTTATCCATGAAGAGCATTTAGACCCGATTCCGGCCACGATCCAAGCTATGAAAGAAGTGACGGGGCCAGTATTGGCAACAACGCTTATTTTGTTGGCGGTATTCGTACCGGTTGCGCTATTGCCGGGTATTTCTGGTCGAATGTTCAACCAGTTCGCGGTCACCATCTGTGTGTCGGTGCTGATCTCTGCGATCAACGCATTAACGTTAACGCCAGCGCTTTGTGCGTTGATGTTGAAATCTACTCACTCGCAACCTATTGCGCCTTTGCGTGCGTTTAACCGAGGTTTTGAAGCAATAACGCGCAAATACCAAGGTTTAGTTGGCTTCTTGAGCCGTCGTATTGTGCTGAGTATCGGTGTTTATGGCGCGCTTATTGCGGTGCTGGCATTTGCGTTCATGACCGTACCTTCTTCTTTCGTACCGAACGAAGATAAAGGCGTGTTCATGGTCGAAATGCGTTTGCCAGACGCAGCAGCATTGCAGCGTACTGCACCATTAATGAAGAAGTACGTTGATGAGCTAAAACAGATGGAAGGTGTGGAGAACGTGGTTTCGGTTGCGGGCTTCTCGGTAATTAACATGGCGTCGATTCCAAACTCGGGCATGTTGATCATCAAACTGGATAACTGGAGCAAACGTAAAGACCCGGAGCTACACCAACGCGCATTGATGAATAAAGTTAACCAAATGCTGAACTCAACGCCAGATGCCGCTTCGTTCGTTTTCGCGACGCCGGCAATCAAAGGTATGGGTGCGGTGGATGGTTTCAACCTTGTGCTGCAGGACAACTTGGGCCGTTCTCCACAAGAGTTGGCAAAAACAACCGCTGATTTTGTTGCCCAAATCAATCAACTGCCTGAAGTGGCGCGTGCGTTCTCGATTTTCCGTGCGAACATTCCGCAACGTTACATCGATATTGACCGCGATAAAGCGATTTCGATGGGCGTACCGTTGAATGAAATCTTCAGCACACTGCAAGCACAGTTGGGCGGTGCATACATTTCTGACTTCAACTTGTTTGGTCGTTCGTACCAAGTGAAAGTGCAAGCAGAAGAGCAATACCGTGACAACATCGACGACATCGACCATCTGTTTGTTCGCTCAAGCTCTGGAAAAATGGTGTCACTGGCAACGCTAGTGAAAGTGAAGCCGATCTTCGGCCCGGATACCTTGTCGAACTACAACATGTTCAGTTCTGCAACCGTGAACGGTGCGCCAGCTCCAGGTTACAGCTCGGGTGATGTTGTAAAAGCCATTGAAAAACTGGCTGCGGAATCTTTGCCAAGTGGTTACTCGTACGAGTGGTCAGGCATGACTTACCAAGAGATGAAAGCAGGCAACATGGCGCCAATCGCGTTCGCATTGTCTTTGCTGTTCACCTACTTGTTCTTGGTGGCTCAGTACGAAAGTTGGACTATTCCTGCTGCGGTAATGATGGCGGTTCCAGTCGCGATTCTCGGCGCAATGGGCACGCTACTGCTGGTGGGACAACCGTTCGATTTGTACGTGCAGATTGGTGTGGTCATCTTGATCGGTATGTCCGCCAAAGTGGCGATTCTTATCGTGGAATTTGCCAAAGTTCTGCGAGAAGAAAAGGGCTTATCCATCATTGATGCTGCCAAAGAAGCTGCTCGAATTCGTTTCCGTGCAGTACAGATGACCGCATTCGCCTTCATC
This sequence comes from Vibrio sp. Y20_XG_PY13, assembly GCF_024181925.1. NCBI lineage: Bacteria > Pseudomonadati > Pseudomonadota > Gammaproteobacteria > Vibrionales > Vibrionaceae > Vibrio > Vibrio sp. Y20_XG_PY13. The sequence goes on along the minus strand of NZ_JAMZAL010000001.1, from coordinate 847,112 downwards.
TGGGGGGTATTCCCGTTGGTGATTGCATCGGGTGCTGGTGCGGCATCTCGTCACTCACTGGGCTTTGCGGTATTCGGCGGCATGATTCTCTCTACGTTTGTAGGCACGTTGCTGACGCCGGTGTTCTTCGTGATGATGCAATCTCTGCGCGAGAAGTTTAAGCGAAAGAAACCCACTGAACTTGAGGTGAGCGAGCAATAACGCTGATTTCAACTGACTCCACAACACCCCCACGCTGTGTGCGATTGGCCAATGCCTTTCATTGATATACAACCACCGTCGCAGCGTGGGTTCCCCTAACAATAATAGGTTTTAGCATGAAAAATCTTTCAAAAATCGTCGTAGCGAGCTCTCTACTGACGTGTGCTGCTGCGCAAGCGGGTGGGTTATACCTTTACGAAACTACAGCATCGGATATTGGTTTGGCATCCGCTGGTATGGCGGCTCGTGCGCAAGATGCCTCAGTAATGGCAGCAAACCCGGCTGGTCTGGCGAATGTTTCTGGTAAATCTTTCTCTGGTAACCTGATTGGCCTTTACGGTGACGCGCAACTAGACACGATGACTGGCGATGCGGGCAACGTGATTGGTTTTGTTCCTATGGCGTCGGCATTTTACAGCCAACAAGTGAACGACAAATGGACGCTGGGTATTGGTCTGTATGGCAACTACGGTCTTGGCCTCGAGTACGAAGGTCTTTTGGGTGATCATTTAGATATTCCTACAGCAACGACGCAAGCCTTAACCATTCAACCTTCCGCTTCTTACCGCATCAATGATCACTGGTCTGTGGGTGCGGCGCTTGGCATTCAGTACGGTATGTATGAAGTGGAAACGAAGGGAGCCTTGAACTTCAATGACGAAGACCAAGATACTCAGCTCAACGGCCGAGTAGGTGTACTTTATGAGGCAACACCAGGCACGCGTCTTGGCCTGTCTTACTCTTCTGAAACCGAATTTGAATTCGACAATAGCAACTCCATTGCTCCGCAACAACTGATCTTCAGTGCTTACCACGAAGTGAATGATGACCTAGCAGTGATGTGGAACGTGAACTGGCAAGACTGGAGCGAATACACAACCACGCTTAAGGCTGCAGATTTGGTCGATGTAGAGACACAAGACACTTACCAAATCGCATTGGGTACTCAGTACAAACTGAATGAAAAAATGATGTGGAATGCAGGTTTTGCATTCGATACCAGCATGTATGAAAGCCAATCAAACGGTGACATTACCGTTCCTACTGGCAAGGCGTACCGCATTGGTACAGGTATTGATTACAAATTGGATTCAGAAAACTCAATTGGTTTCGCGTTTGAAGCGATCTTGATGGAATCGTCGGAAACGCCACTCTTCCAAGCTGGCTTTGATGAGCCTGCGCTGTACTTCATGAGCATGAGCTACAACTGGAAAAACTAATCATTCCTAATCGCTAAAACGCCTTCCTTACAGGCCATTCTACCCTAACTACCTGCACTGGATGCTGTCACGCCATCTAAGGTAGTTAGGGCGCTTCTGTCACATCCAGTGAGTGATGATTCAAAAAGTATCTGCGCAGCTAAGTGCGGGTATTCAACATCTCAAAGGACTAAAAAATGAAAAATAAACTAGCGTTAGTGTGTACGACTTTGTTGGTCAGTACGCTGGCTCATGGTGCCGAGCATCGAGTAAAAGACAATAAAAACAAGTTGGCGGATGACCCAACAAAAGTCATCACGAAATTTGGCGCGTCGTACGCAAACAACTACGATTTTGATGATCAAAACATCTCATTCTCGGGCTCACTTGCGCTTGACCAAGCGCGCAAAATCAACCTGCGTATCAATGATGATGCGAGCGAGTGGCGTATTGGTGGCTCGTGGTTGTTTCCGGTCGGTATCGTGAACTTCAACTTCGGTAAAAATGAATACGTAAACGGCGCGGATCAAACCAACTACAGCGTTGGTACCTTTATGCCGCTAAGTTATTTCGGGATTGAGCCAGCAGGCTTCCAAATTTTCCCAATGGCAGGCTATACGTACAACACTGGTGATGTTCCTGTTTGTGACGGTGCAGAAAGTAGCCATTGTAGCGAGCCTAACTTTACGGGCACGCCAAGTGCAGAGAATGGCTTCAATATGATGAGCTCTTCAGGCAGCAGCGGTTACGTTGGTGCATTTGCGCTGAAATCGTTTACCAAAGAACTGACGTTAATCAGTTTCGCAGCGGGCACTTACGGCTCAGAAAACAGTGAAGGAGAGAACTACAAAGGCTTCTTTGGTGGTATCGGCCTTGGTTACCTTGTGAACAAACGCCACTCGTTTAACGTAATGACGTTTGTCATGGACAACAACACCTATCTGGATGAAGCAGACAAGCGTGTTGCGGTATCGTACCAATATCAATTTGAATAATGGAAACACAGCGCTAATGCGTTTGTGACGTCCAGTCCGTCAACACAATCTAGCCTGTGATTCGAGCGTGTCACTGACATTATTTCAGCCCTTGCTCAGCGATGAATACTGAGGAAATTCTCTAGCAGCAATGCGAGAGATAGCACAGCATGAATTAACGCCAGTGATAACGTTCAATCGGCTTACGATTGTTCTTCAATACTCTTCTGGTATTGATGTTTCAAAACGTACATGCGCTTCACGTCACGATAGCTGCCATTAATGAAGTACTCTTCGATAAGATGGCCTTCCTCAATAAAGCCGCACTTTTTATACAGATGGATGGCAACTTCGTTCTCAACCGCAACCAATAGGTAGATTTTGCGTAAGTTAAGGATGGAGAAAGAGTAATCCAATGCGCGATGAATCATTTCCATCGCATAACCACGGCCTTGATGGTCTGGCGCGATGATGATTTGAAATTCCGCACTGCGGTGGATGTAGTTGATTTCAATCAGCTCCACCAAACCAATCAAAATGCCGTCAGCGTCTTCAACGACAAAGCGTCGTTCTGCGTCATCGTGAATGTGTTTACGGTAAAGTTCTTCGAGCTCGTCATAGGACTCGTAAGGTTCTTCAAACCAGTAGGCCATGATATTGCGATTGTTGTTGAGTTCGTGGATAAAACGCAAATCAGAGCGTTCTAACGCACGCATTTTTAGGCCTTTTTTCATCCTGCTTCTCCAATGAGTGGGAGGGAAAATCCTCCCCGGTTGATGCTAGAAAATCTTAACGTATCTTAGGGAAAACACCTCGCATATTTTCATCAACTTTGTCATTTGTATCAACGGATATTTGACCTGCGTCAAACTTTGTAAGTTGCTAAAATCATTAATAATACTCGTTAATCCAGACGATAAAAAAGCTGATTAGTAAGGGAGGCTGATTTCATATTAAATACCGCGCAACGACTTCGTGTCTTAATCTAAACAAACAAGGTATTCAATATGTTTTCAATCGGTGACGTAGTAGTAGCGACTAAAGGTGTCGAGCAAGGCGAAATGGTTGTTACAGGTTTAAGCAGCGGCGGTTTTTACGCTCACGTTAAAGCTGGCGAAAAGACGCTAACTTACCCTGCTAAAGATCTTAAGAAAGCATAATTCAATTTGCTGACTTCTTAATCCCAAGTCAGCGCAAGGTGATTCACTCCTCATCTTGAATTTACTTGGGAATCGCAAAGGTAGCGCATCAGTCGCTACCTTTTTTATTGTTGATTCATCATCTCACTCATTGCTCATTCGATACGCCTTGATGCTCGCTGTGGTTGATTTCTACGCGATTTCTCCCGGTTTCTTTCGCTTTGTATAACGCTAAATCAGCACGTTTCACTAATGGCTCAAAAGAATCATCCAAGCCACACACTTGAGTTACCCCAATACTGGCGGTGAATGTCATATCACGCCCTGAATATCGAATCGTCGTGGTTTCTAAGGCATTTCGGATGGTTTCTAACGTATCCATTGCTTCTTGACAAGAGCGGCTTCTCAGGACGATAGCAAACTCTTCACCACCGACACGAGCAAGCAGGTCGCATTCTCGTAAATGCCCTTTAATGGTATTGGCAGCATGGATGAGAGATTTGTCGCCAGCGTCGTGCCCGAACTTGTCATTCAGTTTTTTAAAGTTATCTAAATCCAAAATCGCGACGTGGAATTTGATCCCTTGCGTGCGAAATTCAGAAAGACGATGCTCAATTTGACGCATGAACTCTCTGCGGTTTGGAATGCCAGTAAGATCGTCTGTGGTGGCGAGGTGCTCCATTTTCATGATCTGAATATGCAGTGCAATGTTCAACGCTATCCAGTTGGCAATGCATTGCAACTGTGCTGCTTGTTCCTTGGTATAAAAATGGGTTTGATGATGCGCGACGTTAAGCGTGCCCAAGCACATTTGACCATGCATCAGCGGCGCATCCATACACGTGCCCATACCGCTGGAGGTCAACATGACGCAATCTAGCTCGTCGGATTGAGAAACGTCGTCACAAATGATCAGTTGTTGGTTTTTGAACACACGCCCGACGAAGGCTTGATCAATCGGCACGAGAAAATCGGCAGGAATCGCTTTATTGCCGGAAAAAGAGTAGACCTTGAGGTAGTCACTGTTTTCGTACAGCGTAATGCTGGTGCGGTCAGATTCAAAAATCCGATTGATCCATTCTGCGACAGTATCGAGCACCTGCTGTAACGTCTGTGATTGAGCCAAAAAGTGAACAAAGCCGATCGGTAAACATATTGGGCTTTCCATGTTTTGCGTCGACAAGTCATTTGGGTCAAAAGTTCTTTCAAGTCTCAATAGCCATCTCCCTAGACATTCCTCTAAATGTAAACAATAAGTAACACGCAGCTATTTTCAAGAAAAATACGTTCCTTTAACAGAGTATGGTTTATTTCTCGCCACTTGTGAGTGTCAGGTTGCTTAATGTGAGCTTGAACTCATGTCTAAACCGATAATTTTTATGCCTAATTAGCAAGAGGTGACCATTCGGTAAAGCGTAGCGAAGACAGCAAGAATAAGAGAGATTTGTTAAGCATTTGAGAGAGCAGGTAAGAAAAAGCCCCTCTGAATGAGAAGGGCTTGGTTGCTCGAGTTCGAGCTTAACTTTCTTTGTAGTGCTCTAAAATCAGTTGGCTGATTTGCGCGATCAGTTGATCGCGAGCTTGAAGTGAAAGGTCAGTGTCTGTGACGTAAATACTGATGTAAACCGGCTTGTAGTTGTCTTTCCAGATCATCGCGCTAATGCCGCGTGAACCGTAGTTACCTGCGCCAGAGCGGTCTGCAATCGACCAGCCTTTTGGCAGAACAGAGCGCATGAGCGAATCCGATACTTTGTTGTCTTGCATCCAGATTTTCAGCTGTGTGCGTGACTCGTAAGATAGGGCGTTATCTTCCATCAAGGTATGTAGGGTGTTTACCATGGCGTTAGGCGTTGTGGTGTCTCGCTTGTCGCCCGGTTTTGCTTCATTCAAACGGGGTTCCAATCGGTCAAGTCGCGTTGCTTTGTCGCCAATAGATCGCAAAAACAGCGTGACCGCTTTAGGACCACCAATTTCATTTAGCACTAAGTTCGCGGCGGTGTTGTCGCTCATCAACATGGCGGCCTCACAAGCGTGTTCGATACGTGTGCTTTGTCCAGCCAGTTTATCCATCACCGGAGACCAAACCACAATATTGCGTTCATCGATTTTCGCTGTGGCATTTTTGTTGAGTTTGCCGCTGTCCATGTCGCTTAGCATGGTGGCACACGCTAACGTTTTGAATGTGCTCATTAATGGGAAACGTTCGTCTCCGCGATAATCCCAACGCTCGTCCGTTTGTGTATCCCAGACTGACACTCCAATTCGCCCAGATGTTTGTTTCTCGATGAGGGAGATGTCTTCGTTTAATTTGGAGGCGTAACTAACAGTTGAGCAAACCATCAGCCCAACCAACAGGAATAACTTTTTCATGCGTGGTGTTCTTCGTTCTTTTGGTTTTGATTCGCACTTTGGCGATGTTAAGCAAACTATAACGAGTGAATACTCTAACCACTGTTAAATCCCTGTCGATTTTCTGTAGGATTCTGCGCAATACCTCCAAGTTTGTTATTGACCTTAGGTATATTGTGGGTTTACTCAACTTTACGAATATTGACGTTGCATTACGCTAGAAAAACTAAACTAGAGTTGTCGTCAATTTGAGAGTGATGTTCATGAAAACTGTACGAAATTTTGTATGGATGATAATTGCCGCCGTGTCTGTGTTGTGGTGGATGAGTGAACCGCAACTGCTGTCCTCGACCCAATTCTTCCAATGGCGCTCCGCGCTTATTCAATATTCTGGTGTTTTGTCGTTGGCTTTGATGTCTATTGCGATGGTGTTGGCGCTGCGCTTACCTGTGATCGAGCAATGGGTTCACGGGATGGATAAGGCCTATCGTGTGCATAAATGGCTCGGCATTGCGGGGGTTAGCCTCGGAGTCGTGCATTGGTTGACGTATAAAGTGCCCAAATGGCTAGTGTCGGCAGGAGTGCTCGAAAAACCAATCAAACACACCGGGGGTGGGCCTTCTGGGAACAACTTTGTCGGTTTAGAACTCTGGGTCAAAGAGTTGCGCGATGTGGGGCTTGGTTTGGGGGAGTGGGGTTTTTACCTGCTCTTAGCATTGCTCGTGGTGTCACTGTGGACGGTTGTTAAATACAAGCCATTTAAGTTGTCGCATCGTTTAATGGCGGCAGTGTATTTGATGATTGCTGTTCACTCCGTTTTGTTGATCAAGCACGCGTACTGGGGTGAGCCAATTCATTTTGTTGCCTTGGGCTTTGCCTTGATGGGCTCTACAGCTGCCGTTTATAGCTTGCTTGGTTTTGTCGGACGAGCAAATCGCCATCCCGCCAAAGTGGTGTCGACTCGCTACTTCCCTCAAGCGCGAGTGATGGAGCTAACTTTGGCGCCAAGCAATAACGGCCAAGGAAAAACTTGGCAAGGACACAAAGCTGGGCAGTTTGCTTATGTTCGTTTTGGTAATGAAGATCCGCATCCGTTTACGATTGTTTCAGGTGAGCATGAAGCAGAGGTACGCTTTTTGATCAAAGAGTTGGGTGATTTCACCACGGATTTGTACCACAGGGTTAAAATTGGAGAAGAAGTGATGGTTGAAGGCCCTTACGGACGCTTGGCGTTTGACGTCAATAAGCCGCAGATTTGGATTGCGGGTGGTGTTGGGGTCGCGTCGTTCTTTGCCATCTTAGCGTCACTCAAATCGCTAAAAACGCATCCTCCTGTGCATTTGTTTTACTGCACGCGAGGTTTGGATAGTCATTTAGTGGACGAGTTGTGGAAAATGGCACGTCTTGCGCAAGTGAAGCTGAACGTGATTGATACGGCGGTGTCTCCTCGACTTAACGTAGAGCGTATCGCGAGCGAATGTGGCGATTTAGCGCGTTATGAGTTCTATTTCTGCGGGCCTGAAGCTTTTTCGCAAACACTGAAAAAAGAGTTGAATGCTTATCGCGTCGATACCGAACGTCATTACCATGAAGAGCTGTTCGTCATGCGATAGTGGCAGGGATGAACGAAACAAAAAGGAGCTGAGTGCAGCTCCTTTTGTCTTATTGTATTCATGCCTAACGTATTGTCATCGTTAGATTATCTTGTTTAAGCCGAAGCCTACTTATAACCTTACAACTTCACTTTTTTGACCATGCCAGCTTCTGCGTGGCCTGGAATGTTACAAGCAAACTCTACGTTGTTGTCTCCGTGGAAGTGCCACAAAATCTGTTTTGCTTTACCTGGTTCTACGGTGACAGCATTGCCTGAGTCGTGCATGTGATTACCTGACATGTTTTTCATCATCTCACGGTGCTCAAGTTGCTCTGCTGCAGAACCGATGGTGAACTCATGATCGATTTTGCCCGTGTTCATCACCACGAATTGCACGACGTCGTTCGGTTCGATTTTTACGTCTTTCTTGAAGGTGATTTTCATGTCATCGCTCAAAATCACATGGACGACTTTATCCGGTTTCGCCCCATTCGCTGGCATACCCACGGCTGACATTCCTGCCATGCCTTGCATGTTGGAGTGATCCATTTTTGAATGATCCATCGGCATCTCGTCCATGTTCATGTTATCCATCGACATCGAACCATGGTCCATTTTGCCGTGATCCATGTTGTCGTGGTTCATGTTCGAGCTATCCATTTGCGCGAATGCGCCTGCTGATACCATAGTTAGAGCAAGAGTGATAAGTGTCTTTTTCATGTCGATTTCCTTTACTATCAATGAGGTAGTGCGCCATTGCGGTTTGTACAATGGCGCTTGTTGTTTATTTCTCTGGGTTTTGAGTTTTGTTGACTTCTCGCTGCTTCCACAGCTTGAAGATTGCTGGTAACACCAGCAGAGTCAGTAGTAGGGCAGAGGCCATGCCGCCAATCATTGGTGCAGCAATGCGCTGCATGACTTGAGAGCCAGTACCTGAGCCATACATGATAGGGATAAGGCCAATGATGACCGTGAGAACCGTCATCATGACCGGACGCACACGCAGCCCCGCGCCTTCTCGAATGGCATCGGTTAAATCACCAATTTGCAGAGCTTGTTGGTTTTCTTCTGCGTGAAGTTTTTTGTGGTGCCACGCTTGGTTGAGATACACCAGCATGATGACGCCTATCTCCACCGCAACGCCGGCGAGAGCGATAAATCCGACCCCCACGGCGATGGAGAAGTTGTAGTTGAGGTAGTGCATCAACCACAAGCCACAAACCATCGCTAAAGGCAAAGTCAGCATGATGATCAGCACCTCACCCACACGGCGGAAGCTGAAGTAAAGCAACATCATGATGATCACCAAGGTTATCGGCACGACCACACTCAAGCGATCTTTCGCGCGTTCCATGTATTCGTATTGACCAGACCAAGCGAGCGAATATCCAGCCGGGAGCACCAGTTGGTCAGCCACTGCTTGCTGCGCTTCTACCACGTAAGAACCAAGGTCGCGGCCATCGATATCCACAAACACCCAGCCGTTAGGACGAGCGTTTTCGGTTTTGATCATCGGCGGACCGTCTTCGTAACGAATGTCGGCGACATCAGCGAGTGCGATACGCGCTCCATTTGGTGTCACTAGCGGTAAGTTTTGCAGCTTAACCACAGAGTCACGGTAGTCTTGCGGGTAGCGAACGTTAATCGGGTAGCGTTCCAAGCCTTCAATGGTTTCTCCAACATTCATACCACCGACAGCGGTTGAGATGACTTGCTGAACGTCTTTGATGCTCAATCCATATCTCGCAGCTGCGCGGCGTTTAATGTCGATTGTTACGTAACGGCCACCGGCTACACGCTCGGCATAAACCGATGAAGTGCCGCGAACGTTGTTCAAGATAGGTTCTAACTGCGCGCCAATCTTTTCGATCTCTTCCAGGTCTGGGCCTGCGATTTTGATCCCGATTGGCGTCTTAATGCCCGTCGCAAGCATGTCGATACGCGTTTTGATCGGCATTACCCATGCGTTGGTTAGCCCCGGGAACTGCACGAGATTGTCGAACTCTTTGCGCAATGACTCAGTGGTCACGCCTTCACGCCATTGGTCATGAGGTTTGAGCTGAATTACCGTTTCAATCATGGTGAGTGGTGCAGGGTCGGTGGCGGTTTCTGCACGGCCAATCTTGCCCCAAACCGTTTTAACTTCCGGTACGGTTTTGATCAGCTTGTTCGTTTGCTGAACCAACTCACGTGCTTTACCGATGGAAATGCCCGGGTAGGTGGTCGGCATGTACATCAAATCGCCTTCATCCAATGGTGGGATGAATTCGCTGCCTAGTTGGCTAGTTGGGTAGTACGCCGATGCTAATAGGCCGAGCGCCAGTACGATCATCGCTTTCGGATATTTCAAGCTCAGATTAAGCAATGGACGATACAGCGCAACCAGACCACGGTTAACAGGGTTCTTATGTTCTGGCAGTATTTTACCGCGAATAAAGTAGCCCATTAGAACTGGCACGAGCGTGATCGCAAGTGCTGCCGCTGACGCCATGGCATACGTCTTGGTAAAGGCGAGAGGAGAGAACATCTTGCCTTCTTGACCTTCCAGTGCAAACACTGGAACAAAGCTTAACGTGATGATAAGCAGCGAGAAGAATAGGGGCGCACCTACTTCTTCAGCGGCTTTACCAATCACTTGCCAGCGGTTCTTATCCGTGAGTGGCGTTCGCTCAATGTGCTTGTGGACGTTTTCTATCATTACGATGGCACCATCCACCATTGCACCGATAGCGATGGCAATCCCCCCGAGCGACATGATGTTGGCATTAATGCCTTGAGAATGCATCACGATAAACGCTGCAAGGATGCCTACAGGCAAGCTCAGGGCGATAACCAATGAAGAGCGAATATGGAACAAGAACAGTGCACAGACGATGGCTACGACGATGAACTCTTCCGCTAATTTCTTCCAAAGGTTATCGACAGCTGCATTGATCAGCGTAGAACGGTCGTAAGTGGTGACGATTTCAACGCCATCCGGCAAGCTACGCTGTAAATCTTCCAACTTGTCTTTAACTTTGCTGATCACTTCACTCGCGTTTTCGCCATAGCGCATCACGATCACGCCACCCACCGCTTCACCTTCGCCGTTAAGCTCAGAGATACCGCGACGCATTTGCGGACCTAAGTTGATGTCAGCAATGTCGCCCAATAAGAGCGGTGTACCTTTGTCGGTCACTTTAAGCGGCAGCGATTTAATGTCTTCGATGCTGGTCAAGTAACCGGTGGTGCGAACCATGTGCTCAGCTTCAGCAACTTCAACTACGGATGCCCCCGTTTCTTGGTTGCCGTTTTGAATCGCCATGTTTACTTGTTGCAGCGTTAAGTTGTAAGCACGCAGCTTCGCCGGATCAATCTGGACTTGATACTGCTTAACCATACCGCCTACGGTTGCAACTTCAGAAACGCCATCGACGGTTTGCAGTTCGTACTTTAAGAACCAATCTTGCAAACTGCGCAGCTCGGCAAGGTCATGTTGACCCGTTTTGTCTTGCAATACATAGCTGTAGACCCAGCCCACACCCGTAGCATCTGGGCCTAAGGTTGGTTTTGCACTTGGTGGTAATTTAGGTGCTACTTGACTTAGGTATTCCAAAACACGTGAACGTGCCCAGTACATGTCGGTATCGTCGTTGAAAATGATGTAAACGTACGAATCCCCGAAGAACGAATACCCACGAACGGTTTCTGCACCCGGTACGGCGAGCATCGCGGTGGTTAGCGGATAAGTGACTTGATCTTCCACCACTTGCGGTGCTTGACCCGGGTAGCTGGTTTTGATGATCACCTGAACATCAGAAAGATCCGGAATTGCGTCAACAGGCGTATTCTTTACACTGTAAAGTCCTGCTAAAACAAGCATTAAGGTCGCAATCAAAACCATAAAGCGGTTATTGAGTGACCAACGGATAATTGCTCCAATCATAGTTAGCCCTCGATCGCTTCAATTTGTTTCAAAACGTAGTCAGAACCTTGTTTTTCAACTAGAAATCGGACTTTCTGACCTTCTTTGAAACCGGATAAATCCACTTCATCACCCACAGAGAAGTTCATTTCACCGGCATCCCAGCTCCATTCTGAAACCGGAAGGTGATTGAGCGTGATCATGCCAAAATCTGCCATTAGCATGCTGATGTCTCCCGTTACCCAAACGTCAGTCGCGAGAACGGTGTCATCGGCTTTGTAATCGACGATTTCGTATTGACCCGATGCGGCTTTTTGAATTTCGAACTCAATAGCTTGGCCTTTTTGCAGCGAGCCCATATCGACGCCGTCAGCGAGGGTAAAGTTCATAACCATCCCCGGCCAATCCCACTCTGGTACGGGCTGGTGGTTGATGGTCAACATGCGATGGCCTTTCATCACATCAGTGATCTCGCCCTTCGTCCAAGCCGTTTGTGCAGTGGCTTCGGTCGGTGATGAAATGCGCGATAGATCAGCCGTTTGGCTCGATTCTGAATCCAACATAAAGTGAGCTGAGGTTACGATGCGATCGTCTTGAGTCAGGCCTTGTAGTACCTCGATTTTGTCGTCAGCTTCACGCCCGACTTCGATGCGCGTTGAGCGGTATTTGCCGTCTCCCTCAGACAGCACGACGCGAGTCATACCCCCCGAGCGGATAACGGAAGACTTTGGAATGGTTAACACCGCGTTGTCGCTGACAGGTTGTAAGGCAATATTGGCGAACATGTTCGGTTTCAGCTCGCCATTGGGATTAGAGAATTTAAGACGAACACGAAGCGTGCGCGTTTTAGGATCCAAAATTGGATACACATAATCGACGTTGCCTTGCCACTCTTTACCCGGAATCGCATCCAACGTCATAGTGGCGTCGCTGCCTGCTTTCATCCAGTGAGCTTGGCGCTCAAACACTTCGGCATCCACCCATACGTTTTCAAGTGGGCCCGCGCTGATCACCGCTTGAGCAGGGGATAGGTAACCACCTTCACGAACGTTCAAACTCGCGATGACGCCATCTTCCGGAGCTTTAATTTCAATAGTTTGTGATGCTTTCCCACGTTGAGTGATGGCTCTGATTTGAGAACGATCAACACCCAGTGTCACCAAACGTTCTGTCGCGCCTTTCACTAGGCCACTACGCCCAGTTCGGTAGGCGTTCAGCAGCTCTTCTTGTGCTTTGACTAGCTCAGGAGAATACAGCGTGAACAGCACATCGCCTTTGTTGACCTTTTCACCCACGGCATTGATGTAAAGCTTTTCAACCCAGCCCGCCACGCGAACGTTGGTTTGCCACAAATGGCTTTCGTCAAACGCGATATAGCCGACAGTTTCAATCCGAGGTGAAAGTTGCTCTAAAGAGACTTGAGCGGTTTTTACACCTAAGTTGTTTTCAACCGATGGGTCAATTTTTACCGTGCCGGGTTTGTCTTGTTCACCTGCGAGGTCTTCGGCGTACACTGGGATCAAGTCCATACCCATTGGCGATTTGCCCGGTTTGTCGCGCTTATAATTTGGATCCATTGGTGCAACCCAATAGAGTGGCTCGTTTGAGCTGCTTGCAGTGCTACCGCCTGTGCCGCTCATGTCGTGGTTTGCACCAGATAGGTACTGATTAACGCCCCGCCAACAAGCAGAGCGATGGTTGCTATCTTGATTGAATTTGAATTCATTCCTAATTCCTTATTTCCCCATGAGGCATGACAGCGATGTTGATTGTTTATTGGTGTGCATTCGCCATCGTCCCCAAACTTGGGTTCTTTTATGTTTTTGTTTTAGTTCGCGCTTGCTTCAGGCGTGATGTTGGGTGCGGATACTTGATATTCGAAACCACCCAATAAAGCCGCTAAATTGCTGTTTACGATGTTTAAATCGGTAATAAGACGTTGCTGTTCGAGCTTTAGCGCCAGCTCGTCTGTGCTTGCCATGATCACGTCATTAAACTGTGCGGTGTTGTTTTGATAACCCCTTTCTACCGCGTGAATACGAGCTTGAACTTGGGGAAGTAAGGTGGATTGATAACGCTCTAAACGCTGACTCAAGTTGGCGCGATCAACCAGCAATGTGTTGACCTTCGCGTTCATCTGAGTCAGTAACGTATCTTTTTGTGAGCGAGCGGCACCCACTTGATACTGGGCGGCGGCTAAGTTGCGGTCTTGGCGATTGCCAGTGAACAGGGGAATGTCCATCGTTAGATACGCGCTCACCAAATCCGATGCAGGTTCGCCTTTCATATTGTTGGCTTGACGATAAGCGTACATCACTTCCACACCGAATTGAGGCGTGTAAGCTTGCTCTGCAATGTCCACTTGAGTTTCATTGGCAGAAATACTTACGTCTGCCATTTTCACCATCGGGTGATCACTCAACTGTTGGTAGTGCTTGGTCGTTTCGCTATTTGCAGACAACTTTTGGTTTAATGACGCCCAAGTCAGTGTGTTGCTGGCTTGAAGTGGTGAGCGTCCGTTTTGGGTATAGGTATTGAGCCAGTCAGAGCCCAACCATTCTGAGAGTTGCGAGACCAAACGGCGCTGCATTTGTGCGTTGGCTTGCAGCTTTTCATCCAACTTACTCACTTGAAGCTGTGCATTCAGTAAATCTTGCGCTTCGCTTTTGCCGATTGAGTAATTGGTTTGAATGAAGTTTTCCATTTCCGTCATGAGCCGACGGTTTTCTAGCAAAATTTGCTCTGCTTTCTGCTGATAGCCCAGCTCCAACCAAAGCTGAGTCATGCTATTTGCCACTTCAAGCTCCCGTGCGTGAACTTGCAGAGACAAACCATCGGCTTGTTGATTGGCTTTCTTTTGTTGAAGGTTGAGCGTCGAGCCACGTTCGAACTGTTGCATCAAACCGACGGAGATATTGGTCATCGGATCTTCGTCAAATTTGAAGCTATCGACAGGCAAACCACCAAAACCGACTTTCAGTTTCGGGTCCATCAAAGTTGCGCTGGCTACGCCTGTTTCGCGCATCGCTTCCGATTGAGCATAGAACTGCTTGCGGTTGCCATCGTTGCTCAATGCAACGCTAATGAGGTTTGCTAGCTCATTGGTTGATTGGGCTTGGATTGATTGAGCTTGCGCTTCTTGTTGTGCTTTCGTATTGGTTGGCGATTGCGCCACCACATTGAAAGCCGGTAGGGCAACCAGAGCCAGTGAGCATACTGGTGCCACTAAGCGATTTGGGTTGAATTCCATAATTTACATCCAAATTGATACCAAGCTCTTTTGCGTTTCGGGAACGATTGAACCGAGCGGGAGAGCGTTGGTATTTGCCAAACGGATGACGTGCTTTTTTATCGCCAAATAGCAGGTAACAAATGGAGTTACGAGCGAATAGCTGAGGTGAGCACGCTATCAGTTGGGCGCAAAGAAACTGCCTGCAAAAGGATGCAGGGTCGAATGCTTTGTATGGATTAAACTATCGGAGGCCGATACAAATCATGGGTGACTTGTACCACTGGTGCGGTGATTTCTGAGGCAATGGATGCGCGATAAGCCAGTGGGGATAGTTGGCTGACAGGGGCTGGTAACGGGACGAAAACGAATGAACAAGATGCTGTGCAGCAATTATGGATCATGCCGGAGCCATCAACACAGCTCATGGCCATTTCTGTAGAGTCGGAGCTCAACGATGAGGCCATCTCCATGCTCATGCTCATGCTCATGCTCGGGGAGCCACAGTGATCGTTCGCGCTTGCCATTTCTGTCATGAGTTCAGGCATCATAGCGCCACTCGACATCATTTTGATACTCATTAAAGGCGCGCTGTTAACCACACTAGATACCAGCAGTATCAGCGTTGTACATAACGTTAGCCAAATTGTATGCAGTGATTTAAGGCGCATACGGAGTCCAGTCAAAATGAGTGTAAATAACGAGTAACCGCTTAATAATAAAGGTTACCCTAGGGGGAAAGTCAAGCATTCACCCCCAAGTAAGCGTGAGATATTTGGTGCATCTTGGGGGAGGTTAGACATATTAATCGCCAATAAATATCTCTTTATTGAGTTTTTTGTCACACGAACTTTCCATGGTAGGGGTTATCCTTATAGAATGTAAGGTTTAACGTGCCTGCTTCGGGGGTTGTATGATAGAAATTGTCATCGATGGAAAATATAGAATTGTAGAAGAGGGGCTAACCCTTCTGGAAGCAGCCAAAGTGTGTGGGGTCGAAATCCCTTCACTGTGCGGAATGAACAAAAGTAACGAGAAAATTCCGTGTGATTTGTGTGTTGTCGAAGTGGAGAGTGGCGGAACTAAGCGCGCCTGTGATCTCAAAGTGTACCGCGGTCTCAATGTCGTCACACAATCAGAACAACTGAGTGAGCACCGCAGAAAAGCGCTCAACCGAATCATGACGGACCACTACGCCGACTGTGAAGCTCCATGCAAAACGGCGTGTCCTGCTGGGGTAGACATCCAATCTTACCTCTACCATATCTCGCAAAACGATCATCAAAAAGCGATTGAAGTGATTAAACGCACACTGCCAATGCCGTTGTCGATTGGGCGCGTGTGTCCGGCATTCTGCGAAAGTGAGTGTCGCCGTTCTTTGGTGGATGAGCCGATTGCCATTCGCCAACTCAAACGCCATGCCGCAGACGCAGATCTAGCGGCGCATGAAGCGTATGTCCCAGAGAAAAAACCAGCGAAGCATCGCAAGATCGCCGTTGTTGGTAGTGGCCCCGGTGGCTTAACGGCAGGTTATTACTTGTCGAATGAAGGTTATGACGTCACCGTATTTGAGTCCATGCCAAAAGCAGGCGGTTGGCTACGCTACGGCATTCCTGAATATCGCCTACCCAAAGACATTCTAGACAAAGAAATCGAACTGATGTGCCGCAACGGCATGCAAGTTGAAACCAACAAAAAGCTTGGGGTTGATTTTACGCTGTCTCAATTGAGTGAAGACTACGATGCTGTCTGTTTGGCTGTGGGGGCGTCTCAAGCGGTAGAAATGAATTATCCTGGTAGCGACTTGGACGGTTGCTACCTCGGTGTTGATTATCTGAAAGATTACGTTACAGAACAAAACTACGTTACGGGCAAAAAAGTTGCCGTGATTGGTGGTGGTAACACTGCGATCGACTGTGCGCGTACGGCGCGTCGTGCGGGTGCCGATACCACTTTGATCTATCGTCGAACTCGCGACGAAATGCCAGCCGAAGACTACGAAATCGTCGAAGCTGAACATGAGGGCGTGAAGTTCCATTTCTTAACGAATCCGGCGGAAAACATCGCGGATGAAAACGGCCGCGTGAAGGCAATTCGATTAGAGCGAATGGCGTTAGGTGAGCCAGATGCGTCTGGTCGTCGTAGCCCGAAACCAACGGGTGAGTTCTTTACTGAAGCATTTGATACCGTGATTGCAGCGGTATCGCAAAAGCCGGATCTCAGCTTCTTAGAAAACGATGATTTGTCTATTCCACTAACACGTTGGAACACATCTGAGTCCGACTCGCAAACCATGCACACGGGTACGGGCAATATCTTCAGTATCGGTGATTTTCGTCGTGGTCCTGCGACAGCGGTTGAAGCAGTGGGAGATGGGCGAGTTGCGGCAAAAGCGATTGATCTGTTCCTCCATGGCGATATGGCGGACATGCCGAAACCTGCGTTCAACTCTCGTAAAGAGAAAAAACTGGCGCAGGTTGACCCACTTCATTTTGAAAACATCCAAAAAGTTGCTCGTTCAATCATGCCAGAGTTGACCCCAGCGCAGCGTGAGCAGAGTTTTGCTGAAGTGGAACTGGGCTTTGATAACGAAGAGGCCATGAAAGAAGCGGCGCGCTGCTTAGAGTGTGGTTGCCAAGCGAATACCGACTGTGCCTTGCGAGATTACTCAACGGAATATCATGCCGAGCAATATTTCGATGTTTCCGTGGACGTTTCCTCTGCTAGCGTGATTGGTCATCAAGATTGGCTCGATTTGCGAGCGAAAGATCTTCGTCACAAATACGAAGTAGACCGCAGTTCTGAGTTCATTGAATTTGATGCTAACCGCTGCATCAGTTGTGGTCAGTGTATTCAAGCATGCCACGAGCAAGCGGTACATGGTGTGTTGAGTTTTGTGTCGGATAAAAATGGCCGACCAGCTTTACGACCAGATGATCGTCCACGATTCCGCTCCGATGAAAAAGGCGCAAGTTGCAGCGGTTTGACGCTCATGGGAGATTCAAAATGCGTGCAATGTGGGGCGTGTGTTCAGGCATGTCCAACGGGCGCGATGGTGGACAGCCGTGACCGCTCTCAAGGCAGAACCGAACATCTAAAAGCCGTCGATACCATTTGTACCTACTGCGGTGTGGGTTGTAAGTTGACCATGTTTGTCGATGAGCGACAAAACAAAATCCGCTATGTAAAAGGGGCGGATTCGCCGGTTAACCAAGGTATGCTGTGCGTGAAAGGCCGTTTTGGTTTTGATTTCATTAGCAGCGAAGAGCGTTTAACGACACCACTGATTCGTAAAGATGGTTGGTTGCAGCCAGCAAGTTGGGACGAAGCGATTCAGCTAGTGGCTTCGAAGCTTTCGACCATCAAGCAAGATTTTGGTAGCAACGCACTGGCCGGATTCTCTTCAGCGAAAACCACTAACGAAGATAACTACGCGTTTCAAAAATTCATCCGTCGTGAACTTGGTACGAACAACGTTGATCACTGCGCACGTTTGTGTCACGCATCAAGTGTGACAGGGCTTGAAGCATCGTTGGGGAGTGGTGCGATGACCAACGACATTCCAAGCATTAAGCATTCCGATGTGATCTTTATTATCGGTTCTGACACCACATCTGCGCACCCGATCATCGCTTCGCACATCAAACAGGCGATTCGTCATCACGGGGCGCGCTTGATTGTGGCAGACCCGAAACGAGTGGACATGGCTGAACATGCAGAGCTGTACTTGGCGCATCGTCCGGGCACGGATGTTATGTTGCTCAACGGCGTGATGCAGCAAATCATCAAAAATGGTTGGTACGATCAAGAATACATCGAAGAGCGCGTAGACGGCTTTGATACTTTGCTTCAAGAGGTGATGTCGCCAGCGTACAACCTCGACAAAGTTGAGTTAGTGACGGGCGTAAAAGCGGACGATATTTTCGCGATGGCACGAATGATTGGTACGGCAAAACGCACGGCGGTGTATTACTCAATGGGTATTACCCAGCATACAACAGGGCACGACAACGTTCGTTCGATTGCAAACCTGCAATTGTTGTGTGGCAACATCGGTATTGAGGGTGGTGGTATTAACCCACTGCGTGGTCAATCAAACGTACAAGGTGCGTGTGATATGGGCGCTTTGCCTAACTGCTATCCGGGATATCAAAAAGTGTATAACCCGATTGTTCGTCAGAAATTCGCGATTGAGTGGGATGCGCCGAACTTACCTTCTGAGCAAGGGCTTACCCTAACGGAAATCATCGATGCGGCGTGCAAACGAGAAGTTTGCGGGATGTACATCATGGGCGAAAACCCAGTACTGAGTGATCCAAACCAAGCACACGTGATTGAAGGGTTGGAAGCACTCGACTTCTTGGTCGTGCAAGACATCTTCCTCACCGAGACGGCGCAGTACGCCGATGTGGTATTGCCTTCTTGTTCATTTGCGGAAAAATCCGGTCACTTCACCAATACTGAGCGACGCGTGCAGCGCGTTAATGCGGCAGTGAAAGCGCCGGGTGAGGCGAAAGAAGATTGGTGGATCATTCAAGCGATCGCAAACGCGATGGGCAGCGATTGGCATTACCAGTGTGTTTCTGAAATCACTAGCGAAATCGCGCGTGTAACGCCGCAATATGCAGGGTTGCGTTGGGACGCGATCACGCCGAACGGTGTTCAATGGCCAAGTAACAAGAACAATCCAAACGGTACTCGTATCATGCACCAAACCCAATTTACCCGAGGGAAAGGGCAAATGGTGGGCGTGCCGTTCCGTTATGCAGCCGAGTTGCCTGATGAAGAGTACCCTTTGGTGCTTACAACAGGGCGTGTGCTAGAACAATTCCACACCGGTACGATGACACGCAAAACGAAAGGGTTGGATAACCTTGCTGGGCCAAGAGCGATGATCAGTGTTGAAGATGCCGAAGCAATTGGTATCCATAATGGTCAGCGCCTAAAAGTGTCGACTCGTCGTGGCAGCATCGAAATTGATGCGTTTGTGACCAAGCGAATGCAAAAAGGCGTCGTGTTTATTCCTTTCCATTTCGTTGAGTCGCCAGTCAACCGCTTGACGACTACGGCAACGGACCCGCATGCGAAAATTCCTGAATTCAAAGTCGCAGCAGTTAAGATTGAAATCAGTGAAACGGCCGCTCAACCAGAGCCTGTCGAGGAGGCGGTACACCACGTCTAACATCAACGCTTCACGCACTGGCGAGTTGAGAAATTGCATTTAAGCTTATGATATGTAATAGCGAAACGAGCAGTGCGTGTGTCGAGCGTTTTTAAGTGGATCATATTGCTTCTACCCGCTCTTATTTGGCTGGCGGTCAGGCAAATTGAACATATTTGGTGGGCGGAGAATCTTACCTCGATTCCCGCCCTCATTGTGTTCACTTACGTTGTTTTAGCCTCGGCGTTTTTTATCGCTCGCCGATGGTTGCAAAGTGCATTTTCTGCCTTTGTCGCTATTTTGTTTGTCTCGTTACTTGTTCCGCCGCAGCGCAGTCATGTGGCGTCTTGCTCGCACTCGTTGAGCGTCATTCAATTTAATCTTTTTTACGAAAACTCAGACATCAATCAGTTCATCAGCTATCTGTTGAGGTATCCTGCTGATTTGGTGGTGATGCAAGAGCTGACGCCGCGTGTTGGCAGCCTCTTGCACATGTTGGATGATGTCTATCCGCATTATTATGGTGGACAACGTGACGTGGGGTACCCTTCAAATTTGATGATTCTTAGCCGACACCCCATCACGGAGGTTTCGGTTTATCGTGCGCCAAATGGACAAGAAGTCATCAGAGCGGTTTGGCTGCCTAAAGGTCAAGCACCGATCACTTTGTTTGCGGCTCATCCGCCATCACCAAGAACCAGCGAGCTTTGGCATCAAAGAAATACGTTGGTGCGAACCATAGAAACGCTGACCGCGCTTTATCCTGAGCCAGAGGTGTTGGTTGTGGGGGATTTCAATCTCTCCTCGGTTAGCCCTCGTTTTTCTGCGCTGTTCCCGAGTTTTCAAACCGCGCCAGTGACGAGCTGGCCAACTAACATCAAAGGCATAAACGTGCCAGAGCCGATGATGATAGGTATTGATCACTTGTGGCTAAAATCTGAGCAAGGACAGCGAATCATTTGCTCTCGTGAATCCTCTGCTTTTCCACAAGGCTCAGATCACCGCATGGTGACAACCCAGATCGGTGTGCATATTCCATAGTTCAAGCTCTTAGAATTTGTCATGTTTCATAAGTAAAACCTGTGCTGAGCTTGTCATAGAATTGACTGTCTCTGACGATCCTCTGTTATTTGAGCAAGTTCTATAACCTAAACTTTGCTCGCTTCCTATACTGAATTAACGAAGCAGAGTTTTTATAACAACAAGAGGCAGCTTGCATGACAAGAACAACCTCATTTGCACTCGTTCTATTACTGATGTGCGCATACTTTGGTTACAACCGTTATTACGTGTATCCGCAGCAGTTGGAAACACAGGCCAAATCCATGTTGATACAAATGGCAAATCGCGAAGAGTGGATGGATGTGTTTGAAATGATGAACCGCGTAGAAGCTCACAAAGGGCATTTAGAGCTTGCTGCGCATGTTAAGTCCTCTGATGGCAAACGTGCTTACAGTGAAGGGTTCATCACCTATTCCGACCGAGACGGGATGGTATGTAAAGAAGTGGTTTTTAACTTCAAAATTAACTCGTTGAAGAACTACAGCATTTCTGACTTACGCGATTGTTCTTTTGGTGAATATTACTAAACCGAATCGTGCCATTGAGCATTGTCTGCAAGACATTCAAATTTCCAAACAAAAATAGCCTCTTTGTCGAGGCTATTTTTGTTTCTACGGAAGAGAAAAATGAGCAACTTCAATCGAGCGATTTCTTAAACCTTAGTGACGCGACGACCAATCCAAATACGGTAAACCCGAGCAACCAAAGGGTATCTCGCCATAAGTCCATCAGATCCGCCCCTCGCAACACAATGCCTCGAATCATGCGCATAAAGTGAGTGGCGGGCAGGGCTTCTGAAATCCACTGTGCAGCGACTGGCATGCCCTCGTAAGGGAACATAAATCCAGACAGCAGAATCGAAGGCAGAAGAATGAACACCGTCATTTGCATCGCTTGAAGCTGTGTTGTGGCGATGGTGGATATGACCAATCCTAAAGTTAAGCTGGCGGCGATAAACAACAAGGTTCCAAACAGAATTTGGCTGATTGCACCGTTAATCGGTACGCCGAAAATCCAATGTCCCAGCCCTAGAATGATGAAAACCTGAATTAAGCCGACAAAGATATACGGCACGATTTTCGCCACCATTAGCTCTATCGAGTGGATGGGCGTGGTGATCAATAGCTCCAAATTTCCCCGTTCACGTTCTCGTACAATCGCGGCACTGGTGAACAAAATCATCGTCATGGTGAGAATCACACCGAGTAAGCCGGGTACGATGTTGACCGCAGAACGCCGACTTGGGTTGTAGTAGAGTGCGACTTCGAATGTTTTGCTTGGCTCTGGGCGAATCTCGAAATCAAAATCGGTTAATGGCATGGTTTGCAACGACAATATTGCCGAGCTGATCATGGTATCTGACCCATCCACAATCCATTGCCCAAGTTCTCGACCTTGCATCATGCGTTGTGTGAGATCGCTTGGCAAAATCAGCACGGCGCGCACAATACCATCTTGAATCGCTTGTTCAGCCTCTTGCGCGGTGGCATAGGTTTCTTTGATATCCACCACTTGAGTGACTTTGACGGACTGGGTAATGATCCGCCCGGCGGTGCTGCCACTTTGGTCGACAACACCTACCGGAATGTTGCGAATGTCCGTATTGATTGCGAAGCCGAACAGCAAAAGCTGGATAAGCGGGATCATCACCACCATGCCAAACGTGATTCGGTCACGGGAAAGTTGGCGAATCTCTTTGATCATGACGGCTTTCATGCGAGCGATAGGTTTCATCATTGGCGGCCTTTCCCTGTCACGCTGACAAAAACATCTTCTAAGCTTGGGCGAGCGTGGTTCATCTCAGCGTTTTGAAGTTCAGGAAACGTCTGCTTTAACCATTCAATCGGCTGCTCGACATGCTGGTGGATAAGGATGCGTAAACGAATCCCCAACTGCGCCGCAGAGCGAACTTCGTCACGTTGAATCAGCTTTTCTTTGAGTTCACGAAGTTTGTCGGCTTTCACCTCAATGATATTAACGCCCATCTGTTCCATTAACTGTTCGGGTTCTCCATCAGCACGAATTTCGCCCGATTCCATGATCGCCAGACGGTGGCAGCGTTCCGCTTCGTCCATGTAATGCGTGGTGACCAAAATCGTCGTACCTTGATCGCTCAAGTCGAACAACTGCTCCCAAAAATCGCGTCGATTTTCGGGGTCAACGGCGGATGTCGGCTCATCCAAAAATAGCAGTTCGGGTTTGTGCATGGTCGCGGCGGCGAGTGAAAGGCGCTGCTTTTGACCGCCACTCATACCGCTTACGCGCTGTTTTCGCAATTGATCCAACCCGTAAGTGGTGAGCTGCTCTTCGATCCGCTCTTTCAGCGACTTGCTGCTTAAACCAAAAATTTGCCCAATAAATTCGAGGTTTTCTTGAACGGATAGGTCGTCGTACAACGAGAACTTTTGTGTCATGTAGCCAATTTTGAGCCGCAGTTGTTCGGATTGTTTTGGGATTTCTAATCCAAGCACATCCACACTGCCTTCGCTGGGGCTGAGAAGGCCGGTGAGCACACGAATGGTGGTCGACTTACCACAGCCATTTGGCCCCAAAAATCCGTAAATGCTGCCTTTGGGCACGTTGAGTGTGATGTTATTGATAGCAGTAAAGTCGCCGAACTTCTTGATCACATTTTGAGCTTGAATTGCATACTCGGTCATTGGCTTACTCCACCAAATCTACTTGGGCAGGCACACCGGACGGCAACGCTTTTGCAGACTCAGGTAAATCAACTTCTGCTAGATACATCAATCGTGAACGTTCTTCTTCGGTTAGTGCAAAGTAGGGCGTGAATGAAGGTTCACTAGCCACCCAACGAACGGTGCCTTGTAATGGATTCTCAAGGCCATCGACATTTACCGTCACGGTTTTGCCAGGAATAAACCCGATTCGATAATCGGCAGGAACATACACTCGCGCATACGGCACGCGGTTGGCTTGAATCACGGCAACCACACCGTTCACTGGTACGCGTTCGCCAAGATTGTAAGGCAAATTATCGAGCGTACCGTCACGCGTGGCCGTGATGGTGAGTTCTGCCAGTTTTTGCTCTTGCAACGCTACTTCGGCTTTTGCCGCCATTAAAGCGGCTTTAGCTTGTTCGATGTCTTCGAGGCGAGAACCTGCGGTGAGCTTACTGAACTCTTCTTTTGCTGAGTCGAATTCGGCTCTCGCCGAGTCCCTTGCCGCAAGAGCGGAATCTTTTTCGGATTGGCTGATGAGCTTTTTACGCACCAGTTCGGCTTTGCGTTGATAGTTTTTCTGCGCTTCGGTGAGCTGCGCTTCCGCTCGGGCTACGCGAGCCGATGCGGCTGCAATGTCTTCTGGGCGTTCACCATTGGTCAATTTAAGCAAATACGCTCCCGCTTTGGCTTGCTCGGCGACGGCGTGTGCAAGAACTGCTTGTTGATTCTTAGTATCGAGCTGAACCAACACTTCCCCTTCACTGACCAAGCTGCCTTCTTTGACTGGAAGGGCTCTAATTATCTCATTAGATGTGGCAGTAAATGTTACGCGGTCACGCTCTAGGGTACCAAGCGCTTGGTGCGTGTTATCTTTTGAACAGGCGCTTAAAAGGGCAATAATCAATGTGCCAAAAATGATTCGCTTCATAGTGCGGTGCTTCCTTTGAAGAAGTAATGCATGAATAGATAACTTGCGAACGGGAGCGTGTTGATTGAGCCCGCCAACCCGTCGCTAACCGCCATCCATAACGATTTCTTTTTAGAGCTTAGCATTTTATCTACAAGCGATTCTTTTTAAATAGAGAGGCTTAGCGTTGGAAGTGGGCTATGAAGGCCTCAATTTAAAGAACCTTGACCAAGCTCCGGTTTTTATCGGCAAATGACATTAAAAAAGCCCAGCGATGATCGCTGGGCTTGAATAGATAAGAATGACGTTAGTGACTATGCCGTTTTGAATTGGCCGACGATCTCTTGTAGACCTACCGCCAGCTCACTTAAATCGCGACATGCAATTGCTGTTTGGCGTGAACCTGTCGCCACTTCGCTAGAGAACTGGTTGATGTGTTCCACGTTGCGATGCAGCTCTTCTGTTACCGAGCTTTGCTCGCTGCAAGCACTCGCAATTTGAATGCTCATTTCAGCAATGTTATCTGCGCCTTTTTCGATTTGGTCGATGGTTGCACCGGCTTTTTGTGCTTGCTCAACGCACTCTTGAATCAAATCGCTGCTGTTGTTCGTTGCTGAAACGGCACTCTTCGAACAATTTTGCAGTTTAGAGATGATCGTGATGATCTCTTCGGTTGAAGCTTGAGTGCGGCTTGCTAGCGTTCTCACTTCATCCGCTACGACGGCAAAACCACGGCCTTGTTCACCTGCGCGCGCAGCTTCAATGGCAGCGTTAAGCGCAAGCAAGTTGGTTTGTTCCGCGATGTCTTGGATAACGTCAACCACAACGCTAATGTTAGACGCATCTTGTTCCAGTTCTGTCACCATGTTGCCAACCGATTGAATCGCCAATGACGCTTCGTGGATTTGGTTAATACATTCTTGAACGACACCGCGGCCTTCTTTCGCATCGTGAGAAGCACTGTTTGCTGTTTCTGACGCGGCTTCGGTGTTACTGGCGACTTCATTTACTGTCGCTTGCATCTCGTTCATTGCTGTTGCGATAAGGTTTAGCTGAACTTGTTGTTCATCCATGCCGGTTGAAGTTTGTTCGGAAATCGCGCTCACTTCTTCAATGGCGGTGCCTACTTGAGCTGTGGTTGACGAGATACTGTCGACCAAAGTAAGCAACTTCGCTTGCATATCAACGCAGGCATCTGCCAAGGTGCCAAGCTCATCATGACCAATTTTGTTACGTGGAAGCTGGTAAGTTAGGTCGCCTGACGCGATTTTCGACGCCATGTTTACCACGTAATTTAGTGGTGTGCAGATCTGTTTGGTTAGGAATAGGCCTAGCGTAAAACTCAATGCCAATAGCGCGACGATAGCAATAATGCTGTAGGTGATTGCGCTGCGCACTGCTTCATGAGCGCTAGCAATATCTTCTTGTACGTAGGTTTGGTTTAGTTCCACTAAATCACGAATCGCATCGGATAATTGTGTGAATGTAGAAAATCCGTTTAACAATGTTTCATTTGCTTCATCGATTTTATTGTTCAATAGCAACTTCGCGTATTCATTGTTAAACGCACTGTATTTAACCCAGGCACTTTTTACTTTATTGAAAGCGTCTCGGTCGCGTTGATCCCATAGTCCTTTCTCATATTGGTCTAGATATTTATCAATTTTCTGTTCAGATTTTTCTAATCCGGCTACCCATTCCATGAATTGAGGGTGATTCACATTGGTTAATAAAGAGAATTCATCCTTTCTTAAAATTCCGAGTTCAATTTCGGTATTTTTTACGAGCAATACGCTAGGTACGGTGGTTTCAGAAAATACGGTAAGTTTTCCTTCTATCATCTTGATTTCAGATGTAAAGAAAACGGAGAGAGCGATAACAGATAACGAAATGATCAAAATCAGCGCACTGATTTTATACTTGATACTTAAATTAGAAAGTTTCATAGACTCACTGATAATGGGGGTTTGAAAGGCTCGGAGTCTATTACTGAGATTTGAAATATAGTGTGATTAATGTCTCAAATAAATTTATCGTGAATAAAATTAAGTCGTAATCTAAATGTTCATAATTAAAATAAATCCTTGTTATTTATAAAATTAATTATAATTTATAAATAAATGGAAATTAATGATGTGTTTCAATTTGGTGTTTATAGGAAAATTAACTGTTACATGATTATTATTTATTTTATCCCGATTTTTTGTTTCTTATTATAGCGTTTGCTAATGAAACTTAGATCTTGAACATAAAATACATTCTTCGTCTTTAATATAACATTTGAAAGTAACCGTAAGTCGAGGCTTTCATGCTCAAGGCTGACATACTGTTTAAAACGCCAAACTACTTTAACTGCAAATGGCGATGTCGTTGCGGTTTTAAATGAGCAATTGCTTCACATTTTAAGTGGCTGATTCGTAAAATGGATTGCGGTCTGCCATGACAATAGGCAAGGTGTTGAATAATGCGAATCACTCATATAAGGCCATCCATGACAACAACTGGTCACGTGCATTTTTATATTGGCACTTACACCAACCCACCGAGTACGAGCACGGGCATTGCGCGTCTATCGTTGAACACTGAAACGGGTGAACTGACTCGGCTTGACGATGTTGTAGTTCAACGTAATCCGTCCTATCTCACGACTACCGAACACGGGCTGTATACGTTTAGCGAAATGGATAGAAATGAAGGTGCAGAGCTCGCGTTTTTTCGCGGTAGTGAATCCGTCTCTTTGCCGATTAATGGCGATTATCCGTGTCATTTGGATATCAAAGAACCGTTGTTGGCGGTTGCTAATTATGGCTCTGGAAATGTTAGCGTATTTCAATTGGATCGCGATGGTAAACCGCTTGGTTTATTGGCGGATTTATACGTTGATGGATGCGGGCCGAATTTAGAGCGCCAAACTTCTCCTCACGCTCATCAAGTCACGTTTTTAAAGCACAGTCATCAATTGGTTGTCGTAGACTTAGGCAGCGATAGCGTCCTTATTTATGATTACGATGCCCAGCCGCCGGATTTTTCACTGTCGCAAGTGATTCATTTGCCCGCAGGTTCGGGACCGCGCCATGTGGTGTTTAACCAACAAGAGTCGACAGCGTATGTGGTTTGCGAACTGTCAGAAACCTTGATTGTTCTGGTTAAGCACCAAGATAAATGGCTTATCTCGAATCAAACAGAATTATTAGAAGGGGAAGAGAATCAGCAAGCGGCGGCGGCGATTCGTCTTTCGCAAGATGAAACGTTTTTGTATGTCTCTTGCCGAGCTCAGAACAAAATCAGTGTGTTTGATGTGTCTGGCGATACGCCAAAAAGGCGAGCAGACATTCACTGTGAAGGGGTTTTTCCAAGAGATTTTGTGTTGTCTCGTGATCAAAAGTGGTTGTTGGTTGCCAATCAACATTCCAACGATGTGGTGAGCTTTCGTCGCAATCCTCAAACAGGTGAAATTACTGCAACGGGTTATGACTGTGGGATAGGCTCTCCAGTATGTATTGTCGAACAACCTTTGTAACGACTAACGCAGAAGCAGCAGGAAATAGAAAAGCCTAGCGGGCGGCTAGGCTCTCAAGGATAAAAACAGTTAACGCCACTCTTCAACGTACAGTTAGACGTAAATTTTGCCTTTCATATACAACACACCATCACCAGATACTTTGACGTAATCCTCCTTGACTTCGCAGTACAGAACGCCACCACGTGCTGATGCTTGATTCGCCACTAAAGATGCTTTGCCGAGCTCTTGCGCCCAATATGGTGCTAAGCCTGCGTGGATTGATCCTGTGACAGGGTCTTCATCTCCGCCGTTCGCTGGCCAAAAGTAGCGAGATACAAAGTCGTATTGACTGCCTTTTGATGTGACGACGACATCGTAAGGAGCGAGTTGTTTCAGTTGGTCGGATCGATATTGAACATCGAAAACGGTTTGCTCATCTTCCACGATGACGAAGTAAGCTTGTGGGCTAAGCAGTACATGTGTTACTTCGCAGTTTAATCCCTCAATTAATTGCGTAGGAATGGCGTCGACGGGCTGTGGTGCTCTTGTCGGAAATGTCATTTCAATCTTGCCAAGTGCGTTCTTAATTACGGTTAAGGTGCCCACTTTTAATGTGTGAAACTCAATACTTCCTGTAACGCCGAGTTGATCGAACAACACCATAGAAGCGGCGAGCGTTGCGTGTCCACAAAAGTCGATTTCTGTAAGTGGTGAAAACCAGCGTATTTCATATTGATTCGTTCCAATCGTTTTAACAAACGCGGTTTCAGAGAGGTTGTTTTCCGCTGCAATGTTTTGCATCAGCTCTGGTTCTAACCACTCTTGCAAGGGTACGACTGCTGCTGAGTTGCCTTTAAATTGCGTGTCTGTAAATGCGTCAACGACGTAGATATCCAGTTCCATTTTGTCTTCCTTGTTCTCTGAGCGGTTGGTTAGCATAAACCAGATGCAACTCAGAGAATAAGAAATTTATGTTTGAATCTTAAAGTATCAAAATAGACGGTGCTTTTATGTTTTGTGATACTTATTGATGTATCTTGGCTTGGGTTGATGAATAGACTTGAATTGAACTCATTGAAAGGAATAAGCACATGAAAGCGATTCACAAGTCTGTTTTGGCCCTCAGCGTTTTGGTTATCGGCTCTGCCCACGCTTTTGAACTAACGAGCAAAGATATTCAAGAAGGTCATCCAATGGCGAAGACATTTGAATATTCAGGTTGGGGATGTGATGGTGCGAACCAGTCTCCACAACTGATGTGGAAAGACGTTCCAAAGGGTACGAAAAGTTTTGCGATTACCGCGTACGATCCTGATGCACCAACAGGCAGTGGTTTTTGGCATTGGATAGCGTTTGATATTCCAGCCTCGGTTAACGAGCTGCCTCGTGGCGTTGATATCAGTAAGCTCGGCGGTAAGGAGTCTCGTATCGATTACGGTACTACTGGTTTTGGCGGCGCATGTCCTCCAGAAAAAGATGGTATGCACCGCTACCAGTTTACCGTATGGGCGTTGCCGAGTGATAAGTTGAACTTGGATGAGAACACGCCAGCGGCGGTTGTGGGATTTACGTTGAATAGTGTCGCATTGGATAACGCGCAGTTAACCGCGACTTACACGCGATAAAGAAATACTTAAGGGGAGAAGATGGGGCATCAATATCAAGTGACGCTGTTTCGTGCGGAGCAGCAGCAAAAGCTGCGTAACGTTCGGATTCATTCCCCGAGTATTATCCAGATCATTAAAGGGAGTAAGCGTCTGTTTTGGAAAGACGAAGCGTTCGATATTCTTCATCCTAATATCATGCTTTGTGAAGCAAACGCTTCGCTGAATTTTGAAAACCTTCCTCAGCAAGGGCGTTTTCTCTCTCGAATGTTCAGCTTTCACTGCGTGCCGAGTGATGACATGCTGGAGCTGAGTATGAGCAATGCGCTTGGCGAAAATGTACCCGCGGTGGAGACAGATAAAGCATTGCAAGCGACGCTGAATGCGCTGTTTTCTTTTGAGCAAGAAAGCTTGAGTGAAGCGACGCAACGTTATTGGGTGTTGGGGTTGTATCAGCAGTTAGCGGAAAGGGGATTATTGCATCGACTTTTTACCAGCTCGAACACCTCTTTTAGCGAAAAACTCAGTCGCTATTTGTCACGCTTTCCGGGCGATGACCATCCTTTGGAACGGGTAGCTGAGCGCTTTGCTATGAGCCGAGCAACGTTGATACGCAAACTCAAGCAAGAGGGTACTCAGTATCGGGAAGTGCTGGCAGAAGTGCGTTTAAATCACGCACTCTACCTGATGCAAAATGGTGCGTATAACGTAGCGTTGCTCGCGCAGTTGTGTGGCTATCAATCGGAAGGGCGTTTTAGCCAACGCTTTAAAGGCAAGTTTGGTTTAACGCCCAGCGAGTACATCAAAACCGTTGCCAGTTAGTACCTAACATTGCTATTTGGCTCGGTCTCAATGTTTCCCATTTTAGCTTTTGTATTTGGTTTTCATCCGCAGTGCGACGTTAACCAAAGCAATCAGAACCGGAACTTCGATCAACGGGCCAATTACGCCAGCGAATGCCTGGTCGGAATTCAGGCCAAATACAGCAATGGAAACCGCAATGGCCAACTCAAAGTTGTTACCCGTTGCCGTAAATGCGATGGAGGCATTTTTATCGTAGGGGATGCCCATTCTCTTCCCGATAACGAAGCTGGCAAAAAACATCACTACGAAGTAGATCGCTAGTGGGACTGCCACGCGGAATACATCCATTGGCAGTTGTAAAATCATCTCTCCTTTGAGGCTGAACATCAGCACGATGGTGGCGAGCAAAGCGATCAAAGTAATGGGTGAAATTCGAGGAATAAACACATCGTTGTACCACTTCTCACCCTTTGCAGCGACTAACCACTTACGACTGAGAAAACCAGCAAGGAACGGAATACCTAAGTAAATCAATACGCTTTCTGCAATGTCACCCATGGAAATATCAACCACAAAACCTTCGTAACCAAAGAATGGTGGAAGTACCGTGATGAATAGCCAAGCCATAACGCTGTAAGTCAGAATTTGAAATGCGCTATTTAATGCCACTAAGGCCGCGCCATATTCTTTGTTGCCGCCGCCAATATCATTCCACACTAAAACCATAGCGATGCAGCGTGCAAGGCCAATCAAAATAATGCCAACCATGT
Source organism: Vibrio sp. Y20_XG_PY13 (assembly GCF_024181925.1). Lineage (NCBI taxonomy): Bacteria > Pseudomonadati > Pseudomonadota > Gammaproteobacteria > Vibrionales > Vibrionaceae > Vibrio > Vibrio sp. Y20_XG_PY13. The sequence goes on along the minus strand of NZ_JAMZAL010000001.1, from coordinate 816,029 downwards.
AACCCGGATGATCACCAAGGAAGGTTAAGGCAAGAACGAACATCAGGATTGGACCGACGATCCAGTTCATAGCCAGAGACAGCGTGATGGCCTTTTTATCTCTCGTTACCGTTCCCAATAGACCGTAGTTCACCTTGGCGAGTGGTGGGTACATCATCAAAATCAAACCAATGGCGAGCGGTACGTTTGTACTACCAACGGACATTGCTTCGTTCCATTCTGCTACTTGCGGGTAGACTGCGCCTATCCCCACGCCGATGGCCATTGCGACAAAAATCCAGACCGTTAAGTAGCGGTCAAGAAAGCTCATTTTTTCACTGGCACTATTTAAAACTTCAGTCGTCATAGTGGTCCCTATTCGTTTATCGTCGAAAGGCGATGTATTAAGTTATAGTTTATCTTTGCGCGCGTGGAAAGCGCGCAACGTGTCTTAGCTAAATAAACCGGAAAACTGAGCGTTAAACGCGTTCAGTTTTTCACGTTGAATACGGTAACAAACCTTTGGCGGGTTGGGTTCTGCACTGATAAACCCGGCCTGTTTTAGAATGCGTAAGTGTTCTGATACAGTCGATTGCGCTAAACCTAACTCAGAGACTAAATCGCTATTTAAGCAGCCACCCATGGTGTCTAAAGTGTGAAGAATATGCAGAATGCGTAAGCGAGCTGGATGAGACAGCGCTTTCGCTTGAGCGGCGAGTGCTTGTTCTTTATCGAGTTGTTGTTGCGTGGTTTCAAAAGCAATTTGGCACGTTTCGCTGCATTTGTTGCTCATGAGCAGACCTTTATAGTTAATCGTCGAATTACGATTAAGTGTACGTGTGCTTTTTCTAAGGCGCAACTGTTGAAAGGAGAATTGAAGATAATCGACGTCAAAAAATGGGAAGGGATGATGTCCCGCAAATATTTGGTGGACTAACAAAGAATTCGGTCAAATGGCAGCAAGTAAAAAAGCAGAACTTAAAGATACGACGCATTGGGGGTGTGGTATCAGGAGCTAAGTTCTGCTTGGGGGTTAGGTTATGAGCAATTTTCTATATTTCCTGCTAGTCAAATCAGTATGGTGAAAAAAGGGGAGGTAAAAAAGAGAGTAGATTTCTTCGCTTTATTCCTGATAAGACCAAATAGGTGGGTTTTTCCTACAATATAGGGACGAAATGCTAGTAAAAGGGGAACAAAGTGTTTGGAAGTTTTCTTATTTTATTGCCGCCAAGTTCAGTAAAATACGCCTATTCAATGACCTCCTAGAGTTAAGGTACGTGCGGTGTCTGATCTCAACTTATTTCGTTATTACCAACGCTTGCTCTCTTTTGGTGTTGGTAATGAAGCAAAAACCACGCTGCAAGAAATCGCCGATTTGTTGTTTACTTCGCCTCGTCATGCGCGCAGTTTGCTGGCGCAGATGCAAGAGATAGCATGGTTAAGTTGGCGACCAAAACCGGGACGGAACCAACGTTCAACATTGTTGTTAAACGTTGAACTCAGCGCGCTGAAAGAAAGCCTTGCACTAGAGCGAATCAAGCTTGGTAAGTACGAGAAAGCGCTGTCGATTCTGGATGAAGATGAAGCCGCATTTGGGCGACTCCTCAAAACAACGTCGGGCGCATCGGTAAAAGAGGGGCGGCTCAATATTCAGCTGACCTACAAACGCATGTTCGAGCGTGTTGTTCCTCATCAATTGCAGCGAAGCAGTGAGCGCTTTTTGCTACGCCAAATTTATTGCTGTTTGGTATCAAGTGATTATTACGGGCGCGTAAAACCAGAGCTGGCGCACCATTGGCGATACGATGAGCAAAAATTCAAATGGACGTTTTACCTTCGCCCCGGGCTTACCTTCCATAATGGAAACACAATCGATGCCGACACGGTGGTGAGTTTGTTTGCCAAATTGAGCTCACTAGAATACTACGAGAAAGAACTCGCGCATGTGGCAAACGTGACTGCGCCCAATCCTCTCAAAGTGGTGTTTACACTTAACCGACCTGACTTGGGTTTTGCTGGGCTTATTTCTGGCGTGAAATATGGCATTCAGCCCGTGAGTCAGGTGAACGTTGCGAACAACAAGTTGGTGGTGGGGAGTGGTCCATTTTCCGTCGTTGAGCACAGTGAAAACCGTTTGAAACTGCAAGCGTTTGATGGCTATTACGCGTGTCGAGTATTAACGGATTTGGTGACGATCTGGATCGTCAACGATGAAAAGATGGAGAACCCATCGCTCGCTGCGAATACTCTGCAACCACAGCCAGTCCTTGTTGATGACATGTGCGGTCACTACATGTCGACACCGAACAGTGAAACGTCCCCAGCGAGCAAACGCAGTCGAACGGAAGACGGTTGTTTGTTCGCACTGTTTAACCATCATGCGAAGCACGCTTTGTCTCAGGCTCAGCGCCGATACATCAGTGATTTGATTCGACCGGAGCAGTTAGCCGAAGTGATGAAGAGCGAAAAGATCAATTTCGGTAGCGTCGCTGCTTATAACTTGTTGCCAAACTGGAAGCCGGTGTTGCGCCCATTTGGAGATGCGGTCAAGTTACCAAAGCTGATCACCATCGCAGGGTACAATTACACGGCGCTACGCCGGTGCGCGCGAGCGATTTCTTCGCGTTTAGAGCGTGCGGGCAGCCGAGTGGAGATCGTTATGTACTCCTACCGAGAACTGAGCGAGAAAGCCAAAAACGGCACGCTTGATGAGACTTTAGTTGTCACCAATATCAACTTGGACGATAACCGTCATGCGTCTGCGTTTAGCAACTTCTTTAGCAATGCTGTGCTTTACCACACCTTAGGGGCGCAAAATGCGGCGTGGTTGGATGCTCAAATGGAAAATGTCCGTGCATTTTCACCGCTTGAAGATTACCTGAGCGCGTTAGAGCCGATCGCGTCCACATTGATTAGCGAATATTGGATTGCACCGATGTTCCACCATACTCAGACGCTACGTTTTCAAGGGGTCTTGGAAGATGTCGCACTCACAAACTGGGGATGGCCAGACATTCGATCCGTTTGGTCTGCGGACTGATCAAAACCGCCTGAATGGCGGTTTTTTTGTGTCTGCAATTTGGTGAAAGCCAGTGACGTTTTTATTTCTTCTAGCCAACAAATGTGATGTTTATCTACGTTTGAGTGCGAGCCATCAAGAAATAGCTCGAAATGAACTTTGAAATTAATCACGAATTATATCGAGTCAATAGGTCTAATGTGATCTGATTTAAATAATGTAACTTTAAGAATATTGTCGAGAAAGTGATTGTATTCAAAATTCGTCTATTGACTTGTTGCTCAAATAAAATTTGTAGATTTTTTACGTGTGAGATTTTTGAGATCTGTCCATTTAAACAAATTGACAGGCTTTAAAGTGTGATTCGAAGCGCAAAAGTAGCTCGGTTGCGCGGTTGGGACTCTGTTATTGATAATTAACCCATCAGATGACGAATTGTTGATAGGGTTAAATATGCTGTACGAGTTAATCGACCACGAACTAGTAGATGTAATTAATGATCGCGCTTACCAATGGCAAGATGCGGTTAAAAAGACCACTCAATACCTAGAAAATAAAGGTTACGTCTCCCAGCACTATGCTGATGCGATCATCCGTTCAACGGAAGAAAACGGTCCTTACTATGTGTTATGCCCTGGATTGGCTATGCCTCATGCCCGACCTGAAACTGGCGTTTTAAAAACAGGCTTAGGCATCCATATTTTCCCATCACCTGTTGATTTTGGATCGGAGCTCGGTCCGGCCAATATTCTTATTACCTTAGCTGCGAAAGACTCTGATACCCACATTGAGGTGATTCAAGCGTTGAGCGAGATGTTTGTGGATGAAGAAAACATTGCAAAACTGGCACAGGCCTCTTCCAAAGAACAAGTGCTAGACATAATAAAAGCATACTAAAAGGAACATAACGTGAAAGCAAACATGCGAGCCAATGTGCAAGCCTTCGGAGGTCATTTGACCGCCATGGTGCTGCCAAATATCGGAGCCTTTATCGCTTGGGGCTTTATTACTGCACTCTTTATTCCTACGGGCTGGATGCCAAACGAAGCCTTTGGCGAACTCGTGGGGCCAATGATCACTTACTTGCTGCCACTTTTGATTGGTTACACTGGTGGTCAGATTGTTGGTGAAAAACGCGGCGCGGTAGCGGGGGCTATCGGTACGATGGGCGTGATTGTCGGGGCTGACATACCGATGTTTGTTGGCGCAATGATCATGGGCCCACTGAGCGCTTGGGTTGTGGTGCAAGTGGATAAACGTATTCAACACCGCATACCTTCTGGTTTTGAAATGGTGGTCAACAACTTCTCGTTGGGTATCGTCGGTATGTTGTTGTGTTTGTTCGCTTACGAGATTGTTGGCCCTTCAGTCACCGCAGCAAACTTGTTCGTGAAATCAGGCATTGAAGCGTTGGTTGCAACGGGGTTCCTGCCTTTGTTAGCGATCATTAACGAACCAGCAAAAGTGCTGTTTCTGAACAACGCCATTGACCAAGGCATTTACTACCCACTAGGCCTGCAAGCGGCCGCAGAAACGGGCAAGTCCATCTTCTTTATGGTGGCGTCTAACCCAGGCCCTGGTCTTGGTATGCTGCTGGCCTACGCGAAGTTTGGTCAGGGTTTGTCTAAACGTTCTGCGCCAAGTGCCATCATCATTCACTTCTTTGGTGGTATTCATGAGTTGTACTTCCCATACGTACTCATGAAACCAATCATGATTGTGGCAATGATTGCTGGTGCGGCGACAGGCATCGCAACCTTCAATCTATTCGATGCCGGTTTGGTCGCGGGTCCAAGTCCAGGCTCTATCTTCTCTTACCTTGCTCTTACTCCGAAAGGTAGCTTCATCGCGACCATCGCAGGTGTGACAAGTGCAACGATTGTCTCTTTCTTAGTAGCAAGTGCGATTTTGAAAGTGAGCAAATCAGAAGAAAAAGAAAGCGAGTTTGAGAAATCAGTTTCTGACATGAAAGAGATGAAAGCGGAAGGCGCAGTTAAGCCAGTTGCAGCTGCGACGACGCAAGAACTGAGCAAGCCAATTTCATTTGTCGCATTCGCATGTGATGCGGGTATGGGCTCTAGTGCAATGGGCGCATCGACCTTCAAACGCAAGCTGGTACAAGCTGGGATAGAGATTGAAGTGAAGAACTTTGCCATCGAGAAAGTCCCGAGTGAAGCCGATATCGTCGTGACACACGAGAGCTTAGAAAGCCGCGCAGTCAACGCGACAGGTTTACCAGTCGTAACGCTCAAGAACTTCCTCAACGACCCAGCGCTTGACGAGCTGATGGATAAGATTAAGCAACAAACGGTCGCGACTGAGCAACCAGCCTAACAATGCAGTTTGGGGCGGCAGGTATCGCCCCAATTAGGAGAAAAATCATGGTAAAAACAACGGCAGCGGTTATCTGTGGTGAGAAAAACGTTCAATTAAGAACCTTTGATTTACCAAACATTTCAGCCGACGAACTTCTGGTTAAAAACATTTCAAACAGCATTTGTCTATCCACTTACAAAGCAGCATTGTTAGGTAGCAAACACAAACGCGTTCCTGAAAACATTGACGAAGTGCCAGTGATGACAGGTCATGAATACGCAGGTGTTATTGTTGAAGTTGGTGAGAATCTAAAAGATCAATTCAAAGCTGGTGACTACTTTGTTTTGCAACCTGCCATGGGCTTACCAACAGGCTACTCCGCGGGCTATAGCTATGAGACATTTGGTGGCAACGCGACGTATTCCATTATTCCTAAAATCGCTATCGACCTAGGCTGCGTGCTGCCTTACCACGGCGATTACTTTGCTGATGCGTCGCTTGCTGAGCCAATGTCTTGCATTATCGGCGCGTACCATGCGAGCTACCACACCACGCAATACGTGTACGAGCACGATATGGGCATTAAAGAAGGTGGTGCGTTAGCGCTTTTGGCGTGTGCTGGCCCAATGGGGATTGGTGCAATTGACTACGCGATCAACGGCCCTGTAAAGCCAACGCTGGTGGTGGTTACTGACATCGACGCTGCGCGTTTAGACCGAGCTGAAAGCCTCATTCCGGTTGCAAAAGCTAAAGAGCAGGGCGTAGAACTGCACTACGTGAATACCGCTCAAATAGACGATCCGGTCGCGTATCTCAAAGCACTCAACGGTGGCAAAGGCTACGACGATGTAATGGTCTACGCGGCGGTTGCTCAAGTGCTAGAACAAGCCGATGAGCTACTTGGCAATGATGGCTGCCTCAACTTCTTTGCAGGCCCAACGGATAAGAATTTCAAAGTGCCGTTTAACTTCTACAACGTGCATTACGAATCAACCCATATTGTAGGGACGTCCGGTGGTTCAAAGGGTGACATGGTGGAATCTATTGAGCTTTCCTCGCAAGGCAAGATCAATCCATCGTTCATGATCACACATGTTGGTGGCTTACAAGCTGCGCCACATACGATTCTGAATCAGTTGGATATTCCGGGCGGTAAGAAGTTGATTTACCCACATATTGACCTGCCATTGACGGCGATTGATGACTTTTTATCGTTGGCAGACCAAGACCCGTTCTTTGCGGAACTCGATGCGATTTTGTGCGCGAACAACTATGTGTGGAACGCGCATGCAGAAAAAGCGTTACTTGAGTTTTATGACGTGAGCTTAACGGTTTAGTTGCAACGAACATGTGTGGTAGCCTTTGCGCTGCCACATAATGGAGAGGTCATAAGACGTTGTCACGTGAAGACGAGTTACTGGAGAAATTGGATGAGTGTGAAAATGCCACTGCGTTTCTTCAGGTTTCTAACAAAATAATTAACCTCAAGTTAAAAGCATTACTTCCGAGTGTGTTCGTCCAAGACGACTTAGTGAAGGAGTATGCTGTGGATCCGTTATTGAGAGAAGATGGGCCATTGGTCACGACCGATGTTGTCTCCAAGTTGATGTTTGCGATGGGAAAAATCTCATTACAAACTTATGCAGACATTGGCTTGTACGATCAGGTATTGGAGTATGTGGTTACTCAGCCTGAAAAGATCGCGTTTACAGATGATGTGATTTATGACTTCATCAAAAACCAAGCGGTACTCTCTTCTCAGCAAGACTGCTTTTATCTTGAGTCGATCAATCAGCTAAAGTTCTCTTCGTTTGAGTCCTTTTCGCAAATGAGATACGAATCTCTCATCAAAACAGTGCTCAAGCTGTCGTGTGAAATGTTGATAGAAAGAATCGAAGAGGAAATCAATCAGTAAGGGTTCACCATGAAAGTGAATTTAAACGTCAGTGGCTTCGAAACCGAAGCAACCTTTCCCGATGCCGACGTAAAACGAATCCATCAGCCTCTTATCGAAAAATTTACTCGCCTCTACCATGAGAAGCAGGAACGCATAGTGGTGTTCTTGTGTGCACCTCCGGGCAGCGGTAAGTCGACACTCGCTGCGTTCTGGGAATACTTGTCGGAACAAGATGAAAGCCAAGAGCCTTTACAAGTGCTGCCGTTTGATGGTTTCCATTATCCAAATGAGATCCTCGACAACAATACGATTGAACGAGGTGGCGAGCTCGTGTCTCTGCGCAGTATTAAGGGGGCCTATCAAACATTTAATCTGACTGAGCTTATCGACAAGCTCAAACAGCTCAAAGTGAAAGATCCGAAATGGCCTTACTACGACCGCAATTTGCATGATCCAGTCGACGACGCCATTTTAGTGAATCGCAATGTTGTTGTGGTTGAGGGGAATTGGTTACTGCTTAATGAACCTGTGTGGAATGAACTGCATCGTTTGGCAGATTTTACCGTCTTCGTCGATACACAGCCTGAGTTTCTGCAAGAACGCTTAGTAAACCGTAAGATTCGTGGTGGCACCGCACCAGAAGCCGCATTAGCGTTTTATTTAAACTCAGATGCCGTAAATGTAGATAAGGTTTTAAATCACTCAATTCCAGCGGATCTCACGCTGTTTCTCAATCAAAACGGTTCGTTCGAAATTCGATAATTTGTCCACAAATTAGGAGGTCACCATGGATATCGTCGTTGATAGCCACACCCATACTATTGCCAGTGGACATGCCTACAGCACCATTTTAGAGAACGCATTGGCAGCCAAGAATAAGGGGTTAAAACTTCTTTGTACCACCGATCATGCTCCCGAAATGCCAGGAGCCCCTCACTACTGGCACTTCAACAATCAAAGAATTTTGCCCCGCTTTTTGCATGAGGTCGGTATTCTCCGTGGCGTTGAAGCCAACACTTTAAACGTCAAAGGCGAGATCGATCTTCCGCTTTCCTCTGATCAACATCTTGATTGGGTAATTGCTAGCTTTCATGAGCCCGTTTTTAGACCCGCAACCGAAGCGGAGCACACTGCCGCGCTAATTAACGTCATTAAAAGTGGCAGAGTGGACGTGTTAGGGCACTTAGGTAATCCCAATTACCCATTTGATATGGAGCAAGTGTTGCGTTGCGCTAAATCCCACAATGTGGCGATTGAGGTGAACAATACGTCTCTCACAGGCAAGAGCCGAAAGGGCAGTGATGCGCGCTGTGATCAAATTGTTGCCTTAGGAAAAGAGATTGGCGTGTATTTCAGTACCGGCTCTGATGCGCACTTTTGCGAAGAGATTTCAAAACTGGATCTCGCCATCGAATTGCTGGAAAAATATGGCGTGGAGAAGGACAAAATCCTAACGACTTCAACCCGTCGTTTCTTGAAGTTCTTACTACTCAGAGGTAAACCGCGCATTCCTGAGTTCGACGCGTTTTACTGATGTATGTGCATGAATAATCAGAAGTAGACCCCGCCAATCGGCGGGGTTTGTATTAGTTATGTACAAACTTGCTTACTTACAAAGGTGACTCAACGACTACATATTTACGATCTGTCCTAAGTGGCGCAAACCATGTGTCTTGGTATTTGAAATAGCTTTGCCCGTCTATCACTACCGTCTGCTTGGTGTGGGGAAGTGAGTCAACAATTTCGCCAAGCTTATAAGGACTTGGGGTTTTCTTAGTGATCGTTTTGCTTGTCTCTGTTGTCGTGGTGCTCACTTGGTTAGGAGAGGCAGAATAAGAGTTGGGTGAGTTTGTCACGGTGCTTAAGTTCGTTGTTGTTGACGCTGAGTTAGGTAAAACATCACTACCACTGATGACTGTGTAATTTCCGGCTGGTGGGTTTTGGACATACACGTAACGACTGCCGCGCTGTTGATAATAGGCGTCTTGCACAATGGCATAGGTCACTCCAGCGAAAATCGCAAACGTAGCGATGCCAACCAGATCGTTATGGTAATAGTAATAACGACCACGATAAGGTGGATACCAATAACCAGGTCGCACATAAATGAAAGAGGAATGGTATCGTGGCGGTCTTATTACGACGGGTGGACGATGGTAGTAAGGCGGTCTGTAGTCGTGTGAAGGGCGATGCGGCGGCCGAATCGGTCGCTCCGGACGATTTACAGGATGACTGTGGTGCTTATTGCCCGGTTGAGTAATGGGTTTCACCGAATGTTGCGGATGAGGTTTTGCCTGTAATGTTGTTGTGCCAAGTATCATGACAAACACACTGGTCGCAAGCCCTCTGAAAATTGATATGTAGTTCATAAAACGCCTCCCCTTGATATTGGAGAGTAGGGTGCTCAAAACATAAGTATAACAGAGCGAAACAATTAGGAAGCGTTAGGATCTGAGCGTTGTTCAAGTACTAGAGATAAGAGGCGCACCAGTAGGGACTGTGCTTCAGGTGATAGCAGCCGAGCAACCGTCACCAAATCTTCTGCGGTCACGTGTTCTATCCCTCTAATATCGAGCGCGATATCGAGGTCAGTCAGATTTAGAGAGCGCAAAATAGAGCGGTATTGCGAAAGTTTGAGATCCGATTCTCCTCGCTCGATGCGTTGGTAGGTTTTGACGCTCATTCCTGCGATATTTGCCATTTGTTCACGCGACAAACCGTGTTCTTTTCGTCTAATAATGAGCGCTTCAACGATAGGGTCTACGTGCATGGCTTCTCCAGATAGGACAGTTTTGACCTGATCAACGCAAGAAGTGGACCACTTTAACCACCCTATCTTTACCCGATTTTAAAAAGGGTATAAGAATGGCGTTCTAATTAAATGTGCAATTATTTCAGTCAGTTCTTATAAAAATGGAAAAGCATCAGTCATATAAATCAATTACAGCAAAAGTCTCTATTCGCAAAATGCAACGCATTTTAGATCAGCTGCTGAATGAAATTGATGAGAAACACCGCGCTTCAAAAGAGAATGTTGTGACATTGACTCGGCAGTCACAGCATCGTCTGATGGGCTATAAAGAGCTTTATCTTCACCGTGAGGCTATAGCCGAAAGTGAGCTGCTGTTGGCGTATGAAAGCATGAGTGATACCGAGAAACAGATAGCTGATATGGGGCTATCAGAACTAACTTATGCCATTGAAGCGCTAGATAGAGCGTGCTAACGCATTGCACAATATCGTCAACGATTGGATTGTGTTGAATAAAGGGAATAATAAACAAAGAAGGGATGCAAATGCTGGGGAACCACACCCAGCATTCGGACACTCATTTACCTAAATTTTCGAACCGTAAATCAGTGTTTAGAGGTATGTGAACCGAAGCGAGTCGGTACGCAGCGAATAATAGCGATATTGTCTGATCTAGGCTACGTCCTTGGAATCTAATACCTTAATCTAAACTGTAAATTAATTTGTACACACGCCAATAATTGAGCGCTCCAGCACGTTCTTTTTCTCATTAAGCGATAAAAGACTAACTAGCGATGAAAATAGCAACATATCTATTGCTCCATCAAAGGGTTGTTAAAATATATCGCTGTAAGACTGACCTTTTGCTTTTCAATCGTCCTAGTTATGCCTTACAATCTTTTTCGAACCAAATCCATTCATAAAGAATGGGGTTGATGATTCCAGATGAACGATTTTGCTTCGAACCCAAAGTTGTCACATCTCATCAACCATTAACATCGCCCAAAACGACTCCCGATTCATTCATGTGCAATTGAACTAACCACCTTTTTCTGCATGTTTCTTGTGACAGGGGTTCTTGTATCCATTTTCTGGCTAAGAGAGAAGTAGGGTCGTTTTGCGTCTGTGCTTTGGATGCTGCACAGCTGGCGAGAGATAAACGGATTGAATTTAGAGGTATTAACCGTGAACCTAAAACTTGTCGGCAGTTCCCTGATCGTTGCAGGTACTGCTCTTGGCGCCGGTATGCTTGCCATACCTATGGTGCTTGCTCAATTTGGCCTCCTTTGGGGCACTCTTCTTATGTTGTTCATCTGGGCTGGAACCACTTATGCCGCTTTGCTTCTACTTGAAGCGAGTTGCAAAGTCGGTGGTGGCGTAAGTATGAACGCAATCGCCCGCGAAACACTGGGTAAAGGCGGTCAGTTAGTGACTAATGGCCTGCTTTACGCGTTGCTTGTTTGTCTATTGATGGCTTACATCATTGGCGCTGGCGATCTAGTGCAAAAAATCACGGCATCAGTCGGCCTTTCTGTTTCCACTGTTTCTAGCCAAGTTGGCTTTACTATCTTAGTGGGTCTGATTGTTTCTGCTGGCACTGGTGTGGTCGACAAGCTGAACCGTGGTCTGTTTATCGGTATGATTGTTGCACTTGTTTTAACGCTGTTTGCCCTTGCTCCTAGTGTTTCATTCGAAGGCCTAAACGAAGTCGTTAGTAGCGACAAAATGGCACTGATCAAAACCAGTTCTGTGCTATTCACCAGTTTTGGCTTTATGGTCGTCATTCCTTCGTTGGTGACTTACAACAAAGAAGCGAGCAAAACTCAGCTGCGCAACATGATCGTTGTCGGCTCTACGATTCCTTTGGTTTGTTACCTATTGTGGTTGTTTGCGGTTGTGGGTAACTTGCCGCCACATGAGCTGGTACAGTACTCAAACGTCACTGAACTGATCTCGGTTCTTGGTCAACAGTACAATGGCTTGGAGTTTATTCTGTCCATGTTTACTGGTTTGGCGTTGCTAACTTCATTCTTGGGTGTGGCAATGGCGCTTTACGACCAAAACGCGGACTTGCTCAAAACCAGCAAGCCAGTGGTATTCGTCACCACATTTATTCTGCCGCTACTTGGTGCTGTATTTGCCCCGGAACATTTCTTAGCAATTTTAAGCTACGCAGGCATTATTCTTGTGTTCTTGGCAGTTTTTGTTCCATTGTCGATGACAATGAAAGTGCGCCGTGTACCTGTCGAAGACAACAGCGTTTATGAAGCTGGTGGCGGTGTGATGGGCATGAGTATGATTTTCCTGTTTGGCTGCTTCCTACTATTTGCACAAGCTGTGTAATGCAAGCACATTGAATACATGAGCCGCCCGTTGAAAAACGAGCGGCTTTTTTAATGGCAATGACATAAGTTTTACGAGAGATGACGGCTTTGACGTCGTGCTGATAATTGTTCATAAGCTCTGACCGAGAGGTGATACTCCTTAGCGAACAACTGACATGTGGTAAGCAGATGCTGATTAATATAGTGATAGTTATATCGATAAGGGGAATCGTTGTGTCAAAGCAATTATCTGTTGCCATGGTTGGCGTTATGCTGTCTTTGGGTGTGTTCAGTGCGGAAGCGATGGCAGATCCAAAACACAGACACGGTCATAAACACGAGCATCATCATGACCATCACCACCATAAACGTAAGCACAAGCATAAACACCGACATCATGATGTGATTGTGGTGAACCCAAGGCCGCCAAGGCACCAATACTACTATTACGACCGCATTCCTCGTAATAGCACTTACATTCAAATTGGTAACTTTACGTATTTAAAAGTGGATGACCATTATTATCGTCGTTCAAGTGACCGATATATCCATGTAAAACTATAGATACAAAAACAGCGAGCTAGGCTCGCTGTTTTTGTTGATGAAAGACCTAAACCGTAAAGCGATTTAGGATTTCATCCTGCTTGCGTACATTGTCGTGTTGAGATTGCATCGCTTCGTTAGTGCGGTTTGCAGAATCAGCAACTTGAGTGGATAGGTCTTTAATATTGACCGTGTTGTTGTTGATTTCTTCCGCAACAAGGCTTTGCTCTTCTGCCGCAGAGGCGATTTGCAAGTTCATGTCTGAGATCCGTTGAATCGCATCACGAATGCGTTGTAGCGCATCATTCGCCAAATCGGCTTTTTCTACCGCTTCTACAGCACTGCCTTTGCTTTGATGCATCGCGCTTGCCACTGAAGACGCGCCAGATTGTAGCTGCTCAATCATGCTGCGAATTTCTGTTGTCGATTCCTGTGTACGCTGTGCCAGTGTGCGAACTTCATCGGCCACTACAGCAAAACCACGACCAGATTCACCTGCGCGTGCAGCCTCGATTGCAGCATTCAATGCAAGTAGGTTGGTTTGGTCTGCAATATCGTTGATAACTTTAAGAATCGTTTCGATGTTTGCTGTTGCTGACTCTAACACTTGAACTTCTTCAACAGCCAAATCGATGCTGTCTGAGAGCATATTAATGGTTTGTGTTGATTCGCTCACGACTGATGAACCTTCAATGGTTGCTTGATCGGCTTCTTTAGCAGCGCTTGCGGCACCTTGTGCGTTGTTCGCAACTTCTGTCGCGGTGACAGACATTTCGTGCATTGCGGTTGCCAGTTGCTCCAATTCTTGAAGCTGAGTTTGAATGGCACCAGCGGAGTCGCGTGCGCCTTCTGCCGTGATTTGAGTGCCAGTAAGAATCTGATCAGAGATCGATTTCGATTCAATGATCTGCTGCTGAAGATTTTCCATGAAGGTGTTGAAGTTTTTCGCTAGCTCAGAAAACTCCTGATCGGTGTCGGTTTCTAGGCGTTGCGTTAAATCACCTTTGCCAGATGCGACGTCTTTAATTGCCGTGTTTAGTGTATCTAGCGGGCGCATTAGAGTTCTGATCAGAAGTGTTAATGCGATAACTGAAGCAAGTACAGCGATGATTGAGTAAATGATCGCGCTATTACGTAGCTCTCCAACCACTGAGTAAGCTGCCGTTTCATCAATGATTGCACCCACGTACCAGTTCTCACTTGGGATATGAGTAAGGCTAACCATGTAAGGATTGTTATCAACTTCGATGTGTTGAGTCGCCTTATTTAAGTCAACTTGCGGTAGGTAACTATTGAGCTTTTCACCGTTGTACTTACTTTGCGGGTGCGCAATCGTCGTGCCATCGTCAGTGACTAAGAACAAGTAACCAGCATCAAACAGGTTCACTTGGTTAACTAGGTCGGAAAGGGTAGTTAGCTCTAGGTCGTAAAACATGCCCGCTAAGAACTGACCGTTTTGTTTTACTGGCGTACCAACAGAGATGATCACATTCTTAGATGAAGCATCAACATAAGGGTCGGTAACCACCAAATCGCCTTTGTTTTTGGCTGCGATAAACCAAGGGCGTTGGCGAGGATCATAATCAGGCCCTGCATCCCAACCGTCGTCGTTTTCAATCACGAAGCCATTACTTTCGTAACCAAAACCAATCGCTAGGAAGCTCGATTTCGGAGTTGGCTTTTCAAGAATGTCTTTTACGTATGTGCGGTCGTTTGGCGATAGTTCTATGATCTCTGTGATCGAGCGTGCGAGATCTTTCTTCGCGTTCATTTCGGATTGAACGGTGTTGCTCACACTGGTCAAAATCTCTTTAACGCTTGAATTGATGTGCTCCTGAGTTTGAGAACGAATCGTCATAACTTGTTGCGTCGATAGTAGCGACACAGTAATTAGCAGCAAAATTGAAGAGGCGGTGACAACCTTATGTCTGAATTTCATGAGTTTTCCTCTAAGTCTCCCGGATAGTTTTCTTCTGCTTCCACCTCTTTTTTGGTTCGGGTGAATTCGGCAGAAAAAGAAACCTGTTGTGTTTGATTACTTTCTTATCGACATCTTTATCAAAAACATGAATCCATTTGTTGTCTTTTTTAACCAAAATTAAACAAAACGGTGATTTGAGTTAAAACTTGTGAGTTTGATCTGATTAGTGAGCCATCTTAATGAAAGCGTCATAATGAAAGGAATTGCTTAAAGAGTGCTGTTGTTAACAGGTTTGATTGAGGAGTTTAGTAAAATTTTATGTATTATAAATAAGCGTTTACTGAGGTTTTTTCTTTGTAAATTATAGAGTTTACGTTGGGGGCGAAGTTAAGTGGGGAAGTAAGCCAAATTTTAGTTGTAAAAAAGGCCCCGACAAAGCGGAGCCTTTGTGTATGCTTTGATTTTAGAAAATCAGATGCGCAACACCAGCAATCACAGGAAGTGTAATCAGCGTACGCAGAATGAAGATAACAAACAGTTCTACGATGTTAACTGGAATCTTGCTACCTAGTAGTAGTGCACCAACTTCTGACATGTAAATCAACTGAGTAACAGACATTGCTGCGATAACAAAACGAGTCATTTCGTTGTCGATAGATGCCGCCAGAATCGCAGGGATAAACATATCTGCAAAGCCAACCACGATAGTTTGTGATGCTTGTACCGCTTCAGGGATTTGTAGCAGCTCTAAGTAAGGAATGAATGGCTGACCAAGGATCTCAAACACTGACGTGTATTCAGCAATCACTAGTGCAACGGTACCCAAACCCATAACAACAGGCAGTACGCCAAACACCATATCGATAGCGTTGTGTACGCCTTCTTTGAATACAGACTGAACAGATTTTACTTCTGCAGCGCGTTTTAGAGCTAAGTCCATGCCCCATGAGAATGTCGTGTGACCTTCTGGCACTGCATCTACATCTTCTGCTGGCTTGCTGCCGTCAATGTAACGGTCTTTTTTCAGGCTTAGAGGCGGCAAACGAGGAATGATAACCGCAGCCACGATACCTGCTAAACAGATAGCTCCGTAGAAAGGTAGGAACAGGTGTTCAAGTTGAACCTGAGCAATAACAACTAAGCTGAATGTGATCGATACCGCTGAGAACGTTGTACCAACAACTGCCGCTTCACGTTGAGTGTAGAACTTGTTTTCGTACTGCTTGCTTGTCAGTAGGATGCCCACACTGCCATCACCCAACCATGATGCCATACAGTCGATCGCACTACGGCCAGGTAGGTTAAATACCGGACGCATTACTTTACTTAATAGCGCGCCAAATAGTTCTAGAAGACCGAAGTTAAGTAGTAGAGGAAGCAGAAGGCCAGCAAAAATGAATACTGCGAATAGCGTTGGTAGAAGACCAGTTAAAACAAGGCCGCCCGTGTTTTCTTCCCAAATCGCTTTTGGACCTACTTGGAAGAACGTCATCAATACCGCAGCACCACCGATTAGGCGAACAACAAGCCAAAGTGGAGACGGGTTGAAAAGTCCGTTTAAGAAACCGTTACGAAGGATCGCTGCTGGCTTGAAAATTTTACAAAGAACAGAAGCGGCAGCCATGAAAGCGATAATAGCGGTAACGATAGCAATAAGTGCATCGCCAAGTAAGGCAGGAATGACTTTTGCCATGACTGCAACAGGGATAGTGAGGTCGCCATTGTAAGAAATAGGCGCCATAAACAGCAGAAGACCGATTAGGGATGGAATGAAGAACATCCAAAAGTTGCCCTTAGGTGCTTCAGTAGCATTGGTGTTGTTATGCATAGTTTTCTCGTGTTACTACTAGTCAATACTCGCCATATTCCATGACATAAATATTCACTAAACATCCGTATTTAATCACAGTGATGCGGAGGGTACCCGCAAACTGCATCCATTGCAATACTATTCATTAAATACATGTAGTTATTCAGCCGATTTATCGGATAAATTGCCAAATAACGCCATTGTGTATATGAAAATGTTGCGTGTGTTAGAAAATTGTAGCACGAGAGGCGTGCTGTGCAGATTCTTATGGGGCGCAGTGTGACTGGAATAATAAAAAGACGGGCAAATGTGATTACGATCTCACGTAAATTACCTTGGTTTTTAGGCTTAACCTTAATAGTACTAAGGGCTATAGAAGGCTGTATTGAGTGTTATATAAAGAAAGTTGAGACAGTCGAAGGTGGATTGGAATGAAGCAGAGTCGCAACGGATTCATGCATTGATGGCTGAATCCGTTGCTTGAAATTAAGCGTTTTGGTTGCGACTGATGGAGTAAAGGTAAGCCCAGTAAATTAGCGCGATACCAAAGGCTAAAATTGCAGGAAATACCAGAGCATACAAGCCATAAGCCATAAATAAGGCAGCGCCGACGCTCCCGCCTAGTAAAAAACCAAAGAAGATGAATAGAAACAACTTAGCTTTACGGCGGTCAAATTGACGTCCTCGTAAGCTCTCACCAATCATAATGCCAAGGTCGGTAATGATCCCCGTCATGTGTGTCGTTCGGACAACTGCGCCACTAAAAGTGGTGATCATCGCATTCTGCAAACCACATGCTGCTGACGCTAAGTATTGGCCGTAGGAGTCGCCCTCGACCAAGAAGCCTAAACTTAACAGTAACAAACTCCCTTCAATACAAAGTGCCACACCATAGCGTCGGCCAAGCTTTAAAGCGCTACTCTCAATAAAGAAGCCGCTAAACGCAGAGCCAATCAAAAAGCTGAATACGATAAAGAGCAGGTGAATGGAATTATCCATACCTGTTAATAGGCTATTCCCTAGCTGAGTTACGGTTCCGGAAAGATGCGTTATCGCTTGATGTTGAAAGCCGAGAAGACCAACGGCATTGACGCAGCCCGCGAGAAGGGCAAGTAGAAACGCGCCATATTCCACCCAACGAGGAAGTCTGGAAATCACAATAAAACCCCACCAAATGTTAGGAGCAGATTATAACGCTCACACTGAGTTACGAAACCTTTTCCTGTTCAACTCGGTTGATCATTCTCAAAAAAATCTCATTTATAGAGCTTTTGCTCAGATAATAACAAGCCAATAAAGGGGGATTCCCCTCTATTGAATGTGTTCCATTGTGCACTCGAAACTCACCCAGCCATGTTTCCTTTGCTCATAAATCGAAACTTTTGGCTCATGAAATTCGGTGTTATTGAAAATTCCAACGGGAACAACAACGATTTCGGGAGCTGCGGATAACAACAGTCGCATCGTCGTGCCACAAGCAGGGCAAAATTCGTATTTCACTTCATTACCATCGTCGCTGATTCTGGTGTAGTTAGTCGTGTCACCATCTAAAATGACCTGCTCCTTATCGAATTTGGCCTGGACACCAAAAACGCTGCCTGTTCGTTTCTGGCATTCAAAGCAGTGACAAATAGAGGTTCGCAGAGGTTCATCTTTACAGCGAAGTTGAACTAAGCCACAGGCGCACTCTCCGGTGTGAATTATGTTTGTCATCGTTATTACCTATCGATTGCCCACTAAACAGTTTATACCTAAATCCGCTCGAGTGATTTCACGATACTTGGTTCATCGAGATTTGAGTGTATGCGGTGATCCTATTCGAATTGGTATATACTCCGAACACAATTTTTAGAACAAAAACAAGGAAGTCGCTATGGCTCGCAGCAGAATTCTGCCAATTCCACTCATTCTTCTTATTCCTATCGTGCTATTAGCGATTGTTATCATTGCTGGTGTGTATCGCTTTAGCTTGTCTGATGATGAAATCATGGCCAAGTTTCCGCAAGCAGAGGTGCAATCTAATCCTATCGTTGCCGAAGTGTTGGGAGTGCAAGCGAAGAATCCGTGGACAATTCAAGTACCAGAGCAAAATGCCGTCTCTTTTTTAGAAGAGTGGGACAAGGAGAATGGCTACCTGATTGGTCAGTATGATGCAGGCGCGACAAAGGGGCAGGTTTTGGTACCGACCGCGTTTATCGCTCAACGTAAAATCAACAAAGAATTTTGGATTGCGGCGCCGATGATTGTTACGACTCAAGGCTCAGGGGCATTTTATTATGTTGGGTTATTTAAGTTTGATCCGATCCCGAGCCGAGTGGTGTTGCTAGACAGCGTGTTTATTGGTGATCGAGTTAAATTTGCTCAAATCAATTGGCAAACGGATACCAAAATTGCTATTTCATTCCTAACGCATGGCGAAAGTCAATCCATGGCAGATGAGCCAAATCAATCAAATTCAGCCACTCTAACCCGTGTAGGTAATAACCTACATATGCAACAGTGATGAATTTTTTTTGACTTCTGTAAAAATTAAGTGTTTTCTGCGCTAGATCTCGAAATTTCATAGTGATTTCTTATACGGGAATGCATAAGCTATGAGCCTTGTTTGAAAGGAGATAGTAATTCCCGTGTCTACAAATGAAATTACAAAACGGTTGCCGAATCTGACAAGTCGTAGAGCGCTACTGTTATACTCCTTGCCAGTTTTAGTTGCGATAGGTGTTTCTCACTCTCTCAAAGAGTCATCTTTAACTAAAACCATCGCATTAAACCTGCCAGAATCGCAGGTTGTTGAACGAATTCTTGATGCGACGACTGCGGAAGTCGTCACTCCACCTAATTTTGAGTATCAAATCCAAGCTGGCGATAATTTAAGTACTATCTTTAGCCAACTCGGTTTCGGTTACAGTTCATTAATGAAAGTAATGGAAACGGATTTGAACTACCTTGCACTTGATACCTTAAAGCCTGGTAATACGCTGCGTTTTTGGCGCAATGATGCCACAGGCGAGCTAGAAAAAATGGAACTGCAATTTTCGATTGCAGATAAAGTGGTTTACCAGCTGAACAGCGATGGTGGCTATGACTTTACCGATATTTCCATTCCTGGTGTTTGGCGTCAGGAGCCGCTAGTTGGCGTAATTCAAGGCAGTTTCTCTTCTTCTGCTAATCGTTTAGGTCTGAGTTCTGCAGAAATCAGCCAAGTGGTGAGCTTGCTAAAAGAGCAGGTGAACTTTGGACGTGATCTTCGTGCGGGTGACCGATTTGAAGTGGTTCGTCGTTCACAAACTATCAACGGTGTTTCAACTGGCAAGAATGAAATCGAAGCGATCAAAATCTACAATCGTGGTCGTGAGATAACCGCGTATCTTCATACGGATGGTCAGTTCTACAACGCGAAAGGTGAAAGCCTACAGCGTGCGTTCCAACGTTATCCTGTGAGCCGTAGTTGGCGTATCAGTTCTGGATTTAACCCAAATCGTTTACACCCAGTAACAGGCCGTATTGCACCGCATAACGGTACTGACTTTGCTGTGCCAACTGGCACACCAGTAGTGTCGACGGGTGATGGCACCGTGATTATGACACGTAAGCACCCGTATGCGGGTAACTACGTTGTTGTTGAGCACGGTAACAAATACAAAACGCGTTACCTGCATCTAAGCAAGATCTTAGTGAAGAAAGGCCAAAAAGTTTCTCGCGGTCAGCGTATCGGTTTGTCTGGTAAAACAGGCCGAGTTACTGGCCCACACCTTCATTATGAATTGATCGAGTACGGACGCCCTGTCAACGCGATGCGCGCGAATATTCCGATGGCGAGCTCTGTTCCTAAGAAGGAGATGGCAACCTTCATCGCGAATCGAGATGAAATGGATAAGCTACTAAAAAACAAAGAGAAAGCGGTTTTATAGCTGTTTAGGCTCTTAATCGAAACAAAAAGACCAAGCAATTGCTTGGTCTTTTTTATGCGCGTTTGACTTGTCTATCGTTAATCATGTGTACCAATTCATCGACGTTGTGTGGGCGAGAATAGAAGTAGCCTTGAATATAATGACAACCCATGTCGATAAGCTTATTTAGCGCCCTGTCGTCTTCTACGCCTTCTGCAATTAAGTCGACATCCAACAGTTGAGCTAGCTGGGCTATCAGATACACCACTTGCTCTGACGTTTTGTTCGAGAGCATATTGCGCACAAATGTGGCGTCAATTTTGATGCTGTCGATAGGGTAATTATGAATGTAATTTAAGCTCGAATAGCCGGTGCCGAAGTCATCCAGTGCGACTTTAAAACCAAGATAGCGAAGCGAGTTCAAAACCATCTGCTCGCGTCCACTTTGAGAAAGCAAAACGGTTTCAGTGAGCTCTATAACAAAGTCCGAAGCATCATGACCGTATCGCTCGAGCAAGGTTGTTAGGTGGTTGATGTAGCGGTTTGAATCGACCAGTTCGTGTGCAGAGCAGTTGATGGATAGCTTCACAGTATAACCGAGGTGAGCCTCTAACTCTTGCTTCGCAATACATGCTAACTCTATGATTCGCTCACCTAATTCGATGATTAATCCCGATTGCTCGGCCGCTTCAATAAACTCCGCAGGGGAGATGTTGCCATACACACTGCTGTTCCAACGAGCGAGTATTTCAAAGTAATCCCAGCGATCATTGTTTACATCAACAATCGGTTGTAACACCACGTAAAGCTCATGACTTTCAGTAATGCTCGTGCTTAATTGAATGCGCATCGCTTCAATCAGTTGCGTTTGACGATGATAAAGCGCACTTAAGTGCGTGTCGTAATGTTGAATTCGTGTGTCACGGTGTTTTTTGCAATCTTTCAACGCTAAGCTGGCATTTAGGATCAGTTCATCACTGTTGAGCATGTGAACAGGCGCACGTGCAATGCCAATGCTCACGGTAAAAGAAATACGATTGGATTTGTCACTGTAACCGGCTTCAATTTTATCGAGCACTTCCTGACATACAGCTACGGGATCTTCATCATAAGTAATAAAGGCAAACTCGTCGCCAGCAACGCGAAACGCGTTATTTGGGGAAGACAAGCTCTGTTGAATCGCATTTGCAGTAAACTTGATGATCTGGTCACCAATGTAGTTCCCGTTGATGTCGTTTATCGATTTGAAGTTGTCGATATCTAAATACGCCAGATTAAAAGGGCGGGTGGCTTGCTGCGTTAATGTTTCGAGCGTGTCTGCCAAACAGCTGCGGTTCAACAAACCGGTGAGGTTGTCATGAGAGACTTCGTAGCTAAGTTGGTTTAGGAGTTTGTCCGAACGCTCGCTGACCCATTTTTCACGAAGGCTATGGATAATCACATTGGCATAAAAGCGATGAAGTTCGAGCACATCTTGTGCTTCTTTCGCGTGAATGCTTCGAGTAAAAGTAGACAGCAAAATCCCAAGCACTTCGCCACTTTGTGTTTTCAACGGTAGGCCAAGGTAAGCTTGAACGCCATCATCCTGAAACATCTGGTCTTCAGGAAAGCGTTTATAGACCTGATCTTGGTAAAAGATGTGCTCGCCAATGTCTTTCGCGACTTTTTCACATGGAGTGCCCGACAGGTGGTAACTGAGGTTATCTGAGATCTCTCCGCCACTTGCAAAGGAAATGGTGTGCGCAGCATGTTGAAGATGAGCCACTTCAACAACGCATGTACAATGACTCTTCAACTGTTGATGGATATCTAAAGTCACTCTGTTGAGCAGAGCGCTCCCATTGAGCTTCAATATTTCATCAAGCTTTTGGACACTGATTTGTACATGATCCATTAAACACGTTACCTAGCCGTTATTAATTTCATATCGTGCTTTGATAGTTGTGCGACACGACGACTTATAATTTGATATGCATCAAGTAAACTATCGTTTACTTAAGGAGATTTTTCAAACTTTGAATCCCAACAGACAAGGAATTAACACTAATAGGTGAGTCTAGTAAGACTAGAGTGTTATCAAAGTTTGAGGCATTAATTTCAAAGTAGTCGCTTACTCACACATTTAACAAGAAAACTATCAAATTAGATGCGTTTTTCTTCTTCTAAACGGGATTTTAGATAGTCGAGGAACAATTGGGTGCGTGTGTGTTGGTAGTCCAGTTTTGGGTAGTACGCATACACCGTAGCCTCGTCGGCTGTAACATCCGGCAAAATAGGCACTAGCGCCCCGGATTTTAAATCGTCTTTGATCATTACGTTGTTGGTCATCAAGATACCCATTCCGCGTTTTGCACCATGAAACAGAGCTTCTGGATTGGTCGTTGCGAAGTTGCCTGACAAGCTCACTCTTTTCCCACGGTTGGTCTTGATCTCTCTTGCCGGTTTTTCTCCCCAAATCAAAATATTGTGTTTTGTCAGCTCTTCAACATTTTGTGGCGTGCCGTATTTTTCTAAGTAACTCGGCGCTGCATAAAACTGAGCTTTGTGTTCGAACAGCGGGGTTGCTTTAAAGCTTAATGAATTGAGCTGTTCCAAATGACGACTGATGAATAGATCCAAACTCAGTTCCGGCAGTTGACCGGGTAGCGTCGTGGTGAGTTGCAGAGTGATATCGGGGTATTTTTCTAGAAAATCATCAAGGTAGTGGACTAAAAACTTAGAACCTACCGCCAACGTTGCGCCAATCTTTAACAGACCGGCCGGAGACTGGTTTACTGAGCGAGTTTCATCTAACACGGACTGCCAAGAGTCAAGTTGCACTTTGGCTCGCTCGTAGAATAGTGCACCAGCTTCGGTTTGACTTATTGAACGAGTGGTACGCTTGAGTAACTGGACGCCAATTTTGTCCTCTAACCACTGGATACGCTTGCTGATGGCAGAGCTTGTCGTGTTGAGCTTCCGTGCGGCTGCATTGAAGCTGCCTTCTTCGATAACTCGAATGTAACTTTGTACACTTTGAATCCAATCCATTAAGTCCTCCGAGGAAATAATTCCTTTCCAATTTAGCTGATTATCATCGTTGAGTATCAAATATACACTGTTTGCAATAAGTCTGTAATACAAGTGGGAGGGGACTAGTGCGTAAAACACCGTTGTTACTTGCGATGATGATCATTGCTACTGGCCAGGTTGGCGTCAGTATCTATCTTCCTTCTTTACCGCTCATTGGCCATGACCTTAACTTGCCACAACCTTCGATTCAGAGTTTGGTGACGTTATTTTTGGTTGGTTTCGGTGTGTCACAGCTATTTTACGGTCCGCTTTCTGATGCCATTGGACGACGACCGGTGTTTATTCTCGGACAAAGCATCTGTTTAATCGGTACCGTCATTTGTATCGTCTTTGGCGATAACATTTCTGCACTTGAGGCAGGGCGATTGCTGCAAGGGTTAGGAGCCGGCAGTGCCTCTGTTTTAGGGCGCTCAGTGCTACGGGACAGTTATGACGGTATGCAGTTAACTAAAGCTTTGTCGTATATCTCTGTCACTGCTTCTGTCATGCCGATTGTCGCGCCTCTTTTTGGCGGATGGATTGCGTATCACTTTAGCTGGCAAGCGGTATTTGTCTTTGTGCTGCTTTATTTGTTGGCGATATTTATCCTTGGCTACTTGGTTCTGCCAGAAACGCTGCCGTATCCAAAACGCAAGTTCGAGGTAAGGCAAGTCATGGTGAATTACTACTACTTGCTAACGAACAAGCAAGTTATCGGGAGTGCCAGTTATAACTGGTTAAGCTACCTATCTGGCTTAGTGACACTGTCTTTATATCCATTTTTGATGCAGCAAGAATTGGGCTTAACCGCGGCTGATTATGGTTCTTTGATGATTATCCCGTCGGCTGGTTTGTTGATGGGGAGCGTCGTCCTCAATTTGATCAATAACCGTTATAAAGCACAGCAAATACTGTTGATGAGCTTTGCGATTGTCGCGCTTTCTGGGTGTTTACTGTTGGTGACGCCGTTTACGGTTGCATCGTTACTGGTCGCATTCACGTGTTTGAGTTTTGCGCAAGGGATGTCTTTTCCTGTTTCGATAAGTTTGTTGTTGTCTCCGCATAAGCAGCAAGCTGGGGCAGTGTCTGCAGTGTCTGCATTGTCTGGCTCAATTCAAATGTGTTTAGCGGGTTTGTTTGGTGGCTACTTGGTTGAAAAGTGGGTGACGGATCAGCATCAGCTAGGCATCTTTTATCTTTTTATCGCTCTAATTTCTTGCATCGTACTGGTGGTTAGCCAATATCGAAGGGCACCTCGTCAGACTGCGCAACCGGAAGCTTCCAGTTGAATGTTCTAGTGAAGGGAAATGTACTTGCAAGGTTAGTGGCTCCTTTCTAAAATGCGCAGCTAAATTAAGTCAGGCTTAGTGAATGACTTGAGTAAATCGCGCTGAACTTGTTTCAATCAAGGGAGCAAGGTTTGGCGCGGTACTTTGATTCAAGCTAGCGCAGTAGTTTCTGCAAACTGACAACTCGCTCTCCAATCGTTAGGTGAAAGAATGCAACAAAACGAATTTGAAACACTGATAAAAGAAATTACCTTGCAAGAAAACATGCCAAAGGCGCTAGAACTACTTAAAGCGTGTGAGGAAGAAGAAGTTGCACAAGCGGCAGAATCCCTAACTGGTCAGTTTGGTCTTGCAGAAGTTGAAGGCGAAAAACGTATTTACCACATCACTCTACAAGAAGACGAGTCCGGGGTAGAGCAAGAATACGTTGAGCATGTCATGAATGAAGGCGACAACATGATTAAGTTTGCAGCTTGGTTTTTCGAAACTTTCTTTGAGATCAAGCAAAAAGACACCTACATGGCTGCAGGTAAAACTTACCAGCAACCGAAGCGATAAACAGGCTTTCTAAAAAATCAAAAAGTACTTCCTGAAAGAAAATTACAAAATAAACGTGACGTGCATCTTGTTTTTGTCTTATTGTGGTGTAAAATTACAACATAGTTAAGTCAATACATTCAGGAGAAGGTCATGGGTAACGAAATTGGTGGTGCTTACATTGGCCAGATGATTGCAAAAGACGCGATGCACAAAGCGCTTTACGGTAAAGCGAAGAAGAAAAAAGCTTCTATTTTTGCTCGTGTTATGAAAAAACTGGCGAATTAATGCAGAAAAGCCCTGATTGAAAAATCAGGGCTTTTTGTTTCTATCAACCAAATATTTATACGGTCTTTATGCTAGTGCGATAACTACTATGCCGATTGGCTTGGTATTTCTACGACGTTATTCGGCACCTTGTCTAACCCCTTTGCGGCTAACCACTTTTCTAGGTTATCTGCGCCTCCGACGTATTTTCCCTCTAACCAAATTTGCGGCACGGTCACTGGTGTTTTCTCACCGATGATCGCTTTAACTTCTGGGATCATTCTATACAGGGCAGTGCTGTCTTTGACGACATCGTGATACTCGTACTTAATACCAGCATCGTCGAGTAACTGTTTAGCTTTGACGCAATACGGACAAGTGGCTTTTCCGTAAATGATGTTGCCTTTCAGTTCATCACGTTTTACCCACTCCGAAATGACCGATTGCACGAGCACGCCTCGGTTTAGCGCTTCCCCTTGGCTCACGACTTTACCTTCAACCAGAAGAATAGGGGCGTGCCATGCACCGACTTTCAAAGGTTCCCACCAGTGAGATAACCAATCTTTCACTTCGAGTTCGACTGGTACATCCGCCAATTCGTTCGCGAAGGTGTCCACTAAAATATCTTTGGTTAGCGTACATTCTCCGCATGGGATGTTCACTTTGAACGGCCCCCAGTTGCCAGCCCAGCGATAAAGTGTGATTTTGATTGGTTGTGTCATAGGGTGTTCCTCATTTCCTTTCCTGAAAATATAGAACTCAAAAGCTAGATTTTTCTTTCAACTAACTTTGTCTTTTTTGCTTCCCAGTGCGTGATGAATGCAATCGACGCTACAATAATCGCAGCGCCTAGCCACAAACGACCAGGAGGCACCCATCCAAAGATCATCCATCCAGCCAGCACATTTAAAGGCAGTTTAGCGTGATCGAAGGGTTGAACGAAGGAAGCGTCCGCAACTGCGTAAGCTTTCACAATCGCCCATTGCGCTAATGCTGTTAGTGCACCAGCAAAAAGAAGGATCAGCCAAATAGTCCAGTCACTAGGCATGGTAAAGCTTGGTATCGCTAGCACAATATTGAAAGGCGTGATCAGTAACAACAAGTAAACCACCATGGTAGACGGTGGATCGTTTACCGACATCTTTTTCACCATCAAAGAATACGCTGCCCAAAAGAAGGCCGCCCCAACAGGCAGCAGAGTTGCCCAAGTGAAGGAGTCTGACCACGGCTCTAAGATGATCATGGCACCGATAAAGCCAGTTAGTGTGGCAAGCCAGCGTGCGGTGCCCACTTTCTCTTTCAAGATAAGCCCTGAGCCTACGGTCGCAAACAGCGGAGAAGTCATTAGCAGCGCAATGCCTTGCCAAATCGGAACAGGGTAAGCGAGCGCCCAAAGCCACAGTTGGATACCGATAACAGAGAGAAAAATACGAAAAGCGTGCCAGCCAAAATGTTGAGTTCTCAAAGAGCGTCGAATGCCTAGCGTTCTTAGATAAGGAAGAATAACGAACAACGCGATCGCGTATTGAAACAATGCAAAAGTGGTGGAAGACACACCAAAGTGGATGCTTGCGATTTGGGCAAAGCTATTCACGATGGCGAATGCCAATCCTGCAGTTAGCATCCAAGAAGCACCTTGAACAGGATGATGATTCAATTGAATATTTCCGGTTTGAAAGAGGTAGACGGATAATACGTCCTAAAGCTTTTTGCGCAAATAAAAAAATGCCTCCCAGAGGGAGGCGACATTACCAATTCAAAGGACGTGCCTGTCATTACAGGTACAAAGAACGAGAAGCACAAACGCTGCCATGCATTTGCATTTCTAGTATTGCAGAACACGTGCCAATTTTTATCTGCATGATTTATAAGTGTTTTTACTTTATGGCGATGTCAAGGTTAGAAGAAATGCACTAAGTCAGTGATAAAGTGCATTAAAAGAGGGCAGAAGTGGTGGCTCTGAGGCTCGTATTTTTTAGTGGAGCAGTGAAGGGGTAACAGAATAAAGATGAAAATTCATTGCTTTATCTGTGAGCACCACAAAAAATGGCCGACAAAAGTGCCGGCCAAGTGGACTCGCTCTTAGGACAAGAGTGAATTAGAAGTCGTAACGTACACCTAGGCGTAGCGTATCTTCGCCTTCAGTCACTAGACCAGATGTTGCGTCTTTCACTTCATCAAGTTGGTTGATGTAGTAAGAAAGGTAAGTACGGAAGTTACTGTTTAGTTTGTAGTAACCAACTAGCTCGATACCTTCAACTGAGTCGTATTTTGAGCCGTTGTCTGGATCGTTTTCTTGTGCAGTGTAAAGTGCTGCTAGCGTTACTTTGCTTGCTACTTTGTAGCTAGCAACCAACTCGTAAGCAGTAAAGTCTTCAGAATCGGTTAGTGAACCTTGAGAGTACGTACCCGCTAGGTATAGGTTATCTAGAGAGTAAGCGATACCACCTAGGATTTGGTCTTCAGAGTTGTTCTTATCTACGTCGCCGCCAGAGTAAGCCAGACCCAAGTCTAGCCCCATTGGCAGAGAGTACATACCAGAGATGCCGTATTTGTCTTGGCTATCGCCAGAGTTTGCTTGGTAAGTCGCTTGAAGTTGTAGTGCATCAAACTCACCACGGTATGCGAATACGCTGTCTTGCTTATCAGAAGAAGAATCAATCACTTGCTGAACGCCAGAAAACTCAGTGATATCCGTCATGTCTGAGATGATCACGGCAGCCATGTCTTGACGGCCTACAGAGAATGCGCCAACGTCAGTATTTACACCAGCGTACATGTAACGGTTTTTGAACTCGCTTTTACCTGTCTTTTGTTCTGCTTCGTACACACCGAATGCAGACATGCCGTTGCCGATGTCAGTTTTACCTTTAAGGTTAAGACGAGCGCGGCTTTGGTCTTCCATTGAGCCTTCTACTTCCGCACCATCTGAACCGATGAAGTCGCCACGAAACTCAACGCGACCGCCAACTTTTAGCTCAGTGCCGTCGTTTTTGTAAACTGTTGCTGCGAAAGATGGTGCTGATACCAATGCTGTTAGAATTGCAATAGTTAGTGCTGCCTTTTTCATTTTCTTATTACCCTAGTTGTAATCGATGGGCTTACTTGCCCGATGTGTTGATGACGCTAAGGTAAACCGCGAAAATGAAAGATAGATTGCTATTAAGTTATGATTTTATTGCACTTTTATTTCTGGCGCGTTTAAACGCCTCTTTAGAAAAGGTGCATAACTAG
The DNA here is from genome assembly GCF_024181925.1 of Vibrio sp. Y20_XG_PY13. Taxonomy (NCBI): domain Bacteria; kingdom Pseudomonadati; phylum Pseudomonadota; class Gammaproteobacteria; order Vibrionales; family Vibrionaceae; genus Vibrio; species Vibrio sp. Y20_XG_PY13. Next base: position 787,201 of record NZ_JAMZAL010000001.1, on the reverse strand, counting down.
AAGGGTTTTAGCTTTTTTTAGCTTTTTCGTGCTTGATTAGTGACCACAATTTTTCCAAAAAGTTCCTGAAGGTGTTTTAAATTCGCAAATGTAAGCAAATGTTTCTTAATTATCTGGCTCGATCATTTGAGTTTCAGAGGGTTATGAGATTTCGTGATCTTGCGCGTTACAAAACATTTCAATTTGTAAGGTTATCGATTGGGTGAATGATAAGTTAGCAATCTAAACGTTTGCTTTTATTCGGTTTCTTATAATTTTTCACTCGGTTGTTGAAGAGTCTTCAAATAAAGTGGCGGCAGTTGTTGCGCAAAGGTAATTCAGTTTTGGCGGAAAAGATGCCCCAAAAAGCCTTTGTATACACCCGAAGTATTTGGCGTTTATTCGTACATAAATCCAAATGCTCAAGGTGCAAATCGACTAACCGACTAATAAATACATGGACTTAATAAATGAACAAAAAATTCCTAGCGGCAGCAATCGCAGCTGCAACATTCGGTACTCAAGCAGTAGCAGTGGAACTTTACAATAACGATGGCACTACGTTCTCTATTGGTGGCCATGTGTCTGTTAACCTGAACGGTTCAGAGCAAGGTGATACTGACGTAGGCACAAACTCTCCACGTATCAACTTCACAGCGACTCAGGATCTAGGTAATGGCTTTACTGCTGACGCTCGTGGTGAATGGGCACTTAACTACCTAGATGGCGGCGAAAACTCATTCAAAACTCGTCTTGGTTACTTAGGTCTGACTCACGATACATACGGTCGTGCAGTGGGCGGTACGCAATGGGCACCTTACTACGACGTAGCTGGCGTAGCAGATATGCCGATTGCCTTTGCGAACGACTTTATCTATGACGACCACGGCAACCTAGGCACTGGCCGCGCAGAGAAAATGATCTCTTACCGCAACGCAATCGAACTTGGCGAAGCAGGCAAAATTAACGTTGGTCTAGGTTGGCAAGGTACGAACGAAGCGACGGATACGCACACATACGATGACCGCGTACAAGTTGCAATTTCTTACGCGATCATGAGCGCAAAAGTGGGTTACACGTACAACGGTGGCGACTTCCAAGATTCAGCGTACATCGGTAAGCATTCAGCTGAATCTCACCTAGTATCTGCGGCATACGGTTCTTACGGTCAAGGTTTGTACCTAGCAGCGGTTTACGGTTCGAACGAAAACATGAACTTCGACGGTAAAACTCGTCTAGCTGAAAGCGACGCGTACGAAGCGTTGATCGCTTATGCACTACCTAATAGCCTAAATCTGAGCATCAACTACGAAATGGTTGAAGGCAAAGAATTGAAAGGCGCGAAGACAGAAACGGCTCGTGAAGAAATGGCGCTGCAAGCAGAATACAACTTCACACCTAAGTTTGTGGGCTATGCGGGTTACCAGTTTGACTTGAACGACGCTAACGACCGTAAAACTGATGACAAATGGGCACTTGGTGCACGTTACTACCTATAATTGTCGTTACAGTTATCGATTCAAAAGCCAGCATGATGCTGGCTTTTTTCGTTTTTTCGAAGAATCAACATGCGTTTCAAACTGATGACACAAAACATAAAACGGGCTGAATGTCTTATTTTCGATACTTCAGAGCGCGTTCTAGTGTTGTTCCATCAAAAGGTTAGATTATGATGATGTTTTTGTTTTGCAGGGAAGATCAATGAGCGTCATTCAAGTTGAAGAAAAGAAAGTAGAAGTTGGAAAAGTGCTGTGTGTTGGGCGTAATTACGTTGAGCACATCCATGAGTTGGATAATGCTATTCCAGAGCAAATGGTGGTGTTTAATAAACCTTCTACCTCTGTATCGACGATCTTACGCTCATTTCATCAAGAACCTTTGCATTATGAAGCAGAAATTTGCTTTCTAATCAAAGATGGTCAATACGCCGCCGTGGGTTTGGGGCTAGACCTGACGAAACGCGGCCTGCAATCTTCTCTCAAAAAGCAAGGCTTGCCTTGGGAGCGAGCAAAAGCATTTGATGGTTCTGCGGTTTTTAGCCGCTTTGTGCCTCTTGAGGGCATTGATATTCATGACCTTAACTTAGAACTATTGATTAACTGTGTTCGTGTGCAAAAAGGCCACGTACAACAGATGCTGTATCCGCCATTTGCGATTTTGGATGAGCTAAGTAGCTACACAACTTTACAAGACGGTGATGTGGTAATGACGGGAACGCCGCAAGGGGTTGGCGAAGTCCATCAAGGTGACGTATTCCTTGGGCGTTTAAAATGTGGCGACGTCACCTTGTTAGAAATTGAGTGGGTGGCTGATTAAAGCCAAATGCGCAAAAGAAGAAACGCCACCATACTGACAACCGTCGTTAAGAGAACGTTTTTTGTCAAATAGGCGATCAACGCAGCCAATGTCGCAGCCAATAAAAACGGGTTTTGTACGCTGACACTGAGTTCCCCTTCGGGGATGAAGACAATCGGCGCCCAGATCGCGGTTAAAACGGCCGGACTCGCGTAGTTGAGAATCTTTTGTGTGCGCGTGCCAAGCTTTAATGGCAACTTCGGTTCGAGAAACAAGTATCGGCTTGTGAACACCAACAGCGTCATGAGTAAAATTGACAGCATAATCATTAGCGTTTCTCCTGCACTTGTTCGACAAAATAGCCTGTTAACATGGCTAAAATGCTCGAAATCATCAAACTTCCTTCCACTTGGTAATAGCTTAACGCGACTGAGCCTACCAAAGCCACTAAGACGCTAGAAAGTACCGCTGCATTTTTAATCGTGGGTACGACAATCGCGATAAAGGTTGCGGCTACTGCAAATTCCAACCCCATTTCATTCAGTTCTGGGATTAGGCTACCCGCCACGATGCCTGTCAGCGTCGCAAGGTTCCAGAACAGATAGAAGCTCAATCCGGCGCCAAGGGCGTACCAGCGATTAAATTGTTCGTCAGAATGATGGCCTGCAATGGCAAACAGCTCGTCGGTTAACAGAAAACCAAGCGATAGCCGCCACTTAAGTGGAAGCGGTGCAATTTTACTGCGCATGGATACGCTGTAGAGAAAATGTCGTGACGTGATGAAAAACGTGGTGAGCAACATAGTGGTTAGCCCCGCGCCCGCTTTTATCATTCCCATCGCGACGAGCTGAGCGGAGCCCGCGAAAAGAATCGCGGATAACGCTTGTCCTTCTAGCGGGTGAAGCCCTGTATCAATCGCGAACGAACCTGCTAAGAGTCCCCAAGGCAGTACGGCAATACTCAACGGCATCATTGCGAGTGTGCCTTGCCAAAATAAAGTGGCTTTTGATTCTTCTTGTAACGGCAAAGTGTTATCCATTGTTTGTTCTTAATTGTTTTGAAGTCAGGCTATCAACGTAACGTGGTAGAGACATCTCGCCTTGTACGATATTGCGGATTTAGCTAAAGCGAAGATATTGGCCCGGCGTGACGCCCATGGCTTTCTTAAAGTGTCGATGCAGGTGGCTTTGATCATGAAAACCACATTCTTGTGCGACATCAGAGATTCTCTGCCCTTGTTTGAGCAGCTTTTTCGCCATACGTAAACGTTGCTGGATCTGGTAAGCATGAGGCGGAAAGCCAAATTGCTTTTGAAATTCGCGCAGTAAGTGAAAAGGGCTCAGCCCAGCCAGTTTCGCGAGTTCTTCCAGCGACACATCGGTTTGTGGAAAGTCTTCTAAAAACTCCTTTACAAGCTGTAACTGTCGTTGCGCTTTGGTGGACTCTTTTAGTGGTGCGCGGTGAGTGCTGTGTTTACTCGCCAATTTGATCAACGTGCCGTACACCAAGGTTTCTCGCAGCAGTCGATTGTCCGATTTTTCTAGAGTCTCAAACACCAAGCGCAATTGGCTTGCCAGTTCGGGATCATAAACCACAGGTTGAGGGAAATAGGGCAGCGCGATATTGGGTGAGCCAAGCTCTTGCCCCAAGGTTTGAAATTGTTCTGGCACAGGATACATTGCTTTGTATTCCCAGCCCCCCTCGGTTGCTGAATGGCCGTTATGCACTTCATCAGCGTTAACTAAGATAATGCTGTTTTGTGGTGCAATGTGGTTGCCGCCAGTGCGGAAAAATTGTTGAGCGCCTTTTTCGATCACACCAATGGTGTAGCCTTCGTGACTGTGCCGAGAGAAGTTCTGCTTTTCATACTTAGCATCTAGCAGCTCCAAGCCACCAAGTTCTTGAGCAATTTTGAATGTCGCGATTTCCTTGTTCTTTTCTTTCATTGTTTCCAATCTGCTCGAGAAGTCCGTCATACGAGTGTAACGTATCCATCGTCCTTATTTTTGTACAAAATTGCTATTCGGTATCGTTAAAAAGGTTAATTGTTTTTATATGAGTGAATTGGCGATTTATCCTTTCTAAATATCGCTACATTTAAAGGTATTTAATCTGGTCGAGTTTGATTTATTGGTATAAGATTCGCCGCCTTGTTGTAGAAAACCTGTTCCATCATGATCGATTTAGCTGTACTTCCTATTTATCTCACGGCGGTTATCGCCTTGTTGCTTTTGCCTGGCCCTGATATGTTGCTGATTGCGAGCTCAAGTATGAGCTACGGCAAAAAGGTTGGCTTATTTGCCAGTCTGGGGAACGCGACGTCTGGCCTTATCCTTACTTTACTTGCTGCGATGGGGGTTTCAACCCTGATTGCGATGAGCCCTGTGGCACTCAAAGTACTTCACCTTTTAGGTGGTGCGTACCTACTTAAAATGGGTTGGGATTGCTTGAGAGCAGAAGCTTCATCTGCTCCAGAGCTTGATCAAAAAAATAAGATGGCATCGACCTACTATCAACGTGCATTAATGAGCAATTTGCTCAACCCTAAAGCGTTGGTCTTTTTTGTGATGTTTTTGCCTCAGTTCGTTTCGAGCAATATTACCGCTTCATCCGGCGAGCAGATGCTGGCGCTTGGTTTGTTGTTGAACGTTCTTGGCCTTTTGTTCAACCTGTTATTGGTAGCGTTGGCTGGTACATTAGGGAAAGGGTTGCTGGAGAATGAGAAGTTCCGCACTTACCAGCACAAACTTATGGGGTTGGTGTTTGTGATCCTCGCTTTGTGGATGTTGAGCAGCTTCGTGCTATAAACCTATCAAATTCAATCGGAAAGCCAGCAATTGCTGGCTTTTTGTTTTAGGATAGAAACGTTTTCCAAGGAGAGGTGTATGAAACTTGAATTTTGTTTAAACCCAGACCAAGCCGATCTTGATTGCGTTCGTGATGGCATTCGATCATATAACCGCAAGCACTTACCTGAAGGAGAAGTGAATGCGGTGGGTTGCTTTGCAAAAGATGAAGACGGCAAAATCATTGGCGGCCTTACTGGGGAAATGTTTAAAAATACGGTTTTTGTGGAGTTCTTGTGGGTGGACGCAGGAAGCAGAACATCGGGCTTAGGCAGTAAACTGATGGCAATGTTAGAGCAGCATGTGAAACCGTATGGCGTGACTCATATTTATTTAGATACTTACAGCTTCCAAGCGCTCGATTTCTACCTCAAATTGGGCTTTGAAAAAGTAGGGCAGTATTCCGGTTATCCGGCTGAGGGAATCCACAAATACTTCCTCCAAAAAGAAATCGCAGATTAGTCGCTACTGATGTTTAGCTTGTTAGAAATTCAGAAAAAGAGGCGCGAATAGCACCTCTTTTAGTATGTAGTCATGAGCTTGTCATGACTACTCGTTGAGAGGGTTACAAGCTTTTTTGGTGTGCGTCGATCAGCGCGTTCATTTTGGCTTCCGCAGCTTGTTGCGCTTGCTCGTAGCTCATGTCAGCAGGGAAGTCACTGATGACTTCGTAGTAACATTTCAACTTAGGCTCAGTACCAGAAGGACGAACGATTACGCGAGATTTATCTTCAAGATGATAAATCAGCACATCACTTGCTGGTAAATCAATCGTCTCTTCTGAACCATCCTCAAATGTACGAACGGAAGTTTTCAAGTCCTCAGTAACCGATACTTTCTTGCCTGCAATCTCGCTCGGTGGATTTGCACGTAACTTGTCACCAATTGGTGGTGAGTTTGGATCCAACGCAATACTACGCTGAGCGTTAAAGTAAAAACCGTGTTGACGGTAAAGCGCTTCCAACTTGTCCCACAGTGTTTTGCCTTGTGCTTTGAGCTTTCCGGTTAATTGCGAAAACGCAACAATCGCGGACAAACCATCTTTATCCCACACCTTATTGCCAACGGTGTAGCCGAGCGCCTCTTCGTAAGCAAACAAGAACGGATGTTGCTCGGTTTCTTGGCTCATCGCGACGTTGGTTAGCCATTTAAAGCCTGTTAGCGTTTGGTAATACTCTGCGCCATGCGCTTTTGCGATGCTGCTCAAGAGGCGAGATGACACGATGGTGTTACCGACCAGTGAGTTCGGCTGTTGCTCTAGCAAGTAATCACCAAACAATGAACCAACTTGGTCGCCAGTTAACATTTGGTATTCACCGTCTGGGCGTTTTACGGCGACGGCGAAACGGTCTGCATCTGGGTCGTTAGCACAGGCGATATCCGCATCTACGGATTTACCGAGCGCCATGACCATGTCCATTGCCCCTGCTTCTTCTGGATTTGGGAAGTTAACTGTAGGGAATGTGCCATCAGGTTCGCGCTGCTCCGCAACACTGGCCACTTTTTTAAAGCCAGCGTCAGCAAGTAACGTTTCTGCCATGTCTGCGCCAACACCGTGCATCGCAGTGTAAGCGATAGAAATATCGGTGTTGCTATCAGGAGTCAGCAAAGCATTTTCGTTCATGGTTTTACGGTAAGTTTGGTAGTAATCGTCTTCCAACCAAACCAGTAAGCCTTGTTGTTTAGCATCGTCTAAAGACATCAACGGCAGAGGCTTTGTGGTCGCTTCATCAATTTTTGCCGCGATGCCCGAGTCGTGAGGTGGAATGATTTGCGCGCCATTTTCCCAATACACTTTGAAGCCGTTGTATTCGGGTGGATTGTGGCTAGCGGTTACAACAACGGCCGCTGCAGCATTCATTGTGCGTACACCAAAAGCAACAATAGGCGTTGCCGCGACTTGGTAGGTTAGGTAAACCTTGATACCGAGTGCTGCTAAGACAGAAGCAGTATCGTGCGCGAACTGTTTAGAATCTGGTCGGCCATCGTAACCAATAACAACGCCGCGACTCGCTGCATCTTGCACTTGTTCAAGTAAATAGTGGCCGAGACCTGTGGCAGTTTCTTGAATCACCAAACGGTTCATTCTGTTTGGACCTGCGCCCACTTTGCCACGTAGACCCGCTGTACCAAAGGCAAGACGGGAGCCGAAGCGGTCAGAAAGTTCTTGTTCATTATTCGTATCAACGAGGTGCTGAAGCTCTTCACGAGTTTTAGGGTCAGGATCTCGCGCTAGCCATTGAGTAATTAGTGCTGTCATATCTTTCATTCCTTAGCAGGGGGAGCCTACTTGTTTGGACACTTTTTCTGAAAAAGTATCCAATGTTTTCTTTTACTTTAATGTAAATGGTTCTCAATTCCATTTCAAAGAGGGCAATCGATAAACCGAACTTATTTTTCCTGTCTGAACAAAATTTAATCACATTTAATTTCTTGAAGAACTTTGGAACTATAACTAGCCTTTTAACATAAATATAACAAACTGTGTCGAAATCGTATTTTTTGTGATTTTTCGTAAAGTTGTTCGATATTTGCAATGGGACGCAAGGAAGCTCGCGCAAGCGTAGCGGCTGAGCAGAGGAGAGATCTTTTGAAAAGATTAGCGACTACTCTAGCCATACCACTGAGTGTGATTTTAATCACATTCTCCTCCTACGGTTGGTCAAAGGACAATGAACTCAACATGACCAAAGGGGTCACGGCGATAAGCGAGCAAGTGTATGAATTACATATGCTCATTTTCTACATTTGTTGCGCGATAGCTCTGGTTGTCTTTGGTGTCATGTTCTATGCCATCATCCGTCATCGCAAATCAAAAGGTGCAGTTGCCGCACATTTCCACGAAAGCACCAAAGTGGAAATTATTTGGACTGTTATCCCTATCATCATTCTTGTCGCGATGGCGATTCCCGCAACGAAAACTTTAGTCGCAATGGAAGACACTAGCCAATCGGATATCACCATTCAAATCACAGGTTCGCAATGGAAGTGGCATTACAGCTACTTTGGCGAAGATGTGGAATTCTTCAGCTTGCTCGCAACCAGCCAAAAGCAGATTGACGGTATAGAGATGAAAGGCGCGCATTACTTGCTTGAAGTGGATAATCCACTCGTGCTCCCTGTGAATCGTAAAGTGCGATTTTTACTGACCTCAGACGATGTGATTCACTCTTGGTGGGTGCCTGATTTCGCCGTGAAAAAAGACACCATCCCGGGTTTCATCAACGAGGCTTGGACGCGAATTGATGAGCCGGGCGTTTATCGTGGTCAGTGTGCAGAGCTTTGTGGACGAGCTCATGGCTTTATGCCAATCGTAGTCCATGCCATGTCGGAAGATGAATTCGATCAGTGGCTCTCGGGTAAGAAAGAAGAAATCGCGATGCAAAAAGCTGCGGCGCAAGAGGCGCTAACTCAAGACTTGTCGATGGATGAGCTCATGGCGCAAGGCGAAGCAATTTACTCGGCGCGTTGTGCTGTTTGTCACCAAGCCAATGGTGAAGGTATTCCGGGAGCGTTCCCTTCAATTAAAGGTAGTCCTGTCGCGACAGGTGATATCACCGAACATATCGGTGTGGTTGTTGATGGCCGCACAGGGACGGCGATGCAGTCTTTTGCTAACCAACTTAGTGATCAAGAAATTGCTGCGGTAATTACCTACCAACGCAATGCTTGGGGAAATGATACTGGCGATACGGTTCAAGCGGCCGACGTCAATGCCTTTAAGGCACAAAAAAGTGCCAAGGAGGAAATATGAGTAAGCCAGCAGACAAAGCCGTAAAGTCGGCACCCGTTGAAGCGCATACCGCAGCAAACGCAACAATTGCGTTAGACGACCACGATTCGCACGACGCGCCAAAAGGTATTGCTCGTTGGTTGTATTCCACCAACCATAAAGACATCGGCACGTTGTATCTTTGGTTTAGTTTCACCATGTTCCTAACGGGTGGTGCGATGGCAATGGTCATTCGTGCGGAGCTGTTTCAGCCGGGTTTGCAGCTTGTCGATCCGCAATTTTTTAATCAGATGACAACGGTTCACGGTTTGGTGATGGTGTTTGGTGCGGTCATGCCCGCGTTCACTGGATTAGCAAACTGGATGATCCCGATGATGATCGGCGCACCTGATATGGCGCTGCCACGTATGAATAACTTGAGCTTTTGGATTCTGCCATTTGCGTTTCTCATTCTGTTGAGCTCATTGTTCTTACCGGGCGGTGCACCGAATTTCGGCTGGACGTTTTACGCGCCGCTATCGACTACGTATGGGCCAGACAGTACTGCGCTGTTTGTGTTCTCTGTGCATATCATGGGTATCAGCTCCATCATGGGGGCGATTAACGTCATCGTGACGATTGTCAACATGCGCGCACCGGGCATGACATGGTTTAAGTTGCCGATGTTCGTTTGGACTTGGCTGATCACTGCGTTCTTACTTATTGCCGTCATGCCAGTGTTGGCGGGTGCGGTGACGATGGTACTGACCGATAAGTACTTTGGTACCAGCTTCTTTGATGCTGCGGGCGGCGGCGATCCTGTGATGTTCCAACACATTTTCTGGTTCTTTGGTCACCCAGAAGTGTACATCATGATTTTGCCGTCGTTCGGGATCATCTCTGCCATTCTTCCTGCATTTAGTGGCAAAAAGCTGTTTGGCTATCACTCTATGGTGTACGCAACATGCAGTATCGCGCTTCTTTCTTTCCTTGTGTGGGCGCACCACATGTTCACGACAGGCATGCCCGTGTTTGCAGAATTGTTCTTTATGTATTGCACCATGTTGATTGCGGTACCGACCGGAGTAAAAGTGTTTAACTGGGTCGCAACCATGTGGCGTGGCGCATTGACCTTTGAAACGCCAATGTTGTTTGCGATTGCGTTTATTGTTCTGTTCACTATCGGTGGTTTCTCGGGCTTGATGCTTGCTATCGTGCCGGCGGATTTCCAGTACCACGATACCTATTTTGTGGTTGCGCACTTCCATTATGTCTTGGTGTCTGGCGCGGTCTTCTCAATCATGGCGGCGTCGTATTATTGGTTGCCGAAATGGACGGGGAATATGTATGACCACAAGTTGAGTTTGTGGCATTTCTGGTGCTCAGTCATTTCCGTCAATGTCCTTTTCTTCCCGATGCATTTTTTAGGTTTGGCGGGCATGCCGCGAAGAATCCCTGATTACGCGATTCAATTTGCGGATGTGAACCAAATCGTATCTATCGGCGGCTTTGCCTTTGGTTTGTCGCAACTGATTTTCTTGTGGATCGTGATCAAATGTATTCGTGGCGGAAAGAAAGCGTCGGCCAAGCCTTGGGAGCGTGCAGAAGGATTAGAGTGGACTGTGCCAAGCCCTGCGCCACACCATACCTTTAGTACGCCGCCTAAAGTGGATTAATGGAACGAGAGGCGAAGAACATGGCAGAAAAATCATCCCACAAAAAGCTCACGATAAAGTTAGTGCTGGCCACTTTTGCCATGTTCGGGTTCGGTTTTGCGCTCGTGCCGCTCTATGACGTGATGTGTGATGCGTTAGGTATCAACGGTAAAACCAGTGATGTTGCAGCGATTCAACCTACGGGGATGCAACCCGATTTGAGCCGGACGATTCGTGTGGAGTTTATGGCACACGTCAACCCAGATATGCCGTGGGAGTTTAAGCCGAAAGTCATTTCGATGAATGTTCATCCAGGTGAAGTCGTGCAAACTGAATACTTGGCATTTAACGAAAGTGGACAAAGGCTCGTGGGGCAGGCGGTGCCTTCCGTTTCTCCAGGCAACGGTGCAGCTTACTTCAACAAAATAGAGTGCTTTTGTTTTACGCAACAGCCGCTGGATGGAAAGCAGCACGCTCAGATGCCATTGATTTTCTATATTGAGCCCGATTTGCCGGACTCAATACATACATTAACGCTGTCTTATACACTCTACAAACTTCCTCCTCCCACAGGCAGTTAGCCTCTCAAGGAGTGAGATACAGGCCAAATAGTGTCTGTAAGGAGAGAACTGATGAGTAATAAACCTGGAACCTATTACGTTCCTGCTCAAAGTAGTTGGCCGATCATTGGCGCGTTTGCTCTGTTTTTAGTCGCCGTCGGTGCGGGCATGACGGTGCAAGGTACTCAAAGCGATGGTGCGGTCGGTGTTGTTGGTCGCATTGTGCTTGCCGTAGGCTTTTTGTTTCTGCTTTACATGTTGGCAGGGTGGTTTAGTAACGTCATCACCGAATCGTTGACGGGCAAATACAGCGCGCAGATCACTCGATCATTTCGTCAGGGGATGAGTTGGTTCATCTTTTCAGAAGTGATGTTCTTTGGCGCGTTTTTCGGAGCACTGTTTTACGCCAGAATGGTGTCTGTCCCTTGGTTAGGAGGGGCTGATAATAACCTCATGACCAATGAAGTATTGTGGCCAAGCTTTGAAGCTATGTGGCCGCTCACGACAACGCCTAGTGGGGAAAGCACCCAAGCGATGCCTTGGCAAGGTATTCCGCTCACTAACACCATTATTTTGCTTCTTTCTTCTATCACGTTACACATGGCACACATCAGTTTGGAGAAAAACCGACGCACAGCGTTAGTCGTGTGGCTTGAAATCACCATCGTGTTGGCGGGCTTTTTCTTGTTCTATCAAGCGAAAGAGTACATTCACGCTTATCAGGAAATGGGGCTCACGCTTCAATCGGGGGTTTATGGCAATACGTTCTTTATGCTTACTGGTTTTCATGGCATGCACGTTTGTCTTGGCACCATATTCTTAACTGTATTGCTGTTTAGAATCGCGAAGGACCACTTTTCTCCTACCAACCATTTCGCATTTCAAGCAGGCAGTTGGTACTGGCATTTTGTTGATGTGGTATGGCTATGCCTGTTTGTTTTTGTTTATGTGTTGTAGCGACAGAGTCAGTAAGGACGTGGATTGGGCGCAAGCCAACCCGAGCTTAACGCAATCAAAAGAAGGATGACCACTAACGCAGAAAACATCACACGACGACCGAGATAGTGGCTCATGGGTTTTGTTGGCTTGTCCGGATTATCTGGGTCTTCTCGAACCATTTCGATAAGCGCTTTTGCGAGGTTTAAGATAATGAAAAGCAGCAAAAGGACTAGCGTTAATTTGAATAGGAATACGGTGGACATAGTACCTCCGGTTTCTTCGTCTTTGTTATCGCACAAGTTATGGCTATCGAAGCGGTTTGGTATTGCAGTTTGCTTAACTGTGGTTGTGTTTTCTCTGTTGGTCAAACTTGGATTTTGGCAACTAGAAAGAGGTCAGGAGAAACAAGCGCTTGAACAAGCGATACTCGCTCGGGCTGATGCCCCGTATCAATCCCTCACTTCTGTCCTTGATAACAATGACTGGCGAGAGGAGAGCGTGATTGGTGTGAAAGTGCAAACGGAAGCAAAGCCAGAGCCGTTGCCAGTGGTTTTGCTCGATAACCAAACCTTTCAAGGGAAAGTGGGTTATCTCGCATACCAAGTGGTTTCTGTCGGTCAGGATCCAATAACCTTAGCGCTTTTAGAATTGGGTTTCGTCGAAGGGCGGCGAACTCGTGATTCTTTACCAACCGTAACGATGTTGAAGAGCCCCACAAACGTAACCGGACGTTTGTATCGCAAATCAATGAATCCGTTAAGCTCAGAATTGATGCCAGAAATGGGAGAGGGGATTCGAGTCCAAAACCTCAATATTTCCGAGCTCAATGAGTTGTTGAATGTAGAGCTGATGCCGGCAGTGTTGCAACCAGACAACCTAGAAAACTGGGCATATCCATTTCCTTGGAATCCACTTCCACTGACGAGCGCGAAGCATTTTGGGTATGCCGTACAGTGGTTTGTGATGGCTGGCGTGTTCTTACTACTCACAATGGTTGTGTGTATTCGATGGTTTAGAAAAGCGGCATCACAAGGAGGTGAGGCATGACATCTCAAGTTACAAAAGGGCGGTTTGTTCTGATAGCACTGATTTGCTTATTCGCCTTACCAGCGATTGTTGCAAAGTTGATTTTGGCGCAAGGCTGGTACGAAACGGGCGTGACAAACCGAGGAAAGCTCATCGAACCGTACACAACGTTAGCGCAGTTAGGCCAATCTGCTCCATCGGCGGTGCACGGTTGGCAACTGGCTTATGTGGTGCCTGATTCTTGCGACAGCCAATGTCAAAGACAGCTCTATTTACTCAAACAAAGCCATGTTGCTTTAGGCAAGTATCAAGAACGCGTTGTGCCAGTTTTGTGGACTTCTACAACATCAGACACGATAGAAATGCCGATGGAAACCATGGCGATGAATGAGAACGTGGCGGCAAAAGTGCAACAAGGGCAAGTGCTGATTGTGGATCCTCTGGGGCAGCTGGTGATGTCGTACACCGCAGAGCCAAACGAAGATTTGGTCAAACTCAGCAAAGATATGCTGGCGGATTTGCGTAAGTTGCTCAAATTGTCGCGAGTGGGATAGAGAGCGTATCATGACGTTAACAAAGTTGGTTAGATTAAGTTTGTGCCTGACGTTAGTCGTCATCATGTTGGGCGCCTATACCCGTTTGTCGGATGCGGGTTTGGGGTGTCCTGACTGGCCGGGGTGTTATGGTCACTTTTCTGTACCACACCATGAAGACGATGTTCTGCGCGCCAACATCAATTTTCCAGAACGCGAGATTGAGCATGAAAAAGCGTGGCTAGAGATGATTCATCGCTATTTTGCTGGAACACTCGGCATGGTGATTTTTGCTATTACCGTTATTGCTATTCGAACTGAACGCGTGAACCCATCCATTCCTATTCTGCTCAGCTTTTTGGTTGTGGGGCAGGCGATGTTAGGTATGTGGACGGTGACTCTAAAACTGATGCCTGTCATTGTTATGCTTCATTTGCTTGGTGGATTTACCTTACTCGCGCTGCAAGCGGTGTTTTATTGCCAACTGAAAGCGAGAGACAATCTGTATTTTTCCCCCTCCTCTCGGTCGGTTAGGTTGTTTTCAGTGTTTGCCTTTTTGGTTGTGTTCTCCCAAGTGTTGCTCGGCGGTTGGACTTCATCAAACTACGCGGCTTTGATGTGTACAACGTTGCCCATTTGCGAAGGAGATTGGATGAACTACTTGGATTGGAAAGAGGCGTTCTCTTTCTGGCAAACGGGGCACGACAATTATGAATTTGGTGTGTTGGAATATCCCGCGAGGATGACAATTCATGTCTCTCATCGAATCGGTGCGATGGTCACCGCAGTGGTTGTCCTGACGTATTGTGTGGTGTTGATGAAACAAGACTCGCACCATTCACAGAAAGTCGGCATGTGGCTTGGGATGGCGCTGGCTTGCCAGATTACGCTTGGTATTAGCAACGTGGTGTTTCAGTTACCGATTTACATCGCAGTGGCTCATAACCTGGGTGCTGTAATCATGTTGAGCCTGATTTGTGTCAGTCAGTTTTATTTGTGGCAAGGAAAAGCCGATTGGAATTATGCAGTGAAAGGAGTTCGCTATGAGTAAGGAAATTGCGTTAACACTCGATAGTCGAAAGCGTCTCGGCTCAACGTACTTAAAACTGACTAAACCTAAAGTTGTCGCGCTAATGTTAGTCACCGCCATTGTTGGCATGAGCTTGGCTCCGGTCACTGATTTTCCTTGGATTCAAGCATCCATCGGATTGATTGGAATAGGACTAATGGCTGGTTCTGCCGCGGCATTTAATCATCTTATTGACCGCAGAATTGATGCAAGAATGGCTCGTACTCATACGCGTCCTTTACCGTCGGGAGATACCAATCCCTTGTCGGTTGCGATTTTTGCCGTGGCAATCGGCGTGGTTGGTTTTGTACTCCTATATGCTTGGGTAAACGCGCTCACAGCGTGGATGACGTTTTTGAGTTTACTGGGCTATGCGGTGGTTTACACCATGTATTTGAAGCGAGCAACGCCGCAAAATATTGTGATTGCTGGCATTGCCGGTGCGATGCCGCCACTCTTAGGTTGGACAGCGGTGACGGGTGAGCTGCATGGTAACGCTTGGCTATTGGTAATGATCATTTTCATCTGGACACCGCCGCATTTCTGGGCGCTTGCGATTCATCGAGTGGAAGATTACCGCAAGGTCGACATTCCCATGCTGCCGGTAACCCATGGCATTGAATACACCAAAACGTCGATCTTACTTTATACGGTATTGCTCACATTGGTGTGCGTGATGCCTGTATTGGTGGGGATGGTCGGTTTTATCTATCTCTTTTCAGCATTGCTGCTAAATGCGGGTTTCATTTATCACGCGTGGAAACTCAAGTTTGCCCCCGAGCCTAATAGCGCAATAGAGACATTTAAGTTCTCCATTTATCATCTGTTGGCGCTGTTTGTTGCGCTCCTAGCCGATCACTATATTGGAATGGTGTTGCAGTAAGCGAATAACTTAATGGTATATCTGCTAATAAAAAACGCCGCGAAAAGTGCGGCGTTTTTTATTGTGCGAGAGGGAAGATTACTGAATCTCTAACAACTCAACATCAAAAATCAAAACACTTGCAGGTGGAATTGGACCCGTACCATTTTTGCCGTAGCCAAGTGTGCTCGGTACAAATAGACGGATTTTCTCGCCCACAACCATGTGTTGAAGACCTTCTTGCCAGCCTTTGATTACTTGGTTCAAACCAAATGTGATTGGCTCGCCACGATTTACTGAACTATCGAAAACAGTGCCATCGATAAGCGTGCCGTGGTAGTGCACTTTCACTTTACTTGTTGCGGTTGGGTGAACGTCACCTGTACCTTTTTCTAGTACTAGGTATTGAAGTCCGCTCTCTGTGGTGATCACGCCTTCTTTTTTCGCATTTTCTAGTAGGAAAGCTTGGCCTTTTGCAAAGTTCTCATCTGCCACTTTGTGGTTTGTCCAAGTGCGGTAAATGAAAAATGCAGCTAAAACAAAAATAATGATAGGAAACAAAAATTTAGACACGTTGACTCCTTGTCTATTTAGGTTGCTTAAGCAAATAGTTAATAGTTTCTGCCATTGCCTCAACGCTGTCATGGCCGCCAGTAATCACTTGGTACTTACCGTTTACGATAAACGCTGGCACAGAATTGATTTGGCCACGAGTAGTGATGGATTCAGCTTTAGTGATGTATTCAAACAGTTTTTCCTGTTGAGCTTCATCAAGATGGTATGGGCTGATCAAGTTACGAGATTCAAAAGCTTTCTCTACCGCTTGTTGACGCTCTTCTGCTGTTGCATCTGCGCCCATTTGAACCGCTGCAAATAAATCAGCCATGAATGCTTTATCTGGTGTTGCGTCGAGCTGCATAACAGCAGTGTAGAAGATAATTGCGCTGATCTGAGCACTTTCATTGAAAGTCACGTGCATCTTTTCAACTTTTTGCTCTGTTAGCGATTCAATTTGAGGGACAAACTCTTCCATTGAACGACAATGGCCGCAAGTTAGGGCAAAAGCTTCGGTTAGTGGCGCCAGATTGTATTCTTGAAGAGAAACAGGCAACACTTCGTATTGCTTACCTTGTTGTGGCTGACTATTGCCGTTGTCACATGCTGACAGAGCCGCAATAGCGGCAAATAAAGCGACGCCTTTTGAGATAGTTTTAAACATAACAACGCTCTGAATGAGAAATTTACGGTAGTTTATCGGTTAACGATAGCGACTAAAACCATTAAATAACAATAAAGTGAGACGATTAGTAACAGATTGGTGTGGATATAACCGAATAGTGACATGGTGTTAGCAAATTGGACGTTTACTGTTTTGCAGCATAGGCGACAAGCTCTAACTGAGAATGGCACGAACGGTGCATATAAAACAATCAAATAGCGAAAAACACTAAAGAATATGTGTTTTTCGTCGACATAGTGAACAAGAATTCTTTCTACGTTGGTAACGGTATGAAGCATTGGTTTTTCATTGTCTGTGGCATTCTTAGTGGGTGTAGCAGCCTTAATCCAGACATGGTTCCGGGTGGGAATATGTTGGATACAGCCCCAAAAACAAACACTGAGTTGAGACACCCTGAGTGGGGGTATGCGAGTGCATCTCACGTTTCGACGGCTCCACGTGTTAATCAGACGGCGAGGGCGGCCGAAAAAAAGTCTAACAACGTGACCTCACTAGAAATGTTCTTGGATAGACACAATATCCCGCATGAGACGATCGGTGGTGGTCACCTTATGATTCGCTTAAAAGAGCAAGTTCACTTTCAGACAGGGTCGGCGCAATTGTCGTCGAACTCACAAGATTGGTTACGAAAGCTGGGGCACTATTTAGCAGGCAGAACCGATGTGGATGTGGTGATTGATGGCCATGCCGATAGCACTGGTGCGGCGAGTTTCAATGATACGCTCTCCGAAAAACGAGCTCGTGAAGTAGAAAAACAAATGCTAGCGAGTAGCATTCCGCGTCAGCGCGTTTTCTCTCGCGGATTCGGCGAATATGTGCCGCAATGTAGCAATGCCACATCAAGCGGTAAAGCGTGTAACCGACGTGTTGAGTTGATGCTGATTGTCGATGAGTAGGCCGCCAGTCGGTTTCGAAGCAAAAACATCAAAATAGAAAAGAGGCACCAAATGGTGCCTCTTTTACATCCGCCAATGTTCTTAGGGGGAACTAGGCAAATTCTTTTTCAAGATAAGCGACAATGTCTGATGACTCATAAAGCCATTGCGTTTCGCCATCTTTTTCAATACGAAGACAAGGCACTTTCACGCGACCGCCACCTTGTTCAAGTTCAGCGCGGTGAGTTGGGTCATTCTTCGCATCACGTAATTCGATATTAACGGATTGTCGTTTCATCGCACGTCGTACTTTGACGCAAAAAGGGCAAGCTTCAAACTGATATAACGCGTATTGCTTTGCTTTGTCATCGACGTTGCTCTGTGCTTCGTTAGTGCGTTTGATGCCACGAGGAGAAAAGACAGCGTTCAGCAATAAAATGACTTTGCCTAAAATCCAACGGATAAACTTCATAATGATCCCTTGATGCTCAGTGGATGAATGTCCTTAACAATGCAAACATGATGCTTGTTGCATTGGAGACGCAGTCTATCAGTTGTTTCGGATTGATAAAACCATGTATTTTATGAGGAAAAGAGTCGCTTCAACCAGCCGAAAAAGCCATTTGATGCTGTTGGGTTTGCCTCTTTACCTAAATAGAAGCTTTGCATTAGCTCTGTTCTGAACGCGTCAACATCAATACGTTTAATCACAAGTTCGTGCTGTAATGTGTTTTGCGTCTGCTCCGCGTGATCGTGCGCTAAGCTAAAATCCATGTTCAGATAGCCTTGAGTGAAGAGCCACAAATGGGTTATCAGAACAAGATCTTCTGCCGATTGATTGGTGAATTTGTCTGCCTGCTCATCCCCAAGCGTATCTGCCAAGACCTTTTGCATTTGCTGTGTCGAATGAGCGTGTTGTTCATACATCGCACTTGCTTCGATATGGGATTTCGTCAGGAGCCCGAGTAGGTGAAGCACTGGATTCGTTGCTGGCTTGTTTTCACATACGCGTGCAAACAACGGAGCTTGTTCTTTCAACCAACGCTTCTTGGCAGCTTTATGCTCATCAACGAAGGGAATCTTTTTGATTCCCATTTGTTTAATCAGTTCACTAAGGGGCGTCATGACTTTGCAGTTCCTTCACTGTTACTTCGACGTGTTGATCGTTCACATCAACAAAAATAGAGGTGCCGGTAATCATAACAGAAAGGTTTGTACCACGGTCAAGGTGCTGACAAATCATATCGATAGCGTCGTAGTCAAAGCTTTCTACGCTTACTGGAAGCATTGAAAACTTACCTGACATTTTCTCCCACCACACCGGTGCTTTAGTATTGTACGTATAGACCTTGACCTGCTTGGCTAGGCGAGAGGCTTTTTTGATTCGATCTGGTTCGGGTTCGCCGATCTCAATCCAATGCGTGATGCTTTGGTCATCTGCAACATGCCATAAATCTGGCTCTTCCGTGGTTGAGAGGCCTTTGGTAAATTCCAAGTCTTTTTGGGCATTGAGGCAGAAAGCCAAGATACGAGCCAGCATGCGTTGAGGTTTTTCAGAGGGATGCAGAGCGATAGTAAGGTTCTTGGAATCGTAGTAATCGTTATTCATATCGGAAAGAGCGATACGAAATTTATAAATGGTTGGTTTTAGAGCCATGGGTTTATATCGTTTTTATGGGCGAAAATTTGCTTTGGGCAAAAAAATAGCCAGCTTAAAAGCTGGCTATCATATCAAATTCTTTAAGAATTAAAGTACTTTGATTTGCTCTGCTTGAGGGCCTTTTTGACCTTGAGAGATAACAAATTCTACTTTCTGGCCTTCAACTAGAGTACGGAAGCCGTCACCAGTGATTGCAGAGAAGTGAGCAAATACGTCAGGACCGTTTTCTTGTTGGATGAAACCGAAGCCTTTAGTTTCGTTGAACCACTTAACTGTGCCAGTAGCTGTGTTAGACATGTCTATTTCCTAAATATCTAAATTTGTGTAATCTTTCGCCTCAACGGCGCTTATAGCGTGGAAAAATAAATTGCTATTGCGTACCACAGGACGACGGAGTTACAAGAAATCCAACGAAATGTGAAAACAAAGAACTTTCTTTCTAGCCGTGTTTGAGTCTAGGTTAAATCCTGTAGGAGTCAACATATATTAGTGCTTTATGGAGAAATATTTGTATTTAGTCACTATTTAACCGGCATGTTTTTGATTAAATTTCAAATAAATGACGTAGAAGTGAAGTTTTTAAGCATAAAATACGAGGAATTCTACAAATTTGACTTCTTTATATAATTATTGTCCAATCTGGTTCGACCATTAAGGAGGATTTATGGCAAAAGCAAAATGTAATCCTCAGCCGAATGAATTTAACAAAGACACCGAATTCGGCAGAGGTGAGATTAAAGACAATGCGCTAAAGGCAGTTGTTACCAGTCAGTTGTTCAGAACCCGAGTCGTCAAAGCGAAAAAAGGTAAAGGCAGCTTCAACCGTAAAATGAAGCACCGAGGCAAAGAGCCCTATTCAAAGTTCTCACCAAAGTGGATTTTGGATAGGGCTTTTTTCATGCTCAGAGTCAAAGAATTGTTTGACCGAAAAGTTTCTGTTCAGGCCTATTGCCCATAAAAATCAATACTTTGCTATCAAGTTTGCGCTAACCATTTGATGCTGAATTCAAAGGGAGATGAGTATCCTGATTGACGATAGCTCTCAGCGCGCTGATCGACTCAACTGTTAGGTGTGAACCTTCATCGATTGATTTCATAAACTCGTCCACTTCCAATAGTTTCGACATCGAACTGAGAAAGCCTTGGTTGATGACCTCGATAAATGAGCGAGTTTCGGTCGTTAGGGATTGGTTGCTCAGAACTACGTGGTTGATTTCATCAATCGACGTGCTGGTTCGAGTTGCTAAAGTTCTCACTTCATCCGCAACCACTGCAAATCCTCGTCCATGTTCACCAGCTCTAGCTGCTTCAATCGCTGCGTTTAGAGCTAGGGGATTGGTTTGTGAGGCGATGCTGTCGATCACTTTGACGATTTCAGTGACTTGCTGCGAGGTTTTAAATAGCTCTTGAACTTTATCGTCACAAGCGGTGACGGCACTCAGTACTTCTTCAATCATGGTGCGAAACTCATTCAGAGAATGTTCTGCGCCGCAGACGTTTGATGTGGCTTCTTCGCTGGCATTTCTCGCGATAAAAGAAGAGTCGGCTATCGCTTGAGAGATGTCTAAATCCCTTTGAACTTTATCAGTGATGTCAGATGCAAATTTGACGACTTTGATGACATTGCCCAACGGATCAAAGATGGGGTTGTAAGTGGCTTCAATGTACACTTTGTTACCTGAGGCTGAACGCCTTAAAAATTGTCCGGACTTAAACTGGCCGGCGGCGAGATCTTTCCAAAAGCCGGGATTTTCTTGGTAAAAATCGTCAAAGCAAAATAGTTTGTGATGTTTTCCTTGAACATCGCTCAACTCGTATCCCAAGGTTTTTAAGAAGTTTTGGTTGGCGGTCAGAATGTATCCTTCACGGTCGAACTCAATCGTGGCTAGAGACAGATCTAACGCGTTCAAAATGGCTTCTTTTTGCTCTGATTCTAGCCTCTGTTGTGTCACGTCTGACGCGATCTTGACTACTTTTTCAACTTGTCCGTGTTCAGATTCAATGGGAAAGTAACTGGCTTCAAGTACCAGTCTTTCACGTTGTGAGGTTAGACGCTCAAACGTACCGCGTTTATGCTTACCCATTTTTAAGTCATCCCAAAATTGTTGGTATCGAGGGGACTGAACATAGCCTCGGTCACAGAAAATCGAATGATGTTTTCCAACAATCGCTTCTCGTGTGTATCCGACACAAGAAAGAAATAAATCATTTGCATTGAGAATGATGCCTCTCGTATCAAACTCAATCATTGCCATACTATCGGATAAGCCTTTGATGAAGCGACGGTATTCACTTTCTGCTTCTTGGTTTCGAGTTCGCAAGCCAAACATTTTGAATTCCTTTTCTAAATGAGCTTTTCAAGAATTTAGTTTTCGCTATTTGTTCGATGTAAGTATTTGTAAATAAAGTTGTCAGTATGTAAATTTAGGCGTACATGTGCATAAAGCAAATGGCAGCAGAGTCAATTTTGTCGCGTTTTTGGCGAATGTTTGATGGCTTTGATTCGCGTTTGGGAAATAACTGTATGCAAAACAAAGGGGTGGAAGGTCACTTCTTCACAAGATGTATAGAAAATTTCTTTTTAAGAAATTGTTCAATTGAGCTTATTAATGAAGTGCATATAAACAAATTAGTGACTTCGTGTTCAAAGTAAGAATAACAAAAAAGTACCAAATTTGTATTAAAAAGTACTAATTTAGATTCATATCAATAAGCATCTCATTTCGTTATTGATAGGTCTGCTATATCTTTATTCGAATCAAACAGCAGACATTGTTTTCAAAAAAAGACTGGTGAGTAGTGGGTATGGCATCAACAAGTTTTAGTACTTATGGTTACAAGTGCACCAGGGCGTGTACTTCGTTGTTATTACTATGGCTTGCCATGTGTTCGTACAGTTTCGCTCACCAAACTAAAGTCGATACATTGATTGTCACCAATTCTAAGGCTTGGAAGCCGTTCTCATATGTCTCACAAGATGGTGAACCCAAAGGCATTCTGATTGACTTCTGGCGAGAGTATGCCGAAAGAAATCACGTTCGTGTTGAGTTCCTGCTGCTCGATTGGGAAGAGTCTTTGCGTGCAGTTAAGGAGGGGCGTGCGGATGTTCACGCTGGTCTGATTTACTCTGAGGCTCGCGATAAGTACCTTGATTTTGGTGCGGTTATCATGCCTATTCAAACCAAGTTGTACGTCAATAAAGATATGCTAGCCGTTGATATTAAGGGCGTTCTTAATGGAGAGGTAGAGCTTCCTATTGGCTTGGTAAAAGGCAGCTATGAAGCGGAATTTGTGCGTGCCAACTACCCTAGAGCGTCGCTAGTGGAATATTTAAATAACGATGCGATGATCCGAGCCGCCGTCGAGAAAAATATCTTGTACTTTGTCGCCGATTTGCAAGTGGCTAACTTCCACATGGCGACAACACCAGATGCAGGCATGTTTGTGCCTACCCTCAATCTGTACAGCAAAGATCTGCGCATTGCGACAGGCGAGCACAGTTCGGTTCCAGTGACGAAAATCTCCCACGACTTTGAAAAAATCATCGACTCAGACAAAGAACGGATCCTCAATCGTTGGAGTTTGGTCAAAACGGTATATCCCATTTACCTGTTGCCAATTGCCATTTTCATCATGGTTATTGCCACGCTTTACCATATCTTCGCCCTTAAGCGAATGGTGACTCTACGAACAAAGCAGCTTACCTTAGCAAATCAGCAATTGCTTGAACTGACGCTGACGGATCCGCTCACCAAACTTTATAATCGCAGGCATTTGATCGAGCGACTGGCAACGCTGAGTTCATTGCAAAAAAACGTAACCGTGATGGTGTTTGATATTGATGACTTTAAATCGATAAACGACAAATACGGCCATTTAATCGGTGACCAAGCGATTGTCGCTGTTGCCGACACGGCAAAATCGCTGACTGACGAACGAATAACCTTAGCGCGAATCGGTGGTGAGGAATTTGCGTTGGTGACTGCCTCTCTATCTGAAAAAGAAGCTGAAACGCTTGCAAAGGCGATTTGCAGCTGTGTTTACGATCGACCTGTTTTACTCAATGGGCAAGCGATCCATGTCAGCGTGAGTTTGGGTTGCGCCTATTATCGCGAGTTCAAAGGCATCATAAACTTGCACGAAGCCGACCAACTCATGTACTGCGGCAAAATGAATGGTAAAAACTGCGCGATGTTCAAAGTGATCGATAAAAGCAAAGTTGAGCCTCTTCTTCGTCAGGTGCCTTAAGTTTTTGCGTAGTGAATCGCTATTTCGATTTTTCCTCTTGCTATACTCAATTGAATTTCAAGTTTTTATTGCCGCTTTTCGTTTCTGAGATTAGCTCAAAGACTTAGAGGAAAGTTATGCCAAAAATTGTCGCCGCTCTGTTTTTCCTGCTCTTCACTTCACTTTCGTATGCCGAAAGTGCTTTCGATATTGTCCAAAAATCAGACCAAGCAATGAGGGGAAAATCCAGTTATAGCGAGGCAACCATGGAGATCGTTCGTCCTGATTGGACACGCTCTATGACGATGAAAAGTTGGACAAAAGGCACGGAGTTGTCGCTCGTGTTGGTAACCGCGCCAGCCAAAGATAAAGGCAGCGCATCGCTAAAGCGTCATAGAGAAATGTGGAATTGGGTGCCGAGTATTGAGCGCGTAATTAAAATCGCGCCTTCTATGTTGAGCCAATCTTGGATGGGGTCAGATTTTACTAATGATGATCTGATCAACCAATCATCAATCGTTGTGGATTATCAACACGCTTTACTCGGCAATGACAGCTTTGAGGGGGATAAAGTCTGGGTCATTGAAGCGATGGCTAAACCTGATGCGCCTGTTGTTTGGAACAAAGTTACGTTATGGATTTCTCAGTCGACGTATTTGCAACGCAAAGTGGAATTTTATGATGAATTCGATGAACGAGTGAATGTGTTGACGACTTACGACGTTAAAGAGCTAGGCGGTAGAAAGATAGCGACGCGAATGGAGATGAAACCCGTCGATAAACCGGGGAATATAACCATTTTTACCACGCATCAGGCACAGTTTGACTTCGATATAAATGATGACTTTTTCTCGCAGCAGCAAATGAAATCCCTGCGTGATTAACTTGCGGTAGAGACGAACAAAAGAGAGGGGTGAGAAGCGGATGCTCATCAAACTTGCATGGCGCAATTTATGGCGGCAAAAAAGGCGGACGTTACTGACGGCCACTGCTCTCGCGCTAGTGCTTTTTCTCTCCTTACTCACCAGAGCCTTTCAAGAAGGTAGCTACAGTTCCAACATCAAAAACGCAGCAAAGTTTTATACTGGGCTTATTCAATTGCAAAATCCTGAGTTTGGCGACTCATCTAGCATTGATGATGTGCTTCCTCAAACCGATGCCTTTATTTCTGCATCTAAAGCAAACTCGAATATCGATGTCATTCTTCCGCGTGTTGAATCTTTTGCCTTAGCGGCGAAAGGTGAGCGTTCGAAAGGTGTCATGGTTCTAGGCGTTGATCCTGAATCGGAAAATGCGTACTCCCACATTAGTGACAAACTGGTTCGAGGTGAGTTTATCGCCTCTGGGCAAAATGCGGTTTTGGTCGGTGGCGGTTTAGCGCAGTATCTTCGCTTGAAGATTGGCGATGAGTTGGTGTTGTATGGGGCCGGGTATCGTGGTCAGACGGCTGCGGGGTTGTATCGTGTCGCTGGAATTTTGCATTTCCCGTTACAGCAGTTGGATTCCCAATTGGTTTATATGCCTCTTGATACTGCTCAGACATTGTATTCACTTGATAAACAGGTGACGGCATGGGTGCTCAATACTTCAAATTTACGCGTATTGCCCAGTGTGATTGAGCAATTAAAGCGAGATTACGGCAATAGCGTCGCCGTAAAAGGCTGGCAGGAGTTATCGCCGGAGCTTTCTCAACAAATCGCATTAGACAAAGCTGGCGGGATCTTCCTCATCTACATTCTGTATGGCATCGTTGGTTTTGGTCTATTCGCGACCATTTTGATGACGACGTTAGAACGCCAGCGTGAATTTGCCGTGATGTTGGCCACTGGGATGCTCAGGAGCAAGCTGATTGGTTTAATTTCAATTGAATCGTTTTTCATCGCCATTATTGGCATTGTTTTGGGTTTGATTGTCAGTGCACCTGTGCTTGGCTACTTCTATTTTAATCCCATTGAAATTACTGGCGAAGCTGCTCAAGTCATGTTGGAAAGTGGTTTTGAGCCCATTGTGCCTGTTTCTCTCGATCCTCACTTGCTGCTTAACCAAATTATCGTGGTTCTCATCATTTTATCCTTGTGCCTTGTCTACCCGATGATTCGTCTTCTTCGTTTACCTATCGCCAGTGGGCTGAAAGGGGGCGCGCATGTTGATTAAATTGGCTTGGCGTAATCTTTGGCGGAACAAACTCAGAACGTCCATCATGCTTGGCGCGATGGTGTTTGGTTTGATGGGCGTTGTCGCCATGATCGGATTTATGAATGGTTTAGTGGACAGCATGATCAAAAATGCGATTGCTTGGCAAACCAGCCATTTGCAGATTCATCAAAGTGCGTATCTCGTTAATCCTGAACTGAAAGACATCATACCTGACTCGCAAAGCATCGTGACAACGTTAGAAAAGCATCAAAGCGTGAAAGCCGTATCGGAGCGGTTTCTTGCCGATGGCATGATAGCTTCTGCTCGCAGTTCTCGCGGTATTCGTATTAATGGTATTCATCTTGAACAAGAGCAGAAGATAACGCCGCTTTCTGAGCATATCATCGATGGTTATTGGTTGGATGAAGAGGGCCGGAATCCCATTCTTGTATCGCAAAAGACGGCGAAAAGATTGAAGCTACGGGTCGGTTCAAAAGTCATTCTGACGCTTTCCGATATCAATGGGGATGTCTCTGGCGCTGCGTTTAGAGTGAAAGGCATCTTCAAAACACCGTCCACGACCTTTGATGACGGCAACGTGTACATCCGTAAAGCTGACCTAGAGAAAATTGCAGGGATAGCAGGGGCGCATGAAATCGCCATTTTGCTCAACGCCAATGATGACGACGTGTTGCAAAATATCGTGTCGTTTACCCGAACCTTGATCGACGATGGTTCAGGAAAGCCGTTAACGGTAAGAACATGGCTAGAAATTCAACCCCTGCTTTCGACTATGATGAGCTCGATGGATATCTCCAACCAAGTCATGCTGGTGGTGTTCGTGTTGGCTATGACGCTTGGCATTATCAATATCATGCTTATGTCGGTGTTTGAACGAACCAGAGAATTCGGAGTGCTGATGGCAGTGGGCATGCAGCAACACAAAATTCGTATTTTGATCACGTTGGAAACCATGTTCCTTGGTTTGACGGGATGTGCTTTAGGGTTATTTGGCAGCGCTGCCATGATAAAGCTTCTCAGTGTGACGGGATTGTCGCTTGGAGGGCTGGCCGATGGTTTAGGTGCATACGGCGTCGATACTCTGCTTTATCCCCGTGTTTCGTTTTACGAATATCAAATGATCATTGTGGCGATTTTTATGGCCAGTCTGTTTGCGGCTCTGTATCCCGCACGACAAATTCTCAAGCATCGACCGGCTGATGCCATGGGGGAGAAGACCTGATGACAATTAAACTTGAGCGACTGACGAAAACTTATAATCCAGACAGCGATTTCCCTGTGCATGCGGTACAACACGTTGATTTAGAAATAAAACAAGGAGAGTTTGTCGCCATCATGGGGCCTTCTGGCTCGGGTAAAACAACATTGCTCAATATGCTTGGCGGCATTGATGCTCCAACTTCAGGCAGCGTTGAAATCGATGGGTGTTTAATTTCAGAGATGTCGGAGAAAGAGCTGATCGCCTATAGACGAGACAATATTGGTTTTATCTTCCAAGACTACAGTCTTCTTCCTGTTTTGACCGCGTTGGAAAACGTCGAGTTTGTGATGCAGTTACAAGGCAAAACGGAACGAGAATGCCG
This sequence comes from Vibrio sp. Y20_XG_PY13, assembly GCF_024181925.1. Taxonomy (NCBI): domain Bacteria; kingdom Pseudomonadati; phylum Pseudomonadota; class Gammaproteobacteria; order Vibrionales; family Vibrionaceae; genus Vibrio; species Vibrio sp. Y20_XG_PY13. The sequence continues at coordinate 759,983 of NZ_JAMZAL010000001.1, read as the reverse complement.
AGAGCGTGCCATGTCTCTCCTTGAGCAAGTTGGTTTAGCTCAGCAGATGCACAAACGTCCGAGCAAAATGTCGGGTGGCCAGCAGCAAAGAGTCGCTGTCGCACGGGCACTTGCACCTAAGCCTCGCTTTGTCATGGCAGATGAACCGACCGCCAACTTAGACGCAAAGAGTACTTCGGAGTTACTCGACATCATGGAGCAACTGAGCGAACAAGAGGGCACGACATTTATTTTCTCGACTCACGACCCGAGAGTCATCAAACGAGCCCATCGTATTATTGTGTTTGAAGACGGACGCCTCGCGAGAGATTTCGCCAACATCGGTAGCACGGCAGAGAAGTTTCATGCGTAGCGGCTTACACATTCGTTTTTCTCCGCCATGGATGGTGGTGGTTAGTCGGGCATTAAGCCTTTCCTTGCTTGGCTTTTTCAGCTTTTGTGCTGTTGCCAATATCCCTGGTTTACAACCTCAAAAATCTTGGGATTTTGATGGTTATATTAAGTATATGGCGACATACAGCATGCCAGATGATCAAAGCAATACGCTCGATCATCTGCTGCACAATCGTCTGAATTTTGAATACCGTTTTTCTCCAAGCTGGCGTGTTAATGTTGGCTTGCGAAACCGAGCTTTGTGGGGCGATGCGTTAGACATTCCTCAATATCCCGAACTTGTCGCGCTAGATAATGGCTACTTTGATTTGAGCAAAAACTGGCGCGAAGACGACGTTATTCTGAATTCTCAATTTGACCGATTGTATGTGAGCTGGAAGAGCGACGATTGGAGTGCCAGTGTCGGGCGTTTTCGTATTAACTGGTCCATGAATACCATCTGGAACCCTAATGACGTTTATAACGCGTACTCGATTTACGACTTTGATTATGAAGAGAGAGCGGGCACCGATGCCATTATGGTCAGCAAAAAACTTGGTTTTGCCGACGGCTTAGATTTGGTGTTCTCTCCTTCACAAGAATCTGGGCAAAACAGTGCTTCGCTGCGTTATTTTTCAAATGTTTCTGGGTGGGATTATCAAATTATTGCAGGTCGAGCACGGACGGATTACATTCTTGGAGCTGGATTTGCGACCGATGTTTACGATGCAGGGCTGCGAGGTGAGTTAACTTGGTTTGATCCAATAGACGCTGAATATCAAGGTGAGCCAACGCAGAATAACACTGTAGCGAGCTTAGAAGCGGATTACAGTTTTGGTGGTGCTCGTAACTGGATGACAAGAGGGGCTTGGCTGTTTATCTCGAAACCTCAAGATGCCAACAGCGCGCTTGCTTATCTCAACTTGCCGCTGAACGCTAAAACCCTGAGCTTTACTAAAAATACCTTCTATGCCGATGTGAGTTTTGATTTAACCGCATTGAATCGTTTCACACTGTCAGCAAGCTACTATGACGATGGTTCTTACTTTGCTGGCTTATCAAGTAATTATTCTTTAGCTACCGATTGGCAACTGCTCACTGTATTACAACGTTTTTCAGGCAGTGGAGACAGTTTGTTTGGCGAAACACCAGCCACTTTGTTGTTTGCGAATATTCGATACAGCTTCTAGCTTTGCCGTGTGGCCAGTCGTTGTCTCTGAATACGTTTATCAATGGCGAAGAATGCCTCGTTTTTAAATGCATTTTTATACATTGATTTAACATTTACGCAAATGTCGTTATATTTAAGGCTCATCGTTGTCAGGAGTTTATGGATGAACCTTACAATATCAGGGAAGTTGCAGCTCAGTTTCGTGCTGTTAGCCGTCGTATTTATCGCATCTGCGATTTTCACTTACCGTAATATCAACATAGTTGAACAGCATGCATCATCATTATTGAGTTCCGATTTGCCGACTGTTGATACTAGTCGTGGAATTCAGCAATCGGTTCAAGCTTCGTTGTCTTCAATCCGAGCGTACATGTTATTGGGAAGTGATGAAACCGAAGGTTTGCGTTTGAGTCAGGAAGTGCAAAGTATCATGGCATCAACGGACGATGCATTGCCAACCTTACAAGCTCTGATTTCGGAGTCAGATTTCCAGTCGATTCATCAGCAATGGGAAGCGATGAAAGTGTCACTTTCTCTGCTTATTGAGTTGAGCCACAGCGCGGAAAATCTGCCAGCGCATAATCTGTTTATTAACGAAGCTGCACCCATTGCTGAAGTCGCGCTCGACCAAATTCAAAGCCTAATTAATGAAGAGTCAGGCAATGAAATGGGCGGTGAGCGTAAGCGCTTGTTTAAAGTCTACGCAGACAGTTACACTTCTCTAGCTAATGCGCTCTCGGCACTGCGTGATTTCCTGTTGTACGGACAGCAAACACATCTGGTGAAGTATCAAGACCTGATCAAATTCCACAACCAATCGGTCGCAGAAATCGACGCTAAACTGGATATGTTGTCAGACAACGACCAATCACTATGGTCATTGTTTAAAGAGATGCAACAGCTGTATTTCCCCTTGGCTGAGCAAGTGATTACGCTGCGTCAATCAGATGAATGGAACAAAGCAAATTTGCTAATGGCAAATGAGTTGTTACCTGCGGCAAACGCGTTAAATCAAAGCCTAGAGACGATTGTGTTGGCTCAGCAAGCTAAAGCGGATCAAAGCGGTGTTGGCATCAGTCAATCAATCAAAAATGTGCTTACGTCGATGCTGGTGGCAGCATTGCTGGTCGTGATTGCGGCGATTGCGATTTCAAAATACATGGGAAATACCATTGGGCGCAGAGTCCAGCGATTATCAGAACGAGCGAAGATTATAGCCTCTGGCGATGTTTCTCAACCGCCATTGAACGTTGTTGGCAAGGATGAGCTGGCTGACCTTACGAGCTCTATCAATCGTATGAACGAGTCACTGGCAGGCATTGTTGCAGGTGTAAATGGCAAAGCGAACCAAGTGGACACCAGCATGGGTGCACTTCTCGAATCGGCACAAGTGACATCCAATAACGTTGAGCAACAACAATCCAATATCTCAGAAATGGGGCGTCAACTCGAAGAGATTGCCTTTGCCGCGAGCAATACGTTGGATCAAGCTAATCAATCGGTGCAAAAGTTGTCAGATTCAAAAGATGAGATAGAACAAGGTCGTGATGCACTTGAGCAAAATAAAGCGACCATGGAAAGTTTACACAGCAGCATAGAAAGTGCCAGCACCCAAGTTACGCAGTTAAGCAAAGAGAGCGAAGCAATTGGCCGCGTGACGGAAGTGATTGAAGGGTTAGCAGAACAGACTAATTTGCTGGCACTCAATGCGGCAATTGAAGCGGCGAGAGCAGGTGAACAAGGGCGAGGTTTTGCTGTGGTTGCCGATGAAGTGCGCATGTTGGCGACAAGAACCACGCAATCGACGACAGAAATCAACGGTATAATTAACGCAATTCAGCGTTCAACTGACACGGTGGTTCAGGAAATTGAACACAGCCAGTCGCTGGCAGAGCAAGGTGCTGAGCACATCGATAATGCCGTAAGGAGATTGGTTTCAACGACAGAGCAGATCGGTTCTCTAAACGAGCAAATGGCAGAATTGGCCGCTGCTGCCGAGCAGCAATCTCACGCAACGCAATCCATAAATGGGTTAATGGCAGGCATTACGCAGTCGGTCGAAATGGTGGCGAGTAACAGTCAGCATGCTTCTGAGACGTCGTTGCAAGTGAAGCAACAAGTCACTGAGTTGAATCAACAAATGGCCATGTTTAAAACGGCTTAGAACCTCCCAATGAATGCCCCTCGACCATGAAGAAATACAATGGTCGAGGGTTTCGACTATTCTACTACTCACATAACCTAATTGCTCATTGAGTTTAGTTATTAAAGCTATAGCTAAAACCAAATTTCCTTCCTCACCGCTCAGATCTAATATGATTCCATCGGCAGCAAACACTGCAAAAGAATTTTTAAACTTTACTCTCCAAGGAGCAAGATTATGAGCAAACAAGTAAGCTTAATTGGTCTAGATCGTCAACAATCAGAACAACTAGCACAACAACTGAATCAGCTACTTGCCCACTACCAAGTGCTGTACATGAATACACGCGGTTATCACTGGAACATCAAAGGCCACCAGTTCTTTGAATTGCACGTAAAATTTGAAGAGATATACACAGATCTTCAAACCAAAATTGATGAACTTGCAGAACGTATCTTAACGTTGGGTTACACGCCAGCACACGCGTTTAGCCATTACTTAGAATCAAGCGAAATCAAAGAGCATCAAAACGCGACAGCGGGTGAAGAGTGCGTGAAAGGCTTGGTTGATGGTTTTGGCGTTCTGCTTGTTAAGCAGCGTGAGATTTTACAAAACGCTGGTGAAGCAGACGATGAAGGTACTGCGGCACTGATGGGTGATTACATCCGTGAGCAAGAAAAATTGATGTGGATGCTTAACGCTTACCTACAAGGCTAAGTTCAAACATTTACATACGATTCGGGAATAAGCCAAAGGAGCACATGAGTGCTCCTTTTTTTGTCTCTGAGAATTGGCAATCTGATTCGTTGAGCTTTTCGGGCAAAGGGATCAGTGCGCTGATTCAAAGTACGCCAGCAAATCGGACAGTTCTCTCACCGCAAGTGATGCCGAATTTTGAAATTGTTCGGTGATGCCGTGATGCACTAAACAAGACGGCATTTGTGCATTGTACGCAGCTTGTAAATCGTAAAGGAAGTCACCGACATACAGCACTTCATTTGGCATCAAACGCCACTCCTTGGCGAGTACTTGTAGCGATAAAGGATCGGGTTTTGGTGGATAACATTCACGCGTGATCACTTGCTCAACGGTGATTTGGTTATGTTCCAATTTTCTTTGTGTTGCAATTAGGCAGTTTCGCGTCACGATGGCGGTTTTAATCGTTTTTTTCTCCAAGTAGTTCAGCAATTCATGACAGCCAATCATCGGGCTAGACTGTTCAGCATCGGAAATCTCGTGGTCAAAAATGACATTATGTGCATGCTCTTTGTGATGCGGGTGATCGATGCGCTCTACGAAATCCAATAAATCTTCTGTTTGAGGGCAACCGAGTTGCTGACGAAGATCTTGAAAGTTCATATCTGAACTGACGAGCGTGTTGTCTAAATCGAAAATGACGGCTTTTATTCTTTCAAATTCTAGTGGGAAGGGAATCATAGTGGCCTCGTACAACTTAACCAAACTATTGTTATAAAAACAAAAGGTTATTGTTAAGTTTAGATTCTTCTGGCTAAGTTGTACGAAAATAAATCACTGATGCATCACAAATCGAAAAAGCGCTGCACAGTTCTTATTGCTCTGTTAAGCGGAAGATTTTGCCGCTGTCGGTCGAAAAGTAGATATAGCCATCGGGGCTTATTGTGATATCTCTGATTCGTTCTCCAAGCTTTTCCAGTAAGCGTTGCGATTCTGTGAGCTTGCCATCGTTAATGCCGACGACATTGATATGAGTGAGCTTTAACGCTCCAACTAATATTTTGCCGTCAAGTTCTGAGTATTTATCCCCGCGATAGAGCGCCATATTGCTTGGAGCGATAGAGGGAATGTAAACCAATTTGGGGTCTTCCATTCCTGGCAGTGATTTCGCTTCACCCACATCAAGTGGGCCCCAATATTCTTTCCCTTGTGAGACTCTTGCCCAACCGTAGTTCGCCCCTTTTTTAATTAGGTTAATTTCGTCACCTCCACGCGGCCCATGTTCAATCGACCAAAGTTGATCTGTCTCTTTGTCGTAGAACAAACCTTGTGGATTGCGATGCCCGAAACTCCATATTTCAGGCTTTGCCTTGGAGGAAGTAAAAGGGTTATCTGTTGGCACCGTGCCGTCTAGATTCAAGCGTAGTATTGAGCCCGCGTGTGTTTGAGTATTTTGACCGTTGTCTCGTTCACCGCGATCGCCAATCGTGAAGTAGATCTTGCCATCAATAAACGCGATTCGACTGCCAAAATGTCGGCCAGTATCGGTGATGGCATCGGCGATGAAGAGATCTTTCCAGCCAGTTAGTTGCTCGCCACTTAGCGTTGCGGTGGCAAGTGCGACGGTGTTTCCTTTCTGGGTTCGTTTGCTGTAGGTGAAATACAGCTGTGGATTTTTCTTATCGGTATTTGGGGCGAGTGCGACATCTAGTAAACCGGCTTGTCCACTGGTGTTAACGTTCTGAACAGTATGGATTTTCTGGCGTTGACCAGTCATCACATTGAGTAATGAAATGGTGCCATTTTTCTCGTTCACTACTACGCGTTGCGAATCGATAAATTCAATGCCCCAAGGGACTTGAAAACCATTGGCAACCTCATCAGTTTGGTATTGCGCAGCATGAAGTGAAAAAGATAAACAAGCGAGCAGGGCGATGGTTACATTTCTCATGGGTCCTTCCATGTTGAAGTGCGTGGATGCTTAAAAGCTAACACTAAATGGCGAGATCCCCAAATGATGACAAGCTGCAGCGAGCGGTGTATGAATATAAAAATCCCCGATACCAGATCGGGGATTGAGTTAAGGTGTTAGAGATGAATCTGTCTTTCTGCGATTACATTGCCGCTTCGAAGATTGCAGAAATCTCTTCGTGAGTTGCTTGTTTCGGGTTAGTGAAACCACACGCGTCTTTTAATGCGTTGTCTGCTAGTGTTGGGATATCTTCTAGCTTCGCACCAAGCTCTTTAATCCCAGCTGGAATACCAACGTCTTTTGCTAGCGCAACGATAGCGTCGATCGCTGCCGCAGCACCTTGCTCTGCCGACATACCTTCTACATCCACACCCATCGCTTTTGCGACATCACGTAGACGCTCTGGACATACTTGCGCGTTGTAGCGTTGTACGTGAGGAAGCAAGATTGCGTTACATACACCGTGTGGTAGGTCGTAGAAACCCCCTAGCTGGTGCGCCATAGCGTGCACGTAACCTAGAGATGCGTTGTTAAACGCCATGCCAGCCATGAACTGTGCATATGCCATTTGCTCACGAGCTTCTAGGTTTTCGCCATTTTTCACTGCGGTGCGTAGGTGCGCTTGAATTAACTCGATCGCTTTGATCGCAACAGCGTCAGTAATTGGTGTTGCCGCGATAGATACGTACGCTTCAATCGCGTGAGTTAGCGCGTCCATACCTGTTGCCGCCGTCAAAGACGCTGGCTTAGCAAGCATTAATTCTGGATCGTTTACAGAGATAAGAGGCGTTGTGTGTTTATCAACGATTGCCATCTTAATGTGACGCTCTTCATCAGTGATGATGCAGAAACGGGTCATTTCAGATGCAGTACCTGCTGTGGTGTTGATTGCGATTAGTGGCAGCATTGGTTTTGCTGATTGATCCACTCCTTCGTAATCGCCGATTTTTCCGCCGTTAGATGCAACCAGTGCGATGCCTTTTGCACAATCGTGTGGTGAGCCACCACCAAGTGAAATTACGAAGTCACATTCGTTCTCTTTTAGAAGAGCTAAGCCATCATTAACGTTGGTGATTGTAGGGTTTGGTTGAGTGCCATCGAACACAACGGTTGCTACGCCGCGTTCAGTAAGAAGATCTTGAACCTGTTTTACTACGCCGATTTGGTTAAGGATCTTATCCGTAACGATCAAACCTTTCTTAAAGCCTTGAGATTGGATGCTGTTTGCTGCGTCTTTTAGGCAGCCAGCGCCCATTAGGTTTACCGTAGGGATAAAAAATGCACTTGTCATATTGGATTGCTCCGTTGTTATTATTAATAATCTTTCATAATTTGCCATTTAACTGTCGCACACCCCTTTCTAGAACGAAATTGATCCAGAGCAAGTTTACCCATTTAGGGGTACTTTAAAGGAAGAAACTGTGACAGCGATCTTGTTGCACAGTGTGAAGGTGCAACACAAATACAACGTAGCCCAAATATGCAACTATTGACGCAAACGATTGGTAAAAATTGAAATCTTATGATGATTTATATCTCAATTAGACTAAAGTATAAAAAATCCCCATTGATATTCGATCTATCAATGGGGATTTAAAATTGAGTTTTAAGTTATCTATCAGTAATTAGGCGATTTCGACCAATTTTGATACCAATTTATCGATTCCTGAAGCTGCTTGCGAGATATTCTGCGCTAACATGTAAGCTGGCGTAGAAAGCACATTGTGTTTCTCGTCAAACACATACTCATCTACGTTACATTCAACGTGCTCTCCACCCATTTGGTGAAACGCAGCTGCGGTTGCGTCATCATTACCTATTGTGCCTTTTACGCCATGTTCGTAAATCATAGGAATAATGACAGGGGCAATGCAGAGGTAACCGGCAGGCTTGTTGGCATTTGCGAATGCACGGCAAGCTTGTGCAACGTGTGTATTAATCGAGCATTCCGCGCCAGAAACGGCAAAGTCAGTCAGATTTTTTGCTGCACCAAAGCCACCTGGTAACAATAGCGCATCAAAGTCTTCAACGTTCAGTCTAGCCACATCCTCAATGTTTCCACGCGCTATGCGTGTCGCTTCAACGAGCACGTTGCGTGGCTCATCCATTTCTTCGCCAGTGAGATGATTGATGACGTGTAATTGATCAATGTTTGGAGCGAAGCAATGCCAAGAAGCACCAGCTTTTTCGATGGCGTGCAGGGCTAGCACGGCTTCATGTAACTCTGAACCATCATAAACACCTGAGCCACTCAAAATAACTGCGACTTTTTTCATTTTAAGATTCCTTTAGTCTGATATTTCCGTTTGTTGCTCTTTTATATTTGGGGATTGAGATTGAGCATTTGCCTTAGTTTCGACGATTTCTTGATCGTCTTCTTCTTCATCATAGTAGCGGACCACAAAAGGTGTCAGCATGACGCTCGATGGTAGAAAGTGTTTCATATCGACTCCAAACGCATAACAGAATCATTTTTATACTGAAATTTATAAAACAGTACGTTGAAGCGGATCATTTTTGAGTTAAGCTGAAGTTTCCTTTGGCATTCGTGAGTAGTAGGTCACATGAAATCCGTGCAATTTCGCTTCACACTTTATGGCTGCATTGCCATCCTCTCTTGGAGTTGCTTGCTGGGTATTGCAAGGCTCGTAACCGAAAGTTTAGGGCCAGTAGGTGGGGCGGCGATGTTGTATTCGCTAAGTTCAATCTTTTTATTGATTGTGGTGGGCATCCCAAAGTTATCTTACTTTTCTCCGAAGTATCTGATAGTTGGCGGCGCAATGTTTGTTTGCTATGAAATCTTTCTTGCGCTTGCTCTTGGGTATTCGAATTCGCGAGCTCAAGCGATTGAGGTATCTATCGTCAACTATTTATGGCCCGCACTGACGGTGTTGTTTGCAGTGTTGGGTAGCAACAAAAAGCCAAATTGGCTGTTGTATCCAGCAGTAACCCTCGCGTTTATTGGTGTGGCTTGGACGGTGAGCGGCGATAACGGTTTATCCCCGACACAAATCATCTCGAACGTAAGCAGCAATCCGCTGGTGTACTTCATGGCGTTCACTGGCGCGGTGATTTGGGCGGTTTATTGTAATCTCACACAGCGACAGCAATCGAAGCACAATGCGATCACGTTGTTTTTTATCGCAACTGCGGTTTCGCTTTGGGTGAAGTACGCATTTGCGGATGAGCCTACAATGACGTTCTCATGGTCAGCTCTTGGGTATCTGTTTGCATCGGCAGCGTTGATGGCGGGTGGTTATGGCTTATGGAACATCGCCATTGTTGGCGGGAAAATGGTCTTTTTGGCGACTTTGTCTTACTTCACGCCGATTTTCTCTGCGCTGTTTTCGTCGCTTATCCTTGGTGTGACGTTGAGCAACGGTTTCTGGCAAGGCGTTATTATGGTGACAGTTGGGTCACTCTTGTGTTGGTTGGTAACAAAAGAGAAGCGAGAAGCTGCTGGTTAAACCCTCATTATCTGAGTGATTAATGACTGGTTTTTGGCTTCTCTGGTTCTTGCCGGTGTTGATGGAGGCCTGCTTGAGCCGTCATCGTGTTATCGACAGGTCACCAATCATTTTCTTAGAGTAAGCATCAGTCACCAAGCTGAGATAGGTGTGGGAAGGTAAGTAGCATCATGAGATGCGATGTCTAACTTAGGTTTCGTTCCAGTTTGGTTCTTCTAACGCTGGCCAGAGCATCAAATCATCAATACCAACGTCCTTAAAGCCTATCTTTGAGTAATAGCTTTTAAGCGCTTCTACGCTTTCCTCTGAGCGATCTTCTAAAGGAAGAGCCTTTAGACCGATGATGTCGTAAATCGATGTAAAGCGTTCAATAAAGTCCTCAATTAAGGCTTTGGAATACTTATTTCCTCGATGCTCTTTCTTTACCTTTAGTTCGTGAATCACAATGAGGCGATCTGGTTCTGGACAGACACCCCAACGCATGGTTTCGTTACGTTTTGCGATGCTTTCTTTTAGCAAGTAATCATCATCAAGAATTTGGATAAAGTGGGCAATGCTGGCGTTTATGTTCAATAATTTATGACAGCTGATAGTACTCGAGGCTCTGGATAAATCTACGATGTAAAAGTCACACGTAGCGACTTCGGTCTCTTCTCCTTGGTCGACAAGAGCAAACATACTCGCTGTCATTACATTGATACATGATTCAATATCATTTGAATAAGGAGCAGTTGTCAGGGCGTAGTTTATGATCATTGTTCTGTTCCTTTTCACTCGCTAGTAGCACAACGTCGTTTAATAAACGTGACGCGAACACTTAATTTGATGAGGTGTATCAAAGTGACCTCCCTCAGATACTTTAATTAATTCATCGGGCTGTGTTGGCGGAGTGCTGACTCCCGCAATCTTCATACTCACCCCTTTTAAACTTTTTTTAAAATGTTTACAGAGCCGGTATTACTTACAGATATTGGGAGTCAATTTCTTATTATGGTTAGCGTTAATCGGATGGGTGAGTATTCCGATAACGGCCAACTGACAGCGCAGGATTTTTCACGTTTTTCCTATCTAAAACAGTGAACTATTGCACATTTTTATTACCATTCTTCCAGAAGTTTAGAATTTTAATGTCGAGTAAAAATGCAAATAAACTGCGTTCTCCACACGACCAAATTTTTCTATTATGTGCAAATTAAAAAAGTGATATATGTCAAAGTTTGCATATTAAGTCGCATTGATAATCGCCATCCCTTAAAGTTTTGACTTAACAACAAAAGGAGTAGATATGTTTGGCTTCTTTAAACGAAAAGCTTTAAAAAAAAGAGCCTTTAATCTATACAAAGAACTGGTATTTGGCAGGCTATATGAAGGCAACCGTTTCGGGCTAAATGCAGAAGACTTATGCAAAACAACAGGGCTTAATCTATTCTCGACCCTCAATCTGATTCATCGACTTATAGCGACAGGATTGGTGGAGGAGTATGAGCTTGTTGATGTCGTTTGCTACCGAGCGGTGAACGTGCCAATTTATCTAGATGACACCTCTCCGCCAAGTATTATTACCGATTATGTAAAACGTGCAATTGGCCGAGTTGATTTTAAAGGATTGGCTTAACCAACACTTTTTAAAACCGCCTCAAAAGGCGGTTTTGTCGTTTTGCACTGTCATTGCGTTTTCAACCATCAAGGCTGTATTGGATGTTTACTAAAAATTTGGAGTAATCCCGAGCGCCCGAGACAGGCTTGATTTGAGGGTTGAGAAGAAAACTGAATATGTGGCATTTTGACGTAGCTAAGAAAAGGTTATGTATGCTTGGTTTATTAAATAGAAAGACTTTGAAAAGCATGGCTATGAATCTATATCACGAACTGGTACGAGGTCGTATATATGAGGGTAAGCACTTTGGGCTCAATGCAGATGATATTTCACAGAGAACAGGGCTCAGTATACATGTGGCTATTGCTCTCATTCATCGGCTTATAGACAACGAATTGGTGGAAAAGTATGGCTTTAAGGACGATGTTAGCTATCGAGCAGCTAACATTCCGAGCCACCTAGACAAAACATCTGCTCCAATGAGCATTTTCCAGTACGTAAACCGCTCAATTGGCCGAGTAGACTTCAAAGATCTAGCTTGAAACACAAAGAAAAAACCGCCGTTACTGGCGGTTTTTTTATCTTCGTAAAGACTGAACACTCAATCTAGGTGCTTTATGATAGAAATACCTGACTTTTGTTTCGTGTTCTAACAATTCGCTACGTTTAAGTTCAGTTGCAGTTTGAATCTGTGCTTCGACAGACGCGTGGTTAGCTGTTTTCGAGTTTGTTCAAGAGTGTCGAGTTCAATCATGTCATCATCAACGTGTAGATCAATGTTCACGCGAAGCTCTTGACCAACCTTCGTAATGCCTGCCAGTTTTAACTGATGATCAGATACTTTTTCAATTTCTAAAACGTCGTTACCAACAACCTGACAAAGTTCTTTGCTTGGTGTCATCATTAGTAACTCACGCAATGCGCCACACAACATATCAAATGGTACTTTTAGGAAGTAGAAGCCCATAAGTAGCATCATCATTGGGTCCGCGTAGACTGCGTAATGCGCGAATGGGGTAAGAGATACTAGCCATGCAGCGATAAAACCAACAGTAACTGCCACGCTTAATAGCGTATCCATTTGCCATTGTTTTTTCTCCGCATCGATCAGACCTGATGAGAACCGACGACTTTTTTTCGCCATAAACCACCAAGCGTAACCACAACCGATAACGTTCACGAGACCAAAGATAGTCGCGATTGAGGTATCAACCTCACGACCACCCGTCATCAATGCAGAGATCGCTGAGTAAAGTGAAAAACACACAACAACAAGAATCACGGCCGCTTTAATCGCAATAACGATAGGTTCGAGTACCGCTTTACCAAATGGAAATACAGATTTTGATGGCTTGCTGATGTAGGAAGATGCCGCCAGTGACAATAAAGTTAACAGTAAACTGACTAGCGAGTAAACACCGTCAAAAACGATGACAATCGACCCAACAAGCAAGCCAAGTACCATACCACCAGCTGCAAACCCAGAAGCTAAAAGGGCTGAAATGGTTAGAATACGGTTTTCGTTTTTGCTTGTCCTGTCACACATAAAAGATGCCTTTTGGTTTTAATACCTTACTATTCTTCTCTTCTGAGGCATTTTAGGCAACTACAAACTGAGTGGAAATTAAACGAGAAAGCGACTGTTTTATTGTTTTTCTTTAAATACAATGACTTAATGCAACTTTTCGGTGTCAAATATATTGACGGTCACTGCCTTTTATTTAGAAGTCAAATAAATATTCGCTTAACTTATCTGCTAACCAAGTCATTGCTGGGTGTTCAATCTGACCGTTTGGGGCAAACATACAGTAGTCTTCTTGAGTCAAACCGTAAGTGTGTTTGATGACGGCAAGTTTTTGTTGGCGCAAGTAGTGGCGAATAAGCGGCTCTGGCAATACACCCCATGCGTCTTCTTCCAAAATGGTGTTGAGCATGTAGTCGAAACTTGAGAAGCCAATGTATCGAGTCGAGAACGGCTGTAAGCCTGGGTTGTCTTTCTCGTTGAGGTAAACCATCAAAGCCTGCATTTGGCTGCGTAGATCTTCATCGGATACGCGACGCATCTTACTTAAGCGATGATCAACGCTACACACCGACATCATTCGGATTTTCCCCAGCGGTTTGTAAACAATGTGCGGGTCATCGATGCGTTCATAGTCGACACCGAACGCAAAATCGACTTGATGAGTACTGACTAAGTTAGCCAAGTCACCACTAGAGGCCAAGATGAGGTTAAACGTTGTAGAAGGGAATCGATTGTTGAGTCGGTGAGACAGTTCTTGCCACAAATCGTCTGGCAGTGAGTCATCACGCGCCACCCAGACTTCGGCGTTGAAGCCTTCGGAGATTTGCGCGCATGTTTTTCTGATTCGTTGAGCTGTGACCAACAAATACTCGCAATCTTTGTAAATTGCTTTTCCCGCTTCCGAAAGCGTCAGTTGGTTTCCTGTTCTTGTGAACAACTCAACATCGAGCTCTTTTTCTAATGCCTTGATCGACATGCTGAGTTTGGTGCGGTTACAGTCTAACTGCCGCGCAGCTTCGGAGACTGAGCCACACTCTGCGATAGTGCAGAAAGCTTCTACCTGAGTTAAGTTCATGATTTGACACAACCAATTAAGAATTTGCAATAAAGTAGGGCACGATAGAGATGTGCTCCCAAAGCTGTGAAAGATTATCGAAAAAAATAGTAATTCGCCAGATAAGTCTATGGTCTTTTAGCGGTTTTGCGGTACCCTATAGCCTATTAATTTCAAAATGCGCCAACTGCATTTTGACGTCACATAGTGATATGTGGGCTATAAGAAGTGAACATGGAGGCCACGATGGCACAAGATTGGGACGGCTTAGCAAAGAACTGGGAATCGAACCCAGCAACAGAGCAATTTGCGCAGTCGGTGTTTGCACAGTTACAACAGCTAACTCAGCTTGATGGCATTAAAGTTTTAGATTTTGGATGCGGCACCGGACAATTAAGCCAATTGTTGTCACCCATTGTTAAGGATATTGTGGCGTTAGATGCGTCTGAAGCCATGATTGAAGAGCTCGACAAGAAAGAGTTACTCAACGTTGAGCCAGTCGTAGATGCATTATCACGAGGTTTAGTGGCGCAACATCCTGCTTTCCGCGGACAATTTGATTTTGTGGTTGCGTCTTCTGTCCTTGCTTTTGTCGATGATGTGGAATCATCGTTAGACATTGCTCATTCGTTGCTAAATGAAGGTGGTTACTTCGTTCATTTTGATTGGGTTGCAGAATCTGAGCAAGACGGCTTCACCTTAAGCCGCTCCGAGAATGCATTGAGCAACGCTGGTTTTGTCGATGTTGAAGCGAAAAAAGTGTTCGATATCACCTCTGATGGACAAATCATGTCGGTATTAATGGGCGTTGGTCGCCGTTAATTTACCAAAAAGATTAAAAAAAGCGAGCCAAGGTGCTCGCTTTTTTGTGGGTGGAATCTAAGCTGATATCGCGGTTTGAATCTCTTGAAGTATCTCTGGATTGGCAATTGCGCCTAAGTTTTCAACTTGTCGACCATTGACTACTTGCTTGACGGCAAGTTCTACCAGTTTGCCTGATCGCGTTTTCGGAATATCGCTGATGGCGAAAATGGCACTCGGCACATGGCGTGGTGAACAGGCCGATTTCAGCTGCGCTTTAATGCTGCCGATTAACTCATCATCCAACTCATCTTGGCTTTCTAATTGAACAAAAAGCCAGATCTGTTCATTTCGATCCACTTCTTTCCCAACCGCGATGGAGTCGACGATGCCATCAATAGCATTCACCTGTTGGTAAATTTCTGCGGTACCAATTCTAACGCCACCTGGATTAAGAGTGGTGTCACTACGGCCATAAAAGACAAAACCGCCAACCTCACTTTTTTCTACATCGTCGCCATGATGCCAAACATTATCGAACTTATCCCAGTAAGCGCGATGGTAACGCTCGCCTGAATCACGCCAGAACCCAGAAGGAAAATTCGGCAGTGAATTGGTGCAAACCAGCTCACCTCGTTCACCTACGACACTGTGGCCTTGTGGATTAAACACTTGCACATCAACGCCTAAGCCTGCGGATTGACACTCGCCTCGATAGACTGGTGATATCGGATTGCCTAATACAAAGCATCCGCAAATATCTGTGCCCCCAGCAATGGACGCTAAATGTACGTCTTCCTTTAAGTGCTCGTAAACGTAATCGAATTGCTCAGGATAAAGTACAGAGCCAGTTGAGCAAATCGTCTTGAGTGCGGGGAAAGCATCGGCTCTTTTCGGTGAGAATTGTGCTTTTTCAATCGCTTCTAGATATTTAGCCGACGTGCCAAACAAGGTCACGTCAGCATTTTGAGCAAGGTTCCACAGCACCTTGTGAGAAGGATAAACAGGGCTACCGTCAAAAATGACTAAGCACGCTCCGCTTGCAAGGGCGGAAACTTGCCAATTCCACATCATCCAACCACAGGTCGTGTAGTAAAAAACTCGATCGTTCGGTTGAATATCGCAGTGCAGTTGATGCTCTTTGACGTGATTCAGAATGGTGCCACCGACCGAGTGCACGATGCATTTGGGTTTACCTGTCGTACCGGACGAATACAACACAAAGAGTGGGTCATTGAAGTTAACGCGAGTGTAGGTGAGGGGCTCGGGTGAGTATTGATTGAGCACGTTTTGCCAATCTTGGGTACAAACATCACATTCAAAGATGTGAGGCTTGAGATAGCTGATTTGGCACACTTGTTTGAGGCCATCGAGATGATCGGATATATGTTGGTTTTTCTCCGCCATGTCGAAAGTTTTGCCATTGAATGTGTAGCCATCACAAGTGAACAAAATTTTTGGTTTTACCTGTCCAAAACGTTCCAGCACACTTTCTACGCCAAAATCTGGCGAGGTAGACGTCCATGTCGCACCTAAGCTGGTGGTTGCCAACATCGCGATGACGGTTTGAGGAAGGTGCGGTAAGTAACCAGCAACAACATCGCCTTGTTTGATGCCACAATCCCTAAGCCACTGTTGAACACTCGAGACTTCATCACACAGCTGTTGCCACGTATAGGTCTGTCGTTCGTCACGCTCATTTTCAAACCAGATGGCGAGCTCATGTGGTTTTTGATAAGCAAAGCTCAATAAGTTTTCTGCGTAGTTAATATGAGCGTCAGGAAACCAACATAAATCGCGATTGAGTACTGGTTGTTGCCATTTGCTCTCGGCTTGGCTTTTTACTGTCTCACCTGCATTACCTATTACATCGCAAAAAAGCCAGACCTCTTGCCAAAACTGCTCGTTATGATCCAAAGACCATTGGTGCAGGTCTGCGTAGTTTTTTAGGTCAAACCCTTGTCGATTAATGTGTTCGATAAACTGAGTAATATTGGCTTCTGCGATACGACTTTCGCTCGGTTGCCATACTTTGTTGCTCTCGCGCATAGTTCCCTCTATAACAAAGTGATAACAGTTTCAGTCTGAGGGGGAATACCAATAAAGTCAAACTCCCACGTCAAAGCTTGTTGTTTTATAAATCATAATGTTACGGTTTAATGTAAACAATATGTTACATCAAACTTTGATTGAGAAAATCGATCAGGGATTGGAGTCTCTTAAGACTCCAGATAGGCTTGATGTAAAGGATTTGTTAATGGAGATGAGTCATGACTCAATATCGTTCAAAACCCGTTAGCCAGGATGGAAGGGTAGAATGGAGCCACGAAGAAGATGCCATTTGGAGTGACCTTGTCACGAGACAAATGAGCGTGATCAAAGAGCGTGCGTGTGATGCTTATCTACGTGGTTTGGAACTGCTGAACTTACCTCAGGATCGCGTGCCTCAGTTGCCGGAAATCAATCGAGTCTTAATGGAAACAACAGGATGGCAGGTTGAGCCTGTGCCTGCTCTGATCGATTTCGACCGATTTTTTAATTTGTTGGGTAACAAACATTTTCCAGTCGCGACTTTCCTAAGAACCCGAGAAGAGTTCGATTATTTACAAGAGCCGGATTTTTTCCACGAAATTTTCGGTCATTGTGCCATGCTCACGCATCCAGAGTTTGCTGCGTTTACGGAACATTATGGTCAGCTCGGACAAGCGGCAACACCAAAACAGAGAGCTTACTTGGCTCGTCTTTACTGGTTTACCGTAGAATTTGGTTTAGTGAAAGAAGGCTCGAAAACCAAAATCTATGGCGGCGGCATACTCTCTTCCCCAGGAGAAACCATCTACGCATTGGAAAGCGAAAGTGCAATTTGTGAGTCCTTTGACCTACAAACGGTATTAAGAACACCATATCGCATCGATATCATGCAGCCTAAATATTATGTAATTGATGATTTCTCCCAGCTTTTCCAAATTAGCCAACTGAATTTATTGAAACAAGCGGATCTAGCGATAGAAGCTGGATTGCTTCCACCACTTTTTGAACCTAAGGAACCTGCTCATGCTGAATGAACAAAAATGCGAAGCTTGTAGCTTTGATGCCATTGCCCTGACGAAAGAAGAACAGCAATCTCTATTGCTGCAGCTGTCCGATTGGCATCTCATTGAAAGGGACGACATTCCGCAACTTGAGAAGGTCTATAAGTTTAAGAACTTTAAACAAGCATGGGCGTTCAGCAACAAGATTGCGGAATTGGCAGAAGAAGAATTTCATCACCCATCAATTTTGCTCGAGTGGGGCAAAGTCACCGTGACTTGGTGGAGCCATTCCATTAAAGGTTTGCATAAGAACGATTTCATCTGTGCGTCTAAGTGTGATGCGTTGGTGTTGAGCGAATAAACACGAATGGACAGCCGTTGTTTGCTATTCATGCTCTGAAAAGCATTAACACACTTAACCGTGAATAAAAAACGCCCGAACTGATATTCGGGCGTTTCCTATTTAGCTTTAGCACTTCTGTTTTATGGCCGCGGTTTTAGCGCCACAGTTGTAGACACTTTGAGATACTACTGTTTTTAGAGTTCGATACGAAAAACTGAGGTTGTGCCTGATACCTCGTTGCCGACGGCAATAAAATGTTGTCCGTTACGAGTAAAGTAGTTGATTGACTCGGGCGCTAGATCACCCGCTTTAGGATTGTAAGTGCCATTTGCACACTCACTGTCTTCTACCAACGTACATACTGGTTGGGTGTAATCGCGGTGGTTTACATAATGCAAGAACTGCGCTTGTTTTGGCTGGGTGATGTCGTAAACAATAATACCGCCTTGGCGCTCTAAACCTATAAATGCGTAGTATCGCCCATTGATTTTCGCTACTTCGATAGCTTCTGGCTCGATGCCTTTATCATCACTTCTGTCATCACCGCTACTGTTGCTGTCGTTTGTGCTGTTGAAGTGTTTACCTTCGTTCAAGAGGGCAACTGTTGCGAAATCGTCTCCACTATCAAAAACTAGCTCACCATTTTCATTCCAAATTGAGAATGAACGCGCGCCAAATGCTTGAACGTTTTCTTCTGCGTTTAATGTGTGGTTTGGTTTGATAACTTTGAGTCTAGCTAGCTGTTTGTTGTCTTTCAGAGCTTCAGCAAGAGGGGGATCGGTTGTAACTTTGAGTTTCTTGCCACGGACTTCGTCGATATGGCTCAAACAGGTGCCTTTAACATTGGTGTAATCTGGCGTACCTTGATAGTCATCCTCGTCCCACATGAACCCTGCTTGATCACATTCAGCTTGAGTGGTTTTAAAACCATATTCGCGACCATCCCCTTCGTTGGCTGAAACAATGTAGGTTTGGCCGTTGATAGAGTAACTGTCTAGCGTGTCGGGCATGTACAAGCCAACTAATTGCGGATAGCTTTTCAAATTGCCGATGATCTTATCTTTATTTGAGGCGTCCAGCTTTGAATTTGACCAAGACTTTTCCCCTAAAGCGACGATTTTTTCTACCGATTGGCTTTGTGGATCAATAATCGCCATCGCGTTATTTTCCTGCAAGGCGACATAAATTTTCCCGTTGTCGGCAAACGTCAGATATTCCGGTTCAAGGTCTTGAGCAATTGAGGCATTAGGGCCGGAAATACGTACAGCTTTTGGCAATTCATCTGAGCGCACTCCATCAAATTCGCCAAAGCTAATTTGCGTAACGTCAGCATTGTTAATACCTTTGCTCAAATCGACCAACGTCACGCTACCTTCGGGATCGATACTGTAATCGGAGTTCGGTTCGCCTTCGTTTGCGGTGGCAATGTAACGACCATCTTTAGAAAAACCAACCATATCTGGCAGCGCACCGGTTTTGAAAGTGGTGATTAGAGAAAGATCATCCGAGCGATACAGCGCGATCAAGCCATCTTCCTGCTTATTATTGTTTTCAATCGCGACGGCGACTAAACCATTAAATACAGCAACACTGTTGGCCGCGCCGATTTCAATCCCTGCGGAAGTGCCCGCATCGGTTAGGTCAATAAAATCAGTTTGTGAAGGCGCACTGCTTTCGTTGAGCGACAACACATCCACACGTTTGGCTTGAGCATTGACCACGTAGAGTTTGTCCGTGCACGCATCATAGTTCACGATTTCTGCGGCAGAAGTATCAAACGGCGCATCGGCGATAGATGACCCAACAAACGTCAAACCTTGGATTGAGGTTTCCCCAACAGCGGGTGAACTGATCGGCTTACATTGTGCACTGAAAGATGCGATAACATCGTTCTGTTGCGATGAACACGCGATGGCGAGCGTCGATAACGCCATTGCACCTATTGCCTTAAGTGGGGTGGTCATGATATCTCCTTATCAATCCGATATACTGTCGCTCAATGCATGATTTTCAGATATCTATTCATTCACTGCAGTGGACGATAATAGAACATTGATTGACGTGTGATTTGGTAAGGCTCTGAATATATGTATGATTTATGACTCTTATATGGGCTTTTTATGAAACAAATGTGTCATTGGCGAGATTGCGATGGCATTAGGATTTGGAATGAAAATGGAACTACAACAATTTCTTGATGTGCTGGCATCGTCACCTGAAAAGATTGAATTTGAAACGACGATGGCGGTGATTGAAGACAATTACGATTTTACGCCCGCTGCATTTACGAATGGCAATACGCAAAATGACGCGAATGAAAACAACGGTTCGTGCAAAATTTTTGCATTCGGCTTATTGAACACTCTCGATAAAGAAGCGACGTTGGCGTGTTTTGGTCGTTTCTACCGCGAGGACGTACTGCTTCACCCAGAAAACAACGATCACCAAAATATCCGCAATTTCATGGTGACGGGGTGGGAAGGCATTCAATTTGAGACTTCTGCGCTTACCGCAAAATAGTTATCATTTTAGAATCGCGTTACATGAAGAAGCCAGTCGTATTATGCGACTGGCTTTTTTTCTAAACACTTGCGGCATAAACAAAGCTGATCGGACTCCGGTTTAGGTAAGTCACGAGGCTCAATACCAAAACACCAACACGTTTCTTTTCCTGCTGCAATATCGCAGTGAGCTTGCGAATCGCATTCAGGACAGCGGTGGGTGGAATCTTCTCCGGTGATTTGCTCGATAATGGTTTCACGTTGGAGTTCGGTTTTGTCTTTCCATTGGATGATTTCATCCATCGTTCGGTGACAGCCAGAACAAATTCCAGCGTTATTCTTACAGGCTGCTCTACATGGTGACTTCATTGCATTCTCGTTCTAATTTTTAATGTCGCGTACTCTAGCACAAAGCAACTCAAAGCCGTCAAAATAAACCGCCCTAACGATCGTTGAGCTTCTTGCCTTATTTGGTCCTTTAACTGGTGAGGGAGCACCGCTGGTGGTACTCTTGCGTGAGATGTCTTAACCGCGCTTCATTTATGTTAGAAAAAGAAAACCTGATTAAACTGGCAAGAATGCAAATGCCATTTGGCAAATATGCAGGCAGAGTACTTATTGATTTACCTGAGGAATATTTGCTGTGGTTTGATAAAAAGGGCTGGCCGAGCGGCGAGTTAGGTGACCTATTAAAGCTGTGTTTAGCGTTAAAAATTGAAGGGCTAGACAGCGTCGTGAAACCTTTGAAAAGGATGTAACCTGCCTCGGTAACCCTATTTTCCACGATACAGAGTGTTTTACTTCTAAAGAGTCAGACTACCTGACTCTTTTTTCTTTAAAGTGAATCGCCAATGAGCCCATAAATGATTGTTTATCATGAGGGGATTCACGAATATTAGGCAAAGAGCATTCCTGATCTTTATTGCGCTGCTCCAAACCACCTCTGTTTCGCGCATTATCGCTAACATCCTCGTGCTAAATAGCATAAGATACTCGGCCTTTACCTAGTACTGAGCCTCTCATCGTAATGACAGATAAAACACAGCAAGCGACATTTGCCGATCTTGGCCTGATTCCAACCTTAGTCGAGCGACTAGAAGCGTTAGAATATAACCAACCAACACCTATTCAATCTCATGCTATTCCTCATGTGCTTGATGGCAGGGATATGATAGGCGGAGCCAATACGGGCTCAGGTAAAACCGCCGCTTTCTCGCTGCCAATTCTGCAGAAAATTCTTCAGCAAGGTGAATCAAATGATCGTCGTGGTAACTTCGTTTCTCATCTGATTTTGGTTCCTACTCGTGAGCTGGCGTCGCAGGTGGCTTACAACGTTAAATCTTACTCATACCATCTTAGAGATAAGATCAAAACGGTTGCCGTATTTGGTGGCGTATCCGTGAACCCGCAAATGCTAGCGCTGCGTGGTGGCTGTGACATCATTGTTGCAACGCCGGGACGACTACTTGATCTGGTATCGAGTAATGCGATTAAGTTAGACCAAGTAAAAACGCTCGTGCTCGATGAAGCCGACCGTATGTTGAGTTTAGGATTTACCGAAGAGCTCAATAAGATTCTTGCCTTACTGCCAGAGAAGAAACAGACACTGCTATTTTCTGCTACTTTCCCTGAGAAAGTCACAGCGTTGGCTCAGCACTTACTTAACGATCCCGTTGAAGTTCAGTTACAGAGTGCAGAAGCCAGCACTTTGGTGCAGCGCGTGTTTAGTGTCAATAAAGGTGAAAAGACGGCGGTACTCGCACATCTAATCAAACAGCATCAATGGCGCCAGACTTTAATTTTTGTGAATGCTAAGAATGCCTGTAACCACCTAGCTCAGAAACTGTCAAAACGCGGCATCACTGCCGAAGTTTTTCATGGCGATAAAGGGCAAGGCGCTCGTACTCGCGTTCTTGATGGTTTTAAGTCTGGTGAGATTCAAGTACTGATTGCTACCGATATCGCAGCGCGCGGTCTCGATATTGAAAAATTGCCAGTGGTGATTAACTTCGATCTTCCGCGTAGTCCTGCCGATTATATGCATCGCATCGGACGCAGTGGCCGTGCAGGGGAAGTGGGTCTAGGTCTATCTCTTATCGATTACGATGACTACCACCACTTTAAAGTGATAGAAAAGAAAAATAAGTTCCAGCTTGAACGCGAGCAGGTAGAAGGCTTTGAAGTGGAAGATGACCAAAGTGAAGCCTACTTTTTACCGATGGAGCCGCGTGCAAAGCCAGCAGGAACGGGTAAAAAGAAGAAAAAGCGTAATCAGTAGAAGACGTAATCTACAAGTTAGTCGAATTACGAGAGTTTCTTGGGCGGAGATGAACCAGTTGGCCACTCGCCGCCGTTAACCCTTTTAAGGAACAATAGTAGAGCCTTACTGGATCTGTCAGTAGGGCTCTAATTGTTTTCCAAGGAAGTGTACTAGCGACGTGTCGGACGGCCACGAGATGAGCGTTTTTTAAATGAGGATGCTGCTTTCGCTTGTGAATTGAGAATAGAATCAACGGTTAGCGGCATTGGCTCTTTAGGCTCAAGACCGTGAGGGAAAGTACGGGCTCTTGGTGGCAAATTGTATTCTTCTTCACTCGCGCGTGGCATGCGCTTAAAGCGATAAAGGTAAAAGTTTTCTAATTTTTCTCTCGCCCATTCAGTTTTCTTTAAATACTTCACGCTACTTGCAATCGAAGGCTTGGTATTAAAGCAATTAAAACGCATGGCTGTATCTAGAATGTCCCAGCCATAAAAATCTACCAACTCTTGCAACATAGTCTCTAGCTTTAACCCATGCAGTGGGTTGTTTTGTTGCAGTTCGATTCTTTCTTCGTCAGTCATCATTTTAGGGGCCTTACTCATCAAAGGGCGGAGTTTAGCAAAGTATACATTACAGAGATATCTATAGTTAGGCGGCGATGGTTTGAATAGAAACGCCAGAAGGCCTAGGCAACGTATTTAAATCACTAAAGCAAAGGTAAATTGAGAGAAAACTACAAAGCCACCTTGTTTTAGGTGGCGTTGCTTTTGTCTGCGCGTTGCGATTAAACGTAACTCAGCTCAGTGGCTGCCAGTTAGATAAGCGACTCAATGCCGTATTTTGCACCGTAGTTTTCAACCACAAAATCGATGTCTTTGTCGCCTCGACCTGAAAGGTTGACAAGAATCGAACCTGTTTCACCTTGTTGTGCCAGTTTGATTGCGTATGCGACTGCGTGGGAAGATTCGATAGCAGGAATAATTCCTTCTTCGCGAGACAACTCAAAGAAGGCGTCTATCGCTTCGTCATCGTTGATTGAACCATAGTTCACGCGTCCGATGTCTTTTAAATAACTGTGCTGTGGGCCTACCGATGGGTAATCCAAGCCACTGGCGACGGAGTGTACCTCTTGTGGTTCGCCTTGTTCATCTTTAAGCATGTAAGACTTAAACCCGTGCATGATGCCTGGCTCGCCAAGCGTTAGGGTGGCTGCGTGTTCACCCACTTTGTCCAAAGATCGTCCAGCAGGCTCGACGCCATGGATCGCGACGTTTTCATCTTCTAAAAATGCGCTAAACAACCCCATGGCATTTGAGCCGCCACCCACACACGCGACAAGATTGTTCGGTAATTTGCCCGTCATCTCTTTGAACTGAACTCGCGCTTCGTTCCCGATGATGGATTGGAAATCGCGAACCATTTTAGGGAATGGGTGAGGGCCAACCACGGAACCAATGGCATAAAGCTGAGTTTCTGGATCTTTGAGGTACGCTTCAAAGGCAGCATCAACGGCTTCTTTCAGCGTTTTACGTCCGTGCGTGGCAGGAATCACGTTAGCACCAAGGATTCTCATACGGACAACGTTCGGATGCTCTTTGGCGATATCGACTTCGCCCATGTAAATGTCACATTCTAAGCCAACCAAAGCGGCAGCAGTCGCCAATGCCACGCCATGCTGGCCAGCTCCAGTTTCCGCAATCAGTTTCTTTTTGCCCATTTTTTTTGCAAGGATGGCTTCACCTAAACAATGGTTAATTTTGTGAGCGCCAGTATGGTTCAAGTCTTCTCGCTTTAGATAAATGTCGGCACCGTATTTCTTAGATAGATTCGCTGCATGAAAAATAGGGCTAGGTCGACCGACAAAGTGTTTATAAAGGCGAGCTAACTCGTCTTTGAACTCTGGATCTTGGCAACATTCTTCGTAAGCGGCGTTAATGTCTCGCATGATTTGCTCAAGCTCTGGCGGGACAAAGCTGCCACCATATTCGCCAAAATATCCTTCATTGTTGGGCATGTTGTGGTCGAAAGAATTTTTCATTAGTTACGTCCTAGTAAATGAGAGTATTGATACTTTTATACCCAAATTCACAAATAGGTTGTGTGATCAGTTGCTTAAATCGTGATGCTGCTATCATGAACTAGTTAAATAGTACGAGATTGGTCTTGTCTGGAGGAAAATGTGAGTAAGAGGAACAAAAAAGGTCCCGAAAGACTCTAGGCTGTCACAAGGGTCTTTCGGGACAAACAGAGTACAAGGAAGTGTACTCTGCGATGGTGTCTGAAAACGAAAGTTAGATTCGCTTCCGTTGGCAGATGTTAGGGATTTCAAGCCATGTTATGTCAGCGAAATGTCACAACTCTTGAATTAACTCAAAAGCTTATTTTTTATTTTTGAACAATGGGTTAGGGAGCTTTCTTGTTTCTGGGATTAAAGTTATTTAGAGGGTTTTAGTTATAAAAAAAGCTTGCTAAATAACAGCAAGCTTATCTCTTTTTAGCACACGTGGATGCGCAGAAATCAGTGTTTACGTGCTGAGCCGTTTCTAACGATGTCTTTACCGTTGTCGTAAACGTGTTGTGAGACCCAACGGCCCAACAAAAGTTGGTGTTTGTCGCCTAAAACTGCAACAAAAGGACGGCCATCAGTGTTTGTTGTCGCTAGTGCAACGCCAGTTACCCCTTCCAAACCTAATGCACCGCTCTCGACTAAATGCAGAAAAGCTTCTAACTCTTCAAGACTTTCAATGACGTGGTTATCAATGTTCATGGTATTCGATCTCTTTGAACTGCCGATATTTTGTGGTCGCGTACTCTACATAAGTTAGGCACAGAAACCAAGTTCCCGCTGAGTTATGGTCGGTTTTGCGCTGATTCACTTATTGTTGGGGAGCGCAGGTTAGAGTGGATTCACACAAAACAATGTGGCTTGGTTGCAAGCTGACTTTATGGTTGGAGAGTGAAAGAGGCGATGCAATAATCGGCGAAACAATTTCTCTTTGAAGGTTGTGATGAAAAAGGTTTTGATTACTGGTTTTGAACCGTTTGGTGGTGATGCAATAAATCCGGCGTTGGAGGCTGTGAAAAGGCTAGAAGAAACAAGTCTTGACGGTGGCATCATTGTTACTTGTCAGGTGCCTGTGACGCGTTTTGAGTCCATCAGTGCTGTGATTGATGCGATTGAAGCGCATCAACCAGATTGTGTTATTACCGTTGGTCAGGCCGCGGGTAGAGCGGCAATAACGCCCGAACGCGTTGCAATTAATGTGGATGACTTCCGAATTCCAGACAACGGTGGCAATCAGCCAATCGATGAGCCCATCATCGAACAAGGCCCGGATGCGTATTTTTCGTCTTTGCCAATCAAGCGTATTGCTCAAACGTTGCATGAGAGTGGCATCCCTTGTCAGGTTTCTAATAGCGCGGGGACGTTTGTGTGCAACCACCTGTTTTATGGTGTGCAGCATTATCTGAGGGACAAATCGATTCGGCATGGATTTGTGCATATTCCGTTGTTGCCTGAGCAAGCGACGGATGGCAATCACCCGTCAATGAGCCTCGATATGATCGTGGCTGGCCTAAAGTTGGTGGCACAAGTTGTCATTGATCACGAAAGCGATGTTGTGGTGAGTGGTGGACAAATTTGTTAGTAAGCTACTGAAATAACTAATAAGTTACTAAGCGTATGTTCTGCCAAATGTTAACTTGCTCAAATTTTGCTTGCTTCGAAAGGAGTAGCATTAGAGTGTCGGATTGAAGGTGTATGACTTTCGTTCGGTGCCCTTGTCACAGGAGGTGTCAGGGGCTTACTCTCAAAAAGGCGAGTTATCATGAAAAGCAACAAAAGTAAGGCTATTGCACTTATCTCTGTCGTTGTTTTCGCTTTGGCTATCGCTGCGCTTAAATTCGAAAACACGCTCGGAATCCTTCCTATCTTAGTCGCGATTATCGCATTCTTTACCTGTGTCATTCACACCAGTATGTACCTGTCGAATGTGAAACGTGCAGAGGCGGTAAGTCATTCTGACTATTCTCAAAACTCAAACCGTCACACATTAAATCAAGACATAAGCGAGCGTGATAAAAAGCGTTGAAGCAAGTCACATTCTCCGTATACTTTGCCCCAGCACTAATGCACGACTGTGTCGGAGAAAAACATGTCAAATCGAGTACCTACCAACATACTGACCGGATTTTTGGGTGTCGGTAAAACGACCACGATTTTAAATCTTTTAAAGAACAAACCTGAAAATGAAAATTGGGCGGTGTTGGTCAATGAGTTTGGTGAGATTGGCATCGATGGTGCATTAATGACCGACCAAGGTGCGTTGATTAAAGAAGTGCCGGGCGGTTGCATGTGTTGTACCGCAGGCGTTCCTATGTCTGTTGGTATTACGGCATTATTGCGCCAAAAGCCAGATCGTTTGTTGATTGAACCAACAGGCCTTGGTCATCCAAAACAAGTGATTGCGACGCTGACATCAGAGCAATATCTGCCATACGTTGATTTAAAGGCGACCATCGCGTTAGTCGACCCTCGTAACTTGAGCGATGAAAAATACACGTCTAATCAAAACTTTGTTGATCAGCTAGACAGTGCCGATGTGGTGATTGGCAGCAAAGTCGATCTCTGTTCAAGCCATGATATTGATGTGTTCAACGATTGGGTTACCGATCAAACGCCAGCTAAAGTGTTCAGTAAGTTGATTCACAACGGCGAGCTGCCGATTGAAGTTCTGGATATTGAACGCGTACACGGCAGTGCTTCTTCTCATATCGAAACGCATCACCATGAGCATGCACACCAAGAGCCTCAGTTTCAGTTACCACCGGGTGAAGCATTCATCCGTAAAGAGAACAAAGGGCAGGGCTATTTCAGTTGTGGCTGGTTGTTTGGTGCTGAATACAAATTCGATTTTGATAAGCTGTTCTCGATGTTGTCTGACCTAACCGCCGAACGTGTGAAAGCAGTAGTCAACACCAATCAAGGGTGTTATGCATTTAACGTGGCAAATCGCGTTGTATCGGTCAACGAAATCAGCTTAGAAGGGTTTGAATCACGACTTGAAGTGATTGATTCTCAGCGTCTTCCTTGGGATGAACTAGAGCAAATATTACTGCAACTTGCGGGTGTCGAAGGATAGGGAATTCGCCATTCTTCGCGCAAATATTGGAATGAAACGGTGAATCGACTGCATGGCAGGGTTCACCGTTTTTTCTTTTATCGAGTTTCAGTGAGAAAAGTGAGATAAATCACTCAAATTCGGGTATAGTGCACGGCTAAATTTTTAAAGCTATTTTAAGTGGTTTGTTTAAGGAATACGCTCAATGTCATTTTCATCTCAAGGTTTTGCGCCAGAAGTGGTTAAAGCACTGGCAGAATGCGGTTATGAAAAGTTAACGCCAATTCAACAGAAGGCGATTCCAATGGCTCGTAAAGGCCATGATATTTTCGCTACAGCACAAACAGGTACTGGTAAAACTGCAGCGTTTTCATTGCCTATGATTCAACAGCTGCTAGACAGCGGTCGTACTGCTTCTCGTAAAACCGCCCGTGCACTTATCTTGGCGCCAACGCGTGAACTGGCAGAACAGATCGCTGACAACATTAAAGCGTACACTAAGTACACAGACCTATCGGTTGTGGCTGTATTTGGTGGTCGTAAAATGTCTTCACAAGTTTCTGCTTTAGAAAACGGCGTCGATATTCTGGTTGCAACGCCAGGCCGCTTGGAAGAGCACATCGAACAAGGCAACGTTTCTGTTGCGAACCTTGAGTTCCTTGTTTTTGATGAAGCTGACCGTATTCTGGATATGGGCTTTATTCATGCTGTTCGTAAGATCATGTTGGACGTTGATACTGATCCGCAAATCATGATGTTCTCGGCAACGACTTCAAGCCAGCTAAATCTGTTAGCGAAAGACATTTTGCGTAAACCAAAACGCATCGAAGTAGAGCGTGCAAACACTACCGCGCACACTGTTGCTCACGTACTTTACCCAGTCGATCAAGAACGTAAAACAGAACTGCTTTCTGAACTGATCGGTCGCAAAAACTGGCAACAAGTTTTGGTGTTTGTAAACTACAAAGAAACCGCAAATGATGTGGTGAAAGAGCTGAAACTTGACGGCATCAAAGCAGTAGTTTGTCACGGTGACCGTGCTCAGAGTGCTCGTCGTCGTGCGCTAGAAGAGTTCAAAACGGGCAAAGTTCGCGTTATGGTAGCAACGGACGTTGCGGCGCGTGGTTTGGATATTGAAGATCTACCTCACGTAGTGAATTACGACATGCCTTTCCTTGCTGAAGATTACGTTCATCGAATCGGTCGTACCGGTCGTGCGGGTAAGCAAGGTCATGCGGTTTCGTTCGTAAACCGAGATGAAGAGCTAACGGTTGTTCAAGTAGAAAACCTCATTCAGCAACGCATTCGTCGTATCGAACTTGCGGGTTATGAGCCAAAGCAGCGTGAATCTTACATCGAGAAATTGAACTCGAAACCAGCGTTTAAGAACCGTCAAGGTCGTCGTAATAACCCTAACCAGTCTGCGACAGACCAAGGCTCAGCAGAGCGTCGTCTTGCAATGGTGAAGCGTTTGAAAGCGCGTCGTGGCACGAACTAAACACGGTTAGATAATTACATTCGTTTGTAACGAAAGAGCCCCTCAATGAGGGGCTCTTTTTATTTGCCGTTTAGTGTTGGTCTAAGATGCTAATTTAAGCCGAGCATATTCGGCTCACCACGATAGATAATGCGATCGTTTCCACGGTGAATACCAAACGTGACTATTGTTGGCGGGTTTTCTTCTTCGGGAGTCGAAGTTTCCCAGTCATATTTGAGCCAAGGAAGTTGGTTGCCTGAGTGATCTAGATTTAGGCTGAACTGAATTTGTTCTCTTGCCGCGTCAATTTGGCTTGCAATGATGTCGTTGGTTCTGCCAACACTCATCTTAGCAACACCAGATAATTGGGCGTTATTTACCGGCGCGTTCGACCAAATAGGCGTGCTGGTGTAGTACGCGCCATTTGCGGTTGTCGAGTTGTCATCGAAGTTTGTAACAAATCTACCGTTTTGCCATACCTCTACGTCCAATGGCACTTTGATCTTCATGCCTTGATTTCCGCCTACATCCTTAAAGTTCAAACGACCAAAACGAATGTCTGGCTGTTTCGTCAGAATTTCACCGCCATCGAAGAAGTTCACCTCATCAACCACGTGAGTAGTCACTAAGCCAATTTTACTGCTCTTGCTGTTTGCACCGCGGTTGAACGGGCCATCAGGGTATTGACCTTTAGTTATATCTTTCTCCCAACACGGGCTGTTGTGACACGTTGCATTTGTAGATGCTTTTTCAATGACAAACTGACCGATACTGGCATCGCCGATGCGTTTCCATTCTGCCTTTTGTGGTGCTGGTGGCACAAAACGATCTTGGTATCCGCCAAGCTCTCCTAAGTAAAAATGCTGTTGCAGACTTGGCGCAAAATGGGCGTAGTTTTTTACGTCCTCTTTGTTTGCGTTTAGCGCAACCACATCGTAGGTAACTTTCTCAAACGGTTGATTCATGTATACAAAGCCTTGGTTTTTAGGGTAAGTCCAATCTTGACTTTGCACTTTGAAGTACTTCGGATAGAAACGTCCGATATGGCGATAACCTTCGTTAACCTTCATGCCAAAATACGTACTGCCGAGGTTTGCTTTCACTTTCAAGCTGCCGACTTCTTCCCAATACAATCCGTTAAAAACGAAGCGATGGTTCTTGGCTGATTGGTGTCCTTGAGTTAACGCATAATTACTTTTCAACAGCGTTGAGGTTTGGTTTGCCGTGTCTAAAGGCGAGTGTTGCTCGCTCGACAAAACAACCGATGCTGCTGGTGCGCCATCATGCATAAAGTTGGTCGTGACCAAAGCATCACAATAAGCTGATGAGTCGATAGGATCACTGATAGAACCCCCTTTTTGCCAGATGACGGGTTTCACCGTTAACGAGAAACGTTCGCCAGCGGCAATGAACTTATCACCTTGTTCGGATGTGCCTGAAGGCAAGGTGTTTTGGTTCTCACAGATTGCCAAGGTCCATGGTCGCGAGTACACATTAATCTTGCCTGTTACTTCAACTGTGCCGTCGTCCGGACACTCTGAAAATCCTTTACATTCGAATTGGTCAGATAACGTCACCTCGAACAGTCCGGATTCGTTAGTAATTAAGCCATGTTCCGATAATCCGTCTTTGAACTCAGCAGAATAACTAAAATCACCTTCGCTTCCACCGAGAGGTTTAATCAAAGGGTGAACTACTTTGGGTTTACCATTGTAATTGCTGGCAACGACGGGTTCTCCTGTGGAGACACAAGCGAGCAGACGTGTATGAACATTTTCTGGTTTACCAGCGATGACGCGAATTTCATTCAGTGTCCGTCTTTCATTTGAATACGCTTCGAACATAAACGGCGTAAACATGAAGTTGACAGTTTGCTCCTTAGCGGAGTCTCCGACCATCGTGAAAGTCAGATAGTAATTGGCGTCTAATGCGATCTTATCGATGTCGTTTGGAACCACACGAACAACGAGCTCACCATTATCGTTAGATTGAAACTGGTTTTCAGTTGAGGTCGGTTTCCCTTTCACTACCTCTAGCGTGAACAAGTCGGGATCAGACAATATTGCCATCACGGGGGCGCTGACTACTTCATCGTTGTTGGTTGTGATCGCTGTGAATTGCGGGAGATCGTCACCGCACATCAACGCCATGTCATCAGATGGTGTCACCGTCAGGCCCAAGTCATCGTTACTTGGAGGCAACATGCTACACTCAGGCGGCGGAGTTGCGGTGCTCGGACAAATGGAGCTCGAGTAATCGCAACGTGATTGGCCAACACCGCAGAACTGAGAATACTTGCCAGTTAAACTATGAGGGTGCGAACTTCCCGGCGTTTGTTGGATTTCGCCGCAAACCTGACTTCCAACACCTTGATTAAAGTTTAATGTCTGGAAGTACTTAATCGCAGTATCTTTCGCGTAGAACGAACCGTTCAGTGCGGCAGATGCACCTTTGGACTCCGTCGTGCCGTAAACCGCCATATCATCAATAAGCAGAGAACTGTGCGCCACAATATCACCGACGACGAAATGTTGTTGGAAAGGGTGATTCGTCTTGAGATGCAATTGATGGCCTTTTGATTCAATGGTGCCACAAACGTTAGTATTGAATATATCGGTCGTACTGTGAGTCAAAATTTTACCAATAATGGTGTTGTACTCACCGTCAATATGAAGCGTCGACCCCGTTAGCTCTATATCTCCATCGATGAGAACATTATGCAGTTTTGTTGGGTAGGCCGACAGAAGGTCTCCATAAATAACAGTGTGTTTGTTTTGGTAATCTTCAATGCTAGAAGCTTGCTCATTGTTAACCTTCAACTCGACTGAAAGCGAGCGAAGTGAGATGCGTTTATTAGGTTCACCAATTCGGTTATTGCCCTCTAAAACAATGCCTTGATGAGCTTCTAGTATGACTTCGTTCTCAGGTGAAGAGGAGATGATGGAATCACCAGCGGGTAATACGATCTTGCCATGGCAAAAAAAGGTAGTGTCTGTTCTTTGAATATCAAAAGAACTATGAGTTGAGCATATTTGGTTTAGCTCAGATGGTTTCGCAACGTCATAAACCGTTGCTTGTGCTGTTAACGGCATCAACATGGCCGTAGCAATAACGCAGTAAAGACGCATCATTAAGTATCCTAAATCTCGTGGAACTGAATGACATCAAGCGAGAGAAAATAAGTGTTTCAGAGAAATAGCGGCTAAATATTATTAGAAGAACCGCTTAGTTATTGAACTATGGGGATTTTTATTTCGTATGTCATACCATAGTGATGTAAGGATATTAGAACTTAGATGGGTTGTTTGTTCAATAGATAAATGTGACATAAGTCGCATTGATGGTGTAAGTATTTGTTAGTAAATGATAATAAAAGGTGAGGCTCTGCCAGAATAAGGCTAAGTGATGGCCTTATTCTGTACAATTATTCGTTACGCCGCGTGATCGAGCAGGGGAGCCATCTGATACAACTCCTCAAGAATGGCTTTGGTTTGTCGTGAATACACCAATCGGTCACGGTCGCCTACAAGTTGAATCGCTTTTACCTTACCAGATACCAAACACAGCCTTAATGTTCTCAGTACCATTTGAATATCCAGCGATGGCGTACCTTCAAGATTGTTTTTCGTTGATAGTGAACCCAAATCTATCGTCACAATGATTTGGTCACAGTGATCCAAATAATTGCTGATTTGCTGCTTTACGTGGTTGCGGTGTCTGAACGTAAACTCACGATCCGTTACCCAATCACAGCCTTGATCTTCGGCGTATTCCAAGGTTTCTTGTTTCGTGTCTTGCTCGCTTACACCAGCAAAAAATAGTCGCACATTTTGATAGCGAGAAAGGGCAAAGTGAAACGCTGAACCCATGCGAGGTTCAAGCGTCGGCTTTAGGCTCATCTTATGGCCGATATTCACAATGCCCACTTCATCGCGGTACGACACAACGACAGGAAGCATCGATAAAATGGCTTCCGTGCAGTTAGAAACCAACACAGGGATAGAGTGGCGAGAAAGCGATAGGCTCAATGCTTCCTGAAATTCACCACTCTCTAATTTTGAGTGAGAAAAATGACCGAAATTCGCTGCAGTCGCGTGATCATGTTGTTGATACAACCATTCGCTCGCGTTTTCCAAACTTTGGTCTGCTAATTCAAACGCACCTTTAGACATAGGGGCTAAGTGTTCGCAAACCGTCATAAAAGAAAAAGGATAATGATGCGGCTGCTTTGGTGTGTGATGAAACTTATAGCGTTTGAAAAAGCTTAACATGTTGAATTACCTTTCTGGTGGTAGTGCCCTTGCCGCCTGCAACACATGCAAAATAATGCGCTGCTTATCCTTTTCTACTCGGTGTGCCGGAGCCATAACCGAAACTGCGCCAACCAGCTTACTTCCTTTCATGACTGGCGCACTGATACCAGAAACACCAGGGTCAATCTCGGAGGTACTTACGGCATAGCCGTTCTTTCGGATTGTGGCGAGCTCTTTTTCCCATTCGTCTAAGCGATGATCTTGGCTAAAGTAACGTAAGATCTTTTCGCAACGACTTTGAGGCATAAAAGCCAGCATCACTTTAGATGAGGCGCCACGAAGCAGGGGTTGACTTTGACCCTGGACGAAGCTGCATCGTAGCGCCTGCATACTTTCTTTTTGTCTGACACAAAGCGCTCGATAACCCGATGGCACCATGTACGCCGCCATTTCCCCCGTTTGCTGCACCAAGCGCGCCAAGATGGTTTCAACCATATCAAGGCCGTGCTGAGCGGTTTCATAGCTGTGCATCAACAGTAAGGCTGCTGGTCCAACAACAAACGTCTTGTCGTGCACACTTTCTTCAATCAAGTTCCATTCTTTCAGCAGTTTTAGATGTCGATACAAACTGCTTAATGGAACGTTCAATTGTTCGCTGAGTGTTTTCGCAGAGACTGGGAATTGGCTTACCGCAACTTGCATTAATAATTGCAGTGCCTTTTCGTTTACCTGATTAGCGTTGGCTTTGTTTAATGTCATAAGAGAGTTGTAACGTGTTAAAAGATATAGGACAAATATAATTCTTAATCACTGAGAAAAGAAAAATAATTTTTATGAGTAATTCTCACTTAATGAGAAAATGGTAGTGAGCGGTTAAATATTGAAGAAAACTTGAAAAGTGGATGTCTCACCTTTGAGTCTCGTGCCACTAAACTGGAACTTAAACAATTAAGATTTTGTTTTATTTGCGAGAGTAGGAGGTGTCTCGCATACTCAATAAATCTAATGAATAATATTGTAAACGTGAGTTGCTGGTGGGTATCGTTTTCTCGATACCATCTGAGTCAATCGGTTTATAAAAGGTCGCTTTTATATGCTGAATAAAATGCTTCTTAAGAAAGCTGCTATCTTTTTTCTGCCACTTCCTTTGGTATTTGCGGAGGTTTTGTATTTGGCACACGAGAGTGTGCAAAGTAACCTCGATCACTTGCTCGAAAAGAACATACAAATCGCGGATGAAATTCTCTTTCAAATTGAGACTGAAAACCGAACTGCGCTTATTCATCCAGAACGGTGTGAGCAGTTGCAGCAAAACCTGATGTTTGAGCGAGACATCGATGAAATGCTCATTGTCAAAGGCGATGAGATCATTTGTTCATCGAAGCTTGGACACTTATCCAAACCGCTTTCTGAATACTTAACCTTCACGCCCAATCATGCCTTAACCTTCGGCCAGATAAACGGCCTAGATGAGCCATTACTGCTAGTGGTGACACAAGGGCAGCAGACATATAAAGCCATCACCATCATTGATAGAGACTACTTTGGCGCGACAATTGGATTTAACAACGATTTACGCCTCAAGCGGTCAGCTTTGTTTATTCATGACGATGTGGTGCCCGCTGGCGCATCCAGAAAAGGTACAAACCCGATTGCTTTTAATGAATCTAAGGTGTTTGAATACCAAGCACTCGCTGAAGCTAGCGACTTGTTTGTTGAGCAAAAATTGATTTCTTACATCATCTATTCTGTGCCTATTATCGCGATGATTTATCTTTGCCTATACGCGTTAAACAAGTTTGTCGATCCGCAAAGAAACCTTCTTGCAGAACTAAAAAAAGCCCTGAAAAAAAACGAGTTAACCTTGTATTACCAGCCTCAAATTGATGTTGAAAGCGGATGCGTGTTTGGTTACGAAGCGCTGATACGCTGGGAGCATCAACAAAAAGGTTTTATTGCTCCAGATGAATTTGTTCCTGCGGCAGAACAGAACGGGTTAGTATCGTTGCTGACCGACTACGTTTTAGAAAAAGCTGCGGACGATTTCTCCAAACTGACGTTTACTCATCCGGTGCATCTTGGTGTCAATGTGCCTCCTGGTTACCTTGTCGGTTCTCATGTAATAAGAAAACTACAACTCATCCACAGAAAGCTAAGTGAGAACAATGTGTCGCTCGGCATCGAAATTACGGAGCGTCAGTTGATCAATGGGGAAGCAAGGAAGCATATTGCAGCGTTGCGTGTGCACGGAATTGATGTACTGATCGACGACTTTGGAACTGGGCAAACGTCGTTAGCATTTTTGCAGCACATGAAAATTGATTATTTGAAGATCGACAAGTGTTTTGTTGAAACCATAGGCATTCAAAGTGTGAGTGCATCCGTATTGAATGCCATCGTTCATTTTGCGGACGAGCTGCAAGTGAAGTTGATCGCCGAAGGCGTCGAAACGCCGGCGCAAGCAGAGCATTTGAAAAATATGGGAGTGCAATACCATCAAGGCTACCTGTATTCCAAACCTTTATCATATTCCCTGCTTGCGCAGCAGCCGATTTCCTAGCTCTTGTTACGCATTACCAGTGATGAATTTGAGCGCGATAACACTGCGCTTCGTCATCGAAGACAAACTCAAATTCGTTTTTGATGCTCTCAAGGCTGTCTTCTTGGTAATGGGAGACGTAAAGCAATTGGCTGAGATTTTCACGTGCAATCAGTTCCAACGTGTTTTTTACCAAGCGTCGTCCTAAAAAGTCGAGACCTTGATAAGGCTCATCCAAAATGAGTAGCGTTGGCTGCTTCACTATAGCGCGCGCGATCAACAGCAAACGTTGCTGACCGTATTCCAACTGTTTGAAAGACGTCTTTTCGTAGTGACGCATGTGTAAGATATCAAGCCACTCTTTAGCTACGTCAATCTCTTTACGCGAAGGCTGATTATACAAGCCAATCGAGTCGTAGAACCCAGACAGAATGACCTCTAACGCGCTGCAATTCACTCGGTATTGAAGATGCAGCGCAGAGGAGACCATGCCAATATGCTGTTTTATCTCCCAGATGCTTTCGCCAGAGCCTCGTTTCTTGCCGAAGATGTGGATGTCGTTACTGTAGCATTGTGGATGATCGCCAAATATCAGCCCCAATAACGTACTTTTACCACAGCCGTTTGGCCCTTTAACTTGCCAGTGTTGTCCTTTATCTATGCGCCAATTCAGGTCAGTGAAAATACGTTTTTCAGTGTATTCAACTTGGCCATTTTTTAGTTCGAAAATAGGATCATCGAAGTGCGTAGAGTGTTGGTGACGTCGTATCAACCCCATCATCTCTTCGCTTTGTTTTTGGGATTGTGACTTGATTTGTTCGATTATCGGGTGGTTGTCCCAACTCTCTTTATTCATTGTGCTGTCAAGACTGCCGGCATTAAATAGCGCCACATGATCTATCCATTCTGGCATGTCGGACTCGCGAGAAAACGTAATCAACATCTGGACGGATTGCGAAAGCGAGTGCAAATAGGTTGCGAGTGAAGCGCGGTGGGCAACATCTAGACCGACAAAAGGATTATCCAGAAGCACAAGGTCAGGTTGGGTTGCCAACGCTCTAGCGAGCATGACTCGTCTGGTCTCGCCAGTCGATAAAACACGAAAACCGCTCTGTTTTAAATGGTGAAGGTCGAGCTCTTGAAGCAGTCTTTCCGTCGTTGCTGCATCTTGGCAGCACTCAAAAATCAAAGCATAAACGGTACTGCCTTGGTCGATACGATCGAGAAAATCGGTGTCGTCCTTTTCTAGCTCACGTTCAAGTAGTCGTTGTTGCTCTGAAAGCGATACTTGCGCGACTTTCAATTCACCAAGATCCAAAGTCCCTTGTGTGGGTTTCAGTTCGCCACAAAGCAGATCGCCTAGCAGGGAGCCGATGTCGCCTTCTGCACTGAAGATGCCCCAAGAGTCATTGTTATCGATTGTCCATTCATCAATGGAAAGTGTGGTGATATGTCCTTGTACAGCAAGCTGACTAAAGCGAATAGCCATTGTGTTTGTCTTCCTTGTTATTGTTGTATTGGACTAGTTATAACAACTAACCAAGGGCCTAAGGAAGGGGATGTCAGTATTAATTTTAACCAAAGCAAAGATTGTTACGACCAGAAACGAAAGACTTATGTAACGAATCTTCTGTTGAATAAGTCGCGGTAATATTTCCATATAGTCATCATTATGCGTATGGATATTATGCTGCTACACTCATATGTGGCACTTATTTATTAAATGTAAGGATGCATGTATATGAGTGAAAAGGAATACGATTATCCTGCGAGCTACAGTCTCGTTTCCATAACCGACCCATCAAGTTACATCAAATATGCCAGTGCGCATTTTAATGAAGTTGCTGGCTTTGAAGAAGGAGAGTTGATAGGAAAACCACATAACGTTGTTCGCCATCCAGATATGCCTAAACAGGCGTTTAAAGACCTCTGGTCTCATCTCAAAGCTGGGAAACATTGGATGGGAATGGTGAAAAACAGACGAAAAAATGGAGGGTATTACTGGGTGGATGCGTTTGCATCGCCAATCAAATACAACGGTGAAATTGTTGAATACCAATCTGTCCGTTTTAAACCAGAACGTATTTATGTCAAACGCGCAGAGAAAGCTTACGCGAAACTGCGAAATGATAAAAAACCGCTTCAACTTTACCTACCTCGAACACGTCTTTGGATGAGAGCTGCCTTTTTCCTTTTTATTTCGAACTTTTTGGGCTTGTTACTTCTAGAGATGAATCAATCACCAATGGTGGCTTTCAGCGCAGCAGCGTTACTTTCGGCATTATCCATTTACATGTTGACCAGACCAATTGAGAAGCTGGCTAAACAAGCAAGACAGGATTTCAATAACCCGCTGATGGAATACATACACTGCGGGAAAGTGAATGATCTTGCAGAAATCGAACTGGCTATGAAAATGAGGAAGCAGTTCGCGAACGCCTTGTTAGGTAGAGTAGGAGTTTCGGTAAAAGATTCCTGTGAAGAGACGAAAACGAATGCCGATAGCGCGGCGGATAACAGTGAGCGCGTTACTGAAAACCTAAGCGCGCAAAAAATCGAAATTGATTCTGTTGCAACCGCAGTGAATGAGATGCAAGCGTCGTCTTCCGAGATATCTCATAATGCTCAAGCAACCGCAGATGCAACGCTGAAAGCGCAAAACACCATGACCGATAGCCGCAATGTTATCGATAACGTTAACCATTCCGTTCTCGATCTTGTTGGCGAGTTGGGTGAGATTTCGAAAGTGGTGATGCGTTTGAATCAACAAACGGATCAAATAGGGACGGTTATTGAGGTGATTAATGGAATTGCCGAACAAACCAATCTTCTGGCATTGAATGCTGCGATAGAAGCGGCAAGGGCAGGCGAGCAAGGTCGTGGTTTTGCGGTAGTCGCGGATGAAGTGAGAACGCTTGCCAAACGAACTCAAGAGTCCACAACAGAGATCAAATCTGCGATTGAGAGCATTCAACATGGCAGTAAGTCTGCGGTTTCTGCGTTGGAGAAAGGCGACGAGATGTCTACAGGGACGGTCACTTTGCTTGGAACGGCGCTTGAGAGCATTCAGCAACTAGAGTCGTTGATCCAAGATGTTGTAGAAAGAAATCAACAGATAGCCGTCGCCATCGAAGAGCAGGTCTACGTCACGGATGAAATCAATGAGAACATCCAATCGCTCAATTTGAAATACAGCGAGTCGTATGATCTGATGACAGAAACCAACCAGATGAACAGCAGAGTGCAAAACTGTACGAATGAACTCTCTGACATGATAAAAAAATTCGCATAAGCAGCGGAAGTAAATGGCTTAGTGCTTCTCTAAATAAAGCATAGGGTAGGAGCAAATATGGTTACGCAAAATGCCAACTTTTCCCCGGAGCAACCAAAAAATGAAAAAGACGAGCAACAGAATGTAGCAATAGTTGAATTCAATAGCAGTGTGCTCAGCAGGCAATCGACAGATTTTTTGACTCATGAAGAGTTAAAAATGTTGGAAGCCGTGATAGGTATCGCTTTTTAGCTTTTCTCATTAATCAGTTGTATTAAAGCAATGAAAGTGAAAAGAAAGCCGTTGATGAACAACGGCTTTTTTGTCAATAAAATCTGTTGAAAAGTAGGGAGGAATCAATTGATTAAATGATACGTTGTTGACCTTCTAATACTCTAGATTTTATCAACGCTCGCATCGCTCCATGCCTTTTACAGTTCACTTTTCGTTGGTGGTATGCGATTTGATATTGAATAAAGCAAGCGCCAAAAGGGGAAGTAAAATGCTTAATATTAAAGGTTTTTCCCCATTTCTTTGCCAAAGATAGCGGAATGACTCCGATGCAGTCGCTTTGAGCTACGTGGGTGAGAATACCCAAATAGTTAGATGCGATAGAATCGATATTGTTTGATTTGACGATCAAGCCCAAATGTTTTTCAAACTCAGTATCAAAACTCCATTTACTGGCAAGTACGCAATGTTTTTCGTCGCTTAACATCTCGGTGGAGATGTGATCGTCAATCCTTGGATGACCGTTTCGACATATAACAACACAAGGCTCTCGACAAACATCTTCCACTATAATTGACGCTTCTCTGCTTTCAATATCCCCCAGTAGTAAATCCGCTTCATTGCTGTAAAGCAGAGAGAATAAATGGTTTTCACTTAATGTTGACTCATGAAAAAAGACATTTTCAAGCTTGGATAGCTGAGCCGGATAGATATTTGAACAGTACACATTGTAGGGAGTAGGTTGGGTGATCACGCTATCGATTACACTCAGCGCTTGTTGTAGTTGAGGTAGCCATTTCTGGGCCGTGCTGGTTAGCTCAATATTTCGCCCTCGTTTCGTAAATAACTTTGTGTTTGTTGTGCGCTCTAGCCGTTTAATGGAAGCACTTATCGCTGGCTGAGTTACACCTAATTTATCCGCCGCTTTCGTATAAGAAAGGCACTCGGTCACCACAATAAATGTATTGATTAAGTTTAGGTCAATGGCTTTGGACATCTTGAACTCGAGTAATGAATTGTTGGGGAAATCAACGGGAGTGCGAAGTGACTCCTGAGCCACTATTAACATAATGACTCAGGAGATTTATCGCTATTGAACGATAGAGGTTGTGACTTGTTCAATTTTTTGATTGAACTCGAATGGTGCTTGGTAGTCTTTACTCACCGCGCCACCTTCATCTTCACCAATACCCACGCCATCGTCGAGCGAGAACAAGCGGCTGTTTGTGTTAGGGATAAGTTTCTTCTCAACAAGCTTATCGTTCACGTAGAGATAAACGTTACCGCCTTTACCTCTGCCAGCTGCGTTACCTTTACCACCTTGGCCGTTCTCGTCGTAACGGAATGCCACTTTAATCTCGTTCTTGCCTTCTTTTAGTTTAGAACCAGAGACTTTAGTGTACTCGTAGGTTAACCAGTTATATTCGAAGGTTGGGACGCCATTTTTCACATATAACGTCCAACCACCGAAGTTACCGCCTTGCGCGATAATCACACCGTTAGTCTTTGACGCATTGTCTGTTGAAATGTCCGCAACAATATCAAACGATTTATTTTTGATATTTAAGAAGGAGTTTTCAGGGATGCCTCTTGCGCCTTCATAAAGCGTTAGGCTCTTCTTACCAAACAGAGCATCAGGTCGGCCCGCAATTTCTGCGTTCACACGTTCCATTGTGCGATCATCGATAGGGTAGACATGGTTTTTCTCTGCTTCTTTATCGAATAACTTCTTCAGCTCCTCAAGCTTTTGAGGGTTAGATTTTGCTAAGTCGTTGGCTAAAGAGAAATCTTTCGTTGTGTCGTACAATTCCCATTTATCATCTTGTAGGTCTCTAAACTTAGTTGACCCCTCAGTTAAAGCCCAGTGAGTAACACGCGCTAGCCATCCTTCGTGATAGATGGCACGGTTACCTCCCAGTTCGAAATATTGAGGTTTGTGTCGTGTTTGTGCTTTTGTTTCCTTAAATGTATTAGTGAAGCTCACGCCTGCCATCGGGATTTGCTCAACACCATCGACTTCTTTTGGAACTGGTAAATTAGCGGCTTCTAGTACTGTCGGAGCAATATCTACAACATGAGACCATTGATCGCGCAAAGGCTGGCCTTTGTTATCGATTCCCGCAGGCCAACTCACGACCATACCATTTCGAGTGCCACCAAAGTCTGAAGACATTCCCTTTGTCCAAGTAAATGGAGAGTCACCCGCTACGGCCCAGCCTGAAGCGTAGTGTGGGAAGCTATCTGGCCCGCCTAGCTTATCGATGTTTTCTAGCACGCGGTTAGGTTCTTCCGTGATGAGGTTATAGAACGCTAGTGAGTTGAAGCTACCGTTACGGTTGCCTTCTGCGCTCGCACCGTTATCGCCGACAATGTAGAAGATTAAGGTATTATCGAATTCACCATTTTTCTTGAGTGTGTCGATGACTCGACCGATCTCATGGTCAGTGTGTGCTAAGAAGCCTGCATAAACTTCCATTTGGCGTTCGAAGACACGTTTTTCATCAGATGAGAGAGAATCCCAACGAGGCACAAAGTCTGGCATTGGTGGCAAAACCGTATCTTGTGGAATAATGCCTAACTTCTTCTGACGTTCAAACGACTCTTGTCTTAGTTTGTCCCAGCCCATTGAGAACTTGCCTTTGAACTTATCAATCCATTCTCTTGGGGCCTGATGAGGGGCGTGTGCGGCACCCGTAGCGTAGTAAGCGAAGAACGGTTGGTCAGCATTATAGCTGTGCTGCAGGTTCAACC
This sequence comes from Vibrio sp. Y20_XG_PY13, assembly GCF_024181925.1. Taxonomy (NCBI): domain Bacteria; kingdom Pseudomonadati; phylum Pseudomonadota; class Gammaproteobacteria; order Vibrionales; family Vibrionaceae; genus Vibrio; species Vibrio sp. Y20_XG_PY13. The sequence goes on along the minus strand of NZ_JAMZAL010000001.1, from coordinate 717,407 downwards.
ATTCAATAGTTTGGTCGGTCATATCTGCTGTGAAGTGATAGTTCTTTTTACGCGGCGTTTTAATGCGCGTATTACCGTCAATCAACACTGGTTGGAACTGGTCGGTTTCACCACCGAAGAAGCCGTAGAATTTGTCGAAACCCACTTCAGAAGGCCAAAGCGTTTGGTTACCTGCGGGCCCTGTCTCCCAAGCTGGAATTTCGTGGTTTTTACCAAACATTGCCGTGCTGTAACCGTTATATTTCAAAATTTTTGGTAGGGCAGCGATGTAGTTTGGTCGAACGCTTGTATTGCCAGGGAAGGCCGTCGATGTTTCGGCAATTGAACCCATATTATTTTGGTGATGATTGCGGCCAGTAAGTAAGGCAGTTCGAGTTGCAGAGCTTACGCCGGTTGTATGGAATTGGTTATAGATAAGACCTTGTTTAGCCAACGCATCAAGTGTCGGCATATCAACTGCACCACCAAAAAGGGATGACTGACTAAAACCGACGTCATCTAACAAGATAACAAGCACGTTAGGTGCATCTTTTGGTGCCGCTATTCGGCGAGTTGGCTCGGGGCGCTGAACATCTCGCACGTCGAGTTGAGTGTAAGTTTGGGGCTCAATGTCAGGAATTGGGAGCTTTGTTCTGTCTACCGTTCCTGCCGCAACCAAACACGGAGCGAGCGCTCCGGTGATGGTCACCGTTGTTTTCAAAATATCCATTTAATTGATTACCTTTTATTAGAGGGTGTTAGGATTAAAGGGCCGTCTAATGCTTGCATGACATAGCTTGCTGGATAGCCATGAGCTAAGAGCGTCGTCATTGCTTGCAAATACTTTTCTACTGAGCTGAAAAAATAGAAATAACCATCACAAAGGACGTTTTCATGCTCTCCAGTGTCGGAGAGATAGCGATGTTTTGGGCAGCCGCCGTTGCAGAGAGACAAGAACTGGCATTGTTTACATCGCACAGATAAGCGGGATTCTTTATTGAACTGAAGTTCGTGATTCAGCGACATCTCGTGCAACGATGTTTCGAATACATTGCCGAGTTTCGACTCCGGGTAGGCGACATGGTCACAGAAATAAACGTCGCCATTTGCTTCAACGGCATAAGACGAGCCGCATTTTTTTGCATGAATACAGTTTGGAGAGGGGTTGCCAAGGTATTGTGTTAATGCCTGTTCGAAGTTCGAAATGAAGACTTTTCCCACATCTTGAGAAACCCAAAGATGAAATACGTCGGTGAGAAAACGTCCGTATTCTTTGGCATCAACAGACCAGGCGATAGGTTCGTATTTCTGAGGATCTGTATGGCGTTTGTCTGTCGAGAAAATCAGATTGCTACCAAAGTGCTGGCCACGAGCTTGCTCTGTTTGTGACGGGGAAGATTCGACAAGAGGTGAGAACTGAATATGTTTCACCTTATTCTTTCGGAAAAATGAATAGATAGCCTCAGCATGTTTGCAATACTCTTTGGTCACACATGCCAAAACGTTGTATTCAACGTTCATTTTTTGTAGAAGCTTTAATGCAGAAAAGCTTTCTTTAAAAGCACTTTTTCCTTGTTTGGTTCGGTATTTTTCTTGAAGCCACTCAGGCCCATCTAAACTTAATCCAACCAAGAAGTTATTTTCTCGAAAGAATCGGCACCAATCACTGTTTAATTTAGAGCCATTGGTTTGAATTGTGTTCTTTATTAATTTTCCGTTAGCGTATTGCTTTTGAAACTCAACAGCCTTTTCAAAAAAATCAATGCCTATCAATGTAGGTTCTCCACCGTGCCATGCGAACTCGACAATAGGCGTATCTTGGCTAGAAATATAATTTTTAATATAAGTCTCTAGCGTTTCTATATTCATTGATTTTTTAGATTTTAAGAGCAGGTCCTTCTCTAAATAAAAACAATATTGACAATCATAGTTGCATTTTGAGCCAACAACTTTCACTGTAGTATGTAAACCAGCCATAAGGAATTCTTCTACTCCAACCAAGATGGAACTAGTTTAATTAATATGTTCTTGTCCACAATTGATAATAGTGATACTTGATACTTATCAAAATTGATATTATGTTTTTAGGGAGCGTTGTGAGAGAGTTTAGACATGATATTTAACTATAACTTACTGAAACCGTTGGCGTTACTTTTGGAAACAAAAAGTATCACAGCAACAGCAAACCAAATGTCGACAAGTGCTTCTGCGGTGAGCCGAACTCTAAGAAGCTTAAGGGAAATATTTCAGGATGAATTACTTACCAGAAAAAACGGCAGGATGGAGCTAACGCCAAAAGCAATCTCCATACGTGCCAAACTCAATAATATTATTCATGATATTGATGAATTAACTGAGGATATGTCTTTTGATCCATCGACATCAGATATAAAAATCAATATAGCGATGAATAGTTACATCGCATATTGGCTAGCCCCAGAAATAATTCAATACTTTTCAGAGAACGCGCCGAATATAGAATTAACCATTGAAGATTGGAATGAGTTAACGCCAGATCGAATTAATAATCATCTCGTTCATTTTGGAATTCATTATTTTCCATTAAATTTAAATAAAAACTTAGTCCAAAGAAAAGTCGGAAAAGATATGTCGGTTATGGTCTGTAGAAAAGATCATCCAATTAATAACGAGTCAATATCCTTGGAGGCAATCGCGTCTTATCCTCTGGCTATCCACTTGCAAAAGCATTGGAATGAGCGGCAAGATAAACTCTCAAGATTGCTGTTAAGTCACGGTATCGATTTCAAAGTAAAACTTAAAACGACGCATATCAATGTCATTATCAATGCCGTTGAGACGACAGACTTATTGTTTCCTTGTTCAATCTATATAGCAGAACAGTTGGGTGAAAAATTTAGCTACATTACTTCGAGCGATGAGGTGTTTCTGCCGCTGCAAGAAAAAGAGTTTGGCTTTATATACGACAAGGCCTACAAAAACGATCCTATGATTGTGTGGTTACACAGTACCATTTCTAAGCTGATGAATGACTTTCTAGATGTGTATAACAAGAAGTTTGACAGTAGATACGAAAAAAGCCGTTGATTATCAACGGCTTTTTTCTAAATGTGGCGGAGAGATAGGGATTTGAACCCTAGATACGCTATTAACGTATGCCGGTTTTCAAGACCGGTGCTTTCAACCACTCAGCCATCTCTCCGTTGCGGGACGTATAATAGGGAGTGGAGTAGTCGTTGTAAAGCACTGAATTACAATTGAAGTGCCGTTTGATGATTTTCTAGACGCCGATGTAATAGTGAGCAACACTGAAAGTGAGTAAAAACAACGCGAAACGCACCTAAATGTAGAGTTTTTACTTTATCCTAGTGCTAATCAATAAAATGGTGTTTTATTGTTATCTTTATGAAAAATAACAAATTATAGGCTTTGAGGATACATGTGTTCGCCCGAAAGTGTTTGCAACAGTTTGTGAACTAATTCAAAATTAACTGGTATAGCCAGTTGTGCTTAATTTTTCTAAGGGTGTTTATGAAGGTCACAAATCTATTTAAAGACAAAGTTGATGCGATTTCTGCTCATCAATCCGAGTTTATGAATTGGATGTCTCCAACGCTACGCGATTACTGGAGTGACTTTTTGGGCAAGGCACAAAACAGCTTTTTGTTTTCTAATGTGCGCGACCATAATCAGCCTGCAGTAAATGAAGAAGTGGCTCCTCAACCTGCGCCGATTGTTCTTCAGCCAGAGGCTCAAAAACTGTATGACGAGCTAAGCGGTAAGATCGGTGAAGTGATCCATACGGGTGACTGGGTTCATGTATCTCAAGAGCGTATCAATCAATTTGGTGCGGTAACAGAAGATATGCAATGGATTCATACTGACCCAGAGCGTGCATCTGTTGAATCACCTTTTAAAACAACTATTGCGCATGGTTTCCTGACGTTGGCTCTACTGCCTAAACTGACGGACTCAGTTGATGCGGATAAACCATTATTTCCGACAGCGAAATTGGTTGTGAATCTAGGTTTGAACCAAGTGCGTTTTCCTTACCCAGTTAAAGCTGGTAACAACGTGCGTGCAGTAAGTACACTGACTAAAGTAACGCCTATCAAAAAAGGTTTAGAGATCGAGCGTGAAATCAAAGTGGAAATTGAAGGTGTAAGACGCCCAGGTGCGGTAGTGGTATCTGTGATTCAATTGCACTTCTAAAAACATATTCGAATCAATAAAAAAGAGAGCATTTCAATGCTCTCTTTTTTGTTTTTACTGGTTAAAGTTTTTAACCGGTATGTACCCGTAGTCAGCAATGGTTTTTTGTCCCGCTTCCGATTTTAGGAACGCGACAAAGTCTTTGCCTGCTTGATCTAGCGAGTCGACTTTGTAAAGCACCAAAAATGGTCGAGCCAGCTTGTATTTGTGATTTGCGATGTTCGCTGCTGTTGGTTCAATCCCGTTAAACTGAATCGCCTTCACAGAAAGGTCTACAGACCCCACCGAAATAAAACCAATCGCACGTGTGTTATGGTTCACAATGGTTTTAACCATGCTGTTGCTATTTACAACTAAGTTGTTTGGGCTGATATCAGAAACCAGACGGTCGTTAATGATTTTGGTGAGACCCAACAAACTCTCAAAGCTGTAGCGCGAGCCAGAAGATGCTTCTCGCGTGACAACTGCTATCGGTTGATCCGCGCCGCCGACTTCTTTCCAGTTTTTGATTTCGCCTTTGTAGATGTCAAACAGTTGTTGTGCTGAAAGGTTAGTCACAGAGTTTGTACGGTTCACAACAACGGCAAGGCCATCGTAAGCAATTGGAAACACATTCAAGTCTTCGCCTTTTTCGCTTTCTGTCAGATAGCGAGAGCTCATACCAAGTTTCACGACACCTTTGTTCACCATGGTGATCCCCGCACTAGAACCAATGCCCTGTACAGCGATGTAATTATCTGGATGTGTCTTATTGTATTCTTCGGCGAGTACGTCCATCACGCGAGCAACGGAAGTTGAACCTGAAATGTTGACTTCTTTCGCCATAGCAGAAGGAAGGGAGACAGCCATGGCTAGTAAAGTTGCCACAGTAAAACGTAACATATTTAAACTCCATATACGGTATAAAGCAGCGCTTATGATATTGCGTTCAGGTTACACTTTTGTGAATCAGAAAAGATTGTTCGAATGTGAAACAGCAGCGTGTTTATCACGTTATTTGAGCAAAGTGGTGATGTACGTAGTGTTTCCTTGGAGGGTGAGATGGTAATCTCTGAGAAGTCTGTAAACGGAACGTTGGTGAAGTCAGCCTTAAATGGCGCTTGGGTGTATACTAAAAACTACCTATCAGGAGAACGTCATGTCTGTTTCTCAAATGGCAACCAGCCGCTTATATAAACTGGTTCAGATTCTTTGTTCGGCGCGCAATGCTAATTTGCCGGTAGAGCAAGGAAAATGTCTTTATGAGCCAATTGAAAACGGCGTTGAACTTCACCATGCGCATTTCTTGCTAGATTCACAACACAGTGAATACACCTCGCCAATTGCAAAAATTCTATTTGATTCTCAGACTCAGCTTTGGCGCTTTTATGTTCCTGCCTCTCGCTCAGAAGAGATTCGATGGATTCCTTACAAAAAGTTGCCGCATAGTCACACGCTTGAAGATCTCTTTGCCGAACTTGAAAGCGATCCTCAAGCGTGTTTTTGGGAGTAGGGGATTAACCTCTTACTACCTGATTACGAAAGTCTTTTGGGGTAATGTTGTAAATGGATTTAAATGCGGTACTAAAGTGAGCAGCGCTCTTAAATCCAGATTCAAATGCGATTTCTGTTATCGATTTTTGTGAAACGCGCAGTTGTGTTGCCGCGTAGTTAATACGTTTCACTTTTAATATCTGAGAAAAAGAAAGGTTTTCGGCTGCAAGGCGGCGTTTTAACGTCGCAATAGACATGCTCATGTGCGCCGCTAGGCCTTCTAACGTTATATCCTTCTCAATGTTCTTTTCGATGTACTTAATGGCCTTTTGAGACGCTGTTAGGCTGCTTGCATCGTCAATGATCGAAAGAATGTCTGGCTGAACTTCCACCATAAGAGAAAGTAGCGCCATTGCGATGTGGCTCTGAGTGTAATCAGGTGCATTACGACTGGCTAAAGCCAATAACGTATTCTTAAGCTGTGTGATTTCTGAATTGGATTCTGGCGAGAAAGGGTAGAAGCGTCGGTGTTCTGCTTCTGAATGCAATCCAGGGTGTGCTTTCTTAAACTCGCAAAATAGGCTGATGTCAAAGACTAGCGCGACAGCTTTAAAGCCATTCTCGCCAGGTATGGCTTCTGCACTTCTTAAGTCAGAAGAGTTGTATAGGGTAAAGTCGCCAGCTTGTAGTTCAAATTGTTCGCCATTTGGCTGGTGGACGACCAATGCGCCTTCTTCTACGACATATAAGCCGTTATGGGTGGCGGTGTAACGTTCACTTTTGCGAGCAGTGAAGTGGTTAAAGCGAATGATCTCAATGTTCGGCATATTCGTTCTTATCGTTTTCCATGACAAATAAAAAAGGCGCTCATTTGAGCGCCTTTAAACTTCATTCGGTATTATTCTTCACTTACAGTTTGTTCTGTTTGTGCTGCTGGTTGATCAGCAAATACCTGTGTTGGCTTTGCAACTAAACTGCGGTTTTCTTGGTTAACGTCCGCAAGAACGATTTCCAATGTGTCACCCAGCTTATACACCACCTCTTTATCGATAGAGATTGTGCCGTTGTCGCCATTGCACTCAATTCGTTCTTTATTATTAAGAATCAGGGCACCAGGAATAAAGGCTGCTGCACCATTTTCGAGAAGTCGAACACGTGCACCAGCACGATTAATATCGAAAATCTCACCTGTGAAACAAGTTTGCTTGCTTGGTTCATCCGCAAGAGTGCGTGCGTATAGCCAATCAGACACGTTACGCTCTGCAATTTTGTGGTGCTTACGGTGCAGTGCCAGTTCTTCACCCACTTGATCGTCAGGTTTTTGTACTGGTTCTTTATCTAGAATCACCGCTTTTAGCATACGGTGGTTGATCATATCGCCGTATTTACGAATTGGGGATGTCCAAGTCGCATAAATGTCTAGACCCATCGCATAATGAGGAAGAGGTTGGTTACCCACTTCACTGTATGCTTGGAACTTACGAATGCGGTTGTCTAGGTAAGATGTCTCTTGAACCGCTAACCAACGACGTAGAGCCGCAAAGCCTTCAAGCGTTGCAATCGATTCTGCTGTGAATTCTAGCGTACCCTCAGGGTTAACGAGTTGCACAACTTCTTCGATTTTCTCTGGTTTCAAACCTGCGTGAGTGTTGAATACGCCAGTTTCAAATTTTTCACGCAGTGTACGGCCTGCACAGATGTTCGCTGTGATCATCGATTCTTCAACAAGACGGTTTGCACTGCGGCGCATATCAGCGTGAATAGCGATAACGTCATTGTCTTCACTTAGCTCAAAACGGTAGTCAGGACGGTCTGGGAATACGACTGCGTTTTTCTCACGCCATTCTGCGCGAGCTAGAGAAAACTCGTATAGATCACGTACGATAGTTGCGATTTCTTCTGAAGGTTGCCATGCGTCAGAGTTGCCGTTTTCTAGCCAATCAGAAACGTGATCGTATGCTAGGCGCGCGTGTGACTTGATGTTTGCAGCGAAGAATTTGATATCGTCACCAATCACACCGTCTTTGCTGACTGTTACGGTGCAGCAGATTGCTGGGCGGATTTCGCCTTCAATTAGAGAGCATAGGTTGTCCGCTAGGTCGCGAGGTAACATCGGGATGTTACGGCCTGGTAGATAAATGGTGTAACCACGTTCACGCGCGACTTTATCCATTTCGTCTTCAGGTGTGATGTAAGCAGTTGGGTCAGCTATCGCGATAGTTAACTCAAAATCACCAGATTCTGTTTTCTTCGCGTACAACGCGTCGTCCATATCTTTGGTTGATTCACCATCGATTGTGACGAAAGGAACATGAGTCATGTCGATGCGCTCTAGATCGGCGTCATCTTTTAATTCCCAGTTCTCAATGCCAGCAGGTTCTGAGTTTGGTAGATCGTTTTGCGCTAGCGTTACCCACCACGGTGCGATTTTGTCGTCAGCGTCAGTGATTTTCTCTGAAATTTCAACGAAGAACGTGTTGTCGCCTTTTAGCGGGTGACGAACAAGATGTGCTACAACCCAATCACCTTCCGCGAAGTTGTCAGGCTTTAAACCTTTCTTTAGTTTCGCTTTTAGAGACAATTTCTTTAGTTGAGGATGGTCAGGCACGACATTTAGCTTGCCTTTGAACATCTTTACTCGACCGATAAAGCGAGTAAGAGATTGTTCGATCAGCTCTTGTGGTTCTGCGACTTCACGTTCATTTTCAGTACGGATGATGGCCACGACTTTGTCGCCGTGAATGCACTTTTTCATGTACGCTGGTGGGATGAAGAAGCTGGTCTTGCTGTCCACTTCCAGGAAACCAAAGCCTTTATCTGTTGCTTTGATTGAACCTTCTTTTTTAGGCAGGTTTTCTTGGATTTGCTGCTTAAGCTGGGCTAATAGCGGGTTATCTTGAAACATCTTTTCTTAACTTACCAATGGAGTTGGCCACACTATAATCATTGCGGGCTATTATTACTACCTAAAGCACACAAATTCGCTGTGAATTATTGAGGAATTAAACAGCTCAACGGTGCTTTTCTCTTCGGAGAAACGGGCGGTAGGTGGATTTTTATGCGGATATTACCATTAGTGAGAATAAATTGTGATGTAATTCAATTTTTTCTAGCTTTTTTTATGCATTTAAGGAATAATCCGCCTCCCTTAGTCGTCCCTAATGGCTTATCGCGGTTGTGTACTGTGCTAACTCCTGTCTGAATGGATTTAGTAACTGGATGAATCAGTATCGAATTGGAAGAGCATATGGGACTGTTTTTTTGTTTAATTAAGTAGGATCCCAATGCAAGATTCTGTTATTCAATTCAGCGATTTATCTCTGAATGATTCTATCCTTTCTGCTCTAGACGGAATGGGTTTCGTGTCACCAACTCCAATTCAGGCTGCGGCAATCCCACACCTATTGGAAGGTGCTGACGCGCTGGGTAAAGCACAGACGGGTACAGGTAAAACGGCAGCATTCTCTCTGCCTCTTCTAAACAAGCTAGATCTTGATCAACGTAAACCACAAGCAATCGTTCTTGCTCCAACTCGTGAGCTAGCGATCCAGGTTGCGGCTGAAATGAAAAACCTTGGTAAAAACATCAAGGGTCTTAAAGTTCTAGAAATCTACGGTGGTGCATCTATCGTAGATCAAATGCGTGCTCTTAAAAACGGTGCACACGTTGTTGTTGGTACTCCTGGCCGTGTTCAAGACCTTATCAACCGTGAACGTCTACATCTTGACGAAGTGAATACTTTCGTACTTGATGAAGCGGACGAAATGCTAAACATGGGTTTCGTGGACGACGTAACTGCAATCATGGAGCACGCTCCTGAATCAGCACAACGCGTTCTATTCTCTGCAACTATGCCACCAATGCTGAAAAACATTGTTGAGCGCTTCCTACGTGATCCTGTAACTGTTGACGTTGCTGGTAAAAACCACACTGTAGACAAAGTTCAACAGCAGTTCTGGGTAGTGAAAGGTGTAGAGAAAGATGAAGCTATGTCTCGTCTTCTTGAAACTGAAGAAACTGACGCGTCAATCGTATTCGTACGTACTCGTCAAGACACCGAGCGTCTAGCTGACTGGCTATCTGCACGTGGCTTCAAAGCTGCTGCACTGCACGGTGACATTCCTCAGTCCCTACGTGAGCGTACTGTTGATCACATCAAACAAGGTGTTATCGACATCCTAGTGGCAACTGACGTTGTTGCACGTGGTCTTGATGTTCCACGTATCACTCACGTATTTAACTACGACATCCCATTCGATGTTGAGTCTTACATCCACCGTATCGGTCGTACTGGCCGTGCAGGACGTAAAGGTAAAGCGATCCTTCTAGTTCGCACTAACCAAATCCGTATGCTTCGCACTATCGAGCGCGTGACTAAGTCATCTATGGAAGAAATCCAACTTCCTCTACGTGACCAAGTTGCAGAAGCTCGTCTAAACAAGCTAGCGGCTGAACTGGAAGCTGAGAAAGAGCACAAAGCACTAGACAAGTTCGCAGAGCTAGTAGAGAAACTACAAACTTCTCTAGAAATCGACCCTGCGATGCTTGCTGCAATGCTTCTTAAGCGTCAACAAGGTAAACGTCCTCTGTTCTACATTGGCGAAGACCCAATGGTTGAAGCAATTGAGCGTGACAAGCAGCGTCGTAAAGAACGCCGTGAAGGTGGTCGTGAAGGCGGTCGTAGCTTCAACAACCAAGACTGGGATACTTACCAGCTTCAAGTTGGTCGCGAGCAAGGCGTTCAAGTTAAAGATATCGTTGGCGCTCTAGCAAACGAACTAGGCCTAGGTAAAGGTTCTATCGGTGCGATCAAGCTAGCGCAAGGTCACACATTCGTTCAGCTACCAAAAGCAATGACTTCTGAAGCTGCGAGCAAGCTAAGCAAACTGCGTATCCGTCAACAAGATGTTGGTGCTGTAGTATGTGACTTCGACGATTTCCGCGAGTCTCGTGGTGGTCGCCGTGACGGTGGTCGTCGCGATGGCGGTCGTCGTGAAGGTGGTTTCCGTGGTAACCGCGAAGGTGGCAACCGTGGTGGTGAGCGTCGTGAAGGCGGTCGTCGTGAAGGTGGCTTCCGTGGTAACCGTGACGGTAACCGTGAAGGTGGCGAACGTCGTTTCGATCGTAACCGTGGTGGTGATCACCGTGGTAACTACCGTGGCGAACGTGGTCACGGCCGTGGCCGTCGCACTCAAGACGCATAATCAGCGCAGTACTACACAGTTACATAAATTGTTGTAGAGATTGATTTGAAAGCCGAGCATTAAGCTCGGCTTTTTTATTTATGCGCGTCGGGTATGACTTTGTTTGTCGTCGTGCTCGTTAACCCAATTAATCACTTCATTCAGCGGCAGCGCAGGGCAAAATAGGTAGCCTTGAATGATGTCGCAGCCTCTGCTTCTTAAAAAATACAGCGTGTCCATGTCCTGAACGCCTTCCGCTACCACTGAGTACCCTAAACCATGTGCTAGAGCTATCGTGTTCTCTACGATGGAACGAGAGCCTTCTGTGCGATTTGCTGTGCACAAAAACGAACGGTCGATTTTAATTTGATCCACAGGCAGATCCCGCAATAAAGAAAGCGACGAGTACCCCGTACCGAAGTCATCCAAACTGATTTTAATACCTAATCCTTTAATTTGGTGAATGAGTGGGTTGAGTTCTACAACTCTATCTATTGCCATGGTTTCCGTGATTTCCAAACTGATCAGATCGGCAAATTGCGGATTGTTTTCAAGCAGTTTCTCAAGACGATGGAAAAGAAGGTTCGAAGAGAGGTCTTTGGCTGAAAGGTTCACGTGTACGGGCAACTTAATGCCTTTTTCGATAAAGGTTTTGAGATCTTTTTCTACCTGGCCCAATACCCACATGGTGATGTTGTGGACTTGGTTGCTGCGCTCCGCGATAGGGATGAAGTCGTTGGGTGAGATAGTTTTCCCGTTTTCATCGTGCCAACGGATCACTGCCTCGAATCCGACAGCTAAATTGGTGTTCGCATCAATCAAGGGTTGGTAGTACAACTGAAACTCTTCTTTCTCTAACGCGCATTGAATGCGAGAGGAAATTTCAAGTTGGTACTTGGCACCCACGTTCATATCATCATGATAAAATGCGAATAAATTGCCGTTACGTTTGGCGTGGTACATGGCAATGTCGGCATGTTTAATCAAAAGATCATTTGAGATCGCGTCGTAAGGATAGGTGCTTATCCCAAACACGACACGTGAAGATACTTGGAACTCATCTAGGTGAAAGCGTGCAGAGAGGGCGCAATCTAGGCTTTCGATAAGTTCTGTGCCCGTTTTTTCACAGGCGGAAGAGGTGAGAATGACAAATTCATCGCCCCCCCACGCGGAAGATCTTGTCGCTCCCTTTGAGCTTGTCTTGCAATCGTTGACCAATCTGAATCAGTAACTGGTCTCCGCAGAAGTGTCCCATCGCATCGTTCACTTGTTTAAAGTTCACTACGTCAAACAGAATGACAGAGAAAGGGTCACCAGATTGTATTCTGTCATCAATCAGTTCGAAGCAATACTTGCGATTGGGAAGCCCTGTCAGGGAGTCATGAACCGCATTGCGTTTTTCTCGCTCCGCGACGCTGTGTAGCTCTAAGATGGAATCGTTGCTCCACTTGATGACTAAAACGACAAAAATACTGCCACCGAATAAGAGCAAAGAAACACCAGTTTCAAGCAATGATGCCACCGGTTTTTTCATGATTGCGTGCAAGAAAGCAGCATACGCAAAAATGAAGCAACTTATTAACATCAACAGCCATGTCCACCCGGGTACCTCTGTTTTCGAGCAAATATTTTTTGTCATCTGCCATCCCCAGCAGAGCAAAATCAAACCTAAGATCACTAATAAAAAGGCTATTGTGGGCACGCTATTACCCCGAATTATTGATGAGATTGTTATTTTTATACATCCAATAAACAACGTAGCTCATAGGTTTGAATTTGTACAAATTGACCAATTCATAAATTAGCTTTAACAAATCATATTTTTTAGACTTCAAATAAAATCAAAACTTGCTATAGATCAACAAAATTTGTTCAATCAAATCGCTTTCACTAAAAGATTGTTGAAAGATTAAAAAATTATTGAATAATAGGGGAGCAAACAAGAAGTACGCAGCGCGGAAGCGCAATTACAACCTCTGCTCCACAACAGGATAACTACATGTCTAATTCGTTTGTACTGGTGATCAACTCTGGTAGCTCTTCACTAAAATTTGCAGTCATCGATTCCGTATCGGGTGACGCGGTGCTAAGTGGTCTGGGCGAATGCTTTGGTCTATCAGACGCTCGTATGAGCTGGAAATTCAACGGTGAAAAAAAGGAAATCTCCATCGAAGGTGACGATAGCCATCACAAAATCGCTATCGGCAAACTAGTAGGTTTAACCGAAGAGTTAGGTCTAGCTCAAGACATCGTTGCTGTGGGCCATCGTATTGTTCACGGCGGTGAGAAATTCACTAAAACCGTTCGTATTACTGAAGAAGTTACACAAGAAATTGAGAAGCTTGCAGACCTTGCTCCACTTCACAACCCAGCTGGTGCTATCGGCATCCGTGCTGCTGTTGAAGCGTTTCCAAGCCTTCCACAATTTGCAGTATTCGATACAGCGTTCCACCAAACAATGCCTCAACGTGCGTTCACTGGTGCAATCGCTAAAGAACTTTACACTGATTTCGGCATTCGTCGTTACGGGTTCCACGGCACAAGTCATTACTTTGTAAGTCGCGAAGCTGCGAAGATGATCAACAAGCCGATTGAAGAATCGAGCTTCATCTCTGTTCACTTAGGTAACGGTGCTTCTGTTTGTGCAATCAACAATGGTGAATCTGTAGATACGTCTATGGGCTTCACTCCGCTGTCTGGTTTAATGATGGGTACACGTTGTGGTGACCTTGACCCAGGCATCATTGAGTACCTTCTGAAGAAAGGTTGGTCTCAAGAGAAAGTGTTCAACTCACTGAACAAAGCTTCTGGCTTCTTAGGTGTTTCTGGCCTAACAAGCGACGCACGCGGTATTTTGGAAGCAATGGAAGAAGGCCACGAAGGCGCTGCCCTTGCATTCCAAGTGTTCACATACCGTGTGTCTAAATACATCGCTTCTTACCTTGCTGCGCTTGATTCATTCGACGGCATCATCTTCACTGGCGGTATTGGCGAGAACTCTATGCCAATTCGTCGTGAAATTCTGAAAAACCTAAAACTGCTAGGTTTTGTTGAAGATGTGAAAGGTAACGAAGACGCTCGATTTGGTAACGCAGGTGTGATTGCTACATCTGAGTTGCTAGGTGCGAAAGCACTGGTTATTCCTACCAACGAAGAGTGGGTAATCGCTCAACAGTCGGTGGAACTGCTGTAAAACGGCAAAAATTTTGGGAACTAAGTCAAAGCTCTTTCCGTAAGGAAAGAGCTTTTTTTGATCTATCACTTCACTTTCCTCATATAAGCGTCTTGCCCGAATCTGATTGCGATTTTGTCGTTCACATTGATTAACAAATGTCCTCTAGTGATATTAATGTAATTAATTGTGAGCCAAGTCTAAATTCCAGTATACTGCTACCTGAGTAATATCGAGCTGTATAGATATAAATAATAAACCTTTGATTAATCAATAGATTGGTCGAGTAAGGGAAAGTAATGTTTTTTAATAAGTCGCTTCAACAAGAAAACCAACGATTAAAACAAGAGCTCTACAGCCTGCAACAGATCCAGCAAAGCCTAGACGAAGAAATGTTAAGGCTGACGTTGGATGCGAAAGGCAACGTCACATCGGCAAACCAAAAGTTTTTGCAGCAACTTTCACTGTCAGATAAGGACATCTTGGCGAAGCATATTTCTGACCTTGTACCATCAAACGTTAGAAATACTGACCACTTTTACCGCATGAAACAGTCGGTTCAAGCAAAAGCATTCTGGAATGGCGCGTTTCAAATCACCAAGGGGGATGGTGAAGAAGCGTGGTTAAGAGTGGTTATTCAGCCTGTGCGAAACACAAGTGACCAGGTTGAGAGCTTTTTTGTGTTTGCCTCTGAACTGACTCGAACGATCACGACATCGCGCGAGTACGAAGACATGCTGAATGCACTGAGCCGCTCGATGGCAGTCATTGAATTTACGTTAGACGGTACAGTGCTTAAAGCAAATGATAACTTCCTCAGCACGATGGGTTACAAGCATGAACAAATCGTGGGTAAGCATCACCGAATTTTCTGTTTGCCAGAAGAGGCAAACTCTTCGGCGTATCACGATTTTTGGAAAAGGCTGGCAAGTGGGCAGTTTGTTACCGACCGATTCAAACGCGTAGACCAATATGGCTCAGTCGTGTGGTTGGAAGCTTCTTACAACCCGATCCATAACGACAGAGGCGAGCTGTACAAAGTGGTCAAATTTGCGACCAACATTACTCAGCAAGTGCTTCAAGAGCAATCCATGGCGCAAGCGGCGCAGTTGGCGAATGAAGTATCTCAGGAAACGGGCACTCAAACCGTCCAAGGCCGTCAAGTAATCGGTTCTACCCTTGAGAAAATGCAGACCCTTTCAGAGCAAATGCAGCAAGCCAATGCCGCCATTGAAGATTTGAAAGCTCACTCATCGAAAATCAGTGAACTGGTGAATAGCATTAGCGGAATTGCTGACCAAACGAACTTGTTGGCACTTAACGCGGCAATAGAAGCCGCTCGCGCCGGCGATCATGGACGCGGTTTCGCGGTAGTTGCCGATGAAGTACGCCAGCTTGCCATGCGCACCAATACCACGACAGATGAGATTGTCTCGATGGTGACGGAAAACCTAGAGCGCACCAATAACGCTGTTGCACTGATTTCTCAGTGTCAAAAAGAGGCGCTTGATACGTTAGAGCTGTCTGAAAAGGCGGGCAATGTTATGAACGATATCCAAGACGGAGCAAGCCGAGTGGTTGAAGCTGTCGCACAGTTCAACCGCACCTTGTAATTAATCGCTTCAAAAACTTCTGCTTCAAAGAGCCCATTCTCGGTTCTAGTTTCCCTTCCTCGCTTCGCGAATACCGTTTATAGTGAGGAAGGCAACACGCTGTTATTTCTCGATGAAATCTCACCTGCAATGTATAATGCCGACGTTTCGCAAACGTTAACATCTTCCATTCTTATTACACACCTCGTCAGCATTTGCGATACGAATATAAATAACTTTCGTAGATTAAAATCGATATAAATATCCCCACTGATGACGATTCATCAGGCCTTTTTGTGAGTAATTATGTTTAACTCAGAACGCAAAGCGACCGTGATTCTGGTGGCCACTACGATGATAGCGGCACTGGGCTGGATTTTTTCCAAAGAAACGATACAAGGGCTGCCGCCCTTTGGTTTTATTGGCTTGCGATTTACCATCGCCTCTCTATGTTTACTGCCATTGTGTTACCGACCACTAAAAGCGGCACGGTTAAAAGACGTGTTGGCGGCTAGCGGTGTTGGTTTGCTGCTTGGTGGCGCTGTGATGACGTGGATTTACGCCATTTCAATCAGCGATACGCTAGGCGAGGGCGCATTTATTATGAGCCTCTCGATGCTGTTCGTGCCAATCGTGGCTTGGGTAATGTTTCAACAACGCCCTCAGCGCATCTTTTGGATCTCGTTACCTATTGCGGTGATTGGTTTAGCGTGCCTTTCATTGGCTGGAGGTTGGAAGCAGTCTGCGAGTCAACTCTGGTTTCTTGGAGCGGCGCTTATCTTGGCGCTACACTTTAATGTAAACAGCAAATATTCGCAGAAGTTGCCCGTTTTATTACTGACTTGTGTGCAGCTGTTTTCGGCAGGCTGTCTAGGTCTGTTGGTGTCGTTCTTGATGGAATCACGACCAGAGCAGGTGGATTCATCCATTTGGTGGTGGTTTGCGCTCAGTACGTTGCTTGCGACGAGTTTGCGTTACGTTATGCAGACGATGGGGCAAAAGTTTGTCCAAGCAGGGAATGCGGCACTGATTATGATCTTAGAGCCGGTTTGGACGGTTGTTCTCAGCATTCTTTGGTATGGCGAAGTTCTGACGGCCAATAAACTTGTTGGTTGTCTGCTGATTCTCTTTTCTTTGGTGATTTACCGCACTGGCGGCAGATTCCGCTTCCCCAAGCGAGCGTAAATACACGCTCTAAAGATGAACGACGATGGCAAATACTGAACATCAAGAAACATTAGATTTTTTAGATAAGCTGAGCGTTTGCTTGTATCGCGCTGGCATCAGTGTGTTTGCCATCGCGCTTTTGGGGTTGGCTGCGCTGGAAAGTCAATGGCTCGATGGGATGGATGGCAGGTATAGAGCAGTATTTGCGGTATTCACCATTGCTGGTGCAATGTCTGCGAGTAATATTCACGTTTACAGTAAGTCAGTTCGCACTATCATCAGTTGGTCTGGTTGGATAGGAGCGATCTTGATGGTCTGCGACCCAGAGTTAAATCGAGTGTGGCTCGCATTAGGCTTTATCTTTGTCACCTTTTCTGGGATTGCGTTGAAAGAGTCGTTCTGTTTCAAAGTCCTTGGCTTGAAATTGGTACCTACGCTGTTGGTTGTGACGACATTTGCGTTGTGGTTCGAACAGTCAACCATTGTTGCAATCTCTGCGCTTCTTGCGGGTTTGATCATGGCCTACTTATCTATAGCAAAATGGCGCATGCCACTGCACTTTGATATCGGCATCAAAGCGAATTATGAAGTCTAACGGGCGGGTTAGTTGAGCCCGTCATGCAAAGTGCGTTATTCCATTCTATGACGTAATGCCTGTGAAACTTTCGATGTTGGTTGGCGTTGCAGTTCATCGCTTATCATCCATCCTGCTTTGGCTAACAGCTCCAAATCCACGCCAGTTTCAATGCCCAAGCCTTGGCATAAATACAACACGTCTTCTGTAGCAACATTGCCAGATGCACCATGTGCGTACGGACACCCTCCCAATCCTGCGACACTGCTGTCTACCGTGGTGATGCCCATGCTTAAGGCCTGGTAGATATTTGCCAGCGCTTGTCCCCACGTATCATGAAAGTGTACGGCTAAACGTTGGCTTGGAATGCGTGCTAGCACCGATTCCAGCATTTCTTTTACACGATTAGGCGTACCGGTCCCGATCGTGTCGCCCAAGGACACCTCATAGCATCCCAACTCGATCAACGCTTGCGATATGTTGGCTACTTGTGTTGGAGATGTCGCCCCATCGTAAGGGCAATCGACGACGCACGATAGATATCCACGAACTGGAACATGGTATTTATCGGCCTGAACCATTAATGGCTCGAAGCGTTTCAAGCTCTCTGCAATTGAACAGTTGATGTTATGCTGGCAAAAACCTTCAGAAGCCGAAGTGAAAATGGCGACCTGATTGGCCCCAGCATCTAAGGCTTGCTCTAACCCTTGGAGGTTAGGGGTGAGTGCCGAGTAAGTCACCGAGGCTCTTCGCGTGATATTTTGCATGACTTCTTTGGAATCTGCCATTTGCGGAACCCATTTGGGTGAGACAAATGAGCCGGCTTCGATGTGACTCAAACCCGTGTCAGAAAGTAAATCAATCAGACGGATTTTAGTGCGAGTCGAAACCGGTGATTCATTTTGAAGTCCATCTCTAGGGCCAACTTCAACAATGTTTACGTTAGTAGGCAGTGTCATTCTTCCTCCGCATCAGGTTGATGGACCCAGCTCGGAGGCCGTTTTTCTAAGAAAGCTTGTAAACCGTCTTGCCCTTGCGGCGATACACGGATATCGGCGATCAATTGGCTGGTGTAGCGGATAAGCTGAGAATCAATGGGATTTTGGTGGCATTGTTCGCAGAGTGCTTTCGCTTTTCTCATCGCATCTGGGCTATTGAGTAGCAAAGAAGCGACGACTTCGCTTACGCATGATTCAAGCTCGTCATCTTCTTTCACTTCATGCACGATGCCAAACTGTTGCGCTTTAACCGCAGGGATGACTTCACCACTGAGGATGTAACGACGTGCTTGTCGATTGCCCATCGCACGCATCACGTATGGTGCAATGGTGGCGGGCACCAATCCCAATTTGACTTCACTCAAGCAAAACTGAGCGGAGTGGCTGGCGATAGCGATATCGCTGCAGCAAATTAGCCCCAATGCGCCACCAAAGGCTGAGCCTTGTACGACAGCGATGGTGGGTTGAGGGAAGGCATCCAACGTTTCCATTAAGCGAGCGAGGCTTTGTGCATCGACTAGGTTTTCTTTTCGGGTACTATTTGCCATCGATTGCATCCAAGCTAAGTCCGCACCAGAGGAAAAGTGTTTGCCATTACTGCGCAGCACTAAGCAACGCACATCGGTTCTTAGTGCAAGATAATCTAAGCGATGGATGATCAAATCAATCATGCAGGCATCGAAGGCATTGTGTTTCTTAGTCCGATTCAGCGTCAGTGTTGCAACACCGAATTCGTCAACCTGCCAAAGCACATCATTGTGTCGTTGAGCGTTTGGAACAATGCTTGGTTGTCTTTCCTGCATAATGATTTCCTTGTGAACGTTTATTTCAATTGCGCGGTTACATTCTAAAGATGCCAAATTCGCTATCAGGTATTGGCGCGTTGAGCGCGGCCATTAACGCTTGTGCAAGCACGTTTCGCGTCTCTTTGGGGTCAATGATGCCGTCGTCCCATAATCTTGCACTGGCAAAGTACGGATGCCCTTGGGTCTCATACAAGTCTATGATCGATTCTTTGAAAGTGTGTTCTTCTTGCTCGGACCATTCTTCGCCGCGACGTTGGTTTATCTCTTTGCGCACCTGAGTCAACACGCCAGCGGCTTGCTCTCCGCCCATTACGGAGATGCGTGCGTTTGGCGCACAGTTCAATAAAGTGCGCCCCTTTTTGTGAGGAGTCAGAAAACAAAATGCCATTGTTCGCGACAATACCAAGCAACTGACCATGAATGCGCGCAAAGCCGCACACCAGCGTGCGTCCGTAGAGGGCTTTAAACTCATCGAAATCCGAATCATCGACGATACGCGCGATGATTTCACGTACATCAAACGACAAACGCAAATTGGCATTCACAATGCCGTACATTTCTTCCGCATCGTAACGTGGTGGTAAGATGGCACTGTCTGATTTCGGCGGCTTTGGACGGTTCGCATTGGCAATCGCCTCGCGCGCTAAGTCTAAGGCGTGCTCATCGCTTTCGGCATAATAATCTGCCACCCCCGATTTTCGACAATGCACATCTGCGCCGCCGAGTTCTTCACCAGTCACGATTTCGCCCGTTGCGGCTTTTACCAATGGGGGCCCGGCTAAAAAGATGGTGCCTTGTTCTTTCACCATTATCGACACGTCTGCCATTGCTGGGACATAAGCGCCGCCTGCGGTGCACAGCCCCATAACAACGGCGATTTGAGGAATGCCTTTGGCCGACATTCTGGCTTGGTTGAAGAAGATACGGCCGAAGTGATCTTTATCGGGAAAAACGTCTGATTGATGAGGGAGATTTGCGCCGCCAGAGTCGACAAGGTAGACACACGGTAGTTGGCAACGCTGAGCTATCTCTTGTGCTCGAAGGTGCTTTTTCACGGTGAGAGGATAATAGGTGCCGCCTTTGACCGAAGGATCGTTGGCAATCACCATACATTGAATACCTTCGATCATGCCGATGCCAGCCACGACACCCGCGCATGGGATGGACTCATCGTACACTTGCCAAGCGGCGAACTGACCGATTTCAAGGAAGTTGCTGCCATCATCGAGCAAATGTGAAATTCGTTCTCGAACCGGGAGTTTTCCTTTTTGTCGCTGATGAGCAATGGCACGTTCGCCGCCACCGAGTTTGATGGTGGCGATGTCTTTTTGCAGCTTTTCAACCAGCATTTCCATCGCGGCTTGGTTAGAAAGAAACAGCTCGTCAGTTGGCTTGGTTTTGCTTTTTATGATGGCCATGATGACTTCCTTTTTCTAGCGAGTGAATCAGGATCTAGCGTGATTCCTCAAACAATTCGCGCCCGATGAGCATGCGGCGAATTTCGGAGGTTCCTGCCCCAATTTCATACAGTTTTGCATCACGCAGAAGACGTCCGGTTGCGTATTCATTGATGTAGCCATTACCGCCGAGTAGCTGAATGGCGTCGAGCGCCATTTGTGTTGCCAATTCTGCGCTGTACAAAATCACCCCAGCGGCATCTTTGCGCGTGCATTCACCACGATCACAAGCCGCCGCGACGGTGTAGACGTACGCTTTTGCAGCGTTCATACGTGAGTACATGTCGGCCAATTTGCCCTGCACAAGCTGAAACTCGCCGATGGATTTGCCGAACTGTTTGCGCTCATGCACGTAGGGGACGACGATATCCATACACGCTTGCATAATGCCGAGTGGGCCAGCAGCTAAAACAACGCGCTCGTAATCAAGCCCACTCATCAATACTTCGACGCCACAATTGAGTGCTCCGAGAATGTTTTCTTTAGGTACTTTGCAATTGTTGAAGACGAGCTCAGATGTGTTTGAGCCTCGCATTCCCAACTTATCGAGCTTTTGCGCGTCACTGAATCCGGTAAAACTGCGCTCGACGATAAACGCTGTGATCCCGCGCGATCCCGCATCAGCATCTGTTTTGGCGTACACAACGACCACGTCCGCATCGGGGCCGTTCGTGATCCACATTTTTGTGCCATTGAGTAAGAAGTGGTCGCCTTTGTCTTCGGCTTTTAACTGCATGCTGACGACATCCGAACCCGAATTGACTTCGCTCATCGCCAGAGCGCCTATGTGCGAACCATCAACTAATTTAGGCAGATACTTTTCTCGTTGCGTTGGGGTGCCGTTTCGAAAGATTTGATTTACGCAAAGATTAGAATGCGCGCCGTAGCTGAGTGCGACGGAGGCTGATGCTCGGCTTATCTCTTCCATTGCTACAACGTGGGCGAGGTAGCCCATTTCAGCACCACCATATTCTTCGCTGACGGTCACGCCAAGCAAGCCCATTTCGCCAAGAAGTGGCCATAAATGGCTCGGAAACTGATTGTAATGGTCAATATCGGCGGCAATAGGAGCTATATGCTCACTCGCGAACGCATTGACGTGATCTCGGAGCATATCAATGGTTTCACCGAGCCCGAAATTCAGCGGGATGTAGCTCGTTTTCATAACGTCTCCCTGTTACAGGTGTGTGACTGTGAAAATCGTGCACTGCTTGAGTGAGGGAAATTTGAGTTAGTGGCGTTGTTACTTTTCGTTGTTTTTTAGTGTTTGAAGGCAGCGTTCTTTTGCCGCATTGAGCTCGCCCATGACGACACCAATGTCATTTAACTGCTGTTGTAACACGGCTTGCTTTTCTTCAATGATATTAAGCATTTTGAGCAGCTGTTCATCCGTTTGTTGCATGTCGTAAAGTTCGAACAGTTCACGTATTTCTGCCAGTGAGAAGCCGAGCCGTTTCCCTCTAAGAATCAGTTTAAGTCGGATTTTGTCCCTACGCTGATAAACGCGCATATTGCCTTTTCGCTCTGGCTCAATCAGGCCAACATCTTCATAAAATCGAATACTGCGCGTCGTGATGTCGAACTCTTTGGCGAGATCACTGATTTTGTATTTTTCCATAACACACTTACCTCGAATAAAAATCCAGCTTCTCGAAATCTGACCATGACTGAATAAAAATTAGGTTGTTATCAATGTGTTTCTTTACCTCACTGTAAAGGCTAGTGCTATGCTTACGTAAACGTCAAGAAATCACAGTGCGATAATTTCGTTGCCGGATAAGGGATAGAGCTTCATCGTTTGAGGTGAGAAAACCTGAATAGGCAATTGTGGTGGGTAGTTCGTACGCTGTGATACACCGTTAGGGAACGCGAATCATGGGAAACGACATTTGGATTGTCAGTGCGAAAAGAACGCCAATTGGGCGCTTTCAAGGGCTGTTGCAACCGTACTCCGCACCGCAGTTAGGCGCATTTGCCATAAAGGCCGCGATGAAATCGCTGGGTGAAAACGTACTTTCTGAGACCGTAATTGATGAAGTGTTGATGGGCTGCGTGCTACCAGCCGGATGCGGACAAGCGCCGGCTAGACAGGCAGCGCTCGGTGCGGGTTTACCACCCAGTACAGGGTGCACAACCATCAATAAAGTTTGCGGTTCGGGAATGAAAAGCATCATGCTTGCTCATGACTTGATCAAAGCTGGCACCATTCGAACGGCTGTTGCTGGAGGTATGGAAAGCATGACGAATGCGCCCTATTTGTTGAAAGAGGCGCGCAATGGCATGCGATTAGGGCATCACTCCACTTACGATCACATGTTTCTTGATGGATTGCAGGATGCCTACGAAGGGCACTTGATGGGCGTTTATGCTCAGCAAATTGCAGATAGGCTCAAATTCAGCCGTGAGAAAATGGATGAGTGGGCAACCATGTCTGCAAAACGAGCGTTAGAAGCGCAAGAGCGTGGTTTGTTTGATGATGAAATTGCACCAATTGACATCCGGACAAAAACTGCCACAACCCATCTCGATTATGATGAGCATCCTCGCTCCATCGATCTAGAAAAAATTCCTCAGCTCAAACCCGCTTTCGATAAAAAAGGCTCAGTGACTGCGGCGAACTCCAGTGCCATTTCCGATGGTGCAGCCGCGTTGATTTTGATGGATGAAGAGACGGCGCGCCACCAAAATCTTACCCCGCTTGCCATTATCAAATCGCACGCGACTCATGCGAGAAAGGCGGATGAGTTTACGTTGGCTCCGGTCTACGCCATTGAACAATTGTTGTCGCAATTGGATTGGTCGATTGACGAAATTGATCTCTGGGAAATCAACGAAGCCTTTGCGGTAGTGACACAAATTGCGGTTGCGGAATTAGGGCTTGATTCAAGCAAGGTCAATATTAAAGGCGGAGCTTGTGCGCTCGGGCATCCAATTGGTGCCAGTGGGGCTCGAATTTTGGTCACATTGATCCACAGTTTAAGACAGCTACAAGCACTGGGAATTGATGGGGATGCAAGCAACAAGAAAGTGATGCGAGGCGTTGCGTCACTGTGTATTGGCGGTGGCGAGGCAACAGCGATAGGTATCGAGATCCCGCTGTAATTTCTGCACAGTTAACAAAGGAGTAAATGATGACTCGTTTGGTTCCCTTATTTATTGATGGTGAGTTTCGTGAGTCTCAAACCTCAGATTGGGTTGAGGTCACCAATCCCGCCACCAATGACGTAATCGCGTATGTGCCATGTTCGACAAATGCTGAGATGAAAGCGGCCATCGAAAGTGCGCAAACGGCTTTTCAATCTTGGAAAGAGGTGGCGGTATCAGAGCGAGCGCGTTTGATGCTTCGCTATCAGCATCTTTTGAAAGAACATCATGATGAAATCGCAACCTTACTTTCGCACGAAACGGGCAAAATCTTTGCCGATGCCAAAGGCGATGTTTGGCGCGGCATAGAAGTGGTTGAGCAAGCGGCCAACATTGCCAGCAACCTGATGGGAGAAACGGTCGAAAATGTCGCGACTGAGATCGACAGCTACTCTCTCATCCAGCCTTTGGGTGTGTGCTGCGGCATTACTCCGTTCAACTTTCCTGCCATGATCCCGTTGTGGATGTTTCCCATCGCAATCGCGAGCGGTAACACTTTCGTTCTTAAGCCTTCCGAGCAAGTGCCTTTAACCTCGATTCGCTTAGCTGAGCTTTTTGAAGAGGCGGGTGCGCCAAAAGGCGTATTGCAGATCGTTCATGGCCGCAAAGATCAAGTCGATTTCTTGCTTGCTCATCCCGATATTCGCGCGGTGTCTTTCGTCGGCTCAGTGCCTGTCGCGCAGTACATTTACACCACGGGAACTCAATACTTTAAACGCGTACAAGCCTTTGCTGGCGCTAAAAATCACATGGTTGTCATGCCTGATGCTAACAAAGAGCACGTCATCAACAACTTGGTGGGATCATCGGTTGGTGCTGCAGGGCAACGTTGCATGGCGATTTCAGTCGCGGTGTTTGTTGGTGAGTCAAAAGCCTGGATTGCCGATCTCAAACAAGAAATGGCGAAAATCCATCCCGGCGCTTGGGATGATGAGGATGCTGCGTATGGCCCATTGATCAGTGAGCAAGCCAAGCAGCGCGTTTTGGGTTTGATTGAGTTAGGCAAACAACAAGGTGCGGTGTGTGAACTTGATGGCAGCCAATGTGAAGTCGAAGGGTTTCCCGATGGTAATTGGATCGGGCCAACGCTGTTTAGCGGCGTAACGCCGAATATGTCGATTTACACCCAAGAGATTTTTGGTCCAGTTTTGGTCTGCATTGAAGTAGAGACGTTGCAAGAGGCGATCGAGCTCGTCAATCGCAATCCTTACGGTAATGGCACGTCGATATTCACCGCTAATGGCGCGGCTGCACGGAAATATCAGCACGAGATTCAAGTTGGTCAGGTCGGTATCAATGTTCCGATTCCGGTGCCTTTGCCATTCTTCTCCTTCACGGGTTGGAGGGGCAGTTTCTATGGCGATTTGCATGCGTATGGCAAGCAAGCTGTGCGTTTTTACACCGAGACTAAAACGGTAACGGCGAGATGGTTTGATGATGACATCCCAACAGGGCCGAATTTGACCATTCAACTGCGCTGAGTGAACAGCAAGGAGCTTTTATGGACTTTGAACTTAATGAAGATCAACGTGCATTTGCCGATACGGCTCAGCAGTTTTCGTTAGAGCGTTTAGCACCAATGGCCGCAGAGTGGGATGAAAAACAGAACTTTCCCAAAGACGTATTGAGAGAGGCGGGAGAACTGGGTTTTCTCAGCCTCTACACGCCAGAAGCACATGGTGGTTTGGGGTTAAGCCGTTTGGATGCGTCGATTGTTTTTGAGCAGCTCTCCATGGGGTGCACGTCGACGACTGCTTTCATGACCATCCACAATATGGTGAGTTGGATGGTGGCGAGTTTCGCGACCGAAGACGTGAGAGCCAAATATTGTCCTAAACTCGTCACCGGAGAATGGTTGGGTTCGTATTGCTTGACAGAGCCCAATGCGGGGTCGGATGCCGCTTCGTTGACCACAACCGCGAGCAAAAAAGGCGATACATACGTGTTGAATGGCGGTAAAGCATTTATCTCCGGCGCAGGAGAGACGGATGTTTTGGTCGTGATGGCGCGAACGGGCGAAGCGGGTGCCAAAGGTGTGTCTGCATTTGTTGTTC
Organism: Vibrio sp. Y20_XG_PY13; assembly: GCF_024181925.1. Lineage (NCBI taxonomy): Bacteria > Pseudomonadati > Pseudomonadota > Gammaproteobacteria > Vibrionales > Vibrionaceae > Vibrio > Vibrio sp. Y20_XG_PY13. The sequence goes on along the minus strand of NZ_JAMZAL010000001.1, from coordinate 691,617 downwards.
CTGCTCAAGCTGACGGCATCAGTTATGGGAGAAAAGAGCCCAAAATGGGCTGGAACAGCCAACCAACACGCGCGGTTACGTTTGAAAATGTCGTTATTCCAGCAAGTCATTTACTGGGCGAAGAAGGGCAAGGCTTCATATTTGCCATGAAAGGATTGGACGGTGGACGCATTAATATCGCGACCTGTTCCGTTGGTACGGCGCAACAAGCTCTGAATCAAGCTACGCAATATATGCAGGAGCGAAAGCAGTTCGGAAAATCGTTAGCGCAATTTCAGGCGCTGCAATTCAAGTTAGCGGACATGGCGACGGAGCTTGTCGCAGCACGGCAATTGGTGCGTTATGCCGCCAGCAAACTCGATCGAGACGATTCCGATGCGACGACGTACTGCGCGATGTCGAAACGCTTTGCAACCGACGTCGGTTTTCAAATTTGCGACCAGGCGTTGCAGATCTACGGCGGTTACGGGTACATAAAAGAGTACCCCATGGAGCGTTATTTCCGTGACGTTCGCGTACATCAAATTCTTGAGGGCACTAATGAAGTTATGCGTCTGATCATCGCGCGTCGTCTGCTCTCAGAAACGTCAGCGTTGCTCTAACAAGTTATCGGGTCTGCGCCATCAAAAGGGGAAGTCACATTATGCCATCAACGCCACAAGCCATTGAGCACACCATTCAAAATCACGTCGCAGTGATTACGATGCATAATCCCCCCGCGAACACGTGGACGGCAGACAGCCTTCACGCTTTAAAAGCGTTGGTGTGCACGCTTAACCAAAATAAAGACGTATATGCCTTGGTCATTACTGGTAGTGGTGACAAGTTTTTCTCGGCAGGTGCGGATCTCAAGTTGTTTGCTGATGGTGACAAAGCACGCGCGTTAGAGATGGCGCGCTGCTTTGGTGAAGCATTTGAAACCCTCTCCGAGTTTCGAGGTGTATCTATTGCTGCCATTAATGGTTATGCCATGGGTGGTGGGCTAGAAGTGGCGTTGGCGTGTGATATTCGAGTGGTCGAAGAGCAAGCCATACTCGCGCTGCCAGAAGCGAAAGTTGGGCTGCTTCCTTGCGCTGGTGGCACACAAAACCTCACCGCGCTTGTTGGCGAAGGATGGGCCAAACGCATGATTCTTTGCGGCGAACAAATCAGCGCCTCTCTGGCAAAAGAACTAGGCTTAGCGGAGGAGCTAGTGCCAAAAGGGGAAGCCTTAAGTAAAGCGATTGCGATGGCTGATTCGGTTGCAAATCAATCGCCTTCTTCGGTCGCCGCGTGCAAAATTCTGATTCAAAACATGCGCTCTGCGCCACTCAAACACGGCTTAATGAAAGAGCGTGAATTATTCCTCGATTTATTTGATACCGAAGATCAAACAGAAGGCGTACGCGCCTTTCTTGAAAAGCGTCGACCTAACTGGAAGAACCAATAGGAGGCTTCATGGTAGGAACGGTCACCATTACAGAAATGGATTGTGTCGATGGCGTACATCGCATCGGCGTCGCGACGTTGGATAACACGCCATCACTGAACGCATTGACGTTCGATATGTTGCGTCAACGTCACGATCAATTGATCAATTGATCAAATGGCAACACGATCCGCACGTGGTTTGTGTGGTGTTAAGTGGTGCGGGAGAAAAAGCATTCTGTGCTGGCGGGGATGTGCGGGCGATGTATCACGTCATGCACAATGAGAGCAAAGAAGCGACCGTAGAATTTTGCACAAAATACTTTGCGTTGGAATACGAGTGTGACTATTTAATCCATACCTACAACAAACCCATCATTGGATGGGGTGAAGGCATCGTGATGGGTGGTGGCATGGGGCTGTTTATGGGCACAAGCCACAAGGTTGTTACGCCAATATCGCGTTTAGCCATGCCAGAAATCAACATCGGTCTATATCCAGACGTAGGTGGTACTTGGTTCCTTAGTCAAATCGATCCCGAAGTGGGTCTATTCCTTGGTTTGACCGGTGCGCTCGTTAATTCGAGTGACGCTGTCACTACTGGTCTGGCGGATTGGCTGTTGCTGGAAGAGCAATATCCCACTTTGTTAAAAGAGCTACAAAAAGTGCCATGGGGGACTTCTGGTGCGAAGGAACTGGTTAGTGCACTGTTGGCGTTGTTGGAAGAACAAATCATCGACAGCAAACCAACCACGCAAATCTGCCCTCATCTCGACCAAATCAAAGAAGCTTGCAAAGGCGTAGACCTAAACCTCATTGCTCAACGCATTATGGCGATGGAAGACAGCAGCCCGTGGATTGCCGGTGCGAAAGAAACATTTTCGTCAGGCAGCCCAATTACTGCTCATATTTGCTTTCGACAAGTCAAAGAATATCACCGCTTACCTCTTGCAGACTGCTTCCGATTGGAGCTGAGCCTGTCGGTTCGTTGTGCGCTCTTAGGGGAATTTGAAGAGGGCGTTCGTGCTCGCCTTATCGACCGAGATGGTGAGCCAAACTGGATGTTTAAAACGGTCAGTGAAGTCGATGAAGATGTCATCGACTTATTGTTTACCTCGCTTTGGGCTGACGATGAACACCCGCTCGCCAAGCTCGGTGAACAGCCGCTAGGTTAGCCGTTAGGTCAATAAGGAGAATAATCATGAGTACCATCGCATTTATTGGGTTGGGTCGAATGGGGAATCCAATGGCGCAGAACTTGTTAGCGTCAGGGTTTAACGTGCAAATATTTGACGTGGATGTGGAAGCCGCAAAACAACTGATGCCATTTGGGGCAGTGGTTGCGAGCTCGCTCGAAGAAGTGGTGGATGGTGCAAGCACCGTGATCACCATGCTTCCAGCGGGGTCTCACGTTCGGTCGGTGTATTTAGGGGATTTACACGGGGGCGTTGGCGTGATGAACCTTGTCGCACCGAATACGCTATTGATTGACTGTTCGACGATCGATCCCGATTCAGCAAGATTGGTTGCCAATGAAGCGGCAAACAAGCGTTTGTTGTTTGTCGACGCACCGGTTTCGGGTGGCGTCGCGGGAGCTAAAGCGGCTACGTTGACGTTCATTGTCGGTGGCTCGGATGAGGCATTCTCAAAAGCGAACGCCATTTTGCAGTACATGGGGAAAAACGTTTTTCATGCGGGTAAAGCTGGCGATGGGCAGATGGCTAAAATCTGTAATAACCTGATGCTGGGTATTTTGATGTCAGGCACGTGTGAGGCGCTGAACTTAGGCATTGATCATGGGCTCGATCCAAAAGTCTTGTCCAACATCATGCTGCAAAGCTCAGGACGAAACTGGGCGTTAGAGCTTTACAATCCATGCCCAGGCGTGATGGATAGCGCGCCAGCCAGCCATGATTATCAACCGGGCTTTATGAGTAAGCTGATGCTAAAGGATTTAGGTTTGGGATTAGATGCCGCATTGCAAACCCACTCCTCGGTTCCTATGGGAGCGTTGGCGCGTAACCTCTATGCATTCCATAACTCGAGCGGTCATGGTGAGCTCGATTTCTCAAGTCTGTTTGAATTCTATAAGAACAACAAATGACCATTGTGCTGGGAGCAATAAGCTCCCAGTTTCGATATTTCGTGTCTGAGTGCCGACAAGTTTTGGAGAGCAAATATGGACATAAAAAATAGCGTTATTGCGATTACAGGTGCAGGGCAGGGGCTGGGCCAAATGATGGCGATTACCCTCGCTCAATCCGGAGCTGATTTGGCTTTGCTCGATGTGAATGAAACCGGTTTACGAGAGACACAATCACAATGTCAGATGTTAAGTGCGAAAGCGTTCACTTATCCGGTTGATGTGACAAATGAATCGGATGTGGAAGCGACATTTGACGCCATTCTTCAAGATTTCGGTCAGCTTAATGGACTCATCAACAATGCGGGAGTGCTGCGAGATGGTTTGCTTGTAAAAGCCAAAGATGGCGTTATCAGCAAAATGTCGTTGGAGCAGTTTAATCTCGTCATGAATGTCAATGTCACGGGAACATTTCTGTGTGGGCGTGAGGCTGCTGTAAAAATGATTGAAAGTGGCTCACAAGGGGTCATTATCAATATCTCCAGCGTTGCGAGAGCCGGGAATATTGGTCAAACCAACTATTCCGCCTCTAAAGCGGCGGTCGCTACCATGGCAACAACGTGGGCACGCGAGCTTGCAAGGTACGGCATTCGAGCCGCTGCGATTGCGCCAGGGGTTGTACATACGGCGATGGCTGATCAAATGAAGCCAGAGGCGATCGAACGTCTAGAAAAGATGATTCCGGTAGGGAGAATGGGGGAAGCGAGTGAAATCGCTCATGCCGTCAAATACATTCTTGAGAGTGATTACTTCACCGGCCGCGTGCTTGAGGTGGATGGCGGAATCCGAATGTAAACGCTTTTTTCAGAGAATGATTGCCTCAGGGAGGCATATTTGTCTGCTTAGTGACGAGTCGCATTGAGGGCAGGATCTGCTTTCTTTTTTAATACCGATACACACATTCATATAGTAAATAAAATTCGTGCCATATTTAATTAAGAATAAATACCATTCAAATATTACGTGAAATCATTAATTTGATGTTGGTCACAATTCTTTGGTTTGATTTTTAATCATCTTATAACTATCACCGGATTTATGATCAATTCATCCATCCGTTCTTTCCTGTCTATCTAACACCTTATTAAATATGGCTTTTACTCTGTGGCACGTCAATTTTACGCGAGAGTTTTAGCTGGTGGTTTACATACCTAAATTTCATTATTGGAAGGTTAGTTTCCAGTTGTGACTGATGAGCTTTAACTTTTTACTCCTCATAATGCGCCAAATGTAACATTGTGTTTCAAAGTGTAACATTAAACTCACACTGTAAGTGTGGTTTTAACCACGCTGCAATCCCGTTTGATACTCGATGATCCCAATGTTGCACATGCTCAACACATAAACATTCTAATGACTATAACAACTGGTTCTTAGCTTGATACCGAACGTAATGGCATTTGCTTTGAAACCAGACAACCATCGAGAAAGTTAATGGAAGCCTCAAGATATAAACGCATCTTGTCGAGGGGGAGTTTGGCGTGCGTCATACTTTTGCTCTCAGGATGTAATTCTGCTTTGCTTGACCCGAAAGGTGCCATTGGTGTCCAAGAAAAAGAGCTGATCATCACCGCTCTTTTGCTGATGTTAATCGTCGTGATCCCTGTGATTCTGATGACGATTTACTTCGCCTACCGATACCGAGCAAGTAACACCGACGAAGAGTACGCACCAGAATGGTCGCACTCGACCAAAATCGAAGTGGTGGTATGGACAATTCCCATCATCATTATCGCTATTCTTGCCACCATCACTTGGCGTTCTACCCACGAACTAGAGCCATCCAAACCTCTGGTGAGTGATGTCAAACCGATGACGATTGAAGTGGTCTCGCTTGATTGGAAATGGTTGTTCATCTATCCGGAAGAAAACATCGCGACCGTAAACTACGTGGCGTTTCCGAAAGATGTGCCTGTGACCTTTAAGCTGACGTCAGACAACATCATGAATGCGTTCTTTATCCCGCGTTTGGGTACTCAGATTTACGCGATGCCAGGCATGGTGACTAAGTTGAATCTGATCGCTAACCACGAAGGGGACTACAAGGGCTTTGCGTCGAACTACAGCGGCGAAGGTTTCTCGCAGATGAAGTTCACCGCATCCGCAATGCCGGACCGCGCTGCGTTCCTCAACTGGGTGCAAAAAGTGAAAGCGAGCCCTGATCGAATCGAAGATTGGGAGCAATACAGCTCGCTGGCTGAGCCAAGCGTTGCTGCGCCTGTCACTCTGTTCTCAAGTGTTCCTCCGTTTCTGTTCAGCAACGTCGTGACCCAACATCCGGGTTCCATGAACTGTTTGCCTGAAAACCAAGGATAATCACATGTTTGGAAGATTAACTCTGGATTCAATTCCATATCACGAGCCGATCATCATCATCACGCTGGCGATCGTCGCGTTGGTGGGATTAGCCGTGGTGGTTGCCGTAACCAAAGCTGGAAAATGGCAATACCTATGGAATGAATGGTTTACTTCGGTAGACCACAAAAAACTCGGCTTCATGTACATCGCTGTGGCGATGCTGATGCTTGTACGTGGCTTTGCGGACGCGGTGATGATGCGTAGCCAGCAGCTACTTTCCTCTGCGGGTGAAGCAGGCTACTTGCCGCCGCATCACTACGACCAAATCTTTACCGCGCACGGCGTGATTATGATTTTCTTCGTTGCGATGCCGCTCGTGATTGGTTTGATGAACATCATCGTACCGCTGCAAATCGGCGCACGTGACGTGGCTTTCCCGTACCTGAATAACTTAAGCTTCTGGCTGTTTGTGGTTGGTGTGATCCTGACGAACATGTCGCTCGGCTTAGGTGAGTTTGGTCGTACCGGTTGGTTGGCGTATCCGCCGCTGTCTGGCATTGAAGCAAGTCCGGGCGTCGGGGTCGACTATTGGATTTGGGCGCTGCAGATATCTGGTGTCGGTACCACGCTAACGGGTGTGAACTTCTTCGCTACCATTTTGCGTATGCGTACACCATCAATGCCAATGATGAAGATGCCAGTTTTCACTTGGGCGTCGCTATGTGCCAACATTCTGATCATCATTTCGTTCCCAATTCTGACCGTCACCATCGCACTGCTGACGCTCGACCGTTACTTGGGCATGCACTTCTTTACCAATGATCTTGGCGGCAACGTGATGATGTACGTCAACTTGATTTGGGCATGGGGCCACCCAGAAGTGTACATCTTGGTGCTGCCAATCTTTGGTGTGTTCTCAGAAGTGACGGCAACCTTCTCGCGTAAAAAGCTATTTGGTTACACCTCACTGGTGTGGGCGACGATTGTCATCACTGTTTTGGCGTTCGTGGTTTGGTTGCATCACTTCTTTACCATGGGTTCTGGCGCGAACGTGAATGCCTTCTTCGGCATCGCGACGATGATCATTTCCATCCCAACTGGGGTGAAGATCTTCAACTGGCTGTTCACCATGTACAAAGGCCGCATTTGCTTTACCACACCGATGATGTGGACGGTAGGTTTCCTAATTACCTTCACCGTTGGTGGTATGACGGGCGTACTGATGGCGGTACCGGGTGCGGATTTCGTTCTGCATAATTCTGTATTCCTTATCGCACACTTCCATAACGTGATTATCGGTGGGGTGGTGTTCGGCTGTTTTGCGGCGATCACTTACTGGTTCCCGAAAGCGACCGGTTTCACCATGAATGAAACTTGGGGTAAACGCGCGTTCTATCTGTGGATTGTCGGTTTCTTGATGGCGTTCCTGCCGCTTTACGCGCTGGGTTTTATGGGTATGACCCGTCGTCTGAGCCAAGACATCAACCCTGAATACTTCCCGCTATTGGCTGTTGCGGCGACGGGCACGGTTGTGATCGCTCTGGGCGTATTGTCTCAGTTCATCCAAATCTACGTGAGTATTCGTGACCGCGAGCAAAACCGTGACCTAACGGGTGACCCGTGGGGCGGCCGTACATTGGAATGGGCAACGTCTTCACCTCCGCCGTTCTACAACTTTGCTCATCTGCCAAAAGGCGATGTACTGGACGCGTTCTGGTACCAGAAACAAAGTGGCGAGTTCGATCCAATGAAAGAAGTGGAATACGAACGCATCCATATGCCAAAGAACACAGCAACGGGTATTTATGTGTCGGCTTGGGCGTTGGTCTTTGGCTTTGCGATGATCTGGTACATCTGGTGGCTAGCGGCAGCAAGTTTGGTGGGTATCGTTGTGACGTGTATCCAACACAGCTACAACGATGACGTGGACTACTACGTTGAAGTGGAAGAGATCAAAGCGATTGAAGCCGCTCGCCGAGCTCAGCTAGAAGAAGCGAAGAAAGGAACCGTGAAAGACAACGAAAACAGCGATGATCTGGAGGTGACCTATGCAAACTAATGTCGCAGCTCATCATGACCACGATCACCACCATGACACGAATGGCAACAAGCTGTTTGGTTTCTGGGTTTACCTGATGAGTGACTGCGTATTGTTTGCGACTTTGTTCGCGACATACGCCGTGCTGTCTAGCAACTCGATTGCCGGTCCTACAGGTAAAGAGATTTTCGAACTGCCGTTCGTGTTTGTCGAAACCATGCTGTTGCTATTTAGTAGTATCACTTTCGGTTTTGGCATTATCGCGATGAAACGCAACGACGTGGCGGGTCTCAAGCGTTGGATGTTAGTGACGTTTGCGCTAGGTCTTGGCTTTATCTGCATGGAAGTCTACGAGTTCCATCACCTGATTAAAGAAGGCTATGGCCCGCAGACCAGCGCGTTCCTATCGGCATTCTTTACGCTGGTTGGCACGCACGGCTTGCATGTGACCTTTGGTCTGATTTGGTTGGCAGTGGCTTATCACCAGCTTTCGACTAAAGGTCTGAACGACAACATGGCGATGCGTTTTAACTGCTTGAGCCTGTTCTGGCACTTTCTAGACATTGTTTGGATTTGTGTCTTTACCATCGTTTACTTAATGGGGGTGATGTAATGGGCCAACATGTTGAAACCAGCTCGTCGGATTACGTAAAAGGCTTCGTTGCGTCGCTGATCTTAACGGTGATTCCGTTCTACTTCGTCTGGGCGCAAACCTTGCCAGCGAGCACCACCTACGTTGTGATGTTTACTTGTGCTTTGGTGCAGATCTTTGTGCACTTCAAGTACTTCCTACACATGGAAGCGAAAACGTCAGATGGGCGTTGGAACTTGGTGTCATTGATGTTTACCGCCATTGTTGTGCTGATCCTGATCGCTGGTTCGATCTGGATTATCTACAACATGAGCGTCAACATGAAATTGTAGGCGCGGGTATGCTGAAAAATTATTTGTCTATCACCAAACCGGGCATTATTTTCGGCAACCTGATTTCAGTTGCGGCGGGGTTCTTCCTCGCCGCAAAATCAGAACCTGCGAGCCTGACGTTGTTTTTAATAACTTTGGCTGGCGTGGGACTGGTGATTGCTTCAGGTTGTGTGGTGAACAATATTTTTGACCGCGATATCGATCAAAAGATGGCACGGACAAAAAATCGTGAGACCGTAAAAGGGAACATCAATATTGATGTCGCCTTTGTCTATGCCTTGGCGATGCTACTGGTGGGAACGGCGCTGCTGTTCCAATTAGTCAATCCGCTTTCGGCGGTCGTGGTGCTGCTCGGTTACGTCTACTACGTGTTCTTCTACACTATGTGGTACAAGCGCAACTCAGTATACGGCACTCTCGTTGGTAGCATCTCTGGCGCCGTGCCGCCATTAGTGGGCTACTTGGCGGTGACCAACTTCATCAGCTTAGAAGCGATTTTGCTGTTTACCATGTTCTGCTTATGGCAAATGCCGCACTCCTACGCGATTGCGATGTTCCGTATGCAAGACTATCGAGAAGCGGGGATTCCGGTTTTACCCGTTAAAGAGGGTATTCATAAAGCGCACCGACACATGAAAGCGTATGTGGTGGCCTTTGGCGCAGTATCGTTGGGATTATTTTTACTTGGTGAAGCTGGGTATGAATACTTAGCGGTTGCGGCTGTCGTTTGCTTTATGTGGACGAAAGTGACCTTTCGCAGTATTGACGACAGTAACTACGTCGCGTGGTCGAAGTCGGTATTTAAAGTCTCGTTGCTGGTGGTGATGGGGATAAGTGGTGTGCTTGGCGTCGAGTTGATACCTCTTGCTCTTTAAAGGCTAGACAACGGATAACCATAGTTTTAGATGCTTGCAAAAAGAGCTTTGCAATAGAACTCTGGAACTGTCAAAACATGGAATTGAAGTGAGAGGATATTTTCGCTTTAACTCTATTTCATTGCATCTATTAATACATTTCCATTTTTGTGTTTTTATTTTCTCCCTTTCATTGACTGTGCACTCTAAAAAATCATTGTTTTAATAAATCAATGGCTTGCAAGATAAATTAACAATATATGATCGAGTTACAAGTTGGTTGGGTACTACGTGCTTTAATATTGAAAATAGACTTAAGGTTGATAATCAACTCATGTTGAAAAGTAATTTTAGCTTACATATTTAACAATTGCAGATATTTATTAAGCTAGTCGCATTTCGAAGAAACAGTTTCTACGTTTATAGACATTAAAAGATTGCCATATAAAGATTTGGATAAAATCAAATCTGAGTCGTGTATAAAATGAAGTTTATAAAACTGTTAGCCTTAGTACTCTCGTTTCAATGCTTTGCACAAAGTCAAGAGTTACATCTATCTCAAAACGTTGTGCTCGATGTCCCCTTATCAAAAACAATACTTCATACGGGTAACATACTTATATTTAAATTTGGCGATAGCCATATTTCTCATGAAGTTCTGAGTCCTAAAGAGTTTTTTTCTCCCATAGATTTAACTGGTGTTGAAAAAGAATTTGTTAGATCTCTGTTCAAGCTAACGGAAAACAGTTCATTTCCACAATGGTTAAACGCAGCTTCTAATGAGTTATCTGAGACATTAGGTATTACGAAGGATAATAAAGTTATTGAGGTTAAAGGTGGGCTCGAAATATTAGGGTTCTATGATTCTGAAAGCCAAAGTGGACAGCTTTTTATATTAGATACTAGTCTAATACATCATTTTACCTTTTTGGGCTCAGATGAGCTTTTTAAAAACCTTTATCAGTCAATTCGGGAGAAAAATAATGAGTTTAACAATTGAAGAAAAGAGAAACCTAAAGACATTCTGGATTAGTTTATACGGTCCTCAAGCAAATCAATGGCCAGTTAACGCGGACATGTTCGATTTAACATATAAACTTCTAGAAGAGTCAAAGAAATGTAGCGACCTAATCGACATGGTGCCAAGGCCAATGGCTGTGGGACAAAGTCCAATGAGTTGGCTTTCTTCTGAGGTCCGCGGTCGTTTGCTTAGGACATTGCGAAATAATAAAGAACACTATGTGCTTTGTGTAAAGCCAGCATCTTTGAAAATGAAAACTCAATTCGCTATGAAGGCATCTGGCTTAAAGAGCGGGCCTTGTGGAGAAGGGCTTACTCGGCTTGGCGCTTCTCCTAAACTATTTCCACCCAATATTCTGTTGTATTAAGACTCATCCCACCAAACCTTAACCCAGATTAAAGTTTTGTCCTCCCCGAAACAGTAAGGTGCGCCTTGTTGATGTTAAGTCTCAAGGATTCAGAGAAGGAACAGCCATGCATTATGTATCGCTGTTCCTTTTTCGTTCTTGTTGATTTACAAACGCGTCAAACAATAAAAACGAATTAAGAGGACTGGTTTTGAGTATTTTGTTTTCCGAAGCCCGCATTGGCAACATGACCCTAAAGAACCGCTTTGTGCGTAGCGCAACGTGGGAAAATATGGCGACCGAAGATGGCCACATGACGGCAAAGCTTTACGATATTTACGAAGAGCTTGCTAAAGGTGACGTCGGGCTAATCGTCACAGGTTACGCCAATATCGTTGAAGAAGAAAAGCCCAACGCAGGGATGATGGGTATTTACAACGACTCTTTCATCGAAGAATACAAAAAACTCACAAAACTGGTTCATCAGTACGATTCTAAAATTGTGATGCAAATTGCTTATGGCGGTACTAAAACCACCTACAACGTCGGTGAGCGCGTGATCTTTGCTCCGAGTGATGTGCCTGAGCGCGGCACGAATACTCAAGGCAAAGCGATGACGAAGGATGAAATCGACTACATCGTAAAAGCATTTGCATTAGCGAGTAAACGAGCTCAAGAAGCCGGTTTTGACGGTGTCGAGATTCATGCAGCGCACACTTACTTAATCAACCAGTTTTTAAGCCCGTACTACAACCGACGCGAAGACGAATACGGAGGCAGCTTAGAAAATCGTATGCGTTTGCTTTTGGAAATTTATTCTGAGACCAGGACGTTGGTGGGGGATGCGTTTCCAATTCTTGTGAAGCTAACCGCGACAGAATTCTTTGACGGCGGTTTAACATTCGATGAAACACGCATTGTGTGTAAGAAACTCGAAGCAGTGGGCGTTGATGCGATCATCGTCTCCGGCAACATTCACGGCAAAGCAAACGAACTTGTTGGTGAAAGATTCGATGGTTACACACTGCAAGAAGAAGGCTATTTTCACGAATACGGGCAAGTGATCAGTCAAGATATTCATATCCCCGTGATTACGGTTGGCGGGTTACGCGATATTGATGCGATCGAGAACATTGCAGAGAATACCAACATCCAGTTTTTTGCTGTTTCACGTCCTCTACTCGCTGAGCCACAGTTGATTAAACGTTGGAAAGAAGGCAATCGCGCACCAGTAGACTGTGAACGTTGCTCTAAATGCCGAACTAAGCGCGGTAACTTCTGTGTGGTATATAAGAACCGAAACCGCCGCAGTTAGTGAGTTTACATAACCAATGAAGAAGCCTCCTCGTATCTAAGGAGGCTTTGTTTTTATGGCCGTCTTACCGTAAACACTCGACAGCTGAGTTTGGTTTGGCTTTTCTCATCAACTAAGTCCTATCGATTTTTTAATTCCATCTCATTGATAAAAAATGGGAATAATATTAATCGTCAAAAATATCAATAATAAGACAGTGTTTCATAGATGAAACTCAGTGGCGTTCTAAACTTTAAGCGTTTTTATTTCAAACTAGGCACGAGGGTAAGGTAAAGGATCTGCAATATTGAACGCTCAATGGATTGCCGATTCTGCACTTTAGGTTTCCAAGCTTGTGCCGGAAGTGAATGATGACGCTCGAATGCGGTTTGTGTTGATGCGTGTGTTGTTTACTAGAAAATGGCTACTAAAACGTCACGTTTAACAGTGAGGAAGCTTGTACAAGCTCGTAGTTGCATCACTTTTTACAAGCGCTCATGTAAAACGTGAGAGGCAACTAATATGAAGAGTTTAGAAAACACAACCATTGAACATTTCAAAAGTCACTTTCAAGGTGACGTCGTTTTACCTACCGAATCTAATTACGATGAAGTTCGCCAAATCTGGAATGGCATGATTGATCGCAAGCCGAGTTTGATTGCTCGCTGTAAGTCGACAGATGACGTTGTGATGGCGGTTAACTTTGCGCGAGACAATGGTCAGCTACTTTCTGTACGAGGTGGGGGACACAATATTGCGGGCAACGCTGTCTGTGATAATGGGGTCATGATCGACCTGTCGCTCCTTACCCAAGTCCGAGTCGATGAAAATGCAAAAAGAGCGTTTGTTGAGCCGGGCTGTACCTTAGGCGACTTAGACGAAGCCACTCAAAAACACGGGTTAGCGACCCCGGTAGGAATTAACTCTACCACTGGTATTGCTGGTCTTACTTTAGGTGGTGGTTTTGGTTGGTTGAGCCGTAAATACGGTATGACGATAGATAACTTAGTCTCTGCAAACGTCGTTACTGCCGACGGACGCCAATTGCTTGCCAGTGAAACAGAAAACGAGGATCTTTTCTGGGCGCTGCGCGGAGGCGGCGGTAATTTTGGCATTGTTACGCAGTTTGAATTCCAATTGCATCCCGTTGGCCCTGAAGTACTGAGTGGTTTGATTGTCTTCCCGTTTGATCAAGCTAAATCGGCCATCACGCAGTTTGCAAAATTCACCGAATCTGCGCCAGAAGAGTTAAGTGTGTGGATGGTGAGTCGTAAAGCTCCGCCACTCCCATTCTTACCTGAAAGCGTTCACGGTAAAGAGGTTGTCGTACTGGCGATATGTTATGCAGGCGACCCATCCGAGGGTGAAAATCTAATTGCTCCACTCAGAGATTTTGGTGACGCACATGGTGAGCATGTTGGCGTACAACCATTTGCTGCATGGCAACAAGCGTTTGATCCCTTACTCACTCCGGGCGCACGTAACTATTGGAAATCGCATAACTTTAACTCGCTAAGCGAAGGTGTCATTGATGCGGCGATAGAATACGCAGGGAAGTTACCATCGCCTCAATGCGAGATTTTTATCGCTTCTCTTGGCTGCGCGGCATCTAGACCAGAACCTGAATCTATGGCTTATTCTAGCCGTGACGCTAATTACGTATTAAATGTGCACGGGAGATGGGACTCCGCAGAAGATGACCAAGCTTGTATCGCGTGGGCGAGAGACTTTTTTGCCAAAACCAAACCGTATGCCAGTGGCGGTGCGTATATCAACTTCCTTACACAAGATGAAGCCGAACGTACAGAATCCGCCTATGGCCCAACGTATGCGCGCTTGCAAGAAGTGAAGAAGAAGTTTGATCCAAATAACTTGTTCAGAATGAATCAAAATATCAAGCCAGAGTGAGTGACTCGATATTCTGTTCTTCGTTATGTTGTATCTGTTTGGTAACTCAAGAATACGTAGCCACGGTCAAAGCTACGTATTCTTGTCCGGCATTCAATTCTGAACTATTTCATAATTTTCTGGGGTTTATCGATATATGCAAGGTTAGATAAGTGCCAGCAAGTAAGCTGGCCTTTTTGATCAACAAATTCTGTAAAAACCACACTCATCAAACCAGTCATATTCTCTATCTTGCTGTTCGTTTCTTATACAAAAAGTTAACAAATTAAATTTTTATACATTTTTATTGCATAAAAACTCCTTGTTGGTAATATGAATGCCAAGTGACAATTAATGCGGTATTTCAGCATGAGTATTCAGGTAAGCGGAATCAACAAATCCTACGGTGACACACAAGTTCTTCACGATGTGAGTTTCAATTGTGAAAACGGTGAAACGCTAGTGTTACTGGGGCCAAGCGGCGCGGGGAAGAGTTCTTTATTACGTGTTCTAAACCTTTTGGAAGGGGCGGATAACGGCAAGTTAAACATCGCTAATGACGTCTTCGATTTCTCGGCTGAAATCAAAGAAAAGCAAGGTTTAGCGCTTCGCCGTAAAGTGGGCATGGTATTTCAGCAATACAACTTGTGGCCTCACATGACGGTCATGGAGAACTTGATTGAAGCGCCTATTAAAGTGTCGGGAATGGATAAAGAAGAAGCTAAAACCCAAGCGATGCAAATTTTGTCTACGTTGCATTTGGCTGACAAGGCCGACGCATGGCCGATGCAGCTTTCTGGTGGGCAGCAACAACGTGTGGCGATTGCTCGTGCATTGATGATGAAACCGGAAGTCTTGCTTTTTGATGAACCGACCGCAGCTCTTGATCCGGAAATTACGAACCAAGTCGTTAAGATTATTAAAGATTTAAGCGAAACTGGCATCACCCAAGTCGTAGTGACGCATGAGGTCGATTTTGCTAAGAAGATTGCTAGCCACGTTCTGTACCTCGAGAAAGGACACATCGTAGAGCATGGTACGCACGACGCTTTTGCTAACCCGCAAACCACACAGTTTGCTGATTATCTAAAGCACTAAAAACAACACCAATAAGTTCAGTCAACTAACAGTTAAGCTCGGCTGTCATTGCGAGTGTCAGCCCAAGACGTACACACGGAGTATTGCAATGAAAAAGATTCTACTAACTTCACTAATCGGCCTTATTTCTGCAAACGTGGCAGCAAACGCAGTGGCACAAGATGAAATCAAATTCGCGATGGAGGCGACGTACGCACCATTCGAATACATGGATGAAAACAATCAAATCCAAGGTTTCGATGTGGATCTGGCGAATGCTCTATGTAAAGAAATGGACGCAAAATGTAGCTTCCACAACCAATCTTTCGATAGCTTGATCCCTGCATTAAAATTCAAACGTTATGATGCGGCTATTTCTGCAATGGACATTACTGAAGCGCGTCTTGAGCAAGTCAATTTCTCGAATGCTTACTACGACAACTCAGCAGCGTTTGTTTCTATCAAAGACAAAGTCGCTGACCAAAACGCGTTAGAAGGTAAGCGTGTAGGCGTTCAAAACGGTTCAACTCACCAAAGTTACCTTATCGAGCAAATGCCGGGTGTAACGTCGGTTCCTTACTCAAGCTACCAAGATGCTTTCATCGACATGAAGAATGGCCGTATTGATTCTGTATTTGGTGACACAGCGGTAGTGGCGGAGTGGTTCAAGAAGGAAGACACCCTTGCGTACGTTGGTGAGCGCGTTACGAATCCTAAATACTTCGGTAATGGTTTTGGTATCGCAGTAAACAAAGGCAACGATGAACTTGTGAACAAGCTAAACACAGCGCTAGAAGCCGTGAAAGCGAACGGCGAATACGACGCAATCTACAACAAGTACTTCGGTAAGTAATATGGCGTTAACGGGTTACTCTTTAGCGCTTGTACAAGCTAGCTGGATGACGGTTCAGCTAGCCTTCACAAGCCTTTTAGTCGGTTTGATTCTGGCAGTGGTATTCGCCAGTGGTGAAATGTCTCGTCGCGTATTCGTGAAATGGCCTACAACGGCGTTTGTTACGGTGGTGCGTGGCTTGCCAGAAATCCTTGTCGTGTTGTTCATCTATTTTGGTTCGACTCAGGTTCTGTTTTTAATCACCGGAGACTTTATTGAGGTTAGCCCGTTCTTGTCTGGTGTGGTGGCGTTATCGTTGATCTTCGCTTCCTATGCTTCTCAAACTCTGCGCGGCGCATTAAAAGCCGTTGGCAGAGGGCAGAGAGAAGCTGCAAGCGCACTCGGTATCAGTCAGTTCCACGCGTTTGTACGCATTGTGTTGCCGCAAGCCGTGCGACATGCGCTTCCTGGCTTAACCAACCAATGGCTGGTTTTGCTAAAAGACACGGCGCTGGTTTCTTTGATTGGCGTGACGGATCTGCTGAAACAAGCTCAGCTTACGTCGGCAGCAACGCACGAAGCGTTTACTTGGTATGCGACGGCTGCGGCGATTTACTTAGTGATCACGCTTATCACGCAACGCGCGGTCAAAGAGATTGATAAGAAATTCTCAATCCAAGGCATGAGTATGGGGCAGGAGGCAAACGCATGAACGAACAACATGTATGGCAAATGCTGGATGGTTTAGGCACTAGCCTTCAATTAACGGCTGCGTCTTTGGCTGTCGGCTGTATTCTTGCACTATTGATGACCTTGACGTTGATTCTACGCACTCCGGGTTTGCACTGGGTCAGCCGTGGCATCATCACGCTGTTTACTGGGACACCGTTGCTGGTTCAGATTTTCTTGGTCTACTACGGTCCAGGTCAATTTGATGCAGTTAGAGAGAGTGTGCTGTGGACTTGGCTGAGCCAACCTTGGTTCTGTGCCATGTTAGCGTTGGCATTAAATACGGCTGCGTACAGTACTCAGCTTTTCAAAGGTGCGTTTAGTGCGATTCCTTCAGGTCAATGGCAAGCGTGTCGTGCTCTGGGTATGAACAAAAGTGCCACGTTACGTGTGTTACTTCCTTATGCGATTCGCCGTGCGGTGCCTGCTTACTCAAACGAAGTGATTTTGGTGTTCAAAGGCACGTCTTTGGCAAGCACCATCACCATCATGGACTTGATGGGCTATGCTCAGCGCATTAATGCTCAAACCTACGATACATTAATGGTTTTCGGTGTAGCAGGCGCGTTTTATCTGAGCGTGAATGGGATTCTGACGCTTATCTTCCGCCAAGTTGAGAAGAAAGCTCTGGCTTTTGAAGCCGTATAAATACCAAACCATTGTTGATTTAAGTTCATCACATCTTCAATTTCACAATGCCTCTGCGACTGACTCTCTGGTAGGGGTATTTTTTATTTCTCTTCTCTTGTTTTACCCGGAAGTGGAAAACTGCGCATCTTTCACCAAACTTAAGTGAGTAGATTTTTCTGGGTTGTAACATGGAACGACGACATTTTCTTGCGTTATGGACATTGATGTTTGCGCCATTTCTTAAAGCGGAAAGCTCTATGCGTCCGACGCCCTCTCAGACCGAAGGTCCATTTTATCCCGTGGTGAAGATTCCGCTTCGCCAAAACTTAGTATTGAAACCGGGTACTTTGATCGGAGAGACGATAACATTGCAAGGTAAAGTGCTGGATGTGTTTGGTCGTCCCATCTCTGGCGTAAAAATAGAAATTTGGCAGTGTGATGGCCAAGGGATTTATGACCATCCGAATCAACCCAGCCAAAACAAGTTTGACCCAAGTTTTTCAGGTTTTGGCGCGACAGTAACTGAAGAAGATGGGCGCTATTTTTTTCAAACACTGTTTCCTGTCCCATACAGCTCAAGACCTCCTCACATTCACGTCAAACTGTGGCGTGGCGACCATGAATTGTTGACCACCCAACTCTATTTGAAAGGACAGACGGGCAACGAATGGTGGGGTGGTAAAGCCCGTGACCATTTACAGTTTGAGCCAGTAAATATTGATGGGCGAATAGTCGGAACGTTCGATTTCGTGATTGCTTAATCTGTTTGATGTTCGCTAGTAAGGCATCAACTCAGCCAGCTGCGACAAGCATTCTTTGTCTAGTATGGGATGAGGTTCGACACCAGTTACCAAAACAATATCCACCGACAGTAGTGGAGGCAGATCTTCTAAGATCTTCAGATCATCTGTGACACTGATTCTTCCCATCGCGCCAATCGCCATGCCAGAGCGAACAATGGCTCGCTGCGCAGAAGAGGTGTTACAGCAAGCTAAGAGTTGATATGGCGTTCCTCTTTTGGTCAGCGCATTAATAGCGGCGGCGTGGTATTTACAATCGGTTTGAAATAGCGCGAGAGGGACTGGCTGTGATTCGTCGATAGCGAAATCGGGGTGACTGATCCACACGCCTCTATCACTTGCGAGCCAGTATCCTTCTTCGCTATCGGGTGCACGAGTCACGATGGCGGCGTCTAATTTGCCTTCATCTAGCCATTCGCGGAGCGTCACGCTTGGCTCACTGTACACCTGGATAGAGCATGTCGGTTCGGTTTGCTGCAATACGCGGATGACTTTAGGCAGCAGGCTATCGTTATAGTCTTCTGGACATCCTAAACGCAGTGGGCGTTTGTCTTCGTAGCGTTTTACTTGCTTGACGGCTTGATTGTGCAAACTTACGAGTTGCTCTGCATGCGCACGAAGTGACATACCCGCTTCGCTCAGTACAAGGTTGCGACCTTCCTTTTCGAATAAGCTGACACGGAGTTCATCTTCAAGCTTTCGCATTTGAGCACTAAACGCGGATTGGGTGCGATTGATTTGTTTTGCAGCACGAGTGAAGCTGCCTGTTTCAACAAACGCAAGAAAGCTGCGCAGCGCGTCAATATCCATATTCTTTTCTATCCATCGTTTTTATTGGAGTGTCCCATCAAAACTATCCGTTAGTTTGAAATAAAACAATCAGATATTGTGATTTTACGCTTTAATTAATAACAACACCATTTGGCATGGAGGCAACAATGCAACTCTTTATCGGGAATCAAAACTACTCAAGTTGGTCATTGCGAGCGTGGCTCATTTTTTCTCAATACGATGTAAAAGTGGATGTAACTAAGCTAACGCTGTTTACTGAAGACTTCTACGACAAGCTGGCGAGCGTAACACCAACGGCCAAAGTGCCAACATTGGTTGATGGCGAAGTCACGGTTTGGGATTCCTTAGCGATTTTGGAATATGTGAACGAGCAGTATCTACAAGGAAAGGCGTGGCCAAGCCATGTAGCGGACAAAGCGAAAGCGCGCGCGATTTCGGCTGAAATGCATTCGGGCTTTTTTGATTTGAGAAACGAGTTACCGATGAACTGTCGCGCACGTCGAAAAGTAGATCTGAGCGATGGAGCACTAAAGGATATTGCACGCATAGACGCAATTTGGTCTGAGCAAATGGCAAAGTTCCCAGACGCTTATTTGTTTGGAGAGTGGTCGATTGCCGATGCTATGTATGCACCGGTTGCGTTGCGCTTTGAAACTTATGGCATTGAATTGTCCCAAGGCGCTAAAGCTTACCAGCAAAAAGTGCTAGCAAGCCAAGCGGTACAAAAGTGGCTAGCGGAAGCAAGTCAAGAAACAGATATTGTGGAAGAAGATGAAGCAGGAGTAGAGGTTTAAGTCCTCGATTTTGTTTCACCCTTGAAAGACAGAGCATGATAGACACGGTGCTATCATGCTCTATTGACTACATATTCTGGTAATTAGGCCCGCCACCGCCTTCTGGCGTCTTCCACGTAATGTTTTGTGACGGATCTTTTATATCGCACGTTTTACAATGTACGCAGTTCGCAGCGTTGATTTGAAACTTCACTTTCCCATCAATTTCGACCACTTCGTAAACCCCGGCAGGGCAGTAACGCTGGCTTGGCTCATCAAACAACCCGAGGTGCACATCGATGGGGATATGAGGATAAGTCAAAACAAGATGGCACGGTTGGTTTTCTTCATGTTGTGTGCCGGATAAAAACACCGAAGATGGTTTATCAAAGCTGATTTCTCCATCCGGTTTTGGATACTCAATCGGCGGGCATTCATTTTTGGGTTTTAACTGTTCGTGATCGTGGGAATGGTCTTTCACTGTCCACGGTATTGGCTTTTTAATCAGAGGAAGCCACAAGTTGTGCTCGAAGGTAGAAAGAGCTCCGCCAAACAGGCTACCGAACTTATGCAGGTTCGCTCCAAAGTTACGCGTTTCGGCGAGTTCATCGTACAGCCAAGAGGCTTCAAATCGCGATTGATAATCAGGGTCACGCCTTGAGTCTTGTAATGCCTGATGAATGGCTTCTGCTGCTAGTAAGCCTGATTTCATCGCGGTGTGGCTGCCTTTTATCTTCGCAACGTTAAGTGTTCCTGCACCACAGCCAATTAATAAACCGCCGGGGAATTGTTGTTTCGGTAAAGAAGATAACCCACCTTTTGCGATGGCTCTTGCGCCATAAGCGATACGCTGTGCCCCTTTTAGGTGTTGTTTAATTGCAGGGTGGTGTTTAAAGCGCTGAAACTCATCGAATGGGCTCAAGTGGGGATTGCGATAGTTAAGATCGACAATCAACCCGACCGCAATTTGGCGGTTTTCCATGTGATAGAGGAATCCACCACCAGTTGTGTTGGTTTCGCTCAATGGCCAACCGGCGGAGTGGATGACGTTGCCTGTAAAATCTTTCGCATCAGCCGGCAGCTCCCAAATCTCTTTCAAGCCTAATGCGTAATGCTGAGGTTGTTTGCCTGCATCCAAATCGAAATGACGAATGAGCTCTTTTCCTAAATGCCCACGGCACCCTTCAGCAAACAGCGTGTATTTGGCTTTAAGTTCAATGCCCGGTTCGAAATTGGCTTTCTCTTGTCCGTTTTTATCCAGTCCCATATCGCTGGTGGTGATTCCAGTAACGGCACCTGATTCATCGTAGTTAACGCTCGCAGCGGCAAAACCAGGAAATACTTCAACACCGAGCTGCTCAGCTTGAGTAGCAAGCCAGCGACAAAGATTAGCAAGGCTAATAACGTGATTGTTTTCGTCATTATGCATGGGTTTAGGCGTGAGGAAGTGGGGCACACGTATATGATTAAGCTCCGTCGTTAGATAGAGAAAATCATCATGTTGAACGGGGGCAGAAACGGGTGCTCCCATTTCCTTCCAATTTGGGAAGAGCTCATCTAAGGCGCGAGTTTCAAACACCGCGCCAGATAATATATGTGCGCCGACCTCAGAGCCTTTTTCTACCACACAAATTGACAGCGCTTCGCCTTCACGATCTTGGTTCAACTGTGCTAATCGACATGCTGCACTTAACCCCGCAGGGCCAGCTCCGACGATCACCACATCAAACTCCATGCATTCACGTTCCATTTTTGTGCTTCCTTTTTATTTTCGTCATCTGGGTGACATTTTTCGTTTATATAGAAAACTATAGCTCAGTTAACGTAAACGTGAATCCGATGAGAGGTGGTCAAGGTTTTGAAATATGAAAGAGTGACATGAGTATGAAAATCAAACCATTAGTGATGATTGTATCTGTTCGGTTGGTGGGTTTGAATTAGTGCGTAAAGCAGAAAAAAGGCTTCCATTTAGGAAGCCTTATGTCGTTATGACTTAGTTACACTTGGCCTTTGCAGATGTTCTGCAAGCACCTTGGTAAAGCGCGCGGCTTCACCGCCGGTACAAGCTCTGTGGTCAAAGGTAATGGACAGCGGCATTGCTTTTACGGCCACGGCTTGACCGTTACGGATCACGACCCGGTCCACAATTCGTCCTGCACCGACAATCGCGACTTGCGGTGGCGAAACCACTGGTGTTGCGAAAATGCCGCCAATGGCCCCAAAGTTGGATAAAGTAATGGTTGCGTGTTGTAAGTCTTCTCGGCTGATCTTTCTGTCTCGGATGCCTTTGACGGTTTGATCGAGCCAGCGCCGAACGTCTTGCGGTTCATACTCATCCGCGTGGCGAAGCACGGGGACATACAGTCCGTGACGGCTATCCACCGCTACACCAAGATTGACGGTAGGATGAACACAGCGCGTCATGGTTTCTGCATCGAACCAAGCGTTGAGAGCTGGCTCTTGCTGGCAAGCATAAACGATAGCTTGTACCAGACGAATGCTGATGTCCTCGTTTGGCAACCAATCTTCCAATAACGCTTCTTCGGTAATGGTCACCGCTGCGACATTTTGATGGGATTCTGCCATGGTCGAGACCATCGTACGGCGCGCTCCTTTGAGCACTTCAGTTCCAGGAACTTGTTTGCCTGCTTCTTCGTAAACATCGGCATCGACGATCAAACCGCTTGGTCCGCTACCGACCATCGTTTTCAAATCTACGCCTAGCTTTTTCGCTAGCAAACGCGCGGAAGGTAAAGCGGTGATGAGTTTGTCTGTTGATTTGTTGTGGCTGCCGCCCACCCAAAAATCGTCAACATTTACATTATGAGATTGGTGAGATACGGTGCCAACAACGGTTGCGGCATCGGCGGTTTGTCGTTTTTCCGCAGAGACAGTGTTTTCTGCGCCACTTTCGTCGATTTCTAGAAGTAGGGCGCCAATATTAATCACGTCGCCTTCTTCACCATGGCGGCTGACAATTCTGCCTGCGTACGGAGCCGGAACGTCTACGGTTGCTTTCGCCGTCTCAACAGTGAGGATCACTTGGTCGAGTTTGACCATGTCGCCCACATTGACATGCCATTTTACAATTTCTGACTCAGCGAGACCTTCGCCAAGATCGGGTAAGTTAAACGTCTTCATTTCCAATCCTCCACGAGCTCGCGCGCTGCGATCACAATGTCTTCTTCCTGAACCATGAAATAATCTTCGTTACGGTAATAAGGCATAATGGTATCCATACCTGTGACTCGTTTAGGTGGCGCTTTTAGCAAGCACATCGCGTGCTCGGCGGTTCGAGCCAGCAGCTCAGAACCCACACCACACGTTTTACTGGCTTCATGTACAACCAGCAGGCGTCCGGTTTTCTCTAGTGAACGGAAAATCGTCGCGGTATCAATCGGCTTAATACTTGCCAGATCAATGACTTCGACTTCGATCCCTTGGCTTGATAGGGTTTGCGCAGCTTGGAGAGATTCAACAACACATGCTCCCCATGTCACGAGCGTAATATCTCGGCCTTTGCGCAGCGTAAAACAAGTGTCTAACGGCAATGCTTCCCCGTTATCAATCACTTCGGATTTAACGGTGCGATAGATGCGTTTGGGTTCAAAGAACATCACTGGATCGTTACTGCGAATGGCAGCAAGCAGCAAACCGTAAGCACGCTGAGGAGAAGATGGAATCACCACTTTAAAGCCTGCGGTATGTGCAAACAGTGCTTCAATGCTTTCTGAGTGGTGTTCCGGCGCGTGAATGCCGCCACCAAAAGGCGCGCGGAATACAGCCGGACAAGTGAGGCGTCCACGAGTACGGTTACGTATTCTGGCCGCGTGACACATTAGGTGCTCCATAGCCGGGAAGACGAAACCCTGGAACTGAAATTCTGCAACAGGGCGTAAACCTTGAGTTGCCATGCCCACTGCAACGCCGCCGATTAAGGCTTCTGCAAGCGGAGTATCGATGACGCGTTTTAGTCCATACTTTTGTTTGAGCCCGACGGTTGCGCGGAATACGCCGCCGTTATCACCCACGTCTTCGCCAAGTACGACGACGTTTGGATCGTGTTCCATTTCATGATGCAGAACGAGGTTTACTGCTTCAACTAATGTAAGTTCAGCCATGTTTGCCTCCTTGCATTCGCATTGCTTTATTGATCAATTCATCGCGTTGAGCGTGAAGCTCTTGAGGAAGCGATTCGTAGAGGTAATCGAATCCAGTTTCAGGCGCTTGTTGAGGCAAGTTTAGGTAGCGTTCAACCGCGAGTTCGACTTGTTCCTTGCAGTCGCTTTGCCATTGTTGCTCTTGTTCATCGCTCCAAGCACCTTGATTGATCAAAAAGGTTTTTAGTCGGCTCACGGGCTCGAATTGCCATGCAGTTTGCACGTCATCTGCATTACGATAACGCGTCGCATCGTCGGCGGTGGTGTGGTCACTTAGGCGATAACTTACCGCTTCGATCAGTGTCGCCCCTTTGCCTTTTCGTGCTCGCTCTAATGCGGTTATGGTAGCGTCATACATAGCAACAACGTCGTTGCCATCGACGGTAATCCCTGGAATGCCAGCGCCTTTTGCTTTTTCAGAAAGAAACTCCGCCGCGCATTGCAAACTGCGTGGTACAGAAATCGCCCACTGGTTGTTATTCACCACAAAAACCAACGGAATGTTCCATGTCCCTGCGCAGTTGATGGATTCGAGAAAATCTCCTTTGGATGTCCCACCGTCGCCACACATGACCAGTGCCGCTTCGTGATTGCCTTGAATTTTCAACGCAGAAGCAACGCCGACCGCATGTGTACATTGTGTTGCGATTGGGACACAAAATGGCAAGTCTCGGCTTGGGATAGGGCTGCCTTCTGGCGCAAAGTCACTGCCGCGCTCATCGCCGCCCCAATATTGAAGGTTTTTTTCCATACCAATGCCACGACACCACATCGCAGGCATATCGCGATAATAAGGGACAAAGACGTCATCGGTTTTTAATGCCCGTCCTACCGCTATACCAATGGCTTCTGAGCCAAGGTGTGAAGGGTAGGTACCTAGCTTACCTGTTCGTTGCAACGCAACGGCTTTCTGATCGTAGGTGCGAGTTAATACCATGTCGCGGTAAAACCCGACCAAAGTTTCAATGTCAGCCCAGTTGGGTAGTTGGCCGACTAGGTTCCCATCATGGTCGATAAACCGATGCATGGGTAACGCCTGAACGTTCATCTCAAGCTCCTTTTGACGCTGCGGGTCTTTTGGACTGCAGCTGTTCATTATTAAACCAAAGTCTGTATGGGTACTCAGTCTTTGATATCAGCGCAAAAGGCCATACCTAGGGTTGCGAATGTCATCGAGCGTTTGAGGCATCTATTTGTCCTTTAAACGATTGGTCTCTCACACCGCTGCTTGTTTGAAAAACACATTGTTTTAAAACGCAAGACCTCGTGTTGACTGCTATTCACTTGGCCCAACCCTCTGATTCAATCTTGGTATAACCAGATACAGTAAGTGTAAACAAAATGTTAAATCGTGCTTTAATTCGACTTTAACCCATCAGTAAAGTTTTGCTTACACCCCATTTTTTCAGAGTAAAATACTGGTTTTTTATGTTATTCATTTCAAAGGCTGAATTTAATTACTTTCATTTGTTACAAATCTGCAACAAAGTTGGGCTGTGAAATTTGACAAACAAAGCTAAAGTATTTGAGTGTCGTAGATTTATTTGTTGCAGAAAGATAACTTCTTCCCAATCAGACGGAATCAAGGTAGGGTGGCAGTCAATTGAAGAAGTTTGGATTCCAACGTGCCTTAGCGGCGTTAATTCGAACCTAGTGTGGCTCAGTGTTTAGATGGCTACACAGGCTTTGAATGACGGGGGAGTGCAACACTTAGAATTCAGATTGGAGAAGTTATGTACCACGTTCACGTTTACTTTCCTTTGCAACAATTGGAAAAAGCACAAGCTCTGAATGAGATCATCCGCCAAGAGCGTCAAGATGTGTTGCGCGTGTATCCATTGGTCGACAGATTAGTCGGCCCGCACAAGATGCCGATGTTTGAAATGCACCTTGAGTCGATCAGTGAAGAGTTTTTGGCTTGGTTAGATACCATTCGTGGGGATTTTTCTGTGCTTATTCACCCGGTCAGCGAACGAGAACTGCGTGATCACACAGAGAGCGCGATTTGGTTAGGTCGCGAACTAGGTGTTTTCGAAGAAAAGCTAGAAAATTAACGATTTTTGCCCAAATGGCATAGACGTATGACGTCGATATCATTTGGGCGCGTTCCCTCTCTTCCTATTTCCTTCCCTGCAATCCATCCCGTAGTGTGCTAGACCTAAAGGTGTGCCTTCGCACGTTTAAAACCGTTAGCGTGCTCGTTTTTAAAACGAACATTACTCGCTGAGTAAACATATAAGATAGAAAAATCATCGCAATTCTAATTGCTTAGAGAGGCTTAAATACGCGTTAAACCATGTGTGACGTTAGCGATGACGATGACAATTAGGGAAGTGCAGTTTACGACCTCAATAGCAACGGCAGTGGCACAGACATTTCTAAGGGGGGAGTATGTTGACGATACTGTTGATTGCATTGGCGCTGTATATTTTCTGGCTACTGTTTCGAAATGGCCCTGCATTTGCCGAGCGACTCCCAGACCACAAACGCAATTGGGTTGGCCCCACCGCTAATCAAGAAGAATTGCGCGGCTATTGTGCGGACGTATTTCAACCTTTTAGTTCCCGCACGACTTTCTATGCTATTGCCTATTTTGCCAATTATATTGCGGTGGCGAATGCGATCTCTTGGTCCATCGTCTACGAAGGCAATTATCCTGTTATGATGAGCCGTTTCGGCAGCTACTTTATTGTTAGTACGCACGACGCCATGCTGGTAGCTGGATTTGTTTCTCTGGCTTTTTTTATCATTAACTGGCAATTGGCGATGCACTGCGCGAGTTTACTCAGCCAATATTTAGTGCGAATCCTCATCATCAATCGCACGCGTTTTGTCGCCATGAGTTTAGTGTTCAGCAGCTATTTTGCTTACTTGTTAAAGATAGGAATTTTTTGGCTGTTTCACGACACGTACTCAATTTGGCAAGGATTGAAACTCACGCCTGCTTTTCTTTTATTAGCGTTATTGTTAGCCGTCGTGTTACCTGCCATGAAAAAAGAAACGTCCGAAAGCGAATAAGCGAGAATCGCTCTACCGTTTGAGTAGTAATTCATGTGCCATTGAGTTAGCATTGCCGACCTTTTTTTCGTCAGTGGGAGGACTCATGTATATTGGCTTTGACTATGGCACTGCAAACTGTTCAGTGGCAAAAATGGAATCAGGCGAGCCTGTTTTGCTAAATCTTGAAGGGGATAGCCCGTTCATTCCTTCCACCCTTGCAGCTCCGACTCGTGAGTCGGTGTCTGAGCATCTGTTTCGTCACCGTGACATCAAACCGTTTGATCAAGTTGGAGAGCAGGTACTGCGCCGCGCAATCAACTTGAACCGAGAAGAGAGCATCGAGCTGGAGCCAGAAGACATCGCGTTTGGTCAGGCAGCGTTGAACCGCTATTTAGAAGATCCACGCGATATCTATTACGTGAAGTCACCAAAGTCGTTTCTTGGTGCATCTGGCTTGCGTGATGTTCAGCTGAGCTTCTTTGAAGATCTGGTTTGCGCCATGATGGACAACATCAAAGCTCAGGCGGAAAATCATGCTCAACAAAGTATTACGGATGCGGTGATTGGTCGCCCAATCAACTTTCATGGTCGTGGTGGAGAAACGGCGAACATTCAAGCGGAGAATATTTTGCTTCGCGCTGCGAAGCGTGCCGGTTTTCAAAATATCGAATTTCAGTTTGAGCCCGTCGCCGCTGGATTAGAATACGAGGCGACGCTTAGCGAAGACAAACTGATTTTGGTGGTGGATATCGGTGGTGGTACAACCGACTGTTCTTTGATTCAGATGGGGCCATCTTGGCGAGGAAAAGCAGACAGAACGGCAAGTTTGTTGGCTCACAGTGGTCAGCGTGTCGGCGGTAACGATCTGGATATCGCGTTGGCTTTCAAACAGTTGATGTTCCCGTTTGGGATGGAAAGCAAGATGGAGTCGGGCATTGTGATGCCGACGACTCAGTTTTGGAATCCGATTGCTATCAATAACGTTGAAGCGCAAAACGACTTTTACTCACGTGAGAACTTAGCGGCGTTAAAACTGTTGCAGAAACAGGCGCAAGAGCCAGAAAAACTAGCGCGCTTGCTTGAGGTTTATCACGAATCATTAGGCTACAGCATTGTCCGCCGTGCAGAAGAAGCGAAGGTGGCACTCTCTGATCAAACGGCTTACCGTACTGGCATCAACTTATTGTCGGAGCTGATTGAAGTGGACGTTCAGCGCGATGAGATGATTGAAGCGATTGAATCACCAAAGAACAAGATGACGGCGCTGGTAACAGAAGCTGTTGAGCAAGCAGGCATAAAACCGGATGCGATCTTTATGACTGGTGGTTCCGCTCGTTCGCCGATTTTACGTGACGCGGTACAAACCGTGTTGCCAAATATTCCTGTCGTCAGCGGTAACTATTTTGGTTCGGTAACCGCAGGCTTGGCACGCTGGGCGGACGTTTGCTTTAAGTGACCTTTAGTTCTGAGCGAGTTACTGATGTCACGCGCTAAATAGAACCTTTTTCTAATAAAAGAGCCCGGCAGTATGACCGGGCTCTTTTGCATGAAATGAAAGGAGCTTAGTGGTGCATGTGTTTTTCCATATGACCTTTCTTTTCCACCGCCATTTCAACATCGATTTTGCCTGCGTTTTTGAACGTCAGCGTCATTGGGAAGCTATCGCCTTCTTGCAATGTTTGCGTTGGGTTGAAGATCATTAAGTGGAAGCTGCCTGGCTTAAATACCACGGTTTCGTGTGCCGCTACACGCACTTCATCGATTTTTATCATCTTCATTACACCGTCTTCGTTCGCGTGAGTGTGGATCTCCACGCGACCAGCGATTGGGCTTTCTGCTGCGATCAACGCGTCTTCCGTATCCCCATGGTTGGTCAGCTGAAAGAATCCGCCAATAACAGGAGCATTTGGCGGCGCTTCACGACTCCAAGGATGATCGATGTGAATTTTTCCGGTTTCGTAATCGTGAGCAAGGCTCATAGGGCTAGCAATGAGAGCGATAAGTGACAAAGTGGCGATTTTCATTTGTTTAAGCATGTGTATTTTCCTTTTAAATAGAATGACTTCCCGAGCAAATGCTCAATGGGATAATTGTTATTATTGTGAGCCTGAGTTCTTAAAGAACCATTAGGCAGGAAAAACACAAGGAGGGGATTGCTTTGGTGCGATATGCTGGTAAACCAATCTGCCGCATTGAGCAAAATGGTAGGGCGTGAGCGCGTGTTTAACGCGGCGTAACCACTGAATGGTAGCAAGATAAAGCCCAACCGCGACAAGCAAGAAAAATTGCACGGCTTGCAGCAGTGGACATTCAAACTGGAAACCATCGTGTAGCTTCAAGTTATCAATAAATTCGGAAGAAGGTTGAGCGTTTGCAGCGATGAGTGTATTGATATCGACCCACTTAAAACCTTCAGCGGTACAGAGCAACACTTTTTCATTCTGAACTTTGTTAAGCCAGCTTTTATTGTGCACTTGCGTGGGATTGAGCGCCGCAGTGGAGGCCAAATACAGCTGAAACAGTACCGCGAAAATAACCGCAATAGCGGCGACGCGTTGTTTCCTAGGTTGTATTTGAGTGGTTTCCATACGATTTGATATCTGACTGATTCGGCGCAGGATACTAACAAATAACCTTAAAAATGTAACTGCAAGATTTCCAAAAAGTGATGCAAGTGTATTTTATTTGTGTGCATTACCCACCGCGCGAAAATGTGCAAAAGGAAAAAACAGGTGAGTCGTGAACCCAAGGCCATTAACGACGGGCGATAGCGAAAATTGACTGGCGAGTTAGTGTGCAAAATTTGAGGGATAACGGATCAAACTGAACACTGATTCTACACTTGTTTTACGTTAACGGAATTATGACAGTAATTTAATAAAGGATACGGTATTCTCTTGCTCCTTTGTGTATTCCTGAGCGTTTCTTGCTGTGGCAAGAGAGGCGTCATCTTAAGAAATTTCTCCAATGAAATACGAACAACAGATCGAATTTCGATACCCTAAAGGTCGATTCGCGATGGTGAGTGTTTATACATTCACAGGCGCCGCTATTTTAGCGTCGACGATTTTTTCTCTATTGCTATTTTTGTCAATTGACGACAACCCAATGATGCAGGCGCTGTTTGGTGGTTTGGCCATCATCTTTGAAGCTGGCAAATTTTATGCGTGGTATGAATACGGCGAGCGTCGCGCCCACAGAAATTACGGCGGGGCAATTACGGCCTTGGTGTTTTACTCTGTGCTTGCTGCTATCTCTATTGGCGGCAGTATCGGCGGCATCAACAGCGCGACTAACAGCGCACAAAGCCATATTTCTGTCGAGCAAGCAAAAATCGAAGCGTTTAACCGCCAGATTGCGTCTATCGATAAACAGATCGAGCTGAACAACATCGCGGCGCAGAAGTATATCGAGATGGAGCGCATCGCAACGGGGGTTACGCGAATTCAGGAGCAAAACAAAACCCTGCGTGAAGAGCAGCAGAAATTGGCGATGGAGCGAGACAGCTTGCCTCCTGTAACGCAAGGCTCGGTCATCGGTCTGATCGATAGCCTTGCAAATGCGTTCGGTACGACATCGCAACAAGCTCAGTTATGGCTGGTGGTGTTCTTATCCATCCTGCTCGATTTCTTTGCGGCGTTTTTTGTTGGCTTGATTGGTGAAGAACAACGTTTCCGTCATTATTACCGTCGCTACGCAGGCATGACCGTGGCATCAATTCGCGATATTGACCCAGAGCCAGCGGGTTATCTTCCACACATTAAGGATGAAGATGAACCTGCCATTGAGCAAAAAATTGAAGAACCGGAAGAGCCAAAAACACTGCTAGAACAGGTGAGCGATGCCCTTAAAACTCATCAAATCACGTGTACGAAAAAAGCGGTAGCGAAGCAATTTAGACTTTCTGCGGAAGAGGTAGACAAAGTCTTCGAAGAGCTTGCAGAGCTTGGGCTGGTGGGTAAAAAAGCCAACCACCATTACCATTGGATTGGTCAAGCTGAAGCCGCTTAATGGTCTAGACTCAGTAAATATTTAAAGAGCGTCGATGGGCGCTCTTTTTTTATTTTCAGCCCTAAAGCACCTATTTCAGTAGGTGATAATTTACTTGGTTTCATCGTCTTAATGGAAGGGGTACAATCCATCTGAGATTGTTATCAATAGTAATTGTCTGGATGAATAAGCAAACTGGCTTAGTCTTTGAGTTGCTCATTTGTCCGGATTCGCATCCTTCCTAGCGCAGAGAAAAACGCATGAAAATCAGCCCTTATCCGACTGGTCGCTTCAAAAACTATCTAGAACAGAAAAGTGCCGCGTTTCGTGATCTCATCTATCAGTGCCAAGTAAACACTCGTTATTTTGATGCAGGCGAAGCCATTTTGCGCCAAGGCGAGCAACTTCAGTACCTGTATATCGTGCCTGTTGGACGTGTTTCTATGAGCATTTTGGCCGCCAATGGGCGACGTTTCCAACTAGGGGAGGCGAACTGCGATTACCACATTTATGGCGAAATGGAGTACTTTACTCAAACCCCTTGCCAGTGGAATGTGGTGGCTGATGAGCACATGCAAGTCGATGTCATTTGCATTCAGAAACTGACCGAAGCACTACAGCAGCACCCTGAGATGATGGTGTTTTTTGCCTCTGCACTGGCAGAAGACTATCAGGACTCAATGGATATCTATACTAACCGTTTGCTGCATCCCATCACTTACAACATTGCCTATGATCTTCTCGTCCGTAATCAGACGGATACGCTGCTTGGTGGCTTTGACAAAGTGAACCAAGAGGCGGAACGATTTGGTACGTCAGGCCGAGTTTATCGACGTGCGGTCAAAGATCTTATCGATAAAGGACTCATTGCAAAAACCGACAATGGCTTAGCGATTCTTGATGAAATGGCGTTAAAAGCGTTCATCGATTCGCACGAATAATTCAATTCGGGATTGCAATGATTACCATTCATAAGTGCTTGAAATGGTTTAATCTAAAATCACTGTAATGAATGTAAAGTCGTATAAATCTTGTTGAATGCTTTTGAGAGTAACGCTATATTGCGAACGCGCATGATAATAGATCTCATTAAGGCTCAACAAAATGAAAAAACTCGTCAGTGCGGCTGTTTTCTCGCTGCTAACCATTTCTCCATCTTTTGCTGCTAACGTTGTTATTGACCATTACATGGGAAAAACCGAGCTAGAACAATCACCTAAGCGCGTGGTTGTGATTGGTTTTGGTCCTTTAGATGCGTTGGATAACTTCGGGATTGACCCTGTAGCTGTGTCAAACGCATCTCATCTTCCGAGCTACCTTTCTAAGTACAGCAAAGAGAATTACACATCTGCAGGCAGTTTGTTTGAGCCTGACTTTGAAGCTATTTATATGCAAAAACCAGATCTGATCTTGGTTGGCCCGCGTGGCTCTGCGAAATATGAAGAGCTAAGTGAAATTGCCCCAACGGTTGTGTTTGCAGCTAAAGAAGGCGAAGGCTATTGGGAAGGCACGCAGGCTCAATGGCGTAACATTGGCAAAATCTTCAATATTGAAGACAAAGTCGAGCAAAAGATTGAAACATTGGATGCTCAATTTAAAGCGATTCGCGACTACAACCAAACGAACAATAACGATGCACTAACGATTTTGAGCATCGGTGACAACATCAGTGCCTTTGGTGCGAAGTCCCGCTTCGGTGCGATTTACAATGACTTTGGTTTCATTGAAACGGTAAAAAACATCAAGACTGGTACACACGGTGACGTGATTTCTTACGAGTTTATCCGTGAAGCTGATCCGAAAAACATTTTGGTGATCGACCGTAATTCGCTGCATGCGAAGCCGAGCCAAGACCTTCGTAAGTCGATGGACAATGATTTGGTGAAAGCGACGACGGCATACAAGAACCAAAAAATTACGTTCTTGGATGTAGATGCGTGGTACTTGGCTATGTCAGGCGTGACTGCGACAGAAAAAATGGTCAACGAGATCAAAAACACCGTCGATC
This sequence comes from Vibrio sp. Y20_XG_PY13, assembly GCF_024181925.1. Taxonomy (NCBI): domain Bacteria; kingdom Pseudomonadati; phylum Pseudomonadota; class Gammaproteobacteria; order Vibrionales; family Vibrionaceae; genus Vibrio; species Vibrio sp. Y20_XG_PY13. Next base: position 658,614 of record NZ_JAMZAL010000001.1, on the reverse strand, counting down.
TTTAAGCCCGGCTAGCAGAGGTTAACTTTGAAAAAGTTATTGCTAACCCTTGTGGTTTTAAGCACGGTTTCGTTGTTTGTTGGGGTGGCTGATATGACGCCCCAACAATTGTTTTCAGGCGATGCAAAAGCGTTAGAGCTTTTCTTTACTAGCCGTATTCCTCGTTTGTTCGCGATTTTGCTTGCTGGGGCAGGGCTGAGTATCGCTGGCCTTGTGATGCAGCAGATCAGCCAAAACCGTTTTGCTGCGCCTTCGACCACGGGGACAATCGAGTGTGCCATGTTGGGCTACGTAATGAGCGTGGTGTTCTTTGGCGATGGAGATCATCTTTGGTTGGTGTTTGGTATCTCCGTGCTCGGAACGCTCACGTTTGTACATTTCATCCAACGTATCCAATTCAAAAGTGTGGTGTTTGTACCGCTTGTCGGGATCATTTTCGGTAACGTTATTGAATCGATGACCACGTTCATCGCCTACAAGTACGATGCGCTCCAAAGCCTGAGTGCTTGGTCGGTCGCGAACTTCGCCAACATTTTGCGGGGGGATTTTGAACTGCTCTACATTGCGGTTCCGATGGTGATTCTCAGTTACTTGTTTGCCGCAAGAATCTCTGCGGTCGGTATTGGTAAAGACTTTGCCGTGAACTTGGGTTTGAACTATCAGCAAGTGGTTACTATTGGCGTGCTGTTGGTGTCCATCATGTCCGCAAGTGTGGTGATGATAGTTGGTCAGCTGCCGTTTCTTGGCCTTATTGTGCCGAACCTTGTCAGTCATTTTTACGGTGATAACCTGAAGAAAAACATTCCTTTAACCGCCATGTATGGTGCCATATTGGTACTCGGCTGTGATTTGGTGAGTCGTTTGATCATCTTCCCTCATGAAATGCCAATTTCCATTGTGATCAGCATTTTAGGTGGCGTGGTATTCATTGCGATGTTGCTAAGAGGTAAGCAGCATGCGTGATTCAACCAAAATCGTTTTGCTTGGTGTTATCGCTCTGGTGTTTGCCTTTTTGTTTATCGGCATTGGCTTGAACGCAGACAACTACCAGTACTTTCTTTCGCGACGCGTACCCAAAGTGTTGGCGATTGTATTAGCTGGCGTGGCGATTGCTCAGTCATCTATGGTATTTCAGACCATTACGCATAACCGGATATTGACGCCAAGCATTATGGGCTTTGATGCTTTGTACGTGCTCACGCAAGTGTTGATCGTATTGTTGTTTGGTGGGTTGAGTACATTAGTGTTGAATATCTACGTCAACTTCACCATCGCGGCATGCATCATGGTGGCGTTTTCACTGCTTTTGTTTGGCTTCTATTTCTCCAAAGGCAGCCGAAATTTGATCACCTTATTGTTGGTCGGTTTGATATTTGGTCAGCTATTTTCCAATGTTGCGTCTTTTTTCTCGCTATTGATGGATCCCAATACGTTCGCTTTCGTGCAGTCCAAACTGTATGCAAGCTTTAACAACGTAAAGGTTAATCTCGTGTACTTCAGTGCGCCGATGTTGATATTGGCTTGCTGGTTATTGTTTCGTATGCATCGTACATTGGATGTGTTTTGGCTAGATCAAGACAACGCGAAAAGCTTGGGTGTTGATGTGCCGAAAGTGACCCGCAACGTCTTCATCCTTTCTGCGGTTTTGATTGCAATTTCTACCGCTTTGGTTGGCCCAATTATGTTCTTTGGTTTGCTTGTGACCAACTTGAGCCGTGAGATGTTTCATTCCTATCAACATAAAACATTGTTGATAGGCTGTTCACTATTGGCCATTAGCTCATTGCTTTCAGGGCAGTGGATCATTGAAAACGTATTTAATTTTGAGACAACGCTAAGCGTGGTCATTAACTTCCTTGGCGGCATTTGTTTCTTGTATCTGCTGTTGAAAAACAAAGTCGTATAAACATGATAGTCATAGAGAAACTAACGAAAGCATTTGGTTCGAGTAAAGTCATTGATAGCGCGGATACTCAGTTCGAAAAAGGTAAAGTGACGTCAATCATTGGCCCAAATGGAGCTGGCAAGAGTACCTTACTCTCCATGGCTTCTCGCCTAACAGAGCGAGACGGTGGTAGCGTCATCATCGACTGTAAAGAGATCGCTGAGTGGGATACTAAAGAGCTGGCGAAAAGGCTTGCTGTGCTTCGCCAAGCGAACTCAATCACGATGCGATTTACCGTGAAAGAACTGGTCTCTTTTGGTCGCTTCCCTTATTCAAAAGGCAATCTTACCAAAGACGATCATGCTGTCATTGCACAAGCCATTGATTACTTAGACCTGCAAGACATTCAAGATAAATACTTGGATGAGTTGAGTGGTGGTCAGCGCCAGTTGGCGTTTATCGCCATGGTGATTGCTCAGGATACGGACTACGTTTTCTTAGATGAACCGCTGAACAACTTGGATATCAAGCACTCATTGCAGATCATGAAGGTGATTCAAAGGCTTGCTCATGACATGAACAAAGCAATGGTGGTTGTGATTCACGATATCAACTTTGCAGCCTGTTATTCCGATGTCATTCTGGCGCTTAAACAAGGTAAAGTGGTGGCAAGTGGCGCGGTTGAAGAGGTGATTCAGGCAACAACATTGGAAGACATCTACGAAACACCATTTAACATCATTGAGTTAAATGGCAGGCGCATGTGCACTTACCATTAATCTGAACCAACTTGTTGCCTTTAACGAACTGCAATAGATAGGCGAGCTTACTTAGTGAGCTCGTCTATGATTGGACAGCGACTTTTTGCATCGCCAGGACAAGCCGATACCCAACCTTCCAACTGTTTTTTGATTTCCATCAGGTGAGCAATTTTCTCTTCTACTTCGCGCAGTTTATCCATCGTTCTTTCTTTCACTTCGCTGCTTTTACGGTTTGGATTATGCGCAAGCTGGACGAACTCTTTACATTCTTGAAGTGAAAATCCTGCGTTTTTTGCTCGTGAAACTAAGTTAAGTTCTTGAATATGATTATCTGAATACTCGCGATAGCCAGAATCACTGCGTGCTGGTGGAGAGATGATCCCTTTGTCTTCATACAAACGAATCGACTTTGATGACAGTCCAGTTAGCTTCGCGACAGCGCCAATATTCATGTTTAACCTCCACATTCGAGATAACGCCGATGCCGTTAATTGTCGTTGTGTATCAGCGCGTTAAACATATTGGTTTCTACGCAGCGTTTGATTTGCAACCCGATGGCATTGGCTTGATGTTTAACGCGAGTATATACTCATGTCGCTGACGATATATACCCCCAAAGTACCTAAGTAGGCTGGATAGACGCATTGTTGAGCGTTCCCGTCACTCTTTTACGATCTCATGGGGCGGCACACCGAACACTTTTTTAAACGCATTAGTGAAATTAGAAGGGTGGTGATAGCCCGCTTCGTACGCGGCTTCAGTAATCGACACTAAACCACGCTCCAAATGTACTCTTGCGATCTCAAGACGACGATAACGGACATAGCCATTCACTGTCATATTGAGTGACTGTTTAAAGCGGCGTTGTAGGTTAGACACACTCATCGAGAATACCTCTGCAATGTGTTCGAGGCTCAACTCTTGTTCAAGGTGCGTTTCGATATAGCTGACAATGTTTTCCACGCGTGAATCACTATGACGTTCGGAGATTTTATCTCGGTAACAGTTGGTGTTTTGAGGGCAAAAATCCTGTGGCATTTGTTGTGTAGCGTGAAACAGAATTTGATAAATCAAACTTTCGATTTCGAGCTTGTCTTGGAAACGATGCGGTGTATCCCGGTTGGTGAGTTCGGTGGTAAGAATAGTTAACGCCTGATTAAGCTCTAGGTGGTAAAAGGCTTGGTGCGTTTCAAAGAAGGCAGTACTGCAACACGATTCTTCCGTACGGGACTCTAACCATTGCGGCTTTACAAGAATATTAATCTTGTTGATCTGATTGTTTTCAATAAGCGAACGACGAAAGTTAGCAGGATGAATGAGATTCACCACCACGCCTTGAGGTGTATCACAGGCATCGAGATCGAACTGTAGATCGTCGTAGCCGAAAGAGAGTTTTCCTTCGAGAAGAATGGTTATCAACAACGAAGCGTGCGCGGTAGAGACGATATTGGAGTCAACCAATTCAATGCAGCGCCCACCATGCACAAAAATCTGGTCATTGTATTGATAAGACAAAAACTTCCCTTCAGCCAGTTGGGTCTGGCATGGTTGCCCTTGCGTCACAATTAACTGCTTTTCCGTGGCTTCCAGTTTTTGGGTCATAGCTATTTTGCCAAGTTTAGTTCGTTTGGCGGTGACTTCCTGCATTTGACGTTTCCTCATAACACTTGTGCGATTTCGCATAACTGAATCGCCTTTGTATTTATAAAACACCTGCTTATTATACCTGAGAATTATTATCATTAATATTTAGGAATGTACTTATGGAAAGCCCAGCTTGCTCATCAATCAAGCTTTCAAGCCTTTGCCTTGCAGTGGGAATGGCCTTGGCAAATCCCGTTTTAGCTCAAGAATCTGACTCTCATTTCGAAGAAGTCGTAGTATGGGGAACGAAAGTTTCCAGCAATACCGAATCGATGTTCGCGGACGATATGTCATTAAAGCAGGCCGATCATATGTCGGATCTACTGCGTGATATCCCGGGCGTTGATGTGGGTGGCACTCACTCAGTCAACCAGCGCATCACGATTCGCGGCTTGGGTGAGACTGACTTGGATATCCGTCTGAATGGCGCGTCACAACACGCGAGTATGTTCCACCACATCGGTAACTTGACGCTGAACCCCGATATTCTAAAGTCGGCAGATATCCAAGTGGGTAACAACTCAGTGACGCAAAATGGGTTGGGTGGTTCGGTGTATTTTGAAACCAAAGACGCACGTGATTTGCTTCGTTACGATGAAACTTTTGGCGCGCGTGTATACGGTGGTTTTGCATCTAACGACAACCAACAAGGCTCTTTAACGTTATACGGTTTGCTGTCAGAAAACGTAGATGCAATGGTTTATGGCCACTATGTGACGCGTGACGATTTCAAAGATGGAAACGGTGATAAGACGTTCGGCTCGGCAGGGGACGTTTACAACATTCTTGCGAAGCTTGGTTACGAGTTTAATGACATTCACCGCTTCGAACTTTCCTACGATATGTACCGTGACAGCGGCGATTACAGTCCGCGCCCTGATATGGCAGGTAGTGCAAACAATGGCTTGTCGAGCAAGTTGCTGATCCCAACGGATTACGATCGCGATACCGTCACGCTCAGTTACGAGCTAAGAGGCGAGCAGCACCAAGGTAACGTGACGCTTTACAACACCGAAACCGAAATCAAACGTGATGAAACGGTTATGGCACCGCGTTGGCCTTCGAACCGCTTGTCAAAGAACACGGCTAAGAACCAAAACCTCGGCTTAAATGCGAAATTCCAATCGGATTTTGCTCTCGCTCAGTTTGATAACCGAGTGACTTATGGCTTTGACTACATGGATAAGACGTCATCTAGTTACTACGGCAGTAGCAAGTTTATGGATGAATCGGCTGTTTCAACGGCGCTGTTTGTTGAAGATCAGTTCTTCTTTTCGGATGCCTTCTTTATTACTGCGGGTCTGCGTTTTGATGATTACAAACGTAAAGCGGAAACAGGCACAAGCAATTTTGATGACGTGACTTGGGCATTGGCTGCAGAGTGGGCGGTGACACAAGACTGGACGCTGTTTGCGAGCTCGCGTTCCCTGTTTAAGGGCCCAGAGTTGATGGAAACGTTCATCGCGTATCAAGACGTTGCGTACCTCGATGAAGGCATGAAGGCGGAAACGGGCCAAAACACCCAAGGTGGCCTGCGTTTCAACAAGACGTTAGATAAACACTTCTTCGGTGCCAATGTGACGGTTTTCCAAACAAACATTGATGATTACATTGCTGATAAATACCAAGATGCGACTCAAACCTACCTGATTTACAACATCGGTGACGTTGAGATCAAAGGTTTTGAAGCCAGTGCGTCCTACGGGTATGACAAATTCAACAGTAAGCTTTCTTACTCGCAGTCTGATACCAAAAACAAGAACACTGGTGGCCCAGTCGCAGGTGGAAATGGTCGCAGTATCGACATGGGTGACAGCATTGCTTTAACGCTGGATTACCAATCTGATTCGCTAGAAACCATCTTTGGTTGGACATCCATGTTTGTACTTGAAGAAGACAATGTGTTTGATGGTCAGCCTGCTAAAGATAGCTACGATGTGCATAATCTGTACGCTCAGTGGGTGCCGTCAAACGTTGATGGCTTATCGGTAACGTTCGGTATCGATAATATCTTCGATGAGGTTTACACATCACATGCGTCACGTTCGGGCACGGTACGCGGCTTCACGCTAGATGATTACGAACCAGGTCGCAATTTCAAGCTTTCAGCGGCTTACCAATTCTAAAACCTATTCATAAGGCTCTCGAGAGAGAGCCTTTTTCCACGAATAAGCAAAGTGACAATATGATCAAAGAAACGACCCAGATTGAAAGTGAACATGTGAGCAAATACTTAGTGACGCTATGCCGACATTTCGCACGTAAAGTGCCTGCAACGTGGGATGAACAAAGTGGCTTGGTAACATTCCCTGCTGGAAAGGCAGAATTCAGTTTGAATGGGCTGTGCCTCATTATTGCGTGTGAAGCGGATTCTGAAAAGCAGTTGGAGCAAGTGAAGGGCATTATCGAATCGCATGTCGAAATGTTTTCACGTAGAGAGACGCTCGAGCTTGATTGGATTCGATAAAAACGAATTTTAGACAATAAAAAAGCCCGCAGTGTATGACTTGCGGGCCTTTCAAAATACGAGTTTTATTGGGCTTTTTCAGGCTCTAGGCTTTTTTTTTCCTGCTGCATTTTAGCTAGGAAGTACACGTTAACACATGCAATAAAGCCGTTTGTTAGCACTACTGGCCACGAATCAATCATCAGTCCGTAAGCAGTGAACAGTGCACAGCCGATAAAGTTAAGGATACGAAGCTTAACAATATCTTTCATAGTTAGCGAAATTGCGACCATGATTGAAGCTGCGTAGCCTAAAATCTCAACCATATTCATTTCCATTATTTGACCCTCTTTAAATCTGCCGAATTTGTCGGTACCAATTCTTCTCATCTTGAGATTAGCGAGGAAGCTCCATGCCTCGAATGGTCTTTATTTTTGTATTGGCCGTACTATATCAATGGAAAAACCGTGATGAAAGCCTCAAATCAAGGTTAAGAGAAGGTTAGCGATTACGCAAACGTTTAGGGAGAAAATTACTGATAACTTTACTTATTATGTTGATTGATAATAACGATGGGATTGATAGCTCAAACGCAGTTGAATATATGGGCATATTATCCTAATGTTGCAAATGAGAATTATTTTTATTTGTGTCGTTTTTATGATGTATTTTTCTGCTAGTTTGGTTGTTTTGTGCGCTGTTGCGCTTCGGACAAAACCTAATTCATGGTGTGTAGGTTTGCACATGGCTTTACACATGATGTTAGCCCTGTTTTTCCAACCTATTTATCTCGTTCAGTATCTAATTGTGACGTTCTTTTCTTCTCCTTTACTAATAAAGTTATCAACTCGCTCAAGTCTCTACAGTATTTTGTTTGCGTTTTTACCACTTTTGATCGCAACTGGCAGTATCGCTTTTAGTTAAGTGACTTTGATAACTCCGTTTTTTATCAGACCGACTACACTTGTTTAGAAATAAGTGACGCATTTCATATAATTAATTGATATTGCGCCGCTAGGATATGTGTCCCATTTTTGTGACAGATAGTAACTTTCACTTGTTTTGGGATGTGGAACGCAATAAGTCGATTGTTTAATGAGTTGATAGTTAGTTTAATCAACCAACGATGTGCAAAACACCACATATATTCAACTAAAAACTATGCAATAGGTTAATGGGAAACGTTGGCCATTAGCGGAGGTCAGATGAGTACGCAAACCGTGCCGCAAAACGCGATTGTAAATGCTGTCAAAGGGGAAGTTTTGGTATTGGATCTTACAGGTAAGATCCGAGTGGTAAGCGCCGGAGATGCGTTAAATACAGGGGATGTCATTGTCACAGAAAACAATGCGTCTTTGGATGTTCTAATCAATAACGAGCTCTATCTTGTCGACCAAAACTGTGTCGCGTGTCTTCCCGAGCCTTCATCAGAACAACCGGAAACTTTGGTTCAAACCCCGGTTGATGGCCAAATTGCTTTCGACCCGACGGCGATTGATAGTGCTAATTTTGACGCAAATGATGTTGCTGCTATCCAACAAGCGATTTTGGAAGGTGCCGACCCGACGGCAATTCTTGAAGCAACGGCCGCTGGTGGCGATGCGTCTGGCTCGGCAAATGCTGGCTATGTGACGGTTGAATACAACAACCCAGAAATGCTTGCCTCGACGTTTTTCGAAACCTCTGCAGCACTCACTGGCGTGCAAGATCGCGAAGAAACCGATGACATCAACGTCACCATTTTTGCTGATGGTGGACAATCTCTTGAATCGGAAGTAACCGAAGGTTCGATTTCCCTTACGACTTATCCTCAATCTATTGCAACCAGCGTATCCGTTGAGGCGGGCGATCTCCCGCTTGACCCTAGCTCATTTGTTCCATCTGCTGCTTCACTAGAGTCGCTACTGGCCGAGTTGAACACCGATATTCAATCTGGTGGTAAAGCTGTCGAGTTCTCATACGACGAAGCGCAAAATGCCATCATTGGTGTTCAAGATGGCAATGAAGTCCTACGTATTGAAATTGAAGCGACTTCGCTAGGTCGTGATATCGAGTTGGAGGTGACGACCACCATAAGCCAAGGCATTGACCATGTTGCGTCTGTAGATGACGGGCAGGTGTCGATTGTTGGTGACCGCATCAGTATTGAGTTTGAGATGACGGGTACTGATATTGGTGGTAACAGCATTCGTACGCCAATTGATTTTGTCACGACGATTATCGATGGTGATAATCCAGCGCCGCAAGACATCTCGTTTGAGAATGAAGAATCTTCATCGACGCCAATTACGGGGACGTTTGTCGAAATTGGCAGTGACCAGTTGGCTTCTGTCACCTTTAATCAGGAAAGTTTGTCGCAATTTGATGGTTTGTTAACTGACAACCAAGCGACGGTTGCGACCTTGTCTGAAGATGGCAGTAACATCACGTTAACCGTAGCTGGCACGGGAGAGGTGGTATTAAGCATCACTTTAAACACCGATGGCACTTACCAATTTGAACAGTTCAAACCGCTTGAGCAGACGAATGATAGCGATACGATAGCGCTTTCCCTTCCAACGACGATCGTGGATTTCGACCAAGATACGGTCAGCAATACCTTTGTGATTACAATTGCTGATGGCGATAACCCAGTCATTAACAATGTCACAAGCTTGTCTTTGGACGAGTCTGGCGTCGAGCAAGGTTCTCTACAGGGCATCGCGATTACTAGCGGTACCGGATCGATTTCGGCAGCCGCAGGCAGCGATATTATTGATCACTTCGAAGTAGAACCAACGGAATTTAATGTCTCTGGCGAGTTGCAATCGCAAGGGCAAACTGTACTTCTTGAACTCACTTCTGATGTCAATGGCGTTCGTACTTACGAAGGCTACATTGAGCTTGATGGTGTGCGCATTACGGTATTCGACATCAGTATCGACTCACCGTCTCAAGGCGAATATCAGTTCAACCTCTATGAACAGCTGGATCATACTGGCGCAAACGACGAATCGTTAACGTTCACCATTCCAGTTTATGCCGTTGATGCCGACGGAGACCGCTCTTCTTTGACGCTAGGTTCGAACGATGCCAAAGCCGCAGAAATCGTTATAGAAGTTAAAGATGATGCGCCTTCTATTGATGGTGTGGAAGCTTTAACGGTGGATGAAGACGACCTTGCGAGCATCGGTTCGGATCAAAATGATTCTGTTTCGGTTGACGGCAAGTTCACCACGACAGAAGGCTCCGACCGAGTGGTGAGTTATCAACTCGACGCATCGACCAATCCAATTGATGGCTTGACTTCACATGGTGAAGCCGTTGAGCTGGTAGAAACCGCAAATGCCGACGGCAGCTTCACTTACACCGCGACAGCAAACGGCAACTCAGTATTTACGCTAGTGGTGAATGTTGATGGTTCATACAACTTTACGTTAGAAGGCACAATCGATCACGCTAGTGGTAGTGATGCGTTAACACTGAGTTTCCCTATTACAGCGACGGATTTTGATGGCGATACCAGCACCATGGTTTTGCCTGTCACCATTCAAGATGACGTTCCTACGATTGAGAATGTCGAGCCTCTCACTGTAGATGAAAATGACTTAATTACGAATGGTGGACAATCAACGCACTGTTGGTTGAAGGGCAGTTCACTACCACGCAAGGCTCAGATGGTGTGGTTCAGTACCAGCTTGAAACAGGTTCAGACCCGCTAAACGGTTTGACCTCCAACGGTCAAGTTATCACGTTGGCCGAAGTCAGTAATGCCGACGGTAGCTTTACCTACACGGCGACGGCAAACGGCAATCCGGTATTTACGTTACAGGTAAACAGTGACGGGAGTTACTCGTTTGAACTGCAAGGGGCTGTTGATCATGCTCCAAATAGTGACACCTTAACGTTGGACTTTTCCATCATCGCGACGGATTTTGATGGCGACACGAGCAAAATTACGTTGCCAGTCACCATCGTTGACTCATTGCCAGTTGTAACGGATTTTGAAGCGATCAGTGTTGATGAAGACGATCTGGCTGGTATCGGTTCTGACCAAAACGACCCAGTTTCAATTAATGGCCAGTTTACGACCACTGAAGGTGCAGACAGAGTTGTGAGTTACCAGCTTGACTCGAATGCGACACCTGTTGATGGATTAACCTCACAAGGCGTAGCTGTCACAATGACAGAAACGGCTAATTCTGATGGCAGCTTCACCTATACGGCAACAGCAGGGACAAATCCGGTTTTCACATTAACCGTCAATCCCGACGGCAGCTACAACTTTACACTTGAAGGCGCGATTGACCATGCAGCAAACAGTGACAGCTTAACGCTCAACTTCCCGATCACAGTGACCGATTTTGATGGAGACACGACTTCTGCCGTTATTCCTGTCACGATTACCGATGACCAACCGACTATCACAAATGTTGAAGCCATCAGTGTTGATGAAGACGACTTAGCGAACATCGGTTCGGACCAAAATGATTCACTTACGATTGATGGTCAGTTCACGACAACGCAAGGTTCTGACCGCGTGGTTAGTTACCAGTTAGATACCTCTGTAGATGTGGTTGCAGGGCTCACCTCGCAAGGCAATCCAGTGACGTTGATAGAGACTGCAAATCCTGATGGTAGCTTCAGCTACGTTGCGAGCGCTGATGGCAACCCTGTCTTTACGTTGGTCGTGAAAACGGATGGCAGTTATAACTTCACGCTGGAAGGCCCAATCGATCACGCTATTAATAGCGACGAGCTAACGCTGAACTTCCCAATTATTGCGACTGACTTTGATGGCGATACAACTTCTGCCACCATCCCAGTGACTATCGTCGATGATAAACCAATCATCACGAGTGTGGATGCAATCCAAGTTGATGAAGATGACTTGACGGGGATTGGCTCAGACCAAAGTGATGCACTTTCTATAAACGGTCAATTTGCTACAACGCAAGGTTCTGATGGTGTCGTTAGTTATCAATTGGATGCTTCTGCCGACCCTGTAGCAGGGCTGACGTCTCAAGGCGTCGCGGTAACGATGACTGAAACGGCCAACCCAGACGGCAGTTTTACTTATCAAGCCACCGCGGGTGGTAACGCCGTCTTTACCTTGATTGTTAACGCAGATGGTTCTTATAACTTTACGCTAGAAGGCCCTATAGACCATGCCAATGGTAGTGACGAGCTAACGCTGAACTTCCCGATTATTGCGACCGATTTTGATGGTGATACCAGTTCAGCGGTGATCCCAGTGACCATCGTCGATGACCAACCGACCATCACAAACGTAGATGCCATTATGGTTGATGAAGACGATTTATCGGGCGTTGGTTCTGCTCAAGATGGCGTTGTTTCTATTGACGGTAAACTCACCACAACAGAAGGCTCTGATCGCGTGGTGAGCTATCAACTTGATTCCTCGACGGATCCTGTTACTGGCCTTACCTCACATGGCGAAGCGATTGTACTCGTAGAAACGGCAAATGCTGACGGCAGCTTCACTTACACTGCGACGGCAGATGGCAATCCAGTATTTACGTTGATAGTGAACGATGATGGCTCTTACAACTTCACGTTGGAAGGCCCAATCGATCACGCTATTAATAGCGACGAGCTAACGCTGAACTTCCCAATCATCGCAACGGACTTTGATGGTGACACCAGCTCTGCGGTGATCCCAGTGACGATCGTCGATGACCAACCGACCATCACAAACGTCGATGCCATTACAGTGGATGAAGACGATTTAACGAGTATCGGCTCTGCTCAAGATGGCGTTGTTTCTATTGATGGCAAGTTCACCACAACGGAAGGTTCTGACCGAGTGGTGAGCTATCAACTCGACGGCTCGACGAACCCCGTAGCAGGGGTAACGTCGCACGGCGAAGTTGTTGATTTGGTTGAAACAGCGAATGCAGATGGCAGCTTTACTTACAGTGCGACAGCAAATGGCAATCCTGTCTTTACGTTGGTGGTGAATACCGATGGTTCATACAACTTTACGTTGGAAGGCCCAATCGATCACGCGACTGGTAGTGATGAACTGACGCTAAACTTTCCAATCATCGCGACCGATTTTGATGGCGATACGTCATCGGCCACCATCCCTGTAACCATTGTTGATGACCAGCCAACAATTAACAATGTTCAAGCGATCACCGTTGATGAAGATGACCTCGCGCAGATTGGCTCGGCTCAAGACGGTTCAGTATCGATTGACGGACACTTCACCACCAATCAAGGTTCTGATGGTGTAGTGAGTTACCAATTGGATGCCAGTGCGACGCCTGTTGATGGGCTTACTTCGCAAGGTATTGCGGTGACATTGAGTGAAACGGCAAATCCAGATGGTAGTTTCACTTATACGGCAACCGCAGGAACCAATCCTGTCTTTACGTTAACTGTGAATCCAGATGGCAGTTACAACTTTACACTCGAAGGCCCAATTGACCATGCGAGTAACAGTGACGAACTGACGCTGAGCTTCCCAATCATCGCGACGGATTTTGATGGTGACACCACTTCTGCCACGATTCCTGTGACCATTGTTGATGACCAACCAGTGATCACAAATGTTGCGCCAATTACGGTCGATGAAGATGACTTGAACAACATTGGTTCTGATCAAAAAGAAGCGCTTTCCATAGACGGTAAGTTCACTACGACTCAAGGCTCGGATAGTGTCGTCAGTTATCAGCTCGATGCGAATGCGATGCCTGTTGATGGGCTTACTTCGCAAGGCATTGCCGTAACCATGACTGAAACTGCAAACGCAGATGGCAGTTTTACTTACACAGCCACCGCGGGTACGAATGCTGTGTTTACGCTCGTTGTAAAACCGGATGGCAGTTATAATTTTACTCTTGAAGGGACACTTGACCATCCAATCGGTGCAGATGAGCTAACGCTGAATTTCCCTATTATCGCGACCGATTTTGATGGCGACACCACGAGCGCGACTATTCCAGTCACGATTGTTGATGATCGACCAACACTCGATGGTATCGACGCAAACAGCGTACTCACAGTAGACGAAGATGATTTGCCAACCGTGGGTTCTGATGGCAATGAACCAACGAGTATTATTGGTAAGTTTGTCGCGACAGAAGGTGCGGACTATATCGTCGAGTACCATATCGTTGACTTGAACACGCCAGTTCAAGGCTTAAAGTCTGGTGGGCAATCACTGACTCTCGTTGAAGTTTCTAATTCAGGTGGCGTATCCGTTTATGAAGCCATTATTGATGGAACAACAACACCTGCTTTTCGAGTGACGTTGGATGTTTCTGATGGCAGCTACAAGTTTGAACTACTTGAGCCACTCGATCATCCAACCGCGAATGGTCAAAACGACATCGTCATCAACCTTCCTATCGCAGCGACGGATTTTGATGGTGATGTTTCGAATACTCTCACGTTGCCGATCACTGTTGTGGATGACGTACCAACCATCGACGGTTTGGCTCAGGGTAGTGAACAGACCGTCGATGAGGACGACCTACCGCAGGGTACTGACCGTACTCAAGACACCATCATCGGTGGTACCTTCGATGTAACAGAAGGGGCAGACCAAGTCACCTCGATTCAACTGAGTGATTTGACGACGCCAGTTAGTGCATTGATGTCTGGCGGAGAGGCAGTCACCTTAGTCTTAACGTCCAGTACTGGCGGAGTGAATGTTTATCAAGGTATCACGGTTAATTCTCAAGAAGTGGTGTTTGAGTTAACTCTGAATGCGTCAAATAGCTCCTATGAGTTTGATCTTAGAAAACCACTTGATCATCCTGATGGTAATCAGCAAAACAACATTATAATCGAACTGCCAATCACCGTGACTGACGGTGATGGCGATGTATCACCAGTGTTCACGTTACCGATTACGGTGGTCGACGATGTACCCGTGGTAACGAATATAGACAGTTTACAAGTGCATGAAGATGATTTGCCGCTGGGCTCAGACGAGACCAAGGAGCCTCTAACGGTTTCTGGTCAGTTTGAAGTGACCAGCGCGGATGGTATCGACTCATTTGTTCTGGATCTCAATTCCAATCTACTGCCTGCACTTACTTCTGGCGGCGAGAGCATCGCGATTACTCAAGACGCTACAGCGTCAACGAGTGATGCTTTGGTTTATGTCGGAAAAACCGTTGGTGGCGACACCATTTTCACGCTGACATTGCATCAAGACGGACGCTACGATTTTGAATTGTCTGGCGCGCTCGATCATGCAACCAATTCTGATGACCTGACCATCAATCTGCCGATTGTGATTACCGACGGGGACAACGACTCCGTTAACGCGACGTTGCCAGTCACTATTTTGGATGATAAGCCGACGATTGAAGCTATTCGTCCAGGAAGTCACTTGTCCATTGATGAGGATGACATTCCGAACAAAGGGTCGGATGGTCAAGGTGATCATATTATCGGCGGACATTTTGATGTCGTTGACGGTGCAGATTCTATCGTTAGCTTCCAATTGGAGGATCTTGTCTCACCTGTTGCTGGGTTAACGTCAGCAGGTCAGCCACTAGAGCTTGTTGAATACTCAAACGCGAATGGCGTGATTGAGTACCGTGCGTACGTGCAAGGCACTACCGATATCGTGTTTAAACTTACGTTAAATGCTGGAGAAGATAGGTATCAATTTGAATTATTTGCTCAGCTAGACCATCCAAATGGCAATGGTGAAAATGAGCTAGTGATTGATTTCCCTGTGAATGCCACGGATTTTGATGGCGATGTGTCGAACACGATTAGTTTGCCAATTACCGTTGTTGATGATGTGCCGTCTATCACTGGGGTGGATAACAGTAGCCAGTTGACGATTGACGAAGATGATTTACCTGCTGGCTCTGATACTTCTGGCTTACGAGTGTTAGATGGACACTTTAACGTTGTTGCTGGCGCTGATGAAATCGTCAGTTATCATGTTTCTGACTTAGCTGGCGCGGTCGCTGGTTTGCAGTCAAATGGTCAAGATGTGGAACTAAGACTGGTCTCTGAAGCCGACGGTGTAAGCACCTATGAAGCGGTGATTGTTGGCACGAACACGCAGATTTTCACCCTAACGTTGGATGCAAAAGACAATAGCTACCAATTTGAGTTAGTGGGTCCTGTGGATCATCCTGCTGGCGCGGGCGAAAACAGCCTAACGTTAGATATTCCTATTTCTGTTACTGACTTCGATGGTGATACATCGGCATCTGTGAACTTGCCAATCTCCATCGTGGATGACGTGCCGGAAATCAAAACGGCGACGCCGTTGTTCTTAGATGAAGATGACTTGCCTTCAGGCTCAGAGCTGAGCAAAGACAGCCTAGAGGCAAGCGGCAGCTTTGATAGCGTAGAAGGTGCGGATACGATAGTTTCTTACCAGTTAGATTTGTCTGGTGACCCAATCAGCGGGGTAACGTCAGGCGGACAAGCGGTCACGCTCGTACAAACTGGTGTGAATAACAACAACTACACTTACCAAGGTCAAACGCCAGATGGAAAGTCGGTATTTACTCTGGTGTTAAATGCTGACGGAACATACAAATTCACGCTAGAAGGCGTACTGGATCATGGTGTTCAGGGCGAAGATTTACTGACGCTCAATCTGCCTGTTTTTGCGACGGATGTGGATGGCGATACCGCTGGTATCAATCTTCCTGTGACGATCACAGATGATGTTCCAACGATTTACGATAGTTCCATCACTCGTGTTGAAGGGCAGGGAACGCGAACCGTTCAACTGTTCCAAGACCCTGTAGAAGGCGACTTAAATTATGGTGCAGATGGCAGTGAGCTGACCTCATTTAGCGCAGACGATTCAGGTATCTATTTCAAACAGAATGGAATAGATATGACAACCGTTGATCTTAACGGCAGTAATCAAACGGTTTTTGTACATAAAACCCTAAACGGCGTTGACACTGAAATTGGGCGTTTGATTGTTCGAACTGATGGCTCTATTAGCTTTAGACCAAATGACGATCTTGATCATACCGATGCGGCTTCAATCGATTTCACGGTTCATGTTACGGCTACCGATGGTGACGGAGATACGAGTACCGCCGATCTCGACATCTCCGTGACAGACAGAAATGCACAAATCGATACCTCATCGGTGTTGTCTTTCGAAGATAAAGGCCGTGACGGTTCTATCCTTGGTACTGAGAATGCCAATACGCAAGATAACTTATCTGGTCTAGATACTACGCCAGCGAAAGTCGATCTAGTGATTAACTTGCACGACCTCGATAGAAATGAAAGCCTAGGCGACATCACGATTCGCGATGCGAGCACGCACAACGGCACGTTCTATTATCGAAATGCCAATGGTGAGTACATTGAACTTACTCCAGTCAATGGCTCTGTTGTGTTGGACGGTTCGAATGTCATTCAATCATTCAATGGTGAGTTCGTTACGCTTGAGAACCTCTATTTTGTGCCTGACCGCCATTTTGCGACAGGCGATAGTGGCATAGATCCACGCATCCGAGTTGAGATCCTTAATAACGGTGTGTCTGACCACATCATCAATGGCAGGCTCAACATTCAAGTGGAAAGCGTTGCAGACATCGCGACGTGGACGGCAAACAGTACCTTTAACTACACGGTTGATGAAGATGGTAACAACGTTTCTCTGAACATCAGCGCGCAAACACAAGACAGCAGTAACCCAGAAAGCATCGTGTACGAACTTGTCTTTACCCAAGGTGAGGGCAACGCAACGCTAGTTTACTCAGATGGCAGTGCCATCGCGCAAACGGGCGGGGTATACCTTGTTGATGCAAGTCGAATTGGCGATGTTCAAGTTGATCCAATTGATAACTTCTCGGGTGAAATAAAAATTGATGTCACTGCGATCACCACGGAGAGCGTGAATCCACTGACAGGCAAAGAAACGGCTCGCTCAGAAACGGAAACCATCGTCATTGATGTCTCTCCAGTCGCTGATGCTGGGAGCTTTACCGTGAATCGCATCAATATTTTCGAGGATAACGCTCGCACTCAAGATACGGTCGATCCGGTTACTGACCACGATCCACTTCAATTAAGCGAAGTGATTTCAATGAAACCATCCGCGGATATGGATGGTTCAGAAGAGCTGTTTGTTCGCATCTCGAATTTCTCTATCGACGGCGTGACGCTTGTTTGGCTCGATGGCGTGAATCCTTCACAGATTGTTGAAGTAACGGATGGCAACGGCAATGTGCTGTATTACGAAATTCCTGAGTCGCAGCTGACGAATGTAGAAGTGCTGCCACCACTGCACAGTAACGACGATTTCACCTTCAACGTTGAAGGCATCGTAAAAGACAGCGCATCGCTTTCAACAGGTTCTGCGCAAGATGTACTTTCACTCGGGAACAAAACCGTCATTGTTGATGTGAAAGGCGTAGCGGATATTCCAATCGTTGAACTCAATGATAAATCAGGCATTTGGCAAGAGTTTGATGATGGCAACGTACGTGGCGTTCAAACATTTGTGGATGAAAATGGCCAAGTTGATATTTCGTTCAGCATTCTTTCTGGAGAATTCAAAGATAACCCGAACGATCACTCTGAAACGGTAACGGTACTGCTTTCCAACATTCCTGATGGCGTTGAGATATTTGATAATGATGGCAACTCGGTCGATTTAACGTTCGTTGGGTACGATGGCAATAACCAGCCAATCTATGAAGCGAATATTACGCAAGCAAACATCAACTCGGGCATTGTGATTAAACCGGAAGCATCGTCTACCGAGAATATTCACATCACAGCAACCACGATCGTTACTGAAAACGATGGTCATACGCGCACCTCAACTGGGGAAATTCGTGTGATTGTTGGCCCTGTGATTGACGCAAGAAATAACTATACCGTGGTTTCGGAAGGTGACGAAGATACGCGCTTCAACATCGATTGGAAACCAACGACCAGCCAAAGTCCAGATGCCGATGAGTTCTTCTCAGAAGTGACGATTTCTGGCTTCCCTCCTAGTTGTACCGTGTTCGTGGACGGTGTAGCGCAAACGCTCGTCGCTGGTACGTTAACATTAACGCCACAAGCCAATGAATCGGAGCAAGACTTCTCTGCTCGCGTTACGCAGAGTGGTTATGTTCAAGTTAAGTTGGAACAAGATTCCAGTGCCGACTTTGATTTGAGCACAACGTTGACCGTGAAAGAGATTGACCATGAGTACGTTGATGCGGCAAATCCAGGACAAGGGATTGCAGAAGCGGTGATTACAGGTTCGGTTCACGTTCAAGTGAATCCAGTTGTTGAACCAGAAGATACCTCTGGTGCGATAGGCGATCAAACGCGCTTGCTGGTCACAGAAAGTAATGGTACTGCGATAGACGTTGTTAAATCGGATGCGCAAGGTGCAATCGACTTTACAATCAACACCTCTGCGGGTGGCCAAGCTGGTGCAAACATCATTAAATATCAAGAGTTTGATGCTTCTTCGGATGAGGTGGTAACTGAACTGGTTGTTCAGTTGCACACGACCGATCCTGCCATTCTTAACCAGCTAGTCATTATCGGAGCACTGAATGAAGGTGACGGCCGTTGGACGATCATTGATGAGGAGAATTTCTGCATCAAAGCGCCATCTGGCCTTGATCTGACGCCGAACGACGACACTGACAATGGTGATAACGGCGGTTTATCGCAAATTGGTTTGACGATTTACGCGCGTGTGAATGACTTAGGTGAAGATTCGGTTGAAAAAGACGCAACTGAAATAAGACAAACGGATGTGGTGTTGGAGTTCCCAACGGTTCTTACCCCGCAAACCAGTGTCGCGGCCGAAATTGATGTGACTGATGACGTACAAATTGAAGGCTCAGAAGACAACTTTGTCGATCTTGGTGCTCAGCTTACTTCCAAGATTGATGTGATCAATCCTGATGGTGTGGAAGACGTATTGACCATCGTCATTGACCCATCTTCACCTGGTATTCCGCCGGGCCTAATCATTACGGGTACGGACGTTGATTTCATTAACGGCAAATACGTATTCCAAGCGGATATCGACGCAAGCGGAAACATTGTTGGCCTTGAAGGCTTAACGATGCGTGTGGCTGAAGATTATGCTGGCGACTTCGTTTTGCCTGTGAGATTTGTGACTAAAGATACGGGCTCTGCAGATGAAAAATCGTCCACAGAACTGATTCCGGTGCAAATTCTGCCAGTTGCTGACGTGCCAAATTCGGCAGGCGACCAGCCGTTGGATCGCAACATCACGCCAGATGTCACAGTCGATATTACTGGAACACTTGGTCTTGATGCGAACAAGCAGCCTGTTGATGACCTCAATAACGATGTTCCAACCGCTGATGGTATTGGTTACGAAGATGGATTAATTCAGCTTAATTTGAACGTCGATTTTGCAGATGGCTTCAACAACACATTAGGCGGTAGAGAAACGTTAACCAACATCAAGTTGACGCTTGATGACACGACACAGGGTGAGTTTGTCGATAGCAATGGCAATAGTTTGGGCACGAGTATCGAATTTAATGAAGCCGATATTTTAGCGGGAGCGTTGGATAACGTTCTGTTCAAACCGAGTGAAAACTACCCGGTTGGTGGTGGTCAAAATACGGTGAAAATTAACATCGAAGGCGAAATCACAGACGTTGCCGTGTTTGACCAATCGACATTGATCAATCCGGGCGATAACGTAGATGTACGCACCTTTACCGACGACGTGACATTTGAAGTCACGCCTGTCGTGGATGACATTGTAATTACGGGAACCGATCCAAGTCAGCCTATCGTCGTGACGGGTGATGAAGATACGTTGATTTCACTCAACCAGTCAGGTACTGGCGTTACGATCAGTCTGACCGACGATGATGGCTCTGAAAGCTTTGTTTCACTTAAGCTGACAGGCATTCCGAATGACTTTGTTGTTGAGTCTAATTCATCCGATTACATTGTGAAAAACGCAGGCAATGGCGAGTGGAGCATTCAAGTTAAAGACTTGACGCAAACTTCTATCGACTTGAGCGATATTCAAATTAAGCCGCCAAAACACTTTAGTGGTGAAGTTGAAATCGGTATCTCTGTCTTCATTCAAGAAGAGTTGTTGAAAGTGCCTACCGAGCGAAACAGCAACTTTACGTTAGTCGTTAACCCGATTGGCGACGACGTGGATGTTAACCCAGATGCTCAAGTCTCAGGCAATGAAGGCGAAGACATTACCATCAACGTGAATGCGCTGGTGGTGGATAACAAAGAGTCGATTGGCGACGGTGCAAATTATCAAGAGAATGATCCAGAAACACTGAGGGTTGAGATTTCAAACGTACCAGATGGTGCGAGCTTGTCACTTCCAGATGGAACGACATTTGTTGATCAAGGTAGTGGTGTTTTTGTCCTTGAAATCAATGCACAAGACCTAGATCAAATCGTCTTTAACTCTGGTGATAGAAATGACAATTCTTGGGGTGGCTCGCTTCATTTTAAAGTGCAAGCGGTCGATACCGGCCTAGACGGCAGCCAAAGCTTGGGTAATGCGGAAGAGTTTGATGTGTCTGTCGATGTTACAGCGGTAAACGACAGACCTGACTTCGTTAATGTTGTCGATGTGGAAACACCTGAAGACAACGCCTTATTGCTAAATAGCTTCGGTATCTCTGATGTCGATGCGGTACTTGATAACCCGAATGCAGAGTATGTTCTTAATGTAGCGGTAGATAGCGGGTATCTCGCATTGAACGCTAACGTTATCTCGAAATATGGTTTGACGGTTCAGGGTGACGGTACAGGAGCAGTTGAGCTAAAAGGTTCAGTCGCAGATCTCAACGCCGCCATTGCAGAAGGATTGATTGAGTTCAACCCTGATCTCAACTTCTTCGGCGATGTTACTGTGAACATTACAGTCGATGACCAAGGTAACGAAGGCATTGTTATTAGTGGTGTTGATGAAACTGTAAACACCAACAGCAGCAGTTTTGTGATTGATGTTACAGCCGTGAACGATGCGCCTGAAACGTCGCCAGTTACCTTGACCAGTATTGGTGAAGACAGTGGTGTATTTGCAATTTCTGCATCAGATTTGCTTGTGAATGCCACTGATGTGGAAAACGACAACTTGACGGTGAGTAACGTTCAACTTGTGGACCCTAGTTCTGGCTCTTTGGCGTTTAACTCAACCACAGGGAATTGGGAATTTACGCCAGCGCCGGGTTACAACGGCCCTGTAGAGCTGACTTACGATATTACGGACGATGGCACAACAAATGGTGTATCCGATCCTAAGACGGTATCGGGTTCTGCATCTTTTGAAGTGTTCGATGTAAACGATGCGCCTCAAACATCGGAAGTGACGCTTTCTTCGATAGAAGAAGACAGCGGCGCTGTGAGCATTACCGCCTCGGAACTATTGGCAAATGCAACTGATCCGGAAAACGATAACTTGGCGGTCAGTAATGTCACGCTTGCGGATCCATCAGCGGGAACGATCACGCAGATTAGCGCGACGGAATGGCGCTTTGAACCATCAGCAAACTTCAACGGCGACGTGAGTTTTGTCTATGACATTACTGATGATGGCACGACCAATGGAGCACCGGATCCAATCACAATCAGCGGTTCTGCGGTCATGAACGTTCAAGCGGTTAATGATGCTCCGGAGATTGATGGCTCATTAGTAACCAGCACGATCTTCGAATCGGCAGGTCAAAAAATATCAGGCATTACGATAGCGGATGTGGATTTCACTGGTATCCATGAGAACGAGATCATGACGATTTCGCTCAGTGCGAGTGAAGGTGATGTCAGTGTTATCGCGCCATCCGGCAGTGGTGTGACGCAAGGTGTTGGTTTAGCGGGTGAAACCGTGTTGATGGGAACGTTGTCCCAACTTAATGCGGTGTTGACTTCGACAGATCCAAATGTCGGTGTTTTTGTCGATGCAAGTGACGTGAACAGTTCAGCGATTTCATTGACGGTTACAGCGGACGATAATGGAATTTACTACGAGAATTCCACAGGAACGTCGCTGCAAGCCACCGAAACGTTTGATATCAACGTGACACCAGTGGCGGACAAACCGACGCTTGCCTTTGACGCGAACTTTAATTACATCCAACGTATTACTGCTAGCCAAAGTGCGAGTTTTCAGGGCGTAGCGTTAGTCGGCATTATTGCTGCACTGACGGATTTGGATGAAGTCTTAGCGTTAGAGGTGACAGGCGTTCCAAGAGGCGCAACGCTAACGAGTGATGCAACCACATCGAGCATCAGTTTTGATAGCGCGACTTCTACTTGGACAGTGCCTGCTGATGAAATTGATACGCTTCACATCGATAATGTGCGCCAAGGTGATCACGATATCACGCTGACTGCGGTTTCAACGGAATCGAATGGCGATCAAGCGTTCTCAGACCCAATCGATATCAGCATCAATGTTACGTCTAACAACCGTGACATCGATGTTTCTTCTGAAACGGAAGATAATCTGTTACTTGGTAGTGATCGCGGAATTTCCCTCATCGGCGGGGCGGGTGATGACCGCATTATCGGTGGTGACGGCGATGATATTCTCATCGGTGGTCTGGGTTCGGACATCCTAACGGGTGGCGGTGGTAACGATATCTTTAAATGGACTCAAGATACCGTTGACGAAGGTGCGGTGGATACCATCACCGACTTTACGCTTAATGAAGACACGATCGATCTTAAAGACGTGATTGCGGATTTAAATGACCCAATGGCAGGAATTGATGAGTTACTTGCGCATATTCAAGCGGACTACGATGCCACGACAGACAATGTCTCTTTGAGCATTACTACTGATGCGAACGTTCATCAGACTATTGTGGTTGAGAACTTAGGTCAGGCAATAGACTTCAATGGATTAAGCTCAAACGAGATTGTTGAATCGCTTCTTAATCGAGGTGTTATTGATAACGGATAAAGTGACTTGAGAAATGAAAAGTGCGGCGGTTAGATTTGACCGCTGCGCTTATTAGCGTTTGGTGTTCTTCAATATCTGGAAAGGGAGTTAGGTATAATTTTTATCTTGGTTTCTTTAGACGTGAATGTCGAGAAGGCTGCCAATTACCTCGTTATTTTTTTCCACAACGGACGCACCAATACGGTTGTAACTTGCGGCTTGAGTAACTTCGATAAGAGGTTCGATAACAGTAGCATGTGCGGCTAGGGAAGGGTTCGCGGCGAAAGCCACATTTTTAGCGAGTTCGACTTTATTGAATGATAAGTCTTCACCGCCTTTTACGAAGGTTTGTTGAATCTCATGTGCAGCTTTATCCGCCATCTTGTGCGACAACTGCATGATTTGTTGACCGGAGTGAATCCCTGAAACTGGCATGATCATAATTCCACTTATTATGCTGTTGTTAGCATAGGAAGTGTTTATAAAACGTGCAAGTGATTTATATCAATAACTTAATCAAACAAACAGTTTAGATAACATTTCACGCTCTTCAGTGGAGAGCAATGGCTTTTCCTTTTTGTTCAGCGTCATGCTGATTTCGCCTTGCAATGTTTTTAACTGACTTGCCGTCAGGTCTCCAAGCTTCTTTTTTAGCTCTTTAAATTGTTGCGCTTTCATCTCTGTATCCTCGCTGTACTCAGGTTTATCCTTCATGTCCTGTCTAACGGCCTCCGTGGCCACACAACATACTTATTCAATAGAATTAGATTAGAATTTGATCGATGGTTTTTTGTCCGAGTATTGTCAAGGTGCGTTAAGTGATACGTAAGACTTTTCCTATGAAAGGTAATTTTACCTACTTCGGGTTATCTAAAATTAAAAAGGGAAGCAAAAGTGCTTCCCTAATTGCATAAAGAACGCGTGTTAAGTCACATGCACCTTTAAGTTAGTCTCTCTAAGGTCGAGTTAGTTCACACGAACGGCAAATTTGCTCGCCAGCGAGTGAAGCTCAGGCAACATGCGATAAATAAGGTGGAGTTGTTGAAGCACCATACGCGCCGAGCTGTCATCCTCATCGCGCCATTCGTTCAAACGCTGCTCAAGTCCCGCATCGTCAATGTTGGATAAATCGCACTCTTCGCAATGTTGGTGTAATTGTTGATGCAACACATCCAAATGCTGGTGGATACAACGGTGAGCATCCAGAACCAGTTTATGAATGGATTCATCTTCGATGCGAGTACGATGGGCACCTAAAGCAGAGATGTAGCTGAGCATGGCGTGGTTGAGCGTCAGAAAGCGGAAGCTCTCATCGACGGCTGCGCGATACTTACCTGGTTCAGCAAGCATTGTGCTGATTGCTGACGTCAATGTCGCATCATTATTGTGAGCCTGACGACGAGCAATGCGGTAGCTCAGGTTGTCTTTCTTACCGATACGATATTGGCCGATGATCTGATCCAAATACTGTTTATTCGCATCTATCGCATCAGACATCACTTTATGCAGTCTTCTCGATTGCCAGTCAGGTAAAATGAACATCACAGCCGCGACGGCTAGCGCGCAGCCAATCAGTGTATCGGCAAGCCGAGGAAGTACCACTGCGTAGCCTTCACCTAACTGGTTGAACAGGAACAAGACTAACAAGGTGATAAATCCGGTCGCGTAGCCGTAGTTGTTCATCCTAAATGCAAAGAACATCACGCCCGAAACAACGATAAACACCAACTGACTTTCTTGAGAAGGGAAGAACGTTAGCAGCGGTACGCCAATCAACAACCCCGCTAAAGTACCGATCACACGAGCCGTAAGTTTTTGGCGCGTCGCACTGTAGTTCGGCTGGCATACAAACAGCGTTGTAAGCAAAATCCAGTAACCACGGTCAATATCAAACAGCTGAATGATGCCGTACCCAATAGTAAGCGCAATTGACATACGTAGCGCATGTCGAAACAGCATCGAATCTTTATGAAAGTTAGCCGAAATGCGTTGCCACATTGCTTTCAACGTATGTGGGTTGGTATCGGCAAGCGTGTCTTCTTCTAGGCGTTCGGCATCCGGGTTATTGATGTTGTTTAGCTGCTTTTCAACCGTAGCGAGGTTATTGAACAGGTACGTCAGCTGCATTAACAAACGCTTCCAATGACCTTGTTGCTGCTCTTCCAAATACGCCAGTGAATTTTGTAGTTCTGCCAAAGCCAGAATCGACTCATCGGTGTGAGTGTATTCGTTGCCGAGTTGAATGGCTTGAGCAATATCCCGGCAAGCTTGCGCTTGTGTCTCAAGAAGATATTTAAAGCGGAACAGCACGTCTGAACGCTCAAACTCCGTTGCCAAATCTTGGTAGCGGTAGTGGCTCGAACTCACGCGTTCGTGAATGTCTTGCGCGATAAAATAGATATTCAAGAATCGGTCACTCGGGCCGTCTACATGACCACGCTTGGAACGGGTGAGTAGCGTTGCTTTACACGCATTGAGTGCGGTGACCGTAGCAGCATTAAGGCGAGCCGCTTCAATACGCATTGGTTGCGGTGCAAGGTTCGTGACTGGGTGGAAAAGCTTGGCTTTGGCATCGAGATAATTAGCAAGCGCAAGAAACACGTTCGCGAGGCTTAATTGCACCGGCTGCAACGGCCAGAACATTTGCCAGATCATCGACATAAAGTAATACCAAGCGGCACCAGTTAGCAGTAACAACGGCTGGAACCAAATATTTGTGCTTTCGTGCGCGCCGAGCATGGTGTAAATGGCGATCAGCAACGAACCAAATGCGATACTGGCATACTTTGGCCCAATTGCGCCAAGCATGATAAAGCCAAACGTGGAAATAAACAGACCCGTGGCAAACAGCCAAGGGGTGTGAAACAGTATTTCAATAGAGAAGGCCGCAACCGCGAAACAGATAAACGTGAGAATCAGAGCTTTGATTCGTCCCATAAAGCTGTCATCACTTTCCGCTAGTGCAGCGGCAATCACACCTAGTATGAGAGGTGTGATCAAGGTGTTTTGTCCGAAGTACCAAGCAGGAATAACGACACCCAACAGGGTGATCAATATAAGAATGCTGTAGTTAATGGTTTTATTTGCCCAATAGAGGCGAAATTTAGAAGCTGCTTGCACAATGCGCCTTACATTTCCGATAAAAACGGAGAAAAATTCCCAATTTCACTCAAGGATGACTGCGTTAGAAAGTTGACGTTCTAACGGTTAACGCTCACTAATTGAGCCTTAAAACAAACGGCTTTCACGGGCGCTATCATCTTGAAGTTGTTTGGATATGTTACCAAGCTCACTATAGCGTGTTTATGATTTAATTTAAGAAAAAATCACGCTTGGTTATGAAATCGACAGAAATGTCATTGACTTAAGAATGCAGAGCAGTTTTTCGGATGCGAAAACCGTCTAGAGTTTGGGTTTATAGCGTTGAAGTAATGACAATTATGTTCACAAAATCAGCAGTAATGTGAATTTTATTAAAGAATCAAGGAAGATGCGTATTTAGGTGGCGGTCGCTGCTACAATTTGAAGCCCTAAAATGATATAAATCGACAACTTCTCACTTAAAAGGCGCACGTTTCATGCAGCTTACTGCCACCAGCAAAGCACAGTTTTTTATTCAAAATGAGTATTATCATGTCGAAATAAAAGAGAACAGTGTTTTATTAAGCTCAATTGGCAGTGAAGAGCATATTCCTTTCACCGTCTGGAACGGTAAAGTCAACGTGAAACGCGGCCTGTTTTGGAGCTCGCTTCAGTTCTTCGCTCACGAGCAAGATGGCAAGCAACAAAGTTGGTTAGTACAAGGTTTACCTTGGCCTCAATGTCGTAAGTTTGCGTTAGAAGCTGTGCGTCAATATCAAGAGTGGCACAACACTCAGTGCCGAAAACTGGCGGAGTACCTTCCTAAATGGGAAGAAGAGTTGTACCAGCTCAAACACCTTCCTGCCTATCTTTCGCATTCTCAAGTTATGGCGTGGGTAGAGAAACTCAATCAAGAACTCGCAGAAATCAAGACCAGCCTCGACGAAGCTAAAATGCGCATGCCTAATCGCATGGGTGAAATTGAGCCTTGGCTGGTTGACACCTCTCATACGTTGGGAGAGCGCAATCAAGAATGGTTGGAGAACGAACGTCCTAATTGGGAAGTCTTGTTCAACCGCATTGAATCGTCTCCGCTGAACTTGTCGCAACAATACGCAGTGTTGCTCAATGATGATCACAACCTCATTTTGGCTGGGGCAGGCTCGGGTAAAACCAGCGTATTGACTGCAAGAGTGGCTTACTTACTTCAAAGCCATCAAGCTCAAGCGGAAGAACTTTTGATGCTTGCGTTTGGCCGAGATGCCGCGAAAGAAATGAAAGAGCGTTTGGTTGATAAAGTCGGTTTGGCGGCAGAAGGCGTAAGAGTAAATACCTTTCATCAACTCGGCTTGTACATTCTTAATCAAGTCGAGCAGCAGCCTGTCGAAATTAGCCCTCTTGCATTAGACGATAACCAACGCACGGCTTGGTGTGTCGACTGGTTGAAAAAGCACTGGATGACACCAACAAATTTCAAACGTTGGCAAAAGCATTTAGATAAATGGCCTATTGCTTACCTGAAAGGTGATGATGAGCTGGGTAGCCATTCGGAAAATCCGAAGCTAATTGCTTGGTTGGATTCTCAATTGTCGCATTTAGCTGCTGTTGGTTTAACGAAAAAGCAAGTGCAAGAGAAGTTGGTGGATCACCAAGACTATACGCGCCTCAATAGCGAATTAGCACTGTGTTGGCCGTGTTTTTCTGCATGGCAAAAAATGCTCAAAGAGAGCAATCAAGTCGATTTCCCAACCATGATAAGTCGAGCAACGGATTACGTGAATAAAGGGAAGTTCGTATCGCCTTGGCGTTTTGTTATGGTCGATGAGTATCAAGATATCTCTCCAGATCGTTTGGCGTTGATCGAAGCGTTATGTGAATCAACAGAGAAGCAGCCTGGCGCAACCTTGTTTGCCGTAGGCGATGACTGGCAAGCGATTTACCAGTTTGCGGGCGCAGATGTGGACTTGATTACTGGGTTTAAAGAGCGATTCGCTCACTCTACGGTACATCACCTAGACACAACCTATCGTTTCAATAATCAAATTGGCGATGTAGCGAATACGTTCGTGCAGCAAAACCCATCACAATTACCGAAGACGCTCAACAGCCACAAACAACGCAAGCAAAAGAGCGTGCACACAGCGCCAAGCAACCAAGTTGAGAAAATCCTCGATCAATTGAATCAACAAGCGAAACAAACTAAGTCTGTATTGCTGCTTGGCCGTAACCATTACCACAAACCCGATTTGTATGATGACTGGTTAAGACGATTCCCGAATCTCGATATTCGTTTTATGACTTGTCATGCGAGTAAAGGTCGAGAAGCCGATTTTGTGATTATTTTGGCTGTGGATGAAGGGCAGTTCCCAGCTAAGAAGAAGCAGATTCACATCGACGGTGCGTTGACCGAGTCCAAAGACAAATTCCCGTATGCCGAAGAGCGCCGACTGTTCTATGTCGCGATTACGCGTGCAAAAGAGAAAGTGTGGATCACGCATACGGGCGCGGGTTCTGCATTTGTGCAAGAACTCGTAAGTGGCGACTACCCAATCGTTACCTCACGCTAAACGCACTTTTTCAACCGTTAAAAACAACAAAGGCGATACTCAGTATCGCCTTTGTGTTATCTATTTGATTACGTCGATTTACATGCGTTCTGCAAGGTAAGCTTCGTAATCTGGCACTTCGATGTCGACTTCTTGTTCTAAAAGAGGAGAGTCGAAGAGGAATTTTGCCGTTGCACGGTTAGTCGCAACTGGGATGTTCCAAACACTCGCGATACGAAGTAGGGCTTTCACATCAGGGTCGTGAGGTACGGCGTTTAGTGGATCCCAGAAGAAGACCAACACATCGATTTTACCTTCCGAAATCAATGCTCCGAGTTGTTGGTCGCCACCCATCGGGCCGCTGATCATACTCTTAATTGCTAAGCCAGTTTCTTTGCTCAGCATGTGGCCAGTTGTGCCTGTAGCGTACAAGAAATGGCGTTGCAGCTTTTCTTTATTCTCTTTTACCCAGCGAAGGAGCTCAGGTTTGCAATTGTCGTGGGCAACCAATGCCACGTGTTTATGCGCAGGCATGGTACGAGTCGTTTTTTGCATCAAGTTATTCCGATTTTATGATTATGAACTGGTTATCTATCAATAAAACACTTTTTTAGCGCATCAATCAACAGCCTTTATGCTGAATGTCGGCCTATATTCTGACGGAGATAACGATTCTTCAATTGTGTCATCGTGAAGCGTCTTTGGCGTCAGTGGTTTGATGATTGGCGATGCCTGTTTTTCATACGGTTGATGGCGTAAATAGTGCGCCGCTTGCATGACAGACAGGCGGCCTTGCTGCACCATTTTGTCTGTCGGAGCAAAAAGCACTTTGTTGCGCAGAAGACCACGATACACACCGTGACTCAAATACGCCGATACCAAACCAATATCATGGGTTTTATCTGCGCTGCGCAATTCACTGATGGCTGCTTCTATGGCGACCGCACTGCCGACGATGTAATCAATGTTCCCCATATCAATCACGCGTTGCACCAGGTTACGCTGTAACTCTTTGTCGTTGTCTGCCCAAAAGGAGTCAACGATGTGGATGTCGCTGTTTTTGATAGCTTCATAAAACCCTGTTGTGACAGGCTTAGTGCCACCACGAGTACGCGGGCCAAGCAGTAGGGCAATATTGGTTTTACCTGAGCCTTTTGGATGGCGCTCGGCTAAGTACTTACCGGCCTCGTAACCCATCCAATACCAATCGACACCGACTTCGCCTTTGAGCAGTGTGCTCTGTTCTTCATCAAGATCGAGTTGGTTGACTGTTGCAAATACGGGCGTGTTGCCGACCCAACTTTTTAAGTTGTGTTCATAGGCGTGAGGATCAACCGTGCCTAAAATAATGGCATCCGCACCCCATTGGGTACACAGCGCAAGTTGTTGCTCTTGACGACTTTTATTTGGGTAGCCACCTGCTTCTAATACGCGCAGGTTGACGCCTTGTTTCTCTGCTTCAGAGACCATTCCATAGTTTACTGATAACCAGTAAGAATCCTTTAAATGAGGGTAGATCGCACAGATCTTTTCAGCGGCCACAGAAGGCAGTGAAGCGCAAAGTGACGCTGCCAAGACTGAATGCTTGAAAATTGTACGAATTGAGCGTTGATTTATAACCATGAAATGAAGTTCGTTGGCATAGATTAAGTAAACACTGCAAAATATAACGTAATATGTCGCCGAACACGAACATTAAGGTCATGAAAATATGTTGCTAGCAACCGCAAGCATCGGTCGTAAACTTCTGTTGTCATTCATCGCGATGGCAATGCTGGTCATGTTATCAGCATTGATTGGCGTATCCGGCTTTTCGCTGGTGGCAAAAACAGAAAGGAACGTGGTAGATGCCGCGATCCCCGCCATGATAGAAGCGCGACAAGTCTCGGAATTGAGTACTCGAATCATTTCATCGGTGCAAATGCTCTCTAATGCGCAAAATGAGCAAGAGAGGAAAGAAGCCGGGCGAGTGTTGTTCGAACAACTTGAATCGCTGTTGACGCACATTAAAGAGCTAGGCGGTGAGTCGTTTGATTCAAAACTGCTCGATGCACTTGAAAGCAATGTTCAGAATGTGATCAATAACCTCGCAGAGCTTGGTGTCACGGTTGAAAGAAAGTTGTGGCTCGCGAAAGAAATTGATACTCGTGTTGAAGAAATGCGCCTGCTGAGTGAAGAGTTGGAACAGCTCACCCGCACTCAAGTTCAAAACACCAGCACGATTGCGGTTGCTAACGTAACCCATATTTATGACCTGTTAGAAGCGAATAAAAAAGACCAAGTCTATCAAGCGCTCGATGCCTTGGTTGAAGTCGATCTTGACCTAACCGAGCGTCTGCACGAGCTGCATCTTCTCGCTTTTAAAATGCTTAATCAAATTGAAGAAGCACGCACTCTGACCAACGTTGATCGTATCCAACAAATCCAGACGGCGTTTGAAAACAATCTTAAGATCATGAAACGCCGCGTCTTAGCGGTCGAAGACCCAACACGTTCAAAACAGATGAGCCAATTGCTCACCGAGCTCGGTAAGCGCCAAGTGGTATTTACCATTTTGCTGCAACAATACGAAAACAACGAGCAATCTCAGCAGTTGATGCAAAAAACGCTGGAGCTGTTTTCTGAACTGAACAGCACCGTAAACAAGCTGGTGGACGATTCCAACAAAACCACCACGTTTGCCGTTGACCAGCTGACCAATACCCTGAAATTTGCCCAATGGTCGCTAACGGTGATCTCGATTGTTGGTTTGATTGTGGTTGTGCTTATCCTTTGGCGCGTGGTTTACGTGTCGGTAGTGAAACGTTTGGCGGAATACTCTGCTGCGCTGCTTTCTGTTGCCCAAGGTAACTTGGCTGTTGAGCTAGAAGTTAAAGGCAAAGACGAACTCGCGCACATGGGGCAAGCAATCATCACCGCTCGCAATACCGCCCAAGCGCTCAAAGTGGTGGCAGAAGGGGAGGCAAAAGCCAAACGAGAACTGGAAGAGCACAAAGAACACCTTGAAGAATTGATTGAGCAGCGCACTTCGCAGTTGAGACAAGCAAACCTGCGCTTGAATGAAGAGGTCGTGAACCACGCTCAGGCGCGTAATGAAGCCGAGCAGGCGAGCCGTGCGAAATCGGCCTTCTTAGCGACAATGAGCCATGAAATTCGAACGCCGATGAACGGCGTGCTCGGTACTGCTCGTTTGTTAATGGATTCTGGTTTAAACCCAATTCAAAAGCGTTACGCGGAGATCATCAACCGCAGTGGTAAAACCTTGCTTGCCATCTTAAATGACGTTCTTGATTACTCGAAAATTGAAGCCGGCCATCTTGAGATTCGCCGATTGGGCTTCGACCTACATCAAATGGTTGAAGACACGTTCCAACTGATGAACAGCCGAGCACAAGAGAAGCAACTGCTGTTCTCTTACCACATTGAAAGTGACGTCAGCCGATACTGGAAAGGGGATGTAACGCGCATTAGCCAAGTGCTGAACAATCTAGTGGGTAACGCGATCAAATTCACTGAAGACGGTGAAATTGATATTTACGTCAGCCTGAATCTAGAAGACGAATCGCAAGTGCTATTTGAAGTCTCAGACACAGGTATCGGCATTTCGAAAAAAGATCAGAAAACTCTGTTTGATGCCTTCACGCAAGCAGAAGGTGGTCTGAATCAAATCGGTGGTACAGGGCTTGGTTTGGCGATAAGCAAACGCATCGTAGAAGCCATGGGCGGCGTGCTAGAAGTCGACTCAGAAGAGGGCGAAGGCAGCCGTTTCTGGTTCTCCATCCCACTTGAAGAAAGCGAACCTGTGGAAATCGGTGTTGTGGCGAGCGCTCGCTGCAAGGTGAAAGCGAAAGTGCTGTTGGTCGAAGACAATGAAGTAAACCGCGTGGTGGCGGAAGGTTTCCTCCAGAGCATGGGGCATCAAGTTGTGATGGCGGAAGATGGTCTGCAAGCTGAACGAATCATTGATAAACAAGATTTTGATATCGCGCTTGTTGACATCAATTTACCTGATTGCGACGGCACAGATTTGATTCAACGCTTAAAACGCATCGAACGTAACAAGCCAGGTGACAAAGCGCTGTCACCGACACCTATGATTGCGGTGTCTGCTCATGTTTTTGCGGAAGAAGTTGAACGCTACTTGGCAGCGGGTTTTGATGGTTACTTGCCAAAACCGGTTGAGAAAGAAGCCCTTGCTACGTTGATTCAGGATGTTCTGGATGGCAAACAATTACTGCTTCCGCAAAGTGGAGAATGCTTACCTCTGAGCGAAACGAGCGATACCAATCTAACTATTGAAAATCAGGTCGAACAAGACCACCAACAACGAGAGGAACCAGAAATGGTCATCATTAATCCAAGCGTGATCCAGTCCGACATGAAGATTTTAGGCAGAGAAAAAATGCTGCATATCATCGACTTGTTCAGAAATACCAGTGCGGATGTACTTGGACAGTTGGTTGAGTCAGCAGAAAAAAATGACAGCCTAGCAGTGAAAAATCTCGCTCATAAACTAAAAGGCAGTGCGGGGAGTTTAGGTCTTACTGCGTTAATGAACACTTG
Organism: Vibrio sp. Y20_XG_PY13; assembly: GCF_024181925.1. Lineage (NCBI taxonomy): Bacteria > Pseudomonadati > Pseudomonadota > Gammaproteobacteria > Vibrionales > Vibrionaceae > Vibrio > Vibrio sp. Y20_XG_PY13. The sequence goes on along the minus strand of NZ_JAMZAL010000001.1, from coordinate 624,821 downwards.
CCAAAGTATCGAGATTGCAGCCGAACCGCTAGATACATACAACGCTCAGCAAGGTTTGTTGGACGAGCAAGTCGCAGCGTCAGTTAATGCACTTGATGAGCTGATGGCAGAATAAAGCTCTGCTTTTTACACCTAAGCCTTAAGCCAAACCTAAAAACAAAAACCTCCGGTAAATGCCGGAGGTTTTTTCTATTTGGTCATGTCATCTTCCCACTCGAATCGAGTGTCTAAGGCATAAGGGTCATCATCTAATGGATGTTCCACTTTGCCACGTAAGTATTCGAGTTGATGCTCAAGCATGTTGACCGTCTCGTAGTCTCCCTCTGAACAAGCAACGTAAATTTGTTGCTCCAGAGCGGCAATGTTGTCTCGGATACCCATGAGAACCCCCTTAAATCATCATCGATTCTCAAAACGATTATAGTCAAGTAATCCAAATTCGATCGGTTGATTTGTACGGTACCAATTGTGGATACGATCGCTAAACGGCCAGAATTTTTCCGAGCTACGGCGAATCGCAAAACTATCCAACAACTTAACGTAATCGGCTTCGTTTTGAATCGCGCTAAACTGATCGACAAATTCTTTTACTTGGTTTTCTTTAAGCGAGAAAAATGCTGCTGGGTAGCTACCGACAACGCCGCGCACGATGGTCATATCGTCGTTGGCGAAGTCTCGGTTGCTTTCTTCATCAAACAAACTCGAAATATTGGTGTGCGCATTATTGTGAAGTAGGGTGAACAGTTCGTCCTTACCTGACTTACTACGCACCATCAGCATCGTGATTTGTGGGACGGTTTGTAGCCCTTCACCACGCACTTGACCGATGCGTTTTAGCTCTTTTTCCGTTTTATCTGAAAGCGCAGTATCGGTAATCTCATAACGCGGCAGCAGCACTGGCGATAAGCGTTTGCGCATCATGTTCAGTAGTTCGGTTTTTGGATCGTCCGTTTTGTAAACAACGCTGGTCGGTTGATTAAAAGGCTTCACGTTACGTTGCAAAAAGTCACTAAGCTGAGGGCTTTGATCTTGATACCAGCTCGATTGAAGCTGGTGGCGCATATCCGCAGGCAACAAGGTAACAAAGTTACTCTCGCCTTCAAGACGTAAGAAGTCCATGAACATACGCGTCATCAACTGGTGACCAAAGTTACCGTATACGTCAAACCCTGCTACCAATAGGTAGTGAATACGCTCTAGCAAAGCGTAATCTAAGATCCAGACTGTTTTTGGCTGCTCGCCAACCAAACCTTGAACTACAGAGGCACTGTCGAAATGACGGAATACTGTTAATGCTGCATTTGGGTTGGTGCCGTTACCATCCCAAATGACGTCAGTCGATAGGTTTTCGCCATGCTTAAACCAGTTGTTCGTGAACTCAGATTTCGCTTCAAGATAACGCGCTTGTTGGCGTGCGTACTTAACCCAGTTCGTGACTGGAAGCGTATTACTTTCTTGTTCGGCTGGCAGTTTTAAGTTATCTGCTTGTGAACGGTAGAACTCGTTAACCTCAGGAATGTCAGCTTTGTCTGGGTCTAAGAAGAATACCCAGAAGCGATCATTGATGACGTTAAGTGCAAGCTGACCACGACAAACAGGGCCTTTAATGTACGCCATTATGGTGTTTTGCGCGTTATCAAGCATGAATTTGAAGCGAGACCTCACTGGCATATCAATGAATGCCGTCATCGGGTTAGCTGCAACTTCTGGCTCGTAGCTAGGTAGCTGAGTAACGGAGTAATCCGCTTCAATAAACCATTTTTTCCAGTTACTGATGCGCTGTTTGTTGAGCGCAAATGGCATGTGCGTTTTGTCAACAATAGTGCCTTGTTCTGGAATGATTCGGTAGTAGACGCGTTCAACGCCCGGATCGTCGTAAGGGCGACGAGTGGAAATGCGTTTTACTGGCTGTCCTGGTGGCGTTGCGGAGCGCACCAGAGTAAAGAAGCGAGGTTTTTCGCTCAACTCAGAAAAGTACAGGTGCGACAGGAACAAGTGCTCGTAAATGTAACGCGACATCAACTGGTTTTTGAGGTCTGAATGGTTGAGCAGTGTTTCGTATTGATTGATTTGCGCCTGCTCTTGGTCACTGATTGGCATGTGCATATTCATGATCGCGCCGTTTTCTAGCCAAGTCATCAGCGTGTGGTATTCGCTGTTGGTTAGATTCGGCATACCAAATGGCATTCCCCAGTTTGGGTTGTCTTTTTCGTACTGTTCGTACTCTTCAATTGTCGGGCAGGTTTGCTCACGATCAATCGAGAAATCAAAACCTTCTAATTGCACTTGGTCTGGCAAGGGATGGCGCTCTTTCTGTTGCAATAAACGAGCGATAAGGCCAGCTTCAAGGTTTGCCGCCATGCTTTGGTCGCGTTCATTCAAAACAGGGTGGAAGCCAGCGTCGCGCCATTCTTGGGTGGTTTCTGCATCTTCAAACAAGCGAGTAGGTGCAGCCGCTGTCAGGCGAGTGCCTTCATAAACCAATGCTTTCGATGCTCCGCGGTCGATCCCTTCTACTGATGAGAGTTTTAGCTGACATGGCGCATCGTAGCAGGCGTGGCAAACCACACAGCGGTTATCGACGATAGGTTTTACCTCGCGTTGGAAGAAATCTGCCTGTGGCGTTTCAACGCTGGCAGTACGCTCACGAACCAACTGAGGGCCGAACAGTTGGTCAAAGTTCAGGCCAGCATAAGTAGCACAACCAGCAAACAGACTGGCAATGCAGAGTATAAAAATTAGACGCAAATTCATTGAGTTATTTTGAGTAAATTGAATTTGCATTAATTAAAGCAAAATAAGTGACGAAATACCAAAAATCGAGACAAATAGCCGCGCTTTCTTTACCTATTTATGGATTTAAATAGATAACCCTTACGGTGAATTGTCTGAATTTGATCTGGTGGCATGCCTTCGGCAATCAAGCGTTTTCGCATTCGGCTGATGTGCATATCCAGCGCTCGGTCATGATCAGTGAACGGACGTTGCAAAACGGTTTGATAGAGGAAAGGTTTGGTCAGTACTTTATCTTGATGCTGAATGAGCGTGCGCAGCAGTTCAAACTGAATGGGCGTGAGTTGGATATCCGTCTTCTTTGGTTGGCTTTGAATCGTAACAGACTGCGTGTACTTATCGAGTGTAAGTACATGATCTGCTGAAGAAGAGTGACCACAATCTTGGCTATCAGACGTTAAGGTTGGCAAAACTGACAAGGTTGCTTGATCGCTCACGTTGATATCCAGATTAATAATGAAATTGCGAACCATTATCATTAATGGTTAATCAAAAATCAATGCAATATATAAAGAAGATATTCAAATCGATGATGACAAGTGGTTGGTAAATGTGCTCATTGTCCGGCCTGTTATTGCAACGCTATGCCAGTTGAGATGAGATTTGGTTATATCTTGTATAACTTCAATCGTTTTTTCAGCAGGCATACCATAAAGGAAGTTTTTAACGTGAAGGAATAAAAAACGTGAACTTTCGCAAAAATACTCTAGTACTCACGATGCTTGCAACGGCAGCTCCGATTGCCGCACAAGCAGCTTCTAAACCCAACATGCTGGTTATCATGGGTGATGACATCGGCTACGGTAACATCTCTGCTTACAACCAAGGCATGCTTGGCTACAACACACCAAATATCGACAGAATTGCGCAAGAAGGTGCGCTTTTCACTGCGTACTACGCGCAGCAATCCTGTACTGCGGGTCGTAGTACTTTCATTACTGGTCAAATGCCAATCCGAACCGGTTTGACGAAAGTAGGCCTACCGGGTGCAGAGCAAGGTCTTCAACCGCAAGACATTACAATGGCGACGGCACTTAAAGACATGGGCTACGCGACAGGCCAATTTGGTAAAAACCACCTTGGTGACAAAGATGAAATGTTGCCAACAAACCACGGTTTTGATGAGTTCATGGGTAACCTTTACCACTTGAACGCGGAAGAAGAGCCTGAAAACCCTGATTACCCGAAAGATCCTGCGTTCCGCAAAAACTTTGGCCCGCGTGGCGTAATCCATTCTTATGCCGATGGCAAAATTGAAGACACAGGTCCTTTGACGCGTAAGCGCATGGAAACGGTCGACCAAGAAACGCTAGACGCGGCAATGAACTTCATGGAGCGTCAAGTTAAAGCGAACAAGCCGTTCTTCTTGTGGTACAACGCAACGCGCATGCACATTTGGACGCATGTGAAAGAAGAAAACCGTACAACAGGTTTGGGTGAATACGCAGATGGTATGGTAGAGCACGACAACATGGTTGGTGAGTTGCTAGATAAACTGGATGATCTGAAAGTAGCCGACAACACCATCGTGATTTACACCACCGATAATGGTCCGATGAACGCGACCTGGCCTGATGCAGCATTTGGTCCTTTCCGTGGTGAGAAAAACACAGGTTGGGAAGGTGGCTTCCGCGTACCAGCAATGGTTCGTTGGCCTGGGCACATTGCACCAAATACGAAGTTAAACGACATCTTTGCGGGTGAAGACTGGTTCCCAACACTGCTTTCTGCGGCGGGTAACAACACCATCAAGCAAGACTTGCTGAAAGGCTACAAATCATCGTCTGCTGATCGCACATACAAAAACCATTTAGATGGTTACAACCAAATGAATTACTTGATGGGTAAAGACAAAGAATCTGCTCGTGATGAGTTCTTCTACTGGTCAGACGATGGCGACTTGCTAGCAATGCGTGACAAGCGCTTCAAGCTTCACTTCAAGATCCAAGAGCATGAAGGTTGGGATGTTTGGACGAAAGAGTTCACAAACCTACGTATACCAATGATCTTCGACCTTAAAGTTGACCCACTAGAGAAGGGCGACCAAGGCTTCGGTTACGAAACATGGCAGTTCAACCACGTATTCTTGCTTGTTCCTGCTCAAGCGAAAGTAGCGAAAGTTCTGAAATCATTCAAAGAGTTCCCACCACGTCAAGAGATCCCAAGCTTCTCGGTTGATAAAGTGATGGAACAAATGAAGAACCTAAGTAAAGTTCAACAAGCGAAAGGTTAATCCTAAGCGTATTTGAACCCCCAACGGTTCGCAGTGATGATCTATCTTGGTTGTCGGCGCGAACCGTTTTTTATTTTATCTATTTCGCAACCCTCTAATCGTTTGTTATCTCTTCCTGCCATTCCTTGCGTTAGCGAATCTTCTCTTATCTAAACGCCTTCAGATCTTTGTTGTCGCCGTGTGAATATGTTCGCGGAAATTATTAAACCCCATTGCCTTTATTCTCATTTTGAATATTCGCAAATCCGGAGGTTGTGAACTATACATTCTGTTGCAGGAAGCACTTTTCTAATACACACAGAGGTTTATATGACAGCGAAATATGGCGTTAAACGCCGATTAGCGATTCTTGCCGCGGCTTTAATTGGCGCGACAAGCAGCAGTATCGCGGCAGAAAAACCTAACATTCTCGTCATCTGGGGTGATGATATTGGCCAGTCCAATCTCAGTGCGTACACCTTTGGCTTGATGGGATACAAAACACCAAACATCGACAGCATCGCGAAAGAGGGCATGATGTTCACAGATTACTACGGTGAACAATCTTGTACTGCGGGTCGCTCCACCTTTATTACCGGCCAGACTGTGCTCAGAACGGGTCTAAGTAAAGTGGGACTTCCTGGTGCCGATTTGGGCTTGCAACCTGAAGATGTGACGATTGCAGAGCTTCTAAAGCCCATGGGTTATATGACAGGTCAGTTTGGTAAAAACCATTTGGGAGACAAAGACGAACATCTCCCTACTAACCACGGCTTCGATGAATTTTTTGGCAACCTTTACCACCTGAACGCTGAGGAAGAACCGGAGAACGTCGATTACCCTAAAGATCCTGAGTTCCGTAAGAAGTTTGGCCCACGCGGTGTGATTCGCTCTTACGCTGACGGCAAAATTGAAGATACAGGGCCTCTGACTCGTAAGCGTATGGAAACTGTCGATCAAGAGACGTTAGATGCGGCACTCGACTTCATGGATCGTGCAGTAAAAGCGAAAAAACCATTTTTTGTTTGGTGGAACTCGACTCGTATGCATTATCGAACTCATGTAAGTGAAAAGAACTCAGGGGTAACAGGCATCAGTACTTACGCTGATGGGATGGTGGAGCACGATAACCACGTTGGTCAACTACTGAAAAAAGTGGATGATTTAGGCATTAAAGACGACACCATCGTCTTCTACTCAACCGATAATGGCCCACACATGAACTCGTGGCCCGATGCGGGTACAACGCCATTCCGTGGCGAGAAAAATACCAACTGGGAAGGTGCGTACCGTGTTCCTGCAATGGTGCGTTGGCCGGGCAAAATTAAAGCGGGTTCTGTCTCGAATGACATCATGCACCACATGGACTGGATGCCGACTTTGGTAGCTGCCGCTGGTGATGACAACATCAAAGAGAAGCTGCTAAAGGGTTATAGTGCTGGTGGCGAAAAATTCAAAGTTCATCTCGACGGCTATAACTTCCTGCCATACCTCACTGGTAAAGAAGAGAAAGCACCGCGTGAAGAGATATTTTACTTTACTGACGATGGTGATTTGAGTTCGATCCGATATAACAATTGGAAAATCGTCTTTTTGGAGCAGCGTGCAAAAGGCACATTACTCGTTTGGGCCGAACCTTTTACACCATTAAGGGTACCAAAAATCTTTAATTTGCGCATGGACCCTTATGAAGTTGCGGATGTTACCTCCAACACGTATTACGATTGGATGATGGATAGGGCATACATGTTAGTTCCGGCGCAAGCGTACGTGAGTAAGTTCCTAGAAACCTTCAAAGAGTTCCCGCCAAGGCAAAAAGCCGCAAGTTTCTCGCTTGATCAAGTGATGGAGAAGCTGCAAGAGAACCCGAATAAGTAGGTTTGCTGCACGATCAAAACTTCAAATCGAGAGGCTCTGATGAGCCTCTTTTTTTGCGCACCGTTTAAGTTTTTCTTAAAACTCATGTAATTACTTGTCCAAAAAGAAAAAGTCATCCTACAGTTGATGAAGAACAAAATTAGAATAACAAGGATCGTTATGACTCAGTGGGCAAGTTGGAAGCAGGCAATAGTGAGCCTTGCTATGCTCGTCAGTTTTTCTCTGTTTGGACAGCAAAACGCCCAAACTCCACCAGAAGTTGTTCAAGCTCAGTTTATTGGTAATGAAACGTGCATCGATTGTCACCAAGTCGAAGTGGAAGCGTGGCAAGGCTCGCACCATGATATGGCGATGCGCCATGCTGATTCAGAATCCGTACTGGGTAACTTCGACAATCAAGCCGTTGAGCATCAGGGCAAGGCAAACTGTTTTTTTCGCAAAGGCGATGAATATTGGGTCAACATCCAAGGTCCAGATGGACAGTGGCACGATTACAAAATCAGCTATACGTTTGGTTGGGTGCCATTACAACAGTACATGGTGGAATTTGATGATGGACGCATACAACTGATTCCTTTTGCTTGGGACTCGAGAAGTGTGGAACAAGGCGGGCAACGTTGGTTTCATTTATATCCAGACACGACCACAACCGATGAGTTTTACTGGACCAATACAGGGCAAAACTGGAACTTCATGTGTGCTGATTGCCACTCGACCAACTTGAAGAAAAACTACGACGCGCAAAGCAATACTTATCAAACAACGTGGTCGGAAATCAACGTCAGCTGCGAAGCGTGTCATGGCCCGGCAAGTCTGCATGTGGAAATGGCGAAACAGGCCAAGCAAAATGGAATGCCAATTGCCACCGCGAATCATTATGGTTTTTCTCGCGATCTTTCAGCCGCAGTCAAAGAGTGGGTCTACAAAGAAGGGCACAGTACGCTTCAGCCAAAAGACATTGTGCCAACCAACCAAGTTCAAACTTGCGCTCAGTGCCACAGTCGACGTACCCAGTTGAATGAAGAAGCGGATCACGTCAAAGGTGCATTTCTTGATAAGTATCGTCTGAGTTTAATTACCCCTGAGCTCTACTATCACGATGGCCAAATTTACGATGAGGACTATGTCTACGGCTCGTTTTTGCAATCGGCCATGGCAGAGAAAGGCGTAACGTGCACAAATTGTCACGATCCACATACCGCCCAACTTAAAATCCCTGAAGAAGCAGTATGTGCGCAATGCCATGTAGCGTCAGATTATCTGCCAGAAAACCACACCTTTCATCAAGCGAACACCGAAGCATCGAAATGCACAACGTGCCACATGCCGGAGACGACTTATATGCAGGTAGACCCGCGTAGAGACCACAGTTGGCACGTTCCCCGCCCAGATTTAAGCAAGCATATTAATACGCCCAATGTTTGTACTGCTTGTCATGATGATAAAGATGCGAAGTGGGCCGATGAGCAGATTGGTCAATGGTTCCCAAAATCAAAGTATCGCAACACTCAGCACTTTTCGGTCGCATTTTATGCAGACGCGATAGGTCACCGAGGTGGTTCAGATGCCTTGGCTTATACGGCTCAAGATTCTTCCATCAGTGACATCATTCGCGCATCGGCTTTAGAGCGAATGGCAGGCAATACTGGCCAGAATACGTTGGTTGCGCTTGCTCGCGCCGTGAAACATGAGAACGAGATGATTCGACTGGGTGCTGTTGCTGGCTCGGCAGGGTATGACTTTAGTGACCGTTGGCAGATTCTACAGCCGTTGCTGAGTGATCCAGTGTTGTCGGTGCGAACCGAAGCGGCTGCTGCGCTAGTCAGTCATTATGGGGAAATGAATCCGCTACAAAGAGAGCGCATTCAAAAACCGTTAGATGAATACATGGACATTCAACGCTTTAATGCCGATCGCGGATTTGGGCGAACCAACTTAGCCAATGTATATCGTAGTTTGGGAGAGGCTAATAAAGCGATAGAACTGTATCAACAAGCTATCGACATCGAACCTTATTTCGAAAATAGCTACGTCAATTTAGCGGACATGTATCGCCGACAAGGTGATGAAGCCAAAGCGGTACAAATTCTGAATGCGGGAATGAAAGCACAACCGAAATCAAGTTCGCTGCCTTACAGTGCAGGGCTTGCGCTGTTAAGACAAGGCAACAGCAAACAAGCTAATCAGTATTTAAAACAGGCTGCAGAAAGTGCGAAAAATAACGCTCAGTATTGGTATGTGTACGGTTTAGCGTTGGAGAAAACTGACGTATTAGAAGCGAGCAAGGCCTTAAACAAGGCGTTTGAAGTTGGTGGCGACCCACGGCATCTTTATGCCCAGTGCGAAGTGTTAGCGAGAAACTATCGACAAGGCGGCGTTGCATTTGCCTTTGAACAGTGCACCAAGCAGCTTGGTGCACATGCTCCTGCGGAAGTTGTTCAACAGCTCAAAGCGACCGTGACTACAAAGAAATAGGTTCGTAATGCGCAGCGGCTAGGTGCGTTTTGATTCTCTCTCGCAATGCAATATGAGCAGGGTTGTTTAACTCACGTTTATGGTAGACGAACTTGTAAGGGATAGTGCATATAGAAATGGGGCAAGGCAGAACTTGAAGCTTAAGGGCTTTGCTCCATTTGTTCGCAAAAGATTGAGACACTAGACCTAAACAATCGCGTTGTGCGACGTACAACGCCATACCAGCAAGCGAAGATGTGACGAGATCCACTTTTCTTTCCAAAATGGTTTCCTGAGCAAGTTGCTCAAAACCCGACATGTTGTTCCATTTGCCTGAAAACAAACAGTGAGTTTCATCATAAAATTGTTCTTTGCTCAAAGTGCCTTGGATTCGAGGGTGTTGCTCTCGACAAATAATGACGGCCTTTTCTTCGTACGCCTCCTCCATAACAAACGCCGCATCTTTTGTGACCACTGTATCAATTACAAGATCTACTTTTTGTTGTCTTAAAAGCTCAAACAAGATGTATTTTTCGGGAGGTGACTCGTAAAAAATGGCATTTTTTATCGGGCTCATAATGTGCAGCAGAATCTCTGAACAGCACACCTCAAAGTGCTTCTTCTCCATGATAGCATTATCAATAATACTCACCGCTTGCTCAAACTGAGGCAGTAGTTGATACGCCGCGGATGTCAGCGTAATTCCCCGTCCTTTTTTCACAAATAATTGCTTATCTACGACTTGCTCTAAACGCTTTATTGCAGCGCTCACAGCAGGTTGCGTAAGCCCCAATTGTTCCGCGGCTTTTGTATAAGATTGAAACTCCGCGACAACAAGAAAAGTTTGGATCAAATTTAAGTCCATAACGTTACTCATAAATTTAATTTATAGGTTAACTAATTTTGACTGCATTTATCGCCTGAAATTAGTGCTTTATCTTATATCAACAATGGTATTGAAAAGCGAATACCATTTTTTACGCACTAGCGAACTCTTGGAGATAATATGAAAAATGCGACCAAAACGAGCAGTAAAAAACTCGTACTTAACGCATGTACGTTAGCATTAGGCGCTGCTTCTGCAGTTGCACACGCAGCGGACAAACCCAACATTCTTGTCATCTTTGGTGATGATGTTGGTTACTGGAACCTTAGTACCTACAACCAAGGCATGATGGCGTACAACACGCCAAACATCGATAGCATTGCTAAAGAAGGTGCGAAGTTCACTAACTTCTACGCACAGCAAAGTTCGACAGCAGGCCGTTCTGCATTCATCACTGGTCAAATGCCAAAACGTACTGGTCTATCAAAAGTGGGCTTACCAGGCGCTCCGGAAGGTATCTCGGAAAAAGATCCAACGATTGCAACCATGCTTAAGCAAATGGGTTACGCAACCGGACAATTTGGTAAGAACCATTTAGGTGACCGAGACGAACACCTTCCTACCAACCACGGTTTTGATGAGTTCTTCGGCAACCTATACCACTTGAACGCGGAAGAAGAGCCAGAGAACGTGGATTACCCTAAAGATCCAGAGTTCAAGAAAAAATTTGGCCCTCGCGGCGTTATCCATTCTTACGCTGACGGCAAAATTGAAGATACCGGCCCTCTAACTCGCAAACGTATGGAAACAGTAGACGGTGAGTTCCTAGAAGCGGCTGAAACGTTCATCGACAAGCAAGTTAAGGCAGACAAGCCATTCTTCGTTTGGTTTAACACCACTCGCATGCACAACTTCACGCACGTTCCTGAAGAGTACCAAGGTAAAACCGGTGCTGGTTTCTACGCTGACGGTGTGAAACAGCACGATGACCAAATCGGCGAACTACTGAAAAAAGTGAAAGATCTTGGTGTTGATGACAACACTATCATCGTTTACACCACAGATAACGGCCCGATGGTTGACCTATGGCCAGACGCAGGTATGACGCCATTCCGTAGTGAGAAGAATACAGGTTGGGAAGGCAGCTTCCGTGTTCCTGCTCTTATCAAATGGCCTGGTCACATCAAAGCTGGCGAAACCTTTAATGGCATGATGTCTCTTGAAGATTTCTTCCCAACATTGGTTGCAGCAGCAGGTGACACTAAAGTTAAAGACGAGCTACTGAAAGGTAAGAAAGTTGGCAAGATGAACTACAAAGTTCACCTAGATGGTTACAACCAATTGCCATACATCACAGGTAAGTCAGACAAGTCTGCTCGTAACGAATTCGTTTACTGGAGTGATGACGGTGACTTGGTTGCACTACGTTACGGTAAATACAAATACCACTTCATGATCCAAGAAAATGAAACGGGTATGGATGTATGGCGTAAACCATTCACTAAACTTCGTGTTCCATTGATCTTCGATTTGAGCATCGACCCATTCGAACGTGGTGACCAAGGTATGGGTTACTCTCGTTGGATGTACGAGCGTTCATTCCTAATGATGCCAGCGGTAGAGAAAGTGAAAGAGGTAATGGGTACGTTTAAAGAGTTCCCACCTCGCATGGAAGCAGGTTCATTCGTACCTAAGTCTTCTAAGTAATAAAGAACATCGATAATCCATAGCGCTCTTCGGAGCGCTATATACCCAAATAGCTTCCCGTTTACTGCACTACGCTTACGAGGTTATTTGGGTATATTTAATAGTGAGAAACGTATGAGTAAGATTTCCCCTCGCCATTCTACTACCATGCCTATTGTTCCTCTTAAAACGGCTTCTAAAGCACCGGTTTCGGGCGCGTATGACCGTCGATTCCATGTGATGGCAAAGCCGGGCGGAGCAAAATGCAACATCGATTGTCAGTACTGTTTTTATCTGCATAAAGAAAATTTACTGCACCAAGAAAAGCAGCCAAAAATGGACGACGCAACTTTGGAAGCGTTCGTGAAAAGCTACATCGAAAGTCAGGATGGCGAAGAAATTGTTTTCTCATGGCAGGGTGGGGAGCCAACGCTGCTTGGGTTGGACTACTTCCGCAATGTCGTAGCTCTGCAAAAGAAACATCAGCCGAAAGGCGTTCGCATTGAAAACGACCTTCAGACCAACGGCATTTTGCTAAACGATGAGTGGTGTGCGTTTTTAAAAGAGCACAACTTCCTAGTTGGCTTGTCGATTGATGGGCCACGAGAGCTGCACGATAAATATCGCAAAACCCGTAGCGGTAAGCCGACGTTTGATCTGGTGATGAAAGCGGTAGATAAGCTCCAAGCGCATGGCGTGAAATTCAACGCGTTGGTGACGGTGAATCGTCACAATGCGAAATACCCGCTCGAAGTGTATCGATTTTTAACCCAAGAATTGGGTGTGACATATATTCAGTTTGCACCGGTGGTTGAAGCGAACGACTTCCAAACAACCGCACCGCAGTTTTGGAACGAACAGATGATCCCAACCAAAGGTAGTGATCTGGCGAAACCGGGTCATCCAATGTCTGTTGTGACGGATTGGTCGGTCGATCCTGAAGACTGGGGACGCTTTTTAATGGCGACCTTTGAAGAGTGGGTGAATAACGATCTTGGCCGTGTACTGGTTAACCTGTTTGAAACCGCGGTAGCGCAAGTAATGGGGAAACCGTCTCAGCTTTGCGTGACGGCTGAGTTTTGTGGCAAAGGCTTGGCGATTGAGCACAATGGCGACGTGTTCAGTTGCGACCACTATGTGTACCCAGAATACAAACTCGCCAACATTCATGAACACTCATTGAATGACATGGCCTTCTCTACACGACAATACACCTTTGGCATGGCAAAACGCGAATCTTTGCCGACGTATTGTAAGCAGTGTCCCTACTTGCCTTATTGCTGGGGCGAGTGTCCGAAAAACCGTCTGATCAAAACGCCGAATGGCGAGGCTGGACTAAACTATCTGTGTTCGGGAATCAAAATGTTCTTTGATTACGCATTACCGATGTTGGTTGGTCTTGCACAACTTCTCCAATCTGAAGAACCGCAAAGATAACATAGTGAATATAACCTTAAGTTATTTCATTTGTTCTTATACTTAACTATTGAAAAGACGGCTTAAACCACTGAAAAGGTACCCTATGAACCACGCACAACAAGCGATAAAAGAACTCATCGAACAAACAGAAAAAAGCGTCATTGGACAAAGCCACGTGGTTCGAGCTTTAGTCATCGGGTTATTAACGAACGGGCACATTCTTCTAGAAGGTTTGCCGGGAACGGCAAAAACACGTTCTGTAAAATCGTTGGCCAACTTGTTAAACACCAGTTTTGGTCGAATCCAGTTTACGCCAGACCTTTTGCCATCGGACGTGACGGGAACCGAGGTTTATCAAGAGTTGGATGGCAAGCCGCAACTCCATTTTCAGCCAGGGCCAATTTTTAACAGCATAGTGCTTGCCGATGAGGTCAACCGTGCGCCAGCCAAAGTACAAGCAGCACTGCTTGAAGCCATGGCAGAAGGCACAATCACGGTAGGCGATAAAACTCACGTATTGCCAGACTTGTTTATGGTGCTTGCAACGCAAAACCCAGTAGAACAAGAGGGCACGTACCCGCTGCCAGAAGCGCAAATGGACCGTTTTATCATGAAGGTTACCGTCGATTACCCAGAAGACGACGCTGAACGTGACATCATTCGTTTGGTGCGCAGTGAAGAATTAGGTGCGGAAACCAGCAGCGAAATTATTACGCCAAAACACATCGAGCCAGACGTGGTGCTAGAAGCGCGCCGTCAGTTACCAAACATCGTGGTATCAGACCTAGTGGAAAACTACATTGTAGCGTTAGTGATGGCGACTCGTAAGCCAGAGCGTTATGCCGATTCAAACTTAGCAAAATGGATTGAGATTGGCTCTAGTCCTCGTGCTTCCATCGCACTAGACAAATGCGCTCGTGCGTATGCGTGGATGCAAGGACGTGACCATGTCACTCCTGACGATGTGCGAGCCATGGTTCCGTCTGTACTGGGCCACCGTTTTTCTTTGACCTACGATGCACTAGCAGACGGAGTCGATCACCAACGCGTCGTGCAAGAGCTGCTAGATTTTGTAGAAATTGGGTAAGCGGGAGGCATTATGGCTAAGCCAACTCTTGCGCCAAAATCACAGGGGATGGATCCCCGTTTGTACTGCGATTACGCTCGTTTAGTACGTTTGCAAGCACAAGCAGAATCATTCAGTTTACTTCCTCATCTAAAAGCGGGCAGCGTACTCTCAGGCCGCCACAATTCGCTGTTTCGCGGTCGTGGATTGAACTTCGAAGAGCTGCGCCATTATCAATTGGGTGACGACATTCGTAACCTGGATTGGAAAGTCACGATGCGCACAGGCAAGCCGCACGTGCGCAGCTACACCGAAGAAAAAGATCGCAACGTGATCGTGTGTGTCGACCAGCGCAGCGCAATGTTTTTTGCTTCGACGCAAGTAATGAAATCGGTCGTCGCGGCAGAAATCGCGGCCATGTGTGGGTGGCGCGTGTTAAAAGATGGCGACCGAGTCGGTTTTGTCATCGCATCCCAACAGGCGTTGTTTCACAGCAAGGCGCAGCGTTCGCAAAACGATCTTCTGGCTCAACTTAAGCGTCTCGCTAAAGCCAATCAATCGCTCAATGTGGACTCCCGCAATTCCGAAAAAGTGACGTTCAGTCAATGGATTGAGCTCATTAAACGCATGAAGCTCAAACAATCCACTTTGATTTTTATCAGCGACTGGAGCGACTGCGAGGAGCACCATCTTGACCACCTTAAACAGCTACAACAGCACAACGATGTTCTCGCCGTGATGGTCAGTGACCCATTAGAACAAGCGCTACCAGACGATTTGGCAAAATCGAAATGGGTGGTTGGTGATGGGCAGTATCAACTCAATTTAGACAGCAAAGCAAAGGTAGAAGCCGCGAGCGCAAAGCTTGAGGCTCGAACTAGCTTACAGCGTCAGTCACTCTCTCAACTTATGGCGATGAAACACCTTCCGCACATTGAACTCGATACGACAGGCGAGCACATTAAACAATTTCAAAAACTGGTAGGAGGGCGTTAAATGAGTGGTCTTCCTACGCCTCCGAGTACCTACATACTCAGAGAGCTACATGATGTGGCCGTGCCACCAAGCGTGAGTTGGTATCCGCAAACTATTGGCTGGAAAATTTTAGCGGCGGTTGCGCTCATTGCATTAGTGTATGTCGCGTATCGTTTGGCTCAACAGTGGTGGTGTAACCGCTACCGACAAGAAGCTCTGTTGACGATTTCGCAAATCAAACCGAGCGACAAAGGCATGCCTAAAGCATTGTTCTCTGTGCTTAAAATTGTGTTGATTCATGTTGATAGCCGTAACGCGAAATTGTTTGATACCGCCTTTTTGCGAAAGCTCGATGCGCTATATCCGCAAACCGGAGATTCTCAAGCAAACTCGCAAGTGGTCTTTAACGATGAGCTTTCAAAGCGCTGGCTACAAAGTATTGTTGACCCAAGCGTTATGCTAACCAACGAAGAGCGAGTAACGCTTATTGCTCGTGCGAAAAACTGGGTGAGTGAACACCGCTGTGATGCTCAAAAAAACGCGGCAAAGAAATCTCCATTATTGAAACGCAAAGCAAATCAGGGAGGTCAACATGAATGATCTTCTTGCATCGCTAACTGGTTTGTCTGGTTTTGAATTTGCTCACCCAATGTGGTTTCTGATTTTGCCGCTGCCATTGGTGGTGTACTACTTGGTGCCTGCATATCGCACTAAGCAAATGGCGATCAAAGTGCCGTTTTTTAGTCAGTTGGTGGAAGCGATTGGCGAGACGCCGTCAGAAGGTGCAAGCCAGTTAACCCCAAGCTGGTGGCAACGAGCAACGTTAATTCTCTCATGGCTTTTGGTGGTGTGTGCGATGGCCAAACCCACCGTGTTAGGCGAGCCTCAAGTTCGCGAGAGTTTAGGGCGCGATGTGATGGTGGTGGTGGATCTTTCGGGTTCCATGGCTGAGCCTGATTTCACCTCTCGTACAGGTGAAAAAATTTCTCGCCTTGATGCGGCGAAAGAAGTGCTGACGGAGTTTGTTCAGTCTCGTAAAGGTGACCGATTAGGCTTGGTTCTTTTTGGTGATGCCGCTTTTGTGCAAACTCCATTTACCGCAGACCAAAAAGTGTGGCTCGAACTGCTTAACCAAACCGATGTGGCGATGGCAGGGCAGAGTACCCATCTTGGTGATGCGATTGGCTTAGCGATTAAAGTTTTTGAGCAAAGCGATAAGTCGCGTGGCGCTTTAGAACAAGATCAAAACAGTGAAAAAGTCGCGATTGTATTAACCGATGGTAATGACACGGGCAGCTTTGTCGAACCGATTGATGCGGCGAAAGTTGCGAAAGCCAAAGGCGTGCGAGTGCACGTGATTGCGATGGGTGATCCGGAAACGATAGGTGAAACCGCGTTGGATATGGACACGATTCATCGCATTGCGAAAGAATCCGGCGGTGAAGCGTTTGAAGCTCTCAACCGTGATGAACTGTCGGCTGCCTACGACGAGATTGGCAAACTGGAACCTCAACTTTACGAAAGCACCACATACCGCCCAAAACAAAGCCTTCACCATTACTTGATGGCGTTAGTGGTCATCATGCATTTACTCGCGTTCAGCGTCGCGACACTCAAAAGAAGGGCTGCAACACGATCATCATTAGGAGAGAGCGATGTTTGATTCTCTTAGTTGGACGCAATTCTTTACGCAGTTTCATTTTATCCGACCGCTGTGGTTAATGGCTTTGATCCCCATGTTTTTCTTGGTGTGGTTGCGCTGGCGAGAAGAAAGCAAACCAAGCTGGAAGGATATTCTGCCCGAACATTTACGCAATGCTTTGACGATAGGCGAGCGAGGTTGGCGCAAGCAACTGCCGCTTAAGCTCTTGATGCTGATTGTGCTACTCGCCATTGTGATTTGTGCAGGCCCAACTTGGCAACGTGAATCTTCTCCCTTTGGTGAAGATAAAGCCTCTCTGCTTGTGGTGCTTGATAACAGCGACTCGATGCTGCAAAAAGATCTCCCACCAAGCCGCCTTGAGCGTTCCAAACAGAAAATACGCGATTTGTTAGTTGCGCGAAAAGGCGGAAAAACGGGTTTAGTCGTGTTTGCGGGCAGTGCTCATGTGGCGATGCCTGTGACTCAAGACAGCAAAGTGTTTGACCCATTCTTGGCGGCCATTACGCCAGAAATCATGCCCGTGCAAGGTAAGCTTGCTGAAAAAGCCTTGCCGTTAATTGATCAACAATTGCAAGGTCAACCAGGCTCCACCGTTTTGTTGGTGAGCGATGGCGTGAACCCGGCCACGATTAAGCAATACCAAGCGTATTTTGCAGGCAAACCTTATCAACTGTTAATTCTTGCTGCGGGGAATACAGACATCGTGAGTAACAACCCGATGGATTTGGATTCTCTGCAAAAACTGGCCAGCCAGACCAACGGTCGATTGGTGGAAGTGACGGTCGATAACAGTGATATCGAACAACTGAATCGATATGTTGAGCGCAATATGCAGCTTAATGGCGAATCTTCAATGCCTTGGAAAGACATGGGCTATCAACTGCTGTTCCCAATCGCGTTGATCATGATGCTGTGGTTTAGAAAAGGGTGGTTAGTGCAGTGGTGCGTGATCGTAATGGTGAGCGGTACACTGTTGATGCCGACCAGTGCAATGGCGGAGAACATTTCTGTGAAAGCCGAGCAGCCACAAGTTGTGCAAAAAGTGACGACCTTCGACAAGGTGGCGCAATGGTGGTGGGATTTGTGGCTGACGCCAGACCAACAAGGACAGCGTTTGTTCAACCAACAAGCGTATTTAGAAGCTGCAAAACACTTTGTCGATCCATTACGCAAAGGCACGGCGTACTACTACGCTAGCGAGTTTGAGCTCGCGCACAGTGCGTTTTTGGAAATGCAAAACGACCCGTCCGAAGAGGTTCGAGATTACGGTCTTTACAATGCGGCGAGCGCATTGGCGCGCCAACGTGAATATTTGGCTGCTCGCGACTTGTTAAAATCCTTAGCCAGCAAGCCAACGTTGAACGAGTCGTTAAGACCTGATGTTGAGCACAACTTGAAAGTGATTGCTGGCATCGTCGATGAGATAAATCAGATGAGTGAAAGTCAAGCCGGAACAGAGCAAGAGGCGTCAACCGAGCTAGGCGACACCCCTCAAACCGCAGAAGGAGCGGATGAACAAACGTCAGCAGAGTTGATGATTAAAGAGACGTTAAGTGCAGACGACATCTTAGGTAGCCAAGAATTAGCCGATAAGTGGCTAAAGCGAGTCGAAGCGGATCCGAAGTATTTTTTACGCGCTAAATTTCAAATTCAATTACGCTCGCCAACAACGGGTAGCTCAACTACGACAACGGAAAACAATACAGAGGAGGCGGCCCAATGATGATGAATGTCCATCGCGTTACCTCTTTTGCACTTCCTGTACGGATAGTGGCATGGTTAGTGGTTTGTTTGAGTCTGTTCGTAAGTCGTCACGTTTTCGCTCAGGACATTTACGATCTTCAACGCAATCATGGTGTTGAGTTGCAAGCGTGGGTTGGTCAACAGCCAACGGCTGGAGAAAAGCGTAAAACGCCAAGTTTTAGTGTCAACGAGCAAGTCATTTTAACCATCGAAGTGGCAACGCCGCGCTGGTTTACGGGTGGGACGCGAATTGGCAGTATTGAAATGCCCAATGTTATCGCCAAACAGCGTAATCAGTTAGCCACTAACTTCACGGAGCACAAGGGCGGACAAACTTGGTCGCGTCAACGCTGGGAAGTGACTTTGTATCCACAAGCATCTGGTGATTTTGTGATTCCACCTGTCGCTGTGGGCGTTCAGGTGTCAGCACCGGACGGCGAGAAGGTGTCAGGCACACTTTACACGCAGCCGATTAAGTTCAAAACTGTCTTGCCATCGGGATTGTTGAGCGGTGATACGCCTTGGTTTTCTGCAACGCACGTAGACGTAAAACAAGAGTGGGAAACCTCCACTGAGTCACTCAAAGTTGGGGATGCAATCACGCGTAAAATCACCATTTTGGCTCATGATTCGCTATCTGTGTTGCTACCAGACTTGTTGAAAGGAGAATCAACAACCCGTTACCAAGCGTATCCTCAACCGCACCGTCTTACAGATACGCAAACACGTGGTGATTACCAGTCAACACGCACAGAAGAGAGTGTGTACGTGATTCAACAAGGTGGTGAATTAACCCTGCCAGATTATGAGTTCCGTTGGTGGAACAGTAAGACTCAACAAGTGGAAACGGTGGTGTTAGAGGGCAAAACATTTGCCGCGAAGCACACGTTGAAATCCTTCATCAAAACGTACTTTGCATGGATTGTTTCCACGCTTGTATTTCTGGGTTTTGTGACTGTTTCATTGGTAGCCATTAAACGTTACTACCGCAACAAACCGACACCAGCATGGTTGACGTTCCACCGTTTGTTAAAGGCTAAACGTTGGTCTGAAGCAAGGACCGTATTGTACAAACAATTGCGTTTAAATACGGCAGAGCTGGAAATGACCAAAGCCGATTCGAGTGAATCGTGGCAAAAAAGTGCGTCGCGAATGCAAAATGGTGAAAATAGCGCTCATTTAATGAAGTCGATGTGGCGCAAGATCCAGACCAAACAACAACGTTTTAAATTCCGTATTCCGCGAGCGTTACCAGAACTGGACAAAGTCATTGGAAGAGATGGCAATGAATAAAATGGGGCGCTACTATAGCGCCTCGTTTTTATTAGAGAATAGAGTTCAAATGAGCCAAGAGTTTATGCGCCGCGCATTGGAAGTGTCCAAAAATGCGCTTCCTGAATGTCAACCAAACCCGCCGGTTGGCTGCGTGTTAGTGAAAGACAATCAAATCGTTTCAGAAGGTCATACTCAAGCTATTGGTGGCAACCACGCGGAAGTAGAAGCGCTGAATGCATATCAAGGCTCGTTAGAATCGGTGACGGCATACGTTACGCTCGAACCGTGTTCGTTTGTAGGTCGCACGCCAGCTTGCGCGGTGACATTAGTGAAATCCGGTATTGGCAAAGTCGTCGTAGCCATGTTGGACCCAGATCCACGCAACAGTGGTCGAGGTATCGAGATTCTAAAACAAGCCGGTATTGAGGTAGAAATTGGTTTATGCAGCAAGGAAGTCAGCGAGTTTCTTACCCCATATTTAGGCAAATCTTAATGTAAGCTTTGGCCTGCACGTTAGCAGCCCACTTATGCGGTGAATGGAGTACGTCAAAATTGAGTTAAAACTCATTAAAACAGGTCGTACCGCCCATTTCTTGTACTTAGCTACGTTAACTATCATGCTGTTAGATTAAAATTGAAAAAGTGATTTTCGAAAAATTTAATAGCATGAAACCGACCGATCTTAATCTCATCCCCATTTTTATCGCCATCTACGAAGAGCGTAATTTGTCTCGGGCGGCGGCACGTTTAGACATCACCCAACCCGCGGTGAGTAAAGCGCTAGCAAGATTGCGCGATATCTACGACGAACCATTGTTTCACCGCAGTTCTTCTGGTGTTGAGCCAACATCGTTTGCTGTCGATATTTATCCGGCTATGGTTGCAGCGATAAAGAACTTTACCTCGACGCTGTCGGCATCGGTTGAGTTTGATCCTAAAGTTTCCAATCGCATTTTCTCTATCGCTTGCGTGTCGATTTTAAGCTACGAGTTGCTGCCACAGTTGATGAAGCAGATTCACGAGTTAGCGCCGAATATCGCTTTGGAAGTGCACCCGCTGTTTACTGAGGATTACGAAAGTGATCTACGCTTACAACGTTATGATTTGATTATCGATTTAGCACCACGCGGGAGAACGGTCTTGAAAGTTGAACCCGTGATCACTGAGCGTTTGATGGTGGTGTGTAACAAAGATCACCCTCGTATCGCAGAGAGCATTTCTCAAGAGCAGTTTTTTGAAGAAGAACACGTTGCAGTATCGCAGTGGCAAAGCCGAAAAAGCATGCTGAGTGCAGAAGATATTGTTGATTTGGACAAACGCAAAATCATGTATCGAGCCGCAGGAGCACTGGAAATGTTGCCGGTTATCTGCGGTAGCGAATACATTGGTTTGATGCCAGAATCGATGATTAAGTTGTTCAGTAATACCTATCATGTGAAAGCACTGCCGTTTCCATTTGATGTAACAACTTACGATCTTTGCACCATTTGGCACCCTAGTCGCACTAATGAAAGTGCTCATCAGTGGTTGCGCGCGCAAATCAAACACGCAGGGAAAGTCATCAAGAAATAGGAAGTCCATATGAAGACAATACGAGCGATTCTAAACGGCAAAAAAGCCGGTAATCCTGAGCTAAGAGACGCCATCATGAAAATGAGAGACAGGGGCGTAGATGTGCAAGTTCGCGTCACTTGGGAATCGCAAGATATGCCGCGTCTCGTGAAAGAAGCGGTAACGGATGGTATTGAGCGTATTGTTGTTGCGGGTGGCGATGGCACTGTCAATGAGGCTGCTTCGGCACTTATCCACATTGATCATGAAAGTCGCCCTGAACTTGCCATTATTCCGCTTGGTACGGCCAATGATTTTGCGACCGCGAATCATATTCCAGACTCGATTGCTGATGCATTAACCTTGGCAGTGGAAGGGCAAGCGCTGTCTGTTGATTGCGTTAAGGCGAACGATCGTTGCTTTATCAATGTTGCGGCGGCAGGTTTTGGCGCAGAAGTGACGGCAGAAACGCCTGTTGAGTTAAAAAACTTTCTCGGTGGTGGGGCTTACACACTGACTGGCGTTGTGAAGGCGCTCGGCTTCAAACCTTATGATGGCAGCATCATTATCGAAGGGGGCCGTTACGATGGTGAAATGTTGTTAGGGGCATTTTGCAACAGCCGCTTAGCTGGTGGCGGTCAACAGCTCGCTCCCCATGCGATGATTGATGATGGTTTGATGGACTTAACGCTGGTTCGTCCGTTTTTACCGCATGAATTGCCCAAAGTCATTGAAGAGATTAACAACCCATCCGAGAAAGGCGAGTTTGTGAAACACACCCGAGCCAGTTGGTTGGAGATCGATTTTCCGAATCCTCTACCACTTAACTTGGATGGCGAACCGTATCATTCCCGTAAAATTCGATTTGAAGTGCAACCAAAGAGTTTGAAGTTGGTGCTACCTAAAGATTGCCCGTGCGTGACGCACTAAGTCTAACCTTATGAGATGAGCAAAAACAAAGCCACCGATGGGTGGCTTTGTTTTATCACTATTTTTACTGTTTCAACAATAGCTCCTTGGCTAGAGGACTTTCGTTGTTAGGACTCTTCGTTGTTAGGGCTCGTTTATAGCTTTTGGATGGTATCTACGTCGATTTGCATGGTGGTCCATTCTGAATCGATTTCGCCACGAATTGCCACTTTGTCGTTTGGTGTCACGTCTAAGCCCATCCATTCTTCGTTGTCGATCTCTACTTCGATTTCGCCAGTGCTGTCTTTGAACAAGTAAGTCTCGTTACCTAGTGATTGAATGATGTGCCCAGTGAGCATTACGGCGCTGTCTTCGGTTGCGTTTTGCGCATCTTTCACTGTGTTGATTACGCTTACTTCTGGGCCATTAAAAGCGGCGAAAGCCGAGCTTGAAAGTAGGGCAAACATGGATGCCAAAATCATTTTTTTCATTATCGTTTCCTTAAATTAAAAGTAGTAAGTTGTGCCTACGTTAAAGGATGCTGTGTTTGCGTAGCTGTCTAGTTGGTATTTTGCGTTTGCGCCAATGGTGAGCTTTGGGAACACTTGGTATTCCGCACCCACAGAGAACATTGCGCCTAACTCGTTATTTTTCTCCGCGCTATGGAAAAGCGTGTTGGTCATTTCCACATCGTCGTTCGCGACAAGCTCGTATTCTTGATGTTTAGACACCTTGGTGTCGTATTGTGTGTAAGTTAGACCCGCTTTGAACTTGGTTGTCCATTTATCATTTAATGCGTAACTAAACACTGGAGCCAACGACACTTGTTTGGCTTTGATTGACGCATCCCAATCCATTTCATGATGGTAATCTTTGCCATCGACTGGCTTGATACCTAGGTTTTTTGAATGACTATCATCAAGGTCAAACTGGCTGTAACCCAGTTCCAATGCCCAGTTGTCATTAAATGCGTAACCGACAAAGCCTGAGAAAATACCATCTTCAAGTTCAGGGTTGAGTGTTACGTTGTCAGCTGAAAAGTGAGGTTCCAAATCATGGTCAGTGGTGCCTAATCCATATTCCAGACCTACATAAGGAGCCGCAGATACCGAAACTGAGCAGGTAACAAGTAACGCAAGAAGTGTTTTGTTCATTCTAATTTTGCCTCTTCAAATCAACTTAGTGAGTAGAAGCGCATTTTGTGTGATGAAGCGTGAAGTGATCGTGAAGAAATAAAAGAATTTGGCGTGCAAATAGAAAATTCCCCAAAGCGTGGGGAATTTTTCGGTCTTGGTTCGTCAATTGAATGAGCTTCGAACAGCACTCCTGTTTAATAAACAGCGCACCAATCGTTTTTCATGTCGATAAGCTGCCAGTTGTCACGCGCATTGGCTTCGTCTAACGCTTTATCTAAGCGGCCAACGTCCGATTGACGGTCGTATTTCCACTCGCGCGCTTCGTCAGTGTGATGCACAATCATCGCCATAGAGTTTGGTTGGCTTGTCGCCCACTGCATCATCGCTTGGTCTCCGTCCGAGTTACCAACGGCGAGCACTGGTTTCTTACCAATAATGTACTGAATGTTTTCGACTTTCACTTCTTTATCATCGAGCGTTAACAGTTCGCCCAACTTCATCACTTTCGGCTGACCATCATTAAAGCTGTATTCGTATTTCAACGCGCTGCCGATGATTTGTTCTTCAGGAATGTTGTAAGCTTCTGGCGCCCACACGCGCATAAAGTCCACGCCACCACCCGAAACAATGTAGGTTTTGAAGTTGTTCTCTTGCAGGTACGTAAGCATTTCGCGCATCGGCTTAAAGGTGAGGTCGTTATAGGCTTTACCAAAGCGCTTGTCTTTCGCCGCTGCAAGCCATTGCTCGACGGATTGTTGGTATTCTTCTACAGTCATGCCGCTGTGGGTGACTTTCATGATTTGGAGTAGCGATTCTTTACCGCCAGCAAAGACTTTCTCTAAGTCGTTTTCAATGACGGATTTAAAAGGTTCCTGCGTTTTCCATTCTGGATGCGTTTTCGCAAGGGCTTTGACTTGATCTAACGCGAATGCAATTTGGAAATAAATCGGCTTTTCTGACCAAAGTGTACCGTCGTTGTCGAACACGGCAATGCGGTCAGAAACGGGAATAAATGTTGCCTTTGAACTGTCGGTAGATTGCTCGACAAAATTCACAATGGCGGTTTTGCTGTCGCTGTCTTTCCAAGAAGGGAGCAAGTTGGCATCGCAATCTTTCGCGAGGCTGGAAAAAGATAAGCTAGTTAAGACGGCAAGAGTACAGAGATGGATTTTGTTCATTATTTACCTCGATTGATTTCACTAGGTTGTGATCCCTAAAAAGGGCAATGAGGGCGGATAACCTTAAACGACCACTTACACGTTGTACTCATGTCATTTTCTCGCCCACGCGTTAGCGTTGAAAATTCGCCTTCATCATAAGCAAGCGTAGTCGCATTCCTTGGTTGTGCACGAAATGAATAGCGTAATGCTTCCCAAACGCCGCATATGGGTTATCTCAAACTGCCCAAAGTAGAGTAGCAACAAGCGCCATGAAAATAGGTTATAAGCGGTATAACAAGCCTGCGGTATTAATGAAATTTATGATTGGGTCATCAAGGTGAATCGCAGATAAATATCCGGATCACGCCTTCAAATTCGCAACAGCAAAGGTGACTCATGCAAATTACTCAAAGTCCTCAGTTCAACGGCAAAGCGTCTAAGCGTTTACATGTTATGGCAAAGCCAATTGGTGCTGCCTGTAACATTGACTGTACTTACTGCTACTACCTCAGCAAACAGGACTTACTTGAGTATAAAAAAGGATGTTCACCAATGATGGATGAAGCCACGTTAGAGGCTTACATCAAACAGTATATTGAAGGGCAAAACACACCTGAGATCGTCTTCTCTTGGCAGGGCGGTGAGCCAACGATGCTGGGTTTGGATTACTTCAAGAAAATTGTCGAGTTTCAAGCGAAGTACCAGCCCGCAGGCGTGAAGATTTCTAACGATCTGCAAACAAACGGCACGTTATTGAATGACGAATGGTGCGAATTTTTAAGCGAGAACCATTTCTTGGTGGGCTTGAGTATTGATGGCCCTGAAATGCTGCACAACGCGTATCGAACCAACCGAGCCGGTCGGGGTACATTCAAACAAGTCATGAATGCGGTGGAGTTGCTGCTTAAATATCAGGTGAACTTTGCCACGCTTACCTGTGTGAACAACCTGACGAGCCGAAATCCGCTTGAAGTATACCGTTTTCTTCGAGATGAAGTCCGCTCGCCACAAATGCAGTTTATTCCTATTGTTGAACAGAAAACGTTCCGCACCACTGCGCCTCAAAAATGGCAACCGCAAGAACAGCTTAAACAAGGAGACAAGCGTTTGATTCCGGGTCACAAAGATTCTGTCATGGAACCTTGGTGTGTTGCTGATGAAGCTTGGGGTAACTTCCTGATTTCGGTTTTTGATGAATGGATTAAGAACGATATCGGCAAAGTGTTTGTGCAATATTTTGAAGCCAGTGTAGAGGCTTGGATGGGGCGCGCTAATCCACTTTGTACGCTGGGTGAGGTGTGCGGTAAGGGGTTAGCGATGGAGCCAAATGGCGATGTGTTTGCGTGCGATCATTACGTTTATCCGGAGTATAAAATTGGCAATATTCATCATGACAAGCTGGATGAACTGGCCTACAGCAAAGAGCAACAGAAGTTCGGTTTTGCAAAATCTCGCTTGTTAACGCAGCAATGTCGAGACTGTGAGTATCAGTTTGCATGCTACGGTGAATGCCCGAAAAACCGTTTCATTCGTACTCGTGATGGTGAGCCGGGACTTAACTATTTATGTGCAGGATGGAAGAAATTCTTTGCACATGCTGACAAAGCGATGGCATACATTTTACGCGCAACGGGTAACGTGGTGGCTCATGGCAAATACAGCGATTCAGTCGTGCGCCAAGAGAGTGAACAACGCCCAGTATTCGAAACAAAATTTTGAGGAATTGGTATGTCATTGTCTACAGAAGCCCCCCTGTTAAAGACACCGTGTTTGGCACCGCGCAAACGTCGACCGAACAAAGTGAAGATGCTTTCTAAGTCGTTATTGGCGGTCACGTTAGGCGTGGTCGTTAATCATTCTGTTATGGCGCAAACGCCGACGGAACAAACTCAAGCTCAGCCGACTGCGGCAGAGCAAGTGCAACAACCAACGCCGCAGCAAGTGATTTCTAAGCTCGCTTGTCGAGCCCAAGACCAAAAGTTGCCGACCGAACAACGTGTTCAAGCGCTGCGCGAACTGGGTAACTACCCAAACCAGAATGCTCTGGTGGCTGTTGCTCGAGGTTTACAAGATAAAGACGCGGTAATTCGTGAAGCTGCGATAGTCGGCGCACAACCTTACGCGATCGAAAACCGCTGGCGCATGGTGGAACCACTACTTAAAGACGAATCCTCTTCCGTGCGTATTGCGGCGGCACTGAACTTAGTGCGTGACTATTCTGTTTTGACAGAAGCGCAAAGACCAGCGATAGAAAAGCCTGTGGACGAGCTTATAGCGAGTTTAAAGAGCGGAACGGCTAACAACACCCAATTGCTGTTAGCCGATGTGTATCGCTGGCATGAAAACTGGAAACAAGCGGACGATATCTATCAAGGATTGTTATCCAAAATGCCGGAAAACCCAGATGTTTGGCTGAACTTAGCCGACAATTACCGCGCGCAGCAACGTGAGCAAGAAGCGATTGATACATTGGATAAAGCGATCGAACGCCTTCCAGACAATGCCGCCCTGCATTATTCGAAATCTTTGACGCTCGTTCGTTTAAACGACAAAGAGCAAGCCGCAAATGAAATCGAAAAAGCGGCCAACATGGCGAAAAACAACAGCTACTTTTGGTATTTGAATGGTGTGCTACAAGAAGAGTTCAGTGTCGATAAGGCTGTGAAATCTTTTGAACAGGCTTACTTGATTTCAGGCGCGCCAGAACAGCTGTACGCGGTTTGTGATATCTATATTCGTTACGATAATCCGAAAACGGATGAATGCTTGACGGGACTAGAAAAAGTCGCACCAAGCTATGTGATTGACCAGCTAAAACAGAAAAGAGCGCTGACTTCTGCAAAGCCTAAAAGCTAGTCAATCCGCATTTCATCTTCTTTTCGCACGGTGACGTAACACACTGCAAATGGCACATTAAGGCGAGAAAACTCTTTGATCCAACGCCATTGGTTATCTTGGAGTTTATCGCCGGGCCCTTTTACTTCAATCCACTCGAACTCGTTGTCTCTAAAAGCAATCAGATCCGGCATCCCATTACGGTAAAGCTTAAGATCGCTTAACTGAACCTTAAATAGTTCGAGTAATGTGCGGGTAGGAATGGTGTTGAGTGACTGTTCAAGCAATTCCTTGCCTATTAAGCTCCATTGAACAAACGGATTGCTGATACCAAACTTTTCATCGTATTTCGTTAAAATCGCTTGTGTATTACCCAATTTTAACTGTGCGAAAGCTTCATCAATAAGTGCTTGGCGCTTTGCTACAAAGTCGGAATGGTACAAATCCAGAGGACGGTGTTGATAGGCATTGATGAATGCCCATTCAATGGGAGCGAAAATCGCATCCCAAAAAGTGAGCCCAAGTAATGCATTCAGCAGTGCATTTTCGGCGTAAAACACACTCCAGCCTAAAGATTCAAAGTGCGCTTTGCTGGCGAGTTCGACTCTCTGTTGAGATAAATCCAGTTCAACGCGGTACTCCATACAGGTTGGCTTTGTCACTCTTGGCACTTTCTCACCTTGTTTTCGTTTCAGCCGCTGCTCAAGTTTTTGTGCGACTTCGAGCTCAGACACATCGATCGGTGAGTGAAGCATCTCTGTGACAATGTCACTAAATAAATCATCATGGTTCAGTTTGTCATAGATACGTGCGCGTCGTTCTCGGCTTGGCGTAAGCTGAGTTTGGCCAAATAGAGATAGGGCGGTCTCTAGCTCATCAATCCGTTCGTAGTCACGCGCGATGTCATTCAACATGTGCTCACGTTTACGATCCACATAAGGATGATGAACAGGGTGAGGCATCGCCTCAACAAGGAGGTCGAGATTGGCTTTGTCTTTTCGGTCAAATTGCCAGTACAGGTTGGCCAGTTGGCTCAGTTCAATTAAGCGGTCTATTTGCTCTCGTGAATTAAAGAAGCGGCGCACTTTACTCAATTGATATTGCTCGAACTGATGTAGACCTAAGTCATCAAGCACAAACTGACTTAAGTCTTGATGAGTGTTGGCAAAAAACAGGGTGAGCAACACGTCGATCATGTGGGCGGAGTTGAGTCTGACGATCGTAAACTCAAGTTGCTCTACGCGATCAAATTCCGTATTACTCAAACGTTCGACAAGGGCGTCTTTCTTGAGTGATTTCGGCAGTTCGGGATAAAGCGCAGAGATTTCTGGTTTGGTCAGTAAATTGGCCGCTAACTCTTGATGAGAAAGGGGTGGGGAAAGGGCTACAAACTCATGTTGACTCAATTCTGCCAGTGCTTCATTGATAGAAGGTATTTCTTGATAACTCAGCTTATCACTTCGAAACCAACATCCCTTTCGGCTGTATAAACGCACCAAAAGGCACTGGGCGTGTTTGCTCAAAGAATCAAACGAGCAAAGCCATGCGTGTTCTTCCTTGGTCAGTAAATCGCTGTACCAAGTTACTGCGTGATGAGTCAGCTTAAAGAAGTTCTCTAGATAGTAGTCTGGTGCAAGTTCGATAGGGCTTTCCATAAACGACCGATAACAAAAAAGGCTTAACCCATAGGTTAAGCCTTTTTGCTATCAAATCAATTCGCAATTATGCGTTTTTTAGCTGTGCTACTTTCGCTTCAGACAGTGGCTTAGTGATGAACGCAAGTACGATACATACAGCCATCATTGCTGAAGAAATAGTGTAAGCCAAGGTGTAGCCGTCGCCATTTGTCATCGAGAAACCAACAACTGCTGCGCCGATTGCACCACCGATACCCCATGCAGTGTAAAGCACACCGTAGTTAGTACCGTAGTTTTTCAGACCGTAGAACTCAGCCGTTAGAGTAGGGAACACCGCTAGAAGCGTACCGTAACCTACCGCTGCGATTGCGGTACCGATGATGAGAGTAAACTCAGAATCGAACGTTGCGAACAACACCATGTTTACGCCTTGTAGAACGAACGCGAGTAGAAGCGTACGAACACCGCCGATTTTATCTGCAAGCATACCCGCAGCAACACGACCGCCAGAGTTGAATACAGCAAGAATGGACGCTAGGTAAACCGCGTTTGGCAAGTTTGCTTGAACGCTTGCGATTGTCGTGATGTTACCGATGATCATTAGACCAACAGAAGCTGCGAACGCGTACATGATCCATAGAGAGTAGAACTGTGGCGTTTTCAACATTGCTTTCCAAGTCAGGTCATCTGACTTTTTCACCGCTTTAGGTGCTTGGCCTTCTTTTACTTTCGGCTCTGCAGGTGTGTAGTCTGCTGGTGGGTTGTTGATGGTTGCTGCAAGAGGAACCGCAATCGCTAGGATACCAACACCAAGAACCATAAAGCTGGTTTGAATGCCCATGCTGTCGATCAGCGCAGACGTTACTGGCGCAAGATAGATAGCTGCTAGACCAAAACCTGCCGCAATAATGCCGTTGACCATACCTTTCTTCGAAGCGTGGAACCACTTCATCGCAGAAGGTGACAGACATGCATAACCAAAACCGATACCTGCACCTGTGATCACACCAAACGTAATGTTCAGCATTAGTGGAGAATCAACAAAGCCAGATGCGATCATGCCTAGACCTGTAAGAACAGTACCTAGGATAAGGATCATACGCGGACCCATACGGTCTTGAAGGATACCTGCAACAAGAAGACAGATAGAGAAGGTGATCGTTGCAGTTGCGTAAGGTGCAGAAGCTTCTGCAGCACTCCAGCCTGATTCAGTCACCAATGCCTTGTTGAATACACTCCAAGCATACAGGATGCCAAGACAAAGGTTGATACAGAACCCTGCAAGCAGGATGCGCATAGCTTTATCAATCTTGCTCATTTTCATTCTCAGTTTTACCTCTTGCTACAACGCAAAGAGGTGTTGGTTTAAAGATGTTTTTTCTCAAAATTAGTTTGCGTTTTTCAACGTTTAACGCAATGAGCGCGGATTATAACCAATAAAGATGTGATTGGAATCTCTTTTTACTTACAGATCTAAAAATAATTTGAAAATATAAAATCAATTGTTAATTGATGGTTTTGTATATAGGAAAAATGTTGATCTAACGTAATGTGCTTTGTTTTCAATCCTGTAAAGCTAAGTGCAACTGAGTGAATTCAGAACGACTCGACGTTTAGCTCACATTTCCTGTAAATAGTTTCAAAATGTTTTTGAGTTAATTTTTTGTAACAAAAGTGCTCAAAATAAGTGCTAAGCAGCCGAAGTGCCGAATTTAAAGGCTTTATAAAATTCTGCTTGTTAACTGTATGTAAAGTGCGCGCTCTGAGTTGTCAGCAAGGACGAAAGTGAATAAAAAATGTGCTTGATATTGCGATCTAGATAAGCAAAATGGAGCGCAAAATGAGTTTTCATTTATGAAGGGATGCTTTTTTAGACTTGTTGTGAGGTGACTTATGAAATTGTTCCTATTACTCATGGCTTCTGTTTCTGCTGGTGTAGCATCTGCAGATCACATCCATTCATTTATGTTAGGTTTATCTATTGCTTCTCTGGCAGTGGGTAGCTGTTATTTCTTTGCTTTCCGTAGCTCGCGTTTTCCGCAGTTAGCGCTGTTTTTATTGATTTGCGGCATGTTATCTAAACTGACTATTACGGTTGTAGGTGTTATGTGGGGTATGTCTGCGCAATTGATTACTTCACCAATCGTGTTTGCGTTATCTTATCTTTTCTTTTCACTTGCTGTTACGTACTTGTGGTTCAGCTATCGTGAAAGCATCACGCAAATTCCAGAGCGATTTAAAGCAGCTTAATTTAGCGCTTTGATACCGACAAATATGAAAACGCCAGCGATTAACGCTGGCGTTTTTGTTTTGGTGATACTTCGCTATTTGGCGTGAAGTTTCTTCTTGAGTTGCAGCAAATAACCTTCGTTTAGAGCGAAAGGCTTAAAAAGACATGCCTGGGCTAACCCGAGATGGTAAGCGGTGGTTCCGGCACTTCAAGGAAGCAAGCAATGACGCGATAGAGTTCTCCTTCCGCAACGGTAATTTCCCCATCTGATTCAATCGCGAGTCGACAAGCTTTGACGAACATTCGTCTGTCTTTGGGTTTCAGTTGTAGCAACAACTCTAATGCGGCGCGACTTAAATGCCAATTGCTGTTAGCTGGTTCTAACTTCACTTCAGGAAAGCCTAAATGGGCGAGGGCACAATGGTAGGCGCGCTGAGCTTTGTCTGCTTGAGAGTGGCTGACCCATGCCAGCTCTCGCAATAGCCAAAACACACTTTCCTCTAATTGCTTCAATGTCTTGTGTTGTTTGATGAACCCAAAAGAGGCGAGAAGCTGCTTTTCTAGTAAGTTGATGACACACCATTCGGCTAGCGAGTATTGATTATCCGTCTCTGAGAGCTCACGTAGCACTTTACATAAGCTGATTTTCTGGGCTTCACTCAGCGATTTAAGCGCCGGCAGAGCGAGTTCGAGTAATGGGAAACGCAGATGCAGTGGTAAGTCATAATCTAGCCAGAGAAGCAATGTAGATTGCGATGCGAGTGGAACGTACGACTTAATCATTTCGCGCTGAATATCGCTGCCATCAAAAATGAGGGCGAATGCGACAAATCGGGCGCTATATGGTTCACGTGCGATATCAACTAACTCTGGTGGTAATTGACTGATCAACTGTTGGCCTGTCTCACTCAATTGCTCCGATGGTGAGGCAGATTGCGAAGCAGGAGAGCCGCCACCTACGGCAAAGCCACTGACTTGTTCGTTATCAAACGCCGTGTTTTGAGCATG
Organism: Vibrio sp. Y20_XG_PY13; assembly: GCF_024181925.1. Classification (NCBI taxonomy): domain Bacteria; kingdom Pseudomonadati; phylum Pseudomonadota; class Gammaproteobacteria; order Vibrionales; family Vibrionaceae; genus Vibrio; species Vibrio sp. Y20_XG_PY13. Next base: position 592,365 of record NZ_JAMZAL010000001.1, on the reverse strand, counting down.
AGAATGTTGAGCGTAGCTTCCGTCCCAATTGGGTTCGATTCTTCGAATTCTTTCGTCCAGTGGTGGGTGGGTCGCGAACAAACTAGAGAAACCGGACAATTTACTCTGTCCAAACATCATGTGGCTCATTTCATCACTGGCTTTCGTGTTTAAGGTAGAGCCTTGAACGTTGCTGCCAATCTTCTTTAACGCTCCCGCAATCCCTTGATCGTTGCGAGTGAACTGCACGGCACTGGCGTCAGCTAAAAACTCGCGTTGGCGCGAAATCGCTGCTTTGATCATATTGCCGAACAAGGTTCCTAACCAACCCAGCACCAAGCAGACAATCGCAATCAGTATGATGACAGCGAAGCCTTTGTTTGAATCAGAAGAACTGCGTGATACGTGACGAGTGCTGTTCGAGTTATCCAAGATCAGATGACCAAAATGAGCAATGCAGGTAATGCCAAATAACGCACCAATCAGACGAGTATTCAACCGCATATCACCATTTAAGATGTGGCTGAACTCATGGGCAATTACACCTTGAAGTTCGTCACGGCTAAATGCATCTAGTGCTCCTTGCGTTACCCCTATGACAGCATCATCAATGCTCATGCCTGCAGCAAACGCGTTGATGCCGTGCTCTTCCGCCATCACATAAACTGGTGGCACGGGAATCCCTGACGCGATGGACATTTCTTCCACAACATTGAGTAACTGGCGGTGTTTCGCATTTGACGTATCTGTCGAAATCAACTTGCCGCCGATACTTTCTGCAACGCCACGTCCACCATTGGCGTTTAGCTCACTAAGACGAATGAATGAGCTGATGCTAACAACCAATAGCACGCCCACAAAGCTCAACAAACAATAACTGATGATGGATTGAGTGGTGAACGGTTCGCCAGTGAAATAAAAGTAGATGCCAATCGAAATGACACTCACTAGCCCTGTGATGGCTAAAACGGCCAAAGTGAATAGCATCACCAAAAGTCCAGTTCGCTGGCGCGCAGTGTCTTGATGATGAAAAAAGTCCATTAGAACGCAACCTTCGGCGCTTCTTGGATTGCTTCTGTGTCTGCAAACTCAAGTAACTTACCGTCTTGGAAACCAAATGTGTTCGCGAAGATAACGGGTGGGAATGTTTGCTTGTAAGTGTTGTAGCTGGTCACGGCATCATTAAATGCTTGGCGGGCAAACGCGACTTTGTTTTCGGTACTGGTTAGCTCTTCTTGGAGTTGGCTCATCGTCTCGTTTGCTTTCAATTCAGGGTAGGCTTCTACCACAACGTTCAGTTTGCCTAGAGCGTTTTGTAACATGCCTTCTGCTTGGCTAAGCTGGCTAATTGCAGCATCACTATCTGGTGCATCACTGGCGGCTTTTAAACCTGCTATCGCTTGGTTACGAGCTTGGATAACGCGTTCAAACGTTTCCTTCTCATGATCCATGTAACCTTTAGCGGTGTTTACTAAATTCGGAATTAGGTCGTATCGACGTTTCAGTTGAACTTCGATTTGAGCGAAGCTGTTTTTAAAGCGATTTCGTAGAGTAACGAGCTTGTTGTAAATACTGATTGCGTAAACCACAACCAGCAGAACAATAACAATAAAGACAATCAGTGCAGTCATAGTGAGTTCCATTTTGTGAATGTATCAGTGTTTTATATAAGTAGTTGAGATATTAAGCAAATTAGACTTACTTATAATGTGGGGTATTTTTAAATATGGCACGCATTGCGTAAGAAATATGAGAGCCATTTAGGATAAGAACGAAGGGAAAGGATTCTCAAGGAGAGCAAAATAAAAAGGCCCGGCGTGAAAGCCGAGCCTTGTGGAATGTAGAAATTCTAATCCGTGACTAAGCTGTCATCGGAACAAGTACCATAGTACCGATGATTACCGTCAATAGACCAGCAAGAACAGGCACTGAAGTGCGTTTTACAACTTCAAATGGGCTGATGTTCGCCATACCTGATGTTGCAACGATTACGCCAGATACTGGCGAGATGGTACGACCTAGGTTTGATGCTTGAAGCATAGGGATGATTAGGAACGCTGGGTTGATGCCCATTTTCGCCGCTAGAGAAGGTGCAAGTTCTACAAACGCATAGAAAGGCGCGTTACCAGAACCAGTAGCAATAGCCGCTGCAACGGTTAGACCTGTTAGGATCAGCATTAGTGCAACGCCGCCCGCACCTGCGTTATCGGCAAGGTGAAGTAGGTTATCGATAGCACCAATAGACATCAGACCTTGTGCAAATACGCCTGCCGCCACCAACAACATCACAACGCCTTTAAATGCATCGGCCATGCCTGCGTAGCATGAGTCCAAATCTTCAAGTGCTTTTTTGCCGTCGAATTTGTTCACGACATAATGGATAAGTGCGCCAAGGAAAATAGAACCCACAACGATGGTGTAGATATCTAGACTAAGACCAGGAATCGTACGTCCATTAAATAGGAACACACCGATGATTGGTAAGAATGGTAGTGCTGCGTAAAACGCTGGTGCATCTGCTTTAATTTCTGATACGTCGATTTTTTCCATCGGCGTATTTTCTTTCTTATCTAGGTATTTGTTCCAGAAGAAAGCTGCTGCCGCCATTACGACGATTGCACAAATCGAAACAGGAAGAACAGTTTGTACCGCAAACACATCTAGTGCCAAGCCAGACTTTTCTGCAGCGATAACAACGTCACCTGAAGTAGGAGAAAGAATAATAGCAGCAGGAGATGCACACACTGCCACAGCCGCAGGACGAGAGATACCCATCGCAACCATCATTGGGAATAGGGTTGCCATCAATAAAACGCCAAGGCCTGTTGCAGAGCTCACCGCTAGAGACATCAAACACGCCACAATGTAAGCCGCTACCAAAAGGACATAAGGAGACTTGATAACAGAAAGCGGTTTAGAAAACTGTTTCACGACAACGTTGTTCGCGCCGATGTGAGTCATGTAAGAAGCGAAACCACATAGCAACATGATTTGCATACCAAGGCCGCCGCCACGGTATTGCAGCATGTATTTCACGTATTCTAGCGAGTCCGTCACCATGTTACCGGTTGAGGTAATGCTTGATGGCAGAACGTCATGGCCCAAAAAGCCAGTCATAAGAAGCAAACTGATACCGGCTGTTAAAAGTACGCCAGCTGCTTTGTAACCTTTGACAATGAAATAGCCCACCGCAATGGTTACTACCAAGCCTATTAAGAGCTCTAGCATAGGGGTCTCCAGATGTTATGAAAAAAAGAAAGGTTCTGTTTCAATTTATGACAAGGAATTTACAGAATTCTTAACTGTGGCACGAGGCTAATCTGGGACTTGCATGATCTAAAACAAATAATAATTTAATAATTAAATCCGACAGATTCTCTTGTTTCAATTTCGTTTTGTAGGTGTTATGTGCTGGTTTTTTGGGTTTTAATGGAAAGAAAATATAAGCAGATTGGTGAATTAAATGCGGATGAAATAATTAAAAGTAATCGAAAAACATTATTCGAGTTAGATCACATTTGTAACGGCTAAAATAAACAAAAAGCCCCGACTAAGCGGGGCTTATTCAGCAACTTAATGCATTATGCGTAACGACGGATCATCAAGTTCCAACTGCGTTGTTGACGCTCAAACTCAGTTTTAAGTTGTTGATACTTCAATTTTGATACAGAGCACTCGTATTTCTTCACTACGTTCGCAGTTTTTTCACCGAGCAACTCTTTGCGTGCTTCGTAGTATTCCTGCATATGGTGAACCAATGCATCAAACTCTTGTTGAAGTTGATCGAGAACTGTTTGCGCATTGGGTTTGGACTCCAGTTTCTCTTTCGCTTTCTTCAACAACTGGGTTGCTCGCGCTTTTTCAATTCGGAAAGTTGATGTAGTGCGAAGCTTGGACGTCAGCCCCAACCAAGAACAAGACTTGATCAGCCATTTAGTTGGATCGTAGTGCCACCAATAAACACCATTGCGGTAGTCATTTTCAAAGATATGGTGAAAATTGTGGTAACCCTCGCCAAAGGTAAAGAAGGCTAAGACACCGTTATCGCGGGCCGTATTTTTGTCCGTAAAAGTTTGCTTGCCCCAAACATGCGCCAAAGAGTTAATAAAGAAGGTTGTGTGATGGCTCAAAAACAGGCGAGCTGCGCCAACAACCAGCAGCATTCCCCAAACATCCCCATAGATAAGACCCAAAGCTACAGGGAAACCGATATTAGTCACCAAAGCTAACGGCACGTAGTAGTTGTGTTGCCACATCACAATACCATCGCGTTTTAGATCGCGGCAATTGGTGTACTCATTTTCTTTAGACTTATTGTAGTCGCGCAACATCCAGCCAATATGTGAATACCAAAAGCCACGTTTGGCGGAGTAGGGATCTTTGTCATTGTTATCGACATGTTTGTGATGCACTCGGTGATCAGAAGACCAGTGTAATGCACTGTTTTGGAGAGAAAAAGCGCCGCCAATCGCGAAAATTGCACGTAATACAGGATGAGCTTCGTAAGTTTTATGGCTCCAAAGGCGATGATATCCCGCAGTAATCGACAGGTTAGTGAAACTGAATGCAAGGATACCCCAAATCAAGTGCTCCCAGCCCAGTCCATAATGATATGCGTACCAAGGCATTACAATAAACGTTAGAACAAAACTGGCTGAAAAAATCAATATATTCAACCAGATAAATGGTGGTTTGTTTTGATTCACGGAGGTATTCCTAACTTTGAGCTAACAACTGTTCGCTAGAATATCAGCGAACACGTGTAAGTCAAATTAAAGTTAGATAAATGTGACTATTCTTGTTGAGCTGAGCCGGAATTCTAACTGGGATATTTTGCTTTTAATTTAATAATGAGTAGTATTAAAAAATGAGCTATGGCTTGAGGTGTATGAAATCTACCAAGTAATTGGCTTTGTAAAGGTGAAATATGCCAAGGCTCTGTGGAAAAGCAAAAAATGTAAGAAAATAGGAATACGTAATGGAATTACGATTAGCGGAATATAAGGACTATGAGCGCATTGCTCAATTGCATGCGGACAGTTGGAAACGTCACTACCGAGGCATTTTAACGAACACTTACCTAGACAGCGAAGCAATCGACGACAAATTGTTGATTTGGCAAACTCGCTTAACCAATCCTCCATTTAACCAACATATCGTTCTTGCAGAAGAGGGGGGCTTGTTACTCGGCTTTGTCTGTGTCTTCGGCAATCATGACTTTGAGCGCGGTACATTCATTGACGCTCTGCATGTTGATGATAGCTATCGTGGTCGTGGTATCGGCAAACAACTCTTGCTTGCCGTTGCAGAGTGGCAACAGCAATACTTCAAAGATTCAGGATTGTATCTAGAAGTAGTCTCGCAAAACACATCAGCGATTTCGTTCTATCAACATATTGGTGGACAAGAATGCCAAGAGCGTACGTGGCGTGCTCCGGGCGGAACAGAAGTAATGGAAAAAGTGTTCCGTTGGTCTAACGCGCAAGCGCTGGTAAGTGGCATTGAGGAAAACGTCATCTATTCATAACGCTTTCTAAGCGAAAGAACGGAGACGATAAGAGCAGCACTGACGCTGCTCTTTTTTGTTTGCGGGATAGTTAACAATCTGGCGAGTTAAAAAGACAGGCCCATTTCCTTTAACTCACTTTCACATTGGCTCGCGTTTTCAAACTGAATAGCAGCCATGCCCACCTGTTTGGCCCCTTCGACGTTGTAAGGCATATCATCCAGAAAAACGGTTTCTGATGGGTTTAAGTCGTAGCGGGAGAGAAGCGCTTGATAAATTTCCGGTTGAGGTTTTAAAAGTTCGACTTCGGCAGACACAATCGCGCCATCAAAAAGAGGCCAAAAATCGTACGTTGATTTTAAGTGTTCGACAATTTCTACAACATTATCAGTTAGTGCGTAGACACCGTAACCCGCTTGCTTCACCTTTTGTAAAAGCTCAACACTGCCGAACAGTTGAATCTGAGTCTGTTTTACGTAGTAGAAGAAACAGCAACATTCTTCAGCCGTTAAGTCGAGTTCTTGTTGGTAACGGTGTATTGCTTCTTCTTCGCTGATCAAACCTTTGTTGAGGTCTAGCCAAATCTTGTTTGAGAACAGTCTTTTCGCCATTTGTTCTGCATCTACGGAATGACCAAATGTTAAGCGTACAATCTCTGGTGGTGACCAACGAACCAGTACGTTGCCGACATCGAAAACAACATTTTTAATTTGAGAGCTTTCCATAGAACACCTTTGATTTGTGAGTTGGGCAGAGTAATCAAACGAAGATGAGTGAGAACAACATTCGCGTTGCCCTCGCATAAGTTGATTCTACTTGAATCACAATAAAATAATATGCAATTGAACTCGTTACCAAAAAATTCGTGAAATCAAGCTGAACTTAGATAAAAGACTGAATTTAAAGACAAGCATCGCGAATAAATTGACGGATTTCGCGCTGCTTATATTTGGCAAGTAATATATAATTACAAAACAACGTGATTATAAAAAAGATAGCAAGTCACAACTTTGAACGTCAGGCGGAGTAGACAAATTAGATAGTATGGATTCGATACGTAAGGTATATGAGTACGCAGAGCCCAATTTAACATTAGTTGGTTGGATGGGATTTATTGGCTTCCCGCTCTACTACTTCGTTTGGGACTTCATGTTCCCGCAATCCTATGAAAACTTGCCGCTACGTTTGTTCTGTTCCGCACTGTTTTTTGGCATCATTTTTCGTAACCGTTTGTCGTCATCATGGCGAAAATACGTGCACGTCTATTATCAAATAACGATTACGACCTGTTTACCTTTCTTCTTTTTTTATATGTTGCTCATGAATGATTGGTCCAATGTTTGGGTGATGTCATTCATGTCGGCTATTTTCCTGCATATTTTATTGGTTCATGTCACAAGGGTCATGTTTGCTCAGACGTTCGCTGGTATTGGTCTAGCGACGTTTTTTGCGTGGATCGCGAAAGGCTTTCATCTCGATATCACAATGGATTGGACGCATGTGCCGATATTTTTGTTTATTTATGTGTTTGGCAACATGTTCTATTTCCGAAATCAGATCGAGCATGAAGCAAGAGTATCGCTCGCTAAGTCGTTTGGCGCTGGTATTGCTCATGAAATGCGTAATCCACTCAGTGGCTTATGTACGTCGATAGATGTTATTCAGTCTGTCTTGCCTAACAAAAAGGCGATGGGCGAAAAAGATCAGTATGTGATGAGTGGTGAAGACGTAACCTTGCTCCGTGAAGTGAGCGAAGATGCGATGAACATTATTCATTCAGGCAACGAGACAATCGATTTATTGCTCACATCGATTGATGAAAACCGCGTATCTCGCTCTTCCTTCAAAAGATATTCTGCTCAATCGGTGGTTGAAAAAGCCATTGAGAGTTTCAGTTATAAACGTTCGACAGACAGGTTCGCGATCTCATTCGATGCAAGAAGTGAGTTTGACTTTTTGGGTAGCGATACATTGTTAAAGTACGTTATGTATAACTTGTTTAAGAACGCATTTCATCATCGCAGTTCAGACGAGTTTCATATTCATGTGAGTATGCAGAGTAATGACACGGTCAACCAAATTGTAGTGACGGACAACGGCTCAGGTATTGCGCCAGATGTGATTCGACATATCTTTCAGGACTTCTATACCACAGGTAAATCTGGCAGTTATGGCCTTGGACTACCGTTCTGTAAGAAAGTCATGCGTTCGTTTGGCGGTAATATTAAGTGCATTTCCCAGCCGGGAGAGTGGTCACAGTTTACGTTGACTTTTCCGCCTATCACATCAGATACGGTAACGGAAATTAAAGATGAGCTGACCAAAATGAAATCGATTTTATTGGTCAGTAATCAAGACATTATCGTGCAAAAAATGGCTGATATTAGTCGCTTCATGGGATTTGATGTCACCGTTTTAGATGTAAAAAGCGTCTTTAAAAAGAAAGAATACGAGTTTGAATTTGACCTGATATTCGTCGATGTGGAAAGCCTTGATGTTTTAGAAAACCAATTAGACAGAATCGAATCGTTACTTTCATTTACTGAAGCGCGTGTGGTGTATCTTTTTGAGCACAAACCTGCACAACGAGCTAAAAAAGCTGGCCATGACCCGATTTGGGTAGAGACTCAAGCGTGGCTGCTAAATACCAAAGCTACGATTGAACGTTTGCTTTACGATTCCACTTATATCTCGTCAACGCTGCCATCTGCGCCTTTAGATAAATCCATCAAGCGAACCATCATGGTTGTGGATGATAACGAGTCTCTGCGTAAGTTTACGGCGATGTTACTAGAGAAGCAGGGATTTGAAGTGGTACAAAAGGAAGATGGTCAGCAAGCATTGGACACTCTTGAAAAAGAAAATATCGATCTGATTTTAATGGATATTGAGATGCCAATCATGGACGGAGTAGAAGCGTCGCGACGTATCCGTAACTCAGAAAAGCCGTATGCATCGGTGCCGATTATTGCGCATACGGGAGACAGTTCTCCTGTAACGCTAGATAAAATAGGCTCATCCGGCATGTCCGACTTTATCGTTAAACCCGCAGATAAGAATCGCCTTTTCGATAAAATTGCTAACTGGATTTAAAACAGAGCTCAGGATTTAACTGAGCTCTGAACTTTCACTGGAGCCAAGCGTAGGCTCAGCGTCCACTACGAATCAACTTACACAAACTCTAAGTCGGGATGGTCAAATGCCTCCTGACAAGCCGATAAGACGTGATCCACTTGTTGAGCTGTCATGTCGGCATTGACAGAAAATCGAATGATGTTCTTGTTTCTGCCCGTGGCAGGTCGGCAAAACACCGCACCGAAAACGTCTCTTTCTTCAAGAAAGTCTCGTACTCGTTCAGTGTTTCTCTCACTTCCACACTCAAGAGCAATAATCTGCGATTCGCTGCGAATGTTAAACCCAATACGTTTTAATCCGATCGCGAGTTCTTTGGCTCGCTTGAACAAACATTCACGTTTGTCGTCAGCCGCTTTAATTACCTCAAGTGTTTTTTCTAGACGCACGACTTCTTGCGGCAAAACCGTTGAGCTAAAAATCGCAGGATAGGCCACGAAGGGCAGCGATTGTGCTAGCTTGTTCGGGCCTAATATCGCACCAGCGCGGTAGGCGAACGTTTTAGCCAAACTTACGGTAACGAAATCCACCATCTGTGTTAGTCCCAGTTCTTGTAATAATCCAGAACCCTTTGGTCCGTGTGTGCCTAATGAATGGGATTCATCTACCACTAAGCCACAATCGAACTCCTTCGCCATTTCGTAGATGGCACGTAACGGGGCGATTGTGCCAATCGTGCTATACACTGAATCGACAACGATGATTCCCGCACCGTGGCGTTGGATCTGCTTGCGCAGATGATTCATGTTGTTGTGCATGAAAGGATGAATCTGCGCTCCAGCGGTGCGTGCTCCTTCCCACAACGACATATGAGCGAAAAAGTCGATGTATACGGGAACGTTTGGCGCGCAGATGGTTTGCAGTAAACCAATATTGGCTGCCCATCCTGATTGTGACAACAAACAACTTTCCATGCCGACAAACGTCGCTAGCTGGTGCTCAAAGGCGGGTTTTGATTGATCATCTTGCAAGAAGATTGCTGACATCACGACATTGTCATCTCGTTCAGAAATTGCGTCTCGATGCGCTTTCTGAATGAGCTCATTGTGAGAGAGCGAAAGGTAATCATTGCTTTGCATAACCACAGCATTTTCGGACGGTCGTTTGCCAAGAACGAGGTGCTTTTGATTTTCGTTAGATTTAATTAAATCTTGAATATGGAAAGTAAGGCGTTCCTCGATAAAAGAGGGCAGTGGTTTAGTTTCGTTTTTAGTACACATAATAAATCTCTTTGTGATTTGGAAAAACGCCAGCGCTGACCTTATTTATATTGAGGATTTTGGGGAGAGTGTCACTAATCAAGTTGCATAACTTTGCTAGCGCTTGCAAACTCGATATTTAAGGGTTGGATGGTGGCTGTAACTCCTTAGGCTGTGGGGGTCTAAACTAGTTTGTGTTCAATAAATAAACATAGTTTCTTGCGATTGTACGCCGTAAAAAATGTAGTACAAAATTACACGTAAATACGACAAAAAGTGGTTACGTTTATGAGGCGGGGTTATCTAGTGGGTGTAACAGTGGCGGACAAAAAAGGCGCGAAAATCGCGCCTAGGAATAGAGTGAGAAAAAGAACTTAGCGTTTGTTACGTAAGTAACGTTTACGACGTTCTTCCTTACGTTTCGCTTTCTCTTCTTCTTTGCGAGCCGTTTCTATTTCGACTTCGATCAGTTCTTGAGTAATCATCTCAGGAAGCTCAAGAGTGATTTGTCCTAGTGTACCTTGTCGAAGCTCGTGAAGTAGAATCTCAGATACTTTATGAAGATCTACTCGGCCACCTGCTCGTAGCGCGCCGCGACGACGGCCAATTTCTTCCATGATCTCAATGTCAGACTCTGGCAGTTCTTCGATTTGGTAACGTTCTTTTAGACGTTCTGGGTAATGCGCTGCTAGATACTCAACAGTGTAAAACGCAACTTCGTCGTACTCCATTGCCGTATCTTTTACGGCACCCGTTGCCGCTAAACGGAAACCACTATGTGGGTTTTCCACTTTTGGCCAAAGAATCCCAGGTGTGTCAGACAGAACAATGCCGTTTTGTAAATTAATGCGTTGTTGGCGACGCGTTACCGCTGGTTGGTTACCCGTTACTGCGATAGTGCGACCAGCCAGTGTGTTGATGATGGTCGATTTACCCACGTTCGGGATGCCCATGATCATGGTACGAATGTTTTTACCAACTTCTTCACGGTGTGGCGCAAGCTTACGACAAAGCTCCGTAATTTTATGTACTTCTTGAGGCTCAGAAGTCGTAATTGCCATTGCTTTTACGTTTTGTTCTTTCTCAAGATGGTCAATCCACAGTTGCGTCAGCTCTGGATCAGCCAAATCGCGCTTGTTTAGCACTTTTACAACAGGCTTTTCACCGCGGATTTTTGAAATCATAGGGTTTTCGCTACTGAAAGGAATACGAGCATCCAGTACTTCGATGATCACATCCACTTGCGGGATGGCTTCTTCGATCTCTTTACGCGCTTTGTGCATGTGGCCAGGAAACCACTGGATTGAGTTGTTAACCATTTGAAAATATGCCTTTAAATTTATGGTTAAGCTGTGGAAGGTATGAGGTGGGGTATCAAAGGTACGATATCGGTCACCTGAAACTACGACAGCATAGATGTGAGGATCTTAACACTTTATCTTGTAGCGGAAAACGTTCAGGAACCCTTATCATTTAGAAACAGAGTTTCAACGTGTTCCTCTCACGATCTCGGACCAATATCAAAGGTATTCAGTTGCGGCATAATGGTCTTAAATTAGGCATCAAAAATGAACAACTGTGGAACTGTTCAAATTGCTTTGCTTTATTTAACCCGCATAGGAGAGTTTGATTGACTCGGCAACGCGCGGTTTTGAGTCGAGAGAGTTTATTGGGGACGGTCTAAAGTAATAGTAACCTTGAGTTAATGAGTGGCTTGTCTTTAACATCTTATGATGCTCGATGTACTCAGCACCCTCGAAGATCAATCCGTGTAAGCAGAAAGGGGCTAAGAAGTACTCTAGTGCTTGTATAGACTCTTGGTCGGCGTGTTTTAGAAAGCTTTTGTCAATCTTGATACGATCCCAAAGTATTTTGCCAAGTGACATGTTAGCCAGCTTGTTGTTACGGTGATAGTCATCCAGCCAAATCTCGATATTGTTCGCTTGTAACACTGACAAGTTTTCGCGTATTTCTTTTGATTCGGTATAACAATCAAGCTCGCTTATCTCAAGAGCAAACTTAGCACCATTGAAGCTTAAAAGCTCACGGACAAAATCTTCGTCAGCTAAACAAGAGAGTTTAATATTAAAAGAGTGTAGTTGGTGAGGGTATTTTTCAAGAGAAAATCGAATTTGTTGTAAAGCGAGAGTTTGAATAAACGTGTTGTCTATAATGGAAAAGAATACGTCGTTGTTTATGTTGCTTTTATCAAAAGTGCTTATCTTAGACAAAGTTTCGTAATATTGAATTTCTTGGCTTCTAGGACAGAGGATAGGTTGTACTAACGTTTTTATATCAAAGTCAGTCAATTTGAAACTAGGTAGGTAAGGCATATTCCTTTTCATATTATCCACTTTATCCGTTTACTATTACTATGTTTGACTCACACTTAAATATCGTTTCATATTCTATATCTAAAGTTATTACGTCAGGAAATTAAGAATTATAATACCTCTATAAATAATATTTAATGTTCATTAAGCACCATCGAGAAAACAGGTGCCTAATGAACGATGATAGAAATTTATTTCGCAACAACAGACAGTTCTACGTCGAATTCTTCACGACCACTGATGCTGAAATAGTATTGTCCCATTTTGATCGACCCGTCTTCATTTTTTGGGATTGAAATCGTTTCGTTACTACCATGGGTGTAGTTCGACCATTCGTACTCGAAGTAGTGGCATACTTTGTCGTAACAAGCGTATAGATCGGCATCACCAGTGCCGGAGATAGACACTTCCAGTTGATTATAACTTTCTGAAACATCGACAAAGAAGAGCGTTTCAGAGAACTTTTTACCACTTACTTGGATGCTGGTATTGAGTTCGATTTTCTTAGGCTTCTCTTTCGGTTTTGGCTGAGAAATATCCGAATCGTCAATGTCTTTCGTCACCTCATCCAGCCACGAATGAAACTCGGTATTGTAAGCAGGCCCTAATCGTTCAAGCAGTTTTACCCACTCTTTGTATTGGCCGGTACGCGAGTAACCTAACAGTTCAGTAACGTCTTCAGGATGCTTCTCTATCATGAAGCGCACAGCTAAGTAGCCCCAGCGGTACACACGGTTTAAACCGTCGCTGTAGTTCGTACTGAACACGTCTGCCAATGTGTGTGTCTTTTCTTTGCCAAGTACTAGAGCAGCATTGTAGCCCTCTTTGTAGTACATGTATTCAGCAAAACCTTCCAACCACCACACGATATTGCCTTCGCGCATTGTGTCGTGGAAGTCACCGTATTGGTTGAATCGACCATCTAAATAATGCACATATTCGTGCTCTAAGTTTAGAATCGAAAAGTCGTCGTCCCATCCGTTTTGATAAGCGACGAATCGAGGTACATTTCCTTGTTTTGATGGGTCTCGCTCAAGGAACTGTCCGCCGTTGTTGGTTGTGTTATCAAAAAGGAAGCTCGAGTAGGTTGAGTAGTCACTTTTGGTTTTAAAAACAATAACATCGACACTATCGCTATGATCATCAGCGACAGGCTGATATCCGGTGTTAACAGTTTGGTGGAAGTCATCTTCTTTGAGGTTTAATGTTTCGCAGCTTGTAATTGCTTGAGCTTCTGTCATCTCTTGAGCAAGAATTCGCGCGGGTCCGCGACAATCATAACTGAATGTCATTATTCGCTGTTTTAATACGGATTTTGAGTTACTTAGCCCTAGCTGCTCAAGATAATCTGATGCATAAGCGTCAACCATTTCGGCGATGCCAACCCAAATTCTGTCTGACTTACCGCCTAGCGGGTAGCGCTTTAACAAAGAATCTAAAGTGTCGACAACGACTTTTTTTGTCTCTGCATCTTCAGTTTTTACCAGCCTAGCGAGCTCTCGCGCGGCATTGCCAAGTAGTTGTTCAGAATCCGTGCCTATCGCCCATTCGTTGTTGATAATAAAACCACTCAAACGATGGATATAACTTGAGTCAGATTCAATCACATCGTAAAACGCTTTGGTTTGTGAGTGCCCAGCCATAGCGACAAAGATATTGTTGATGGCTTTACGGTAGTAATAGCTGTCGCTTTTATCTGCTGAAAAGCTATCGAGAATAGCGAAAACATCGGGTGCGGCGACGGCGAGTTGACGAATACTATCAACAACAATCAACATGGATGCGAGCGCTTCTTGCTGTTCGCGACCTTCAGTTAGAGCGTGTGGTGAGCGCAAAAATTGTTGAATAGTATTGGCAATATCTACGCTTAATTCGGATGGGAAAGGTTGTAAATTTTTGGCAAAGGTATCGTGTCGGTTTTTGTAAGCTGCCTTAATGAACTCACCTAAATAGTATATTTGCTGAGCTTGCTCTTTTGTTCCTTTATAAGCTTCAATTGCCTTTTTTAATCCGCCAGTAATTCGACTCACGCTCATGGTACTGAAGACGACGTCTGCTTGCTCTAACGATGGAGAAAACCACGTTCTCATGCACTCGTAGTCACTGTTTGCGACTCTTGATTCGATATTGACTCGGTCAACCGTAAAATCTTCAACAGTACATTTTCCTTTGTGTGGGAAAAGCTCAGTTTCGTCATCTACCACGGTGTCATCGTCACTGGTATCGTCATCTTTCGTGGAATCATCATCGACGGTACTGTCATCATCTGTATCTGTATCTGAATCGTCATCTACAGTTGAATCTACGTCGGCGTTGTCATCGTTTTTGCCGCCAGAATCTACGCCAGCGACGGGAACAGTCTTGACTCCACCGGAAGAATCATCACCACCACATCCAGTTAAAACACCAAGCATGGATAATAGAAGACATGCAGTTTTAATATTTTTCATAGAATTAGTATTGTATTTGAAATGGGCGTCAAATATATATTTTTACTGATGCATAGTTAAATAATAGAATTTAATGGCTAGATAAAAATGTATTATGCTCAACACGCCTATTTTTATGTGATATTGAACAAATAACTATTATTTATAAATTCAGTAGAAATGTTAATTGGGAAGGAAAAATTGATTTTGATATACATAACGCTTGGTTTTTATTTTAGTCGACGGGTATATGAAAAAAATATATTTTCCAATCATCAGCACTTTGATGGTTTCCTTTGCTCATGCCAATACGCTGCCTGCGCCAACTTGGCATCAATTTCAGTTAAATGATGGTTCAAAGAAAGAATTAAAACTTTATGGCGATCAAGAATCTTTCTGGTATCAAGATAGAGAAGGCATTATTTATGTCCACGATGAAGAGACAGGGTGGTTTTATGGTAATCATGAAATTGTTGATGGGCGTTTTGTCGTCACTTCTCTTGGGGTTGAAGCCAAATTAGAAATGCCACAAGCAGTGAGAGAGTTGTTAAAAGAGCGCGTCACCCCGACGTCTTCTTTATTGCCTTCTGAGCACGTTTATCCAATGAATGAGCCATATCTTGAGCAAACTCCCATTCGAGCACTAAACGCAACAAATGAGCCCACGCACCAACCTTTGCTCGTTGTTCAGGTGAGCTTTAACAACCAAGACTTTGTGAATGACTTCACCAATGTGATTTTTGGTGATAATCAGCAAAGTGTAAAAGACTACTTCAGTAAGAATAGCTACGGACGTTACATTGTAGAGCCTGCGAAAGAAACGGAAGGTACAGCGAACGATGGTGTCATCGACCTTACGTTGGATATCGCTCACCCGAACTGCCACTCAAAAAATGATGCGACTTGTGACAGTAAGCTAAATGAGGCTTTTAAAGCTGCTTACGACAAGTTAGACCGTTATGTGGATTTGTCTACTTACGATTTGAATAACGACGACAAAATCACACCTGACGAATTGTCTGTGATGTTTGTATTTGCGGGATATGACAAATCTGCCGGTTCGGTAAATACGCCGTACATTTGGCCTCATCGTTATAGTCATAATGCGATTGAGATCGATGGAAAGACCATCCGAGATTACTGCTTGTTTGCAGACTTCCAAGGTGACCATCAATCTACGATGGGCGTGATTGCCCATGAACTTGGACACTTGATGCTTGGTCTACCTGATTTGTACTCCTACAAACATTCCGGCTCTGTTGGCCAATGGGGATTAATGGGTGGCGGAAGCTGGGCAAGTAAACAAGGTGATACGTATGCAGGGGAAACGCCGGTCAATATGTTGGCATGGAGTAAGGAAGCTGCTGGTTTCATCAAGCCGAAAGTGATTGAAGCGTCTGGTTCTAGCACAATCGAGACCCGTCAAGGCGAGGGTGTGGTGTATCTCGATCCGTATTTGAAACAGCAAGGTCCAAGAGCTTACTTCGAAAACAGAAGAAAAACGGAATACGACCGTGCGTTGTCAGGTGAAGGTCTTTTGATCACGGCCGTAAGTATCGACAACCGTTTCAATGACACAGGGCCAATGCAAGTTCAAGTATTCCAAGCGGACGGTCTGGATGAACTACAAACTCGTGGTTGGTCAGATCAAGGTGATGTGTTCCCGGGCTCAAGCAATGTGGTAACTATTTCGGACGATACAACTCCTTCTTTAAAACTCATCACCGGTGGCCGGGAAACCAATATCTCGATTAATGATATCGCCAGTACAGATCAAAGCGGCACGTTACGAGCGTCTATTCCTTCATCGACGAATAAATCGGCTTGGATAACGTCACTTTCAAGAACGTACGTGTATGAAGACAGCCGCAACAATACGATAGGGTTTGGGTTAGAAAATAACGATGGTTACCAATCTTTGGTTGGTTTCTACTTATTTGCTAAGCCAATCCTACCAAACTCCGAGATGCGTTATCGCATGTTTAAATATGACCTGACTACAAACCGTTGGGGGAATGCGTCTATTAACGTTGACACTCAAGTTGAAGTGTCATCGGGGGTGATTCCTACGTTTGGTGGTCGAGTTATGTTTGCATCGCCATTTGATATCGATGAAGGTGAGCAGTTGTTGGTCATTGAGCTAGAAAACGCTAAGCCAGAATACAGCTATTCATTCTTGGACGCTTATTTGTCTAACGGAGAGAAAAAGAAGCAGTTCTATGGAAATGCCAGTTCGTACAAGACGAGCGGATTAAGCGAAGGGCGTGGCCGTAACTATCCTTTTGCTGCTTTGTTAGAAAAACCTCAAGCGAAACCTAGTATTACGGTTGAAACGGATTCCGTCACCGTATTAAGCGGTGAAAGTATTACGATTGATGTACTGGCGAATGACCACTCATCGGATGCGAATAGCACATTGAAGCTAGATAAGATCACATCAAAGCCTTCGATTGGTAGCGCTGAAATCTCAGGACAAAAAATCCACTATTCTGTTCCTGTTTCAGACATTCCAGAACAACGAGCAGTAATGAAGTATCAAGTGTCTGACGATTTTGGGACGACAGCAGAAGGTGAGGTGGTCATAACGATCAATTCTCCCGTAATCACCGCTAATAGTCTTCAATACAAAGCGCTAGAAGATACGCCACTGGAACTTAACTTACGTCAGCAACAAGGACTTGAGAAAGGGGACACCATCGTCATTAAGAAGCCGCCGATGCACGGCAAGATTGACGGGAATACCTACCAAAGCAAGGAAAACTACTTTGGTAATGACCAGTTTGAGTTTTCTATTATGAAAGAAAACGGACGTGAATCTAATACAGCTATGGCTGTAATTACAGTTGAATCGGTTAATGATGAGCCGATCTTCACTGTTGAAGCGAGCCGTAAAGAAGGCCTATCAAACGAAAAAGTTACACTATCTGTACTTGGCTTAAAAGACGTTGATTCAACGGATCACTCATTCAAATGGCGTCAAGTTTCTGGGACTAAAGCTCAGTTTGCCACCACGGACACGGCAAGTGTAGAAGTGACGTTACCAAAAGTGAGTGAGAAAAGTGAAAAGCTGACGTTTGAAGTGGCGGTAAACGACAACGATGGTGCAATTATTACTAAGAGCGTTGTTATGGTCGTTAAGCAAGAAGTCGTTGTGGAAAATGATCCTGGCAAGAGTGAAGAAGGCGGCTCTATGGGGCTGTGGGTCACTCTATGTATGATGCTGATTAGCCTAAGAACAAAGGTTAATAATTTGTATAGATTCGTAATAAAAAATGATATTTGGTAGAAAGGTATTATAATTCATCGTCTTATATTCGCAGGATGAATGAAGATTGAAGGAAACCAATAAGAAAAACCTCCGTGTCGTAGCGCTTGCTCCGACAGGGAGGTATTTTGCATCAATAATAAGCTCATTAGAGATCTTGGAAACAGCAGCTGAATTTGCAGAGTTCCAAGGTTTCATGACACACGTCGTTACGCCAAACAATCGGCCGTTAATTGGTCGAGGGGGGATCAGCGTTCAACCCACCGCACAATGGCAATCATTTGATTTTACAAACATATTAATCATTGGCTCAATTGGCGATCCTTTAGAATCGTTAGATAATATCGATCCTGCATTGTTCGATTGGATCAGAGAGTTACATCTAAAAGGCAGCAAAATAGTTGCAATTGACACTGGTATTTTTGTCGTCGCGAAAGCCGGTCTTTTGCAGCAAAACAAAGCTGTAATGCATTCTTACTTCGCCCACCTCTTTGGCGAACTGTTCCCTGAGATAATGCTCATGACTGAGCAGAAAGCACTCATTGACGGAAACGTCTATCTTTCGTCTGGACCTTACTCTCACTCAAGTGTGATGCTGGAAATAGTAGAAGAGTATTTTGGAAAGCACACTCGAAACCTTGGTAACCAGTTTTTAAGTACAATAGAGAGCAGTGGAAACTCTCATTCATACTGTGATGTTTTCCGTTACATGCAACACAGAGATGAGCTGATTCTAAAAATCCAAAAATGGATTCTCACCACGGATCTAGACATCGTCTCTATCAGTGATTTAGCGAATGAAGCTTGCTTATCAGAACGGCAGTTAAAACGCCGATTTAAAGAGGCGACATCCATCAGTCCGCTAAAGTTTATTCAGTTAGGGCGTTTATCTTTTGCAAAAGAACTGTTGAGGTCAACAAAGTTGTCAATTGATGAAGTTGCAAGTCGATCTGGTTATGTTGATACACAGTTTTTCAGGCAGATATTCAAACGAGAAAATGATTGTTCTCCGCTTGAATATCGTAAAAGAAACCAAGTTAAAGCTGAATGATAAGCATATCTCATGGCCAGAATCATGATCTATACAACATTATTAATTGAATAGTCGTATTTACATTCGTTTTAAATCCATATTATAGTTCGAACGAAAATGGCAAACGTTTGCTATTTTCGTTCGAGTATAAATGAGTTAGTCTTGAATTGATTTTTAATAACGGTAACTTATACTTATATATACGTATTCTTATAATTACTTAATTTCTATTAATAATATTGTCGTTCATATAATGTATACTGTTTGTTATGAAATAAAACAATATGAATATTATTAAGTAATTACTTAAAATTAAAGGGGGATTTAGACCTTATAAAGAGGGTGATTAAGACACAATATTATAAAGTTATCTTTTTTTAATTAATTATTTCGCAACATAAAATAATAGTCAAAACAGATATTTACAATGTTTTTTATCTTGTCGGATCAGTGGCAAACTCAATGAGTAAGCAATTGGTTTCTTATACAACTGTTTAATGCTTAGACGTAAAATAAGACACTGAGTTATAGAGGGGAGCTATTTATTAACTGGCTTCATCTGTAGCTTTATGGATTTATAAAAATTATAACTATCGGAAAATTATTGGGTCTTGGTGTTATTTAAATGAAAGCTAATAAACGTACCATCGATGTAAAGTACTTGCGCACTTTTTCACATGTTGCAAGGCATAGAAGTTTTACTGCGGCAGCAGAAAGTCTATATTTAACCCAACCAGCCGTTTCACAACATATTAAAAAACTTGAATGTACTATAGGGGCTGAAGTCTTCGATCGAAAAGATGGATTCAATCTGACTAAACATGGCCAAATATTGCTTAGTTATACAGACAGAACAATGTCTTTATATGACCAATTATTTGACGAATTGGCTCAAGTAGATATGTTTGATCGGTACTCTATTGCGATATCTGATTCATTTGCCCCTGAATTGGTCGCGAAGGTAATTAGCTCTTTTAGAGTGTATAATGACGTCGAGTTGGCTATTACAAGTTATAGCGACATGAACTGTGTTGATAAAGATAACCACGATTTAGTCTTCGCTATTGGTGACACCACATCCGTGGAAGGTCGCGTTTTCCCCCTAAATAGAGAGCAATACATTTTAGCTTGCGACTGTGCCGTCAAACCTGAGGAGTGCTACCCTGAGCGAATCGTCTTTTGTAATACTTTGACTAGGCGAGATGCTGAAGTATTGCTTGATTCTTCTGGGGTGGATATTTCTAAGGTAAAACATTGGCTTACCACTTCTTCCTCTCGATTGATGATCAATGAACTGCAAGCGGCAAATACTTTTGTTATCTGTCCAAGTTGGACATTAGGTGATTACAAGTGTAGCCAATATCCGCTATCCAAGTATATCGAGATGTACGTATGGTGTAATGATTCTGCTGCGAAGAAAATTGACCAAGAACGTTTGAGAAGTTTGATTACCGAAACATTCCGACTTACTTCTAAAGGCGTGGTTGGTAGACCACCTACGGGTCGCTTGCTAACCAGTTGTGAAGTGATGTAGAGAAACGCCATGGCTATTGAATAAATAGACATGGCGTTTGTTTTAATAATGATTAAATTAATGACATGTAGAAGAAAAAGAGCCCACTTGTACCAATTGGTATTGTGTAAGGGATACCATTCTCAAAAGGTGTTTTTTTTCGATAAACAGACATTAACCACATAACCAATATTTGAATCCCACCCAGTAATCCTATCGCTACTATTGCCGCTAACATATATTCATCGTTCACTCCTAAGAAAAGTGCGCCAATGAGTTTTACATCTCCACCGCCTACAATATTTATCAACCAAAGTATAAAGAAACAAATAAAAACAGAGGTACTCACTGCGATCTGAGTTAGTGGTTCTGGAGTAAAGAACAAGCTAAGTAGTGAAGTAATGAAGATAATAAGAAGAAATCGATGTTTCACAATTCTATAGCGAATGTCACCATAGAATATGAGTAAGACATTAACCAGGCAAGTTAGCCATAAAGCAAAATTTATATAATTCATTTTACTATTTTAAATGTGTTACTTATAAATTCAAATCATTTTGGATAATAAAAAATTATGTAATGGATTTCATTACTTTTATAACAACATCTTATATGTAAATAAAAAAGCTTAATTGGTGTGATTGTTTCTGTTGATGTAAATTTTCTTCGTTCACGAAATGAGTGATTAATTCAAGGGAAATAGAGGTAAACATGCTTTTAAATATCAATTCTAAACTTCGTAATATCCGCAACAAATTTAAGTCTGACAAACGTGGTGTCACTGCTGTGGAATACGCAATCATCGCTGTAGCAATGTCTTCAATTATTCTATTTGTATTCAAAGATGGCACTTTGAAAACAACGTTAAATGATGCAATGGGTAAGATCTCTACGTCGATGGATAGTGCTAATTCAGCCGGTGGCAGTGGTAGTAAAGGCGGTACTGCCGACGGTAAACAAGGATAAGTTAACCCGTTATAAATTTAGAGAGAGGGGAAACCCTCTCTTTTAAGGTTTTTATTCTATGAGTAGAGCATTAATTTTTGTATTTGTTGCCATCACTATGTTTTTGGCCTTTTTTTACGTCAGTGATTTCTTTGACCAGCCAGAGCCTGTGGCCGTCGTGGAAAATGAAGTGTTTGTACAAGTCGCATTTGTTAATCGAACTGTGAACAAAGCTGATCCCGTCAATATTGATGCAATTGATATTCGTGAGTTTTCAGAGTCAGAAGCAAAACAGCATTCTTATACCCCTTATACGAGTATCAAGATTGAATCTGGCGCTCTATGGGCAAAAGATGTCACCGAAGGAACTCAACTAACGTCAAACTTGGTTTCTAACCCCGGCGAAAAAGATTACATGTATCTTTCGCTTAAAAAAGATCAGGTACCTTATTACTACCTTTCTCAAGGCAGTAGCATTGTTGAGGCGTTACCAATACAACCTGGCGACCGCGTCAGCTTTGTCGCTACAACCTCATCTCAATCGAATTTATTAGAAAGCGGTTATTCCGATATCGATAGCTTAACAAGCAACGTCATTATTGATGGTGCATTAGTTTTACAGGCGATGAATGTGTCTGAAGATGATTCGTCAAACGAAGACTATGGCTTGATCATCGCGTTGACCGTTAAACAAGTACTTAAGCTTGAAATGGCACAAAAGATCGGAGCTATAACGTTGGTTCCTGCAAAGATGGTTCATAAATACTTATCTGTGAAAAGTAGCGATTTAATTGAGCATCGATTTGGCGTTCGACAGCTGAGAGGGAATTAAGGGTGTTCAATAAAAATATACTATTAGTCACATTAGGAGTGGCGCTATTACTCCCAGCTTCAGTCTCCGCAGGGGAGCTATTGAGCTTAGATAAAGGCGCAGCAAAAACCATTAACGTAAAACGCAACATCGACACCGTATTTGTCGCAGACACTCAAATTGCGGACTACAAGGTAATCGCAAATGGGAAGCTCGTGATTTACGGTATCGGTCGTGGTGCAACGTCGATCATTGCTTATGACCGAGCCGGAAACGAAATTTATAACGCAGAAGTGGTAGTCAACAAGAGTCTAAGACTTTTAAAGCAAACCATTATTGCGAGATATCCAGATGAAGACATTAAGCTGACCAATATTGGTGAGCAAATAGTCATTGATGGTGTTGTTAGCAGCGAAGAGATCAAAGACAAAGTTTACCGCCATGTTGGCGAGATGCTGAAAAAGAGTAAGCAAAGAAATACTTTTGAGCTTTCTGGCGCAAATGGAGAATCCGTTGATCCGCTTGACTATACAGCTACTTACGTTTTCGAAGATATCATCAACAACCTAAAAGTGCTCACTACCGATCAAATCAATGTGAAGTTGACGGTTGCAGAGGTTTCGAGCTCATTCTTAACAGAACTCGGCGTGTCATACGCAGAGACGAATGGTAAGTCGATTGGCGGTGCTGGTCAGTTCGTCAACAAAATTCTGGACTTTACGGCAGAAGATATCGTCGCGGTTATTTCAGCGAGTGGCAACGACAGTATCGGCCAAGTGCTGGCTGAGCCAAACTTGTCGGTAATTTCTGGTGAATCGGCGAGCTTTCTTGTCGGTGGTGAAATCCCAATCACCGTCCGAGACAACGATGGTATTTCCGTAACTTATAAAGAATACGGGGTAAAGCTGTCTATGGTTGCTAAGGTGACAGATTCAGAAAACATCCGCCTGTCACTGCTACCAGAAGTGAGCTCGATTGATAAAACCAATGGTGTGAACTCCGGTCTAGTTAGCGTCCCTTCGCTACGAACTCGAAAAGCTCAGACAACGGTTCAACTGAAAGACGGCCAAAGCTTCGTGTTAGCTGGTCTTTTAACGTCGGAAGAGCAGGAGTCATTGGCAAAAATTCCTTATCTAGGCGACATCCCAATTCTTGGTGCGTTATTCAGTAAGACCAATACCGAAAGAAGAAAGACGGAGTTGATCATCGTCGCGACAGTTAATCTTGTCGACCCTGTCAAAGAAACCGACATCAAGCTGCCGAAGTTCGAGCGAACGAGTGACCTTGAGCGCTTGCTGAAGCTCGATCTTTCGAAAGTTGATGACGAAGAGTTGGAAAATACGATAAAGGCGGGAGGCTTTAACTAATGAAGGCAAACCTATTATTGGTCGTTTCCGTTTTACTGACCGGTTGCTCGGTATCGGTAACCCCAAATAAAACGACGGTAGACACCATTGTGGAAACCTTTGAGTTTCGAGTCACCAACAAAGACGTGGCAATGGATAAGTCGGTTAACTTTGTTAATCAAATCAATAGCCAATACCCAAAGTCTACGTTTGCAATCAATTACGACACCGAAGAGAGTCAATTTGTTGATGGTTTTGTAAAAGAAATCAAAGCCAAAGGCGTAAATAAACTGCGATACACACTGAACGCAAACAGTGAGGGCAAAGGTGTAAAAATCGTCGCGAAGTATCACAAGATTCAAGAACAAACCTGTGGTGCTGTTTCATTCAATACTCTTAAAAATCATCCATTTGGATGCAGCTTGGAATACAACAGACGTTTGAGTATGACGAATCCTGTCGTGGAGTAAAAAATGGATTTAGATAACCTATTCAAAACGACTTCATCGAGTAAAGACAAAAAGAATAACACCATTGATCTGGTTGTTTCAGATGATATGGCTTTTCTGCAAGCGATCGATGAGCTCTATGCGATCGAAGGTTTCGCATCACCTCTTAAAGTAGATGATATCGATGATGAGAGTTGGCACAAAACAAGCGCAGAAATAAAGCATGTCGTTCTTGATTTGCGAGATTGTGGCGAGCTTGTTTCGGAAGTGGCGGAAATATCTTCAAGATTAGATGTGAGCATCTCTCTGATTGTGTTGAGCAACACGGACTCAATCTTGATGCGTGACAAAGTGCTGTCGTTAGGTGCGAACTACATTCTTTGGGATCCGGAACTTGATGGCTTGTTGGGGGCATTAAAAGAGTCTGGTAAAGACACATTTTCGCCAACGGTGAAGAAAAAGTCGCGAATCGCGAAAAGAGTCTTGATGCTTGGTAGTAAAGGCGGTGTTGGCGTGTCAACCATCAGTGCTTTTTTATCCCATAGCTTGAGCCAGCAAGCGAGCTTGAAAACGTTGCTTGTTGAACACGATACGCTGGCATTAAATTCGGATATTTTCTTGGGTTTAAAAGGGCTAAAGGCGCAACAAAATAGCATCGATTTAAACCAATCTGAGCTCGATGCTGCAATTGCTGGGAGCTATGTACACCCAATCAAAGACAAGCTTGATTTCCTTGCCCTTGAAAAGAACATTGCATGCATAAGTGACCATGCAGACTCTCTATTTAGAATTTCTAATGAGTTGGTGGATCAGTACAACTTCATCATAGATTCATTGCCTTTAAATGCGATAAACGAACTGACTTCAGAAGACATTAATGAAAGATACAACCGCATTTTTGTTGTTTGTGAGCCTTCTGTTGCCTCGTTGCGCGCTTATCACTCGATAAAGAAAAAATTAGGAAAGGCCGAGCATCGAATCATTTTTTCTATGACTCGATCGCAGAAGGATTACATGATGCCTCTCCAAGGCGCCAAAGAAAAAATTAAAGCGAAAGACACCATTGATTTCGTTTATGAAGCCAATTTGGAAAAGTTGATCATCCAACAGGGCATTCACAATACGGCGAAAATTAAGTTCACCCCAGCTATTGCAAATATGGTGAATTCGCTGACTGGTAAAAAAGTCAAAGTTCAGAAAAAGTTCGCGTGGTTTAAGAAATGAATCACCTAAAAGAAGTTTATATTGACATAAGAGACGAAATCTTTGACGCGCTTGATGCCGCTTCTTTAGTCGATGTCGAGCCATTAGAGCTTGAAAGCCAACTAAAAGATTCCGTCAATATTCTTATCGAGAAAAAGCAACTGCAAATCAGCAGTTTGAAGCGTTTAGATCTCGTCAAAGCACTACTGGATGAACTTAAAGGTTTAGGGCCGCTTCAAGCGTTGGTTGATAACGATGATATCTCGGACATTATGATCAATGGCCCGTCAGATATTTTCATCGAAATCAACGGCAAGGTAGAGAAGTCGCCAATCCAGTTCGTCAATGAAAAGCAGCTCAATACTATCGCCAAACGCATTGCATCCAATGTAGGGCGTCGAATTGATGAATCGAAACCGCTCTGTGATGCGCGTTTAGAAGATGGTAGTCGTGTAAACATCGTAATACCACCTCTTGCGATTGATGGTACTTCAATCTCAATTCGTAAGTTTAAAGAGCAAAAAATCAAGTTGGAAAACTTGGTTCAGTTTGGCGCGCTGTCCGTTGAAATGGCGAAGCTACTTTCCATTGCGAGCCACTGCAAGTGCAACATTCTTATTTCAGGTGGTACTGGTTCTGGTAAGACGACACTACTGAACGCTTTGTCAGGCTTTATCGGCAGTGGTGAACGTATTGTCACCATTGAAGATGCTGCCGAACTTCAGTTGCAGCAGCCTCACATTGTGCGTTTGGAAACGCGCCAAGCAAGCGTCGAAGGTACTGGTGAAATTACCGCCCGAGATTTGGTGATTAACGCCCTTCGTATGCGACCAGACAGAATCATCGTCGGTGAGTGTCGTGGCGGTGAGGCATTTGAAATGCTTCAAGCGATGAACACCGGTCACGATGGATCTATGTCAACACTGCACGCGAACACCCCTCGTGATGCAATTGCGCGTGTCGAGAGTATGGTAATGATGGCTACAGCAAGCCTACCGCTTGAGGCGATTCGTCGCACTATTGTAAGTGCGGTCGATCTGATCGTCCAAGTACGAAGACTGCATGATGGTAGTCGTAAAATATTGTTCATCAGTGAGATTGTTGGCCTCGAAGGGGACAGCGTAGTGATGGAAGATATTTTCCGCTTTGAGAACAATGGCGTAGGTGATGAAGGAAAAATCTCAGGTGAGTTCCGAACGCCAGGTCTTTCTAAGCGTTCTGTGATTTATGAGAGAGCTAAGTTCTTCGGCTTAGATGGGGCACTTCAGGAGTTATTCTCATGATGCTGATCGTCATTTCACTATGGGTTGCTGTCGCGTTATTCCTGTTTATTGGTCATGTGAAAAGACAAAAAGAAATCACGTCTATCATTGAACAGTCCAATACATTCGAGGGCGTTACTGGCTCCCGAGCGGTTATCGACTCGGAGAGTTTTGATGTTAGCTATAAAAAGAAAGTAAAGGACAAATTTAAGCAGCTGAAAAAGCTGCTGAGCCCAAATGCAGGACTAAAACTGATCGGCTTTTTCGCTGCGTCTTCGATAGCGGTTTACTGCGTTAATGACTGGTTTTTTATGTTTGAGTACTGGAAAGTGCTGCTGGCGTTAGAACCAATATTATTTGTGATGTTTATCCTCAAATTAAGTGGTATCCAAGCGCAGCGATTCAAGGACAACTTTCCAGATGCACTAAACATCCTGTCGGGTGCGCTCTCTTCGGGACAAAGTATTGTTCATGCCTTCGAATACGTAGGAACTCAGCTTGATAATGAAGTTGGCGAAGAGTTCAAAAAGATGTCAGAACGACTTCTGATTGGTGAAGACCCAGACGATGTATTGGCACGAAGTGCAGCTTCGTTTCCTTACGTTGAGTACTTTTTCTTTGCCGCAACAATTCGAATCAACTTGAGTCGAGGTGGGCAGCTAAAAGACGTGATTAACCGCATCAACCGAATCATGTTTGAAGCGAGGGCAATCGAGAAAAAGAAAAATGCGTTGACGTCGGAAGCGCGTGCATCAGCAAAAATTATCGCGGCGTTGCCAGTTATCTTTATCATGATTTTGAAAGTGACCAGCCCGGAAAACTATAACTTCGTAATGTTTGAAGAAGGGGGAAAGCCCATCTTTTATTACGTCTTGGTTAGTGAAGCTATTGGGTTCTTCTTTATCTACATGATATTAAGAGGAGTTAGGTAATGGTTGATATTAAGTTAATCTTCTTAGCGCTCGGTTTAATTATCTCGTTATCTGCCGCGTATTACTCGTTAAAGGTGTTTGATAAAACCAAAGCAAATATTTCAACAAAAAAGATTATTGATTCAACTCAAGAAAAAACGCCTTTTGTTGACAAATTATTGTTACATCTTTCTCGATTATCTTTTAATAAAGAAGAAACAAAAAATAATCTAGTTAGAGCAGGTATTCATAGCGAGTTTATTGCTCAAGCCTATTATCTGTTGAAAATTATACCCTTGGTTTTTTGTTTGGCGTTTATTGGCTACTCCTACATTCAAGGAGAGATGGAGTTTTCCTCCGCGTTTATTTCATTCTCGCTTTCTATGCTTGTTTGTTTGATCGCGCCGGATATGTATATCTCATCGCGAGGGAATGCAAACGTGCGACATGTAAGTAGTCGGCTGCCTTTCTTACTGGATTTGATGAACGTTTGTGTACACACGGGGATGACGTTAGAAGCGAGCTTGGATTACTTGTCGAACGAGCTAAAAACGGTCGATGAAAACCTTGCTTATGTCGTTAAGAAAACGTCAGAACGGGCCAAAATTGTTGGGTTAGACCGAGCTCTCACCGAGTTTTACGACTTAGTCCCAACGACGGAAGCACAAAGCTTCGTCATGACGCTTACTCAAAGCTTAAAGTACGGATCATCCGTGGGTGCAGTGTTAGCCTCTCTTGCTTCTGATATTCGAGAAATAAACATGCTCGAACTGGAAGAGAAAATCGGCAAGATGGGGGCAAAAATGTCGATCCCAATGATCGCTTTTATCATGATTCCTATTGTTGTTCTAATCGCAGCGCCAGGGATAATGAGGATGCTAGGATAATGAATATAAAAAACTATTTCTCTCTTTTGGTGTTACTTTTTTTAAGTGGTTGTTCAACTATTAATCAAGAATTAGTAACAAAAGAAAAATTACTGACTAACTCTGGTCAAACTGAACAACTTATTGAATTTTATAAAGCGAATTTAGTCGAAGTCCCGAGTTATAAGATAAAACTGATCAATTTATATTTGGATAATAAAGACCAAAAATCCGCTGAGTTATACATAAACACTCTAGAGAAAAAGGATCTTAAAGACCCAGATATTATTTATATCTTAGCTAAGCTTGAATATTTAAAATCCAATTACGATGCGAGTGAACGTTACTTAGAAGAGTATTTAGATAGTGGCGGTCCAGAGGGTGATTACTACCTTCTAAAAGGCAAAATACTTGCGCGTAAAAAAGACTACGATGGTGCAATTTCTCACTTCAATGACAGTAAGAAGAATGGCGCATCAGACCGTGAGGCAAACAACAATATTGCAGTAGTGATGATGTTGCAAGGCAGACCAGAGCCCGCGATGGAGTTGCTCTATGGCTTGTTTGCTGCCAATCCAAATGATGAAAAGGTACGTTCAAATCTCCTTTTGGCGTCGACTCGGTCGAATCGTCCGGATGTGGCGTTGGAGGTTTTGAAACACGACAGTAGCGAGCAAGGCGCACGAGTCAAACTGAAAAAGCTCATGAAGAGCGTTAAACCTCTGAATAAAAAAATAGATACAAAAGTTCCACCCAAACAGGTCGCGAAGTCAAAGGAAAAGAAAAATATGGAAATGGATACGAAATCTGTCGATTTGAAACCAAAGTACGTAGCGCGCTCAGTATTAGACCCGCAAAACTTACGTCCTAAAGCGCCGTCAATTTATCGAATTCAAGTATTAGCAACCTATAAAGTCATTCCGTCTGATTACCTAAATTATCTGAAAGGCAACTATGGCAAAGTGTATTCCTACACTCACGGCTTATGGAAGCGTTATTGCGTTGGTGAGTTTAGCGATATAGATGATGCAAAGAAGTTTCTTGAAAACATGAATATCAAAGGTGCTTTTGTCGTTGATTACACGAAGAAAAGGTACGTTGAATTATGATCAAGTTTCAAAAAGGAAGTTTGACGGTCGAAGTTGCGATGGGCTTACCCGTTTTGATCATGGTGCTATTTACCTGGTTTGACTTGTCTGTACTTACGTATTCGATGGGTGTAACCGACCATGCGCTGACGACAGCTGTGATGAGTAGTAAAAAACAAGGTAGTTCTAGCAACTCGGAAAAAGTGGACTATCAAGATGTGGTCAAAACCAAACTAGAAACCAGCGGTGGTGCCTTATGGTCGAAGGTTGTTGACCATTCATCGGTATCGGCATCGGTCTATTACTTTAAAAATTTGTCTGATTTTGTTCAATGTAACCGTAGCGGCCAAGCCTTAGATGATTGCCCCAATGTTAAAAAGGGCGATGCAGTGGCGAACTCAGTCAATATGCCGATAGCCATCTATCAATTGAGTTTCACTTATCACCCTTTGTTTAACTTTGTTATGCCAAGCATGAGCATTAATCGAGAGATGGTCGCAGTTCAAGAATATGAACGATGCACTTTCAAATTAGGTGAGGAGATCACTTGTGGTGGCTAAGTCGAAACAAACCGGAGCCTTTATCGTTGAACTCGCATTGGTATTACTCTTTTTTGGTTCAATCATTGCCATGCATATCAACTACACGATCGCAGTAAACAAGAAAGGGCAGTTGGATAGAGTGGTTTATTCCATCGTAAGCGTCATAAGCGAGCGTCGACAGTTGTTCGCCAACGAACTTAATATTTGTGGTGAGAACGGTAGACATTGTGAGGCACAAGTAAATAACGCGTTTTACATGGCGAAAGGCATGCTGAAACGTACGTTACCAGATTTTGATGCCAGCGAATTAGGCATGAGAATCACGGAGCTCTCGTTAGAAGAAAAGGACACTAAGCTCGTTACGTTTACCAACTTCAAAGGCAAAACAGAAGATTGTAATTTTCCAGATCTGAAGGAAATCACGGTGGCAGAAGCGAAGAAGCTATTACCACTGACGACACAGAACCGACGTCTTCCGCTTTATCACGTATCTCTATGCTACAAAACACCTTTCAATATCATCGGTGTAATGCGTGGTGAGCCGATCAAGGTTGTGACCAGTTCATACTCATTTGCAAGGATTTAATATGAAGGGCTTCACTAAGCAGAAAGGAGTGGCTGGAATCATATTTGTTTCGTTTCTCCCTATATTAATCATCACGTTCTCATTTTCTGTCGGTTACACACAACGTTTACTTGCGCACTCAAAAATCGAAGAAGCGGCGGAAGTAGCAAGTCTTGCTTTGATCGCAAGCCCTGGTAAAGACAATAAAGACGACCAGGACTATGCGCAGAGAATTGTTGATTTATACATTACTGACAACATCAGCGATATCGAGATCAGCGTATCCACCAAAAAGTGTGAATACAAAGATGGCTGTGTTCAACGGAATAATGAGCTATCACCATTTGCTGACTTCACCGTTGTCGCGACTGCGGAGCATGACTCGTGGATCTCACACAACGAAATTGGTGTAGAACCCAAGTTCAAGGTCTCTGGTGACTCGATTACGAGAAAATACCTACCTCAGCCCGTTGATATCTACTTCATATTGGATACCAGTCAATCGATGAGTAACCCATGGTATGGTGAAAGAAACAAGACTCAAATGCAGGTCGTAAAAGATACGATTACCAGAGTCGTTAAAGAGTTGGAGAACTTCAAAACCGGTCCGGATAAGAAAAGTCGAGTTGCGCTTTTAACTTATAACGCCTACAACGCAAAGTTCGATAAAGGCGCTGGTCGAGTGAAGTTATACGATTATGCAAGTGAGTTTTCTCACACTGAAGCGTCATTTGAAAGCATCGTCGATAAGATGTTTGATAAGTCTGTAGTAGAGCAAAAGCCGCACTATGCTAGTGATTATAATAAGTCGCAGGATATCCCTCTGACTGATAAATATCAGGAATTTATTGATATTCTAAACTCCAACAAAGTGATGCCAGCAAGAGGTGGTGGTACTCAATCATGGCTCGGTTTAATTGCTGCGGCGAAAGAAGCGGATAAAGTTAAAAAGGAAGATCGAAACCCAGAGCAAGTGTTTATTATTCTTTCTGATGGTGCAGATACAGATGTGCAATTCCCGATGGGACTGAATAGAAATAGATCTTATAGAGATAAGTATGACGTCGTGACTAAATATTACGTAGACCAGTATGATGGGCGAACTTATTATTATCAGGTTTATGACAAATTCTTAAAGTCATTAGTGGGTGAGCATGGTTTGTGTGAAAGCCTTAAGAAAAGAATATCTAGTAAAGAAAATAAGTTTCAAAGTGAACATGCGAAGCTAGAGGGTGAAAAAACCAAGGTCACCATGGGCGTAATAGGTGTTAACTACAACGTACAAAAAGATGATGGTTTCGGTGAGTGCGTTGGTGAGAAAAACATTTATCATGCGAAAAATGGTAAAGACGTTTACAAATATATATTAAATCTGATTAACGAAGAAACAGGACGATTAAAAGATTAAAATGAAAAAGTTAATACCATTTGCGATTATTTTTACTTCAAATGTCGCGCTCGCTAATTGTATCAACCAAAGTGAAAACTATGTTACTTCAAAAGTTTTGAAAAGCTCTGATACAAAAATTACTCAGGTGGATGGAAAACTCGCATCAGTAATTAATGAGGATCTTTCCATTGTGCAAGATGAAAAAATTGAAAAGGTTGAAGCTACAAACGCCACGGAAAGTTGCACATTTGATAAGAACTCAATGTCGTTAGTTCTACACTATGATACTAATGAGCACTATCTAACAAACGTACATAAACAAG
Source organism: Vibrio sp. Y20_XG_PY13 (assembly GCF_024181925.1). Lineage (NCBI taxonomy): Bacteria > Pseudomonadati > Pseudomonadota > Gammaproteobacteria > Vibrionales > Vibrionaceae > Vibrio > Vibrio sp. Y20_XG_PY13. The sequence goes on along the minus strand of NZ_JAMZAL010000001.1, from coordinate 560,275 downwards.
CTATATCAAAGTATTTAGAACTGGTTAACGAAGACAAACGTATTCTCGTTGAAGGGCACACGGATGATGTCGGAAGCCAGGCTTACAACAAAAGTTTATCCCTTCGACGTGCAAGTACAGCCTCAAAGTATTTAAAGAAAGATCTGGGGCTTGGCAACAGAATTGTGGAAAAGGCCTTTGGGGAGTCTGCACCTATATGTAAGGTGAACGAGAATAAGCTGTCAGGCTGTAACCGTCGAGTTGTATTAACTATAGAGTAATGAGCAATCCACTATTTGCTGTTGTAATTTTAATATTCATGTGCTCAATATTATGTGGTATTTAAAAGCTTAGTTTTTACTAAGCTTTTATTTTTGTGAATATTATTTCTGTAATGTATAAATTAGTTGTCTCAACCAATGAAATGTAAACATATTTTCGTGTCGATATTTTTGTTTTTTGGTAACGCTTACCATTCCTATGCTGAAGTAGAAAAACCAGCGATGAGCGCCCAACTAGAGGAGTATGTATATAACCCTCGTATACTCAAAGATGTTTCTGACACTTTATTAGGCATCGACTTAAATAAAAATAATATCAGAGATGATGTCGATAAAGTCGTTAACCACCTAGAAGTAACAGAAGCTGATAAAGAGTTTATGTTACGTTATATCCAATACGCGACAAGTATATTAAGTTATGATTTCGCAAAAGATAGGTTAGAAAATCCGCTGATTGCTAGCGAACTCTACAAAGAACTCAATTATATAAATAGCTGCTATAAAGAGTCAGGTGTTGATGGTAAAGATTTATATGATTCAATAAATGCATTAAACGTATTGATGTTTAATACAGACGCTAGAATCATTGCCTATCTACATTATGAAAAGTACTTGGATATTAGAAATACATACGAGTTGCTAAGCTATGATTGTAAAAACAAAAAATATCATCAAGTTTAATCGTGATATCTTTGCCATTTAAAAAGATCTGTTATTTAAAAACGAATTTAGCCACCATCGCTTTTGTTCTGTCTATAGAATTATTATCAGTACACGAGGTAAAGCCGCTAGATAACCGCGCCTAGCTTACCGATACAACTGTATGGTTCTTGGCATCGGGAACAAGCAAAGAGCTAAGATTTGTAAAATGGTTTTAGCGTTTCTTTGATGTTGTTTCGAATACGCTTGTGGTGCAGGTTGTTTTTTTCTCTTTTGTGATAAATGAAATGGTAGGTGACAAGGTTTGACTCAATGGGCAAGTCAATCACTTGTAAGTCTAGTTGTTCCTTCCATTTCATTGCAAAAGAGTGGGGGATTATCGCGATATTGTCACTCTCAATCACGTTTAACACGACGCCAGAAAGAGAAGATGCTACGGTTTCGACTTGTACGTTATTTAGGTATTGGTTGTGATTGGTCGTTTGGCTCACAGCCCATTCATCAGTCAGCACGCAGTGTTTCTCTTGAAAAAACTGCTTGGTATTGATTTGTCCATTAATTCTCGGATGTGTTTTGCGGCATACGACGACATTTGGCTCTTCGTGAATCACCTCATTGACCAGTGTAGAATCATCAGACTTGATTGAATCAATGATTAACGCAATTTTCTGCTGATGAAGCAGTTCCAGTAACAGGTTTTTTGTCGCGACAGCTTCGTGAATAGAAACGTTGTTAATAGACGATAAACTACCCGAAAATACCTCTGAGCAGTAAACCTTAAATTGAGGCGAAATGGACAATGCATTCTCTACCATACACAGTGCTTGCCTTAGTTTTGGGAGCAAGTTCTGCCCTCTAGACGTCAGGGAAATTGAACGTCCTACCTTGATGAAGAGTGGGTATTCAATTAGTGCTTCCAAGCGCCTAATGGAAGCGCTTACTGCTGGTTGCGTCACGCCAAGGTGCTCAGCCGCTTTGGTGTATGATTGATATTCTGCAGCAATTAAAAATGTTTGGATTAAGTTTAAATCCAGTTTTTTATTAGTCATTAAAGTTATGGTCTGTTGTTATTTTAATATTGATTGCTTAATCAATATACCTCTAAAACAAAGATCAATTAACTTCGTTGATGTTATACAGAATATATCAAATATTAATATCTCACCGGTAAATGAAACGTTACCATTGAGAAGAATCGAAAGGCTTTAAAAAACAACTAATTATCGTTAATGGATGAAAGTGTGCTTTCAATTATTGGAATCAGCCATTTATAAATAGGACTATTGCGATGGCGATAGTGCATGTATAGGTAAATATCTTGAGACTCGCCTTTGAAGGAGGCTTTTAGTTGTGGAGAGAGTGACAAACTTTTGAGTCCGGAAAGATGCTTTCTTGAAAGAAACGCAGATGTGGGGAATAGAGCATCTGTCTCCGAAATCACTTCTAATAGAGACAAAATGGAACTGGACCTAAAAGCGGTTTCGGTTTCAATGTTTTCACGCTCTGCCCAGCACTCAATAAGCGTTCTGTTCTCATTCCAATCTGGGACGATGGCAGTGACAATTGGGTATAGACTTAAGTCATTACAATCGATCGCTTGATTCGATAAAGGGTGCGCATCTCTCGCTAATATCTGAAATTCATCGGTGGCAAGGTGCTTGGTTTGTAGTTCTTTTGGGACATTGTTTAGAGGGTAGTTGATTCCCAAATCTAACTCACCATTAATCAGTTTGCTAATGGTATTTGAGCTCCAACTTTCTGTTTCTATTGTGATATTAGGAGCGATATCTAATAACTTTAAATGTAATTTCGCAGGGAAAGAGACGCCAAAAAATCCATTAATTGCGATTTTTATATTCGCGGAGCTGCTTTCTGGCGAAAATTCATCAAGCTCTAAAATGAGATTCGATAAATCATCCATTATTTTAGGTAAGCTATCGGATAAAAGTTGTCCTTTGTCCGTAGGCTTTAATCCATACCTCGTTCGCACAAATAGTGGGTCGTTAAAATGCTCACGTAGACGTGCCATCGCCCGGCTGACAGCTGGTTGAGTGATGTTGAGCCTCTTGGCTGCCGCGACTGTTTTCTTCTCTTCCGATACTACTCTAAAAATCTTTAGCAGATTCAAATCTAAATTATGTAACGGCTTTTTGTTTTTATCTTTATTTTTCATTCGATTACGTTCTTGTGGTGTAAGGCGTATCCGTGTTTGCATAAATTAACTTATACCAAAATTGGTATATTACCAATAATAAATGGTCAATTTATCTCCTTATCTATGAACCTTATGATGATGGTGGGTTTGAGATATGAACAAAGAATAATCGGTTCAACATTAATCTAGACTTGAAAAGACTTGTTCTAATTTGAGCAACACCATCTAATAAGATAAGGATTACTTCCATATGAAAAAGCGCATTTTAGCAGTAGCAGTGACGAGTATGCTTCTGTCTGCCTCTGTCTTTGCACAAGAAACGGTGGTTCCAAGCCGCGTGGGTGATTTGAAATTTGAATCAGATTTTCCGACACAAGAAACAATGAAAAACATGTTGAATGAAATGGATTTTCAGCGTGCAACCCAAGCTTATCTTTGGGGAATCCCTGCCTCAAGTATTATGGAATGGCTGAACGTTAGCCGTAATGATTTTAAATTTGAAGAAGGTCAAATGGGCTTCTTCAATACCCTTAAGCAAAAACAAGGCATTATTACCGCCAACTTTACAACGCCTTATGTTATCGGTACGTGGAACCTAGAAAAGACAGGCCCGCTAATTATTAACCTTCCTGAAGCTAAGATGGCGGGCATGATGCTTGATGTCCATCAGCGCGTACTGTCTGATTTGAGCTTATTGGGCCCAGATAAAGGTAAAGGTGGCAAATACTTGATTGTGCCACCGGGTGAAAAATACAAAGATCTAAATCCAAAAGGCTATTACGTCATTAGACCGAAGACCAATGTTGTATATGGTGGCATCCGTATTCTTGAACCGGATGTTGATCGCGTAGTGAAACAAGTGGTGCCAAACATCACAACGCAACCATACGCCGATGGCAAACTAGGTCGTAAAATCCCGGTTGCTCAAGTGCCGGAAATTGATTGGACGCATATTCCAAAAGATGGCTTGGAATACTGGAAGACCATCCATCAAATCATCCAAGAAAACCCAGTGGAAGAACGCGATCGTTTTGTTATGGCTCAGCTGAAGTTCTTAGGTATCGAGAAGGGTAAGCCGTTTAACCCAACAGAAGAGCAAAAGAAAATTCTGCTTGAAGCAAGTAAAGTTGGCCGAGCAATGGCGCAATCAAATGATTACACCAAGCGTTTTACACAGCCGTACTGGAAAGGCACGAATTGGAAAGATGCCATCAGTGTGTCACTTGATCAACGAAGCGAAAACTACGATGAACTTGATGAGCGTGCGGCGTGGTTCTACGAAGCGATCACGGTTTCTCGCGGTATGAAGAGTACGATTCCAGGCTTTGGTCAGCGTTACTTAGTAACGTATCAAGATAGTGATGGTAACTGGCTGTCAGGTGAACATACCTACAAACTGCATGTACCAGCGAATGTCCCTGCGTCAAACTTCTGGTCGACGACGGTTTACGATGAACACAATCGTCTGATGATCATCAACGATGCAGGCTCACCAGACATTTCTTCTCGTAAGAATTTAAAAGTTAACTCTGACGGTTCGATTGACGTTTATTACGGTCCAAAGCCAGTGAAAGGTTATGAGAACAACTGGGTACAAACGAACCCAGGAGAAGGTTGGTTTACGTATTTCCGCTTCTATGGCCCAACAGAGAGAATGTTCGATAAGAGCTGGACGATGGGTGATATCGAACTCGTCAAATAAGAACATTGGTATCAATATAGGGAAACACACGTCTCCCTGAGTTATAGCACGGCACCTCAAAACTGAGATTGTCTGTTGTAAAATTAAGCTCGGCTACAGGACTGTTTTACCTGTGGCTGAGCTTTTTACTAAATAAACAAGACTTATCAACTGGCTAAGTCATAAGAATAATCTGATGGCGCGTTTTCCAACTTTTCAGTTGTTTATTGGCTGAAACACAGAACATTTACTGTTGAGATATTGAACGCAAATATCGTGTAGTCAAAGGTGGAATATCTTGTCAGAATGTCCTTACTTATTTTTAATTAATCAATTAAAAACATATAGTTAATTGTCATTTCGCTAAAGTTCGAAATTTGACATTTTTGCTGATCAATTTAGTCTGGCTTTCCAATTAGAGGAAGCATTTATGTTCAGCATTCTAAGAAAAATAATCATACTTACCGCAACCGTAACCAGTCTTGCGGTTTCCTTTAATGCGCTTGCGAAAGAAAATACAAAAGACAGCATCGTAGTCGGCGTTATCACACAAAACGACTCTTCAAATTCCGTTGTAGACAGTGTCGGTCCATTTTACGGCATCAACCTCGATTATCTCTCTAACATCGCTAAGGTTCTTGGGCTCAACCTAGAACTGCGCGCTTATCAACACATTCCGCCGTTGCTTAACGATGTTGAAAACGGTGTGATTGATGGCGCTGTGGGTTTTAGCAAAACGCCAGAAAGAGAGAAGCGTTTTCTGTTCTCGAAACCCTTTTTCTCCAGCACCATCGCTGCTTGGTATCGTGATGCTAGCTACAAAGATCGTGATATTCGCGATATCAAATGGGTGTGTGTGGAAGGCAGCGTGTACTGCGACAATCTAACCTCGCAGGGTATCGACAACATTATCTACGTGAAAACGCGTTTAGAAGCTTTTGATGACGTTCGACGCGGCAAAGCTAACGCGTTGATTTACACCTATGTGGGCATTACCGAATACCTTGATGCTAATGATATTGTGAAAGGAATTGTCGATATTCCGAATTGGCTGCAAGAAGAGGAGGTGAGTTTTATCGCCTCACTAGACAACCAGAAACTGATCGACAGCATCGACAAAATTCTTGAATGGGAGCAGAGCGGTAAAAACATTCGTTCGGTGGCATCAAAAAACCCGTATCACATCAACGACAAGTTGCTGGTGGCGTACCGTCGTAATCATAAAAGTAACTTAACGATCACGTACAGCAGCAGTGATGAAGCGTATCCATTTCTCTATCGAGATTCGCACACGGGTAAGCTGGACGGATTCTTCCCTGACTTTATCGACTTAATTCAGTCGCGTACGGGTTTGGCCTTTAGTTATGTGAAACCGACGTCGAGTCTTTCTAATGGGTTGACGGCGTTTGATGCCGATATTGTCCCGGTATCTTATGTGGGCCCAGTGCCTAAGTCAGACTGGCTGATCACTAAACCATTCATGCACAGCAATTACGTTTCTATCCAAGCAGAAGAGAGCGAACGCGACAAGTCTTTGCCAGAAAAAGCGGGCATTCTATTGAGTTTAAAGAAGCAAGGGTTGGTGCACTTAGGTGTGTGGCAACAGGACCGTTTTGAACGTTATGACGATTTAAAACAGTTGCTTGCGGATTTGAAATCGGGCGCTTTGGACGTGGCTTACATTCCTGATGACGTTGTTCATAGCATGATTGCGCAAGATCAGGTCGATGGTTTGGTGATCAATGAGCAAGACGTTCTGACGTTCTCGAATGCGTTTGCAGTTGCAAAACACAATACGCAGCTCCAACACATGCTCAACAGCATCATCGAAACCATTGACTCAAATGAGATAGAAAAACTTCTGCGCTCGCACCGAAGCTTCAACCTAGTTTATGGCTACGACGATGAGCAAATGGCCAAATTTTTCTTGGCAGGTGCGGTCGCTTTTTCTCTGATGTTTGCTGCCGCGTATTTCATTCTTGCGCACCTACGTTTAAAGGTGAAATTAGCTGAGCTGAATGCCAACAATGAAGAAGCGGAAAAACAATGGCTGATGGGCATCATTCAAGAAATTAACAGCTTGGTGTTTATTCACGGTGAAGATAACCAGTTGGAAATGAGCAACTGTGCCAACTATAAGAGCAAGCAATGCCAAGAATGTAAGCTGAAAAGCTGCTCGACTAATGCGCCTCTCGTGAACAACTCGGATGAATTGGCCACTGTAATTGGCGGACAACGCATCTCGGAAGAGGTCGCGTCTGCGGGGTGCGAACTCGGTATTAAACATGTGTATCGAGAGCGAAAAACCATCGCGTCTCCAAGCGGGAAGAAGAAGTTTGTGCTGACTGTGATTCAAGACATTACTCAGCAAAAAGAGCGTGAGCAGGCGTTAATTGATGCGCAAAAAGAAGCACAAACTGCAGTGCGCGCCCGTGAAAACTTTTTAGCGACCATGAGTCACGAGTTAAGAACCCCATTATCGGCGGCGCACGGCATCCTCGATTTGCTGAATCGCCAAGTGACGGCCGATTCAAATCGCGAGTTGATTGCTCAGGCCATGCGATCACTCAATCATTTGAATGTGCTAGTCGACGAAGTGTTGGATTACTCAAAGCTGGAAGCAGGGCAGTTAACCGTTGCTCCTGCTAAAACCGACTTACTCAAAACCTTGTGCGATGTGTTTAGAAGCTTCGAGCCAAGAGCGCTTGCGAAAGGTTTGGATTACAAAGTTACGATCAAGCCGTTTTCGGATGCGTTCATTGAAATCGATGCACTGAGATTAGTGCAAATCACCACCAATCTGCTCTCAAATGCCGTGAAATTCACAGCAGAAGGCGAGATCGGAATCAGTGTCATCCTGCACGAAAAGCAGCTTATTTTGAAAGTTGCAGATACGGGCATCGGTATGACGGATGGTCAACTCGAAGGCATTCTCAACCCGTTTGTTCAAGCGGATGACAGCATTACGCGCAAATATGGCGGCACAGGGTTAGGGTTGAGCATCGTTGACCGATTGATCGAGTGTATGGGCGGCGTGCTCTGCATCGATTCACAATTCGGTTTGGGTACGACGATCACCGTCAAATTGCCAATTGAGCGTTGTGATTCAGAACCAGAAGTGCGTTTGAACTGGACTTACAGCGAGGCATTGCCACTCAGCATTCGTCAGTGGTGTGACGCATGGAAAATGCAGCCAGCAACACTGGCAAGAAGTATGGCGAACCTTTACGCCGCACAAGACAACGAAGCGGGCTTTGATGGTGTGATGCTGCGCGATGATCGAGAAATTCTCGGTAGTCTCACGCTGCGAGAGCTTCAATACCCAGATGCGCTGTTCAATTTGCTTAGCCAAACGCAGCAAGAGACCAAGTTGGACGAGCTTAAGTCCGAAGAAGTTTCGTGGATTCTCGGAACGGTATTAGTTGCGGAAGATAACCCAATCAACCAAAGCGTGATTTCAATGCAGCTGCGTGAGCTTGGTATCGAACCTGTGATTGTGAACAACGGCCGTGAGGCTTGGGAGTACATCAACCAAGATGAAAACGTCGTGTTGCTGCTGACCGATTTTCACATGCCAGAAATGGATGGCTATGAACTGATCAAACATGTGAGGGCGTCTGGTTTCAAATCGCTGCCAATCATCGGTGTGACGGCGGAGGATGCTCGCCTTGCCAATGAGCGCACACAAGACATCGGTATTGATGATGTACTTTACAAGCCTTACGACCTCAACAAATTGAAAACCGTTTTGGTGCCATTTATTGGCAAGAAAGAAAAGACCCGATTACCGGATTGGATTAAGCGTTTTAAAACGCAAGACGCAAAAGAAATTGCGCGTGTGTTTAGCCAATCTATGGCAACGGATATTGAAAACCTACAAGCTGCCTCTACTGAGCGAGATAAAAAACGGGTTATCCACGGCATCAAAGGTGCAGTTGGGGCAATTGGAATCAGCATGCTGACTGAGCTTTGCATTGAGGCAGAGCGAGTCACCGCGGCGGAGTTTGACAGGCGAGCCGCGGAGTTAATTTTACGAATCGAGCAGGAGATCGACAATATAGACTATTGGGCAGAGATGAATGAATACACAGCTTAATGTGATGGTGATTGATGACCATCCACTACAAACCACAATACTTACGCAGATATTGAATCGCTATTGCGCGCAAGTAACGTCCTTCAACGGTGTCGATGATGCGATTCAATGTGCGCAACGTCAGCATTTTGATGTGATTTTTTGCGATATCCAGATGCCAGGAAAAGACGGCATCGACATGATGGAAATGCTCGATCAGATTCAATACCAAGGACAAGTTGTGTTAGTCAGCGCGATGGAGCTGACCATCATCTCTGCGGTGCGTGCCATGTGCGAAGGGTTTAGCTTTGAGGTGTTAGGAAAGCTGCCTAAGCCGTATGACGAAAACCAAGTGGTTGAACTGCTGAGCCTAATGAAAGGTGAAAAAACCAAAAAGGCGACGTTTATTCAACCCATCGAAGTGCAAGATCAAGAGTTCTTATTCGCGTTGGGTGAAGGGCGAGTGAAAAACTATTACCAACCGCTAGTGGATGCGCAAAGTGGAGAGGTGCTTGGGTATGAAGCGCTCGCGCGTTGGAGTCATCCGATTTATGGTGTGTTGTCGCCTTACCACTTTCTGCCGATTGTTGAACGTTGCCATCTCTCTGCCGAGTTGTTCCAAGCCGTCTTGAATAACGCGATTTATGACATCAAGCATCGGGGTTTGACGCAAAAAGTATCCATCAATGTTGATCATGAAAACTTGGAAGATCCGGAATTTTCACATCGCTTTTTGCAGCAATGCCTTGAGAACGAGATTGAACCCTCTCAAATCACCATTGAAATTACAGAGCGCGACACGTTTCAAACCAGTGCATCTCTGTACAAGAACTTACTCAAGCTAAGAATGAACGGCGTCACCGTCTCAATTGATGACTTTGGCACAGGCTCATCGACGTTTGAAAAACTGGCTCAACTGCCGTTCAACGAGCTCAAAATAGATCGCTCGTTTGTGCAAGGCGTCGAGTGCGATATGAAAAAACGCAACATTGTTGTCGCCATCTGTGCGCTGGCGAAAAGTTTGAACATACGGCTCGTCGCGGAAGGAATTGAAGATGAAGTCACGCTTCAAGTGATGCGTGAATACGGAATTGACCTTTGCCAAGGTTTCTACATCGACAAACCCATGCCTTTAGAAGCAATAACCATACTGAATGAAAGATATGAATAAAATGAATTGTTTGATCTTTGATGATCACCCTCTAGTTTGCGTTGCAATCAAATCCTTACTGAAAGAGCTGGGGATGACCAATGAAGTGTTTACCGCAACGTCAGCAAAGTCTGCATTTAAGACATTAAAAGAGAGCAACATTGAACTGCTGATTTTGGATGTGAACTTGGCCGATTGCGACGGCTTTGATTTCTACAAACGCATCAAATCCCACGGTTATGAAGGCAAGGTCATTTTCTTCTCGGCGGAAACCAGCCAAATGTACAGTCAAATGGCGTTTCGATCTGGCGCAGATGGTTATGTGTGCAAATCGGAAAATCACGACATTCTGAAAGACGCTATCGAAGCGGTGGTGAAGGGCTATACCTTCTTTAAATTTAAGCAAGTCGCGAACGAAGTCAGAGAAATGCCGCAACTTTCGAGCAGAGAAAGTGCCGTGATGAAGTATTTGCTGCAAGGCAAGTCCAATCGAGATATCGCGTCTGTGTTGTCGATTAGCGATAAAACCGTCAGCACTTATAAACGCCGCGTACTGGATAAATTTAACGTAAAGAACATTGTCGAGCTAACGAGAGTAGCAGGGACCTAAGGAGACACCATGACATTTAAAAGCATCGCGCTGTCTTTCTTTGTGGCGACGTTACTGTTTGCGACTTCAACAATGATGATAGGCGCTGTGTTGATTTCTTATGAAGTAAAGCAGTTCAACACCTACGCAAATAACCTAGCCAAAATAAAGCAAAAAGTCATTTTAATGGGGCTGCTGACGGAAGCGAAGCTTGAACAATACAAAGGCTTGAGCGTGGATGAAGTGGAAGCTCAAACTGAGTTCAGCTTCCAAGACGCGATTTACTCGCTGTCACCGTACGAAAAGCTGAATTACGTTGAAGCCGTCGCACGCAAATCGCTGCATCAAGCCGAAGCGTATTTATCAAATGCGTTTAATCGACAAAATGCCATTATGTACTTTCGCTCTTATACTGGGAGCAAGTTGATTTTAGAGCGACCAATCAAAGCGTTAGAAGGTGTGAAGGCCACATTCGATGTCGATTGGTGCAAGAGCAACTACTCTTGCGTTCTGGCTGCGTGGAAAGAGCAACTGACTGATCGCGTGTTGTTTTCTCTGCCGTTTAAAACCACCTACTCGGATGACATGGCAATAAGCATCATGAGCCCGGTTTATTTCCAAGGTGAGTTAGTCGGCGAGTTTTCAGAACAGCTCTATCTTTCATCACTTTATAACGAAGGGAAAGCCGTCGACGTACAGATCTCCAATGGTAACAAACAAATGGTGATCTATTTTTCAGGTTATCCGTGGCCATCGTTCGCGTACACCCAATCTTTTGTGGCAGACAACAACAACTTGATTGTCTACATGTACCCGTTCAGTAAAGTGATGGTGGATTACAGCTTTCTGTTTGTTATTTTCTTTTTGGCAACCTTGGCGTATTACAACAAAGCGCATGAATCCAAAGAGAGCAAACTTCGTCTGGCGACGGCACTGACGAATGTGACAAAAGACGATTTAACTGGGTTACTTAACCGCAGGGTCTTCAAAGATAGCGAATTCAAACGCCGCTTGAAAACGGCCCCTTATTCCGTCATTGCCATTGATGGCGACAGGATCAAGCGAATTAATGATCGCTATGGTCATCACGTTGGGGACGAGGTTATCGAGATCATTGCCGATGCGATGCGTAAAGTGTTCAGAACCAGCGATTATCTCGTCCGAACTGGGGGCGATGAGTTTATCGCAATCTTGCCGGGGTGCAGCATCAGTCAGTCTTCGATGTTGGCGAAAAAGTTACGTAGCGTTGTCAAAGACAACCGACTTAAAACGTTAGACATTGAAGTTAGCGTAAGCACTGGCGTTGCGGCAAACGAATCACACGAATCACTGCAAGATGTTATCGTTCGAGCAGATGAAGATCTCTATGAGATGAAAAAACGCAGACAACAATCACAGTAAGTAATAGTTTTATTGATAAAAATGCCAAGTGATTGGACATAACCATGACATAACTGTTTGATTAATTTGACCAAACAGAAAGAGTGGTCTTTTATATTAGAGCAGCCAGCAGACAATGGCTGCTCTAATTATTTTCTGACCTTACATCTGGTGTCGCGTGTGAACAAAGATCTCGACTTAAACCTACTCAAAATTCTTGTCTTATTGGATAAGCACCGCCAACTCAAGCCCGTTGCAAAAGCGATGGGGAAAAGTGAAGCGTCCATCAGTAAATACCTTGCCCGATTACGACTTCAGCTTAACGATGAGCTCTTTATCCGACATCCTCACCACATGGAGCCGACGGACTATTTAAAGCGTCAACTGCCTAAAATTGCCGACGCGTTGGAAAAGCTTGAAACTTGCTTAATCAGTGGTGAGTTTGAGCCAGAAAACTACGAAAAAGACATCACAGTCTGTTTACCGCAAACCGCTCAATACTCATTTGGTCACTTGCTCGCAATGGATTTGATGGAGCTGTTCCCTAAAGCACACATTTCAGTGGCCACCATTACTGAGTACACGGTTGAAGAGATCATCCTAGGCAAGGTGGATGCGCAGCTTCATTACTTTAACGATGACTTACCGAAATCTGTCCATCAGAAATTCATTGGTTATGCACCCGCAGTGGTTGTGGTTCCGGAAGAGTTGGGGATTACAACTCTTGAAGAAGCTGCACAATTACCATTCATCATGTTAGAAATCATCGGCTGGAAAGAGAAAGAGCAGCTTGCCAAGCGCGCAATGGAGAGTCACGGTATGGTGATCAACCGAATTGCAGCGTTAGATAATGTCAGCAGCGTGTTGAAGCTAATTAAGCAAAAGAGTGCGGCAACGGTGTTACTTGAGTATCAAGCGCCAATAGAAGGGTACAACTTTATACGAGTACCGGAATCTTACTACCCGAATGGTTGGCCCAAGATTGTGGTGCAAATGAAGCAAAGTCATCGGCATGATGCAATGCACCAGCTGTTAACTGGCGCCATTGCAAAATACATGAGTGCTTAATTCTCAGTGCTTAGCGGCAAAACTGAATGTTTTCTGACTGAGGGATAGTATGCAGCAGCTCAATCAATGAGTCTGCGTGGTACTTCTTCAAGATACGTGTTTTGTAGGTACTGATCGTTTTAGCGCTCAGTGAAAGCTGCTCAGAAATTTTCTTATTTGAGTAGCCTTGCGCTAAGTAATGGAACACCATAGCTTCGCGGTTTGATAGCGTCACATCACCCGATGATGGCGTGAGAGTCGACTTAAACATCGAGTAACCGCGAGACACACTCACAATCGCATCGGCGATAGTTTCTCTTGCTTCATTCTTGTTTAAGAAGCCGTTAGCGCCCATTTCGTAAGCGGCTTTAGAAAGGCTAGAGTAGTCACGTGAAGAGACAAACAACAGTCGTCCACGATAGCCCGTCGCTAAAATGTTTTTGGCTAAACGCATACCATCTCGGTCGCCAAGCACTACGTCTAAAATAATCAAATCAATCCTTTGACTTCGAACGAGCTCCATTACTTCCGCACTGTCAGTGGTTTGGATTACTTCAGCTGTGTTGATTGCATTTTCAACAAGAGAAGCAAGCGCTTCGCTGTACAATGGCTGGTCGTCGATAATAAGAACGTTATTCAAAGTGAACCTCATCTAATATTTCAACTAGTACGCTGTCAGGCAACAGCTCGATTGGATGAGTAGGATTGTAGGAAAAACCTTGCTGAGAGGAAGGAAAATGACTCTTTCCAAAAATGAAAATCAGTGTCTTATTTTTTGGAATGTTGGCGGCAGCCATTGAAACACTTAACGATGAGAAAATTGTGTAAAAACACGCTCTGACAGAAAACTAACAAACAGAAAACGTTAATTCATCCATTGCTGACCGTGATGTTCTGTTTCGCATATTGATACATGTTGTTGTATTTAATGGATTGTAATTCTCGGTTATCACACAAGTTTCGTATTACGCGGTCACAATGCTCGAGCTTACGATAAATTGCGTATTCGCCGCGATACTCAAATGGGCGAAGTGAGGCTAACCTCACAATCGCTAAACAGATTTTCTTAGAGTGAGGAAGAAGGTCGTGCAGTTGAAAGTAGCGATCAAAGTGCGGTGTGATTGAGGAGGTAGAAATCGACTTCTGAGCGGTAATTTGTCTTCGGATTTGCTCGATTTTGGTCTGCGATTCTTGCAGGCGCACTTCCAGGCTTTTGAGCATGTGCACTTGGCTTCGGAAAATACTTGGATGCTGCGCCTCGGCAATGGCTCGGCGAGCACGTGGCAACATCGATTTCATTTCACTTAAAAATGAACAACGTTCGAGCAGTACGCACAGATGGTAAAGATCATAGAAGTGCGACAGTTGATTGCTGGCTAGTACGGCTCTGACTTGAGAAATAGCGGCTTTTAAATCACCACGAATCAGTGCGATGTGCGCGTCAATCAATGCAAATTGGGCTTTGAATTGCGAGTTCTTCTCTATTTCACCAATCAGTGGGTTTAATCCAAACAGAAGGTTTTCAAAGCATTGATTTGAAGGTGCATTGAGCGCTCGGTATAAGTGGCAGCGCACAAAATTCAGTTTGGTGAAGATGCCACCTCGGAAGGTATTTTCGTTTTTTTCGTAGTAGCGCTTAATGTAAGTGACCGCGTCATCGTAAGATTCGCTGGCTAAAGAGAGGTTGGTGATCACCAGTTCACGCTCAGAACCAGCATCCAACAACATAGTCGATTGCTTAAGGTGTTTGATCGCTTTAGGAATGTCTTCACTCAGTACCGCCATGTTAGACATTTCATCGTGATAGTAGGGGTTCTCTTTTTTACTGCTCAAGCTTTCCAGAACTTCTTGTGCTTTTTCTAAGTCATCGGTCTCAATTAGCGTGTTGGCGAGTGCAGTTTTAATCCAGTCAAAATTGTCTTCTTTGAGTAACTTTTCGTATTCGCTACGGGCGCTAGAAAACTGTTTGTTTTGCACCATTGCATGCGCACGGTAACGTCTGATCAGTTTTGAATATTCGGGATGAAAGGGAAGAAGGGTATCGGTGGCTTCAATCACGCCTTCAAAGTCCATCTCACGCAGTTTTTCGTAAATCGGTAGTAGCACGCTTCTGCGTTTCATGGCTGACAGCAGTCGGTTGCGAAAAAAGGTGTGATTAAACGGTTTTAGCAAGTAGTCATCAGGGTCGCAGTCCACTATTGAACGAACGATTTTGTGATCATTTTCTCCGGTCAAAAAGACGAACGTTGTATGTGCAGGCAGAATTTGCGCGTGCTTTAACTCTTCTAACAACTGAAAGCCATTGAGCTGAGTTTGAAAGTTGTAGTCACAAATCACCAAATCAAAATGCATTTGCTTACAAAGATTGATGACCTCAAAAGGTTTATAAGCGTAATAGATGTCACTTAAATCGAGTTGTCGAAGTATCGCGGTCACGCTGCTCGTAACCAGTCTGGAATCGTCAGCGACCAGAACTTTACACAGATTACGGTCAAAACTCATGGGTTAATCCTTGTGCAGTCAAAGCGTGTAAGAAAATTCAATGCAGCGGAAGCTTAAATGCTTCTCTTGAGGTTTTTTTGAGGGAAGAGAATCGCTTTACGTATGTTGAGTAACCCAATGATGAACGTCTTCAATGCTTAGCTCTAGATCGGTGATGAGTTTCTCTAACGCCGTTTGATAAAGGGGGGAATCAGATCGGCCTAATTGTTCGGTCAATAAAGCGGATTGATGAATATGCTCTAAGCCTATTTGTGCGAGCCCGCCTTTAATCTTGTGCACGGTCTGGAGTGAATGTTTTGGTTCTTGTAGATGCGCTTTTAACACTTCGAGATCTTCTGTCATGGTTTCCAGATACACCGTTGCCATGTGGTGTTGCATATCGGCTGGAAAGTGAGTTAACCATTGAGTATGTAGAGAAGAGCCTGAATTCATATAAGTGGAGCATCGTTTGTTATTGATTAAGAACAGATAAATAGTTATTAATTTTAAGAAACGGGTCAAGTATAGGGCTGTTTTTAAACTAATTCTAAATTATTGATATCTAATGTTTTGTTGTAGTTGTGAGGCTTTTCTTACATCAAAATAGGAAGCCAATAAGGAAGAGGTTGCTGCACTACACTCGATAGCTGCGTTTCAAATTTCTTCATGTTAGAAATGAGTGGCATTTTATTGCTATCTTCTGCGTTGTAACTTTGCTTGTGGCATAAAGCATTCGCTCAAATTATTCCTAAACTTTTCAGTGTTATGGCCGCTATAGAACGTAACGAAGGTGGGAGAGTAGAATCTCTACCGAAGTCTTGTTCAAAATTGAGACATATTTTCACTGTTTGAGATGGAAGTGTGCAGTAATCGTCCTTTTGAAGGTTTACAAACACAGTCGTAAAGACTAAAAAGGACGCTTGGATTTTTTGCCGTAGGAAGAAGTTCTTTACGGTATTGCATCAAGCCTTTTCTTGACGCGTTTTTTGGATATTGGGTCTATGAGTAACGTAACCAGCACCATTTTGACTGAAAGTGGTACCAATGAACTCGAAATTATTGAGTTTCACCTAGAAAAACAATTGCCAGACGGCAGCACCAAAACCTGTTATTACGGTATTAACGTTGCCAAAGTACGTGAAGTGATTCGCGTGCCTGAGACGACAGATTATCCGAACGCGCAACCTCATATGATTGGTGTGTTCTCATCTCGCGATGTCCTAACGCCTTTAGTCGATTTGGCTGGTTGGTTAGGTGTCCCTACGCGACAAGACCTTGAGCGCAAGTTTGTTATCGTTACCGATTTCAACAAGATGACCAATGGCTTCCTAATCGACAGCATTTCACGTATTCACCGTATTTCATGGAATGATGTGGAATCGCCAAGTCAGTTTTTAGAAGCCGGTGAGCAGGATTGTGTTGTGGCGGTCGTTCGCAAAGATGGCAACCTGATTATGATCCTCGACTTTGAAAAGATCATTGCAGACATTAACCCTGAGCTGAGTATGGAAAAATACGACGTGAAAGTGGATAAATCTGTTGATTTGAACCAGCGCATGGTTGGTAAGCGTAACGCGAAAACCATCATGGTTGTGGACGATTCAGCGTTCATCCGTTCTCTGATTCAAGATACTTTGGCGTCGTCAGGTTACAACGTTATCACCTGTAAAGATGGTGGTGAAGCGCATGAGAAATTGATGAGCCTGATTGAAGTTGCGAAAGAAGAACAGCTACCAGTGCGAGAACTGCTGGATGCGGTTGTGACGGACGTAGAAATGCCTCGAATGGATGGCATGCACTTAGTGAAAAGGTTGCGTGAAACCGAAGCGTTCCGCCAAATGCCAATCATCATGTTCTCGTCACTAATGAGTGAAGATAACCGAGCAAAAGCGCTGTCGCTTGGCGCTAATGACACCATTACCAAGCCAGAAATTGGTCGTATGGTGAATATGATGGATAAATACGTATTCGCTTAATTTGCGTATCGCTCATCAAGCACAGAGTTAAAAGTAATAAGGCTGCCGGTTGGCAGCCTTATTTGGTTATGGGCAAGGAAGAATTTCTAATTTATAGCTTTCGTTTGATGTAGTTGGCGGAGCATACAAAATACCGCACTGGGTTAAGCTACTATTTTTGTCGTCTCTAGCGGAAATTACGACTTCAATTTTTTCCTGTGATTGGGTTACTTTCCAATCACTTGTTCCATACTGATTATCTAGCTCAGCAACGAGTACGGCTAAGCTAGTTTCATCCGCATCTGGGTATCCATATCTAAATGTACAGCTCTTAGAACCATTAAGATTGCAACCTGGGAAAGGAAGACTTTCTGGGCCTTTACCTGATCCCGCGTCTGTGTGTTTGTTTGAAATGTATGGATAATGCTCTAATCCTACGATCGCCATTTTTCCATATCCGATCCCCAACGCCGACGCAATTGCGCCTTTCATACCTTCTAAGCGGGCTTCGCGAGCATCGTTTTGTAAGTTTAAAAAACGTGGTGCGGCGGTGACAGCAAGAATGCCGAGTATCACAATCACCACTACTAACTCAATCAGAGTAAATCCAGTCTGTTTTTTCATATTATTTTCACAGCAAGTTAAAGGTAAAAAAGTAAATAACTGTACGCTTTTTTGTTGTGGAAATAAGTACAGTATTGATAAAAGGGTCAGCATTATAGAGCGATGCAAAATAAAGCGCTAGAGCTCGACATCAATCATTTTGATGATTTTATCAACGGCATATGTGTTGTTTTGGTGTACAGTGCATTCAGTTTTCTGTAAGAAAAGCCTTACGTTGGTAGTGAGGTTAGCGAAAATGAATGTTGTCTAAAAACAGACAAATAGATTGTCTTTTCATGGTCATTGAGGAATGCTACGCAAGGCGGGGTTAGGCAACTATCTCGAAATGCGATAAGTCTAGCGCCCTTATTGATCATCTGAATATAAGAACAATCTAGATGGAATTTGATTCGGTTAACTTGCTTGCGATGGGACTGATTTTTCTCGGTTCTTTTGTCCAAACTGCGATTGGTTTTGGCTTAGCCATTGTGGCCGCGCCATTGCTCATTCTATGGGCGCCCGAATATGTGCCTGCACCTATCTGTTTGGTCGCGTTGTTTATTTCGATCATGAATGCGCTGAAACACCGCAGTAGCGTCGAAATCGGTGGTTTAAAAATGGCATTGATTGGCCGAGTTCCCGGCTCTATTGCTGGTGGCTTCATGCTGTTCTTTGTCTCCACTCAAGCACTGACGTTGTGGATCGGTTTACTCGTTCTGTTCGCGGTTATCGTCAGTGTGCTTCCGTTTCGTATTGAACCTACACCTCAGCGTATGACGTTAGCTGGATTTTTCTCCGGTTTGTTTGGTACCAGCTCGGCAATCGGTGGCCCTCCGATGGCATTGCTATTGCAACATCAAGAAGCGAATCAGTTACGTGGTAACTTGTCGGCATTTTTCGTATTCAGTTCTATCATCTCTCTGGTGGTTCAAATCCCAGCGGGCTTCTTTACGTTGCACCATCTTGTGATTACGATTCCGTTGTTACCAGCTGCCGGGCTAGGGTATTGGCTGGCGATGAAAACGACGCAATCGCTGCCGAAAGAAAAGATTCGTTTTGGTGCGTTACTGCTGTGTTTTGTTAGTGGCTTTACGGCAGTCGTACAAGGGCTGAACCTGTAACAATTAGGCGCGATGATAATCACTTTACAAACGCCTTTTGCGCTATAAAATCGCGTCACTTTTTCTTCATCTCAATGAGCAATAGCCTATGAATCATCGTCACTACGGCAATTTTATGGCTGCGTTATCCTTCGTTATTTGGGGATTACTGCCGGTTTACTACCGTTTTCTTCCTAATGCTGCAATGGATGAGTTGCTGGCATGGCGCATTATTGGCTCGGTACCCGTAGGGATTCTTATCGTCTACGCGGTGACTCGCCATTGGCCAAATTGGTCACAGGTGTGGCGAGATAAAAAGTCTCTTTGGTATACCTTTGTGGCAAGTAGCCTAATGTGTATTTCTTGGAGTGCATTTACGTGGGCATTGACTCACCATCGAGTGATTGATGCAAGCTTGGGCTTTTTCATCGGGCCACTTGTGTCTGTCGCTTTAGGTGTATTTGTTTTGGGAGATAAGCTTTCTAAGGGGCAATTAATTGCAATATTGCTCGCAACTTGTGGCGTGTTATACCAAGTGTTTCAATACGGGCAGCTACCGTTTGTTGCCTTAACAATGGGGCTTTTCTTTGCGCTGTATGGACTCTACAAAAAGAAAATCAACTACGATTGGAGCACAACATTGTTTATTGAAGCGCTTGTTCTTGCGCCGTTTGCGTTGGGATATTTGCTGTTCAAACAATGGACGACAGGCGAGCTTGCTTCTTCCGTTGATACGACAACCTTATTGCTTTACTTCGGCAGCGCGCCAATCACGATTCTGCCTTTGATCTTCTACTCAATCGCGATTCGTATTACAAACTTATCGACGGTTGGTTTGATGCAATACATAGAGCCGAGCTTGCAGTTTATTCTTGCTGTCGTGTTCTTTGGGGAGCTGTTCGATGACGTTAAAGCGGTTACGTTTGCCTTTATCTGGGTGGGTTTGTTGCTCACGATCTTCGAAGGCGTTGCGAAAGGAATAAAGCGCAAAAGGTTGGCTAATCATTCGGTGTAGGTCGAATCCGGTTTAAACCAAGTTTGGGCCAAACCACGTTCGTTTTAGTTCATCGTGCATCCAAGTAAAACCAAACATAAAAGCGCTCAGTCGAGCGCTTTTTTTATCACTGAAATTCAAGTTATGAATAGCGATGTTTTTCATTATTCGGCATCTTGAAGTTACTTAGGTATAGTGGATAGGTATCTGAATAGAAAGGACTCAACATGATCACTGCACTTTATGCCAGTATTCTGGCTCTACTTTTAGTTTGGTTAGCGTTTCAAGTCATCAAACAAAGGCGCCTTAACAAGGTTGCGTACGCAGATGGCGGCGTAGAAGCACTGCAAATTGCCCGCAGCGCACAAAGTAACGCAAGCGAATACATACCCATTACGCTAATTCTTATGGCGTTGTTAGAGTTTAACGGCGCAGCACCCATTTGGATTCATCTTACCGGTATTATCTTTGTAATTGGCCGCATCATTCATGCCAGAGGTATCCTACAAGAGAGTTTTAAAGGAAGAGTGAAGGGTATGCAGCTGACGTTTCTCGTGATTGTGTCTCTTGTGGTTTTGAATATGTTTTACTTCCCTTACGGAAAATTGTGGTAAGTCTAATAAGTTCCTACAGCGCGAATCTGTTTGCGAATTGCTAAATCGAGTTTGCAAATTGCAATGGAAACTGTGAGCAAATAGTCGCTATTGATGAAGTTTTAATGAAATTGATTAAATATCAGCCTGTTTCTATGCGCTTTAAAGTTGGCACGCCTCATGCTTTAGTACTATTGACCCTTTCTAAGCCGAGGGTCACCTAGCCAACTGACGTTGTTAGTGAACCCAATTGTTCACAAGTATATACAGCCAATCACACACCTTGTGGTTGGCTTTTTTTTATCTTCAGGTTTCCTATCTCTACACGCTATTAGGGTGTTTGCCTTATCGAATAAAACCAACAAGTGTGATAACTTGCGCGCGGTTTAAATGTAATTGGTTGTATTAATGAAGAAAACAATACGTGTAGTAGGTGTGGCATCTTTACTGTGCTGTCAGTCGGTTAAGGCGATGAGCGAAAAAGACTGGGACGTTCTAACGGATGTTGGCACTTACGGTTTAGTGGCAACCGCTGCAGCTGTGCCAGCTTATAAAGGCGATTGGGAAGGGTTCTGGCAAGCAGGATTGAGCATTGGCACTGCTTCTGGTGTTGGTTTGATTGGTAAAAAGACCATCGATGCAGAACGCCCAGATAAAAGTGACAACGACAGCTTTCCATCCAACCACACTGCAAACGCATTTGCTTCTGCGACCAACCTTTACTTGCGTTATGGATGGGAAGCCGGACTTCCTGCATACAGCATGGCAGCGTTAGTGGGCGTCGGCCGTGTTGAAGCCAAGAAACACTACTGGCGAGACGTGTTGGCAGGCGCGGCTATAGGCACGTTGAGTGCTTATATTTTTACTGATGCGTATGACGAAAATGTACAGCTTGTACCTTGGGTGATCAGCGAGGATGCGGGTATCTCTATCACTTATCGTTGGTAAGGATATGAGTTAGATATATGAATCGAATGAAAAAAGCCTCGGAAATGTCCGAGGCTTTGTTGTTTATGAAGTTACTTAGAACTGCGCTTTAATCCAGATCATGCGGTGGTCAGATGAAACATCTTTGCCATTACCGTATTTGCCGATGCGCGAATCGTTAAACAGTTTACGACCTTCTTCATAAGATGCAGACCAGTAAACGCCGGAATCAACCACGTTTAAGTTTGCAGAAGGCAAGGCGTAGTCTACACCTAAACCAAATGTTGAAGTGATACGGTTCGGATATGGGTGAGTTGAGCTCTTTTCAACGGCGTGTTCAGCTGCGCCAAAGCTTGTTGGGTACAGGTTGCCGTCCATCACGTCTTGGTTAACCAGCGGATCACTATGCAGATCTTGCATGACAGAGCTAATACCATCGCCAGCAACTGGATCGAGGTTTTGGTCGCCCATCATGACGAATTTAGCACCGCTCGCCAAGCCACCTTGTTTACCTGCATCGTCGTAGAAAAATTCTTTTCCTTGGATGTAATGGTGCCAAAATTCCACTTCCGCTGCGTTTTGCGCTTGGTTTTTACCTGGGTCGAAAACTGGTGGTGTAGGGTGCGACATCAGAAGATGAACAACCTCATTACCATTGTTGGTCGGGATGATAATTGGTGCATCTACGTGGTTTTTAGAAGAGAGGCGTACTTGAGCCCATTCCTCTGCAGAGTACCACTCATCGCCACACTTCATGCCGTCTGGAATTTTTTGTGAGCCGTCACAGATAGTAATGGTTGGGATTTTCGCGCCTTCTAAATCTTTCCATTTAAACTCTTGGAAGGTTCGTGTATTTGCCGTATCAATTTTGTACTTAGACATTAGGGCAAAGGCGTATTGGCCGTGGTACATGCCAAAGCCCCATGCATCCCCCGGCATTTGGCCGGCAGTGCCGTTGTTGTCGAGGTCAAAATCGCTCAACAAACCTGTGTTGGTAGAGTAAGACTCTGCATAAGGGTATTCGATAGGTTCGAGGTTTGCTTCTCCGCCCGCGCCATCGAGGCTTTGTGCAACAGACAGGTAGTTCTTTTGGAAGCCTTCAAGGGCTGCTTTGTCTTCGCCTGTTCCGTCGTTGTTGTATTCCGCCATCATCAGTACATCAGGGCGATTCTTTTGAATGATCGCAGCAACGTTGCGAATTTGAATGACTTTTTCCGCAGTGGTTTTGTCTTCAGTTGCGATGGAGCCGTCTAAATAGGCTTTAACCAATGCAGTTTGCTGTGCTGGTTCAATTTGCATTTCATTTACTAAAGCTTCGAAGGTCGCGCGGTCAAAAGAGAGGTTGTAGGTGGCAATCTTTACTTCAGTTGGCTGAACGTTTACGTATTTCGTGTCGTCGTCATTGCAGCCAGTCAGTAAAGCGGCACCGATAAGGAGAGCGAGAGAAGTTTTAATTGTTTTCATGGGTACGTCATACCTTATAATTGATTCGGGCAAATATTAATAACATCAGTAATATTTGTAAGCGATATGAGTCACACAAACGTTTGCATAATTACATATACAATCAATTTTTGTGTGATTTGTGCAATAAATGCGACAGTTTCAACATCAAAAGGTTATATGCAAATTGTTAAAGGCATGTGTCGAGAGCGTTGAATCGCCATAAACTCATCCATAAGGTCTATAAATTCCTGTGCTAGACTCAATGAACAGAATAAGATCAATAAGCCTAACGTCCTGTTAAGGGATTATTCGGCGCATAAAATCTGTCAGTTTGGCTTTGCTATTTGTGCAAAATAGGGGACTTACCGATGGATCTAGGATCAAAATATCAGCGCAAGCTCGCAGTTGGCTTGGTGTTGGCGTCACCACTTCTTGTTTCACCTTCTCTCTCTGCCGCTCAGTTGGAGCGATTAGAGCCAAATCATGGACGTGTGGTTTCTCTCGAAAAGCAAAACCTTGCCGCGACCCAAAATGTCGCCAAAGCGCTTGGATTAAAGCCGGGCAATAATGTTCAAAAGCTTAAAGCCAACCAAGACAAAAATGGTGATGTCCACGTTCGGTATCAACAAACCTACAAAGGAATTCCGATCTGGGGGAAACAGATCGTTTTACACCGGGATAAACAAGGGAAAATCAAACGCTTTGGTGGTACGTTAGTTCATGATATCGGGCAAGACATTTCTAACACGACTCCTCAGCTCAACCTTGAAAGAATAAGAAGCAAAGTACAAAAGCCGTATTTGGATGTTGGCTATCACATCGAAGATCAACAACAGGGATTGCGTATTTATATCGATGACAAAGACGTTGCGCATTTAGCCTATGAGATCCAGTTTTTTGCCGATTCTGAACAAGCGGTAAACCCCACTAGACCAACTTATCTCGTGGATGCTAAATCCGGTGAAGTGCTGTTGCAGTATGAAGGATTAGCTCATGCAGAAGCAGATGGCCCGGGAGGCAATCAAAAGATTGGTTTCTATGAGTATGGTAAGGAATACGACCCGCTACTTGTTCAGCAGTCGGGGAGCACTTGTATCATGGATACGCCTAATATCGTCCAAACCATCAACCTAGATGGCCGAACTTCAGGTAGTGTTCACACCTTTACTTGTCCAACGAATACGATCAAAGAGATTAACGGCGCGTACAGTCCGTTAAACGATGCGCACTACTTTGGCAAAGTGGTATACGACATGTACAAAGATTGGTTGAATACTGCTCCCTTGACGTTTCAGCTGCAAATGCGAGTCCATTACCGCAAGCGATATGAAAATGCCTTCTGGAATGGATCGAGTATGACATTCGGCGACGGAGCGAGTTACTTCTATCCGTTAGTGAGTTTGGATGTCTCCGCGCATGAGGTCAGCCACGGGTTTACAGAGCAAAATTCTAACCTGATTTATTCAGGTCAATCTGGCGGTATTAATGAAGCGTTTTCGGATATGGCCGGCGAAGCAGCAGAGTTCTATTCCCGAGGTTCAAACGATTGGAAAGTCGGATTTGATATTCGTAAGTCTCCAACTGGCGCATTACGTTACATGGACAACCCTCCGTTAGACGGACGCTCGATTGACCACGCGTCTCAATATGTCAGTGGTATGGATGTTCATTACTCTAGTGGTGTGTTTAACAAGGCGTTTTATCTGTTAGCCGTCGATTATGGTTGGGGCACCGAAAACACCTTCAAGGCATTTGCCCACGCGAACCAAAACTATTGGACACCAAGTGCGACGTTTGATTCAGCTGCTGCTGGCGTATTGGCGGCGGCGCAAGACTTAAGCTTACCTGCGAGTGATGTGACGGCGGCTTTTGCCCAAGTTGGCGTGTCGACGGATGGTGGTGTCGTTGAACCACCTTCAAGCGCTTGTGATGCTGTGTCGTTGAGTAATGGGACATCAAGCAATATCGAATCTGCTTCGACAGGGCAGTGGCACTGCTTCACTATTGATGTGCCAGCAAACGGTTCAGACTTAACCATCACGACCGCAGGTTCAAATGGGGATGCCGACCTCTACGTTAAGTTGGGCAGTGCGCCAAGTTTGTCAAACTACGATTGTCGCTCTATCAGCTCGAATAGTAACGAAGTGTGCAGTTTTGCTACGCCAAGTGAAGGGACGTGGCATATTGGGGTTTACGCGTATAGCGGTATCAGTAACGTGAGTGTAACCGCGAGTTATACAGAACAAGAAGCCCCACCACCTTCTGGCGGTGTGACAACACAATCCATCAACAATGGCAAAACGTGGACGGCGATTGTCACGGGCTCAGGATTGCTTGGTGGCGTGTGGAACAACAACCCTAGTGATTCATGTAGCAATGATAGCGAGTGTAGTAAATCGGGTATTGATAAAAAAACTGGTTCGGTAAGCTTCGCGCTGAGTGATGGGCAAACTTTTGTCATTCTCAAACAATAGCGACAAAGCATATTTCCTAAGGCTCTGAAATTCTCAGAGCCTTATTTTTCTCATACGAATTTTTGATTATACTCGAGGGCCACACAGAAGTGAGGACGACCTCACCGCTCTATCTTTTCTCGGGGACGACCCCAATCTCGTTGGGAAATATGACATGGCTTGGGGAATTCTCTTCATTGCGGGCTTGTGTGAAATCGCATGGGCTGTCGGTCTTAAATATTCACAAGGGTTTACCAAATTTGGCGCTTCGGCGTTCACCATCGTTTTTATGTTGTTGAGCTTTTGGCTGCTTGGTATCGCGCTAAGAACCTTACCTTTAGGCATCGCTTATGGCGTCTGGGTTGGCATTGGTGCAATAGGCACGGCAATCGTCAGTATTTACTTGTTCAATGAGCCAGCAACGCTAATTAAAGCACTGAGTTTATTGATGATTGTGGCAGGTATTGCAGGGTTAAAAATCTCAGCTTAACGCCGGGTTAAACATAAAAGAAAAGCCAGAGTCGACTCTGGCTTTGTTGCATTTAAATATCTTGCCCGTTTGGGATGGGGCGTTAAGCACTACGCTTAATAAAAGGCAACCGTAAATGATGGCCGAACACATTGATCAATGCGCCCGCTACAATTAACGCGCCGCCAATGTATGTCCATAGTGATGGAAGCTCGCCAAAGAACACAATGCCTAATAGTACCGAAAAGACAATCTGCACGTAAGAGTAGGCTGATGCTTTACCTGCTTGTTGAGTTTGCATCGCCTTAGTCAGCCCAAGTTGACCAATTTGAGTGAACACGCCGACCAATACCAACATACACGTCAGGTAAAGATCTGGCATGACAAAGTTATCCCCCATAAACAGGATGGACGTTGGTAGCGCCACAAGCGGGAAGTAGAAAATGATCACCGAGCTGTCTTCGGTTTGGCTGAGTTTTCTTACAATGACATAAGCGATAGAGCTACCAAAAGCACCTAAAATAGCAATCATCACACTGAACATTGGAAGTGTTTGTGCAGATTCTACGCCGGTTTCTGGCCGAACCATGACGTAGACGCCGAGCAAACATAGCGCAATACAAATGAAGGTTGTGGGCTGAATTCGCTCTTTCAAAAAAATGACAGCGAGCATCGCCGTAAATACCGGATGAATGTATTGGAAGATGGTTGCTTCTGCCAAAGGTAACGTGGTCACCGAATAGTAAACACACATCAGCGCGAAGGTGCCCACCGCGCCACGCGCTAAGAGTAGTGGTTTGTTGTTGCCCCAAACAGAGATTCGTTTTCGTTTCACATCTAAATAACTGATCACTAAAGAAACGAGTGCTCTTGCTGCAACGATTTCAAAGACAGGGATACCATGAAGACTGACATGCTTTACCGTGGCCGACATTAGCGCGAACCCGAAAGCGGAGAGCACCATAAAGCGCACACCAATGGGAACCATAGTGTTGAGTGAATTAGACATTTTACTGCTCATTTGTTGCGACAGATCGCACTTTAGCATACTCAACAGACAAAATGATCGGCGGCATTCAAACATCTCTGCCTAGAGAAAGAATAAGCGGTAGACTGTGGGTTCTCAATCAACCTATCTTTCTTTCGCGCATGGAGCGCATCTAGGAAATATCTAGATATTTAAGGAGCATACATGATCCCAATACAAGCGACGCATGTCTCTGGCGTTGTCATCTCTCGAATTGATGGCGTAGATAAAATTCTGTTACTCAAACGCGTTAAAGGCGGGTATTGGTGCCATGTGGCTGGTGGTGTAGAGGCTGGTGAAACAGGATGGCAAACCATTCTGCGAGAGCTTAAAGAAGAGACGCAGATTGACGATGTTGAGTTACATAAGGCGGACTTTTTAGAACAGTTTTACGAAGCGAAGGAGAACCGAATCTTGGTCATCCCATGCTTTGTGTTATTTTGTCCGCCAAACCAACCTGTGGTGCTTAATGAAGAACACACGGAATATCGCTGGTGTTCGCTGGAAGAAGCAAAGCAGCTTACGCCGTTTGCCAATCAACATCATCTCTATGATCATGTTTGGCAATACTATGTTGATGTGGAGTCGCTGACACCGTATACATTAATCGAGCAAAACAGCTAGGAAAGGGCAACAAGGACGTGACTCATAAAATTTCTGTGCGAGCAGCACAAAAGCAGGATTCTGCAACCATCTTAAGATTTGTTAAAGAGTTAGCTCGTTACGAGCATTTAGAACATGAAGTTAAAGCCAGCGTCGAAGACGTTGATCGAGCGATTTTCGGCGAAGATTCGACGACACACGCAGTGATTTGTTATGTGAACGAAGAACCGATAGGATTCGCCGTCTACTTTTTTAACTACTCAACATGGCTTGGAAAGAACGGACTCTACTTGGAAGATCTATATGTTTCTTCTGAGTACCGAAATGTTGGTGCTGGGAAAGCGTTGTTAAAGCATTTGGCGAATATTGCCGTTGATCGTGGTTGTGGCCGTTTTGAATGGGCTGTATTGGATTGGAACCAACCCGCGATTGATTTCTATCAGTCAATCGGTGCAGAGCCTCAAGATGAATGGAAGATCTATCGACTGGCGGGAGATGCATTGCAGCGCTTTGCTAAAGGATGATGTGAATGGGAGATTCGATGTATCCACACGACTATCAAGGGAATGGCTCGCAAGCGCGCTTTTCCGTCTCGGAAAGGGTCTCAATTGAGCCTCTAACCACCAAGCATGCGACGGTTTTACTGGAAGTGGTGAACACGTATCGAAACAGCCTATCTGGCTATTTACCTTGGACGGACTTTGTGACCAACCGCAGAGAAGCAGTGAACTACATCTCTCAGCGCGTGAACAGCAAAGCGTTAGATGCCCACTGGTGCGCGATTTATTTTGATGAGCAGTTTACGGGTGTTATTGGCATCAAGGGTGTGGATTCGCACACACACGTTACTGAGATTGGCTATTGGTTGGCGAACAATGGGCGAGGACACCGAGTGATTGACCAAGTGCTTGCGGTTTTGATTCCTTTTTTAAAGCAGAAAGGGCATGCGCAGTTCATCCAATTCCACTGTATGGAAGATAACATTGCCAGTATCAATATTGCGGAGCGTGCTGGTGCCACATTAAAAGAATACGTTGATCACGAGTTCGAGACGCTTGACCGCTCTAAACGATTAGGCATTTATGAATTGCGTCTGACTTAGGTCCAAACCCACCGATATTTTAATCAGAGTTCGAACTCTAATTTCGCGAGCGCTACAATAGTAACATTGTTGCGCTCGTGTTAATTTGGAGCGTCATTGATCGAAACTAGGCTAGGAGAAGCATCATGAACGCAATCGCAGAGGTTGAAGTGGACAACTCGTTACAACAAAGCCTCGACCGCTTAAAAGCGGCGTATGCCGCCGAACCTTATCCTAGTTTGGATGAACGTAAGCAGCGCCTTATTATGCTAAAACAAGCGCTTATCGCGAACAAACAAGCGTTGGTGGAAGCGCTGAGTGACGATTTTGGTTATCGTTCAGAATTTGATACCGCAATGACCGACGTTTTGCCGACGGTCTCGCACATCAATTACACCCTCAAGCGGCTAAAAAAATGGTGCAAACCTAGTAAACGTGAATCAGGCCTGTTGCTTGCTCCGTCGAAAGTGACCGTTCAATATCAGCCACTCGGCGTTGTCGGGATCATTTCGCCGTGGAACTTTCCTGTCATTTTGAGCCTTGCGCCTTTAGTGACTGCTTTGGCCGCTGGCAATCGTGTGATGATGAAGCTCAGCGAATTTACGCCCAAAACCAATAAAGTCATCGTCAATATTTGTCGCGAGCTGTCGGAGCATGTCGAAGTATTTGAAGGTGAAGCAGACGTTGCACAAGCATTCAGCCAACTGCCATTCGATCATCTTTTGTTTACTGGCTCGACAAATGTTGGCCGCGCTGTGGCAAAAGCAGCGGCAGAAAATTTGACTCCAGTGACGTTAGAACTGGGTGGGAAATCTCCGGTGATCATCGCAGAAGATGCAGACATGAAGAAAGCCGTTGATGCAATTTTGTTTGGTAAATGCATCAATGCGGGCCAGATTTGTGTGGCGCCTGATTACGCGTTTGTACCGCAAGAACGCGTCGAAGAGTTCATCACGCTGTTCTTAAAACGTTTTGAAAAACTCTATTTGAAATCCAACAAGAATCAAAAGCTGACCCATATTATCAACCAACGACAGTATGATCGTTTGACTGCGCTACTTGAGGATGCCAAAGCTCAGGGCGCAAGCATCCATACTGTTGAAGCGTCACCTCAAGAGGAACGGCTTTTGTACCCTCATTTGGTCACAAACGTGTCAGCAGATATGCGAATCATGCAAGAGGAAATCTTTGGGCCACTTCTACCCATCAAGTCATACAAAAGCTTAGAAGAAGCGATTGACTACATTAATCAGCACCAGCGGCCACTTGCGCTGTATGTTATGTCGGACGACAAATCGACCATCAAACATATCGTTCGCAACACACACAGTGGCGGCGTCGGCATTAACGACACGGTATTACACGTTGGCGCTGAAGATGCGCCTTTCGGTGGCATTGGTCAATCAGGCATTGGTCATTATCACGGAGTGGAAGGATTCAGAACCTTTAGCCATGCGAAAACCGTACTCCACACGCCGAAATGGCTGCCAAGAACGGGGGCTTTAATGCGTCGTAGAGCAATGGCGATAAAAGCGATTCAGAAGATTTTTGTTCGATAGTGATTGGATTGATAAAAAAACGCCCAAACGGGCGGTTTTTGGTTTCTATGCGTTGTAAATTGCGGATTACCAAAGGCCGAGAAGCTTCCACCACGCACCGCCAACAAAAACAAAGATTGGAATGACGATGAGTGAGAAGATAAACCCGATTTTCCACCAGTTTTGCAGAGTGTGGAAACCAGCACCAAACAAGATTGGCGCAGGGCCAGACGAGTAATGCGTGGTCGACATATACAAGTTGCTGAAAATACCAAGAACAATCGCAGCAAGCATTGGAGGCGCGCCAGCAGAGATCGCAATTGCCAAGAACGCGGAATACATCGCACTGATGTGTGCCATTGCACTCGCCATCAAATAGTGGCTGTAGTAGTAAACCAAAAGAAGCACGACGATGGTTGTCACCCAGCCAAAGCCGGACAGTGACTCGGCCATAGACTCGCTGAACCAGCTGATGAATCCGAGTTTGTTAAGTTGTGCAGCCATCATTACCAATACAGCGAACCAAGTTATGGTGTGCCATGCTTCTTTTTCGCCAAGAACGGCGTCCCACGTGATGGTGTGAGTGAGAAGCAAGAAAACTAACCCAAGTAAAGCCGTAACCGTTGCATGAATGCCTAATGTTGGGCCCAATACCCAAAGTGAAACCATACCGATAAAAGTGATACAAACCATCAGCTCGTCACGCGTCATTTTGCCCATTTCAGCCAGCTTTTGACGCGCAATTTCACGCATTTCTGGTGTCTTCTTTAGCTCTGGTGGAAACACCATGTACATCACGAGTGGGATGAGGAACAAACACAACAAACCAGGGACGATCGCCGCGGTTGCCCAGCCAGCCCATGTGATTTCAACGCCTTGTTCTTTTGCGAAGTTAGCGGCGAGTGGGTTACCTGCCATTGAGGTCAGGAACATCGCACATGTAATCGCGTTACATTGGAAGATACATTGCACCAAAAATGCGCCGATTCGGTTCTCAGTACCTTTTTCTGGGTCGGAATCATAAGCACTCGCAACCGAGCGAAATAGCGGAGAAATAATACCGCCACAACGTGCTGTGGTACTTGGGGTTGCAGGTGCAAACAGCAAATCAGTCAACACTAAGCCGTAAGCAAGGCCTAATGAGTTGTGACCAAGTTTAGAGATAAACCAGTATCCGACGCGTCGACCAAAGCCGGTGGTAATAAAACCGCGAGAGATAAAGAACGCAGCTGCAATCATCCAAATCGTTGGGTGCGCGAAGCCAGTCAGTGCGGTTTTGATTGGTAGTACGCCAAGCAGTGTCGCGAGCGTCAAACCCATCAACGCCATCGCGCCAAGAGGAAGTGGGGCGAGGATCAAGCTTAGTACGGTGGTGACGAATATCGCCATCATTTGCCAAGCTTGATCGGTGAGTCCTTCTGGGGTTGGGATAAACCATAAGATGCAGCCTATCGCGACCAGTAGGAGCATTTTCATTTGGGAACTATTCATACATCCATCTCCAAGTTATTTTTCTTCATCATAGGGTTTGGAAATGGCAAAAAACTGAGAAAAATCAATTTCATCAACGACGTACTTGAGCTCTTTATCAATTTGCATGTCACGACAAAATCTGTTTGAAAAATAATTGAGAATAAACGCATTAAATTAATAAAAGTCATAAAAATCACCACTGAGATCCGCGTCAAAATTCATGGTGAGAGCCCCTAAGTCGAATAAGGAATTGCGGTAAGCTTAGGGCAAGTCATTTCTTGGAATCCTATCGTGCCGTTTGCTTCCTTTTCTTTTACTAAACAACTGGCCGTATTGCTCAGTGGTGTAATGCTATTGGGCATGTTGAGTTGGTGGAGTTACAGTGCTCATCAGTTGGACGACATCCTCACTCATCAAATCAGCCTGCGTGCTCAAGTTCAGTCGCAGCAGCTCTCGCAATTGTCCAGCCTTATTGCCGCTGTTGGGTCTGGTAGCGCAAGCAAAACGTCAGAAATCATCAATGCGGTTCAGGCGGTGAGTGATGCGGACTTTATCACTGTGAGTGATCGCGCAGGAATTAGGCTGGCACATCCTGTCGCTGAACGCGTTGGTCTGCCTGTATTGGGAGGTGACATTGAAAGAGCGCTGGAAAACGGCGAGTCCTATCTTTCTTATGGCGTGGGATCTTTAGGGCCATCGGTTCGTTACATATCTCCCATTTTTTCCAATGAAGGCGATGTGATTGGCATGATCAAAGTTGGCTATTTGATTGATACTTTGGATCTCTGGACAAGCGAACGGTTGTTGCCTTTGATATCGTTCGGAATCATTGCCGTCGGTATTTGTATTTGGTTGTCTTGGAAGTTTTCTCGCTATGTTCGAACTCAAATGCAAGAGTTAGAACCTTGGCAGCTTAAGCAGGCATTAAAAACGCATCAAGGCGTGCTGCAAGCGACGTATGAAGGATTGGTCGCGATAAACTCCGAGGGAAGTTTGTATCTTATTAATGATTCCGCTCGCGCTATGCTCAACTATCATCAAGAGCTTGGCAACGTATTTACCGACGGGATAGATAACCCTGAAAGTTTTTCGCTGAAAGGTGACGATTACATTAATGGATTGATTCGCGTGAATGGCAAAAATTTGGTGATGAACAGAGTTACGCTTCGTACGTCGACAGGTGAACCTTATGGCGCAGTGTTTAGCTTGCGTGACCAAAATGAGATGCACGTACTCTCGGAGAAAATCAGTCAGGTGACGCAGTACATGGAGAACATGCGCGTTGCGCGTCACGAGTATCAAAATAAGCTTTCGACTATCTCGGGTCTCTTACAAATGGGGGCTTACGATAAAGCGCTTTCAGTTTGTTTGTCGCAAGCGAAAGCCAGTCAATCACAACTGGATTCGCTACATGCGCTGAATAGCAGACCGGCCTTGTCAGCCTTGATTTTGGCAAAGGCGAGCAAAGCCAACGAACTGGGTGTGGCACTGAGCATTGACGGCCAAAGTGATTTGAGCGCACTATCTCGCCGTTTGTCAGAAGAACAATTGTGTGGGTTGATTGGCAATTTAGCTCAAAACGCTTTGGAAGCGGTGAAAGGACAAGAGAACGGTCATGTACACATTGGTATTTCAGAATCGGCCTGTGAGTACACCATTCAGGTTTCGAATAACGGCCCGCTGATCGAGAGTGAGTTTGATGTGTTGTGTGAATTGGGCTTTACCACTAAGCGAAACAAAGCCGATCATGGAGTAGGCATGTACCTTGTACGTTCCATCGTTGAGCAAGGCAATGGGCATATGGAGTTGGACAGTGACGAGCAAGAAACCGCGTTTACGATCTATTTTCCCAAGGAGTTAGGATGATAAAAGTAGTCATAGTGGAAGATGATCCCAACATTGCAGAGCTTCATCACCATTTCATTGAGCAAGTGGAACAATATCAAGTCGTCGGTATTGCTGGTAGTATTCACATTGCCCAGCAGCTAGTGACGCATACTAAGCCGGATTTGGTCATCGTCGACAACTACTTGCCAGACGGGCAAGGTGTCGAGCTGGTTTATCAATGGTTAGAGAGCGACCAGAAACCAGAATGCATTTTGGTCACGGCGGCCAATGACGCATCTACGGTTCAAAAAGCCCATCGTTTCGGCGCATTTGATTACCTCGTCAAGCCCGTTGATTACTCAAGACTAACCGAAAGCTTGCTTCGTTTCGCAAAGGTCAAAAACCATATGCGTAGCCAAGAGAGTTTTCGACAGTCGCAGCTTGATGACTTGTTCCATCTTGGAAAAGGCACGCCAACGGATTTGGCTGGTTTAGATCCTTTTATGTTCCGTCAGGTGGTGGACCTGTTTACGCACGTGCATGTCGAGCACACCGCATTGAGTGTGTCGGAAAGTTTAACCATCAGTAAGAGCACGGCTCGTCGTTATTTGGATAAAGCCGTTGAGCAAGGTGAGTTGGTGGCCTTTTTAGAACACGGGAAAGTAGGGCGACCGACTCGGGTTTATCGCAATAAGTTAGTCTCAGAAAGCTAAGTGTTTGAGATAAAGCACAAAGAAAGGCTCTTGTTGAAAGAGCCTTTTTCACGAAATGTCGACATATTTTGGCAAGTTTAATGCAGAACTTCACTGCTGAATCTTAAGTATTTGCAGTCGTTCATCAAATCTTTAAATGCCTTTCTATCCAGCTTAATCAGAGTTTCATGATCGCCGGCTTCGAGATAGACATGTTCCAAATTTGCTAACCTTTCATCGCAAACTGTCGACATGTGGTAAGGGCTACCAATCGGCGGAATAGCGCCGTGTTCACAATCGGTGAAGAGTCGATAAACCATGCGCTCTTTCACCAAGTGGAAGGTGGCGTTAAATTCGTCGTTTAATCTCGACAAACTGATTTTGTTGTTGGCAGGTAAGACCGCCATCATATGACGCCCTTCATGATCCTCAAGAATCACACCTTTTGCGATATTCATTAAAGGCACACCTGCGGCAACACCACTTTGTAGCGAGCTATGACTGTGGCTGTGATTCACGGTTTGAAAGTGAATGTTATGCTCAGTCAAATATTCATCTAATCGGGTTGCAATCGTCATATAGCCTCCACGTGTATGAGACCCATAAAGAGTATAGGAGAGGACGGTCGCAATCGCGCATTTTACTCCGCTTGCACTGACGCTCTTTGGCTCCTGTTCTACGCTTATTTGAAAGCCAGCGACAAAGCATGGTGAAAAACAATAACTAGGGGGCAACATGAGCAAGCCAATCATCGCCGATAACAAGCCGATCAAGGTCGAATTGAAGGCCGGGCAAGAATATTATTTTTGCCGTTGTGGGCGATCAAAAAAGCAACCTTATTGTGACGGCTCGCATTCTGGAACTGGGATGAAGCCAATGAGCTTTACTGCGGAAAAAGACGAAGATGCTTATCTCTGCCAGTGCAAGCACACTGCCAATGCGCCTTTTTGCGATGGTACGCATAAACGATTTACCGCCGAGCAAGTAGGCAAAGAAGGCCCAGATCAAAAACGAGAGAAAAGTGAAAAGCTCGCTGCTGCCAATACTCAAGAGGAGCCAACTCTAGAGTTTATTCACCAACTTGCCAGAGAAGGGCTCTCTAAGCTCGGTCATCATGGGCCGATGGCTGCAATGGGCGTGCCTAGGCACTTGTTACCACATTGGGATGCAATACAAATCATGGTGGCGCAAATGGCGACACAACCGCTGTTGGAAGACGTTCCCGTGTCTAC
Organism: Vibrio sp. Y20_XG_PY13; assembly: GCF_024181925.1. Classification (NCBI taxonomy): domain Bacteria; kingdom Pseudomonadati; phylum Pseudomonadota; class Gammaproteobacteria; order Vibrionales; family Vibrionaceae; genus Vibrio; species Vibrio sp. Y20_XG_PY13. The sequence continues at coordinate 524,784 of NZ_JAMZAL010000001.1, read as the reverse complement.
CGAGTTGATTGTGGGGCCAAACGCACGTAAGCCGCTCAAGCTCGCTATTCCTTTATTGGTGTCGGACATGAGTTTTGGTGCGCTTTCGGAAGAAGCGAAAATCGCGCTGGCAAAAGGTGCGGAGTTAGCCGGAACTGGGATTTGCTCCGGGGAAGGCGGCATGTTGCCAGAAGAGCAAGCTGCTAATTCGCGGTATTTTTATGAGCTAGCCAGTGCGAAGTTTGGCTACGACGAATCCAAGTTCCTAAAGGTTCAAGCCTTTCACTTTAAAGGTGGACAAGGTGCGAAAACAGGGACAGGAGGCCATCTTCCTGCCAACAAAAACATTGGTAAGATCTCTCAGGTGAGGGGCATTCCTGAAGGGCAACCTGCAATATCGCCACCAACCTTTACCGATCTTCATACTACTCACGATTTCAGAAAGTTTGCCGACAGAGTTCGTGGCATTACTGGCGGTATTCCGATTGGCTTTAAATTAAGTGCTAACCATATTGAGCAAGACATCCAGTTTGCGCTTGATGCGAGTGCCGATTACATCATTCTCGATGGCCGTGGTGGTGGCACGGGCGCCGCACCAACCATGTTCCGTGATCACATTAGCGTACCGACCATTCCTGCGTTAGCTCGTGCACGTAAATACTTAGATGAAAAAGGTGCAAGTGACCGTGTCACGTTAATCATCACTGGTGGACTTCGCGTTCCTATGGATTTTGTCAAAGCGTTAGCGCTCGGTGCAGACGGCGTGGCGGTAGCGAATAGCGCGATGCAATCAATCGGTTGTGTCGCAGCTCGCATCTGCAACACCAACAACTGCCCAGCAGGAATTGCGACACAAAATGCCGATTTGAGGCAGCGTCTCGATATTGAAAAATCGTCTCAACAACTGAAAAACTTCTTTGAATCATCGGTTGAGCTCATGCAAGTGATGGCAAGGGCGTGCGGTCATCATTCACTCAGCCAATTCAATGTTCGGGATTTAGCGACGTGGGATCAAAACATGGCGAGATTGTCTGGCGTTAAGTATTCAGGGGTAAATCCAATCTGATCTGAATCCATATAAAACGCATATATGTACATGTTTGGTAACAGTAAAAGCTTGTAAACAGCGTGCAAATTTTGAAGAAAAAGACTTCTTTCTTGCGTCAAGTGGACTACGCTGTTTTGGTCAGGTATTCAATGTTTTTCGCATTGAGTAGAGAATGAGTAGCCAAGGAGGCTACAAAATAAAGGAGTACAATATGAGCAATACAAACGGCGGTTCAGTAGGTAAATGTCCAGTTATGCATGGTGGACAAACATCTACAGACAAGTCGGTGATGGATTGGTGGCCGAATGCCTTAAACTTAGACATCCTGCATCAGCACGACTCCAAAACGAATCCATTTGGTCCAGATTTTAATTACAAAGAAGAACTTAAAAAACTGGACGTCGACGCACTCAAACAAGACTTAAAAGACCTAATGACAAACAGCCAAGATTGGTGGCCAGCAGACTGGGGACACTACGGCGGTTTGATGATTCGTATGGCATGGCACGCGGCTGGTAGCTATCGTATCGCAGACGGACGTGGTGGTGCCGCAACCGGTAACCAACGCTTTGCCCCTCTCAACTCTTGGCCAGATAACGCCAACCTAGACAAAGCACGCCGACTTCTTTGGCCGATCAAGAGAAAGTACGGCAACAAGTTAAGCTGGGCCGACCTGATTATTCTCTCAGGTAACATGGCTTATGAATCGATGGGCTTTAAAACCTTTGGCTTTGGTTTTGGTCGCGAAGATATTTGGCATCCAGAAAAAGACACCTATTGGGGTTCTGAGCAAGAGTGGCTTGCGCCAAGTGGCGCGAAAAACAGCCGTTACTCCGGAGAGCGTGACTTAGAGAACCCACTTGCAGCAGTAATGATGGGCTTGATCTATGTGAACCCAGAAGGGGTGGATGGCAACCCAGATCCTTTGAAAACGGCGCAAGACATGCGAGTGACATTTGCACGTATGGCAATGAACGATGAGGAAACTGTTGCACTAACGGCTGGTGGTCATACCGTGGGCAAATGTCACGGTAACGGTGATGCTGCCAACCTTGGTCCAGATCCAGAAGGCGCTGACGTGCATGAACAAGGCCTTGGTTGGATGAACCACAAGACTCGTGGTATTGGTCGTGACACGGTAACAAGTGGTTTGGAAGGGGCTTGGACAACGCATCCGACTCAATGGGATAACGGTTATTTCTATTTGCTCTTCAAATACGATTGGGAACTGAAGAAGAGCCCAGCTGGCGCTTGGCAATGGGAGCCTATCGACATTGAAGAACAAGACAAGCCTGTTGATGTAGAAGATGGCTCTAAGCGCTACAATCCAATCATGACCGATGCCGATATGGCACTCAAAATGGACCCTGAATATCGCAAGATTTCAGAGCGTTTCCAACAAGACCCTGCATACTTTGAAGATATGTTTGCTCGTGCGTGGTTCAAACTGACTCACCGTGATATGGGACCAAAATCGTGCTACCTAGGCCCAGATGTACCTAGCGAAGATCTGATTTGGCAAGACCCAACGCCAGCAGGCAAAACGGACTACAACGTCGATCTTGTGAAAGGCAAAATCGAAGCGAGCGGCTTGTCTATCGCTGATTTGGTCGCCACCGCTTGGGACAGTGCCCGTACTTATCGTGGCTCTGACCGACGGGGCGGCGCAAATGGCGCGAGAATTCGTTTGGCTCCGCAAAAAGATTGGCAAGGTAACGAGCCAGAGCGTCTAAGTCGTGTTCTTGCTGTGCTAGAAAGCATCGCAGCAGAAGAGGGCTGTAGCGTTGCTGATGCTATCGTACTTGCTGGTAACGTAGGTATTGAACTGGCTGCGCGAGCGGCGGGTCATGATGTATCTGTGCCTTTCGCACCAGGTAGAGGCGATGCTTCTCAAGATATGACGGATGTGGAATCGTTCGAAGTGCTTGAACCTGTGGCTGACGGTTTCCGAAATTGGTTGAAGAAAGACTATGTGGTGAAGCCGGAAGAGTTGTTGCTCGACCGAGCGCAGCTTATGGGTTTGACAGCACCAGAAATGACGGTACTGATTGGTGGTTTACGCGTTCTGGGTAGCAACTACGGTGGCAGCAAAGATGGCGTCTTTACCGACCGCGTGGGTACGTTATCGAACGATTTCTTCGTAAACCTCACCGATATGGCTTACACATGGAAGCCAGCGGGTGAGAACCAATACGAAATTCGTGATCGTAAAACAGACCAAGTGAAATGGACGGCGACTCGAGTGGATCTTGTCTTTGGTTCAAACTCGATTCTACGTTCGTACGCGGAAGTGTATGCGCAAGATGATAATCAGGAAAAATTCATCCATGATTTCGTCGCTGCATGGGCGAAAGTCATGAACGCGGATCGTTTTGACTTGCAATAAGTGAAACGCTGTTCATCGATAGATGCGTAAACAAAGTTGATGAATAAGTAAGAGAGGCGGGCGCAATGCTCGCCTTTTTCTTTACGTGGCTGTTTACTTTGTTTGAAAATTAAGCTCATTTGAACCATAATCACTAGACCATATGAACTAAAGGAGCTTGATATGGCAACTGCAGCATTAAAAAGCTTCAAACCGAAACAACCTCATAAAGCCAATTTCTGGTTTATGTTGGGTATTGAAGACGCCGAGACAGGTCGCACTGATGCGGTTCACAAAGGTTTTGAACCTAAGGTGTATCGCAATATTGTTGAGCGTGTGAAGCTATCTCAAAATGAGTTTCAAAACGTCACATTGATACCTGTCAGCACGATCAAGCGTCGTCTAAAAAACGATGAACGCTTCAATACGCAAGAAAGTGATGCGATTTATCGATTAGCGATGTTATTAAAACTCGCGACAGAGCTGTTTGACAACGAAGAACGCGCGCTTGAATGGATGAAAGAGAATGTTTACGGCTTAGGTGGAAAAAGGCCGCTAGACATGGTCTCGACCACGGTGGATTTTGAAATCGTGAAAGATTTGATCGGCCGTTTAGAGCACGGGGTATTCTCGTAATATGAAGCTCTATCGTCTCACACAAAAGAAATTTGCTGACACGCCATTTAGCCCCGTTGGCGCAAAGTTATTTGGAGGGCGATGGAACTCAAAAGGAACCGAAGCCCTCTACTTCTCTGAATCGGAATCCCTTTGCTCGTTGGAAGTGTTTGTTCACGTAAACAACGACCCTGCCATCACCAAACTGTACGATTTATATCGTATCGAAATGCCAGAATACCTCATCGCCACCTTAGATGAAGAAGATCTCCCAGTGACGTGGCGAGCAATACCGGCGAGCGAGTCTACGCAATACATTGGTGATCAGTTTCTCAATGATCCTCATCCTGAGTTTGCTGCGCTGCAAGTGCCTTCAACGATTTCACCTCGTGATAAAAACTACGTGGTGAACCCAAATCATCCCAAAATGAAAGAGATCATCAAGAAAGCCGAAAAGCTTGATTTCGCGTTTGACCCGCGCATTTTCAAATAGAGGCGTTGGCTTTCTCTTGCTCTAAAATATTCAGCGCTTACCTGAGATAAGCGCTGAAGCATAAAGCTAATTCCTTGGTTATTGTCGGTCGTAAGTGAACTGTTGAGCTTCATTCGTACTGTTGTGGTAATGCCCAAGCACCAACTCAGCACCTTTGTAAGATAAATGGCTGTCATCGGTATACATGGCGTTGTTCGCACCAACTTTCATTCGACATACGCCATTTCTGCAAATGGCATCGGTCAAGTCGACAAACTCAACGTGCTCAAATTGATCAAAGTAGTTCACTAACTTCGCCACGTTTTGAGGGTGATGTCGCTTGGGAGAGAAATCGCATACAGACTCTTCCTGCTCGCCAAACAAACGCGCTTTCCAAAGGCATTCACCCACCGCAAACGGTGCAGAAGGGGTTGGGCCGAAAACGACCACTTCTTTCCCTTCCAGTTCATTCAACAATCCAGTTAATGATGCCTCGTAATCGGCTTGTGAAAGCTCTTTATTGAAGTTGGAAGAGATAACGACGCGACGAATAGAAGGGGTACGCAAAATGGTATCGACTGCCTGTTTGAAGAACTGTCGGCAAGAAATTGAGCCAGCAGCTTCGAGGATGTCGACATAACCGACCGCACAGGAATCTTGAGTAAGTTGCACCACGCCAGTTGGTGTTACTTCGGATAGACGCTTCACGTAAACCATGCTGTGACTATTGCCTAACACAGCGATGGTGGGCTGCGGCGCAGACGAGCACACATCGTTAACGTCGGTGTTGCCGTTGCAATCTAAACCGTAACCGTTGTTAACGCGCATGGCCTCGAAAAATGCGCTTCTTTCTGGAAAACCACCGTTTTGATGGCCAATAACGCCGAACGTCAGCAAGGGCAGCGTCAACAACACAACAACCGCAGACACAGTGCGCATGCTCATGGCTTTTCGGCTGCGGAACGGCTTTTCCACAAATCGCCAAGTGAAGTAAGACAGTACAAAAAGAGCGGCAATGTAAAGCGAGATATTGACGTCTTGAGTTGCGTCCAGCATGTAGCGGTAAAACACAAATAGCGGAATATGCCACAAGTACAAGCTGTAGCTGATTAAGCCGACGAACACGACCCATTTTAGGCTCAGCAATTTACCGCAGACATTGTCTTTAGAGGCAAACAAAATCACTAACGCGCTACCGATGACTGGCACCAGCAAAGTGATACCCGCGCCATCTTGCGATTTTTCAAACAAAAGTGCAGAGGCCAATATCAAAACGATGCCAATGGTTGCCAGCGTATCGTTGGATTGAACTTGGGTTTTTCTCATTACTAATGCGAGTAATGAACCGGTTGCCAGCTCCCAAGCACGAGAAAAGATCATGTAGAAGGCGAAATCAGGATCGTTGCTCGCATAAACAATAGTCATCAAACTCAGCGCAAATACCGCGATGAAAAAAGTCAGGTAAAACGCGTTTTTGCCACGAGCGAGTAGCATGAGTAGCAAAGGAATGACAATGTAGTATTGTTCTTCAACGCCCAAGCTCCAGGTGTGAAATAGCGGATTGGCTTGATCTTCTAAACCGAAGTAATTGTGGCCTTTTAAATACAGAAGAATGTTGGATGAAGAAAGAATAGAAGACACTGCGAACTGACCAACGTCTTTGTGTGCTTGTGGCAAAAATAGCCACCAAGACATCAAATAGCTGACGGCAATCACCACCAGTAGCAGGGGAAGTATGCGGCGAATGCGTCGCTCATAAAAATCACCGAGGCTAAACTTCTGGTTTTCCAAATCGTTAATCACGATGGTGGTGATCAAATAGCCGCTGATAACAAAAAATACGTCGACGCCAATAAAGCCACCAGCGAATTGCTCAACTCCTGCATGAAACAAAATCACCAACGTGACAGCAATCGCCCTTAATCCGTCCACTTCCGCTCTGTAAGTCATATCGTGTCCCTCCAACATTCCGTTTAACGAAGTAGAGCAAAATATGAACCAGAAATAATATTGCTTTAAATCAGCACCTTAAATTGAGTGTCAAAATGAAAAGGCTGGGGAAATAACGAATTCCCAAATTGAATTTCAATATGGAAATCCCAGAAAGAGTGATGTTAAGAAGCGCTAAATCAAAGAACGTAAAGCGCGAGGCTCTTAGACTTCATTGAAAATGATAACGCTAAAGAAACAATGACAGAGAATACGATTCAGGAAAAAATTGCCAGCTTTACTTGTATCGAAGAAGCGTTGGATTACTTCGAAATCGAGTTTGATAGCCGATTTATCGAAAACAACCGAACCGAGTTGGTTAAGAGATTTAATGGCTACTTAATCCTCACTAAACCGGATGATTGGTTTTCAGGCCGCCGCGCACTGAAAAATGCCTACTGTAAAGTACAACGCAGTTTACTAAGTAAAACGACGCGCTCTGCGTGCCGAGGTTGCACATCTTGTCAAAGACGTTAATTCTTGGTGGCTTAGCCTAAAAAAGAACCCTGCATCTTGGCGTCACAGGGGGAAGAGCAAGGTTCTTTTGGATTAGCTATTGGTTTGTCGCGAGTTGCGAATCGGCTTTACGTAGATGAGTTAACCCGCGTGATAAGCAGGGTAGTCCACCAAGCCTTTTTCACCGCCGCCGAACAATGTGGCTGGGTCATGTTCTGCCAGTGGATAGCCATGCTTGATGCGGCTTGGTAAGTCTGGGTTTGCAACAAATGGACGACCAAAACCGATCATGTCGGCTAAGCCACTTTCAATCGCGTGTTGCGCCTTTTCTGCGTTGTAACGACCGGCATAGATCAGTTTGCCTTTATACGCCTCACGAACTGCGGTTTTAAAGTCGTGCGGAGTGTCTGGTGCGTCGTCCCAATCCACTTCTGCAATGTGAATGTAAACCACATTGAGTTTATCAAGCAGCGCAGCAGCAGCGGTGTAGGTGTTGACAGGTGTGCTATCAACGGTGCCGTTTAACGAAGTGAATGGTGCAAGGCGAACACCAACACGCTCGGCGCCAATGGCTTGCGTCATTGCTTCGACCACTTCACCAAGAAAACGCAGACGGTTTTCAATTGAGCCGCCGTATTCATCGGTGCGGTTGTTCGCTTCAGAATCGATAAACTGGTTAACCAAGTAGCCATTTGCTGCGTGAAGTTCGACACCATCAAACCCAGCTTTTATCGCGTTTAATGCGGCTTGGCGGTATTCTTCAATAACATTCTTGATGTCTTGTTTGGTCATTTCACGCGGCTCAACCACGTCGACAAAGCCAGGTTCGTCTGTGCCATTGTCGATAAATACTTTCACGTTTTCCGCTTTAAGCGCAGAAGAAGAAATAGGTTGCTCGCCGCCGATGTTGTCAGGATGAGTCACACGACCAACGTGCCATAATTGCGCGAAGATAACGCCGCCTTTCTCGTGCACTGCATCAGTTACTTTTTTCCAGCCAGCAACTTGCTCTGGGCTATAAATACCCGGTGTCCACGCGTAGCCTTGACCCATTGGTGAAATTTGCGTGCCTTCAGCAACGATTAATCCCGCTTCGGCTCGTTGAGCGTAGTAGGTGGCCATCATGTCGTTGGCAACATTACCCGGTTGAGAGGCTCGAGAGCGTGTCATCGGAGGCATAACGATGCGGTTTTTTAATGAAAGAGAGCCAAGTTGAATCGGTTGAAATAATGCATCTGTCATAGGAAACCTTGTTATTGTTTAGTTTGAATCAGTTCGATTGGGTAGCCGTCGGGATCTTTAATGAAGGCGATGTGCGTTTCTCCTCCTTTCATTGGACCGGGTTCGCGAGTGACGTTGCCGCCAAGCGCTTTGATTTTTTCGCAAGCTGCGTAAATGTCTTCACACCCAAGCGCCATGTGCCCGAATGCGTTACCTAAGTCGTAACTGCCGGTATCCCAGTTATAAGTTAGCTCGATGGTCGCGCCATCTGGTTGATCAGGGCTACCAACAAACACCAGTGAGTAACGGAATTCTTGGTTTTCAAAACGATCCAAAACGCTCATACCCAGAACTTTTGTATAAAATTCGATAGATTTGTCTAGGTCAACAACACGGATCATCGTGTGGAGAAACTTCATAAGTCGCCTTTCATAACGTTGCGTAATCACGATGCAAACCTTATCGCTGCTCTAAATAAACTGGAAATTATCGTTAATTATGAAAATGATTATTTAACGTTATGGACAATGAGGTTGTTGGCCCTACAACGTGCAAACAAAGATTACTCGCCGTTTCTTTTGAATAATTGGCATATGCTAATTACTCCTTTTTACAAGCCGAGTACTTATCATGTCCGCAAACAGTCACTTTCATTCCACTCACGAATCTCATTATCAATGTGCGGTTTGTTCTTCAATCGATGCAAATCCTAACTCTTTGGCTGTGAACTACCAGTGTCTAGCTGATGGTTCTGTTGTCGGAGAGTTTCACGTTTTACCGCGTCATCAGGGTTACACCGACCTGTTGCATGGTGGCATTGCGAGTTCGCTGCTCGATGGTGCAATGACGCACTGTTTGTTATTTAGAGACATTCAAGCCCTTACCGCGCAGTTGGATGTGCGCTACCATGCACCTATTGAGTTAGATGAGCACGTCATGATTACTGCACACTGTGAAGGTGAACGCCGCGGTATATATCAACTGGTGGCTCAATTACTGGTCAATAATGAAGTTAGAGTGACGGCAAAAGGGAAGTTTATTCGTCCTAAAGAGGCGTAAATAAAAACTCGTTCTACGGAGAGATAATGAAGAAATTTGATGAGCTGTACGCAATTGCGACGAGAAAATCTCAATATGACCAAACCAACACTTGGTTTAAAGGCGTAGAGACTTATCTGGAGGCCATTGGCAAAGAAGTCGATGAAGTCCGTGAAGAGATTCGTGAGGACCGCCTTTGTCATTTGGAAGACGAGTTAGGCGATGTGTTGTGGAACTATCTTAATGTATTAAAAGCGTTGGAAAGAGAAAAGGGCATAGATCCTGAGAAAGTACTCGAAAGAGCCTGCACTAAATACGAGCAGCGTGTATCTGCGATTGAATCGGGACGCAGTTGGGATGAGGTTAAACAGCAGCAGAAACGAGCCTTGAACGCGGAACATGAAGCCGCGCAGTTAGAGACCATGAAGAGCCAATAACTGCGCGTGATATTATTTAAGATGCGGCGGAATGGGGAAGTCTGATCAATCCTTCGTGCTATTGACCAACAGCAGGTCACAAGGTGGTTGATCAAGCAACGTGTCTACAGTGCTGCCAGACCAAAATTGGGATGACATGCTTCGTTTACATGCACCCATAATCAGAATTGCCGCTTGTGATTGCTTAACTGCTTTTGGTAACGCCGTTTCAGGGTTTCCTTCTGGCAGCAGCAGTGGTACTCGTGTTAACTTTTGCGCAGTAATAAAGTCCGTAATGCCTGCTTTTTGGTTGCTCAAAATCTCTGCACGATAGCGAGACAGATAAGGCGCAACGTAGCGGCAGTAAACTAATGTCATTTTTCCGCTCAAGGTTTTTTCTAGCTTTGAGCCTCGCGATACGATGGCTTTATCTACCACCGACTTTGCATCTCCGCGATGAAGCGGATCTATCGCGCAAAGCATGTTGGCGTGAGAAGGCCATGAACGCTCGCTTAATAGCAATAAATCACAATCGTTTTTTGCTAGCTCGGTGAGTAAGGTTTGAATGTCATGCTTGTTAAAATGCCCCACGAGCAGTAAATCTGTGTGGTCGACAAGCCGTTTCGCGACTTGAGCAATCCAATGACTCCCTTTGAAATGCTCATAAGAGAGGGTTGGCGTTTCAACTTCCTCTTCTTCACAAAGCTCGATAACGAAGTCTTTAAATTTTGATGTCCACGCTTCAAACTCAGCTTGTCTCTTTTCTATATGGTCAGAGTTGAAACTAAGGAAATGCGCGAACGCGTGATCTTCACTCCGGCGGTGGTCTTCCACCAATACCACGATGGGTTGAGCCAGCGCTGTCGCAAACTGAATCACTTTACGAAGCACCTTACGACTTGGTAAGGCTGCTTGCTGAGTCAGAAAAAATACTGGTGCCATTGATTACTCCATTATCAAACGAGGCAAATGCGCCTAATGCACACTAAAAGTTTATACCATCCCCTTATGCAAAGACGTTCTGTTTCTGCGAGCAAAATATAAATTCCGCAATTGTGCGCGCCATTGCCTAGAATTTTAACATCAGGATCTCATGCCTTTAGGTAATAGACATCGTGTTGACACTAACGTGATGCCCAAGGAAATCGGTGACAATGATGATAGATTCCAGCCAATTACAAATTAATCGCAAAGTGCCTCATTTGCTTGCCGAGATCATTAAAGCGATAGAGTCGACCGAAGACCTCAGTTTTTTGAAAGACTATCAGGAAGCGCAAATCGCGAACATTTTGGAGTCGGTCAACATTGCTTATCGTAAACGCGTGATAGAAGCGGTGCCGCCAGAGAAGTACTGGACGGTATTAAATTTGCTGCGATACGATACCGCCAAGCACATTCATCAATCACTCAACAAAGAGCTGCAACATGAACGCTTAGCGTACATCACGGATTCGGAACTGATCATCTTTGCAGACTTTCTACCGACCGAGTTTGTGGATGAGTACCTTATCGACCAAAGTGAAGAGTCGGTCGCGCACATTCAACAAGCGCTGTCGTATGAAGATAACAAAGTGGGGAGGTATGCCGAGCCGCATTTTTTAGTCGCAAATCCTAAAAACAGCGTAGGAGGCATCAAAACCGAGTTGTTAAAACGAGGACAAAGCCCGGTGCGATTGATCATCGTGCGTGATGTCGGAGGCGTTATTGGGACGATAGAACCTCAAACCCTGTTGCTGCATGAGAACCATACCAAACTCACAGACTTGACCGTAGTCACGCCAATTCTGGAAGATATCCAAACGATTCAAAGCGTCAGTAAACAGGTCTCGATTGATGGTGGAGCGCATTGGTTTCCTATCATGGCTGGTGGCAAAATTATGGGCGTTTTGTCGATGGCGACCATCGCGATTACCTTGCGTGAACTCAGCCTACAAGCTGTAGTGGCAGAAAACGTACGAAGCGAAGAAGATTTGTTCACACCATTAACTGTGGCGACAAAGCTAAGAGCACTTTGGTTGGTGATTAACTTGCTGACCGCTTTTGTTGCCTCTGCCATCATCGGTATTTTTGATAATGTGGTCGAGCAAGTTGTAGCGCTTGCTATCTTAATGCCTGTTGTGGCGAGTATGGGCGGCATCGCAGGTAGCCAAACCTTAGCGGTGGCCATTCGGGGTATCGCATTGAACCACTTGCACCAAAGTAACTTGAAGCTATTGGTGAATAAGGAATTAAAAATCGCCACCATTAATGGCTTGATCATGGGATTAGTCATCGCGGGTGTCGTCTACATGGTGTTTGACTCTTGGCCATTGGCTCTTATTATCTGCTGCGCAATTTTTCTCAATAGTCTGGCGGCTGCGGCATCGGGGACGTTGATACCATTCACCTTGAAGAAGTTTAACATTGACCCCGCCGTGGCTGGTTCGGTAGTATTAACAACCGTTACCGATGTCGTCGGTTTCTTTGCGTTCTTAGGCTTAGGTGCAATCTTCTTGATATAGAAAGCCAATTGACGCGTTAACCTAATGATCCAATCTCTCCATTTCCCAACCCAATATTTTGGGCAAGTTTGGTTTGCTCAAAATTCCTCCGTTTTCATAAACGCTGAACACGCCGTTTAAGCTTTCATTTCATCAATATTTTTCACTGCTCATTTCTATCCCAAAACTTTCCATTGCCGATCTCGCTTAACGCTGGTGTGCCAAATGCCATGCCAATTTTCTTGGCCGTACACGCATTACTTCACTCAAACAAAAAATAAGGAAAAGATTTTGAACAAACTCATCGTATTCACTGGTGGTCCCGGTGCAGGAAAAACCTCGGTTATCGAACAACTAAAAATACAAGGCTTTATCTGCGCGCCAGAAACAGGTCGTCACGTGATACAAACGCAGGTTGCGAATCACGGTTCAGCATTACCTTGGAATGACAAACAAGCCTTTCGAGACGAAATGACAAAAGAAGAAGTGGGCAATTACCGAGCTTTCAATGTGCACCAGACGGAGGTGTTTTTTGATCGCAGTATTGTGGATGTATATGGCTACAGCAAGTTGGAACAACTGCCAATCTCGGATGAGCTCATCACGCATTGCCAAACGCTTCGTTATCATTCTCAAGTATTCATTTTTCCACCGTGGGCATCGATATTCAGTAACGATGAAGAGCGAAAGCAAGATTTTTCTGAAGCGGTCGCCACATATCAACAGATGGTCGATGCATACCACAAGTTTGGTTATCAATTGATCGAAGTGCCCAAAATGTCAGTCGAAGACAGAGTGGCGTTTATTCTCGACTCAGTCATCGAATAAGGCAGACAGATGAATAATGCAAACAAATGCGTAAGGCGATTGTGACCACGACGACAATATGTGTAAAGGGAGTTATTTATACTGGATAAAATTCAATAACTTAATTGAGTATTATGTCTTTTAAATATCTTACCTTATTGCTCGCAACGACGAGCATGAACAGCTTTGCTGATGTGGACCTGCCTTCGGGGGATGATTGGTTAAACCATGTGACAAATGGCCTAGCTCCATATTGGATGATGGAAAGTGCGCATGGGCAACCTGCGGGGAATTTTCCGACATTTCGTTGTGATAACGGTGTCATTCTCGACCCACAAAAGCCGTGTGAAGAATTAAACAAAGGGTGGATTAGCCCGCACTTCGATCGCGAATACACACGCATGAAATCGCGTCAAACTTACGCTTATGGCGTGCTTTTTCATCTTACGGGTGACAAACAAGCATTAGAGCTAGCCAAGAAAGGGGCTTATTACCTGATTGATCATCTACGAGATGAGAAAAACGGTGGCTTCGTGAGCTTTACGCGTAGTGGAAAACCGGGGATGGAGTGGCAACAGCGAACTTCTCAAGACCAAGCTTACGCCTTGGTGGGCTTGGCGATGTACTACTACTTGACGCAAGATCCAAAGGTTGAACAAGCACTTATCGACCAGCAAGCGTTTATATTTAAACATTACCGACGAAGCGATGATCGCGGTCTGGCGTGGGTTTTGAAAGATGGTGATGGGGAAAGTGAGAAGCAGCAAGAGTTAGTCGCTCAACTTGACCAAATTAATGGCTATCTGTTGCTAACGTCGCCACTTTTACCAGAGCCAGCGCAAGCCAAGTGGAAGCAAGATCTGCAATGGCTGACGCAAGTGATGCTGGATAACTACCACTCCGACAAAGAGCAGCGCTTTTATGGCGCGATACACCACAAAGCGGTAATGATGCCAGATGCGAAACACAATGATTTTGGACACACCATCAAAGCGTATTGGATGACGTATCTCACTGGTCAGTTGTTGGAGAATTCCAATTGGACAGAGTTTGGTTTCAAAGGAATGAAACACACGCTTAAACAAGCGCAATACCAGCAAAACTTTGAGCAAGTCAAAGCGCTCTTCTCACTAGAATGGCAGAGTAAATGGACGCAAGAGAGCATTCTTGCTTGGCAATCAAGACCGCACAAGCACTATAGCTCGTCTTGGGAATGGGCTGAACTCGATCAAGCGGCGATGACGGTTTCTCTTGTTGATGGCTCGATGAAAGAAACGCTTCAATATACATTACCCACCTTTATGGACGTGTGGGTGGATCATCAATACGGAGGTGTTGGTCTGAATCCTAAATCAACCAAAGCGTTCCATTGGGGAAATGGTTACCACCAGTTTGAACATGCGTTGGTCGGGTATTTGTACGCGCAACAAATGGCAAAACAGCCTGCCAAGCTTTACTACGCGCGACCAGCCGAGAGTAAAATGCCACTTAATCCATATTACTTTAACGCGGATATAAAAGCGTTCTCATCGCAAAGTGATGGAGTCACTACCGCAACGTTCACCAATATTCGACCATAACTTGGTCGATGGTGGAGTGGTGGTTAAAGTCTGCGTGCAAACTAACAAAACCCAATGGTAAACTGCGGGTCTGTTTTAAATAGTATTTAAAGGTAATTTGATGAACCCGATTCTTGCGATGTTGAAAGAAAACAATATTAGCGACGAGCAAATCAACGAGCTATTTCAGGCGTTAACTCAAAACCCTCTGGCTGCAATGGCAACTATCAGCCAACTAGGTCTGCCACAAGATCAGCTTCAAGCGTTAATGGCGCAGGTAATGCAAAATCCTGTACTGATTAAAGAAGCAGTGGAAGAGCTAGGCCTAGACTTCTCCAAAGTAGTAGAAGCCAAAGCGAAGCTACAGCAGTAATCGAGTTTTGATAAAAACAAAAGCCGCCAGATCCAAACGGTTCTGGCGGCTTTTTTACATCAGATGAAAGGTACGCGACTCCAACGGGAAAGCGAATAGGTTGAGCTTAACTTGGTGCTTGCATAAAAAATTAAGTGCGATTCTAGTCACGTCGTATGAACTCACGGGTGCTATTGGAAATAAATGAATTGTTTCTAATACATAGGACGTATTAACATGGTTGCACTAGGCCCATGTGAGTAAATTCATTGAATATACAATTTGAGAGAGGGTTTAGTTTTAAAAAATAATAGTTAGTTGGAATCTAGGTTAAATGAAAATAAATATATTTAAAAAGCTACAAGTTGTATTTCTTGTGGTGTCAGCATCTTTAATGGTGGGGTGTTCGTCTATAGATGCGCATGCTGGTGGCGGATACGGAAAGCCGTTTTCAGGCACCGCGTTATCTGTCGCACGACAACCTTGCTATTTAAGAGCTGATATTACTTCCATCGCGTTATACCCACTATCATTGATTGACATTCCTTTGTCGTTAGCAACGGACGTTGTGTTTCTTCCTGTTGATTTAATCATGGTAGCTACACCAACAACGAGTTATGGCGGTGTTGTTTCTCTAGGCTGTCCAAGCGGTAGCATGATCTAAAACACTTATTTTATTCAAATAAATGGAAGGAAATGAAAGTGGAATCGAAAAATAATTACTTAACAGAAAACAACGCTCCCTCGGTGCTCTTTGTAACGTCGCTTTTGTGTTTGGCATCAGTTTGTTTGGCCATACTGCTATTTATTATTGAGTACATTTCTGGCATGGAAATGAACGGTGTCGGCTTTCTTGGGACGTTAATACCAGCGATGAGTGTAGGATATTATTTTGGCTATAAAACAGGGAATATAATGCCTTCGACAACGAGATGGTATTCAGTGCTGCTTTGGAATTTATCGAGCTTAGTGGTGTTTTCTCTCATCTTAATGTTTTTGGACATTTCTATATTTGAACTGATAGCGGAACTAGGCTGGTTCAGTATTATTATCGTTGTATTAACGTTAATAACCGTTTGTCTCGGGTACTTTATTTTCAAGAGTGGTGAAAAAATGGCGATTAAGGTTTTGCTAAAAGCGCAAAAGAGTGTGTAACTCACATATAACGAACGCTTAAAGATAGATACGTAAAAAAGACGCCAGCCATATCGTGCTGGCGTTATAGTTTTCTCTTTCTTTGTGCCTCTTTGGTCTCTAGCAAAATTGAATGTTCTGAACGAAACGGTCTTTCCACGAAAACTCAACCTGTTTATGTCTGCCGAAACGTGTGTATAATTCGCCGGAAATTACGATTTACAGATAACGAAAGGTAAGTATGGCAGTCCTCGAAATTCTCTCCATTCCAGACCCAAGACTTAAAGTAAAAGCAGAAAAAGTCACTGATGTATCGACAGTACAAACGTTGATCGACGATATGCTAGAAACACTTTACGCAACGGGCAATGGCATCGGTTTAGCTTCAACCCAAGTGGGCAGAAAAGAGGCGGTTGTTGTCATCGATATCTCTGACGAACGCAATGATCCTTTAATCTTAGTCAACCCAGAAGTGGTGAGCGGAGAAAACAAAGCGCTTGGTCAAGAAGGGTGCCTATCTGTTCCCGAATACTACGCCGATGTAGAGCGTTACACATCAGTTGTGGTGTCTGCATTGGACCGTGATGGCAACCCGATTACAATCGAGAGCGATGAGTTCTTAGCGATTGTGATGCAGCACGAAATTGATCACCTATCTGGTAACTTGTTCATTGATTACCTTTCACCGCTAAAGCAAAAAATGGCGATGAAAAAAGTGAAGAAGTACGTAAAAGCGCAAGCTAAGTAAGATGGAGGAAGTAACTCACAACCGCGAGTTGCTTCCTTTTAAATCAAGGATAAGTAGAGTGGTTTATCTCGGTTTTTTGGGGACATAACGCTTTACGACCTTCATAAGCTTCTGAAATGAAGAGCAGTCCATATGTGATTCATGAGGGCAGGAGGCAACATGGTTTAGGCTGTCTCGCACCGCTTTCAAACGTGTTATTTGCTCATCAATCTCAAGCGCCTTTTTCGCCAGTAAGTCACGATCAATGTATGGTTTTGAACCTTCTGAGTGATTCAACATTTCCGCCATTTCGTTAAGTGATATTCCAGCGATACGCCCTAAACTAATTAAGTTGAGTTTATTGAGTACCTCTGGCGAATATTGACGTCTCAATCCATTCCTTCCTATTGAGCGAATTAACCCCAATTGTTCGTAGTATCTGAGTGTTGAGGTCGGCAATCCTGATTTTTTAACCACTTCTGCAATATCCATACTATTCCTCATTGACTTCAAGTTAGCTTTAAGTTGTAGCATGCAACTAAGACCTTAACAAATCAAAAACTTGAGGAGCGATAAATGCTGTTTTTAATAGGATTACAAGCGGCGCTAATAGGGATTGGTGCGACTGTGATAATGGATTTATGGGCTTGGCTACAAAGGAGAGTGTTTGGTATTCCCTCATTAAACTATGCATTGGTTGCGCGCTGGGTTTTGTGCATGCCCAAAGGGAAGCTTGTGCATGCGCCAATTATGTCAACAGACCCGATGCCGGGAGAAAAAGCACTCGGTTGGTTTTTACACTATGCCATTGGCGTTGTTTTCGCTTTGGCTCACATTGCTGCTTTTGGTCATCATTGGTTGGTAGAGCCTAGCCCAGCGCCTGGCTTAATTACAGGTGCGGTAACGTTGGTGTTCCCATTTTTGGTCATTCAACCTTGCCTAGGATTTGGTTTTGCTGCCAGTAAAACCCCAACACCTTGGAAAGCCCGTCTTCTTAGCACATTGGCGCATTTGGCTTATGGATTGGGCTTATTCATTACCGCATTCGCAATCAAAGTAGTGAGTCAGTATTTTATGTAGTGAGCATGAGCATCATAAAAACGTACTGCTTTCGGTTTGGATTTATGATGCTCAACTCTTGGTTTTTTTGGCGCTCTGTTCATAGTGAGCAGATATCTTTTAAATCTGTCGTATCAATCCAAGACGTAAAGTCGGCCAACATTTAACATTACCTTAACTCCGTTATGGCAAGTGATTTACCGATAAAAATTAGAATTGTCTGGTTTGACATCAAGACTATTGAGGATTTCAGATGGCTTCAAAAGCGACAGGGATATCGATACTGAGTTTATTAGTAGCTCCGGTGGCGATGGGAGAGACCGCAAGCGCATACGATTTATGTTTGCTAGAAACAATCAAAAAAAGCAATGGCGAAGAAACGATCGAGAGCATTCGCAAGCAGTGTGAGCTAGATACCGTCACGAGCACTGCGCCTGTCGAATCAACAACGAAAGAATCAGAAGAACCGCAGGAAAGCTTGATCGACAAACGTTTGGAATCAGAAAAGCAAACCGCGTTCGAGCCTTTTAGCTTGGTTGCACATCGAATTAACTACATTCTGCCGTTTACTTATAGTGATCGCGTAAACAAACGTGCGTATGCCGACACCAAATACGGCGATGAACTGCGTAAGGAAGAGGCAGAGTTTCAAATCAGCTTTAAAGTACCAATGAACTACGACGATTTGTTGTTTGACGGCGATGGTCTGTTTTTTGGTATGACGCTAAAATCTTTCTGGCAGGTATACACGGGGGATGCGTCGCGTCCGTTTCGCGAAACCAATTATCGTCCTGAGCTGTTTTACTTCACTCCTACAAGTTGGCAGCCGCTTGGTGGCTCAACTTGGCTGGGTTTCGGTATTGAGCATGAATCAAATGGCCAAAGACAAGAGCTATCGCGCAGTTGGAACCGCGTTTATACCAACTTAACCTTTGCGAAAGACAATTTTGTCGCCTCTATCCAGCCTTGGTGGCGCATACCTGAGGACGAAAAAACCTTTCCGAATGATCCTAAAGGCGATGATAATCCAGATATCGAAGATTACATGGGGCATTTTGAGCTAACAAGCGCCTACAAATGGGACGATTACGAGTTGACGTTCTTGGGGCGCGAGAATTTTAAAACGCATAAAGGCTATGCTGAGATTGGTTTGTTGTTTCCAATTTGGGGAAAAGTTAGGGGATATGCTCAATACTCGACTGGATACGGCAAAAGCCTAATTGACTACGACCATAATCAGCAGCGCATTGGTGTTGGTATCGCGATCAACGGTGTTCTGTAGTTTTTCGATAGTCCAATAGAAATAAACGCTGGCAATTGAGATTTCAGTATTTAGAATGCGTGGCTGAAATTGATTTCCAACCTAGAGTGATTTTATGCTTCGTGATTACACCTTCGATTGTCTTGTAACCATGCCTCGCCATGAACTGGAAGAGTTTAGTGCTCGCATGATCAGTAAAATGGTGCCAGAAGACGTGATGAATGAGCTGTTTACTTTTGATCAAGAAGAAGTGGATAGCGAAGACCGTATGTTGTCTGCACGTCTTGATGCAATGCTACGCATGACAGCAATCGCACTGAGTGAAATTCAACAAGCGTTTGATGACTCAGACAATGCAAAGCAAAATAGCGAGCGAATGACGCGATTGGTGCTTTGGCATTTCTATGCGATTTCATTCCATTTGGAAGAGGCAATCACGTTAGAAACACACTGTGAACTAGTGGAAAAACTACTCGAAAATACACCTTCGGATGTTTTTGCTTGGGTGAAAACACTGACAGAGCTTCTGCACACTTACGCTGAAATCAACGCGAAAGAAAACCCTCAAGACTAAGGTTTTTTGTCGTTAATCGTTCAGTAAACAAGGCGAGCTATCTGGTTCGCCTTGTTTTATTTTGCGTCTGAAAAATCCGCCGTTTTGGACTTCTGACGTACACCACGATCCTTGCTTCAGGTTCGCTTCTCACTAGCGAATAGGGCGATTCCTTCTTACACTAAAATCAAAGCATTTGTTTTCGAACACTTTAATGCATCATTAAGCCGTGCTTTCCAATCCACTTAAATACGGATAATTTATGTCGGAGAACGTTCTGGTTTTTAAATTTGAACCGATTTTGAAGCGCATATGCTCCTCTCTCTCGCCTACGTTATCGTGGTGGGCGTAAATAATGGACCCGTTAACGCAAGGTTTACTAGGCGCTGCTTTGCCGCAATCTGCAAGTAACAAGCGGCATATTGTGGCTGCTGGCGTATTAGGTGTGGCCTCAGGGATGGCTCCGGATTTGGACGTACTTATCCGTTCATCAAGTGACCCATTACTGTTTTTGGAATATCACCGACACTTTACCCATTCATTATTGTTTATCCCTTTTGGCAGTTTTCTCTGTGCTTTAGTGTTGTATCCGTTGTTTGCAAAAAGACGAGAGCTAAACTTTCAACAGAGTTGGTTTTATTGCGCGCTTGGTTATAGTACCCATGCGCTGTTAGATGCTTGCACCAGCTATGGGACTCAGCTTTTTTGGCCGATAAGCAACACACGCTATGCCTGGAACACGATCTCGGTTATCGACCCCGCTTTCTCACTTCCTATTTTGATCCTGCTTTTGTTTGCCGCACTGAAGCGAAATCGAAGTTACGCGCGTGTCGCATTTCTATGGTCTCTGGCTTATCTGACTCTTGGGGTTATTCAACGAGATAGAGCAGAAGCGGCCGGATGGAAAATTGTCCAAGAGCGACAGCACAGCGCTGTGCAGCTAAAAGCAAAACCAACCTTCGGCAATCTTTTGGTCTGGAAAGTGATTTATGAAACGGAAGATAACTACTATGTGGATGCGGTAAGAGTGGGGCGCTCAATAAAAATCTATCCTGGCGAATCCACACCAAAGCTCAATGTAAAAACACAATTTCCATGGCTCGACCCGCAATCGCAGCAAGCGAAAGATATTGAACGTTTCCGTTGGTTTTCAAATGGTTTTGTAGTGCAAGACCCAGATGACGAAATGCGAATTGTTGATGTGCGTTACTCCATTGTGCCAAACCAAATTAATGCGCTGTGGGGCATCAATCTATCCCCGAAAGCCAGCGCGGACGAACACGTCGAATACACTGCTCATCGAGGTAGTACAGCGGAAGACCGCCAAACTTTTCTCAATATGCTTACGGACTTTGATTGAGCGTTTACTTGGGTTACATGGGGAGCGACTCGGTGACTATCAAGCCGATTGAAAGTCCTTCACCAGCGTCGGCTTATTTGCAAAGAAGATCTTGCTAAACAGAGATTTGTACTTCCATCCAAGAGACAACAGTCGTTTTGCTAAGCTTTTGTTTTCAATGATAGCGACTTCAACGCCTTGGTAATGATATGGATGGCTTTTAATGTAGTCGATAAATGCAGTAAGCACGCCTTGCCCGCGAACGGAGGGCACGAAGTTGACTGCAACAATGGAAAAGCGCTGGCTGCCTACAGGGCAACGGACAAAGCAGTGTCCAAGCGGATGAGTGATGGTCTCGGAAAACTCAGGAAACGCGCGAGACTCTAAATCTTGAGATAGCGCATCGTATTGCTGACATAAATGATAAAAAAGTTGTTTCGCTTCGCTGTTCATATCGGTGCCACTTTCTTGTAATTTGGTTTAAAGGCATTGATTTCACAAATATTGTAACCATAGTCAGCAAGACAAAACGCGGTGAACTTTTACAGTGGTGATTTCCTATTTTGAAAACAGATTAGTTACGAGTGAAGTTGTTCGTCTTCTAAGTGGAGTGGTGGAGTAGTGAAATAGTGGAGTGAGGTTTTTTAGATGAGCGAAAGGATGTTTGGATTGCACAAAGTTCACGGAAGTGAATGAACAGAAAAAGGCGAACCGTTTGGTTCGCCTTTGCTTGTTTTAGGGGCTTAACTAGGCGCTACTCTAAGTGCTTAAATTGCAACGCCACAAGTCGCTGATACAACTCACAGCTTTGCATTAATGATTGGTGGTTACCAACATCGACTAACTCGCCATTGTCCAGCACCGCAATTTTATCCGCATGTTGGATAGTTGAAAGACGATGAGCAATGATAAGCGTTGTGCGTCCTTTCATCAGTGCTTCAAGTGCTTGCTGAACGTGATGTTCACTTTCACTATCAAGGGCGCTGGTGGCTTCATCCAGCAGTAAGATTTTTGGATCTTTTAGAATCGCACGAGCAATCGCAATGCGCTGCTTTTGACCGCCTGATAGCCTAACGCCGCGCTCGCCTAGAAAGCTGTGATAGCCTTCGGGAAGCTTCTCAATAAACTCATGGGCATGGGCTTTTTTGGCGGCTTCGATGACTTGTTCATCTGAGGCTTCTGGATTGCCGTAACGAATATTGTGAAACACTTCATGGCTAAACAGCGCTGGCTGTTGTGGTACGAGCGCCATTTGGCGTCGAAGCTCGTTTGGGTCGAACTGTCGAATATCTTCGCCACCAAACAACACTTGCCCCTGTTGTGGGTCATAAAAGCGTTGCAGCAGTTCGAATAGCGTTGTTTTACCTGCACCAGAAGGGCCAACCAACGCCAAGACTTTGCCTTGTTCAGCGGTTAGGTTTAATCCTTTGATAGCAGGTTGATTTGGGCGAGAAGGGTAGTTGAAATTCACCGACTTAAAGCTAACTTCAGCAGACATGTCTGAACGGACAGGCAAATGGTTGCTTGGTGCTTTAATATCGCTTTCTACTTGAAGGATCTCAATCAGTCGCTCGGTAGCACCTGCGGCCCTTTGCAATTCGCCCATGACTTCGGAAATGGTTGCAGTCGATGAGGCAACCATAATGGCATAAAACACAAACGCTGCTAGGTCACCCGCAGACATCTTTCCGTGAATCACATCGCTGCCGCCAACCCAAAGCATGCCTGCAATTGCGCTAAACACAATCACAATAACGCCAGAGATCAGGATCGCGCGCTGTTTGACTCTCTGTCTGCCCACTTCATACGCTTTTTCCAGCTCGACAGCGAAAGCCGCTCGTTCGTACGGCTCTGAGCTAAAACTTTGCACGGTTTTAATATGTTCTATCGCTTCACCTGCGTAGCTGCCGACATCGGCCATTGAGTCCTGACTTTGGCGAGAGAGCGCACGCACGCGACGTCCATAAAACAAAATCGGAACCAAAACCAAAGGCACAGAAGCAAGCACAATCAGCGTGAGCTTAACGTTGGTGGCAAACAACATTATGATGGCCCCAAAGCACATCAAAGCGCTACGCATCGCCATCGAGAACGATGAACCAATAATGCTTTGCAGCAACGTGGTATCGGTAGTCAGGCGCGACATAATATCGCCGCTACTGTTGGTCTCAAAATAGCTCGGATGCAGCGTAATCACATGGTTAAACACCGCAAGGCGAATATCCGCACTGACGCGCTCACCCACCGAAGATACAAGGTAGAAGCGAAAGAATGTCCCAATGGCAATACACAGTGTGACACCAACAATAA
The DNA here is from genome assembly GCF_024181925.1 of Vibrio sp. Y20_XG_PY13. Lineage (NCBI taxonomy): Bacteria > Pseudomonadati > Pseudomonadota > Gammaproteobacteria > Vibrionales > Vibrionaceae > Vibrio > Vibrio sp. Y20_XG_PY13. The sequence goes on along the minus strand of NZ_JAMZAL010000001.1, from coordinate 501,604 downwards.
ACTGAATCGCATTGGTAAGCTCTTGCAATGATTGCTGTGCAAACCCTTGGTCGATAAGAATACGTACTCCATAACCAACGGATAACGTTAAACTTGCCGTCGCGACAAGTGCAACTAAGGCCGCTGCAACCCGCCATTTATAAGGCGCAATAAAGGTGTTGAGTTTAAGAAGAATGCTGAGATTTTTGTTATTTTTTCGGCTCATGAGTGACTCACAAAGCGTTTTAGGTAAATGGCATAGTAAGCGAGTTTGGTTGGTGAGACCAGTGAACTGCCGCTTTCGGAGTAGGAAGTTCACTGGGATGCTCAATATCTTATGTATATCGAAAGTTGCTTAAATGTCTAAGAGTCAAAAGTGAACTTTGAGTGAGGGGGGAGTTAAGCTCGGCTTTTGGCGAGTAGCAGGTCGACCTTTCCTTTTGCTGTTTTACTAACCGTTTGCATCAACTGAAAACTTGGTTTAACGATACCTGAGTTTTCTAATCCTTCGACCATTAAGAGCCAAAGCTTGGCCGTCATTTGTGCATCGGCTAGTGCGCGGTGAAAAACACCGTCGTTGTCGATATTTTTATAGCGAACAAGTTCACCTAGCTTGTGTGACGGAGCATCTTGAATGAGCCGTCTTGCCACCAGTAAGGAGCAAGCAAACTCACCTGAATAACCACAGTTGATTCGCTCAAGCTCTGCATCTAAAAATCGTTTATCGAATGAAGCGTTATGAGCGATAAGGTTCTCGCCAGCTATGAACTCACTAAATGATGCCATGACCTCTTCGCAGCTTGGTGCCGTTCGCAACATGTTATTGGTAATACCAGTGTAGTTCTCAATGAAGGAGCTCACTCTGAAACCGGGATTCATGAGTTGCTGAAAACTATCAACAACCTCGCCATCGACTAACTTTACCGCACCAATTTCTATTGCACGGTCACCCAAAGTAGGAGAGAGACCAGTGGTTTCAAAGTCGAGTACGACCACAGAGTTTGCTTGAGGCATGAAGTTTTCCAGCTGAGTAATATTGCGCAAGAGTATTATTGAAAGAGCCAGAAAAAGAAAGGTGAATTCTACGGTGCTCCTTTATCTATTTGGATTCTACAAAGTCAGCCTTTCTGGTTCACAATGTATGGGCAGTAATAGGCAAGTCTATGGCTTTACCCGCTTGTTTCGTTATTCGCTTGGCGTTTTAAGTGCTCGATAAACGCCGGGATCTTCTTGGCTAAGTGTTTTCTGGAAGCGTAAAAGGCATACAGCACCAAATCTTCGGGTTCATATTCCAGTTCGATCACTTCCAGATCTCCTGATTCGATTTCTTCATGGCAAAACTCGACAGGTAGAATCGCAAACCCGAATCCTGCTAACGCGCCGGCTTTTGCAAGTTGCCCACTGTTGACCTTAAATGCAGATTGTACTCGTTGACTTATCAGTTCTCCTTCCGAATTTCTGAAAACCCAAGGTGTTCCTTTCAATGCAGTAAAGCTGCTGATACAAGGAACGTGCTTCAAATCGGTAATTTTGAAAGGTCTCTGACGTGTGTGCAGTAGCTTAGGTGATGCGACTACAATACTCGGCCAACGCTTGATCTCTTTTGCAATCCAATTGCTGTCTTCAAGCTTGCCGCGGTGAAAACTCAAGATAACGTCAAACCCATCGAGCAAGTCCTCTTTAGGGCTTAGGTTCGTCTCGCAATTCAATGAAATAGCAGAGTACTGAGCACAAAAAGAGACGACGGCTTTAGCTAGTTCTGGTGAATCTGGCATGACAACGTTGAGTTGCCCCATGACCTCACGAGAGTGTTGCGTCACTTCTTCAAGTGCATCATTCAGTTTGTCTAACAAAGGTTGTGTACGTAAATAGAGGTGCTCTCCAGCGTCTGTTGCGCAGATTCGTCGAGTCGTTCTGTCGAACAAACGCACATCAAGCTGTTCTTCAAGTAACGCAATGTGGCGACTGACATTTGATGTCGGCAGAGATAAAAACTCGGCGGCTCTTTTAAAGCTGTTGTTCTCGTAGACACAATGGAAGCTTTTTAGCCATTGCTGATCAATTTTCTCAAGCATCTCCATTAATCCCACTTGGTTGGATTATAAAGCCAATAAGTTGCACTTTATTACTTAAAACAGGTTTATACAATGCGAGTTACCGTTGTTTGGGCATAAAGGTTTTCCAATGAGTTGGTTAGAAAAAATATTAGATAAAAAGAACATCATTAATACGCGTAAAGCGTCGATTCCGGAAGGCGTATGGACTAAGTGTCCGTCTTGTGACCAAGTGCTGTATCGCATCGCGCTCAAGGAAAACTTGGAAGTTTGCCCCAAGTGTCAACACCATTTGCGAATGTCTGCGCGACATCGTTTAGACAGCTTCTTGGACAAAGGTGAGCGTATAGAGCTTGCTAGCGAATATGAGCCGAAAGATCTGCTCAATTTTAAGGACAAGAAACGCTACAAAGAGCGTCTTGCTCTCTCTCAAAAAAGTACTGGCGAAAAAGATGCGTTGGTCGTAATGAAAGGCGAGCTGTTGGGCTTACCCATCGTGGCTTGCGCGTTCGAGTTCTCTTTCATGGCTGGCTCGATGGGGTCGGTTGTGGGTGCTCGTTTTGTTGATGCCGTGAATACGGCGATAGAGGAAAATTGCGGGTTAGTTTGCTTTTCTGCGTGTGGTGGCGCACGTATGCAAGAGTCGCTGATGGCTTTAATGCAAATGGCCAAAACCAGCGCTGCGTTGGAGCGTTTATCCAATGCGCGCTTGCCTTATATCTCGGTATTGACCGATCAAACCTTTGGCGGCGTCTCGGCAAGCTTGGCAATGCTGGGGGACATCAATATTGGTGAGCCTGAGGCAAGAATCGGGTTTGCAGGGCGTCGTGTGATTGAACAAACCGTGCGAGAAAAGCTACCGGATGGCTTTCAACAAAGCGAGTTTCTGCTTGAGCATGGCGCTTTAGATATGATTGTGCAAAGGCACGATATGCGCGAGAGGATAGGCGGGTTGATAGCAAAACTCACTAATACAAGCATCCGACTAGAAGTTAAGTAATTGCGGTTGGCTCATGCTTTATATGTTCTTTGAGATACTCACTGCTATGCGTTCGATTGATTGAAGAGCGTAACAGGCGGCTTTTCGATTCATTTCAATTAAGTATTGCTTTTCGATATAAGATACTGATTATAAATTGATTTCATAAAACAACTTCGGCATCATTCACTGCTTGATTTTGAGGATGATTATCATCACGGCAAAAAATTAGAACAACTTATAATGCGAGGCTAGGGAACGATGGAACCAATGAAAAATCACTATTTAGAGATACCTGAAGAAAGAAAATTGCGTATTTTTCGTGAAGAAGATGAAGATTTCTACAGCTTCTGGGAAAGAATGCTTGATGAAAAACAATCTTTTTATAAGCAACCTCTTAAAAGAATGAAAGGCGATGCTTGGGATTCGCTTCAAGCATTTTTTACTGCTTCAAAATATGGACAACATCAGGCCTCGCCGGCTTATATAAAAAGAGCGCTTGAGTTACTGAATAACGTGTACTTACTGGCCAATCATTCAGATCAAGTTGTTGAATTCTCCGTTGGGCACCGACACTTTTCGGAAGTAGGTAACCGTTCTGTTGCAGGGGGAACGATGGATGCATGGTTGGATGAAATCTGTTTAGCGATGGCAGCGAGAGATTGGCGCTGTGTAGAGCTGATGACCATCATGGATGAGTCGTTAGTTTCTATAAAGACGCCGTTTAATGTTGCGCTAGTCGAGTTCGTTAGCGGTGTATTTAGCAATTCATCAGCGTTACCTGAGTTATTGCAAACTGTGATGGAGAAATCTTCTCCGCAATACTTAGAATCAACCAGAGTGCCATATGTACACTCTTTGTTTATTCCATTTGTGAATGTGTTTGTTGCCATTATCGATGGAGATGAGGCGCATTATCAAGAAGCACTGAGAGATGCGTTAGAGGCGCATTACCAGTTCTACATGAATGAAGATGTTCGTTATTCGCCAAAAGGAAATGTTTCTCTGAAACTGACTGGTCTTGCTGCATTGGCATACGATAAGTATGGCTGGACGATTCCAGAAGCCGCATATTTACCGAAATGGCTCGTTTACGGTGAGCATGATCTCTGTTCTAAATAAATCATTAATAGAACACCTTATATGGTGTCTGCGGCAATGCAGTTTGATGAAAGGTTGGCACAAATGCCGGCTCTGTTTGAGCGAACAAAACAAATCTACAAGATCATTGATGAGTTCCCATCTTTGGCGGTAAGACCAACCCAACCTCGAGCAAACATGTTGCACCTGATCCTGCCTTTCAGCTGTGAAAAGTTGAAAGAACTCCAACATACTTTTGCTACAGAGAAGGGCATTTGGTTTGGTAATCCGCAAGTCACGGCACATCCACATCAATCCATCGTTGAATGGTATGTCGGTGACTACCTGCTCAGCCTTGGTGACGAAGAATTAAGGTCGTTTTTCAACCAGTTACTCGGTGGTAAGACATAAACTTATCAATATGCGAGCTTACTAACACGCCATACGTGACACTTCATGTATTCTTAATTGAAGCGAAGAAGAGGATTTATCAATGTCAAAAAGCTCCAAGCTTCACAATGAAGACAAACTGGTTAAGAAGGCACTAGAGATTGGTGGGAAGATGGCGAAGCTACAAGGTTTTGACCTTCCTCAGTCACCACAGCCTCTAAGAGTAAAAGCGATTTATCTATTCTTGGTCGATGCCAAACAGATCACGCCACTACCGGAAAGCAAGCTAGATGGCGCAAGCATCAAACACCGACTAGCAGTATGGATACACAGTGCGTTGCCAGACAACGACCCTCTAAAGTAGAAAGCCTGAAGAAGTTACATAGGTCATTAATTAACAAGGCGAGCCAGATGGTTCGCCTTGTCTGATCTTGGCAAGTGCACCGAGGTCTTCTAATGTTTCGTTATCATTGATTTACAAAACAGCATCAAAAGGGCTAAAGATAAAGCCAGAGAAGCGCTACAATGCTCGCGTTGCAAGAGTGCAACCAAGAATACTCATTTACAGAAGCCTTGAAGTAACCATACATGTCTAAAGATTTCGAATTCACCACAGAATACACACTCGACAAGCCATTTTTTGCTGAGTGTTATGATCAAACTAGCCAGCCAACGAAGTTCCCACAAGCGTATTTGAAAGGATTACTCTTTCTCATTTTTGGTGTGGTCTTATTGGAGTTTGAACTGCTACCTAACGGTTATGTCGGTTGGTTCTTTATCGTATTGAGTGTGATTGAAGCGTGCAGCGTTTACTTCAAAAGAACCTGGTGGCTATGGCGTCAAACCATCAGTTCAAGCCGTGGCAACAAAGTGGTGTTTGAAGTGAATGCAGATGGCGTGCGCTATAAAAGCGGTAAAATCGATCGCAGCCTCGCTTGGAGTGAAATCGACCAACTCGAACAAACCGATTTGGGTTTTATCCTACATCTTGGTAAACAACGCCAATACATCAGTAAATCCTGCTTAAATGAAGAAGTCATCACGTTTATGGTACAGCAGCACGCCGTATCAAAAGCGAGCTAAGAAATCTCTATTAACAGAAGAGGCGAGCCAACGGGTTCGCCTTTTTTGATCTTACACTTAAATGCTAAATTTTATGCTGAGAAAATAATGAAAACTTCTTCTCTTCAAATGTTTTTAGTACAAAAGTTTTTAATTCCTTTTTGTTTTTTTGAGAAAGCTTCCCACGTACATTAAAATTGGCAATATAGATCTGTAGTTCACTGGTATTCATTGAGTCATAGATTGGGAACTCAAAAACCAGGTCACATGTCCCTTCATGCTTAGTTGTTTTTATCTCATACGAACCTTGTACACTATATAGTTTCAAGTGCTCTTTTAATTCGTTTTTACTCAAAAAAACACTACTATCCAGATTAGAGCCTTTTAAGGTTAAGTCATTGATTTTCTTTTCAAGAAAATCTATTTCCTTAGGTCTAGTTTTAGTCACTGTGTCATCGGGTTGAATGTGTATTCTTCGCGTATGTTTTTTAGAAGGGTATACCTCTACCTTTGTAGATTGTACCAGCGCTTTTAAGAAGTTAATTCTACCTATATTGGTGAAGTCGGTGAAAAGTATTCTCTTAATATTATCTGATTTGATTAAGCTGGCATCTTTTAAAGCTTTAGTAGCTCGCCTTACAACCTCGTTCGCTACGTACAAAGATTCTTTAGCAGTATGTTTAGTCGTTATGTTCAAATCAAGCTTGTTTGATGCATCAACTTTCAGTTCGACTTGGCATTCAAAGTAGCTTTCATCATCACCAAAGTTTTTTGTTTTATCTCGGCGTTTTAGTTTGATTTCAGCGATAACATGATTCGGATCTTTTGCGTTTCCAGCAGCTCGAAATTGTGGACTGTTTTCTATCGTTAAGACATCAAATGGGTCGTTAATTAAATTATTGAAATCAAAATTAAAACCCAAAGCTTGAACTAATGTTTTCCCTTGGGTTGCATCCCACTGTAACTGCTTAGTTTGAATTTTTGGATTGTCTTCCTTTTCCTTTACAGTTTCTTTGAGTTGTTCGAACTCGTAAGGAGCTACACCTGTTTTAATTAGTAATGGTCCCAACACTTTTTTGTCGTTTGAGCTACTAAAGCAGCCTCTACTCTGTAAGATTTGTTTTAAGTCACTAGCTTTTATCATTGGGTTTGCAAGAAACTGACGTAAAACATCACCAACAGGAATGAAAGCGTCACTATTCATTTGTTAAGTTCCTAAAGTTTGGTATGTAGTTTTCGACACGTAGTTTTTGCTCTGTAATATTATGGGCTTGCATAACTTTACTAACATCACCCTTGTGCTCATCTAAAAAGAAGTCTGGAAAACAGATTGATACTGAACTAATTCTATCTGAATGTTGGAGAGCACTATATGTGTGTCTTGATAAACTATCTTGTGAGAAAGGCTCGTTGGCAACAACTACACACTTAAACACTTCCTCATTCTCGATGTTCTTTCTCAAAACAAAAGTGAGATATGGAAGGGTCAAGTACTCTACGGGCATAACCGAACTATATGAACGTTGATTGAACGACATTCGATTTAAACTTGTGCTAGTGTGACCAAAGAAGATTTCGTAGTCTGAATAGTGATTAGTAACATGGTCAATAGCGTTAAGCATAAAGGTAAATTTGCAGTTATCGACAACATAAAATTCCTCGATTCCTTCATTCTCAAACTTTTTGAAGTACTGGGTGTTTGAAATATTAGCGAAGTAATCTTTATGTTTATCTTCCTTACTAGACAAATAGAAAAGTACAGGTACGTATTTTATGTTTTTTATCGTATTCCCAGAGAAGATTGCGTTTGTGTCTGCATTATGATCTGATACTCGAAAACAAACACTTGAATAAATAATATCGTCTACATAACCTTTTATCTTGTTAGTAAAGCTTTTTGGGTAATCACCAGTTGTGTGTTTTACCGAAGCAAGTATATGTACAAGTGTCTCAGTTTCTAAGCTAGATAAGTAAGAAAAGTGTTCATCTACACCATGCTTGGTTCTTGGTCCATCAGCATCAGATGGATGCGTTGTTCCAAAATGGCACGGAAAACTAATGTTTGGGTTAGAGTTCGGCCATCCGACTTTTTTGAAAAATTTACTGACAATATTCTCGCCAGTTTCACCTGATGATTTGGAGTCTTCTCCAGACATTTTTATCCACTTGCATGCTATTCGTTGTGATGAGTATATTTTACCTAAAAACTTGTATTTGAAAACAAATTATAGCTTCAGATTACACAGTGTTGATTAATAAAATCTAATGGGAATAAGCGATTTGCTTTAATTTTGGTTGTGTTATTGTTTTGCGTGTTGATATTTAAAGGTAAATGAGCGTATTTTGTTTCTTGTAATGGGGTGGGTATTAATGTGGTTAACTGTGAGGACGGTTTCTGTGAGATTAAATAACAAAAAGGCGAACCATTCGGTTCGCCTTTATCTATTTAGATTCTACAAAAATTAGTCTTCGTAGTTATCGATGCTTGGGCACGAGCAGATTAGGTTACGGTCGCCGTAAACGTTATCTACGCGGTTTACTGTTGGCCAGTATTTCCAAGATTTGGTTGCTTTAGAAGGGAAGCAGCCAAGTTCGCGTGAGTATGGGCGATCCCATTCTTCAGCAGAAAGGTCAACTTGCGTGTGTGGCGCATTAACGAGAGGGTTGTTCTCTAGTGGCCATTCACCGTTTTTCACTTTCGTCATTTCTTCACGAATAGAAATCATCGCATCACAGAAGCGGTTTAGCTCTGCTAGGTCTTCAGATTCCGTTGGCTCAACCATTAGCGTGCCAGCAACTGGGAACGACATGGTTGGCGCGTGGAAACCGTAGTCCATTAGGCGCTTCGCGATATCTTCTTCGCTAATGCCTGTTTCTTCTTTCAGCGGACGGATGTCGATAATACATTCGTGCGCTACACGGCCGTTTTTACCACGGTAAAGAACAGGGTAGTGAGGGCGTAGACGCTCCATCACATAGTTAGCGTTTAGAATCGCGACCTTGGTTGCGTTGGATAAGCCTGCTTCACCCATCATTGCGATGTAAGCCCAAGAGATAGGTAGGATAGATGCACTACCAAAATCTGCAGCTGATACTGCGAAGTCTTCGCCTTCTACACCGTTCTCGATGTGACCTGGTAGGAAAGGTGCTAGGTGCGATTTAACGCCGATAGGACCCATACCTGGACCGCCGCCACCGTGAGGGATACAGAAGGTTTTGTGTAGGTTTAGGTGAGAAACGTCTGAGCCGATAAAGCCAGGGGATGTTAGACCAACCTGTGCGTTCATGTTCGCGCCGTCTAGGTATACTTGACCGCCTGCTGCATGAACCATTTCACACACTTCTTTCACTTTCTCTTCGTAAACGCCGTGCGTAGAAGGGTAAGTGATCATGATGCTTGATAGGTTGTCTTTGTGCTTCTCGATTTTCGCTGCTAGATCGTCGATGTCGATGTTGCCTTCGTCATCACACTTAACAACCACAACTTTCATTGACACCATAGATGCAGTTGCAGGGTTAGTACCGTGCGCAGAACTTGGGATCAAACATACGTTGCGGTGACCTTCGCCACGGCTTTCGTGGTAGCGTTGAATCGCGATAAGACCTGCATACTCACCCGATGCGCCGGAGTTTGGCTGTAGTGAGAATGCGTCGTAGCCTGTGATTTCACAAAGCTTCTCTTTTAGATCTTTCGCTAGCGCTGCATAGCCCGCTGCTTGTTCTGTTGGTGCAAATGGGTGGATAGAACCAAACTCAGGCCAAGTGATTGGGATCATTTCTGCCGCTGCGTTTAGCTTCATCGTACAGCTGCCTAGTGGGATCATGCCGTGCGTTAGCGAGAAGTCTTTGTTTTCAAGCTGTTTTAGGTAACGCATCATTTGTGTTTCACTGTGGTAAGTGTTGAACACTGGGTGCGTTAGGTATTCTGAAGTACGACGTAGCGCTTCTGGAATGGCGGCAAACTCGTTACCAGCGATTTCCGTAGATAGAGCGGTAACGTCTTCTTTTACGCCAAAGACAGCAAACAAAGCTTCGACGTCTGCAACGGTTGTTGTTTCATCTAAGCTAATGCCTAGTTTGCCAGGTAGGACGCGTAGGTTGATGTCTGCTGCGAGTGCTTTTGTGTACAGATCTTGCGTTTTCTCACCAGTGTTGATGGTGATGGTGTCGAAGAAGCTGTTATGAGCAAGCTCAAAGCCGCCTTTCGTTAGGCCAGCAGCAAGAATTGCAGTCATGTGGTGCGTACGACGAGCAATGGTACGCAGACCTTCTGCGCCGTGGTAAACCGCGTAGAAAGACGCCATGTTTGCTAGTAACGCTTGAGCGGTACAGATGTTTGATGTCGCTTTTTCACGGCGGATGTGCTGCTCGCGAGTTTGCATTGCCATACGAAGTGCTTGGTTGCCTTTCGCATCGATAGAAACACCGATAACACGGCCTGGCATTGTACGTTTGTGTTTGTCACGAGTTGCCATGAATGCCGCGTGTGGACCGCCGTAACCCATTGGTACGCCGAAACGCTGAGCTGAACCGATTGCGACGTCTGCGCCCATTTCTCCAGCAGGTTTCAATAGGGTAGAAGCAAGTAGGTCAGTCGCAACAGTAACAAGCGTTTTGTTTGCTTGTGCTTTCGCGATGATGTCCGTTAGATCACGAACTTCACCCGTTGTGCTTGGGTATTGAACCAGCGCGCCGAATACGTCTTGCTCTGGTAGAGATTCTAAAGAGCCAACTAGCACTTCAAAACCGATGAATTTAGCACGCGTTTTTACCACTTCGATGGTTTGTGGATGCACGTCGTCAGCCACAAAGAATACGTTGCTCTTACTCTTACCAGCGCGCTTACAAAGTGTCATTGCTTCTGCCGCTGCCGTTGCTTCATCAAGCAAAGACGCGTTTGCGATTTCCATACCGGTTAGGTCGATAACCATTTGTTGGAAGTTCAGTAGTGATTCCAGACGGCCTTGAGAAATTTCTGGTTGGTATGGTGTGTACGCGGTGTACCAGCCTGGGTTTTCTAGTACGTTACGCAGAATGACATTTGGCGTGAACGTGTTGTAGTAACCCTGACCGATGAATGTACGTTTGACTTGGTTTTGTTTTGCGAATTGTTTCATCGTAGCCAACATGTCCGCTTCGCTTTTCGCTTCTGCCAACGTCATTGGCTGCTCAAGGCGGATGTTTGCTGGTACGGTTTCGCTGATCAGTGCGTCTAGGCTAACTGCGTTGATCGCTTCCAACATTTTTTGTTGGTCAGAAAGTTTTGGTCCGTTGTGGCGTCCAACGAACTCGTTTTGTGTGCTGAGGCTTTGAAGTAATTCAGTCATTGTCCTTTACCTACTCCTTGGCTCGGGTATCGGAAATGGTCTTAATTGACTCATTTAATTATACGTCCGAACCTAGAAAAAAAGCTGCTCTCTAAACAGGCTAGGGAACAGCTTTCGTCACATCCTAATTACTCTTCTTCGATAGAGCTTAGGTATTCTTCCGCATCTTTTAAGTCATCCAACTCAGATGGGTCCGAAAGTTTCACTTTCACGATCCAACCACCTTCGTATGGTTCTTCGTTGATTAGCTCTGGGCTGTCTTCTAGCTCTTCGTTGATTTCAACTACTTCACCGGTTACTGGTGAGTAGATGTCTGAAGCCGCTTTTACAGACTCAACCAAAGAGAAGCTTTCGCCGGCTTCTACTTCGTCTTCCACGTCTGGCAGGTCAACGAATACTACGTCACCCAACATTTCTTGCGCATGCTCAGAAATACCGATTGTCACTGTGCCGTCACCGTTGTCACGTACCCACTCGTGGCTATCTGTAAACTTCAGTGTTTTGTCCATTGCTTAATCTCCAAATAACTTGTCAGGAATTATTCTGATTTAAAAAGTCGTTTACTGGTAAAGAGGGAAGCGACTGCAAAGCTCTTTTACTTCTTTGCGAACGCGTTTCTCAACGATTGCGTCACCTTCTGGGTTGTTCACCAAACCGTCCAGTACGTCACCAATCCAATTACCGATGAGTTTGAATTCTTCAGCGCCAAAGCCGCGGCTTGTACCCGCAGGCGTTCCTAAACGGATGCCCGATGTAATCATAGGCTTCTCTGTATCGAATGGGATGCCATTTTTGTTACATGTGATCCCAGCACGCTCTAGAGCTTCTTCTGCTTTGTTGCCTTTCAAGCCTTTAGGACGAAGGTCAACCAGCATTAAGTGCGTATCTGTACCACCGGTTACGATGTCGCAACCGCGAGTTTGCAATACTTCCGCTAGGACTTTTGCGTTATTGATCACCGAATCAATATAAGTTTTAAATTCAGGGCCAAGTGCTTCACCAAATGCGACCGCTTTAGCGGCGATAACGTGCATTAATGGACCGCCTTGTAGGCCTGGGAATACCGCCGAATTGATCTTCTTAATGATGTCTTCGTGGTTAGTCAGAATCATGCCCCCGCGTGGACCACGCAGTGTTTTGTGCGTTGTCGTGGTCACAACGTGTGCGTGTGGCAATGGGCTAGGGTGTGCGCCTGTTGCGATAAGGCCTGCGATGTGCGCCATATCGACCATTAGGGTTGCGTTCACTTCGTCGGCGATTTCACGGAACTTTGCGAAATCGATAGTACGTGGAATCGCGCTACCGCCTGCGATGATCATTTTTGGTTTGTGTTCTAGCGCCAGAGCGCGAACATCATCGTAGTTGATTTCTAGTGTTTCACGATCAACGCCGTATTGAACTGCATTAAACCACTTGCCAGATAGAGCAGGGCGTGCACCGTGTGTTAGGTGGCCACCTGCGTCCAAAGACATGCCAAGAATGGTGTCGCCAGGTTGAAGTAGTGCCAGTTTCACTGCGCCGTTTGCTTGAGCGCCTGAGTGAGGTTGAACGTTTGCGTATTCGCAATTAAAAAGTTTTTTCGCACGTTCGATAGCAATGGCTTCCACTGTATCTACGTGCTCACAACCACCATAGTAACGGCGACCGGGATAACCTTCAGCGTATTTGTTTGTTAGGCATGTGCCTTGAGCTTGCATTACCGCTTTAGACACGATGTTCTCAGAAGCAATAAGTTCGATTTGTTCGTTTTGGCGAGTGAATTCCGCCTGAATTCCGGCAAAGACAGCGTCATCTGTCGCAGAGAGGTTGGTAGAGAAAAAGTTTTCCAAGCTGTGGTTAGGGTAACTCTTATTCATGGTAGTTGACCTTCCAAATCTGAAAATGAACCCGCAGAAGATTGATTGACTTGCGATGTGGTTCATTTGTCCTCAAAACAGCTGAACTGCGTAGCAGAACAGAGTGAACATCCAGCCCTAAAAAGTGGGCGAAAACTCCGTCGGATTGCGCTTTTTCTTCTTCAATCTCTTACGGAAATTTGCATCTCTACATCTAACAAGTTGGTAACATAGCGCTTGAGGCGAGAACAATCAACCAAAAATTTCCTATAAGAAACAAGATTTCTGGTTTTGTTAACAAGAGCACGCTTTAATTAACGTGGTGCACTTTTATCCACTATAGGGTTCATGCACAATGCTAGTAGGAGAGAAATAAGGATATTTATAGAGGGATTTATGGCAGAAAGTATTTACGATGAATACCCGTCGATGACGTTGGCGAAAGAACAAAATGATCAAAATATCGAGCCGTTAAAGCTTGGTCAGCGCATTAAGGATATCCGTTCTAAGTTGGGCATTACGTTAGAAGAGGCGAGTCAGCGTACTGGCCTTGCGCGTTCTACGCTAAGTAAGATTGAAAACGAACAGATTTCTCCTACGTTCCAAGCCATGCAAAAATTGGCACTTGGATTGCAGATTGACATGCCACAACTATTTGAACCTCCAAGAAAAAAAGTGGCAACAGGGCGTAGAGATATCACTAAGAAAAGTGAAGGAAAACCACACCCAACTCAAACCTATGAGCATGAACTGCTCGCGACACAACTTTCCAATAAGAAAATGATGCCGTTTAAGAGCCAGATCCGTGCTCGCAGTTTCGACGAATACAAAGATTGGGTTCGTCATGATGGCGAGGAGTTTTTGCTCATCTTATCAGGGGAGGTTATGTTCTATTCTGAGTTTTACGAGCCGGTGGTTTTGAGCGAAGGTGACAGTGTCTATTACGACGCGAACATGGGACACATGTTGACCAGCGTAAGTGAGGAAGATGCTCAAATTTTGTGGGTTACCGCCAAGTAGTGATAAATAGTTGTAAATTTCCTATAGTGAAAGCAAACGATTGCTAACAAGTGTAAATACGTTATGATGGCGCTCTGTTGATGATATATCGGTCAATGAAGCGCCTTTTTTATACGTTTTGTTGTGATTAAAATGTTAAGAGTCACACTTTTGAAAGCCGATCGCTGTCTTGTTCGTGCAAAATAGAATGAGCCATGTTTATTATTGGAAACACATCGAATGCCGATAGCATTCTCGGGTCTATCTAAATGGAGACGAAAATGACTCAAGAACTTCTGAAAACACCACTGCACGCACTTCATGTTGAAGTTGGCGCAAAAATGGTCCCGTTCGCGGGTTACGATATGCCGGTTCAATACCCTCTAGGCGTAAAGAAGGAACACTTACACACTCGTGATGCAGCAGGTTTGTTTGATGTATCTCATATGGGTCAGCTTCGCTTAATTGGTGAAGGCGCGGCAGCATTTCTAGAAACATTAGTTCCTGTTGATATTGTGGATCTTGAGTCTGGCAAACAGCGTTATGCGTTCTTCACTAATGAAGAAGGCGGCATTATGGATGACCTAATGGTTGCAAACTTGGGCGATCATCTTTTTGTGGTTGTGAACGCAGCGTGTAAAGAACAAGACATCGCTCACCTAAAAGCGCACCTGCCATCGGGTGTTGAACTAGAAGTCATTGAAGATCGCGCTCTTCTGGCTATTCAAGGCCCTCAAGCGGCGACGGTGTTAGCACGTTTTGCTCCAGAAGTGGCAGACATGCTGTTCATGGATATTCGTAAAGTGGAAATTCTGGGCGCTGAGTGCATTGTTTCTCGCAGTGGCTACACTGGCGAAGATGGTTACGAAATCTCTGTTCCTGCTGACAAAGCAGAAGAGCTAGCACGCAAACTGACTGCGGAAGAAGAAGTGGAATGGATCGGTCTTGGTGCGCGTGATTCTCTTCGTCTAGAGTGTGGTTTGTGTCTATATGGACATGACCTAGACACGACTACAACACCAGTTGAAGCGAGCTTGCTTTGGGGTATCCAAAAAGTGCGTCGTGTTGGCGGTGAACGTGAAGGTGGTTTCCCTGGTGCTGATATCATTCTAAAGCAGATTGAAACCAAAGATGTTGCACGTAAGCGCGTTGGCCTTGTTGGTCAAACAAAAGCGCCAGTTCGTGAAGGTGTTGAGCTGTTTGATGCTGATGGTGCGAAAATTGGTATCGTCACCAGCGGTACAGCCGGTCCAAACGCAGGTAAGCCAGTATCAATGGGTTATGTGCGCGCCGATCTTGCTGCGATTGGTACGGAGCTGTTCGCAGAAGTGCGTGGAAAAATGCTACCGATGACGGTTGAAAAAATGCCGTTTGTACCGCAACGCTACTACCGCGGTTAAAACTGAATGAAACAAAAATGCCGAGCTGAATAGCTCGGCATTTTTATGTCTTCTTTTTTTCGCTTATTGACTTTTTAGTTTACCGCTTCATCGATGGTACAACACATGTCGATAACGATGTCTTCTAGCTTGCTAGGGTGGATCATATCTTCTTTCGCGATTCTGAATTGCGTCGCCATGATTGTATTAAACAATTCCCAGTGTTTGATCAGCAGTTGTTCACGATTGTCTGCAATATCTGGCCATGTTTCTTGCATCATTGGAGCAAGGCTGACTGCGCCGTGTGCAAAGATCAACATCTGCCATTTTGATTCCCACTGATCGAATTGTGCTTCTGGGAATTCACTGTTGTACTGCGCGAAAATGCTCGTGAAAATCTCGGCAAACTCGTCTTTTGACTTTAAGAAGTAGTCAAACAGCGCGTTATCATCTTGTCTGATTGAGTCCGCAATCATTTGCACTGGATGAGGGTTCACGAGTGCAAACGCCAACATGCGAACCATAAACAGGTAAATCTTGCGATTTGATGGGGTGTTCTCAGGCATTTCGTTGATTAGGCCTGCCATATAATTTTGCAGGAACTCATCCATCGCGTCACTCACTGCTTGCCAGATTTTCTCTTTGCTGCCGAAGTGATGACGAATCAAACTATGTGATACACCCGCCTTTTCGCTGATGTTTCTTAGCGAGACTCGCTCGTAACCCAGCTCACAAAACATATCTGCAGCGACCTTAAGGATCAGACACTTAGTTTGTTCTGCGGCTTCAGCGCTACGTCGGCCTTGCTTTCTTACATTCATAGTTCGATTTTTCCCGAATATTAATCAACGTGCCTACTTTTACCAGAAACCGAACGCTTTGACTAATTAATTTGCTATCCATGTGGAAAATATGTTGATCAATATTCAATTCTGCCTATACTGCACGACTGTGTAGTAAATTTTAAGTCTATGGAGAAGCCAGTGCGAAAACAAACTATAAAGCACACTTTGATTGGCGCTGTGGTGACGTTAAGTCTCTCTACGTTGCTGACAGGGTGTAATAAAGCCATATCAGAACCGGCAGAGCCTTTAATCAAACCCGTTAAATTACTTGCTGTTAAAGATCTTACGGTTGACGACTCTGACGCTTTTCTTGCGCGTATTGATGCAACGTATCGAGCGCAGTTGTCTTTTCAAGTTGGTGGGGAAGTTGAAAAGCTACTGGTAAGAATGGGACAAGGGGTAGAAAAGGGTGAAGTGCTCGCCACACTAGACCCGAAAGATCTGCAATTAGCTTTAGACGCGGCGCAAGCCCAATATGCATTGGCGAAAACTCAGTGGGAAAGAGCAAAAAGTCTGTACAGCAAAAAACTCATCAGCACCGATAGCTACGATCAAAAAGAAACGCAATACAAAGCAGCGTTGGCAAGTTTTGAACAAGCGAAAACCGATTTGAGCTACACCAAAATTCAAGCGCCATTTGACGGTGTGGTGTCGTACACCTACGTGAAGCCTTATCAAGTGGTAGGTGAAAAGCAAGAAATCCTCAATTTGATTGATAACACCACACTGGATGTTTCTTTCACTTTGCCCGTTAGTTACGCGGAGTCTGTCTCTCTGTCTGCACTAAAAAACGCAGAGATGTGGGTAACGATGGACAGCGAACCAAGCAAACGTATTTCGGGTAAGTTCAAAGAAATCTCAACGCAGCCAAACATCGATACCAACAGCTATGAAGCGATTGTGACGATCACTCGGCCAACCGATCGCAACTTGCTCACTGGGATGACAGGACAAGTACACATTGCTAAGCAAAACAAGTCTAACGCCATGACGTTGCCGACATCGGCTTGGGTAAACAAGCAAGAGAGCCAAGGTGAAGTTTGGGTGATGGATAGCTCAACGCAACAAGTGAATAAGGTGACATTGTCACTAAATGAAAGTGGTGCGATTGAGTCAGGTTTGGATAACAACGACTACGTGGTTATTGCTGGCGTAGAACGATTAGTCGAAGGGCAAGTGGTGAAAGCTTGGATTCGTGAGGAAGGCATTTAATGAAGCATTCTCTATTCGCAGTATCGGCTATCGCATTGGCCGTCCTTACTGGTTGTCAAAGTGATAGCCAAAACGTAGCCGAACAACCGTTGTATGTTTCGACCATTTCAGTTGACGCGCCAGTGAAAAGCCAATATCGCGCGTTTAAAGGGCTAGTTGTTCCTGCTGAACAAACACCCATGGCATTTCGTCGCGCCGGTGAAATTCAACACGTACTAGTGAAAGCTGGTGACGTAGTGAAAGAAGGGCAAATGATCGCCAAGCTGGATGACAGTAAAGAAAAGCAAGCGGTAAATGATGCTGAAGCGCAATACACGCTTGCGATTCGCCAGCTTAAACGAGGTGAGGAACTGCACGGTCGCCAAATGATATCCAAAGCAGAACTGGATGAGCTGACCGCAAACAAGGAACTGGCAGAGGCAAACTTCTATAGCGCCACCAACCAGTTGAACTATACGCGTTTATTTGCCCCGTTTGCAGGCAAAGTCTCAGACGTTTTCAAAGAGCGTTTTGAGCGCGTGGCGATTGGCGAACCTGTACTGAACTTGTATCAAAACGATGTGGTTTATGTGCGTATCGAATTGTCTGACAACGTGTTAGCGATGGTGAACCCAACCGCACAAAACATGAGTTATAAGCCGCGTGCGACGTTCTCTGGTATTCCGACAACGTATGCGCTGGACTATTTAGAGCACACTAGCGAGCCAAACTCAGAAACACAGACTTATGAGATGTACTTAACCATGCCTCAACCAGAGCAAGAGATTCTGCCCGGCACGAGTGTGAGCGTGATGGTCGACATGATCAAAGCCGGTATCACTTCTATCGATGGTTACAACATCCCAATGACGGCACTTCAAGCAGGCAACGATGATAATGAGTTCTTTGTTTGGAAAATGAACAATGACGCTGTCACTAAAGTGCCTGTGGCGATTTCACAAGTTAACGGTGAAGGGGCGATTGTCTCATCGGGAATCACTCAAGGTGATGTGTTGGTTAATTCAAACCTGCGTAAATTACGCGAAGGTAAGCATGTGGATGTTGTGGAGAAGGAACAATAATGAACATTGCTGAGTATTCCATTAAGAACAAAGTCATCAGTTGGTTGTTCATTGTTATTCTTGCTATCGGTGGGGTGACTTCATTCCTAGAGCTTGGTCGATTAGAAGACCCTGCGTTTACGATTAAGGACGCGATGATTGTCGCGACTTATCCTGGGGCGACCTCCAAAGAAGTGGAAGAAGAATTAACGTATCCGCTTGAGAAAGAGATTCGTAAACTGCCGTACATTGATCGAATCACGTCGACCTCTTCGAATGGTATGTCGCAGATCATGGTCAGTATGAAGATGGATTACGGCCCAGACGAACTGCCACAGATTTGGGACGAAATGCGCCGTAAAATCAACGATCTGCAACCAACTTTACCGCAAGGTGTGCAATCTCTGCAGATTATTGATGACTTCGGTGACGTGTACGGTGTCATGTTGATGCTGACGGGCGACGATTACGACTATGTCGAGCTCAAACGCTATGCCGACCACCTACGACGCGAAATCGAACTGGTTGATGGCGTGGGCAAAGTAGACATTGCTGGTGATCAGCAAGAGATGTTGTTCGTTGAAATCTCGCTTGACCGCCTTGCGTCTCTGAATCTCGACATGAACGTTGTTTCTGGTTTGCTTAACCAACAGAATAACGTGGTTTCGGCTGGCGAAGTTATGGTGAATGGTGAAAGCCTCGTCATTCGTCCTAGCGGTACGCTGAATACCGTTCAAGCGTTAGAAAACCTGATCATTCACGGTCGTGATACGGGTAATTTGATTCGCTTAAAAGACGTTGCGACGATCACCCGAAGTATTCAAGAAAAGCCGGGCAACATGATTTTGTTTAACGGCAAGAAAGCAATCAACATCGGTATTTCGTTTGCGTCTGGCGTTAACGTAGTAGAAGTAGGTGAGCGCCTTAACGCTGAGTTAAGCAGTTTAGAGTCCATCAAACCTGCGGGTTTGGACATGAGCTATTTCTACAACCAAGCGCAAGAGGTCGATGATTCTGTAAAAGCGTTTGTGATCAGCTTAGCTGAGGCGGTAGCCATCGTAATTATTGTGCTGTTGTTCACTATGGGCTTACGTAGTGGCGTGATCATTGGTGTGGTACTTCTATTGACGGTGTTTGGTACGTTCATCTTGATGAATTACAACAACATAGAACTTCATCGAATTTCGCTCGGTGCGTTGATCATCGCGTTGGGTATGTTGGTGGACAACGCGATTGTTGTGGTTGAAGGTATTCTGGTTGGCCTGAAGAAAGGGCGCACAAAGGTTCAAGCTGCCGTTGATATTGTGAAACAAACACAGTGGCCTTTGCTTGGCGCGACAGTAATCGCAATTACCGCGTTTGCACCAATCGGCTTATCTCAGGACGCAACTGGCGAATTCATGGGCTCACTCTTCTGGGTGTTGTGTTTTTCATTGTTCTTGAGCTGGGTCACGGCAATTACACTCACGCCTTTCTTAGCAGACCTGCTTCTAAAAGAAGAAGAGAAAGACACGAACGGTGAAGACGAAGACCCTTACAAAGGCTGGTTGTTCGTTGTATTTGGCGCGTTGCTTAAATTCTCGTTACGTTTTCGTTGGATGACGGTCGCTGCGATGGTGGCGTTGTTAGTGGGTGCCGTTATTGCGTTTGGCAATGTGAAGCAGCAATTCTTCCCACCTTCGAATACGCCGATGTTCTACGTTGATATGTGGATGCCAGAAGGTACGGATATCCGTCAGACCATTAAGCAAGCGGAAAAAGTAGAAAGCTATATTCGTCAGCAAGATGACATCGATTTTGTCTCGGTTTCGATTGGCCAAGGTCTACAACGTTTTGCATTGACGTACCAACCGGAGAAAAGCTACGAGGCTTACGCTCAGTTCCAAGTGCGAACAACTGACCGTGACAATATGTTCAAGCTGCTTCACAAGCTGGATGACAATTTAGCTAAGACGTTCGATGAGCCTACATTCCAGTTCAAACTGATGGAATTTGGCCCGTCTCCAGCGTCTAAAATTGAAGCGCGTATTACTGGCCCAGATCCGAAAGTGTTGCGAGAGCTAGCGGTTCAGGTGGAAGACATCCTTCACACAGATCCAGGGGCGAGAAACATTCGCCACGATTGGCGTGAAAGAACGAAAGAACTTGTGCCCGTCTTCAACGAATCCAAAGCGCGTCGCCTTGGTATTTCGAAAGAAGATCTATCAAGTACGCTGCAAATGGCGTTTGGCGGCAGCACGTTTGGTGTTCTGCGTGACGGAACTCATACGTTACCTATTATGATGCGTCTACCTGAAGCAGAGCGTGTGGACTTTGAATCGCTACAAAACGTGAAGATTTGGAGCCCGTCATTACAAACGTACATTCCTGTCGATCAAATCATTGATGGTGTCGAACTAGATTGGAGTGAGCCTCTGATCCAACGCCGAGACAGAAAACGTACCTTAACGGTGTTGGCTGACCACGATGTATTGAGTGATGATACGGCGGCAAGTTTGTTTGCTCGTGTACAACCAAAAGTGATGGCTTTACACATCCCTGAAGGGTACGAAATTACTTGGGGTGGGGAATACGAATCATCGAAAGATGCGCAAGAAGGGCTATTTGGTTCTCTGCCGATGGGCTACTTGCTGATGTTCATCATCACCATTTTACTGTTTAACTCAATCAAAAAACCGTTGGTGATTTGGTTTACGGTTCCGCTTTCCATTATTGGTGTGGCGTTCGGTCTACTGACAACTAACATGCCATTCAGCTTCACTGCATTCCTTGGATTGCTGAGCTTGAGCGGGATGATTTTGAAAAACGGCATTGTGTTACTTGATCAAATTAACTTGGAATTAGAGTCTGGCAAAGATCCGTATCTTGCGATTGTAGATAGCGCGATCAGCCGTGTGCGTCCAGTAAGCATGGCGGCGCTGACAACGATTCTAGGGATGATTCCACTCGTGTTTGACGCCTTCTTTGGCTCAATGGCGATTACGATTATGGCAGGTCTTGGTTTTGCAACGGTACTAACATTGATTGTTGTACCAGTAATGTTTGCGATTCTATTTAGGATTAAACCGACCACTGCATAAGGACTCCTGACTTATCTAAGTCAGCTTCCTGCCTAGCCCTGAGGGATTTCCTCAGGGCTTTTTTCGTTTTAGAACTTGTAAGAGACGCCAGCGTAAAGCGAGCCGAGCATGATGGTTAAGTCATCGTAAGTTTCGTCAATTACAAATGTGTCTACTTCATACGCGATGCGGAAATTCAGATTCTCGATCGCTTTAGGTGAGTATTCGCCACCAACACCTGCACGGAATGACGTTTCTGCTTTTGACGAAGAGCCAAAATCAAGTTCGGTACGACCAAGGCCAACCGTCGCAAACGGACGCCAGCCACTGTCAAAGGTGTAACCTAGGTTCGCCATTAGAGCGATGTTTTCAGGTTTTACCATTGTGCGTGGTGCATCTTCAAACTTGTCAAAAATATCACCGTAGCGTGTGTATTGCGCTTCGATTGCGACGATACGGTTGAACTGGTAACCGCCAAACAGTTTGTATGTGGAGTCGTTAGAATCCAGATTAACCGCATACGGCCAAACACTGTCGTCATAGACAGTTGTAACCCCGATACCACCACCAAGGTAAAAGCCTGATACGTCTTTTTTCTCGACATCAGTTTGATTTGCTTGCGCGAATGCTGAAACAACAGCTAACAAAAGGACAGCTTTTTTCATGTGTAATTAACTTTATTATTTTGATTAAAACGAAGTGAAATATAAGAGGCTTTATCTGCATTTGGGATTTTTCATCGGCTACTTGAAAAAACACAAGTCACCGAAGCGTTAGTTAAGCAAATAAGTCGCACCTCTCATGCGTGCAGCATAACGAGTCAAAAAGCAAAGGTTAAGTATCGAAATGTATGGTTTTGTCAGAAGAGGGGAAATAAAAAACACCTCCCTTAACCGGAATTTAAGGGAGGTGCTGAATGCCAAATCGAGGGTGGCATTGTTAATTGCTTAAGTGTTAATCGCTTAAGTTTTGCTTATGCAGCAACTTCTTGTTTTGCATCAGCTTTGTTTTTTAGGAATGCATAGGTAAAGCCTGTTACCGCCGTACCTGCAGCAATTGCTACCAAGTACATCAAGACTGGAGAAATTGCGTTAGGGATAAGCAGTACAAATAGACCGCCGTGAGGTGCCATCAGTTTCGCGCCGAATAGCATAGATAGAGCACCTGTTAGAGCGCCACCAGCCATACAAGATGGGATTACACGCATTGGGTCTTTCGCTGCGAATGGGATTGCACCTTCAGAGATAAAGCACAGACCTAGCACGAATGATGCTTTGCCCGCTTCACGCTCGTTTGGTTCAAACTTGTTCTTCGCAAGGAAAGTGGCCAGACCCATACCTAGCGCCGGCACCATACCTGCCGCCATGATTGCAGCCATTGGTGCGTAAGTTTGAGAAGCCAATAGACCTACACCGAATGCGTAAGCCGCTTTGTTTACTGGGCCACCCAAGTCGAAGCACATCATTGCGCCAAGGATAATACCAAGTAGAACGGCGCTGTCTGAACCCATGTTGTTTAGGAAGTCAGTCAGACCATTCATGATGCCAGAAACCGGACCACCAACGATGTAGATCATCACAAGGCCCGTAAATAGCGTCGCAACAAACGGGATGATCAGAATCGGTTTCAATGCTTCCATTGATTGCGGAAGTTTTACTTTATCTGCTAAGAGCTTCGCTGCGTAACCTGCGATGAAACCAGCCGCGATACCACCAAGGAAACCTGCGCCAGTAGAGCTTGCCAACATACCACCAACAAGACCCGGAGCCAGACCCGGACGGTCAGCAATTGAGAAGGCAATGTAACCAGCAAGCACAGGGATCATCAGTGCAAACGCAGAGCCGCCGCCGATGGTCATTAGTGCTGCGGCTAATGTACCTTCTTCTTTAAATGCTTCAATACCGAATACGAACGATAGGGCGATGATCAAACCACCTGCGACGACGACAGGAAGCATGTGCGAAACCCCCGTCATTAGGTGTTTGTATGCGCCTTTCTTCTCATCTGCTGCCGAAGCAGAACTTGCAGCGCCTGAATGTTGGTAAATCGTGGCTTGTTCGAACGCTTTGTCCATCTCTTCAGCGGTTTTCTTCAGAGCTGGGCCAGTCTTTGTACGGTACATTTTTTTGCCGTTGAAGCGATCAAGTGGCACTTCGATGTCCGCCGCAATGATAACCAAGTCCGCATCTGCGATTTCTTGGTCAGTTAGGTGGTTCTTCGCGCCAACAGAGCCACGAGTTTCCACCTTAATTTGGTGACCACGGCGTTTGCCTTCTTCTTCTAACGCTTCTGCTGCCATGAAGGTATGCGCCACGCCAGTAGGGCATGCCGTAATAGCGACGATTTTCTTGGCTGCTGAAACACTTTCGACAGGCGCTTCAACTGTGGTTACTTGTTCAAGTGTTGCTGCACTTTCGACTGCGGTCGTTAAGAATGCGGTAGCGTCTTTTGCCACCGCGCTGATTTCTGCTTGGTAGACTTTTTTACCTACGAAACGAGAAGTATCAACGGTGGTGTTCGCCGCGATTACGATCACGTCAGCTTGCTCAATGTCAGCGTCTGTCAGCGGCGTTGGAGCAATAACACTGGATTGGCATTCAATCTTGGCGTTCCAACCTAGTTTAGCGGCCGCTTGTTCTAATAGACCCGCCGCAAGGATGCTATTAGCAACACCACTAGGGCAGGCAGTAATAATGGCAATATTCATACTGATAACCTTCTGTTCCTTAGTTTTTGTCTAAGTTCGTATTAGGGTAAAGCTCGCTGACTTGTGTTTGCAGCTTAATGTTTTCCAGTTCTTCTTGACTGGTTAGCCCCACGCCAACTTGGCTAACTGCTAAAGCAGAAAGCGCTGTCGCGAAGCGCAATAAATCGTGTTTCGGCATCACTTGCATGTGGCCCCAGCATAAGCCTGCCACCAGTGTGTCGCCCGCACCTACGGTGCTCACCACATTCATGCGTGGCGGTTGTGCGCGTAGCCACTCGCCTTGGTTTAGCCACATCACACCGTCAGCACCCATCGACACAACAATATTTTCGATGCCTTTGTTGCTGAGTGTTTGTGCTGCCACTTGGCACTGTTCTGGCGTTTCTAGGTGCTCACCGACAAAGTCACTCAGCTCTTCGTCATTTGGTTTAATAAGCCACGGATGAGCATCAATACCTGCACGTAGAGCGGCTTTGCTGCTGTCGAACAATACTTTTTTGCCTTGTTGATGCAGTTTTTCAATCCATGCTGCGCATTGCTCAGCGGTTATACCGCCCGGTAAGCTGCCAGCTAGAACGAAGTAGTCGTGAGTGTCTGCAAGGCGGAACAGTGTCTCTTCAAAACGAGCAATTTCTTCTGCCGTTACTTGAACGCCAGGAAAGTTGATGTCACTCACTTGGCCGTCGGCTTCTACCAGTTTTACGTTGATGCGTGTTGCGCCTTCGACTTCAACAAACTCGTTTTTTACGCCAATTTCGGTGAAAAGTTGATGGAACAGTTCTGGGTTGTCTTTACCCAAAAAGCCGGTCACCGTAACGTCGGCGCCAAGGTCGCTCAGCACTTTTGCAACGTTAACGCCTTTGCCTGCCGCGTGAAGGCTACTTTGTGCAACAAGGCTGACTGAACCTACCTTTAGCGCGTCGAGCGAGCCTGTTAGATCAAGCGCAGGGTTCAGCGTGATGGTCACAACTTTGTTTGTTTTTAATGCTGTCATTTGCGTGCCCCTTAACCTTCACCTAGGCCAGAAGCAATCGCGTTGCCGATAGACTCCAGCGCTTGAGCCGCGTCTGGGCCTTCAGCAGAGAACTGCAATTGGTGACCGTGTTTCACACCAAGGGCAATCACTTTCATCAGGCTTTTCGCATTTACTGCTTTACCATCACCATCTAGGTTTGCCACGCGAATGTTTGATTCGAATTTCTTCGCTTCTGCAACCAACATCGCACCCGGGCGAGCGTGAAGGCCATGTGCGTTTTTGATCTTAAAGACTGCTACGTTGCCATCTTCGGCTGGCGCAGCCATTTCTTCGCCTTTGAATAGCGCGAGAATCTGTTCTGCAGAGGCATCTAACAGCTTATTGTGTTCGTTGTTGAAAACGATTTTAGACAAGTTGTTCAGAATTGATTGGTGAGCGTTGTTACAAGCAGCAAACGCAACCAAAGCACGCACTTTTTGGCCTTCGTATTCGCAATCGTTGGCCGTCGAGACAAAAGACACACCCGTGCGAGAAACGTGCTTATCGCTACCAACTAGCCACAAACCGTTGCCAAGATTAGTCGGTGCTTTTGTCACGAGATCAGCAACAAATTCAGCGCCAGCACAGCCAGTGTTTTTTAAGAGGCCACCTGCCACAGCGCTCATCTGTACCATATCGCTAGCAGGGAAAAGTAGCTGGATAAGAGAGGCATCGAAGTCCGCTTCAAGCTGAACATCACCATGAAGTAGGGCAATGATGTCTTCTTCGCTTTTTGCATCGCGAAGACGCTCTTCCACGCCATCAGCACCTAGCACTTTGGTCAGTTGCTTCAGAATGCCTAAGTGCTCGTCTGATTTTGCTGCGATACCAATCGCAACGAAGACTTTGTTTCCGTCACCCCAATCCACACCTTTAGGAAAGTGGTGAACAGCGACGCCAGTGGTTTTTACCATTGAGCGAGTGTCGGTTGTGCCGTGAGGGATCGCGATGCCGTTACCTAAAAACGTTGAGTTTTGGTTTTCACGATTTAGCATGCCTTCCACATAACCTTGTTCAACAAGGCCTTTGTCTGTCAGGCTTTGCGCAATATTCTTGATTGCTGCAAACTTATCTGTCGCTGATTGCGAGAGGGTAATGTCGTTCTTGTTTAGCTTAAGCATGGTGCTTCTCCAGCCTTAAGGTATTCGTACCAATCAAATTAAAAATGTATTCAGTCTTGCTCTAGTTTTGTTGTGTCTTAGCTAAATATCCTTTCGATACTGAATCGATTCAGCTAAGTGGCAAATTTTTTAAAAGACTTAGCAAAATGTTTTAAAAATCTGACGCTAAACACCCCTTGAGCTGTATTGCTTAAAGCCTAGACGAAGACTTACTGCATTGCCGGATTTTGGTGATTTTCGTCAATTTTTAGATTTTGCTGAATCCTTTCAGCTTTTATACTGAATCGGTTCAGCTTATAATTCAACTTATCGTAAGATCGTTGATGTATTAATATGATCGCGCGCACAGAATAGGGTTGAGAATATGACACTGGATGAAATAGCCAAATTGGCAGGGGTTTCAAAGACAACTGCAAGCTATGTAATTAACGGAAAAGCGCAGAAATACCGCATCAGCGAAAAGACGCAAAAGAAAGTGATGGCGGTTGTCGACGAGTACAATTACAAGCCGGATCATGCCGCTTCTTCGTTGCGTGCCGGTAACTCGCGTTCGTTTGGACTTATCATCCCAGACTTGGAGAACACCAGTTACGCACGCCTTGCAAAACTGATTGAACAAAACTCGCGTAAGGCGGGTTATCAAATTCTAATTGGCTGCTCAGATGATGATCCGGAAACGGAGAAAAAGGTTGCTGAAGCGCTAATCAGCCGCCGAATTGACGCGCTATTTGTCGCAAGTGGTATGCCATCGGCTAATGAGTATTATCTCAAGTTACAAAACTCGGGCACTCCGGTTATAGCACTTGACCGTCCAATGGATGATGAGCATTTTTGTTGCGTTATCAGTGAAGATTTTGATGCTGCTTTTGAGCTTACAGAATCGGTACTGTCACCAGAGATCAAAACCATTGGTTTGATTGGTGCGTTGCAAGATTTGCAAGTGTCGAAAGAGCGCGAACTGGGTTTTCGGTCTGCCTGCCAAAAAGACGATACGGCAATGACCGTCGGTTACGGTTTGCACTTCTCTCGTGAGGAGGGAAAAAAGGTACTGGATAAATGGGTTCAAGCAGGCAGTTTGCCTGATGCGATCGTGACGACTTCCTACACGTTGCTTGAAGGCGTCCTGGACGTGATGCTTGAAAAGCCGGAACTCATGAGTCAAGTTCGTCTGGCGACATTTGGTGATAATCGACTGCTGGACTTCTTACCAGTGAAAATCAACTCTCTGCCTCAGCAATTTGAGTTGATTGCTGATAGCGCGATGGAGTTGGCACTGAATGCCTCGGCCAAACGTTACAAGCCAGGTGTGGAGCTTATTCCTCGCAAAATTGTTAAACGACAATAGTCAACACTTACAATTTCACTTCGACCGTCAGCGACACAAACGCGTGATCGCTGGCGTTTTTGTCTTTCTCATAGGATGGGTTAATCAAGTGTTGTTCTAACACTTGATAATCAATCACTTCCGCTACCGATACATCCGAATGTGTATCAAACTCTTGAGAAAGCAGGATGTAATCCAGCACGTTCCCCGTAGAAAAGTGGTAGTGAGTCGCAGGGCGCACTTCAAGAGACGAGCCCGTTTGCAGATTCCAACCATCCTTTAGTTGTAATTCGGTGACGCTGTCACTAAAGGTTTCGGTAAGCACGTTATTAACGCTTTCTTTTGAGATGGGCTGGTTCATATCACCCATTAACACGGTCGGTATAGGATGTGCTCGATATTGTGCCTGCATCGCGTCTCGCAACATGGCCGCTTCCCAACCGCGTTGCTGTGTAGACAACCAACGAGCCATTACGCGACTTGATGGTTCTGGCGTTTCGGTATCCGCAGGGCGTTGAGATTTGAGGTGAGTGACATATATGGCAATGTGACCAAGGACTGGGTGAACGACTTGCGCATAAATCGGCTTGCGACTGAAATCGGGTGCTTCATTTACCCCAAATGGCGTGAGTGAGTTTGAATCGAACTCTACGCGTTTTACATCCTCAATAGGAAAGCGAGACGCAATCGCGACGACGGGGCGAGAATAAATATACTCGTCTTCTATTTTTGGGGTATCGACCGTTGCGAAATACGGAAAGCCAAGTGACAAAAAGTACGCTCGGGTTTCTTCGATACTGAACACCTCTTGCAGACCGATAATGTCCGGTTCGAGCTTTTCTAATTGGTTTTGCGTCCAAGCAAGTTTGTCTCGCCACTGCTCTTGGGAATAAATATTCTCGAAGTCGTAGTAGGCGTTCGGCGGTGCGACAAAATTAAACAAGTTAGCCGTACCAAAGGTAATTCTGCTTGGTCGAGACAAAGTATTCGCTCTTTTTAACAATAACCTGGAGAGTATATACCTTCGGATTATGGAATTGCAGCCTCGTTTGAAGTTGGCATTGACGTAACAGCTTGCGAATGGTCAGTTAAATAGGTCAAGACGTGCTCAAAAGCCACAAAGAACCTGCGATAGAGCATTGGCTGAGGTTTCTATTTTGGGGCATTGCGTTTAAACTTCAGAGCATCAAATATGAAGAGTAAATAACATGACCCAAGATTACGACCACGAAGAGTATTTAGAAGGCGACGAGATTGAAATCGAAGCGATTGGCATTGATGTTGATGCGCATCCTATCGAACTGTATAAGCTTTTTAAAATCGCAAACTTGGTCAGTGGTGGTGGCGAAGCAAAACATATCATCGAAGAAGGTTATGTTGCGGTGAATGGCGAGCTAGAAACACGTAAACGACGCAAAATGTACGATGGTGACTTTTTTGAGTTTAACCAAGAATACTATGTGGTGGTTTGTGACGCGCCAGTGACAGAACCAGAAACGGCAGAACAAAAAGCGGAAAAGAAAGCGAAGAAAGAAGCGCAATCTACTCGTAAAGAGAAGTCTCGCCAAAGCAAGCCGCCTAAAGCGAAAGGCACAGGACCTAAATCAACGGGTCGTAAAGCGGCACATAAAGAGCGCAAAGCACAAAAAGAAGCACTGTCTCAATCTGCTAAGAAAGGCAAGAAAGAAGACAAACCACAAGCAACGCGTGACCCGAAGAGTGGACGTAACTCTATCGACTTCTTCTAAGCGATAGAATCATATAAGCGATTGAATCTTAGCGTTCAAACCCATACATACAAAAAGCGCCGACATGTGTTCAGCGCTTTTTTGTTGGGATAGTTTGTGTGGCTTATGCGGCATGACGAGATAAGCTTAATGCACCGTGCATTGGCAGGTTGCGTATTCTGTCCAGTGATGAATTGCACTTGGTTTACCGAGATAAAACCCTTGATAATAATCGAGTTCCAGTTGACGCATGGCTTGCAGCTGGTTGTTCTCTTCAACCCCTTCGATAATCACTTTGGCCCCCATGTTTGCCGCTAGATCTACCGCACTTCGAATGGAAAAGGTATCACCAGCGCAATAATCGAGTAGATAAGAGCGATCAATTTTAATTATGTCAGGACAAAGCTGCTGAACTCGGGCAATGTCGGAATGTTGCGCGCCAAAATCATCGATGGCAAAGATAAAGCCATTCGCTCTCATTAACTGTACGGCTTTAATCAGTAAATCAGTATCACCGCAGGATTCTTCTACAACCTCAAACACCACATCAGACGGGGTCATCCCCAAATCAGCAAGACGTTTGTAAAGCAAGCCGTTGTCTTTAAAGCCCATGTCTTTGGTGAGCGTGAGTAGGGTTTGAGGCATAACATTGAGAAAGAGCTTAATCGGCGTTCCGGCAAAGTGACGAGCGAAGTTTCTGATGTGCATGGCTCGGGATAAAAATTCAACACATAAGCGAAAGTAAGGGTCGATACTTGCGTTGGAGAGAAAAATGTCTGGGCGAATTTGAACGCCGTCTGCGCCATGAATACGAAGGAGGGCTTCCATTCCAATAACGCGTTGGTGCTTATCAAAAATCGGCTGATAAACACTGTGAAAAGTGAATTGGTTGATGACTACGTAATATTCCCCAAGACCGTCCTGTCTTATGTACTGTTCGTAGTCAGACTGTTTCTTTAACTCCATGAAAAACGCCGAGAATTTAGCATTGAGTCAATGTAACAGGATGCAGTTCCAATTTGAAGAATCAAATGTGTCTAATTGCATGTGCTATTGAGTTAATTTGAAATAGATTCCGATTTTTTCTCAATATATCGAAAAATAAGTGACAGACCGAAACAAATCAAGAAGTAAGAAAAGCCAACAATCAGCCAAATTTCAAAGATATATCCTGATGAATTTGCCATCTCTGTCCCAACGAAAGTCATTTCTTGTATAGAAATTAGCGAAACGATGGAGGTGTCTTTCACCAAAGAGATGGTTTGACCGGCAAGTGCAGGTGTTATTGCTTTAAGTACCTGTGGTGCGATAACGAATCGGTATTTCACCCACCGAGACAAGCCCAATGAATCCGCCGCTTCCCACTGACCTTGGTCGATACTTTGTAAACCTGCGCGCACAACTTCTGCTATGTATGCAGAAGAGAGTAAGCCGACGCATAACACACCAGAGGCAAGATTTTCCCAAAGGTTAGAAGGTCCAAAAAGAAAGCTCTGTAGCGCATTTGGTTCACCGTTGTAGTTTCGTAGAAGATCTTCCAAACCGAGTAACGGGATCAATTGGTTAGAAATGAAAAAGTAGAAAATAAAAACAAAAACCAACGGTGGGATGTTTCTTACCAACTGAATAAACGCGTTGGCAGGTGTACGCAACCAAACAGAGCGAGAGAAGCGGGCTAAGCCTAACAAAGTGCCAAGCACTAATGCGAAACTGATGCCCCAAATACTGAGCCTTAACGTCGAAATCAAACTTTGGAAGAAGTAGGGCAAACCACCGTCGGATCTTGGTGTGAAAAGTAGTTCAAACGCCTCTTTCCACTGCCACAAATAATGCACACCAACGTTGGAACGATGGTACAGCCAAACACCACCAATACCACAGATAATAAGCAGTACCCAATCGAGCGTGTTTAACCGAACTAGAAAGGAACCTGTGTTGGCCTTTGTGGGTGCTGTGCGAGTGGTGGTTTGTTCGCCCAAAAATTTAACTCCAATAGATGATGGAAAAGTAAAATGGATGATCCAAAAGTATAGGCTCGCGAAGACCACGAGCCATTCAGATTACTGGCCTTGCGCGACTTGGTCTTGCCAATCTAATGTCGAGAACCAGTATTCATAACGCTGTTTTAACCATCCATCTTGGGTTCTTTCTTCAATCCATTTATTGAAAAAGGCTTTTTTATCTTCCTCCCCTAAGCGAACCGCAAAGGCTTCGTTACCTTTTGATAGTCGCTCAGAGAATGGAAGGAATAGCTTGTCGCTGTGTTTCACTGTCTCATGTTCTGGTTTTGGGCTAGAAGCAATGACCGCGTGGGCGTTACCATTCAGCACCTCTTGGAAGGCTTGCGCGTCGTCATCAAATTGCAGAATCTTCGCTTTCGGGAAGGTTTCTCTGGCTACTTGAACGGTGAATGCGCCGCGACGAGCCGCAATTTTTACGCGTCGTGAGTCAAAATCGGAGAATTCGCTAAAACCTGAAGCAAGCTCTTTGTTCGCTGCCACTTGAACTCCAGAGTGCGAGTAGGGCTCAGTAAACAACACGCTTTTGGAACGCTCGGGCGTGACCGACATGCCACCGATAATCACGTCGAACTTTTTCGCCAGTAGTGCGGGAATAATGCCATCCCATGCAGTCGGTACAAATTCCACTTTCAAACCTGAATCTTGTGCTAAGCGTTTGGCCACATCGATTTCAAAACCGATTAACTCACCTTGCTTGTTGCGCATTGCCCAAGGTACAAATGTTGACATACCAACGCGCAAAGTGCCTCGTTCTTTGATTTGATCTACATTGGGAGTGGGAACGTCTTCTTTCGCGATAGTAGGCATAGCGATGGCTAGCCCTAATAATGCAGTAATGGTCGCTTTGAATAACTTCATGTTATCTCCTTATAATTTGCGCCAACTGGCTCCGAGTTTGTGTTCTAGCCATGCAGACAAGCCAGAAAGTGATAGAGTGAGAGCAAGATAAATTGCTGCCACGGTAAACCAAATTTCGAACGGCATCGCCGTCTCAGAGACGATGTTGCGTGCCTGTGTTGTTAAATCAAAAATCGCCATCACGCTTACAATGGAAGAGTTTTTGATCAAAGAAACCACTT
The DNA here is from genome assembly GCF_024181925.1 of Vibrio sp. Y20_XG_PY13. NCBI lineage: Bacteria > Pseudomonadati > Pseudomonadota > Gammaproteobacteria > Vibrionales > Vibrionaceae > Vibrio > Vibrio sp. Y20_XG_PY13. The sequence continues at coordinate 469,370 of NZ_JAMZAL010000001.1, read as the reverse complement.
CATTGGTCAATGGCGGTAATGTGCGCTGTAAAACCTGAGGCAAAATAACGTCTTTGTAAGTGTAAAACGGTGATAACCCGAGTGTTTGTGCTGCTTCGAATTGCCCTTTAGGAATACTGTTTAAACCTGCGCGAAATATTTCCGCAGTGTAGGCACCTTGGAAAAAGGACAATGCCAAAACGGCGGTACTGAATCGGTCCAAACCAATCACGGGGCCAAACACGAAGTAGAGCAAATAGATTTGCACCAACAACGGCGTGTTACGTATTACCTCGACATAAGTGGTGCCAATAACATTGCCGACTTTCGAATCGCTAAGCCTTAGTAACGCGGTGACCAACCCCAACACTAAGGTGAAGAATAGACTAATACCCGAGATGTTTAGCGTGACCAATAACCCATCGATAAGTTCTGCTGGCCACCATTCGCCATCTTCATAAAAAGCGATGTAATCAGGCACGCGTTCCCATTGCCATTGATAGCCCATAGCATCGGCACCAGAGTCCAACACCCACACAATCGCGATGAAGAGGAGCGTCATTTGCAGTAAAGCTTGAAACACAGGTTTGATTACGCGAACTATCATCAGTAACTTAAAATTTGGTTCAAAAATGCTTGGGTTCGTGGATGCTGTGGTGTTTCAAATAAGGCGATCGGTGAGTTCATTTCCACGATTTGGCCTTCATCCATAAATACCACGCGGTTCGCTACTTTTTTGGCAAATCCCATTTCGTGCGTGACGCAAATCATCGTCATTCCACTTTGAGCCAGTTCAACCATGACATCCAACACTTCGTTGATCATTTCCGGGTCAAGCGCCGAAGTCGGTTCGTCAAAAAGGAGTAAGTCCGGTTCCATACATAAGGAACGGGCAATCGCGACGCGCTGCTGCTGACCGCCGGAAAGCTGGATGGGGTATTTGCTCGCTTGTTCTTCAATATTGACGCGCTTGAGGTAATGTCGTGCGCGTTTTTCAGCTTCTTGTTTTGACAATTTGAGTGTGCGAATCGGCGCTAAGGTAAGGTTTTCCAGTGCAGTCAAATGAGGAAAAAGGTGGAAGTGCTGGAACACCATGCCGATTTTACCGGGTTTGAGGGATTTTGCATGAGAAGGCTGGTCGAACACATGAAGTTGGCCTTCTTGAATCGATTCAAGATGGTTGATGCAACGAATGAGCGTTGATTTTCCTGAACCAGAAGGGCCACACACCACGACGATCTCGCCAGAATGTACGGAGAAGTTGATATCTTTTAGAGCGTGGTAATCGCCATACCACTTGTTTACGTTGCTAAATTCGACGACGGGAGTGTTCTCTTTCAAAGGGGCACGCTTTTAGGGATAACAATCGCTCTACAATAACAAGTTGTGAATGTGATTTCATTAAGTTAACGCTCATATTCCAAGAGTCAGCGAATGGTTGGTTATATCGTGCGCAATAAAAAGGACCTGCCATTTGGCAGGTCAAGTCCCTGTGGAGCAAGTTATGGGGGAGAAATTCAAGGTCGATCTTGAATAAGGGGGAGGTAAACCTAAGCTGCGATTTCTTCCGCTGGCTTCATGTGAGAAGACACATTCAAGCTCAGCAAGCGACACGCGTTGATTTCACCCATGCCTTCGATGGAATCGAGTTGGGTCATCAAAATGGAGGAAATATGTGCTTCGTTGGCCTTTTGACGTAAGCATTCCACTAACTGCGGCGCGAGATCGACGTGGCTTTCTGCTGCTTTGAAATACAAAGGTTCAACACCGCGTAGAATGGTCATTTGTGCAAGTAAAGCGGGGTTGTCGCTCAGAGCCCAAATCTTAGTTTTACTTTGGCAGCGAGACATCAACAGGGGTGTTTCACCATGTTGGGTTAAAATCGCAACGCCAAGATCTTGATGAACGCGAGAAGCCGAAATCATTGATGAAAGCGCGAAACTTTTGCCTGGGTTAGAACATAAGTGTTGCAGAGTATCCCAGCAGTCATGGTTGCATTCCAGCTCGTGCTCTGCACCTTGTGCGATGCGAACCATGGCTTCGACCGCTTCGATTGGGTATTTGCCCGCCGCCGATTCCGCCGACAGCATCACGGCGTCTGTTCCGTCGATAATCGCGTTTGCCACGTCTAACACTTCAGCGCGAGTTGGGAGAGGATTCTCGATCATCGATTCCAACATCTGGGTCGCGGTAATGACTGGCTTACCCCAATGTTTAGAACGATTGATCAATGATTTTTGCACCATTGGCAGTCGTGCGTCGCCAATCTCTACGCCTAAATCGCCGCGAGCAACCATAATGATGTCTGATGCTTTAATGACATCATCCATGGCTTCTTTGGTTTCAACTACTTCTGCGCGTTCTACCTTCGCGACAATCTTGGCGTGACAACCTGCTTTTTGCGCCAAGCTGCGAGCGTATTCGATATCTTGTGCATTGCGCGGGAAAGAAATGGCAAGGAAGTCGGCTCGAAGTTTAGCTGCGGTGTCGATGTCTTGAATGTCTTTCGCGGTAAGAGCCGGAGCGGAAAGCCCGCCACCTAACAAGTTAATGCCTTTACGGTTAGATAATTTACCGCTGTTCAATACTGTGGTTTTAATCCACTGCTCGTCACGGTGTACTTGGCTTACTTTTAGCTGAATGCGGCCATCATCTAGCAGCAGAATATCGTCTTCGTTCACGTCTTGAATCAGCTCTGGGTAATCAAGCCCAACCATTTCTTGGGTTCCAGATTGTGCGTCAAGTGTGCCGCTCAGGGTGAATACGTCGCCTTGATTGAGTAGAACTGCGCCATTTTCGAAGCAAGAAATACGAATCTTAGGGCCTTGTAAATCGACTAACACACCAACATAAGTGTCGAGTTCGGCCGCAATTTCACGAACTAAATTCGCGCGGGCAATGTGTTCTTGCGCCGTTCCGTGAGAAAAATTGAGTCTGACTACGTTCGCGCCTGCTCGAATCAACTTAGTTAGTGTTTCGCGGCTTTCACTTGCTGGGCCTAGCGTAGCCACAATTTTGGTTTTACACATTTGTCACCTCAATCGACACTTAAAAAGGAAAATAGAAATAGGGGGGGATTTTCTATCAATCTCGTAAGCACTCTTTGCAAAAGAACTTAAGACATTGGGGAAGTAAGCGGGAGTTGCCTCCCGCTTTAGTCAGGATTAGTGACTAGGGCGAGCTTCTAGCTCTTTTTCTTCAACTGGGTCGATATCAACCACTTTCTTCGCATTCCAAACTGTTAGAGCAAGAAGTAGAGAAATCACACCAGCAGCCAGCCAGAAATATTGCGCTTGAGAGAAGTCGTATTTAGTTACGCCATCAACCTCTGTGATTTTGATTAGAGAAGCTGACGCTAACTCTTGCCCAGAAGCGGCGATGTAAGAGAACAGGCCGATGAAGCCTTTCACTGCGCCAACTGCGTTCTTAGGCATCAAGTCACAAGCAGTTAGACCTGCAAGGAACACAACCAGACCACCGATAGCGAAACCGATCATACCTAGTGCTACTGCGTCAACGATGCGGTTATCTGGGCCGAAGAACATCAAGCACATGCCACCGATGTTCGCCAATCCGTAAAGTAGAGTCGGGATATGGCGGTTAGAGTTGAACACCTTGTCAGAGATGATGCCTGATAGGATTGCACCTGCTAGACCCGCGATAGGGTATGTAGACATTGCGAAGCCAGCGTCAATCAGTGAGTAACCTTTTGCTTCTTGTAGGTAAAGCACTGCCCAAGAAGACATCGCGTAGCGAGAGATGTACATCGCTGCACACGCTGCTGCAATTAGCCAAACGGTTGGTTGCTTCAGGATGAACATTTGAGCGCGACGAGTTGCTTGCGGATCGTTCTTTTTCTTGATCTCAGGTTCTTCGTCGAATGCTGTTGCTGAATCTGGCAAACCGTAAGTTTGTGGACGGTCCTTTAGGATGAAGAACATACAAATCGCTGCTGCAATCGCTGCAATACCCGCACCGATGAAACCTGCACGCCAACCGAAGTAGCTCACTAGAGACGCCGTTAGGATCCAAGTGATACCTTCACCGATGTTACGTGAGCCACCCCAGATAGAGTAACGGCTACCACGTTGTTTTGGTGAGAACCATTGGAACAGAGACACACAAGACGGTGCTGAACCAACAGATTGGAACCAGCCGTTTAGACCCCAAAGCAGAACAAAGAAGAATGCCGTGGTGTTCAAACCCATGAATACTGCGGTGATACCAGACAGTAGTAGAGAGAACGACATAAATCGGCCAATGTTGGCATAGTCAGAAAGGAAGCCGTTCGAGAACTTACCAAAAGCGTAAGTGAAGAAGAAAGCCGAACCCATGATACCGAGTTCTTCGATGGTTACGATGCCTGCATCCAGCATTGGTTTTTTAACAACACCTAAACTCATACGAACTACGTAGAAGACGGCGTAACCGAAAACCAAGCCTAAAAATACATGCCATTGGTAGCGTTTGAAACGCGCTTGCATTTCCTCTTTCGAGCCATCTGAAAGAGGGAGGTCAGGGCGTGTTTTAAAGAAATTAAACATCTTGCACTCCAAGTTTTAATCACAAATGTTTTGTTGCAGGGCTATCTTGAAGTGACAGATTGCACAGTACAAAGGCATGAATTTGAGACAGAATTGACCCATATTGATATTTAGGTTGAGTCAAAAACGGGAATTTAGAACGTTAGGCTGACACTTGTTACTGATAGAATATGCTTAGTTCTGGTTGAAGTGCGTCAATAGTGACTCAAACATACTCTGTAAGATTTTTTGACAATCTTTCATAGATTTGAGTTACCGCACACTATTTAAGGTTTTTGGTTAATTTGATGGCTGATTTCAAGCAATTTGGGCGTCGTTTACTTCTTGGTGCGGCGCTTTATGCACCACTCACAATGGCAGCAGAAAAAGAGTTGGTGATACTCACGACCTTCTCTCAAGCACCAATCACTGCTTTGGTGGATGACTTTACGCAGCACTATCCTGATGCTGAAGTCCGAGTGGTTCACCGACGCACTCAATCAAGCCTGCAATTGCTTAGCAAAAGCTACATGAAGGATATCGACTTGGTGTTGAGCTCGTCGCCGTTTCTGATGCAAGAGCTGTCTAATGAACATCGTTTGGCTGATATGTCGTCGCGTGTGCAAGTGCCGAAATGGTTGTCGCCTTATCTATTACCTAATAACGATCAAGTCGTGGCGTTTGGATACTCCGGCGCCGGGATTGTTTGGAACAAAGATTATTTGGCCGCGAACCATTTACCAGAACCGAAGCGTTTTCAAGATCTGACCAATCCGCTGTACTTTGGTCACGTCACTATGAGCACACCAAGCCGCTCCGGAACCACGCAATTGATGGTCGAGAGTGTGCTTAGTCAATATGGTTGGCAAGAGGGCTGGCGGATTTTACTCAATGTGGGTGCGAACCTCGCGACGATCTCTTCTCGCAGCTTTGGAGTGGCGGATTACATCGCCAAAGGTAAGTTTGGTATTGGGCCGACGATCGACAGCTACGCACTGATTGCGCAACGCAAGTTCGACTACGTTGGCTTTGCTTATGACCAAGACTTTACGCTGATGCCTACCTATATTGCACAAATCAATCGGGGCAAGAGTGATAAGTTGGCAGAGTCCTTTATTGCTCATTTGCTTTCGAAAGAAGTACAAGAACAGATGGAAAGCAGCACCTTCTCCAAAACAGCGCTTGACGATACGGCTCGATACGGTGGAGAAAATCCCGTTCTCGACCTAGAACAGGTAATGCCACGCGAAGCGTTAATCAACTTGATTTTTGATACCGCGATCACCAAGCGTCTTCCGGAGCTTCAAGATGCTTGGCTCTCGCTCATTAAATTGAATCGACTAGCCGACGGAAAACCAGAGAAACAACGTTCGCTACAAGCCATTGAAAAACAACTGTTTGAATTGCCACTGAGTAAAGCGCAAGTAACCGAAATTGCGCAAAAGCTGTCGACCATGGATAAAGACTCCGAAGTTGGCATGACGCACTACCAAGCGTTATTGGCAGAGTTTTCCCATGAATTAGGGCGTGCGATGTCGGAAAAATTGGACAACGTAAATCAGCAATTGGCTCAATGGCGAGGGAAAGAGAAGTAGTGTTATACCCGAAATACAAAACCATCGGTGCACGCTTAATTGCCGCTTTTGCTTGCAGCACGCTCTTGCTTACAGTGGTGTGTTTGGTCGCTTGGGCGACATGGAACAGCTTGGATAATCAGGTGCGCCTTTTGTTGGAAGATAGCGTACCTAAATATAACGCCAGCTATTTTCTCGAAAGTAAAACCAGTGAAATTAACCGCCGCGTAGAAGCGTTGCAAGCGGTAGACAACAAAGTACAGCTGACTGAACAAGCTATGCAGGTCAACGAGCAATTGGCTTCGATTTCGACCGTTCTGAAAAGCAATAAGATGAGCTCGGAGTTTTATCAATTGCTCGAATCGGAAGCTGGCCTTGCCTCTCTACTGGAAAAGTACGTGGATATGATTTCAACTCGCATCGATCAAACTCGCCGCGTCGACCAACTGATGGAGCAGATTAACTGGCTTCACCAAGATATTCGCTCTGAGCTCAAACCGGTTCGACAAGAAGTGCATTGGCAGATTGAGCGGGTAAACGATTCGAAAGAAATTCAAAACTTGCTGGTGCAATTGAGTACTTTGCAACGGGTCATCGATATTGAATCGGCGGTGTACGACATGGCGATTGATGTTGCTGGCGCATCAATGCCGGAGCAGGTCGATAATGGGATGAAGGTGATTCACTTTCGTTTGATGGATCTGCAAGAAAGCAGCACAACCTTAATGAATCAGCCAACCTCAATCGCTTACAAACAGTTATTGCAAGAACTTGTGGTTGTGTTGAGTCCAGAAGGCGCGTTCGATAAACAATTGATGTCATTAGTGACACTGAACGGCGATATTCAGAAAATACAAGAGCAAATCGCGCTCAGCATGGATGCCATTCATCAACAAATCGGTGAACTGGTTTCTACTGCGGACCAAACGTTCAAACAGGTGAAGAGTGAAACCGCCGAGCGCGTGTCTTACGGCAACCACGTTTTGATCGTCTGCTTTAGTTTGTCGATCATGACGAGTATGTTCTTGACGTATTACTTCATCAACCGCCGCATTGTGGCACGTTTGATAGGGTTAGGTGACAGTATTGATGCCATCATCAAAAACGACCTGAGCCATCCGGTTGTGGTGGACGGCAATGATGAGATCGGACGCTTGAGTGAAAAGCTCATCGAATATGGTGAAAAGGTACTGGAAATTCAACGAACTAACGCTTTGAGTCTGATCAACAACACAACGGCGAGTTTGATTACCAGTGACCTCAATGGCGTAGTGGAATCAGCAAACTTAAGTGCGCGTAAATTATTGAAACTTGGTGAGGTTAACGAAAGTTATCCGATTTGGGAGTACTTCCCAGAGAGCTGTCGAGATCAACTAAAAAAGGTATTCGACGGTTCTCATTTGTGGATTGAACTCGGCAAAATTCATGTGACATTGTCACTTGGAGACAAGAAACCAAAGTATGTGCGTTTCGATATTCGTCCTTTCGCTCATGGTGCTGAATACAAACTGATCATGACCATTACGGATGTCACTCATCAAGAAATGACCACGCGTACCTTGGAAAGTCGGGTGTTAGAAAAAACGCAAGATTTGCTACTGAAAAACCAACAGTTAGAAAACGAAATCGAAGAGCGCATTCGCACCGAAGACAATCTTAAAAAGACGCAAGATGAGTTGATTCAAGCTGCAAAAATGGCGGTTGTAGGGCAAACCATGACCAGTTTAGCGCATGAGCTTAATCAGCCATTAAACGCAATGTCGACGTATTTATACAGCGCGAGAATGTTCCTCGAACAGGAATCTCCAGAAAAGGTTGGTGAATCCATTACTCACATCGAAGGTTTGGCGACTCGGATGAGTAAGATCATCAACAGTTTGCGCCAATTCGCTCGCAAGCCAGAAGGTGAAAGAGAAGTGAAGTCTGTAAGTGTTCATGAGGTGGCGGAGCAAGCATCCACCATTGTGAACACGCGAGCGAAGCGTCAACAGATCATCATAGAAAACCAGTTACCTGATGATGTAAAAGTGCAAGGCGACATGTTGGCGCTAGAACAGGTCTTCATTAACGTCTTAGTAAACAGTTGTGATGCGTTGATGGAAAGCACAAGGGACGAACAAAAACGGATTCAAATGGCGCTGGTGGAACGAACCAACCAAACCACACTGATTGCAATCAGTGACAACGGCATTGGGTTTGGTGAAGAGATTGTGCAGCGGATTTTTCAGCCTTTTGTTTCGACAAAAGAAGTTGGTCTAGGGCTGGGGATGAATATTTGTAAGTCATTAATAGAAAAGCATAAAGGAAGTATCTACCTCGCTTCCTCATTAGAAAAAGGTGCGATGGTTGTGTTGGAGTTACCTAATGAGCAATAACCCATATTCAGTATTATTGGTCGATGATGATCAGGATGTTTTGGACTCTTATTCGTACTTGATGAACATATCATCAATCAAGTCAAAGGCCATTAACGACCCAACACAAGCGCTGCAATATGTCTCTCCAGAGTGGGCGGGCGTTGTTATTCTCGATATGTACATGCCGCAAATGCATGGATTAGAACTGCTTCGGATGATCAAAAACGTCGATGAGCGAATCCCTGTCATTGTGATCACTGGGCACGGCGATATTCCAATGGCGGTTGATGCAGTAAAGCAGGGCGCGTGTGAGTTTTTAGAAAAACCGATCAATCCTGCGGAGCTCCTAACACTAGTAAAACAGCAGCTTGAAAATCGAAGCAGCCAGGTGGAATTGCAGCTACAGGCGGAGAAATCTATTTCGCGCTCATTAATTGGTAAGTCTGCGCATATGGAGCAGATCCGCAAGCTTGTTGCCCAATACGCGTTACTGGACACGCACGTGGTGGTTTATGGTGAGTCGGGCACTGGGCGTCACAGCGTCGCGGGGTTAATTAAAGACATGATGTCTAAGAGTGAAGAAACGGAGTATGGCTCTTTTGCTCTCAGTGCAAACACAACAATGGATAGCATTGATGAGGCCATCGACAAACAGCAGTCGTGTTTACTTGTGTTAGAGAGCTTACCTGAACTGCCTGAAGAGGGGCAACGGCATCTGGCTCAATTATTACTGGCGCGAGAACGTTGTGGGAAAAAGAATCTGCGTGTTGTAACGATTTTTGACTCAGAACCGGAAGAGTACATCACCAAAAATCAATTGCTGCCGGAACTGTACTATCTACTCAACCAAGGCGTGGTTCACGTACCGCCATTGCGTCAGCGCCCTGACGACATCGTGACGATATTTCATTACTTCTTAAAACTGAGTTGTAAGAAATTAGGCAAAACATTGCCAAATGTCGACTCTAACTATCTTGCGCTACTGAGAGGCTATCCGTGGCCGGGCAACATCCGAGAGCTAAGAAACATCGCTGAGTTATACGCAATCGGAATTGTTAAATTAACGGGTAAAGAGCGCATCTACTCACAAAATGAGATTCAGCTTCCATTGGATGATTTGGTGGACGATTTTGAAAAGCAGCTCATAGAAGATGCGTTGTTTTTGCACTCCGGGCGAATTACGGATGCGGCAAACCATCTGCAAATACCGCGTAAAAAGCTGTATTTGAGAATGAAAAAGCACGGAATTGAAAAGGGCAATTACAAGTCGCGATAACAAAAAAGCGTTTGAGGTCTGCATCAGTAAGCTCAAACGCTTTTTCATCAAAACTCAGAGTGATGAGCAACCATCTTCGGCATAGAAAATTAACTGATCACCGTGAGATACGGATACCGGATCACGATGGCAATTACGGACATCGCCATTAAAGTTTGCGCGGAATAGTACGTGACCATCACCACTTGCCGAGAAAATACCGAGTAACCACCAAAGCGTTCAAAAGCCAGCACCGTGCCGGAAATGATGAAGATAAAGCTTCCTAACACCGCAAACGAAGACGACTGCGTTTTCCCACTTAGATAATACTCAATGGCCATCCAACACATGGTCATCAAAACCCAAATGTAGATCGCGACAGGGATTCTTTCTTTGCCGAGGTCAGGTCGAAACAGCCAGTAAAAGCAAATGCCGAGCCCAAACAAAGCAATAGGAAGCCAAGGAGTGAAATGCCATGCCGACATTAAGCTAAAGCCATAACTGTAGGACAAATGAGCAGAGCAAAATAGGCTTAGACCAATGATGAACTTATCTCGCGGTAACATCAGTAGTAAATCACCGAGTAGTGACAACGATAAACCCACTAATATCCACTGAGTGTAAGGAAGTTGACTCGCGGGAGAATTGAGCAAAATGCCATTCATCACTAGTACAGGCAATGGCTTTGATACGTAAAATAGCCATTTCGGCCCTTTACGGACACTTATGATGTGTATGAATGCTAATACAACGACAACTAGCCACATATATAAAGAACTCTCGAACAGACAAATGTGAGTAGCGTAGTACTACTCTAAACAAAAAGATCTAACAAATGCGTAAGTTAGACCTTTGATTTCAATTTTATTTTTTGTGTATGTAAAGCTAAACGGTCGCCATTTTACTGACCAACGCGAACACTTAATTTTGTGCATTAATTGTTGTTTTTAGAATGCCCAATATTTGAACGCGTTAAAGCTTACAAAATAGCATAAAAAAACGGTATTGTGACCGTTAAGTCACAATACCGTTAAACCCTAGAAAGGGCAGTGAACAGTTGTTGCTGTTATGAGACAGCTAATTCTAAAATTTCACGGCTGCGTTCAAGAGTAATCGCTTGGTTTTCACCCAGAACTGTCATTCCGTGTTTGTTGAGTTGGTCAATGATGGCATCGATCGCTTGCTCGCGGCTCTCACCGTAGTTGTCTAGTTGAGTTGCTACACCAAGTTGGTGGTAGAACGCTTCGATGGCTTCGATAGTGCGTTCTGCAAGATCATCACCAGACTCCAAACCAAATACATTACGCCCCATTTGTTCAAGCTTCGCGCGCTTAAATTGCATCTGGTTACGCAGCAGTGATGGTTGGATGATGGCAAGAGAACGTGCATGATCAACGCCCCAAAGTGCAGTCAGCTCGTGACCGATCATGTGCGTTGCCCAATCGTGAGGAACGCCGCTACCAATCAAACCATTCAATGCTTGGTTTGCAGACCACATGAGGTTTGCGCGCCATTGGTCGTCATCGCGCTCTGCGAACTGTTCGCCAAGCGTTTTTAGGGTTTTTAGCAGGGTCTCTGCGTACCCGTCTTGAACCATCGCACCAGTAGGCAGTGTAATGTATTGCTCACAAACGTGTACCCACGCATCGACAATGCCGTTAATAAGCTGACGTTCAGGCAGCGTTTTCATTACATCTGGATCTAAGACTGCAAATTTAGGCTGTACAGCAGGAGACATGAACGGCAGTTTGTCTTGAGTTTCTGCTTTTGTAATCACTGCACCCATGTTGGATTCTGAACCAGTTGCAGGTAGCGTTAGGATAGCCGCAAGCGGTGTTGCTTCTGTAACTTGATGCTTACCGATCATAATGTCCCAGCCGTCACCATCGTACTTTGATGCTGCCGCAACGTATTTAGAACCGTCGATAACCGAACCACCACCAACAGCAAGAATGAAGTCGATGTTTTGATCTTTTACGATAGCGACCGCTTTATCCAATGTTTCTTTTGTTGGGTTTGGTTCTACACCAGAAAACTCAGACCATTCGTGGCCAGTGAGCGCTTCTGCTACTTGGTCGTATACGCCATTCTTTTTGATTGAGCCGCCACCGTAAATCACCAAGACCTTTTGATCCGCTGGGATCGCGTCTTTGATTGCTGCGATTTGTTGTTGGCCAAAGAAAATTTTGGTTGGGTTGACATAAGAAAAGTTCATTGCAGACCTCTTGTTTCCAGTTGAGGAGATTGAATACGTGCATATTAGTACGACTTTTTGTCGTGTTGTAGGTCGGTTTCTGTAAATTACTTGCCTATTTCTACAAAATTGTTGTTATAGCGCTGGAATCGGAAACAGAAGAGAAAGTATAGTGAGCAAAATGACAACAAAGCGTAGACCGATTGACGGTTTATGGAGCATTACATGAACACATTAGCTGAAACCATGCAGCAGTATGTTGAAAAGCATGATCTGCACAATTTAGAAGGCATTAAGCAAACCGCTATCGAAGGCGTTTGGTTTTATCGCAGTAGCAAAGGCAATAACCGTCAACCATTTGTGTATCAATCAGGGATCATTGTGCTTGGCCAAGGGCATAAAAACATCCATATAGGGCAAACGCCAGTTCAGTATGGTCCGGATGACTATTTGGTGGTGGGCGTACCTATGCCTCTAGAGTGTGAAGCATTTGCCACCAACAATGAGCCTTTGCTCGGTATTTCTATCGACATCTCGCCCACGCTGCTGCACAAACTTGTGAAAAAGCTCGAAGCACAGAAATTCAGTAATATCTGCGAAGATTCTAAACGTTGTGGCCTCAAATCGGTTCGAATGAACGACGCCATGCTCGATGCTTGCAAGCGATTAATGAAGGCGCTTTGCAACGATTTGGATGTGGCGATATTGGGCGAGTCCTTACTAGAGGAAATTGTCTATCGAACGCTTATAAGCAAAGAAGGGCACGTGTTGTTTGAATTGGCTCACCAAGAAGGTTCCTACGCGAGAGTTGCAAAAGCACTCAATCGAGTTCATGCCGAATACCATGAGCAATTGAATGTCCAAACATTGGCGGAAGAGGCCAACATGAGTATCTCGGCATTTCATCAGGCGTTTCGGAGCGTAACCTTAGAATCACCTTTGCAATACATCAAAAAAGTACGTCTCAATAAAGCGAGAGATTTGATTCAACTCGAAGGGAAACGAGTCAACGATGCTGCTCGACTTGTAGGCTACAGCAGCCCATCACAGTTTAGTCGCGAGTACAAGCGACATTTCAATGAAACACCAAGGTCAACAAAGGCATAGTGATCTTTATTTCAAAATGACGACTTTTTTCGCCTTTTTTATTAATTTGCGAGTCACTTATTTATTCGAATTATAAAATTAGTTGCTGGTGCCAAATAATAGGTATTTTGTTGCAACCATTTAGTGGATTCTTGAGAGGTGGTGTTGAAAACTCGCAAATACATAGTGTGAAATTTCCAACTTGTACTTAAGTTATTTTACGTCGAAATAAAAGTAAGAACGTGTTGTTTTAAACACGTTTAATATTGTTTTAACAATAACTTAAGGAAGAGCGATTATGCACCTTAAAAACGGGAAAGCAGTGAAAAGTGTCTTTACGCTAAGTACTCTGACTGCATCTTGTCTATTGGCCTTCAACAGCTACGCAGCGGTTGATTGTGCCCCTCTAGAAGTTTGGGATTCGTCAAAAGTTTATAATGGCGGCGACCAAGTTCAGCACGAAGGTAACGCATACAAAGCGCGTTACTGGACGCAAAACAATAACCCTGCACAAGCTGGCCAGTGGGGCGAGTGGGAATCTCTTGGTGCTTGTGATGGAACAGGTCCTGTTGATCCACCACAAAATGAAATCCCGACGGTGACTCTAACCGCTCCTTCTGCGTCGGCATCTATCACCGCTGGTGAAGTGGTTAACCTCGCCGCAGATGCAGCAGACACTGATGGCACAATTAGCAAAGTTGAATTCTTTGTTGATGGTGCTTTAGTTGGTCAGTCTACTTCGGCTCCTTTCACTGCATCTTGGACTGCATCTGAAGGCGTACACGAGTTTTCAACTAAATCTTATGATGACGCTGGCGCGGTAAGTACTGCAAGTTCAGTAACGCTTACGATTGCTTCAGCTCAGCCAGGTAATGAAGCGCCTACAGTGGATGTTGCGCTTTCAGCTACTTCAATCGACTTAGGCGGTACTGTTACGCTTACTGCTAACGCAGCAGACGCGGATGGTAGCGTTGCTAAAGTTGACTTCTACGTTGCTGGCGCATTAGCTGGCACAGCAACCGCTGCCCCTTACACACTAGACGTAACGCCTTCAAAAGCGGGCGCTCTAGCGGTATACGCGAAAGCGACAGATAACGCAGGTGCAAGCACAGACTCTGCAATTGCTACGTTAACTGTAAATGGTGGAGCTGTGGCATCTAACTGTCGTCCTGACGGTCTTTACCAAACAACAGGCGTGGACGTACCTTACTGTTCAATCTATGACGAAGAAGGTCGTGAGAAAATGGGTGCGGATCACCCACGTCGTGTCATCGGCTACTTCACGAGCTGGCGCGCAGGTGACGACCCACAATCGACTTACCTTGTTAAAGACATTCCTTGGGAACAGCTAACTCACATCAACTACGCGTTTGTGAGCATCGGTTCTGACGGTAAAGTGAACGTTGGCGATGTTAATGATCCGAACAACGCTGCAACTGGCAAAACATGGCCAGGTGTTGAAGTCGATCCTACGCTTGGTTTCAAAGGTCACTTTGGTGCACTAGCAACTTACAAGCAAAAACACGATGTTAAGACGCTAATCTCGATTGGTGGTTGGGCTGAAACCGGCGGTCACTTCGATGCAAATGGCGATCGTGTTGCTGATGGTGGCTTCTACACAATGACGACCAATGCTGATGGTTCTATCAACCATGCTGGCATTGAGAAGTTCGCAGCTTCTGCAGTTGAAATGATGCGTAAGTACAAGTTCGATGGTCTGGATATCGACTACGAATACCCAACATCAATGGCTGGTGCTGGTAACCCTTACGATAAAGACTTCATGGAACCACGTCGTCAGTACCTATGGGCTTCTTACCAAGAGCTGATGAAAGTACTTCGTGAAAAACTAGATGCAGCTTCTGCTCAAGATGGTACGCATTACATGCTGACTATCGCAGCGCCATCGTCTGGTTACTTGCTACGCGGTATGGAAACCTTCGATGTAACTAAGTACTTAGACTACGTAAACATCATGTCTTACGACTTGCACGGTGCTTGGAACGATCACGTTGGCCACAACGCGGCATTATTCGATACAGGCAAAGACTCTGAGCTAGCACAGTGGAACGTATACGGCACAGCAGCTTATGGCGGTATTGGTTACTTGAATACTGACTGGGCTTACCATTACTTCCGTGGTTCTATGCCAGCAGGCCGTATCAACATCGGTGTTCCTTATTACACCCGTGGTTGGCAAGGCGTAACTGGTGGTGACAATGGTCTTTGGGGCCGAGCAGCGCTACCTAACCAAGCTGAGTGTCAACCAGGCACAGGTGAAGGTGAGAAGAACAACTGTGGTAACGGTGCTATCGGCATCGACAACATGTGGCACGATTTAGATCCACAAGGTCGTGAAATGGGTGCAGGCTCGAACCCAATGTGGCACGCGAAGAACCTAGAGAAAGGCATTTGGGGTTCTTACGCTCAAGCTTACGGTCTAGATCCAGTGAACGATCCTTCTGACAAATTGGTTGGTACGTACACTCGTAATTACGACAGTGTTGCTGTAGCTCCTTGGTTGTGGAACGCGGAGAAGGGCGTATTCCTATCTACAGAAGATAAAGCTTCTATCGAAGTGAAAGCGGACTACGTTATCGATAAAGAAATCGGCGGTATCATGTTCTGGGAACTAGCAGGTGACTACAACTGTTACGTACTAGATGCAAATGGCAACCGTACTGCTATCGATGCAACTGAACAAGCGTGTGCTGCAGGTAATGGTGAATACCACATGGGTAACACTATGACCAAAGCTATCTACGACAAGTTTAAGTCTGCAACGCCTTACGGTAACAAAGTAGCGACAGGTCCAACACCAACTGAAGCAGTAGATATTACTGTTAGTGTTGGCGGCTTCAAAGTTGGCGACCAAAACTACCCAATTAACCCTAAGATCACATTTACGAACAACACAGGTCAAGCAATCCCTGGCGGTACTGAATTCCAATTCGATATCCCAGTATCTGCGCCGGACAACGCGAAAGACCAATCTGGTGGCGGTTTGAAAGTGATTGCTTCTGGGCATACTCGTGCAAACAACATCGGTGGTTTGGATGGCGTAATGCACCGCGTATCGTTCTCTCTACCAGCATGGAAAGATCTTCCAGCAGGCGGTACTTACGAGCTTGATATGGTTTACTACCTACCAATCTCTGGTCCTGCGAACTACTCAGTGATTTCTGGTGGTAAAGAATTTGCGTTCAAGTTTGAGCAACCAGATCTACCAATCGGAGACCTAAACGCGGGTACTGGCGGTGGCGGTACAACTGAACCAGGTTCTTGTGATACTGCTGGTTTGGTAACATACCCAAATCTGCCACAAACTGACTGGGCAGGTAACCCAAGCCACGCAAACCAAGGCGACAAAGTCATCCACAATGGTGTGGTTTACCAAGCAAACTGGTGGACGGCTTCTGAACCAGGTAGCGATGGTAGCTGGGCTACAGTATGTAACATCTAATCATTATTGATTAACTGTTATTACCTAACTTTCATAGGTACTTAAACAAAAGCGCACGGTAATTATCGTGCGCTTTTTCGTTTATGTTGTCGTTTGAATTGAGGACTTTCAGAACTGGTAGCTCTCCGGTATAACAACAATGCCTTTTTCTGAGATTTTGAAGCGTTTGGCGTCTTCAACCTTATTGATGCCGATTTGTGTATTCGGTGGTATGCGAACGTGTTTATCGACGATGCAATTCACCAGTTGGCTGCCTTCACCGACTTCTACATCATCAAAAATGATGGAATCCACAACGGTCGCGCTGTCTTGAATGCGCACATTTGATGAAATGATCGAGTGCTGGACTGAGCCACCTGAGTTGATAACACCGGTAGCTATGATCGAGTTGATGAAAATACCTTCGTTTCCTGTTGCAGAAGAGACGGTTCTCGCTGGTGGAAATTGAGGCTCGTAAGTGCGGATAGCCCAGTTAGATTGGTAAAGGTTCATCGGAGGTACTGGTTCCAATAAATCCATATTTGCTTCATAGAAGGAGTCAATTGTCCCGACATCACGCCAGTAACAATCTTTATCGACACGACCTTTGCTGCCACAAAACTTGTAAGCGTAAACCGATTCGGTGTCGATCAATTTTGGAATAATGTCGTTGCCAAAGTCATGGCTAGACGTTTCCAGTTTCGCATCTTCGGTCAGCGCTTCTTTGAGCACATCCATATCAAAGATGTAGATCCCCATTGATGCAAGGCTCTTGGTTTTATCGTCTGGAAGAGTAGGTGGGTTTTCGGGCTTCTCGACAAAAGACTTAACCAGTCCGTTTTCAGCGATTCCCATAACTCCGAAAGCAAAGGCGTCCTTTACTGGAACATCCATACAAGCGACGGTCAGCTTTGCCCCTTTCTCTTTATGCTCCTCAAGCATCGCTGCGTAATCCATACGATAGATATGGTCACCAGATAACACAACAACGTATTTTGCGTCGTTCCGCGATAGTAACCACAAGTTGTGGTAGATGGCGTCGGCGGTACCCTCATACCATGCA
The DNA here is from genome assembly GCF_024181925.1 of Vibrio sp. Y20_XG_PY13. Lineage (NCBI taxonomy): Bacteria > Pseudomonadati > Pseudomonadota > Gammaproteobacteria > Vibrionales > Vibrionaceae > Vibrio > Vibrio sp. Y20_XG_PY13. Next base: position 451,897 of record NZ_JAMZAL010000001.1, on the reverse strand, counting down.
CCACCTTTGCGCATTTGAGGCGGAACTGCCGTAATGTACTCACCAAGTTCGGGATTAAAAATCGACCAACCGTCACGAAGGTGCTTTTGTAGTGAGTGAGATTTGTATTGAGTAAGCACTAGAATTTTACGTAAACCTGAATTAAGACAATTGGTTAGCGTAAAATCGATGATTCTGTATTTGCCGCCAAATGGTACCGCAGGTTTGGCTCGATCATCAGTGAGTGGGCTAAGTCGTGAGCCCATCCCGCCTGCTAAAATTACAGCGAGTGCGTCTTGCATAATATTCCCTTTCCCTTGTTCTACATGCGTCTAAACCGTGCTTAACCGGAGGAGGTGTTATACAACGCAACAATTTAGAATGACATGTGCTGGTTTGTTTGTTAGCTACTGCAAACTGTAGTACAAGAATCGCGCCATTGAATATTTCTTTAAAAATCAAAATGATGAATTTTGTGACCGAGAGTTGATGCACTATATTAGTGAATTAAAAAATAGACAGTGCATTATATTGGGGCGGTATAGAATCTGGGGATTTAAAGAGATTATTGATTTACAATGTAAAACCTATTTAAAACAGTAAGATAAAGGGAGCTGTCTAGCTCCCTTTGTGTTTGATTTCATTTAAATGAAGCTCATTATGACAAACCGATGATATTACCATCTTCATCAAGGTCAAGATTCATAAACGCTGGCTTGTCAGGAAGACCTGGCATGGTCATAACGCTACCCGATAATGCGTACACGAAGCCAGCACCGGCACATAAACGCAGTTCACGAATTGGAACAGTAAAGCCAACTGGCGCGCCTTTTACTGAAGAATCGGTGGTGATAGAAAGTGGCGTTTTAGCAATACAAACAGCTAATTCGTTAAACCCTAGTTTTTCAAAATGAGCCAATTGCTGAGTTGCAAGTTCACTCATTTCAACATTTGTCGCACCATATCCAGCTTCACACACAGACATCAGCTTCTCCTGAAGGGATTGATGTTTCTGATATAGAGGTCGGAAATTCGTGGTTTTTTCGCAAGCATCAACGACATGCTGTGCTAGATCTCTCGTACCTTCACCACCTTGGGCAAAAGCAGTGCTGATAGCGACTTTAACATTTGGATCGAATGCGTGAATGAGATCTTGAAGCGCGATGAGTTCTTGTTCGCAATCTTGAGGGAACTGGTTAATCGCAACAACGGCTGGGATTCCATATTTATGGACGTTCTTGATGTGCCACTTTAAGTTTTCAAACCCGGCTACCAATGCCGCTTGGTCAGGCGAGAAAATCGAATCTGGAATTGCCATGCCAGGGCGCAAGTCGTAGTGGCCGGAGTTCGCTTTAAGGCCTCTTAACGTCGCAACAATCACCACACAGTCAGGCGCTTTGTTGGCAGCCGCTGCTTTAATATTACAGGCTTTCTCAAATCCCATGTCAGAGCCAAATCCTGCTTCAGTTACCGTGTAACGCGAAAGTTTTAACGCAATATCATCAGCGATAATAGAAGAATTACCATGCGCAATGTTAGCAAAAGGGCCTGCGTGGATCAGAGTAGGGACACCTTCAAGCGTTTGCATCAATGTTGGTGCAATGGCTTCTTTCAACGTTACGGCCATCGCACCTGCTACTTGTAAATCTTCTGTGGTGATAGGCTGACCGTCGAGATCATAAGCAACAACAATTTTGCCAATGCGCTGACGTAAGTCTTTAAGATTTTTTGCCAACGCAATAATGGCCATCAATTCAGATGCGGCTGAAATATCGAACCCTTCGTTACGCTCAAATCCGTTAATGGTTTTGCCTTGTTCGTTCAAACCAATTTTGACCATGCGAAGTGCACGGTCGTTGTGGTCCATCACGCGTTTCCAAGTAATGCTTTCAACGTCAATTTTTAATGCTTTTAAACCAGTTCGAGCTTCAAAGGCGTCATATCCTTCGCGCTGCTCGTGGAATAAGCGCGCATCTAAAGCTGCAGACGCCAAGTTGTGTGCTGCCGTAACGGCGTGAATATCACCCGTCAAATGCAAATTGAGCTCTTCCATTGGCGCAACTTGGGAATATCCGCCACCTGCGGCACCACCTTTGATGCCAAAGACAGGGCCCATTGATGGCTGTCGAATACATGCCATCACGGATTGCTGTAGCTTCGCCAGCCCTTGCGCAAGGCCGATGGTTGTCACGGTTTTACCTTCACCTAGTGGAGTAGGGGTAATCGCGGTGACCAGAACCAATTTCCCGTTTTGGTTATCATTCAGGCGGGCTAAACACTTAGGGTGTACTTTGGCTTTGTATTTTCCGTGCGTATCAAATTCTTCAGGCAAAAGACCTGCTTTTTCAGCGATAACATCGATGGAAGATAACGGTGTGTTTCGGCAAATTTCAATATCAGACTGCATGGATACTCCCAAATATGGCTAACACGCGGCGTTCAACATCAAGCAATCTATGTAGACTGTATTGTTGTTGCGCAAACGTTTGCGCGAGAATAATACTGGTTAAAAATTAGGTGTAAAGAAGTTCGTGCGCCTTCGCGTGCTACATAGTAACAAAATCCACTAAATACTGCGCTAGATCAAAACAAAAAGGCCACCAAACGGTGACCTAAGTATATTTTTTGCTCTAAAGCTAACCTTCTTAGCGATCCCAGTAGGTCTCTTCTAAGCTGTCTTCGCGTTCTGGCAGAGCTCGCGATAGGCGAGGAGAGTGCTGAGTTAGCACTTCGTAGCTCACGCGGTTCGCGTATTTACAAATTTGAGAAAGTGATGAATACGTCAGACAGCGTACTTCGTGTTTCTCTGAAGTAGGCACTTCTTTCTGATGGAAAGAGTTTGCAGCCATGTCATGCAGCAGTGCAGACAGTGCAGCGTCACCCGCGCCATTAGTGTTCTTAATTTCTAGAGGGCCACCAAGGTATGGACCGATGTGTGAATACACTTTCATTGGATTCACACAATCTTCTTTGCGCATTGCGCGGCTGAACTCAAACTTGTTGAATTTCTCAATAGAGCTTTCAAGAATATCGTGTGTAGTTTCACGTTTCACTTTTTCGTCAGTGTAACCTGCCATGTAAAGACCGTTTGGCCCTGCAGTACAAAGAACAAGATCTACCCACTCAAGTGCTTTATCCGCAGCGGCGAGTGGATCGTTTTCGCCTGTAAGCGCCGCGCCCTCTTCTTCATTCATAGCCACAACAGATACGTTTTCACGAATGTACTCTTGCCACCATTCCGCGTTGCCTTCAATCACGTACTTTGTGCCCAGAGTAAGAACAACAGGTACATCGTGCTTCTTGGCAAAATCAATCGCACGTTGTACTGCTTTAGGCATTGGGTCTTCTTCTTTACCGCGCATTAGGTACGAAGAAACAACAAGCGCAGAAGCTTTCTCAAATACTTCTTCAGGAATGCTTTCTGGAAGAAGTTGGTTCATGTGACCTTCGTTAATCGCGAATGTACGTTCACCATCTTGAGATATAAGGGTGTAGCAACGACCAATCGGACCATCTACCGTTTGTAGGTGGTTTAGGTTCATGCGTGAAGACGTACGGCAAAGGTAGCGGTAGGCGAAAGAACCCACTTGAATGTTCTTTGACATTACGCCAAGCAATACAGATTTGCTGTCTGCTAGAACAGAATAATTGTGCAGCGTGTTACCAATAGTATCGCCAGGGTACTGGTGTGTGATCAGACCTTGCTCTACTAACTCTTCATACAATGCATCTGCTTTGCTCTCTTCAAGAACAAGAGAATGTCCTTTACTTAGGTTGTATTTTTCTAGAAACGCATCATCCACACGAGCTTCGATATCTACGATGGTTTGACCAACACCGACAATGGTTGGGCGGTATAGCTTAGGCGCTTGTCGAATTTGGTTGACTAATGGATCTCGAGCGTGAGTTGGGAAGTAGTGTTTAGATTTACGCTGACCAGGAAACTTCATGCTTGTTCTTGAGTGAGAAAAAAAAGAGGCGGGATTGTATCACAAAAAAATGAAAATCGTGGTGTTTTATTGCAAAGAAATTTGCCCGCTGAAAAATGCAGCGGGCTGACGAATTCGTAAGCGAAGTGAGCTTAATTTATCTTAGCTTCAGTCGGTTGGATGTAAGCTTTCGTACCCCAAAGAGGTACAGTTGATAGACTGTGTTTGAAGCTGCCTGATGTCTCTTTAGTTGAGTAAGAAAGGTACATCAAGGTTTGATTTTCTGGATCATAAATACGGCGAATCTTCATCGATTTGAAGAAAACGCTCTTAGACTTTTTAAATACCACTTCACCTGATTTGCTCTTATCAATTTTAGTAATCATCTCAGGTGTAATTTCACCAGTTTGACGGCAAGAAATTGAACTGTCGCTTGGGTCCGCTAAACTGAAGTCCGCTTCGATGCTCGCTACATGACAAGTAACGCCCGGAACTTCAGGGTCTACGAGCGTATTCAGTTTTATGTCTTTCATAGTAAACATACCCAAAGAGACATCACCAACCTCATCGTTGCCACAGCCAGCAAGAATGGTAACCAAACCTAAAGCAAGCAAACGTTTTTTCATTATTCCGTCCTTAATTAGAAAAATATATAGATTCAATCTATCAGACGTTGGCATCTAAAACAAAATTTGGCGCAACCTCAGGACTTTAGCTAGGTTTGTTAAGGGCTTCATGCTAATGTACCGCTTCAAAGCGAGTTCATGTTTAAGAGTTGAGTCAATGCGATATAGAAAACCCTGTTAGGTTTTCGGAATATTGGCGTGATGGCTCATATACAGCCCTCGTTTTTGACTCGCTACTACTCTGTAGCCTGAGATATTTAAGGTACTCAAATGAATGAACAGCAGTTAGCCAGCATCGAACGCAAAAATGCGTGGCTGCACGATCTCGTCGAAGTTGAATTTCCCACTCCTGAAAGCTTGAAAGGTCGCGAAACCTATTTCCAAGCAACAAATGCTCAAGAATACCAAATCGTCGCTAAAGACTCTTTGTTGGAAGGTGAAGCGAATTTGCAGGCTGATGACATTTTCCTCGTGGATTTTCATCGACTGACTATTATGTTTTCGATTCTTCAGTCTCAACGTTGGGAAGAACAGTATGACCAAGAGATGATAGTTGAATACCTTACCCAAATTATCTTAACGCCGGATTTTGAGTTGTACGTTGGTTTTAAAGATGGCAACCCGGTGGGTGCAGCCATTGCGAGTAGCTATGAAGGTAACACGCTGATTTCTGACGTGGCCGTTTCTCAATCTTTAGATAAACAACAGTTTTCAGCGGATATTGCGAAAAGACTTAATAGTGATCACAAATTATGTGACACAATTATAATAGAAAGTTGATCAATATCGGCTTCATTTAAAAATGAAGCGCTACTATATGCAGCATTGCATTGGTTCGGCTGGGTAAAAAATGGTTAAGCGTTTAGCGCGTTTTCTCACTCTTGTGTTGTGCATAGGAACGGTTGCCGTACAAGCAGAGGAAACAAATTGGGAGCTCAAACGAGTTCTCGTGCTTCACTCCTATGATCCGTCTTATCAATGGACTAATGACATTCAGGCGGGAATCGAAAAGGGATTCAAGCAAACTGACGGCGAAGTCAAACTATCCATTGAATATTTGGACGCGAAGCGTGTTCATTCCGAAGGCTATTTGCAACAAATGGCGAGTTATCTTCGGTTTAAATATCGAGCTTATGAATTTGATGGTGTGATTATCTCTGACGACGCAGCCATGCGTTTCGTCAGAAATTATTTTCAGAACCCCAAGCGCAATGTTCCTATGGTCGCGATTGGGATTAATGATAAAGACTCTTCTCTCGATACAGTAAGTACAAATGGCAGTGTGATTTACGAAGAAGATCGCGTGGTCGAAAACATCGCGTTGATCAATCGTTTGCGTCCCCGTATCAAAAATTTGTATTACCTTGCCGATCGCAGTGTGACCTCAGAACTGATATATCAACGCGTAAAAGCAGAGATGAACAAGTTTCCACGTATCAATTTGATTGAAATCAGAGACGCGAGCCTACAAGAGGCGGCAAATCAGCTTTCTACAGTCAGTGCTAATGATGCGGTTTTGTTGACTCACTACAATACGGAAGGGGATTCAGGGAAATATCACACCTACAGAGAAGTGGCTCGAGCTATTGGTGCAAAAAGCCGTGCCCCCGTGTTTGTGATGTGGGAACTCTATTTAGGCGAGCCGGGAATACTGGGTGGCTTTGTGAACCGCTCTGAGCAATTTGGTTATGAAGCTGCGGAGATAATGGCGAGTAAGATGGGGATGTCTCTGACGTCAGCGGCGCATGCGCTGGCTATCACTGAAGCGGTCCTGGACTATAAGGCGCTTACAAAATATGAAATCAGCCATTATGACATCCCTAAAAACGCTGAAATTCTTAATGCGCCACCACCACTGTTTAAAGTAAACCTCAAAACACTGTTGTTCACGTGCGGCATTATTGTGCTGCTTTCTCTTGTTGTTGTGATTCAGTTTATGACTATTCGCCAACGCAAAGAGATTGATAAGAAAAATAGAAAAATTGTGTTGCTTCAAAAACGAACACTAAACGTCCAAAAAGAGATGATTCACGTATTGGGTGAGGCGATTGAAAGTCGCTCTGGAGAAACTGGCCAACATGTAAAACGTGTCGCTAAACTGTCTCGTCGTTTGGCTCAACTTTGCGGATTAACGCATCGTGAAGTGGAAATGATTGAAATCATTAGCCCTATGCACGATGTCGGTAAAATCTCCGTGCCAGAATCGATTCTCGATAAGCCTGGCGCATTGACAAGTTCAGAGCGTGAAATCATGAAGCAACATACCATTAAAGGTTATGAGTTGCTGAACATGAAAGAGGGCGACATCACCAAATTAGCAGCGGTGGTTGCCCACGAACACCATGAAAAATGGGACGGTACGGGTTATCCAAATAATCTAAAAGGTGAGGACATTCATCTCTTCGCACGCATTGTCGCAATTGCTGATGTATTTGACGCATTATTAACAGAGCGTTGCTACAAACGGGCTTGGACAATTAATGAAGTCGTCGATTGGTTTAAGTTGGAACAAGGCAAACACTTTGACCCAATATTATGCCAACTGTTGCTAGATAATTTAGATGACTTCATCGAAGTTCGATACATGTATCCTGATGCATAACAAACTGAGCAAGATTACATTCGGTGATCTTGCTTAGAAAAACAGGAATTGCTTTTCCCCATTTCTACGAAATGCCAAGTCTGTCGTTTAAACAAATCTAAACTCAAATATGATTAAGCCATACATTTGTATTAAAAAATAAGTTTGATCAGCGACATCGACAAATGCGTCTAGGGGAAGGCTATGGCAATTACCAATATTAAATGCGTGATTTTTGATTGTGATGGCACGTTGGTCGACAGTGAGCGTTTATGCTGCCAAGCACTAGTGAATGTATTTAATCTACACGGTGCAGAGTTAACGATGGAAGAATGTGTTTCTCACTTTAAAGGTGGAAAACTGGCCGATATTCTTCTTGATACGAAAGAGTTGATGAACATTAATGTTCCAATTGATGTTCTTGAACCCCAATACCGAACAGAAGTTCAAAAATTGTTTGTTCGTCATTTACAACCAATGGATGGCGCTAAAAGGCTGATCCAATTCCTCGACTCTCACAATATTGAATACTGCGTCGCGTCAAATGGTCCCAAAGATAAAATTGAATACGCACTTGAGTTAACCGGCCTGCTTGATGCATTCAAAGGAAAAGTATTCTCTGCGTTTGAAGCAAACAGTTGGAAACCTGAACCTGATTTGATCATGTACAGCGCGATGAGCATGGGCTTTTTGCCTAGTGATTGTTTGTATATCGATGATACACCCAAAGGTGTAGAAGCAGGGTTGAATGCCGGAATTAAGACGGTTCAGCTATTTAATGGTGAGGCCATTAACCGAGTCGACGATGACCGAGTTATTCGCATTCAACATTTGGATGAATTAAAAGAGCAGCTCATGGGCTGCTCTGTTTAACCGTTTAATGACGAGAATGACTTAGGTTATGAATTTGTTTAATTTTCGACTGTAAATATGGCGCTTGGTAAAGGCATTGAATGGATGAGAAATTTTTCGTGTGGAATCCACAAGCAGCACACGTGAATTTTTCACCGTTTGATGAGATTAAGTATTCATCACATTGGCAAATAGGGCAGTTTAGGTTTTCGTTGTCTTTTGTATCGTTGTAATTATTCATATTGTTTTCCAGCAGCAAATTGGAATTGGCAGGTTAAGCATAGCGGAACGCCGTCCGCTTGAACATTATTTCATCAGGTACAAGGAGAACTTGAGATTCACTTCAAAATAAACCGTTTCCCAATCGGTATTTGATCAATGCTATTTTCCTTTCACTCCTCAAATAGACTTCAAATTATTCAATAAGTTCGGTTTTATTACACCAAAGAATGAGTACGAGACAAGTACGTAGAGAAAGTGAATGCGAGTTATATTCTCGAAACAAATAAGTGAATACAAATGTAGAAAATAAAGGCTCCCAATTAGGAGCCTTTATTTGTTATTACCTTGTTATCAAGCAGTGCGGTAACGCTCTAATACTTCACCGAGTGAAACCGACGCTTTGGTTAAGTTCGCGACACCAACAGTAGACTGCTCCGCCACCTCTCGAATTGTGCTGGACTGAGTACGGATATCAGCAAGCTCAGAGGCGATATCATTCGCAACCGCACTTTGTTCCTCCGCGGAAGTGGAGATTTGAATGCTCATGTCCATCAATGAACGAGCAGAGTCCGCAATCGCTGTGACATCTTGACCAATTTCATCGATCAACTGGCTGCTTGTTTGGGCTTGCTTGACCGTTCTGCCAGTAATCGAAGCGATGTTTTGGCTTTCCGATTGCAGCTTCTCAATCATGGCTTGGATCTCTACCGTGGCTTGTTGTGTACGACTTGCCAGCGTTCGGACTTCATCGGCTACAACGGCAAAACCGCGGCCTTGTTCGCCTGCGCGAGCCGCTTCGATAGCGGCATTGAGAGCTAACAGGTTGGTCTGCTCAGAAATTGCATTAATGGTCGTGATGACATCATTAATCTGCGTAGTGTTTTCATTTAAGTTGGTGACTGATGAAGAAGCTTGCTCGATGTAGCTCGACAAGGTTTCGATCTCAGCAATAACGTGCTGTACTCGGCTACGGCTCGTTTCTATTTTTTGTGCATCTTGATCCGATTGCATGGTCGCTTGTTGAGAGATGCTCGAAACCTCTTTGGCAGACGCCGTCATTTCTTCCATTGCGGTTGCGACAGAATCAAGTGTTTGGTACTGGTGCGTAATCTGTGTTTCGCTCAGTTTCATGTCTTGTTCAAATGCAGATGACGTTTCACTTAGCGTATTGGCGTTTTCTTTTACGCTATTGACCAGTTCGCTTAATGTATCCATCGACTTATCTAGTGCGCAGCCAATGGTGCCAAACTCGTCACGGCCAGGGTGAAAGCCCAATCGAGAAGTTAAGTCACCGTCACCAATTTTCTCTGTTGTGGTGTATAGCACCCACAAAGCGCCTCCGATGAATGTCGCTACCCAATAGCAAAATACTGCAAACGGCAAAACCCATAGAAAACTAAGAAGGAAAGAGGTAAGGGCGTTGTATTGATTGCCTGCGTGCTCGGTCAATCGAACAAGCTCACCCGCAGAGGTTGTGCCATAAACCGTGGTAACACCATCTGCAAACAAGCTCTTTTGTTGATGGTTAGCTTTTGAGATACCTGTAATTTGATAGATATCTGTGGGATTAGCTTCAATGATGCCATCTAGTTTTGCTTGCACGTTGGCGATAGATTGTCGCTCGAACTGATGTAAATCATTTAGGTATCGGCTTCCTGCTACCGAAGTGAGTGCCATCAGAAATAGGAGGAAAATAACCCACATTTTGTCGTTGATAGACATCTTAATAAATAGTCGGTCTATCGTTCTAAACTCAACTTCTCTCATTGATTACTCCATTAGAGATAAAAGATATTGAACAAATCTATGGATATATCGAAACAAAATATGCGATGCGAATCAGCAAAATATGTAACGAAGGGTGAGTTTATTTTACAAAATGAGATCTAGGGTCGCCTATAACAGTATGTTATGTCTTTTAATGATAGAAATATCGATGTAATTCCAGCTATCTAAGTGAAGATGGCAGAGAAGAGTAACGACGCTGCAATCGTTTACTTATGATTATGCTCATAGGTTTTTAAATCTTTACTTTTCGCTGTCATGAATGTGTCATATAAAGTCTATAAAAAGGAGTTGCTGTCACCGAATGAAATAGGAATGGTGGCAGCAAGTTGAAACCGCAATGTTTCATAGTTTCATAAAGGAGGTCACAATGAGCGACCAATACCAAAACGACGAAAGCCTAGAGCTGCTAGATGCGCTTGAAATTGGCATTATTTTGTCGGAATACGTTGGCTCTGACAACGAAAACGAATAGTACCGTTTAGTACTCTCTTCACGTTCTTTTAGACGTTATACTAAGTTCATGAAACACCGAGCCAAGAAGGGCGAAAGACGGTAAATGAACTTTTTAGCCCACCTGCATATTGCAGATCACTGTAATAGCCATTTTATGGGAAACTTGCTTGGAGACTTCGTCAAAGGAGATCCAAGCAAGCTATACGATTCTGACATTACTAATGGCATCAAACTCCACCGCTTCGTTGACCGAATTACCGATCATCACCCTATTGTCGAAGAATGTAAGCCACATTTTAAAGGCGTAGCGAGACGCTTCGCGCCAATTGCGCTAGACATGTTTTGGGACCATTGTTTAGCAAAGCATTGGAATGATTTTCATCAAGAGTCGTTAGACGACTTTGTCGAGTTCGCATTTCAAAAAGTAGACAAAGATGTTCACGAACCGCTTCCTGCGCGTTTTATGTTATTGCATCAACGCATGTGGCGAGGCGGCTGGCTGCAATCTTATCAAGATCTCGCCAACATTGAGTTTGCACTGCATCGGATGTCTCAGCGAAGCCCGAGAATGGCAGACTTGACGACAACGTTTGAAGTGTTAGATGGTGAATACGCAGCGTTAGAGGCGAATTTCTCAGAGCTTTATCAAGACGTTCTGCGCCAATCACTTGAATTTCACCAACAACTAAGCAGTTCATAACTCAATCCTTTGGCGTAGAGGTAGTATGGCTATGGCGGCTCTGGTAAACTCTGCGCTCCAAAAATTATGAGGTTTATCATGTCCGTTAATTTTGCTGATCTTGGCATTGAACAACAGTTAGTCGAAACGTTGAACAATATGAATATTGTGACGCCAACGCCAGTCCAAGAAAAATCGATTCCACACGTACTGGAAGGCAAAGATCTTCTTGCGGCTGCGCAAACGGGTACCGGTAAAACGGCGGCATTTGGTTTGCCGATTATTCAGGCGGTACAGCAAAAGAAACGTAATGGCACACCTCACGCTCTCATCCTAGTTCCAACTCGTGAATTGGCGCAGCAAGTGTTTGACAATTTAACGCAATACGCGGAACACACGGATCTACGTATTGTTTGTGTGTACGGCGGTACAAGTATTGGCGTGCAAAAGAACAAGTTGGAAGAGGGCGCGGATATTCTTATTGCTACGCCGGGCCGATTGTTAGACCACTTGTTTAACGGCAACGTAAACATTTCTAAAACTGGCGTGTTGGTGCTTGATGAAGCTGACCGAATGTTGGACATGGGTTTTTGGCCTGATCTGCAACGCATTCTTCGTCGACTACCGAATGACAAACAAATCATGCTGTTTTCGGCGACGTTTGAAAAACGCATTAAAACCATCGCTTACAAACTGATGGATTCTCCTGTTGAGGTGGAAGTGTCTCCAGCGAATACAACGGCAGAAACGGTTAAGCAGATGGTGTATCCAGTTGATAAAAAGCGTAAGCGTGAATTGTTAGCGTATTTAATTGGTTCACGAAACTGGCAACAAGTACTTGTTTTCACTAAAACCAAACAAGGCAGCGATGAGCTTGCAAAGGAGCTCAAACTGGATGGTGTCAAAGCGGTTTCGATTAATGGTGATAAATCGCAAGGTGCTCGCCAGCGTGCACTTGATGAATTCAAGCAAGGTAAAGTTCGAGCCCTGATTGCGACAGACGTGGCGGCTCGCGGTCTAGATATTCAAGAGCTTGAACAAGTGGTGAACTTTGATATGCCATTTAAAGCCGAAGACTACGTACATCGTATTGGTCGTACTGGCCGCGCGGGTAAATCCGGTTTGGCAGTTTCGTTAATGAGCCAAGATGAAGAATACCTGCTTCGTGCGATCGAAACGTTGTTAGACCAGCGTTTGCCTCAAGAATGGCTAGAAGGATTCGAACCAAGTCTAATCGAAGAGGTAGAACCTGAGCGTGATGGTGGCGGTCGTCGTAAGAGTCGTTCATCAGAAAAGCGCAAACTAAAAGCAAAACTCGCGATTCATAAAAATCGTGGCAAGCACCGCAAGTAATCCAGGTATTCAAAGGCGGCGGTGCTTAACAAGACGATCTTAGGCCGTTTTGGCTTCCTCGTACATTTCTAGGGTTTGAGGCATCGCAAGCAAGTAGCCTTGGTACATATCGAAACCGAGTTTTTTCATTAAGTTAAGTTGATGCTCGGTTTCAATTCCCTCGATAACGGTTTTTGAACTCAGTTCTTTCGCGAGCGCTAACGCTTCTATTAACGCAGAAAAATCCCCGTCTTCGTATTTCAACAGCAATGAACGATCCATCTTGATGATGTCTGGTCGAACGCATTTCACTCGCTCGATGGTTGAGGCATTAATGCCGTAGTCGTCAATAGCAAGTTTAAAGCCTCCGTCACTCAGTTCTTTCGTCGCTTTGTACAGAAAGGACTCATCGCCTGCGCTTAATTCAACTAACTCCATCACGATTTGTTCTCGACGCAAATCCGCCTCACAAATAACTTGCTTCAGTAGATGGCTGTATGAAAGGTCCTTCGCCAGCATTTCTGCAGCTCTGGGAAGCACATTAAGAAAGAGCTTTTTGTTGCGGTAACGAGATTGCCCAAAGTTTTTGATGTGAATAAGGCGACTAAGTCGCTCGACATTAAGTTGAACATGTTCAGAGATGGAAGGAGATTGGAAAAAGAGATCCGGACGTATCATAGAACCATCAGCAGTGCTGATTCGCACTAAGGCTTCCAAGCCGATGATGGAAAGATCCTTTTTATAAATGGGTTGGAAGACACTGCGAAGTGTCAACTCCTCATATTGCGCGATGTACTGCCCATCTACTTGTTTAGAAATGCAGCCAAGAAGCTGCGAGATGCTCATCATTATTACGACAACCTAGATCAATGGTTTTTGATTGGTGTTACATGGACACCAACTTTGATTTCAGTAGTCAGAATCTAATTGGGCTAGGCCATATGAGGCAAGAGGGTTAATACGAGATGATTAGATTTATCGAGCCGTATCAAACAAATGTATGAATAGACTGATAATCTACCTGTTGCAATTTGATACTACCACTGTAATACGGCGTACAACTGCAAGTACTTTCGAACCAGTTGCTGTTTGTTAGAACGACGCAAAGGGTGGCCAAATTTGATGTAACAAGGACTGATACCAAAGCGAGTATCAAGGGATTGAGTGAGCTGAGATTCACTGGTGTAAAGAGTGATGCCTTGCTCAGTATATTCGTTGATTTGATCCGGTAATTCGCCCATCCACCAATGGAGCAGTTCTCGGCTGGTTTTACTGCGACTGATCCAATGATCGCAAACAAGAAAGAGTAGGTCGTTAGGTTGGAGAGCGTAGCCATATTCGCTTTGCCATTCGGTAATTGAAGACAACAAGTTTTCGCGACACGATTTACCGGCACTGACCATGTGATGGCTTAACACCCAAACCGTTCCAATCTCAGAAGAAATGCGATAGTGGTGAGGTAGGTCTGGAGCGTCGAGTACTTCAATCGGTCTTACGATGCTGTTGTAACCAAAATGACGGAAGGTGTGTTCCATTCGGCGAGAAAATGCAAGACCAAGATGGTGTTCACTCATACCTTGGTTATGTACGGCAGGATAATGCTTCTCACACAGTTTAAGACAATCGTCCTGAAAATCATTGACACTTTGGATCACTAGGTCGAGTAGCAAAGAATATCCCTTAATGGTTAACAAAACGAACCGCAAAAGGTTAGCATAGTCTTTTCAGAATAGACTAATTTAGATCGGCAACTTCTTGATCTAAACACCAAAATTAGAAGCAATACGAATTTGGGGTGATTAAAGGCTACACAATCGAGACGAAACTCGACTATTTCGTAACGGTTAGCGAAATCCCCATTAAGCCGCACTAAAAGGAACACGCATGATTAAGTTAGAAAGAGCCCAAAAAGAAACATTAGCGTCGGCAATTCAAGATTATATGCAGGATGAACTCAGCATTGAGATTGGCCAGTTTGACAGCGAATTTCTGATAGATTTTATTACCGATAAACTAGGCGCAGTCTATTACAACAAAGGCGTTGAAGATGCGAAAGCCGTGATAGAACGTCGAATGCTTGAAATGTCTGATGAGCTTTACGAGATAGAGCAAGAAGTATCAATTTAAGCTTTTGCGCATTCAATACGCCAAAGTTCCTTCAAAATTTTCGAACAAGTTGATAGATACTGTGCGATTGGCTGGATGTAAAGGATGGTAAATAATCTGTTTCATATAAGGTAAATAGGTTAATGTTGTGTTTCTTGCTCAACATTAACTTAGGAATATATCTAGGAACGTGAGATGGAAACACTGGTAAAAAGCTATAACCTGCCTGCTCGAGTAATGCACTGGCTTTCTGCGCTTTGCATTATTGGTCTGTTTGCTGTGGGTTTGTGGATGGTCGATCTTAGCTATTACAGCGAATGGTATCGAACTGCGCCACATTATCATCGCTCTGTCGGTATTCTTCTGGCCATTCTTACTGTGGGTCGCATCGTGTGGAAGCATGTTACGGCGTCACCAAAAGTAGAAGGCAGTCGATTTGAAGTCGTCGCAGCTAAAGCGGCACACGGTGTGATGTATTTATTACTTCTCACAATCTTTGTTTCAGGTTACCTCATCTCTACATCTGATGGTCGCGGTATTGAAGTATTCAATTGGTTTACTGTACCCGGCGCAGGAGAATTATTTTCTGGTCAATCAGATATCGCAGGTGAAGTTCACTTCTATGCAGCTTGGGCTGTGATCCTAATTGCAGGTTTACACGCTGTCGCTGCGCTCAAACATCACTTTATCGATAAAGACAACACATTAAGAAAAATGTTAGGAGCTTCAAAATGAAAAAGTCACTCTTCGCTACAGGACTAGCAATCGCTATGGCACTACCTTTAGGTGCTCAGGCTGCAGACTACGTTATCGATACGAAAGGTGCTCACGCGTCTATCAACTTCAAAGTTAGCCACTTAGGTTACAGCTTCATCAAAGGTCGTTTTAATACTTTTTCTGGTGACTTTTCTTTTGATGAAAAAAACATTGCTGACTCAAAAGTAAACGTAGTAGTAGACACCACAAGCTTAGACTCAAACCACGCTGAGCGTGATAAACACATCCGCAGCGGCGATTTTATTGATGCTGGCAAATACAGCGAAGCGACTTTTAAGAGCACGAAAGTGGTTGATAAAGGTAATGGTAAGCTAGACGTAACGGGTGATCTAACGCTACACGGTGTGACTAAGCCTATTACTATCGAAGCAGAGTTTGTTGGCGCAGGTAACGACCCATGGGGTGGTGAGCGTGCTGGTTTTGTTGGCACAACTCGTCTAGAGCTTGCTGATTTCGATATCCCAGTAATGGGTTCATCAAGCTACGTTGATATGGAACTGCATATCGAAGGCGTGAAGAAGTAATTAAGCTTTGAATAAATGAAAGCGCTCTTGGTTTCAAGAGCGCTTTTTTATTGGTGCCATGTAACGCTGTTAGTTTCTAACAACTAGCGTTTTGTTATTGTTCGTTCTTTATTGTTTAAGCAGTTTCTAGTGCTTTATCTTCAACAAGGTTTAGTCGCTCACCGAATACTGGACGTAGGGCTTTAAGGACTTCTTGGCGAGTAACAACACCAACCATTTGACCATTTTCAAGAACCGGCAATACTTGCGGTTTGCTAACCTTCATGCTTTTCGCTCGTTCTTCTAAAGATAGAGAAGTTAGACGAGTTGCAATCCCCATGCTGCTTGTTGGGTATAGTTGCTCTTTGTCGATGCATAGGAACTCGACCACATCCACCAAACGATCGCTAGCATCAATTGCAACGACATCACGGCTCATCAAATCAACCACTTTTTGATCTTTCACTGGGATGTAATCTTGACACCACAGTTCAACCATCACGTCGTGTGCAGAGAAGAAACCAACTAAACGATTGTGGAGATCCACCACTGGTGCGCTTGTTAGATTGTTGTCTAATAGAGTATCAAGAGCTGCGGCTACAGGCATTTCCACGCTGAGTGTAACCGGTTTTGGATTCATGATGTCCTTTACGAAAGATGCGTTTTTCATTGTGATTTCCTTAACTGACGATAACTGAGTTGTATTTGTGATAGATGAAACATTGGCTGCTTTTAACTCTGGGCGGCGGTAGATACACCAGTTAGCCAAACCAACGAGTACTGCGCCACCGACGATGTTGCCAAACGTCACTGGAATTAAGTTCGCACTAATAAAGTGTGCGACATTTAAATCCGCATATTGGGAAGCCGGTACACCAACAGATGCCCAAAATGATTCAGGGGCAAAATTGGCAATAACGATGCCTAGTGGGACCATAAACATGTTTGCCACACAGTGCTCAAAGCCACTGCTGACGAACATCGCAACTGGAAGAATGGTCATAAGCGCTTTCGTCATTGCGTTTGCAGAACTAAACGTCAACCAAATTGCAAGACAAACCAGTAGGTTACATAGAACGCCCAAAGCAAAGGCTTGAAGCAATGTATGGTGCAGTTTGTGTTGTGCGATATTAAGAGCATTCAAACCCCATTGGCCTGCATCCATTTGGTACAAACCTGCCGCAGTCACAAGAGCAAGCAAAAACATTGCGCCGATGAAGTTACCCACGTAAACCTTGCCCCAAATCGACAACATTTTGCCGAAAGAGATTTGTTTGTTTGCCCATGAGATGCTGGAAAGCACCGAACTGGTAAACAGCTCACCACCGCAAATAACGATAAGGATTAACCCCATACTGAAGGCGATACCACCGGCTAAGCGGCTTAAACCCCAACCTGTATTCGCACTGCCAGTTGTCACTGTGATGTAAAACAAAAATGCCAAACCGATAAACGCACCAGCCATTATTGCTAGGCCAAGTGTCATGCTGCTGGTTTTGTTTGCTTTACTTAATGCGAATTTCTCCGCCTCAGCCATCATCTCTTTAGGAGAAAAGTCCTGGTGAGTTTGAGAACTGGTCACCGCCATAATGACTCCTTAGTTTGTGGTTCCATAAAAAGCTCCTTGATTTATTAGCTCAAAAATGAATTGTTGTTTTTGTTTTGCGGTGTTCCCGAACCGCATATCCAGAATAGGGCGGGCAGTGGTACAGGTAAAATTGATAATATTTAGAAATCTCATCAAATTATTTGATAAGTTTTTAGCGCGGAGTAAAATGAACCCTATTGCTTATTGGGGCATGTTTTTGAGGTTGTGAGAGTATGGGAATACTCGCCCATGATGGAGGACACTTTGCGCTACTCTCTTAAGCAATTAGCGGTTTTCGACGCAGTTGCAGATACCGGCAGTGTAAGCCAGGCCGCAGACAAACTGGCTCTGACACAATCGGCGACAAGTATGTCGCTCGCGCAGTTAGAAAAAATGCTTGGCAGGCCTTTATTTGAAAGGCAAGGAAAGCAAATGGCCCTAACACATTGGGGGATGTGGTTAAGGCCAAAAGCAAAGCGTTTATTGCAAGATGCCTTGCAGATAGAAATGGGATTCTATGAGCAACATTTGTTAAGCGGAGAGATCCGTCTTGGTGCGAGCCAAACACCAGCAGAACACTTGGTGCCAGACCTTATCAGTATCATTGATAACGATTTTCCTGAGATGCGAATCTCGCTAGGCGTACAAAGTACGAAAGGGGTTATCGATGGCGTGTTAGATTACAAATACGATTTAGGCATTATTGAAGGACGTTGTGACGATAACCGTTTACACCAAGAAATCTGGTGTCGTGACCACCTTACTGTAGTCGCAGCTTCTCATCATCCTTTTGCTCGTAACCCTTCGGTCAGTTTAGCTCAATTAGAGCAGGCGAAATGGGTGTTGCGTGAGCATGGCTCAGGTACTCGTAAAACCTTTGATAGCTCCATTCATCATTTGATTGAAGATTTAGATGTATGGCGTGAGTACGAACACGTTCCTGTGTTGCGCAGCTTGGTGGCTAACGGACAATACTTAACTTGTTTGCCATATTTGGATGTTGAACGTTACATTGAGGCTGGACGTTTAGTCGCGCTAAACGTACCAGATCTGAAAATGGAGCGCACATTGTCCTTTATTTGGCGTGCGGATATGGCCGAAAACCCGTTGGTCGATTGCATAAAGCGTGAAGGTTTGCGCATGATGAAGGGCAAACCATCCGTCTTATAGGTACTATCAATTTTAATGGGCTCTGCATTGCAGAGCCTTTTTTATTTCTTTTATTCGTCCATCTCTGTTTTTGTTATTTTCTAAATCTGTTGATTTATCGGTTGCGTCAAATAATTTGTGTAAAACATGAAACAAAAGGTGATATTGTTGTGATCATTATCACCGATAAACTGGCGCGATGTGCCTAGTATTGGTTCTTGATTTCAATGTATGAAGGCAGTTATCAAACCAAAAGGGTGCGATAGTTGCCAAGCAGGTACGAATACCATGACAACACTTTTAGCTATCTCTATTACTACTGGGATTCTGTCCGGCGTTTGGGGTTGGATTGCCATTTCTCTTGGCCTTTTATCTTGGGCAGGCTTTTTAGGCTGTACAAGCTACTTCGCTGCTCCAACGAGTGGATTAAAAGGTTTAGCGACAAGCTTAATTACTAACTTGACCGGTGTATTCTGGGCAATGGTAATTATTTATGGTTCCACTTACGCAGGTTTAGAGATCTTGGGTTATGTGATCACAGCTGTTGTAGCGTTTTTCATGTGTATTCAAGCGAAACAGGCTTGGCTAGCGTACATTCCTGGTACTTTCATTGGTTCTTGCGCGACATTCGCAGCAGATGGCAATTGGCAACTTGTTGTTCCATCGCTTGTATTAGGTGGCGTATTTGGTTACTTGATGAAAGCAACAGGACTTTGGTTACATGCGAAATCAACCGCTACTTCTTCTTCGCTCGCTGAGCAAGCACAGTAGTGAACCCCCGATCTAATTTGTATCCACTGTGTATTGAGCTTTATCCCTCTCAATACAGTTAATCAAAATTAATGATATTTGATACAAGCACACTAATTTAGTGTGCTTTTTTTTGCCTAAATTTTAAGGGGATAGCGCAGTGCTATCCCCAAAGACTATTTAAATGGAAAACGAGTAAATAGATATATAAGGCTTAAGTATTCCCGCTTGCCATAGTAACGATGCGTTTTAAAGTCCAACGCAACAACACAGGGATACATTCCATGCCTTTCTCTTCGCAGTGAGACACAATGGCTAGAGCCAAATCGGGCTTCGCATGTTTTTTCAAAACGCGGTTAACCACTTTCTTCGCCGGAATTGGATGGTCATGAGGGACTTTGATCATGTTCTTAAAGAAAAGCTCGAAACCATGATTATAAAGAAAATGCTCGATGTCCCGATCGGGCAGTTCAGTGAGCCTATGGCGCTCTTGATCATGCCCAAGCTGCGCTCTCACTGTGTGGGCGTATTTTTTACCCGCCGGGTCACCATCGGTAACCACATGCCAATCGATACCGAACTCTTTGGCTACTTTTATTAATGAACGTAAGCCAGATTGTGCAAATTCGACAATCTGAACCCCTTCAGCGGCGAGATCGTATCCACATTGTCTTGCCAATTCATTAAACAACCAAACCTCAGTTTCGCCTTCCACTAATAGCCAGCAACGCGCAAACAAAGCGCCAGCGCGATGAAAACGAATGTGGAAACCAATTCGTCTTAGCTCGTCACCACCAAACTTAGACGTGTTTAGACTCTTCGCGATAGTTTTATCGGACAGACGGATAAGCCTACGGATGGAGTAGAGCGGCACGGAACCAAGCAAACTACCACTGTTCGTGGTTAAGATTTTTTGCATTGGCAAAAGTTGAAGCAACGACCAAGCTCGAGCTAAATGCGTTGGGTGTAAACGACCTTCTGGATCTTCGATGATCAAAATAGGCCGCGCGCAACGTCTTAAATCCGTCGGTCCTTTGGCTTGGAGATATGCATTAAGCAACCCCATTAAGAGCAAGCGACTTTGCTTATCGTTGGTCTCTTTCAGGTATTGGCTCAATCCTTTATCAGAAGATGGGCTAGTGTAGAATAATCCGTCTCTCGGTTTTCTAGGATTGCCTTTACTGATGCTACGAAACGCAAAATAGTGCTCGACCAACGTTTTCATGGCATCGAGGCTGCTTCGTATTTCCCCTTTGTTTACATGACCCGGCATCGCCAATAAACGTCGACAGGTATTGTTGATGCGTTTTTCGATACGCGCGTTTTTGCTGTCACCATTAATGTGTGACGGACGAGGAAAGCGACGAGAATCCCTTAGTCGAATGACAGGGTGCAACGTCATCAACTCAACCGCTAATTTCTCTGAATGGTGAATCTGTTTCGGTTTGCCATCACGGTCAAGAAACGCGTATTTGGTTGTGATGTCATGATCAACGCGAGAGGCACTGATTCGATAATAAATGACATGTTCGCCATCTTCTGTTGTGCACCAAGCGGGTTTGATGCGGCGATAACGACCAGCGTTTGCTTCATGTTTATCTTGTGCTTTGAAGCAGACAATAATTTGGATGTGTTGAGACTGAGGGTGAGAAATGGAGTAGTCGACGTGGAAATCTTTCAGTTCGAACTCATATAGACTTCCGTTGGCTGGTAACGCGATAGATAGGGCGTCGAGCAATGAAGATTTGCCCCACGTATTCTCACCAATGAGGGTAGTGAGTTCATCAAAAGAGAGTGAAAGGCGTTTGATGCCTCTAAACCCGGAGATTTCGATGCGTTCTAGTCTCATCTCAATCCTCCTTGCAATTATTTGAATTATAGAGAGTTATTTTGCTACTCCTAAGCATATATGAATTCGAAATTTTTGAGTTAAGCTCAGTTCACAAAATTACGAGAGCCTCCTATTGAATAGAGACCGCGACAAGCGTAAGTTGCTTTCAATTGAACGACAGACAGCATCGTGATCACGTAAACGTGAAATCAAAAATTCACAGTTTCATAAAATTCATGATTCTGTCATGATTCACTTCTTATTATTATAAGGAATGAAAAGAGAGAAGATGAAAATGAATAAAAATCATAAGCCAGTAAGAATCAAACTGGCACACATCAATGACACTCATTCCTACTTTGAGCCAACGTCATTACAGCTAAAACTCAAAATCAACAAAGACCTCATATTAGAACCTTATGTTAGTGCGGGCGGATTCTCACGAATCGCGACTCGAGTTGAACAGCTACGTGATGATGCACAGCGTCAAGGGCAGGGAATGTTGTTCCTTCATGCTGGCGACTGCTTCCAAGGCACGCTCTATTTTTCCTTATTTAAAGGCAAAGCGAATGCCGATTTGTTGAATGCCTTGAATATTGATGCCATGGCATTGGGAAACCACGAGCTCGACATGGGGAATGAACCAGTTGCACTATTTTGTCAGCGTACAAATTTTCCGCTGCTCGCAGGCAACTGGGATCTGTCCAATGAGTCAAAAAACAAAGCGCATCGACTAAGCGACTGTAACAACGTACTGAGCTATCAACCGGATTCACGCAGTGCGCAATACCTTGTGAAAGAGTTTAACGGTGTAAAAGTCGCTATTTTTGGTTTGTCCATCGATAAAATGAGCGATATAGCAAACCCTGACGCTGATACGCCATTTATGACTGCAATTGAAACCGCGAAAGCGACGGTCGCACAAATTAACAATGATGGAATCAAAAACATTATCTTGCTTAGTCACCTAGGTTACGAGGGCGACTTAGAACTTGCAGAGCAAGTAGAAGGCATCGGTATCATCGTGGGTGGTCATAGCCACCGTTTGCAAGGTGACTTTACTGCGATTGGCTTGGGTGAAGATGATCCTTATGGTATCAAAGTAAATGGAACCTACGTTGTGCAAGCCGGTTTTCATGCTCTGACCATGGGCCATTGTGTGCTTGAGTTTGACGAGAATGGCCAAGCAACCATGTTGAATGGTCAAAATGAATTGCTGTTAGGGCGCCGTATTTTCTGGGATTCAACGTTGAATCAACAATTGGACCAAGGCGTATTTGAAACCGCTTGTGATTTTATTCACGACCAACCAAATGTTGTGGTCTGTAAGAAACACCCAGAAACTCAAGCTATTTTGAGAGATAAATACATACCTCGCGTGCGTGCCTTGCAATCGCAGGTGATTGCTCATGTGGAAAGCAAAAAGCGTCATGTCCGTATACCGGATGAGTTGGGCGGAAGTGAACTTGCCGGTGCGGTCGCTCGTTCTTTCCTTCATAGCTTAAATAAACGCGGGCACAACGTTCAATTTGCAATTCATAATGCAGGTGGCGTTCGTACTTCACTCAATCCAGGTGATATTACAGTGGCAGATGTTGCCGGACGATTATTGCCTTTTGCCGTACCGATCGGGTTTTACGATGTGAAAGGTGCGGTTATTCGTCGAGCTCTAGAAGGTGCAATCAATAACGCACTAAACAACGGCGTAGAAGGTACTGGGTCAGGCAGTTACCCATATACGTACAATCTGAACTTTGACTATCAAGCCGATGCGCCAAAAGGTGAGAGGATCCAACGATTAGAAATATTTGATGGATACCGCTGGGTAAAGGTTGATGATGACACTTGGTATCGTGGCACCTCTTCGGCTTACACGATGAAAGGCAAAGAAGGCTATGAAGCCCTGCTTGATATGAAAGGCGAGGGTTGCGTGAGTAACTTATCAATGGCGGATTGTTTTATTGAACTACTTACAGATGAGCCTAACTGTTTGAACGAAAGTCACAAACTTTACTCTCAACAAAATCGTTAATCATTCTTGGTATTGATTTTGCTGTACTTTCCACACTACATGCGAGTGAGAGGGTGGAAAGTATGTGGAAAAAAGACTGGGCAGACGCTGCAGTGGTCATTGCGTGGGTAGCCGCTTGGTCCATGCTTGTGTATTTTGTGCCACTAAATGGGCTATAAAGAACAAAGAGTAATAAGAGGGAGCGCTAGTCAGTGCTCCTTTTTCTTTATATTCATATATTTGATGGACTGCTGGCGATTAAATGCATTGATTTTATTGATAGGGAATTTTTGTTGGAAATCAGAATGATCAGGCGTATGATGGCGGCGTTTGGGGAGTAGTTAGCGCAAGTTTACTTATCGTCATCTCGTTAAGCGATAGCTTATCCGGTAAGTAAAGGTGTCTGATTGAACATTCAATCTTGGCACTTCAACGAGACCAACGCATTCATTGATTAGCAGACACATGGGTAATGTGACTGCTGGTTTGTATTGTTTGCGGAAGGTCACCAAACACTGCTGTCCTTCCGCGTGGGAGGAAGCATGTCTCTTATCGAAAATACCACCCAGTTAAGCCAATCTGTTCTATTTCAAGAATCACTGACAATGTATGGTGCATTCGGCCTTTTCACACTCGTTTTGGTTGCGCTTGATATCTATCAAACCCGAGGCGGTGCCATTACGATGCAAAAAGCCATCGTTTGGAGCATATTCTGGTTCTTACTCGCGTTTCTTTTTGCAGGTTCCATCTATTTCTTTTGGGACGTTTACGCTCCTCATAGTGCTTACAGCAATGAGAAAGCGACCGTTTCATTCCTAACTGGTTACTTGCTCGAAAAGTCATTAAGCGTTGATAACTTATTTGTCTTCGCCATCATATTTGCCCAATACAAAGTGCCAGAGCATCTTCGTCCGCGTGCGTTACTATGGGGTGTGATTGGCGCGTTGCTTCTGCGTGCAATTATGATTGCTGTCGGCGCGCAGCTGCTCGCCCAATACCATTGGGTACTCTACCTATTTGCAGCGTTCCTAATCTGGACAGGCATTAAGCTTGCTCGCGACAAAGGTGAAGAGGAAGAAGTGAACCCATACCCAGAGCAAGTGATTCGTAAATTGCTGCCAGTGACGGATGAGTATCAAGGTAATCATATGTTCTTGAAGCAAGCAGGGAAGTGGGTTGCGACGCCAATGTTAATTGTAGTAGGCGTGATCGCCGTGATGGATGTGATGTTTGCACTCGATTCAATTCCGGCTATTTTTGCGGTCACTCGCGAGCCATTCTTGGTGTTAGCGGCTAACGTATTCGCGTTGTTAGGCTTACGCTCGCTGTACTTCGTGCTGCAAGCGATGCTGGACAAGTTTGTCTACTTAAAACCTGCGCTCTCTGTGATCATGATGTTTATCGGTGTGAAGATGCTTTTGGTCGGAACAGAATACGAAATCCCAACGATTTGGTCGTTGACGTTCTTGATTCTAGTAATGACTACCGCGGTAGTTGCGTCGGTGTATAAGAACAAAGAAAACAGTCGTTCTCGAGTTAATATTACTAATCAAAAATATTGATAACCGGATTTTTGAAAAGATATTTTTAGTATTGATTGGTTAAAGATTTGTTACTTAAAAGCTTGGGGTTATCCCTGTAACTCCAAGTTATTCAAGAAAAGTAGGCGGTTGTTGAATTTTTATGCGAAAAGTGGGCATTTCTAGCTCGCAGCAATGTGAATGATTTGTTTTATTAGAAAAACTAATTTGGTTGGTCAAATTTTGTCATTTTTTAAACAGTGAGGAAGTGACTACTATACAACCAACAAAACATATTACTGCTTTTAAAGAGAGGCAATCATGGCACAAGCAATGCAAATGACAAATGTAGCTTTACCAACCTCTATGGATAAGAAAACCTACGCGGTTAACTTCAAAGGATTGATTGCTCACTTACTCGACATTCTTTTTGTAGATAACTCTGCTCCTCGCAGCTACTACGCAGAAGATTTGTCAGCTCACATTCAAAAAGATATCGGTATGTACCGTTAATCTGAACACTGTGAAAAAAATGCCAGCTTAGCCGCTGGCATTTTTGTATTTGCTGTTTCAAAGGGACCTGATTCAAACGCATGGGTTAGGGGCCTTCCGAAGCACAAACAAAAACGGGGTTCCAACTGGAACCCCGTTTTATACAAAAGTAACTAAAATTACTTCTTACGGCAGTACTCTGCGATCACGTACATTGACTGACCACCGTTTGCCTTACCTGAAATCAGTTTAGGGTCATCACCAAGGCTGATACCGCGAATCACAGTACCTTGCTTAATTACTTGGTTTGTACCTTTAACTGGTAGATCTTTGATTACTGTTACATCGTCACCTTTCTTAAGTTCAGTGCCGTTGCAGTCAACAGTTTTGTCATCAGCAGACATACCTGTCATTGCCCAGTTCTTTTGCTCTTCTTCCATGTACATCATGTCAAGAGCGTCTTGAGCCCAGCTTTCAGAGTTTAGGCGAGTTAGTTGGCGCCATGCAGTTACTTGTACTGCAGGAACCTGGCTCCACATGCTTTCGTTCAGACAACGCCAATGGTTAATGTCTTTAGGTTCTTCGATCTCGCTGTGGCATTTGTCACATACCATGATAGCGGTATCAACTGTTACGTTACCGTGTGGTGGTACAGCATAAGCAGTTAATGGAGATTCAGATGAACACAGTTCACATTTTGACTCGCAGCGTGCAAGCAGAGTAGCTTCGATAGACATAAGGACTCACCTTAGTAATGTTATTTTGTGGCGGTATTATCCACTTTATCCTGAGAAATAAAAGGGTGTTAGCGAATTAAAGCCGAGATTTTACAATATTCCAACCTGATTAGGTGAAAGATGTAAAACAATCGCTAAATAAATAATATTTGGAATATAAAAGAAGTGGTCAATTACCTTGGGTTATGAATTGTTGTGTGAATTATTCAACACTCTTTTGAGTGCGAAAAATAAAAAACCCAGCCTAAGCTGGGTTTTTTCGATGGATGAATGGTCGATTATTTCAGTACTGTTGTATCCGAAACATCACTCAATGCGTTGTCCATCAAGAAGTCCGCGTTTTCTTTTTGCATTTCAGCATGATGATTGACATCGGCAAGTGTGCCTGATGGCGACGCAAACGTACTGTGTGAAGCAATAGCGTTGAATTGAACAAAGCTTGACGTCGCAGAGACCGCTGTATTTAAGCTATTAACCTCAGTTAAGCCCAATTTCTTGGCTAACGGCTCTGTACCTGCAAATGGAGCGTTCGCAACGTTATTCGGTACCGTCTTATCACCTTCAACTTCTGTCATCAAGAATGGTGTAGTTAGAGTGCCTGAAGCAACTAGGTCTGCGGCATTAGTAAATGGATCTACAGTATCAAGCGTGGTTTGCGCTGCGTAGATGAACTGTGAGAAACCAGCACTCAGAGCTGCAAGCTGTTCCGGCGTCGCTAAACCTTCAAAGACCTCGTAACATGCTTTGTCATCTAACTGAGCACATTGCGCGTCAGCGTAAGACTTGTAATCCGTTGATGCTACATAAGCAAGGTTGTGCTTGATTTGTGGACCAAAGTCTGAAGAACCCAACAATAGATTACCGATTTGACCACCAGAGTTCTGAATAGAGGCCGCGCTAAATGTATACAGTGCGTCAGCAGTAGGGCTGCCTAGTGTGTTGTTTGCAGCAGCAACCGCAGACGTACCAACAATACCGCCTAGTGAGTGACCTAGCATTTTTACTTGAGAGCCCGTCATTGGGTTAAAACCTTGAAGAGGGCCTCCAGCCAATAGACCGCCTTGCGCTGATACTACTAAACTAGCACGTAAGCCCAGTACATCCAGCACGCTTTGACGAAGGTTATCACGCGCTACAGCAAGGTTAGAAAGGTTCAAGTAAGCAAGAACGTTCGCATTTGCCGATCGTTGTTCGTCTAGGCTACGTGTGCCGTGGATTGGAAGATCGATAGCGATAACAGCTACGCCAGCCTGCACCATATTAAAAGCAAATGCATACGCGTTTTCTTTCGCTGAGGTGATACCGTGTTGGTAGATCACCACGTCTTTTGCTACACCATTTTGAGGAGTAAACAGTAAGAACTCGACATTTTCTAAAGACTTAACCTCAGGAACAGGAGAGTAACGAGTAATAACTCGCTCACTATCCAGCTGTGTACCGTCGTTTAAGTACAGTTTCGAGCCTACCAGTTTTAGCTGCTCAGTTGGATCTGTTGCCAGCTTGCTAACGTCTACAGGAGAGCTTGCGAAAACGCCAGAAGAAAGCTGCTGAACCATGTTCGCTTGTTCTGCTGGATCGGTAAGTGCTGCGTTTAGCTTCGCTAGGCTTGGCATAGCAGACACCATCGGTTGCATGTTCCAGTTTGCGCCTTTTTCAAGGTAGTGTGGCAGTCTTACTTGACCCTGAGTAACATTCACACTCGCGCCAGATTGCACGTAAAGACCTTTAATCGCGGTTTTCGCTGCATCTAAGTCACTGACGTATTTATTAAAGTCACTGTCCGAATCTAACGCTGTCATAAAGTCTTGTGTCTCACCAAGCACCATTGTGTACGCAGTAGCAAGGTCGACAGCATTCTCGTTAGTATCATTTTTGTAAATGGTATTTAGCGTGTTCGCGCCAGTAGCAAAACCTGTCGCAGTAACACCTTTAACAGCCGCTAACGTGTCACCTACAGATTGAGTGCTGAACCATGATGAGTAGACAATATCAGCTGGGTTGACTTGCGCTAGACCAAAAATGCCTTCGACAGCTTCTGTTACCGCTTGTACGGATGCAAGATCGCCTGATTCGTACTTAACTTGTTTGCTCTTTGCCACCGCGTAGCTTGAAGAGGTGCCAATAGGCTCGCCATTAACGTCGGTTACGTCTTGCGTGACCGCGAAAATGTATTCGCTCGATTCATCTAGAGAATCGGCAAACTGAACATAAAGAGATTTACCATTGGCTTGAACGACGTAATCTTGGTTCTGAACAAGGACTTTTGCAATCGGGTTAGTTTTTCCGTCCCATTCCGTCAAACGCTGGTTGATTTTGATAACTTTAACGCCAGAAGCCAACATGCCAGGAGCGAAGCCATCGCCGTTAAAGTTCAAAACGATAGGCATAGACGTTGACCAACCGTCCATTGTGTTCATTGATGCGCGTGGATTAGTAAGGGCATCATCACCGTTAGTTGGCAGGCCAAGCGTACCATCTGACGTATCCATAAGTAGGTAAGAAGGGGCAGGTACGTCTGCGTTTGCACCTTGGATAGTAAAGCTAATTGAAGTGCCACGATCTAGCAATGCTTGAACTTCCGATTCAAACGTTACTTTATCTGTTGTGCCTGAGCTTGATGTGTTGTCGCCACAACCTGCAAGTAGGATCGCAGAACAAAGCAGTGATAGTTTAAACGTATGTTTCATTGGGTTACTCCGAGAATCCTATTATTTGAAGGTGTAGTTCATCTGTACTGCACTGATGTATGCCGTACCTTCTGAATCAAACTTAATTTCTTGACCTGCTGCGTTAGTCTCAGTGAAAGAGCCCGACTCACTTTGTACCAATGCAAAACCAGCATCAAACGATAGGTTTTCATTCATTGCATACGTTAGACCCGCGCTGTACCACATACGGTCACTATCAGGGATACTCAATGTTGCTTCACCCGCTTGCTCGTCATAAGCCAAGCCTGCGCGGAATGTCCACTCGGTGTTTAGCGTGTAAGTTGCACCTACAGAGTAACGGTTGTTGTCTTCATACTTTTCTGGTTTGAAGAAACATACGCCGCCTTTACATTCATTACTGGTCGCTTTTAGCTCTTTAAAAGTGCTCCAGTCAGTTTGTTGCCAACCGTAATGAATCGCCCATTGGTCATTAAGTTGATGGAATGCAGAAAGTTCGATAATAGAAGGAAGCGAAATCTTCAAGCGACCATCAACTTTTGCTGCGGTTGCGATGCCGGAGTCGTAGCTGCTGAATTCACCATCATCAAAATCTAGATCGACTTTAGAACGGTAGCCAAAGCCAAAACGGTTGTTTTCGTTAAGTTCAAATAGGGCACCAACGTTCCAACCCCATGCGAAAGTCTCACCTTCCATGCCAATTAGGTTATCGGATTTACTGCTACCAGAACCAAATAGCGGCGCCAACGCACCTTTGTGACGTGTCAGTTCAGCTTCTGCATAAACTAAGTTGATGCCGCCACCAACACTGAATTTTTCGTTGATGCGGTAAGCAATGTTTGGATTGATATTGACAGAAAGTAGCGAGGTGTCGCCAGCCATATCACCCGCAGAAATATCATCTGGATAATCTGTTGCAACACCGTAAGTGGTGAACATACCGATACCCCAAGCCCAGTTGTCATTGATTGGGCTGATGTAATAACCCGCAGGAACCACTTGCAGTGGTGCTACGTCATCAGATTGCTCTTTATGAAGCGTATCGTAAACGTTGACTTCAGGATCAACGATAGAAAGTGCGCCAGAAAACTGAGCTTCTTTGAAAAGAGTCATTGCTGCTGGGTTACGTGCAAGAACGCTGGCATTGTCTGCTACAGCCCCTTCACCTGAGAATGCTCGACCAAGACCAGATGCCGAGTGTTCAGCAACCTGAAAGCCCGCTGAATGGGCATTACACGCAAACAATATTGAAATTGTCAGCAGAGAGCAGTGCTTCTTGTTCATCCTTGACCCTCCTAGGGTGTCATTATGCTGGACCGAAGTCCTTGTAATTGTTGTGTGGTACTAAACAGCAGTTGTGATTGCATTGAAATACAACTGTGATGTAAACGTAATGTTAATTGTATGTTTAATAACTTGTCAAAGTTTGAGCGTATTTGGCGTTTTAAATTTGATGCATACGTCAAACGCCTGCTCGTAAGGGCATGTATTATCGTTATATTTTTTGTGGAAATGGTACGACCAGAATTGTTTTGCAAATCTTATGATTAAATAACCTTCAAATCTTGAGTTCACATGCTTTGATGTCACTTGTTATAAGAGGCATAATTCGACCTTTGTGGTTATCGCATTAGGAATCGCGTTGGAATTACTACACACTGAATTTTTAGGTCGCCCGTTAAGATTAGAAGGATCGATGGCGGGATGGCAGCAATTGTACTGGGATAACACTCTAGTTTCTCAAATTGATGCGAGCGAAAAGAAAACCGAAACTTACACGCATCAATTTAAGCTGAGTGCTGGAGAAGAGGTTTTGCTTTGCCAATTAGACTGCACATTGGATTGGCAACCTTTTGATCTGACCTATCGCGCCACCGTTAACGGTGAGCTAATTACGGAAGGTTCAAGAAACGAAAAAGACATTGAAAGGCAGGTGCCACAGGCCGCGCCACCATCAGAAAAGCGCTTGAGTGTCATCGGTATTTTTTCCTTAGGTATGAAAGCCTTAAAAAGCGCGAAAGTGATTAAAGTTGCGCTGGCGTCAGCAAGTTTAGCTGCCTATTCATGGTTGTTTTCTATTGAGTTTGCTCTGGCTCTTATCGCTTGTCTTATGTTCCACGAATATGGGCATATCAAAGCGATGAAGTATTTCGGTATGAAAACCAAGGGCATTTACTTGATCCCGTTTCTAGGTGGCTTGGCTTTAAGTGACGAGAAAATAAACACGCGTTGGCAAGATGTTGTCATTTCTATCATGGGGCCTTTCTTTGGATTGGTTTTAAGCATTGTGTTTACTCTGCTTTATTGGATGACAGGCGAAATGATATTCGCTGGTCTTGCTGTGTTTAACGCGCTGCTAAACCTCTTTAACTTGCTGCCGATCTTACCGTTAGATGGTGGCCATGTTCTAAAGAGTATTACTTTCTCGATGAATACTTGGATTGGGTTGGCGGGCAGCATTGTTACAGCACTACTTGGTATTGCGCTCAGCTATTCATTTGGTTTAACGCTGCTCGGATTCTTACTGATGATGGGGATGCTGGAAGTGGTCATGGAATGGCGAGCAAGACATCACAGCCACTTGTTGCCACTCACTCGTTACGGTCAATTGTTCTCATTGATTTGGTATTTAGCATCCGTTGGTGGTTTTGTTGGGATTATTTGGTATTTCGCAGGACTGGGTGACAGCTTACTCAGCTTACCTTTGCAAATTCTTGGAGCTTAACGAAAGTTCTCAACACACAAATAACGAAAAAGCTCCTTAAGTAGGAGCTTTTTTGTATCAGACTTTTGTAGGGTTATACGCTTTCTAACCACATTTCGGTGCTTTCACATTGTACTTCGGTAACTTGTTGATGGTTGCCTGCAAGTCTTTGATTCGCGTACTGTGAGAAGGGTGAGTAGAGAAAAACTCCGGCGGCTGCGCTCCACCTGATGCTGCACTCATGTTTTTCCACAGATCGACGCTTTGATTAGGATTGAATCCAGCTTTCGCCATGTACTCTAAGCCAACGATATCCGCTTCAGACTCTTGCGTTCTTCCATAAGGGAGAATAACGCCGTACTGCACCCCAACACCTAACGCGGCCATAGTGAGCTGTTGATATTGTTTGTATTCAGATGCGCCAATTGCCACATTCGCTAACGACAGCCCAGCATTGGCCAATTGGCTTTGAGACAGCCGCTCGTTGCTGTGTTCTGCTAAAACGTGCGCCACTTCGTGCCCGATAACCGTTGCTAACTGATCTTGGTTTTTCGCTACCTTGAGAAGGCCAGTGTAAACACCAATTTTTCCGCCTGGCAACGCAAACGCATTGACTTGGTCACTATCAAACACCACGACCTCCCAATCTTTGAAACCAGCTTGAGGTGGAATGGCATTGGTGATCTGCTTAGCTACGCATTGTACGTAAGCGTTGGTCTTTTTATCTTTACTGATTGGAATATCCTTCTTCATTTGATCAAAGGATTTTGCACCAAGTGATGACATTTCTTGATCTGAAAACATCAGTATTTGATTTCGACCAGTTGGTGAGGCGCTGCACGCAGTTAAGCCTGCTAAGGTCAAGAGAGCAGAGGCTTTAATCCATACCTTCATAAGTGGCTCCATATTCACTAATTCTTGTTTTGAACCAGTAGTATATACCCAAATGATGACAAGATGCATAGGCGAGGTA
The DNA here is from genome assembly GCF_024181925.1 of Vibrio sp. Y20_XG_PY13. Lineage (NCBI taxonomy): Bacteria > Pseudomonadati > Pseudomonadota > Gammaproteobacteria > Vibrionales > Vibrionaceae > Vibrio > Vibrio sp. Y20_XG_PY13. Next base: position 419,649 of record NZ_JAMZAL010000001.1, on the reverse strand, counting down.
AGTGTGATGGTAGAGTTGAGGGCTAACGCGTTTTGTCTTGAAGTGTCGTAGCAATAGAGACTATGCTAAGCGCTTGGCATAAATATGAATAAGCAGTCTCAACCTGCAAACAGTAAGAGCGAAAAATGAGTATTTGGAAAAAGTCGATCAGTTTGGACATCCTTAACGCTACATCAAGAAATACCATGATGGAGCACCTACAAATCGAGTACACCAACTTCACGGATGACTCATTAAGTGCAACGATGCCAGTGTGCAGTTTTACTCATCAACCGCTAGGTATGTTGCATGGTGGTGCATCCGTCGTACTAGCAGAAACATTAGGTTCCATTGCCGCAAACTTTTGCGTGAGTGAAGGTAACTACTGCGTAGGTTTAGATATCAACGCAAACCATGTACGAGCAATGCGCAGTGGTTATGTTATCGGTACCGCAAAACCTATTCACCTTGGTGTTTCGACTCAAGTTTGGCAGATTGAAATTACAGACGAACGTGATCGTTTGGTGTGTACTAGTCGTCTAACGATTGCTGTGAAACAACAAAAAGCAAAATTGGCTTAATTCGACTTCATCAATCAGCAGAGATTCACCCAAAGGCAGAAAATGGTTATCGAGTTTTCATTAGGTAAAATTATCGCGACGCAGCGTGAAATCGTCATCAAACTAACGGGTGAGGCAATGGTCACATTGCAAGCACAAACCGATGCACTTCAACTTCTTGGTCGTAGCGCAAATGTTGTGTTAGCCCATGGGGCCGAATGCAAATGGTCAATAAAATTGGATAATGAGGAACAACTTGTCCAACTCGCACAAGAAATTGGTATCGATATTCAATAATTTACCCCTTCATATTTGCACTTTTTCATAAAAATGAGGAAACTTGACTTATTGACATCAAGACAAGTATTTCCTCTTTATGAGTAGCCCTCGTTTACGTGTTCAGTTCGAAACACTCTTTGAAAAATTTGCCGGTAACGACACAGAAGTTCAGCTAGAAGACATTACCGACGCTCTGTTTTGTACGCGACGAAATGCGCGTATCGTTCTCAATAAGCTCGAAGAAGAAGGGTGGATAGAATGGCACCCGGCTGCTGGCCGAGGAAAACTATCCAAACTGATCTTTAAACGCAATCGTAGTGACGTAAGCGAAAACTTAGCGAGACGCTACCTAGACGAAGGAAAGATTGGACAGGCGCTCGATGCGTTAGACAATGACGCCGCACGTTTAACCCAGGTGATTCAAGGTTATTTGGGCTTGCAGCATCGACAAGGCGAGCAAGTCGTGAGATTGCCTTATTACCGACCGTTAGCCATGCTGAATCCGCAAAAGCCGATGCGTCGCTCGGAACAACACATCGCGCGACAAGTTTTTAGCGGTTTAACGCGTCTTGATGAAAACGAACAACTTCAACCGGATCTCGCACATACGTGGGAGGCGCTTTCTGACACTCATTGGCGTTTCTATTTGCGTCGTGGCGTACGCTTCCACAATGGTGAACCACTCACGACAGATTGTGTTGTAGAGAGCATTCTTGCCTTGAGTGGATTGAATTTGTTCTCTCACATTCAGCAAGTTTCGTCACCACAGCCTTGGACCGTGGATATTAAGCTTGTTCGTCCAGATCGCTATTTACCGTTAGCATTGAGCGAGTCTCAAGCCAAAGTCTTATTGCCACAAGCGCTTCGCTCTGAGGATTTTGACCGTAAGCCTATTGGCACAGGTCCGTTCCAAGTGAAAGTGAACGACGACAAACGCCTTATTCTTACTGCTTTCGATGGTTATTTTGGGTTTCGTCCACTGCTGGACCAAGTTGAAGTGTGGGTGATTGATGAAGCCTACTCATCAATGGTGTATCCAAGCTTGTCTAAGCCACAAATGGACAAACAAGCGTCGACCGATGAAGTGGAACTCGATCCGGGCTGTACCTTCTTGCTGCTTAACAAAAACACCGGGATCGCAAAAGACCCACGTTGGGCCGAATTTTTAAGCCAAACATTAAATAGCCATCAAATCTACGCGCACGTTCCCCAAGATAAAGTGATTGAACTGGGTGTACTGCAAGCATTTGGTTTAAAACCGGGGTGGATTGACTTAAGGCCGACATCAGTGGGTGAAGTCCCGCAACAAGGTAAATCGATTACCGTCGCTTATCAGAAAAAACATCCGATGTTTCCTGTCATTGCCAAAGCAATTAAACATTTGCTCAAACCGCACAGTGTCGATGTCGAGTTTATTCGCTACGATACGCAGCCGCCAAACCCAGAAGAAGTCGACGTTTGGGTAAAAGCAATGGGTATTGCGACCAATCGCAACGATGCCTTAGCGGGTTGGCTACTTGATTACAGCGACATCGAAAAATTCAGCGCGGGTTACGATTTTTCAGAATGGGCGACATTAGTCGATCAATGGCGTGCAGGCATTCATGCCGACTTTCCTGCTCGCGAATTAGGAAGGCAGTTAGTGAAAAGCTGTCAGGTTATTCCAATGTTCCATTGCTGGCTAGGGGTAAACAAAGACCACAGCGGTGCGCTTCAAAACGCAAAATGTAATGCGCTGGGGTGGTTCGATTTCAGCAATGTGTGGGTCAAGCCAGAGATAGAAGATAATGGCCAAGCCGAATAAAAAGCAACCGAGTAAAACTGTCGAAATTTATTGTGCGAAATGCAAAGCGCAGCTATATAAATATCGCAAGGGCGGAAAGGGGGCCTTGGTGAAGTGCTTTAAAGAACGCATTGTAGAAGATTACACTCAAACCCCTTGTTTTTGCCCGAGCTGCGGGCAAGAGTTTGCACGAGATACGTTAGTCAGAGGTACGCCTGCGTTTAAGATGATTGGCGGAAAAGTGACAATGAAGTAGGAAAAATAATGAGCCAACAAAACGATTGCTGCATGGTGTTAAGTACCACCAATAATGAAAAAAATCGCGATGAAATCATCAAAGGTTTATTAGAAGCTCAATTAGCGGCGTGTATTCAGACGATGCCAATTGAGAGCCATTATGTTTGGAAAGGGGAAGTTTGTACTGATCACGAATGGTTATTGATCATCAAAACACGACGTGAGCTTTACGAGTTAGTGGAAGAAAAAATTGAAAACCTGCACGAATATGAGGTTGCTCAAATCGTACAGGTTCCTATTGTGGATGGTTTTAATCCGTATTTAGAATGGCTTCGCGAATCGACGTTGAGCCGACATTAAAAACAACGACAGTATGGCACCCGTCGTATCACACAACATGTCTTTCTGGGCATCCCAAATGTCTCCTTGGGAGCCTAGGAAGGCAATGCCTTCATCGCCACCAGCCAGTTCGGCATACCACCACTCAATGATTTCGTAGCCTGCAGCCAAAGACATAATGGCAAACAACGCAAACCAGCATGAAAAAGTAGGGTTGAATTTTTTGTTGCGAATCAAATACTCAGCGATCGGGTAGGCATATAAACCAATCGCAAAGTGGGCTACGCGATCAAAATTGTTTCTCTCTAAACCAATTAGGTTATTGAACCAATCAAACGGCACTTCAGCGAAGGTGTATTTCGCGCCAATGGTGTGTAGGCACAACCAAATAAACATCAAAAGGTAAGCGGTGTTGCTGAACTGGTAGCGAATCGAAATCGCCCAAATCGCAATGAGAATACCAATCGCCGGAATGATTTCAGCAAACCAGACAGCACGCGAGCTAGGTTCTAATGCTGAAAATAAAAAAACGATGGCGTAAAAAATCGTCAATCCCAATAGTGTAGAAGTGCTTTTCATAGGGTTAGTTGATCCTTCAATTGATTTTTTAGAGCGTACAAGCATCGAGTTAAACCGTTTATATCTCTGTTTGTAATGCGTTAACAATGATTACACTTAATTGAACGGTGTGCAATTGTTTATTTTTATTGGTCAATTATTAACTAAACATGTTGAATTATTAGCGAACCGCTCAACATTAAAACGTTTGCGCGTGCACATTTCATTAAAGTTTGATTTACAACATGCCCATCCATAGAATCCGTGACTCAGTCTAATAAAAAAGAAGTAAAGTCATGAAACTGGAAACTGTCGATTATCTTGCTGACGACGCTGCTCAACAGTTCGTAGCATCACTACGCGAAACAGGATTTGGCGTATTAAAGAATCACCCAATCCCTCAAGAGTTGGTTGAGTCCATTTACAAAAACTGGCACGAGTTTTTCTGCTCAGAAGAAAAAAATGATTTCCAATTTAATGTAGAAACGCAAGATGGTTATTTCCCACCTTCGGTTTCTGAAGTTGCGAAAGGCCACAAAGTAAAAGACATCAAAGAGTACTTTCATGTTTACCCTTGGGGACAAATCCCAGAACAGTTGAAAGCAGAGATTCTTGAGTACTACGAGCGCGCAAACGCTTTTGCACAGGAACTGCTAGGTTGGGTAGAAGAGTACGCACCAAAAGACGTACAAGAGAAGTTCTCTATTGCACTGTCAGAAATGATCAATAACAGTGACAAAACGTTGCTTCGCGTTCTTCATTACCCGCCAATGACAGGCGAAGAAGAGCCAGGTGCAATTCGCGCAGCCGCTCATGAAGACATTAACCTACTGACTGTACTGCCAGCGGCGAACGAGCCTGGTCTGCAAGTTATGAGCAAAGATGGCGAGTGGATCGATGTTCCATGTGACTTTGGTAACTTGATCATTAACATCGGTGACATGCTACAAGAAGCATCAGGTGGTTACTTCCCGTCGACGACACACCGAGTTATCAACCCAACAGGTGCTCGCCAAGAAAAATCGCGCATTTCATTACCGCTTTTCTTGCACCCAAAACCAGATACAGTACTTTCTGAGCGTTACACAGCACACAGCTACTTGATGGAACGCTTACGTGAGCTAGGCGTTATTTAATCAAACGCGATCCTGATTCCAAAGGCCGATGGTTTTTCGCTATCGGCCTTTTTTCGTTTATGGTACAAAAGTAATGACGTTGAGCTTTGAAACGTGCTTAATTTTAATCGCTTATAAATCAAACGAGGGCGCATGGAAGATCAATATGGCGTATGCGATAGCAGTCAGAGTGAAATAGAAAACCCGTTGCTTTGGCCAATGCTTGAGATTCTCAAAAAGCAACCATCTGGTTGGAAAGTACACACCTTGGCCAGCAAGCTCAGTGAACGCGGTTACATTAACCAGCTTGACCCCTCGCCAGATAAAGACTTATTCAAAAGAAACTTTCTGATAATGAATGCGCTGTATCAACTGCAAGAGACGCTCTTTCCGGACAGTTGGTTGCAAGTAGAAGCGATGGATATCATGTTGATGTCAGCATTAGAAGCGAGTAGAAATAGCGTCGATCCAAACGATCCTTTGCGACAATACTATTTAGATTGGAGCCATTATGAAGCGAACGAAGATGAAGTTCGTCGATTACTCAATGAGTTTTGGAGTCGTTATCAACGCTTTGTAGGCGGCGCCTCGGAGCATAACATCGATAAAGCGAAAGCGCTTAAACTCTTTGACCTAGCGGGTGATGCATCTCGTACTGAAATCCGCCGACAATGGCGAAAACTGGCGTTACGCTGGCATCCTGATAGAGAAAATGGCGATGCCGAAAGATTCAGAGTGTTGTGCGAAGCATGGAACGTGCTTCGAAATGGATAAATAGTAAATAACTACCTACTGTAGTTGGTGGTTTAGGACTGAAAATAAAAAAGGCAGCGATAATTGCTGCCTTTTTGTTTTGTTTTAGACGAGCCAGACTTGGATAAGTCGTGATACGTCAAATACAAAATACTTAGTGTGAAGGTTTGAACTGTGACTTACGCATACGGTTAAGTGCTGCCATCACATCCAAAGTACGTGGTTTAGCAAGGTCACCTTGTTTAGGCAGTGATGCGTGCCATTCGCCCGATAACATCTCTTCAATTTCTTTTGCTGGGTTGTTACACCAACCAGGCAGTTGTGCAAGTTGGAACCACAACCAACCAATGGCGTTCACTTCGTCAGCAGACTCAATCTGCTCTAGCGCACTAAGGTCAGTAAATTCTTTACCAAAACGCAGTGAGTCTTTGCCTTTTGCACTTACGCGGAACTTGCCGTCAGTCAATATATTCATAAGAGCCACACGGTTTAGTGCGCGAGGTCGGAAAGTTTGTAAGCTCTCTTCTGATTCGTTATGGCGCTGAGTAGGGTGCTGCGCAATCACTTGTTTTGCTTTTTCAGTCACGTCGACCGCTTGGTAGTCATGCATCTGAATAACGGTATTCGCTACATCTAGGTAATCACCAGAGCCACCCATAACGATGATAGTAGAGATATCGAGTTCATCACGTAATTGACCGATACGGTCAACCAGCGGTGTGATTGGCTCATCGCCTTTTGCCACAAGTGCCTGCATACGCTCATCACGAATCATAAAGTTAGTTGCAGATGTGTCTTCATCTATCAGCAGTGATGTTGCACCGGCTTCGATAGATTCTTGTAACCAAGCCGCTTGCGATGTTGAACCTGATGCATCTTGCGTTGAGAAATCTGCAGTATCTTTACCCATTGGCAAATGGTTGATGTAGTTCGACAGATTTAAGTGATGCACACAACGGCCATCTTCTGCACGAATCTTCATCGCTTTCTGATCTGTCACGATGTACTCGCGACCATCACCAGGAATGTGATCGTAAATAGAACGCTCAATGGCGTTCAGCAATGTCGACTTACCGTGAAAACCACCGCCGACAATCAAAGTGATGCCTTTGGGAATGCCAAGTCCAGTCACGTAACCTTTGTTTGGTGCATGCAGAGTCACTTGCAAAGACTCAGGAGCCGTAAACTCCACTGCTTCTTTCATCGGTAAATCACAGTTACCCGCAATACGTGGTAGAACGCTACCATTCGCAACAAACGCAACAAGATTGTGTGCTTCTAATTGTTCTCTTAGTGCGCTTTGATCTTCTACAACTTGACAGTGCTTCAACATTGCTTCTTTATCCAACTCACGCTCAAGCGTCGCGCGTCGAATAAACTTAGGCAGATGGAACGTGAGGATGTTGTTCGCCTTTTTACCAAGCACAGAACGGCCTTCAGCGGGTAGGTTGACACGAAAACGCAGTTCAATCCCTTCTTCTGTGAATAGCACCGCTGTGCTGTCTAAAACCGTTTGACCATTTAAAGCGATTGATACGGTATTTTCTTGTTTAGCAAATTGCTCAAAGCTACGAGCAATAAAGTCGCGAGCCGCGCGTTGGAACGCCGGAGACTCGTCTTTTAGCCACTCAAGACCAGTTAGTGACCAAGCACGAGTCGCACGAAAACGTGACGCAGAAGCATACGGGTCGCCTTGAACATGATCGATAAACAACGTGAAATCAGTGAAGTCATACTGACCTTTGATTTGTTGGTAAGCACGGTAGTTCTGCTTTTCAATTTTCTTAAGCGTGGCAGTTAACTGATCCATGAAGATATTGGCCTTTTAATTAGAAGCGGGCGGCGATTATAGAAACCACCGCAAAGAGAGTAAAGGAGAGCTTATGAAGAATAGGCGTATTGGCCACCAATTTGACGCTGATTAAACAAACTTTGTTCGAACTCGTTACAAGGCATCGGTTTTCCGTACAAAAAGCCTTGTCCGATATCGCATCCTTCGCCAATCAAAAACTGCTCTTGTTGTGGCGATTCAATTCCTTCAATGACCACTTGCAGCTCAAGTTTTTTCGCAATATGGATGATGGAACAAATGATTGCGCGGTCATCGTCGGATTTTTCCATTTGCTGAACAAAACTCTTGTCGATTTTGATGGCATCAAAAGGGTACTTCTTCAAATAACTGAAAGAGGCGTAGCCCGTACCAAAATCGTCGAGTGACAATGTCACACCAAGTTTATTCAGTTTTTTAAGGGTTGTTCGTGCGACCACTTCATCAGCAATTAACGCACTTTCCGTCACTTCTAACTCAAGAAAACGTGCCGGAAGGTGGAACGCTTCGAGAAGGTGTTCAACTTGCTCGGCGAAATTCACGTTTTGCAGTTGAATAGGAGAGACATTTACCGCAACTTTGAAATTATCGAATAACTCAGACCACTGTTTGGCTTTGTCGATAGCAGTACGCAAAACAAATGAGCCAACTTCAAATATGAGCCCATTTTGCTCAGCCATGTGGATGAGCGCTTCGTTAGATACATCACCTAAAACGGGGTGACGCCAGCGTAATAGTGCTTCTGCACCTATCCATTTGTGCGTATGAGGGTTCACTTTCGGTTGGAAATACAACATCAAATCGTCATTACGTACCGCTTGGAGCAGATAACTTTCGAGCTGATTATGGTTGTTCAACTCATGCGTGTGGCTCTCACAGAAGTAACTGTAAGCTTCACCCGACTCTTTACATAGCAACATTGCGTAACAAGCATTTTGTAGAAGTTGTTTGGCGCTGCTCGAGCGATGAGCCTGAACTACGCCAACGTAGGAGTGCAAATGCACTTCTGTGTCGTTGATGTAGAAGTTCCCCACGCTGATGTTAGTGATTTTATCGAGCAGATTATGCAGTTTCGAATCAGCATCTTCTCCCCATAACAAAAGCACTAAGTCGTTTGAACTTGGGCGACCAGTAATGAAGTAGTTTGAATCGTTCGTCCCAAGGCGCTTGCGAAATTCTTTGAGGATCTCATCAAACGCTTCAAAGCCGTATCGAGTTTGTATGCTACGCGCATTACTAAAGCCCACATTTATAACAATTAAAGACTGATGCCCGTGTTCTAGGGATTGAAGCGTATCTTCAACCACCGCTTCCAGTGCGGCGCGATTAAGAAATCCGGTACCTTGGTCATGGGTTTTCTGGTAGTTAACTTGTCTTTCAGCGGCTTTGCGGCGGTCAATTTCTTGAGTGAGTGAAAAGCTGAGTTGGGCGAGGTCAGTGGTTCGGTTTTCTACGCGATTTTTAAGTTCGCTGTTAAGTCTCAACAGTTTGTATTGCTGGTAGACAACAGCAAGTTGAGCTTCTATCGAGTCCTTGAACGTGTTGAGCAATTGCCGGTAAGTTTCGCTGTACTCATTGGCTTTGGAGTCCAACATACAAATGGTTCCAAACGTTTCGCCATTTGGCCAAAACAACGGCAAACCACAATAGGAGAGCATACCAAGTTTGATGTCCGGGTTATTCGACCATTTTTCATCGGCAAGGGCATCGGGAACAACCAGTTGGCTTTTGGTTTCAATGACATGTTCACAGTACAAACCATGTCCAAGATCTTCTTTGTCACCAGCTTTATATGGATTACCTTGAGTGTCGCTTGAGGTGTTTACTTCGATGTGGTTTTGATGCACTCGCATGATAAGCGTGGTTGGCACGTCTGCAATCTGTGCGAGGAGATTGACGATATCCTGCCAGCTTCGCTGCATGGATTCAGGAATCTCATAATCTAGTGTTTGAAATCTCCCCATAGAGGCCTTCCTTTCCGGTAGTTTCACATCCTGTGAATCGAAGATTTATGCAGTAGTAATTGTTATAACATTAGTCGTTTTACTTAAGTATAGGGTCGCCCACAGACGAAACAAAAAAAAGTCCTGAAAACCTTTCAGGACCCAAAATTGTTGGAAGCCATCTCAAATATGAAACAAATTTGACGAACTTATGGCTTAAGTGACGCCAAGGTTTCTAACGAAATGTCTTGCGAGTAGTCTACATCGTCAAAGTTAAAGCCGTTTAGTTTCATGAACTCGTCTTTAAAGCCTTGGTAATCACCAACATCTTTAAAGTTCTCTGCATTCATTTGTTCTAATAAATGACTCACTTCAGCCTGCGTTTGCGGATCCAGTTCTAAATCATCAATTCGAATCAATCGCTCGCCATCAACAGGAACTTTAGGCTGATCGTAAAGCTTCGTCGTGAACAGACGTTGCATTTGTTCGATGCAGCGTTCATGCGTGCCTTTCTCTTTCATTACTCGGTACAGAGCTAAAAGGTAAGGGCTCAGAGCAGGAATGAAAACACTGGCTTTGGTTACCAGCGCTTTACACACCGTGGCGTAGGCACCACCGTCGAAGTTAGCCAGCTTCAGATTCAATGCATGGCTGGTTTGGTGCAAATCAATTTTGGCTCGGCCTAAAGTACCATCAAGATAGATTGGGTGAGTAACTTCTGGGCCCATGTATGAGAATGCAATGGTTTTGCAACCTTGAGCGACGGATTCCGTGTTGATGAGAGTATCAATCCAGCTTTCCCAATCTTCACCCCCCATGACCTTAATGGTCGCTTCTGCTTCCTCTTCGGTGGCAGGCTCGAGCGTGGTTTCAACCCATTGATCATTTTCAAGTAAGATGGAAGCGCCAGTAACCGACTCACCAATAGGCTTAATCACACTGCGCCAGAACGTATCTGAATGAGGTTTTGGACGAACGCCCGCTGCAAGGCTGTAAATCACCAAATCGACTTCACCTTCAAAGTAGGTTTCGATCGCTTCGATAACTTCATTACGGACAGAGTCAGAGAATGCATCACCAACAATATTGATTGCAGTGCGTCCTGCATGTGTTGCTTCTTGTTTGAAAAAGATGTTGTTGTACCAGCCTGCGCTGCCAACCCCTTTCTCAGATGGACCTCGTTCAAACGAGACGCCAATGGTGTCTGCTTCAGCGCCGCCAAACGTTAGGGCAATACGTGCTGCTAACCCAAAACCGGAGGAAGCACCAATAATTAAAACTCGTTTAGGGCCGCTTTTGATCTGCGGGGCTTTTTTTACGTATTCAATTTGCTCTTTTATGGATGCATGACAACCGTGTGGATGCGCAGAGCGAGCAACAACACCTTGAATTAACGGTTCTATTCGCATTGTTGTGATCTAACCTCGGTGAGTGGAATTCTGGTTAGATTAACGTAAAGTTAGGTAAAACTTATTGAGCTAGACCATCAAAATTAGAGATGTTTAACCAATTCTTGAGCAACGAATTCCGCAATCCAAGGTTGAGCTTCAGGTTTCGGATGTAAGCCATCATCCATCATCCACTCTGGTTTGGTGATCACATGCTCTAAGAAGAACGGCATTAACTGAACTTGTTGATGCTCAGCCAATTTAGGATAGATGTCGTAAAACATGTCGCTGTAGCGCTTGCCGTAGTTAGGTGGGACACGAATTTGCATCATGACCACATTGGCACCAGAATCTTTGATCAGGCTAATCATTTTCGACAGATTCGACGTAATAACTTTTGGAGGGAAGCCACGCAACCCATCATTGGCGCCCAACTCGATAAGAACTAAGTCGGGTGTATGTTGGTCAAGCAGTTGCGGGAGGCGAGCCAAACCGTTGCCAGTAGTGTCTCCGGAGATGCTGCCATTAATAACTGTTACATCTTGCCCGTGTTCGAGCAGCGCGTCAGGGAGTAAGCTAGGCCAACTCTTCTCAATCGGCATTTGATAGCCCGCACTCAAGCTATCACCAAGAACAAGAAGCTTTTCGCTTGCTTGCGATGCGGCGGAAAGACAAAAAAAGAGAACTAAGGAAAGTAAACGAATCATGCAAACACCTGTACTCAAAGCACCTATTGTTCAAGCGAATTTGGTTTCTAAACAAGTCTCTACTAATCAAGAACAATTAACAATCCTTAAAGATGTAAATGTTGACATCAGAAAGGGCGAGACCATCGCAATTGTCGGCACATCTGGTGCAGGCAAATCCACGCTAATGACATTGTTGGCGGGGCTCGACACACCAACCTCCGGAGAAATCACACTTCTAGGACACGAACTTTCGAAGCTAGATGACGAAGCTCGTGCGAAAATCCGAGCCGATTCTCTAGGATTTGTCTTTCAAAGCTTTCTACTTATCCCAAGTTTGAGTGCACTTCGCAATGTGACCTTACCGTGTCTTTTACGCGGAGAAGCCGAAGATGAAGCACGAGCGACAGAATTATTAAGCGCTGTAGGATTGGAAAAGCGACTCGACCACTTACCAAGTCAACTTTCTGGTGGCGAACAACAACGCGTTGCGTTGGCCAGGGCATTTATGACTCAGCCAGAATTGCTGTTTGCTGATGAACCGACAGGGAACCTTGATCACCAAACCGCGGACAAAGTCATCGAGCTGTTGTTCGATCTCAATAGCCAGCACGGTACGACATTAATATTGGTCACTCATGATGTGAACTTAGCAAGCCGATGCGACAGAATTTATCGTATGGAGGCGGGTGAGCTTAAGGAGGAGATGTAATGTCAGCAGTATCTTCAAGTGAAGTAACATCTTCAGATCAACGTGGATTGAAGCAACACTCTCCGAATAAAAGTTTGGTGCGTTGGAGTTTGGGCGAAATTAGGCAAGGAAACCTCTGGCCGATCAGCGTCGCTCTTGTGTTGGTCATCGCGAGCATTTTTGCATTGTCTGCACTTGCATCTCGTATGGAGCAAGTGATTGTTAAGCAGGGGAAAGATGCATTAACAGCGGATGCGGTGTTCGTTTCCGCAAACCCATTATCTGACTCACTATTAAAATCGACAGAGCAACTTGAGCGCTCCGTTATGACCCGATTTTCGACCATGGCTTTTAGCGATAACGGAATGCAGCTTATTTCTGTACGAGGTGTCGATGAAAGTTATCCTTTAATGGGAGAGTTGGTTTTAGATGGGAATGAGTCAGGTCGCGTGAAGCCTAATCAGCTTTGGTTAGACGAACGCATTATGGCTCAATTAGAAGTTACTAAAGGTGACAATGTCACCATTGGTGATGCAGATTTCACCGTTTCAGGTGCAGTGCTGATGGAGCCGGGTTTAAGTTTCAATCCATTCCAACAAATGCCTGCGGCGTATATTCACCAAAGCGACGTAGAAAAAACAGGCGCGATACAAGTCGGCAGTCGAGTGCAGTATCGACTGTTTCTAAAAGCAGACAATGCGGCGCTAAAGCAACTCCAAGATAAGACAGAGCTGTCACCAAGTGATCGCTGGCGTACTCAAGATACCGCGAGTCGCAGCAATGAAGTTTTTGATCGCACTACACAGTATTTATCATTGACCGTAGCTATCGTCATAATAATGGCCGCGACAACGTTGGTTCTTACTTGCCAAAACTACGTGAATAGCCGAACTCAAACCATCGCAATGTTGAAAAGCCTTGGCGCGAGCAGACGTTGGATAGAAAAGTGGGTATTGATTCAAGTTGCCATTCTATTGGTAACCGCCAGCATTGTCGGACTCATTCTGGGTAGCGGCTTGGAATATTTGTTACGTATTCCTCTGAAAGATCTCTTGCCAAACCCACTGCCGAGTTACGGCGTCACTCCATTTATTGTCGCTGTGGTTTCTGCCATTCTCATCACCGTTCCGGCGCTTGGTATCCCGCTACTTGGGTTAATTAAGACACCAGCACTTGAGGTTTTACAGCAGGGCACAGCTCAACGATCTTGGAAGCGACTGCTGCTCGTTCTTGTCCCTGTGCTTCCATTGCTCGCGTTGTACGCAAACAACACTTTGGTCTGGATTGTACTGGCGGGTATTGCAGCACTATTTGTCGTGTTGGCCGGATTAAGCATCGCATTGACGAAGTTATTCTCCCGCTTTGCCACCAAACCAGCGATGAAGTTGGCACTGAGCCGAATCAACCGTACGCCTATAACCAGCGGTCTGCAGTTTGGAGCACTGTCGCTTTCTTTGATGCTCCTTTCCATTATTTGGCTTGTCCGTAGCGATATCCTCGCAGATTGGGAGCGGACTTTGCCTGCGGATGCGCCTAATGTATTTGCATTAAACATTGCCGATTATGAACTGGCTAACTACCTAGAAACACTGGATAAAAATGGAGTGACGCGGTCACAAGCATTTCCAATTATTCGAGGACGACTCACAGAGATTAATGGCCAAAACGTTAAAGACGTTGAATATGAAGGGGAAGGCTCTGACGCAATCCGTCGAGAGCTCAACTTAACATGGGGTGATCAGTTACCAGAATACAATGACGTTCTTTCAGGAAAATGGATGAACGCAAACAGTGTATCTGTTGAAGCCGATGTCGCGCGCGATTTGGGTATTCAACTTGGAGACAAATTAAGGTTTGTTATCAACAGCCAAAACTTTGATGCGACAGTGGATACCATTCGCCATGTTGAGTGGCGAGATATGAAGCCTAACTTCTATTTCATCTTTTCTTCTGATGTGATGGCCAATGTTCCGGGTTCATATTTGATTAGCTACCGAATCAATGAAGGAAACGAATCGCTGCTTACATCAATGTCGAGAGCGCACCCAACAGTTTCTGTGTTAGACATCCGAACTATGGGAGAAAAAATACAGGCGCTAATACAACAAATCGTTTCTGCGATCACCATTCTTGCTTTGTTAGGCGTAGTTGCAGGGCTATTGCTCATTTTTACATTATTACGCTTGAGCTTGTCTCAACGTCAGCAAGAAATCCGTCTGTATCGTACGCTTGGCTCAAGCAAAAAACGGATTAATACAACCTTGTGGGCGGAATACGGAATTATGGCGCTTGTAGCAAGTTCTGTCGCCGTTATGGCAGCCGAAGCCTGTGTTGCAGCAGTGATGAAGTATGGGTTTGACCTCAATGCTCAAATTCACCCTGAATTGTGGATAGCTTTACCGTTAGCCACTTTCGTTACACTGGCACTTGTTGTAATGAGTTTGTTGAAAAGATTGCTAACGCCAGTAAACACTTAATACCCATTTATATAACTAACGCGGACTCACTCCATGACATTTTTATTTTAGTTATCCACAAAAACGGTGGATAACTTTTGGGATAACTGGAGAGGTCAAAAATAGGGGTGATTCCGCAAGCTTTACGCCATGGGTCTTAGATAGGGATTCTTATACACAACAGGCTAAAAATTCGCTCATCAAACCACTTCGTCAAGCACTTTTTTTACAATTTTTTTATTCCGTAAAGCAACTTTTAAAGTTATCGCAAACCCATGAACTTTTTGTGATTTTAATCATGCCCAAACCCGAGTAGAATCACGGTTAGTAAAGATTTCTCCTTATAAAATTTTTAGTGAAGCAATGAAGTCTGAGTTTCTAAGTCATAAAGATAAACACATCGCCGTTGTAGGTGGTGGTGTAGCCGGTGCCACAGCCGCCATTCATTTTGCAGAGTTGGGATTCAAAGTCTCTGTTATTGAAAAGGGCGTCTCGTTAGTCAACGGCCCACCAATTTGTCACCTTCATGCGGGCGGTAATTTGTATCGTGAAATTTCTGAACAACAATGTTTGGATTTGCTTACGCAATCTATAGATACGATCAGACTGTATCCTCACTCACTGAATATTCGTCCTACCATTATTGCCGTACCTCACTCTGATGGAGGTGACCCATTCGCGCTGCTGCCTCGCTTAGAGGTGATTAAAAGTGCATACCAGGCGTTGGTCGACAAAGACGAACACAACAAAGTACTTGGCGAGCCTGAAGAGTATTTCAAACTGTATTCGAAAGAAGAACTGCAGGAACTGGCAAAACAAAACCAACCAGAACATCCATCCACATTTGATGAATGGAGCATTCCTTTTGCTCAGCACGCTGATTTAGAGCAATTAAAATATCCGGTCGTTGCCGTTCAGGAGTATGGTTGGAGCGTGTTCCGTTTAGCGGCTATTGCTAACTTAACCTTAGCAAAACTGCCGAATTCAAACGTGATTACTCAAGCGACACTGAATCAGGCAGATTGGCTTGGTGATCATTGGCAATTGACTTACGAACACAATGGCGTCAATTGTTTGCTTACTTGTGATTACTTAGTCAACGCATGTGGTTTCGAGACGGGAACTATTGATAACGCAGTTGGCGCTAAGCGTGACCGTTTAGTTGAATTCAAAGCCGCTTACGTGACCAAATGGAACGAATGTAACCAGCAATGGCCAGAAGTCATTTTCCACGGCCCCCGTGGCACAGATAAAGGAATGGCGCAGTTAACGCCTTATGGAGATGGCTATTTCCAGCTGCACGGCATGACGAAAGAGATCACGTTGTTTGAAGATGGCTTAGTTGAAAGCACGGCACTCTCTGCTCAACCTGAGCTACCTGTACCGTTACTGTCTAAAATTCGCAGTGGGTGGCGTGAAGAAATTTTGGGTGAAAGAACGCATAACGCAATACAACACATGGCCCAATTTATCCCTGATTACAAAACAGCGGAAAAAGGTGGCAAAGCATTGTTTGGTGCTCAACAGATTCCAGGCACAGATCCTGTGCTTCGCGCGGCAGATGTTTCATTCGAACAAAATCACTACGCTCGAATTGAAGTTGTGAAAGCGTCTTCTACGTTGTTAGCTGCTCAAAAAATGCTTCAGTATTGGTTTGATATCACGCCTCAACAAAATGTAGAAGCGCAACATCCAGTGACCGTCAATTGGTCTGAAGATGAAATCGAACAATACGCGATTAAACTGACCGAAGAACGAGGCTATCCGCATGCTCTAGCTGAACGCTACGGGATGTAAACAGCCAAAAGCTGAATAGGGCTCAGTAGCCAAAGAACTGAGCCCACTGACACCACACATCCTGCAAACCTTGTCTATCACCCTTGATGAAACGCACTTTCTGACCCGGCTTCGCTTGCGCTAATCTAGGCAAATCTATTCTTGCAACACAACCAAGCTTTGGATATCCACCAATGGTTTGGTGGTCATTGAGTAATACAATCGGATTACCATCATGGGGAATTTGAATGGCGCCTAGCGCGATCCCTTCAGATAAGATGCCATCATAAGGTGGCTTTACCGTATTTCCTTCTAGGCGATAGCCCATTCGATTAGAGTCTGGCGAGATCGCAAAGCCTCCCGAATAGAATTTTTCTTTAGCTTCAATACTGAAATCATCACATTGATAACCTTCAATAACGCGTAGTGTAATTGGCAAGTTGTAATCTGGCTTGAAACGAAATGTCATGATTCTTGGTTTATGGTTAGGTAATGAATGCGCGTCAAAAGGGAGAACATCTCCAGCTTTTAGAGCGTTACCATTGGCTTCTAGTCCACCTAATGCTTCACGAAGCACGGTCGATGAGCTCCCAAGGTGCTCAGGCACATTGAAGCCACCTTTTACAGCGAGATAGGCGCGAAGGCCATTTTTCGCCATTCCGAACTGAAGCTTTTGACCTTTTTTTATCGAAAAATCCGACCAATTAGCAATAGGGTGACCATCTACTGATGCATTCAGATCGCCGCCACAAATTGCCAGGTGACAGTCTTTTAAGGCGACAAAACAAGCATTGCCTAGCGTAATCTCGATTGCTGAGCAGTTTACACGATTTCCAAGTAGATGATTAGCCCAACTGTAGGCGTAATCATCAACAGGGCCACCTTGCGTTATCCCGATGTGAGCAAGACCAAAACGGCCAAAGTCTTGAATCAATGACAAAGGCCCTGACTTTTCAACTAATAATCCTGATGCGCTCATAACGATCCCCCTAGCTCAAGAAATTCCTGTTTTGATACCGTATAAAACGTGACCTTGTCACCAACTTCAAAAGGAATAAAAGGAGGAGTATCCGAAAAGAGTGAGAGTGGAGAGCGACCTATGATATTCCAACCACCTGGACTGTCTGATGGGTAAACGGCGGTCTTACTATCGGCAATGCCGACACTTCCTGATGGCACAAACGTTCTCGGCGTTTTTAACCTAGGCATGGCGATACTCTCTTCCACATCAGAAAGAAAGGCGAAGCCAGGTGCGAACCCAATCGCGGAAACGGTATATACCGGCTTTGTATGAGCATCAATAAGCGCGCCGAGATCAATGCCTTGTTCTTCAAAACGCTCCAAATCTAAAGCAGTTTCTTCGGAGTAATAAACGGGGATCGAAATTTCGTTAGGCTCAGCCTTGTCGGCTTTATTTGGGTCAAAAGCGACTAAGATATTGTGCAGTATGTCGACTAACTGAAATTCACTGATTCTGAACGGTAAGTAATCAATTAACACGGTTCGATAGGAAGGAACGATATTCATGACAATATGAGACAGATGTTGGTTCATTGCTCGCGCTAACTGTCCAATTGAGTTTTCAGAAATGGTTTCATCAAATCGAATCAAAATGCTGCATTCAGAAACCAAATCAATCGAGAACTTTGTTTGATGCATTAATTTCCTCCGGAGTAGAGGCTTTGACGAATTTTTTGAATCAAAGCGATCGACTCTTCATTGTCTCCATGGACGCATATTGTGTCCGCTTCTAACAAGATATAACTGCCTGAAGCGGTTTTTACTCGGCCTGAATCAGCCAATGTTCTGACTTGTTCTAAAATCGCTAGCTCATCTTTCAAAACGGCATTTGGGTGCGTTCTTGGTGTCAACATCCCATCATCCTGATACAGGCGATCGGCAAACGCCTCAAACAACAATGGCACATCATAATCGTCCGCGATTTCTAAATATTTTTCGTTCTCTTGCGATGCAAGGATCATCAACGGCACTTTAAACAGCGCGGCTGCTTTAACGACCGCTCGAAAAACCGCATCGCTTTTCATCATATCGTTGTAAAGGGCACCATGAGGCTTGATATAACCGATATCGGTATACTGCGCACGGCACAATGCCTGCAACGCGCCTACTTGATAGATCACCATGTTAGTAATTTCATCGCTGCTCATACTGAGGCTGCGTCGACCAAAACCTTGTAAGTCGGGATAACCGGGATGCGCACCAATATCAACATCGTGAAGATTCGCTAAGGTAATCGTGTCGTGCATCACGTTCGGATCGGAAGCGTGAAAGCCACAAGCAATGTTCGCCATATCGACATGAGGCATCACGCTATCGTCAGCGCCCATCGTCCAAGAACCAAAGCTCTCACCCATATCGCAATTTAATGTCAGTTGCTGTTTATTCAATGTCATATATTTATAGTTACCTTAGCAATCACATCACGATGCAGGAAAAACCTTTTATCTTCAGTGACTCAGTTCATTCTTCAAACAACCAGAATGAGATTTTTACTTAGAACTCGAGCTGAGAAAGATCATTAGAGTCCAGCACGTCGTTATCGTTCTTTGATTTGATCCGAATTTTAAGGTAATTCGGTCCTTTTCAATCCAATTTTTGAGAATTTAACGTTATTTTGCTTTGCCGTCATGTTAGTCTTACGGCTTCTATTGGGTGATAGCTTGCATAACAACTCTTTTGTCTTCTAGTTGTTGTTGTGCGACAGGAATATATATGTCATTACGAGCAAAGCTTATCTGGCCGATTCTGGTTTTTATTACGGCGATCTTTGTTGCTTCAAAAGGTTATACCTCGTACACCGCATACCAATCGTCAAAACATGAGTTGGTTGAGCAAACTCGCAAGTTAATCAATAACGTGTCTTATTCAATTAAAGATGCGCTCACAACAAAGAACAAGCGAAAAGCACAAACTATTCTGGCCGATCTTCTAGAACAGCCCAACGTTTCTAGAGTGAAATTGTATGATAGGGCCAATGAACCTTTTGTTGTGCTTGAAGGGAGTGGGGAGTCTGCTCCAGTGCCCAATCAAAATGAAAGAAGTAAGCTCGATGCATTAGGGTATGCGTTGTCCGCCAAGTTTTTGTACGTACTTGAGCCTATCATCCATGAAGGGCATGTGATTGGTTCAATTCGAGTGACGTTGTCACATATTCCAATTATAAATGCGCAACATTCATTCTTGAAAGATGCCGGCGTACTTCTGCTGATATTGGCGGCTGGCGGCATTATTTTCTACATTACCATTGATCGTATCATTCTAAGACCGTTGCTCGATCTCAACGGTGCAATTCAAGATGTTACTTTTGGTAATGCCTCTCACGTACAAATTCGTCATCATTCTAAAGACGAACTGGGCGAAGTTATTCACTCATTCAACCGAATGATGACCAAACTCCGAAAAAGGGAAAAACAACGCCAGCATTCGTTAGCTACGCTCGAACAAAAAAGAGCATTTTCAGAAGAAGTCATTGAATCCATTCAGTATGCGTTAGTTATTACCGACAACCTTGGCACCATTATCCACAGTAATGCTGCGACTCAGCATATATTTCAGAAATCACCGGAAGCATTAGAAAATGCGAATATCCGCGATCTGATAAAAACAAAAATGCCGAACGAGCTTAGCCAAATTCTTAGTCGATGCTTAGAGTGTGATGATATCCACCTTCAAAACATTGATAACGAACAGCAGCTAAGCCTAACGACTCGTCGTTTGTCTAACCACGGTTATCTTCTCTTCGCCATTCAAGACATCACAGAGATTGAAGAGGCGATGAATCGCCAGCGCGTAGCTGGTCGAGTGTTTGAAGCCAGTCAAGACGGCCTTATTGTGCTTAATCACAAAGGCGTCATCACTATGGTTAACCCAGCAGTCACCAAACTTGTGGGTTTAGAAATCGACCAGTTAGTTGGTCAGTCTTTCATTCAAACTATTCGTTGGCGAAAATTACAAGAAATGATGCCGAGTATCATTGAGTCCATTGAAAACTATGGCGTATGGCAAGGGGAAGTGATTGAGCAAAATCACTTAGGCTTACTTGTGCCAATGTTTGCTCGAGTAAATCGAATCGTGAAGTGCGAGGATAACGGTTTCTACGACTTGGTCATTATTCTTACCGATCTCTCCAATGCAAAAGAGATGGAGCGCCTCGAGTATCTCGCACATCATGACGCGCTTACAGGATTAGCAAATCGTTCTAAGTTCCATTTAGAGCTGGAAGATTTAGTCCAAAGATCAGGCTATCAGCGCGATGAATTTGCGGTACTTTATCTTGATCTAGATGGTTTTAAGGAAATCAACGACACATACGGCCATGACGCTGGGGATGAAGTTTTAAAACGTGTCGCAGATCGTTTGACATCGGCGACTAGGCACAGTGACTTAATCGCACGCCTGTCTGGCGATGAGTTTGTTATGCTGGTCAACCCGGCCAATCAAAAAGTCGTAACGCGAATCGCCGAGCAATTGTTAGAGAGCATCTGCGCGCCTATTGAATACAAAGGTAATGAGTTAAAAGTCGGCGTGAGCATTGGGGTGAAATTGGTTGGCGTTAATGAACGAGACGCAACCCGTATTTTAAAGAGTGCGGATACCGCAATGTACCAAGCGAAGAAAGCCGGAAAAGGGCAAGCAATATTAATGGGATGCGAATTGCAAGAGACCGTTTAAATTGTCGCATTAAAGCTTTACACTAACCGGATTCGCGTCAGAAGGATTGATAAAATGAAAGTACTTGTTACGGGTGGTATGGGCTACATTGGCAGCCACACTTGTATTCAAATGATCGAAGCTGGTATGACACCAGTTATTCTCGATAACCTATACAACAGCAAATCTACAGTCTTAGAGCGCATTGAAAAAGTATGCGGCGTAAAGCCTACTTTTATCGAAGCGGATATTCGCGATAAGGCTGCGCTTGTTGAGGCACTAAAAGCACACAATATTGAAGCCGTTATTCACTTTGCTGGCCTAAAAGCAGTCGGAGAATCAGTAGAAAAACCGCTTGAGTATTACGATAACAACGTAAATGGCACACTTGTTCTTGTGGATGCAATGCGCGAAGCAGGCGTGAAATCACTGGTATTTAGCTCATCTGCGACAGTTTATGGTGATCCAGCATCAGTGCCAATTACTGAGGACTTCCCAACTAGTGCGACTAACCCATACGGTCGTAGCAAGTTAATGGTAGAAGAGTGCTTAACTGACTTCCAAAAAGCGAATCCAGACTGGAGCATCACACTTCTTCGTTACTTCAATCCTGTTGGTTCGCACCCAACTGGTGAGTTAGGTGAAGACCCGCAAGGTATTCCAAACAACCTGATGCCATTTATTTCTCAAGTAGCAGTTGGTCGTCGCGAGTTTCTATCTGTATTCGGTAGTGATTACCCAACCAAAGATGGTACTGGTGTTCGTGATTACATTCACGTAATGGATCTATCAGATGGCCACGTTGCTGCGCTAGAAAAAGTCGGCAGTAAAGATGGTTTGCACATCTACAACCTTGGTACCGGGAATGGTTACAGCGTTCTTGAAATGGTAAAAGCATTTGAAAGCGCATGCGGTAAAAATGTGCCATACCAACTGGTTGAACGTCGACCTGGTGACATTGCAGAATGTTGGGCAGATCCTTCAAAAGCAATGAATGAACTAGGCTGGAAAGCATCACGTACTCTTGAAGAGATGACAGGGGACACATGGCGCTGGCAATCAAATAACCCACAAGGTTACCCAGACGCATAGTTTTATTTAACACAATAATAACAAAAAAGGCGCATTCCAGCGCCTTTTTTGATCTAAATCGGAAAAAATCGTAAATTACTGGTTAAAAGGTAGCAACCAAATAGATAAGTGCTAAACTACCCATGACTCTTAATTTAGGTCGTAAATTTTCTTGTAGCTATTGGGGTAGTTCATGGAGCTTGGTCTGATCATCGCATTCATCGTTGCGGCAGCAGTGATGGTGAAGAAAGAGATGGCAAAACAGTAAGCTTTCATTTTTCATACTTTTCTTAACATTTTTGAAATGAAAGCCAATTAAAAAAGCCAGCATTACGCTGGCTTTTGTGTTTTCGGAGACTTTAGAACTCGTATTTTGCTGTAATTGACCAGTTCCGTCCAGCTTGAGTCAGATCTTTGTTCTCTGTCTGAAGGTTACGCACATCATTCCAATTGTAGTACTCTTCATCTGTCACGTTGAACAGACCTGCTCGCAACGTAAGATCTTTAATAGGTTTGTAGTACGCAGTGATATCTACAACCGTAGCAGCAGAGATAGGCAACACTTTATCGTCATTTATGTCGCTTTTGTCTTTAGAAGCTGTGTAGTTGATGGTTAACGTGGTTCCCCAGTTTTGTTCTGAATCGTAATTAAAACCAGCGACAAGGTTCCAAGGGTTAACACTGTTTAGTGGATTATTGTTTCCATCTTCACCTTCCGTATACGCCGCTGCTACACGAGAGCTAAAGCCTTCGATTGGCATGAACTTGTTCCACGAAAGTTGGTTTGAAAACTCAATACCTTTAATTGTCGCTTTGCCTATATTCACGTACTGCTGAATCGCAGGGTCAGTCACTGGCGTCCAAGTGCCAGAGACGGTTTTACTTTCGATGAAGTTGTCGTAGTCGCTGTAGAAAACTGACACTTCACTGCTAGAAATGTCATTGTTATGTCGCCAACCAAACTCGTACGAAATACTGTCTTCTGCTTTTAAATCAGGATTTGGCTTAAAAATGTAGCCATGCATTGGGTTACCGAAAGAGTAGTACAACTCCTGGAAATCTGGAGCACGGAAACCTTGGCTGATTTGCGCGAATAAACGATGTTGTTCATTAAGCTTATAAACAGAACCTAAGCGGCCTGTAAATGCAGAATCAGAGAACTTTTTGTAGTCGCTAGCCGCGTTACCACTTGGGTTACTGCTTGTATCGCCTGGATCGGTTTCAAATGCATCCCACCGTACGCCCGGAGTAATCGTAAAGTTACCTACCGTAATCTCGTCTTGTAAAAAGAGCCCGTAACGACGCTCGCTCGCAGAAGGAATATAGAAAATTTCTTTGTTCGCGCTTGCACTGTTGTACTCTTTGTTGACGTTCTTAATGTCTTTATCACTAAAGGATGCACCGTACACAAAGTAATGCTCTGTACTACCAAGCGAGAGATATTTGTCAAACTGTGAGTCAAACTGGTAGCCTTCATCCTCGTAGATGTAGTCTTTACGTTGGATATTCTGGCCTTTAACACGATCAGTAATGCCGTTTTCTTCCTTGCTAAGCCAATCTAGTTGCCAAGTAAGGGAGTCCGCGAAGGCCGTTTGCATCTCCCAAATATGTTTTATACCAGCTTGATATTGCTCTGTTACATCTTCACTTGTTGCATTCGTATAACCGTTGTAAGACTGCTTCCCGTTGCCTTTGTTGCGAATATAATTCCCATTGAACTCAACACGATGTGCATCATTGACTTGGTACTGAAGTTTAACCAGTAAGTTGTTCGCTTCAGTACTTGCATCTGCTAGATCTCCAAAGTTATCCAGTTCATTGCCGTCGCGACGCGTATAGGCAACTAAAGATTCCAAATCGCCCGTTTTGTTTGCAAGTGCAACAGATTCACTGAATGTATTGTCTTCAGAAGAGTAGTTGAACTTCGCATGGCCACCAAAGTTACGACCCTTAAGGAAATCAGCCGGATCTTTGGTTTCAAATGCGACAATGCCACCAATTGCGTCAGAACCATGCAGAGACGATGCTGCACCTTTTACAATTTCAACCGCTTTTATTAGGTCGGTATCCACGTTAACGCGAGCAGAGTTAATGAACGTATTCCCTGATTCGAACTGGTTACCTTGAGATACCCCGTCCACAAGAACCTTAATTCGGTTACCTTCGATACCTCGAATATTGATACTCTGGACACCTTGACGCGAGTTGGTCTTAACCGTGACTCCTGGCGTGTACTCAAAGAGATCATCTAAGCCAGTGACCATGCTTTCTTCGATGTTCTTATCAGTAACGACGGCAACAGAAGCAGCAGTGTCTTCGATTTGGCTATTAGTACGAGTCGCAGTCACGACCACTTCATTGAAGGTTGAATGGTCTTCAGCGTAGGCACCTTGGGATAGTGCAATCAGAATAGAGGCTGATAAAATTGATTTATTATACATTGGTTTCAATACCTTAAATCCATAATAGGCAATAACAACGCGCAAATGTTAATGGATCTAAATAATAATTACTATCATTATCATTTTAGCATTCAAATTTTGATGTCGTCTATTCTTGAATGCTTGGCATTTCTAGTCTTTATTTATCAGTGTGTTATATTGTTGAAAACGATTTCTGACAAATCTATCCAAATATCACAGCTGTGATTCACATCACACAAAGGGAGTTATCGTGCAGAGCCCTATCACTTTAGAAGCGCTCCATATCTTGGATGCGATAGATCGCAGAGGCAGCTTTGCGGCAGCGGCAAATGAGCTCGATAGAGCACCATCTTCACTGAGTTACCAAATCCAAAAGCTCGAACAAGATCTCGACATCAATATTTTTGACCGTTCAGGACACAAAGCGCTCTTTACGGAGGCAGGCAAGCTCATTTTGGAAAGAGGGCGTGCAATTCTGCAAGCGAGTGAAAAGTTAGTGAATGATGCGACTTTGCTTGCTAACGGTTGGGAGTTGGATATTACTGTTGCGTTTGATGGCATCATTCCAATTTCAAACTTCTTTCCGATGGTGGATGCGCTGGCGGAAGTAAGCTCGACACGCATTAGGCTGCAAGAAGAAATTCTTGCAGGAAGCTGGGAATCTCTGAATACAGGAAGAGCTGATCTGCTTGTGTGCCCTTCGTTGGATACGTTACCGCAAGAAGTAAAAGCAGAGAAAATTGGCAAGATGTCCATGATTTGGGTTGCGGCAACCGAGCATTACGTTCACAAACGCAGTGGAGAGTTTGATGATTCAGCAAGAGAGAAATACCGAATTATTGCCATTGCAGACACCGCACGCGAACAGCCAGCACTTTCGATAAACATCATTCAAAAGCAACCTAGACTCACTGTTACTAACTTTACAGCAAAAGTAGAAGCATTAACCGCAGGCTTAGGAATTGGTACCTTACCTAGACAAATCGCGCTACCGTTAATAGAAAAAGGCGTACTTAAGCAAATTGAAGGCACAGAAGAGCAGCCGATGGATATCATTCTAGCGTGGAGAAGAAACACCATGGGTG
The DNA here is from genome assembly GCF_024181925.1 of Vibrio sp. Y20_XG_PY13. Classification (NCBI taxonomy): domain Bacteria; kingdom Pseudomonadati; phylum Pseudomonadota; class Gammaproteobacteria; order Vibrionales; family Vibrionaceae; genus Vibrio; species Vibrio sp. Y20_XG_PY13. The sequence continues at coordinate 394,028 of NZ_JAMZAL010000001.1, read as the reverse complement.
AAGCGAAATCTTGGTGCATTCAGTATCTGAAGAAGAATTGGAAACTAAAGTAACAGCGTCACTTTTTACTTCTTAGATTCAGATGAGTCTACTGAATCTAAGAAGTTGAGCGGTAAAAAGAGAGCACGCTCCTCACTCATTAATTTAAAGGTAGCACCATATCTGCCGTACCATCTGCAAACTGGACATCAACTTCAAACCCCAAACGTTGAGCAAGCATCAGCATCCCTCGATTGGTAGGCATCGTCATACCTGACATTTGTTTCGTGCCTTTAATTTTGCAATAGCTGATGATCTTCTCCATCAAGATTTTTCCTAATCCTTTTCCTTTCAAATCTGAGCGAACCAAAATCGCAAATTCAGCATCACTATTGTCTGGCGTGATCAGCGCACGCGCGACACCAATGATCGACGGTCCACTTTTATCGAATGCTACTGCGACAAAGGCCATCTCTCGGTCGTAGTCAATTTGAGTAAAATTAGCTAAAGCTTCGTGATTGAACTCACCAACCTCTGAGAAGAACCGTTTATAGAGATCTTCTTTAGATACACTATTGATGAACTGAGCGTGGAGTGGCTCATCTTCAGGAAGAATTGGACGAAGAAGGATTGGTTGACCATCACGCAGTGTCACAGTTTCAACAAATTCAGCAGGGAAAGGGCGAATAGCCAGTCGTTTTTGAGCGTCACCTTCATATTTGCAAAGCGTCACATCAGCATCAACTATGGTTAAGTCATCTCCAGACACCAATACTGGATGGATATCCAGTCTTTGTATTTCAGGTAACTCAACCGCCATTTGCGAAATACGAACTAAGAATTTTGACAGCTCAGTAATATCGAGCGCATCTTTGTGTTTCTGAAGACGGATCTTCCCGGACTTTAATGCAACCACGACTAAATAGCGTGCAAGCGTCATATTCAAAGGAGGCAGGGCGGCCACCGCATCTTGAGCGATGTTCCATTCAGATCCACCTTGACCAAGTAAAATGACAGGCCCAAATACCTTGTCAACCGCGATACTGATTCGCAACTCTTCCGCGCTGCCAAGCTTCGCCATGCCTTGAACTAGCAGGCCGTGTACGTTTGCAGATGGGTAACTGAATTTGACGGTATCTAAAATCGATTGTGCAGCGTTAGAAACTTCTCGACTATTTCTCAAATTAAGCGCCACTCCGTGTACGTCTGATTTGTGAGGAATATCAGGAGAGCGAAGCTTCACGGCGACCGGGTATCCAATATTTTCTGCCATGTGAACAGCTTCGATTTCATCCGATGCTATCCAAGTAGGCAAAACATTAAAGCCAAAGAGCTTAAATAATGGGCTAGTTTGGTGTGTATCCAGTGTAACTGTATTTTTATCCAGTAGTCGTTCATCTACCCATTCTTTTGCAGAATTTACGCTACCTGAGTGAAGCGGCTCTGCTGTTGTTGGCGTTTCCATCAACTGTTTCTGGTTTCGCCTGTATTCAACGAGGTGCATGTAAGCAACGACCGCGCTTTCCGGCGTACGATAGGTAGGTATCCCCGCTTGAGTGAATGCCAGTCGAGCATCTCGAGATGTTTGTTCCCCAGACCAGTTAGTTAGGACATTAAAATGTTTATGTCGAGGGTGATTCTTGATGGCTTCAATAACCGCCAAAGCCGTTTCATAAGAATCAGACACGGCAGAAGGACTGTGCATAATCAAAATCGCATCAGCACAATCATTATTCATTACCGCATTGATCGCATCTACGTAGCGTTTTTTCGTTGCATCTCCGGAAAGATCTATCGGATTAACACCCCGCCAGTTAGACGGTAAAATGGCTCGGAGCTGATCGGTTGTTACTTCGTCCAGAGTCGCTAAATTGCCACCTCGTTCAACTAGTGTATCGACTGCCATGACGGCAGGGCCTCCACCGTTAGTGATGATGGCTAAGCGTTCTCCACGCAACGGAACTGAGTGCGTCAGCGTCTCTACCGCAGCAAATAACTCATGCGTATTGCTAACACGCAGCATACCCGTTCTTCGTATCGCAGAGTCATAAATCACATCGAGCGTATCGCCATCTTGCTGCTCGAACGTATTCATTTCTTTTGAACGACCAGCTTTCAACACCAATATACGACGATTGCGAGAAGCGGCACGGGCTGCGGACATAAATCGTCGGGCATCTTGAATGGAGTCGACATACAACAATATTGCTTCGGTATTACCATCCATACTCAAATAATCGAGCAAATCTGCAAAATCAATATCTTGTCCACGACCAATCGAGATAAATGAAGAAAACCCGATATTTTTGTCGTTAGCCCAATCTAAAACCGTGGTACAAACGGCAGCCGATTGAGAGATAAAAGCAATCTTTCCCGGCTTTGCTGCGACAGGCGAAAACGTACAATTGAAATTATGCCAAGGTAAGATAATTCCAAGACTGTTTGGTCCAAGAACCCGAATATTAAGAGATGACAAATCTAGCGTTTGAGCATCATCAGAAATCACTATCGCGAATGGTGTGCCACGCTCATCCAGCTCTTTGAGAAGTTGTTCATTTCGCGAAGCATTAGTACAGAGAATAGCGATATCCGGCGTATAGGGCAGGGAAGCAACATCGCGATAGGCAATGACACCCGATACCGCTTTATACCTTGGGGTAACTGGCATGATTGCACCGTCAAACCCACTTTGCAGAAGATTCCGCATAACGACTTGGCCTGCACGGAGTTCTTTTTGAGAGGCGCCAATTACCGCTACGGAACTAGGTTTAAAGAGCTTATGTAGTTTATTCATGTGAACTCCTGCGGCTTGTCGCGACTTACTTGCAATCTGCTACGTTGATATCAACAATCATAAACGAATAAATAGGCCAGAAAACATAAACGAACCGGACATTGAAGCAAATCTATACAGTGCTTGTAGAGTTTGTGTTACTCATCACATCAAATTCGCAGATTATTGTATTTGATGCTTGATAAACGGGCCTGCTATCGGCATGATTTATCGTAATATTTATCCAGAGCGTTTGTTACTTCATGAAAAAAATCGCAATCATCGGCTTATCAGTCCTTCTTTCAGCTTGTGTTTCGGAAACTTACATCACAGATGTCACCTCCGAAAGCTACCGAGAAGACTACAAATCAGACGCAGTCTCTAAGCCTATAATGGCGTCTGAAAGTGCAGTTGTAGAACAAGACGTTAAGCCTGAAGTCGTGAAAATGACGGCAAAGCCTGAAGAGAAAAAAGTGGTGAAACTCACACCCAAAGAGCAGGTAAAACCCGTTAAAATCGTCCCTCCGAGCAAGAAGCAAGCAGGTATTCAACGATTCGGTTACACCATCCAGGTAGTCGCCGTCGGTAGCCAAGCTAAAGTTGATCAATTTGCAAACAAACTGCCTCAAAACGGTCAGCCGATTTGGGAGAATTACAAAGTCGTCAACGGCACAAAGTGGTTCTCGGTTCTTTACGGTGACTACGCAACAAGCGCCGAAGCTCAACAAGCGATTTCAACGCTTCCAACTCAATTCCAACAGTTGAAGCCTTTTGTTAAAAGCATTGACGCAATTAAGAACTCATCATTTCCAACGCTTAACAAACTCAACTAATCAAACCAAAATAAGGGAGCAATACGCTCCCTTATTTCTTTGGTCAAATCCTATTCGAACAGAATTCCTCACACTAAAATAACTGTACGTTACACCTCAAAGGTTTATCATATTAACTAGTATCTTTTGTAGGTCACGGAAAGATTGATTCATGATTAAAAATATTCTTCTATTATGCGGCGGCGGCTCTTCTGAACACGAAATTTCACTGTTGTCGGCTAACTTTGTTGAACAACAACTAAACCTAATTCAGAACGTCAAAGTCACTCGCGTAGAAATAAAAAATGAAGGTTGGGTCACAGATCAAGGCGAATTGGTTTACCTTGATTTAAACACCAAACAATTGTGCTCGAATGAATCCAATCAAACGATCGACTTTATTGTGCCTTGTATTCACGGCTTTCCTGGCGAGACTGGTGACATTCAATCACTATTCGAAATTGCCGGTATCCCATACTTAGGATGTGGACCAGAAGCAAGCAGCAACAGTTTCAATAAAATCACATCAAAACTTTGGTACGACGCTTTAGACATTCCAAATACACCTTACTTATTCCTAACTCGCAATGATGAACACGCTCACAGACAAGCTGAACAAGCCTTTGAAAAGTGGGGAAAAGTGTTTGTTAAAGCTGCACGTCAGGGCTCGTCTGTTGGGTGTTACAGTGTAGCGGAAAAACAAGCTATCGCTAAAGCAGTAAACGATGCGTTTGGTTATTCAGATCAAGTACTTGTAGAGAAAGCGGTAAAACCTCGTGAGTTAGAAGTCGCAGCTTATGAAATGAACGGTGAACTGCACATCACTAAGCCAGGTGAAGTGATCGCACCCGATGGTGCATTTTACTCATACGATGAAAAATACAGCAGCTCAAGCCATTCATTAACAGAAGTAGAAGCGAAGAACCTAACTCAAGAACAGATCGATAAGATTCGTCATGCGTCAGAAACCGTATTCAAACAAATGAACCTTCGTCATTTGTCTCGCATCGACTTTTTCCTTACGGAAGATAATGAAATTTACTTGAATGAAGTGAATACATTCCCAGGAATGACGCCAATTTCAATGTTCCCTAAAATGCTTCAAAACAATGGTCACAAGTTCCATGAGTTTCTTGAAGATTGTATTAATAGTGCAAAGTGATTAACGTTCACGCGATACGTTTTGTGTTAAAAATAGTTGAATAGAGCACGGTTTGTTCAAGCGATATTTGAATAATGCTCAGTAGCAATTATGATTGTATTAACGCATTAAACAGATGATTCAGTGGTATGGCAATTTCAAATTATAAAGGTTTTAACCTGCAGTCAGGCGGACCCGATGGCAGTATTTGGAAGGTTAAAATCAAAAACCACGTTTTACAAGGCAGTTTGACGGCGGTGAAAAAGAGCATTGATTGGTGGTGTGACACAGCATCAATCATTGACCCGAAAGAATTCGCGTCTCTTGGACAAAGAGCACACCCAACCGGTGGTGCTCAATCAGAAGTTTTTAACGGCTATACCATTAAAAACGACACTGGTGAACCAAACGGTTGGTACTGTATGTTTAATGGTAAACTCATTAAAGGTGGCAAAGCTGCTATTCAACGACACATCGAAGCTTATTTAGTTGCAAAGCAGAAAGCGATGCAAGCACAGGCACAACAGCAAAAGAAATAACAGAATGACCCTGGTATATTCAACAGAAACCGGACGCATTAAACCGGAAGAAGAAAAAATAGCTCGTCCTAAAGGCGACGGTATTGTTCGTATTCAGCGCCAAACCAAAGGCCGTAAAGGCAAAGGCGTCTGTATCGTTTCAGGATTAGACCTAGACGACGCGCCTTTGAAACTGCTCGCTGCAGAGCTTAAAAAAGTATGCGGTTGTGGCGGTTCAGTCAAAGATGGCACCATCGAAATTCAAGGTGACGCAAGAGATAAGATCAAAACGCACCTTGAAAAGAAAGGCATGACAGTAAAACTAGCCGGTGGCTAAATTCCTGACATTAAAATCTCAGATAAACTAAAAATGGCGTCTATATGATTTGACGCCATTTTTATTTGCAATAAACAATGAGCTAATTGAAGAACAAGCAATCGCAGATTGATAGATCGATATTAGCTATTTTATGGTAAATACTGATTATGTTTAATCAGCTCTCTAAAGTTAACTCAAATTTAAAATCTGAAAGAGATAGGAGAGCAAAGTAGAAAGAATCTGACGTATGGTTACACTTCATTTAACATAACACATATAATGCGTACTAAGGGTAAGGTTTGTAATGGTCGATAACCAAATCCCAAAGGAAGTAATAAATAACGCTAGCAAAAAACCAAAGCGGTAAATGCCAAAATGAAAACTCATAAGAGCATAGCCAAGAAAAAATCGAATCAATCATTGCGATAACCTCCTACAAGCAGCAATACCAGCAAGAAAACACCCAAAAAGATAAACCCTTCATAAACATCATAAATCCATTCCATAACTAACTCAGGTGAGGTGTAAAAACCGAACCTCATGACCCAGGTTCGGCTTATTGAGCTGTTGTTTTATTTATGACTTAAGTCTTTAAGTATCACAAACCAAGGTCTCTTTTCATATGGTCGCTTAGCGCTTCGGATGTTCGTACGTTTTGCTTTCTTGAGTACCGATGCCTTAACTCACCACCAAACAACACACGAAATACTCTAGTATAAAAATTTATGGTTTGTACAACTAACTTAGAAAAACTTATTTCTGGCAAGGATAATTGTTTCGTATTTTGTTTTATTACTTTCATATTCATAAACCTCAACATAATTTGTACTTAAATTTGATAATGCAACATCGATTACTAAAATAATTTTATTTATATTTTTTGGTACAGTAATTTCATTATGGATAACGCAAGCCGCTTCAATTAACATGCTACCTTTACTTTTATTCAAAGATGTTATTTTTGATATAATGTCAACCTTACAGTTCCTATCGTTGACTAAAGATTTAATATCGTCACTGCCTGAAACGTTAATAATCCCATTTTTTATATTATTAACAATCTGCTCCAAGTGGTATTCAGAAACCACTTCTTCGTAACTTTTAAATATCATTTTCCCCCTCCGTTGATGCAAGTTATACTGTTCAGCCTCCAAAAAGACAACGTGACTCAGAGTTGCAGATAGGTAACAATCATGGAATGGCTCAATAGCGAACTCATCAACTTCGCGGCAATATGCAAACACCTCTCTTTAACTGAAGCAGCTAAGGAACTTGGAAAATCAAAGGCTCAAGTCAGTCGTCAACTCGCGATGCTTGAAACTGCTTTAGGCGTAACATTGGTGCATAGAACGACTCGAAAGCTCGTCTTAACTGACCATGGGAAAAGTATTAGTCCTCTGGCTCTTGAAACATTAAGTAAGCTACAAGAACTAAACTATAGAGCCAGATCACTGAGTGACTGTATTAGCGGTAAATTCAAGATAACAATGCCAAACTCTATAGCTTCATCAATTTTCGGCAGTATTTTGAAAAAATTACAAGAGAGATACCCTGCGGTAATTTTTGAAATTTCGTCTAGTAATAAGGTCGAGAATTTATTAGAAAGCAATGTTGATATTTCAATAAGACTAAATGATGTTGTTGATGATAATTTAATCGCGCATAAAGTTGGGAATTATAATGATGTTCTAATTTCTAACAACAGCAATGAAAAAAGTAGCACTCTTCTTATATATAAAAATCATTCGAATAAGGAGGAAATAAGAAAAAGTTATTGTGATGTGATAGAGGTCGATAATACATCAATTTTATTGAACTTTGTTGAGCAAGGTGTGGGATTGGGCGTAATACCCAACTACCTGTTAAAAGGCAGTAGTCATCAAGAACTTTTAAAAGTTACCCATACATACAGCACAGAAAAGTCAATGTATGTCGCCTACCCCTATCAAAATCCATTACCGAGAAAGCTGGCCGAAATTTCATCTTTCATAAGGTTAGAGCTCACAGCGATCTTAGGGGAAAAGTAACTATAATTACGGAGTCACATCCAGTTGGACTTACTCATTTGAGGTCTGCCGAAAAATGACAAATAACACTCAAAAACAAAGTTAATTTGTAACAAATTATGTTAACGATATTGTCAATTCAATTATCTCAATAGAGGAATGATGCTTTGCGTCACAGAGATCGTGGTAAAACATATCCTCGGAAATGCTTCTAATGAATGCATATCACGTTAAATAGTGCATCAATTGACTTTGACTAAAACATAAATCTAGTACAGCCCAATAATCAATTGATTTCATAATCTGCGAGCGGTATGGTGTTTGTGACCCTCATAAAAAACAAGGATATTGGCTATGGATAAATTACTGGCGTCCGCTTTAGAAATTAAACAGCGCACCATGGTTACTGGCCTTTTTGCAAAGAACGGGTTCAAAATCGCCATGACAGATTTTGACGATGTTACTTTTGAGCGAGAAGGCGTCCAAGTTAACGTACATTTTGACATGGCTTCAAATGCTGAATCCGTTTCTGTTTTGTCCAAAAAGCCATTCTCGTTAACTCGATAAACGATGTAAGCCGAACTAGCCTTTGGTTCGGCTTTTACTCATCATTGTTTAATCATCTAAGTACACGACTAGCAAATCAGCTTCTATGGCGTTCGCAAGCTTGGGGACAGAAGAAAAGAAACGACTCAACAAGCTATGATGATGGCCACATACAACGAGATCTATCCCTACTTCCTTCGCAATTCCGGAGAGCTTGATGTGAAGATCACCAATCACAACCTTACTGTCATGGACTTCGTAATCACACTCGTCAGCAAGCTTTTGTAATGCATTCTGCAACTTTCGTTCTTCTTTCAACTCTAGAATAATCTTATCGACATCTACATAGACTAAGGAAAGCTTACTTTTTTCATCTTTCGCTAAAGAAACTGCTTTATCGATGACTTTTTTGCTGGAATCAGTAAGGTCTACCGCGACCAAAATATGTCCATAACTCATTACGTTCTCCTATTTTGAATGGTACTACTTTTAGTCTAGCTTATCGAACACACTAAACATCGGCTTACCTGCCGATATCTAAATGAAAACATCCAAATCCCCATCTCTAAGAGCTCAGCTGTTCGAACATATCCCCCTAAAACATCAAAAGCCTCTCACTAAACATTACACCGTAACTTAAGTTGACTAGTAACCGATGCTGTAAAACTAAGTCCGTAGTGGCTCCTGCCTCTAAGCGCTCTGAAAATCTAGATTAAAGATCATCAAAAACTCTGCCGCAATTTTAATGATATAGCCCCTGGATAAGCAGTTCTGACACACCGTCTGCAAGTACTTACTGTCTTTGTATGGAAGTATATATAAGCACCTAATTCCAATTTTATTTTGTGACACTGTATCTTAATGAAAAATTCAACACATTATACTGGCTAATTATCCCTCTTAATGGCCACTGTGTAATTTAATTACATGCAAATTATTCATCAATCTTGGAAAAGCAAATAACTCCACGATAACTCACTGATTAATATCAGATTTAACCAAGATTGACCGGAACAACCATAAAATCACCACTGAAGCATGTTTATGGATAAAGATGAATTGGTAAAATTTTACCTGTTGCTTTCGTCTAAATGGTTAGCTCTTTTACTGCTGTAGTTAAGAAGGTCGTGTTACGCGGTAACGGTATGACTTAAATTGTTTGATGGGAAATGGATTAAGAAAGGGGTAAAAAAAGCAGGGTCTGTGCCCTGCTTCTTCTATTAACTGTCTTGTTGTTTGGCTGCGTATTCTGCGCGAATCTTCTCTGCCACGATTTTGATCGCTTCGGCTGTACTTGTGCCCTTTGCCATCAATTCTTGAATTCGTTCTACAGCTTCTTGCTGCTCTTTGTGCGATATAGGTGGTAAATCGTCAAACATAAAAAAGGCTCCTCAATGTGAGGAGCCGACTATAACGATTCAGTTAATAGGTCGCAAGGAAATTAATGGATGCGCCCATTGCATTTTCGTTTGTGTATCTAGCAGCAATATCTAATTCAATCAGATTCAATGGCGATAAGCCTATACCAGCCGTAATCGTCCCTTCATCATTACTTCTCGCAAGGTTTTTCATATAGCCACCTCGTAGTGCCATTTGGCGCAAAATGTCTATTTCGAAGCCAGCTCGAATCATTTGGGTGTTGTCATCAAATGAGGAAAAGCGTTTCTCTTCATTTAAGTCGTAGTCGACGCTCATGGTAAAGTAGTCTGCAACGATACCCGCACCTACTGTGTAAACAGGTCTCATACAGTATTCGTATGACTGAATCGTATCAGTGTTGTACTGGAACGATTTGGTTTTCACGTCTCTTCCAATCAAGTTTTTAGCCGAGATACCCAAACGATATGGACCGAAGAACCAAAGTGCACCCGCATCTAAGTTAAACATAGTTTCAGCAGTTTCGTGTTCACGGAGATCTTTGGTATCAAAGTTTTTAAAGCTGGTCGCATACGAATATGTATAGATACGCTGCAGTTTTGGGGTGATACCAAAAGAAAGATGCTGATTCATAAAGTTGGTGTACTTGGCAAGAGACACCCCCGCCTCCGCTACGCCAATCGAAACACCTTGAACATAGCTGTCTGTCAGTGGATCGACACCTGATGTATCAACATTAGGTTGAACAAATGACTCTGTGTAGAGTTTTCCGTAGACAGTTGCTGATAAGAATTTATTTGGAATACCAACGGCAACGACACCACCTAAGTCAAAATCCATTTTTTTGCCGTCAATAGCGTCCATGGACTTTTTGATCTCATCGACATCGGTCAGCTTACTAATGCGCTCGATTTCGTCAATAAGATCATATTGATCGTCATAACTTATACCGAAACTTGGAATGATCATACCCGCGTCGTCATTGCGGCGGTAGATTGCAGTCAACGCAGGGTTGAAAAATGGAGCGGTCAGATATGAGGCAGAAACGGTACCAACACCACCCATTGCATCGCTACGTGCTTCAATAGCATAAGTCGCAGCAGAAGCGACATTCGCAAATAGTGATGCTGTAATGGTGGTGGCTAAAATTTTGAATTGGGTTTTCATACTACACTTGTGTTTTTAGTTCTTCCTGAACTTATATCGGCACAAATGTTATTTCTTTAATTATTCTTCCTGAGAAAGATCATAAGTACGGCTGATTGTTTGAGCTTGCTCAACAATTATGTCTCCTTGCCAACGTCTACTGTTGATACTTACCGCTAAAACATATCTATCGTTTGGTACACCAGCTAATTCAAGTGAGTTTGGGTAATTAGATTCGTAGGTTTTCTTCCACATCTGCTCATACTGGCCATCCACATAGTCGTACAGACCGACTTCTAATTGAGGTAATGGGCAATGAGGATTGCGAAGTGCACTCTTTTCTACTTTCCAGTTCTCTTTTGATGTCCAGCGTACATATTGGGAGGAGTTTGAGTCTCCGAGTATCACCCAAGTTCGGTAAACTTGTTTATCTTTAGATACAACGGACAAGTGATACAAACCGGCTTCCAGTTTACCTGTAAGGTTGTATCGCTTGAGAAAACTGCGTTCGTTTGCAATTTCTGTCCCATCAGCTTGCTCTTCATAACTGAAAGAGCTGTCACCAGAGATAGACTCATCGACCCAACGACGAAACGATATGTCTTCAATATCTGTTGTCGCTCTAAGTTTGATCACCAAACGGAAAGTGTCGCGCCCCGGACTTTGGATAGTTTGACGAATCACGTTTACGCCACTGATCCAATCAGGCAAGGTAACACCTGTCAGTGATTTTCCACAATTTTTCGAAAGAGATTGACCGAGTAAGTCATTGAGATGAGGAGTTAGATCTTTGCTTGGCTCTGTTTGCCATAACTCAACCAACGAGTTGAACATCCCTGCGAGGTCATCTTCAAGCAGGTGTTGATGAGCTTGTGTCAGTGGCGTATTGGTTTGAAACCAGTCCATCGCTTGGACTGGTTTCACTAACGCTAACGAGAGAACTACAGGGAGTAGCGTTTTCATTATCGACTATGCTTTCATCTTGTAGCCTACGCCACGAAGCGTTTCGATTTCAAGGCCTGGCAATTTCTGACGAAGTTGAAGTACGTGGGTATCTACAGTACGTGTTGTAGGGAAATGGTTGTACCCCCATACATGGTCTAGTAGTTCATCACGAGTAAAAACGCGGCCTAGGTTTGACGCCAAGAACAGAAGCAAATCAAACTCAGTACGAGTTAACGTGATCAAATCACCTTTGAAGATAACTTCACGTGTTGCGCGATCGATCTCCAGATCTTTCGTCATCACTTTATCTGCATTAGCTTGATCAGCAGAGTCAGGCGCACGCAATTGAGCACGAATACGCGCGAACAATTCAGCTTCTGCAAACGGTTTTGTAAGATAGTCATTTGCACCAGAGTCTAAACCAGCTACCTTATCTTTAACGGTAACAAGAGCCGTTAACAAGATAACTGGAACGTCTTTAATTTTCTTCCATTCAGGGAGATGTTGTACGGAGTCACCGTCAGGTAGCTGGCGATCTAGGATGACAAGATCCGCTTTTTTCCACTGAGGTTCGACGTCTGCAATACGCTCCACATGTAAACACTCATATCCTGCTTGTTCCAGGCTTACTAACAGGCCATCAGCCAAGTTTTTATCGTCCTCAACGAGAAGCAGTGTCTGTTTCACAAGGTATCTCCAATATAAAGGTTGTAGGTGGTCCCATTAGGGACATTTTTCCGCCCATGCGGCCTACCATAGATTCAACGATTGTTAATCCAAGTCCTAGCCCGCTCTTACTTACGAACGGTTTTCTCAAATTTGCCCAGTCTTTAGAAGTCAAATCACCGGCATCTCGGACTTGGAATACGATTTTTTCTTCACTGGTTTGAACATTCAGTTCAACCGGTGGAACGCCATACTTAAGTGCGTTTCGCAATAAGTTATCGATACATGTTCCAAGCCAGTAAACGTTAACTTTTGCCGCTACATCTTCGTTGATGTTGAAAAGCACAGCGTTATCAAATTCTTCTTCAATCTTATATTCTAGCCATTCTGCTACAGATGGAACCCAATCTGTTGCAAGCATTTGGTTATCAGATTGCAAATAATCTTTACTTGCCTCCGCCAATTGACGCAATCGGCGAGTATCTTCACATAATCTTCGGAATTCGTCATACACACTTTCAGGTAAGTGCTCAAATTCTCGTCTAAATCCTTCGACGGTTAGCGATAGTGAAGCAATTGGCGTTCGAAGCTCATGCGTTAAGATCTGTAAGACCAGCATACGGCTACGAAGTTCTTCACGCTTACTATTCCAACGGTACACCGCCCAGCCAATGACAAGCAAGATGTTTGCAATGACAAGGATGATCATGCTGATCCGCAATACTTGCGAGTGATCTTCTACATCCCAACATATGTTGCCTCGTTTTACGAAACAGCTTTTGCTTTGTGACGCTAATGTATAAGAAAGACCCGCATTCGCGACGTTTTCTTGCCAAACGTCTTTGGAAAATACGAAGTAACGGTCGCCACGACGAAGCCACATTTCCTTGCCTTCAATAAACATACTTGCTCCTGCAATTAGAGCATTAATGGCGTCATCGTCCATATTTTGCAAGCTTTCTAGTAGCTCGTCACCTTCTTCGTTGTCACGCTCTTTAATGTGCATGTACTGAGCAAGTTTAGGACGCAACTCAGGATACTTTTCAACATAGCGCGCCGCGTAAGTACCGCCACCTGGGTGAATTAATCCACTACGCGAGAACCAACGCGGCGTTAATTGCGTGCCCTTACAAATAGCACGAGTAAATACTAGAGGTTCAGTAATTAGAGGGCTGAGAGGTAATTTCCCTCGACATGTATTCGCCAAGCTGTAGAGCTGCTGAATATCCTTCAAAGGATAGTCAGAAGTTTGAGGAAGCAACGAATCAGGTGAAAGTAACTTCGTAGGGTAATTTGATTGCAGAATGCGTATATCATACGATTTAAGAGCCACTTCATAGTTAAATAGCTCTGTAAACGTATCTATGCGTTCTGGTAGTGAATCGGATAATGCAGGTGCCGAGAATAGTGGCAATATTGATGCAAAACCGAGCAAAAACTGTTTAATCAAACTGTTACCGTTACTTGTTTCATTAGCGAAAACTATACATCAATCTACAAGCAATTGACATTAGCTAACTTAAGGATTTGCATTACTATAACATTGAAACGGAACAAAAAAGGGCCAGCAAGTGCTGACCCTGTATAGTTTTAAAACAATTTCGATTACAACGCTTTAAAAATCGCCTCTACGCTTTCTTTAGCGTCGCCAAACAGCATCGAAGTGTTTTCTTTAAAGAACAGTGGGTTCTGAACGCCCGCGTAACCAGTATTCATTGAACGCTTGAATACGATGACGTTTTTCGCGTTCCACACTTCCAATACAGGCATACCTGCAATTGGACTGTTCGGATCTTCTAGCGCTGCTGGGTTTACAGTGTCGTTCGCACCAATAACCAGAACCGTATCTGTTTCTGAGAAATCATCATTGATTTCGTCCATCTCCAGAACGATGTCGTATGGTACTTTCGCTTCTGCAAGTAGCACGTTCATGTGACCAGGCAGACGACCCGCGACAGGGTGAATACCAAAACGAACTTCAATACCTTGTGAACGAAGTGCATCAGTAATTTCATGCACCGGGTACTGCGCTTGCGCTACTGCCATGCCGTATCCCGGAGTGATGATTACTGACTTCGAGTTTTTCAGCATTTCAGCCACTTCTTCAGCAGTGGTTTCACGGTGTTCGCCCTGCTCTTCATCACTTGAAATGATAATCTCTTGACCAAAACCACCAGCAATAACACTGATAAACGAGCGGTTCATCGCTTTACACATGATGTATGACAGAATTGCACCTGAAGAACCAACCAAAGCACCTGTTACGATCAATAGGTCATTTGCAAGCATGAAACCTGCTGCTGCCGCTGCCCAACCAGAGTAAGAGTTCAGCATTGAAACGACTACTGGCATATCCGCACCACCAATGGATGCGACTAGGTGGTAACCAAACGCGAACGCAATTAACGTCATCACGATAAGCGCGAACATGCTGCCATCTGCTTTTACGAAGTAGATCATTAGAAGCGTTGAAACTACGATCGCAGCCAGATTCATTTTGTGCTTGTGAGGAAGGTTCAGTGGAGACGATGAAATCACACCACGTAACTTACCAAACGCAACAATAGAACCTGTGAACGTTACAGCACCAATGAATACACCAAGGAAAACTTCGACAAGGTGGATAACATGCTCTGCATGCGTTGCAGCTTCTGGTGCGTCTAAGTAGCTATTGTAACCAACAAGTACCGCCGCCAAACCTACAAAGCTATGTAGAATAGCAACCAGTTCTGGCATTTCGGTCATCTCTACTTTCTTGGCGTAGAAAATACCGATCGCACCACCGATCGCCATCGCGATAATGATCCAACCAAACCCTTGAGCATCTGGGCTAAAGATCGTTGCGATCAACGCGATCGCCATACCCGCGATACCGTAGTAGTTACCGTTACGTGCGGACTCTTGCTTAGACAGTCCCGCCAAACTCATGATGAAAAATAATGCAGCAACAATGTAAGCTGCTTGTACTAATCCTGCAGACATTGTGACTCCTTATTTATCTTTTCGGAACATTTCAAGCATGCGCTTGGTTACGGTGAAACCACCAAATATATTGATACTTGCAATCAATACGGCAATAAAGGATAGGAATGACACAACGCCGTTTCCTTGTCCGATTTGCAACAACGCTCCAACCACAATAATGCCCGAGATAGCATTCGTTACAGACATTAGTGGCGTATGCAGAGCATGTGTTACGTTCCAAACTACGTAGTAACCCACCACACACGCAAGAACAAATACGGTAAAGTGAGAAAGGAACGCAGCAGGTGCTACCGATGCAATCCAAGCAAATGCGCCAACGGCTGCAACAAGACCAATCAACTTTTTAGTCGGAGAAGTTGGTTCTTCAACTTTTGGCTCTTTCTTAACGGGTTGAGCTTGCTTAGCTTGAGGCTGAGCCGATACTTGAATTGGTGGCGCAGGCCAAGTGATTTCACCTTCTTTAATAACAGTAACACCACGAAGAACCACATCTTCGAAATCAATATTGATGTTGCCGTCTTTTTCTTTACAAAGCAGTTTAAGAAGGTTTACAAGGTTGGTTGCGTAAAGCTGGGAAGATTGCGTTGGCAAACGGCCGACCATGTCGGTGTAACCAACAATTTTAACGCCGTTGTCTGTCATGATAACTTGGTCTTTCACTGTGTATTCACAGTTACCACCATTAGCGGCTGCCAAGTCAACAATCACACTACCCGCTTTCATGCTATCGACCATTTCTTTGGTGATCAACTTCGGAGCAGGTCTGCCCGGGATTAATGCAGTTGTAATGATGATATCAACGTCTTTAGCTTGCTCTGCATATAGCTCTGCCGCTTTCTTATTGAAGTCATCAGACATTTCTTTTGCGTAGCCGTCACCAGAACCAGAGTCTTCTTGGAAATCCACGGTCAGGAACTCCGCACCCATCGACTCAACTTGTTCTTTTACTTCTGGACGAACGTCAAACGCACGAACGATAGCGCCAAGACTGCCAGCAGCACCGATTGCAGCCAAACCCGCTACACCTGCACCAGCAACCAAAACTTTCGCTGGTGGCACTTTACCTGCAGCCGTAATTTGACCGGTAAAGAAGCGACCAAACTCATGTGCCGCTTCAACTACCGCGCGGTAACCGGCAATGTTAGCCATTGAAGAAAGTGCATCCAAGGCTTGTGCACGAGAGATTCGAGGAACAGAATCCATAGCAAGAACGTTAATATTCTTACTTGATAGTTGTTCCATCAACTCTGCGTTTTGAGCTGGCCAAATAAAGCTAACAAGTGTTGCACCATCTTGTAGTAACGCGATTTCGTCGATGCCTTTTTCTTCATCTACGATTGGCGCATTCACTTTTAAGATAAGACCAGATGCCCATACTTCGTCACTAGAAACGACTTTCGCTCCAGCAGCTTCATAAGCAGCATCATCGAAACTTGCTAGCACCCCCGCTTGAGATTCGATAACGACGTCGAATCCCAATTTAATTAACTGCTCAACCGACTTCGGCGATGCAGCCACTCGCGATTCACCCGCGAGTATCTCTCTAGGTACACCGATTTGCAAAACGCATACTCCTTGTATACATATCAATAAATTAGTCCCAAAACAGAGCTGTGCTCTACTCTAATTCTTTTTTATTTCTATCTGTTTACCACGCAAGACAATTGCAAACGAAAGATGGTGTTTGGGGCCACCCATTTGCACAATAACACCTTGACTAACAGCCCTGTTATTATTCTGTTTGTATCGAACGTGGGTTATGACTTCAAGTGTTTTGTAATTTAAATACTAAATTTCATTACATATAACGCTAAGTAATCAAAGATTCTCGCCTTGACCATGAAAAATAACAACGCTTTGTCACACAAGACCGAGGTCTAACCAGATCGTCGTAACTACTTAGTTAACAGACATTTAAGCTAAAAAAAGAAAGAGCCATCAGCATATACACTAATGGCCCTCGTTAAGATGATTCGTATCAAGTTGCAGCGAATTGTTAATCGAAGATTTTGTCGCCCATTTGATCGATAAACATTTGAGATTTCTTCAACATCAGCTCGTTTGCATCTCCCTCAGAGGCGAGCAAATCAGAGCGGATGAAACGATGCGTTTTGACTTCTCCATCGTAGGACTTTTCAATGCGCCCTGCGATTCTGTATTGACCGCCTTCTGAAATGCTCTCTTGATAGATCAGAAAGCCTTTGTATTCGACAGGCTCTACCGTTTTTACTTCAGCAGTTTTTTCACTGCCACCAAACAAGCGTGAAAAGAATCCCACGATTCCTCCTTGGGTACGATTACTCTATTGTTTCGGTTCTGCGCAAACGCCAATCACCTAATGTTGACGTTTAAGATTGGTTTCTCAAACCAATCCAGCTCTTTGTCATCATCATAACCGGTATGAGAGAAAATGACAGGCACATCATTATCGCGATTCTTACGCCTGTCTTCTAAAATCATAGCGGCAGCATTGTGTACCGCGACATCCACGCTTTGCTTGAACTGAGTGAGTTTTCTTTCCGGTAGTGCAGAAAGAAAATCAATATCATGACGAATATAAACAGGTTTAAGCTGAATCAGCGCGAGACAGGCAATATCTGCCAACTGCTCGTTATCGAATTGAGAAGTGTATTGGTCTGAACTTAGCACTTGACCAACGAGGGTTTCCATATAGTTATGTACGTCAGAACTGATCTGCATTGATGATTCTCCTATGTTCATTGTGAACAAGTATAGCAGCCGGTCGTTTTGAACAACTCATTGATTGCTCTTAATTTAATCAATCTCTCTCTTTTTGTTGCGATGCGAGCCAAAATACTTGGGAAAATACGTAAATACACGTATTCTTCTTAAATCAAAAAGCTGGAAAATCAAATACTCACCTTACTCAGTATTGATTGAATGCTTAACGTAACATACTAGATATAATCAACTATTTGCAGGCAGTTTTTAATAAATGTCCTCATCTTTAATGACGTCATCAGGCTTTAGATTTTTATTCCCGATCGCACTATTAGGTATGGTGAGTGTTGGTATGGGCAACATCATTCAGATGACTCAATCCAACTGGGGTATTGCTGCAAACCTACCTTATATCTTGCTAGGTTGTGCGCTCGTGCTTTGCTACTCCTTTAAGCAAGGCAGAGAGTCAATGGTCTGCTTATCCATGTTGGTGGCATACTTTGTTATTCAGCATCGATTGCAAGTCCCTCTAAACAGCGGAACCGCGTTATTAGAACTCACGATTCTCGCTACCCTGCTTCCTGTCTCCTTTTTGACGGTCTTTCTGTTCAACAAAGATGGATTCGATTCAAAAGCCATGTTCATCTATGTTTTGATGCTGGTGATGTTCATCTTGTGGTCCTACATCATCTTGGCTTATTACGTTGATGGTGGCTTTGAGCAATGGACCAGCGGCATTTTGTTCATTGTGCCTAGCGTATCTAAGCTGCCATTTATTCTTGTTTTGTATTGTGTTGGTATTGTGTGCTTTCTCGGTATTCTGCTGCTGAAAACCAACAAAATCATCCATGCGATGACCTATTCTGCAATGGCTTTGGCTTCCGCAACATTCATCTTCTTTGATGTGCAGTACATTTCCAGCACCATGTTTACGCTTACTGGTCTGCTCATCATCATCTATTCGACCTCGGCGAGTCACCAACTTGCTTTTACTGACAGCCTAACGCAGATTCCAAGCCGCAGAGCATTAGATTTAGATCTAAAACACATGGGCAGAAAATTCACAATTGCAATGCTCGATGTCGACCACTTCAAGAAATTTAACGACACGTACGGGCATGACATCGGCGATGATGTGCTAAAAATGGTGGCTTCAAGATTGATGAAAACACGTGGTGGTGCAAAGGTCTATCGCTTCGGCGGCGAAGAGTTCACCATGGTCTTCAAGGGAAAAAACGTTGAAGATTGTCGCCAATACATAGAAGAAGCTCGTAAAGCTATCGCTGAATATGAAATGATCCTCCGCGACAAAGCCTCTCGCCCTGACGATCACAAGCAAGGCCAGCAAAACCGAGGTACCGAAGACATGCAAAGAGAATCGGTGTTCGTCACGGCGAGCTTTGGTGCTGCAGACAGTAGAAACGGAAGAGAACCTGCTGAAGTCATCAAACTGGCGGATGCGGCATTGTATAAAGCTAAAAAAGCAGGTCGAAATTGCACCAGAGTGAATCAGAACTAATCACATAAAGAAATACAACGACCGCACTCAAATAAGTGCGGTCGTTTTGTTTAGACAGTTCAACGGCAAGTATCGTCAATCCTGATTAAAGAACAGAACCAAACTACCACCTTTCAGATCACTACCATAATTGATGGTTAAACCGATACCAATATTGTCTATCCAATCGGACTCAAACGGTGGAGTCATCAACCATCCAATACTTCCTTCATAATAATTCGTAGTATTTAGCGGATCGCTCGTATCGCCACCAATATCGATTCGACTAAAGCTGGTATAGAAAGATTGAACTGTCGTACCAATATGAGCGACGTCGTAGAAGACTTTGACACCATTTACCCAATACCAACCTTCCGGCTTTCCTACATTCCCGTTATTTGCCTCACCCCATCCGGTTCCATAGAAGTAATGTGGCGATGTCCAGAGATACCATTTACCCCATGATTCTTGCTCAAGGTATTTTAACTTGGCGTTAAGCTGTCCGAGCAAAGCCCAAGCGCTGGTATTTATCAATGCACCATCCAAGATAGGTTGGAGTGCCGTAATTGCATCACTTCGGTAGGTATAGTCCGTTTTATAATGTATGAGGTGAGCCCCTAGCGCACCACTTAAGCTAAAGTGTTCTGTGAGCTGCTTTTCCACTTCAAACTCGTTGTACCCACCGATAAACTGCTCTTTACTTCGATCTGGAATAGGTTCTTCATTGAAGTAAACATCTTGATCAATGCCCAGCAGATAAAAGCGTCCATTAAAACGATACGTTAGTTTCTCAGTTTCGTTTTCGGCAAGGTCAAAGCTGTAAGGTAACGTGAATTCTTTGATCTCTTTGCGCAGATCCAAAGAGTCTGCCGTCCCAATATCTTCGTTACTTAAGTTGAAGTATTGGTTAGGGTCGAAATCATGAAACCCAAATGTAAATACATCGGTGTCAGTTAAAACCACACTCAATGCAAAGTTGTACTCAAATTCTTTGACTATTAAATCATTAAGCGTTTCGGCTTGTGAAGCCGCGGGAAAAAGTGACAGTGTAGCTATAGCATAACTGTTGATAACAGCTTGTTTCAACTTGCGTTTACCATTGTATAAGTATTGCGACCTAACGATTTTGAAGTATAAAGCGCCCTATCTGCCGTGGCATACAAATCTGCTTGATTCTCTTTTCCAGTGGGTTGGAACACAAACACCCCCTGTGACACTGTCACTCTATTTGCAACGCTTGAGAACTCATGCTGATAATCAAGGAAGTACATCGCTTCTTGAATGCGCTCTGCTTCCCTTTCTGCCGTTTGCGCGTCCGTGCTACTGAGTAAAACCACAAACTCTTCTCCGCCATAACGACCAACATATTCACCAGAACGACAGAATGTTGCTTTAAGCTGGTTGGCAATCGCTTGTAAACAGCGGTCACCTTCTATGTGTCCATAGTTATCATTAAATGGCTTAAAGAAATCGACATCCAACAGTATCATCGCCATCGGCATATGGTGCCTTCCATGCCACGCCACCATTGAATCTAACTTTTGATCAATGTAACGGCGGTTGAAAAGCTTGGTCAGTCCATCCTCGTTGGCTTGTTGAGTGAGAAGTTGGTTGACTTGCTCTAGTTGGGCTGTTGCTTGTTTGAGTTCTCGACGCATATGCGCGATACGCTGCATCGCTATGAGTTTGGAGTTCAGGACGAGTTTGTCAACTGGCTTAATCAAATAGTCATCGCCGCCCGCATCGATCGCTTTCGCAATCATTTCAGGTTCTTCATGACTACTTAAGAAAATAATAGGAATCCAGTCTGGAAAAGTTTCTCGAACATGGAGGGAGACTTCAAAACCGTTCATTTCAGGCATGGAAATATCAAGCAGTACCAGTTCGGGATCAAAGCTCTCGTAAGTATTTAAAGCTTCTATACCGCTACCGACGGCTTTGACGATATGTCCAAGCTGTTTAAGACGAATAGCCAACTGCATTCTGTCTAGTTGAACATCATCAACCAGAAGAATACGCATTGATGTCCCTGTAGGCTGCATAACGCGTTCCATTTTTATTTGTCTTTATTAAACATATACCATACTCATAGACTTGTTGCATTACGCTAAGAATTAAGTGCTATATTTTTTGTCGATTTGTCACGAATTCAAATGGTTCTTATGGTAGCTATTTGATGCATTTGGTATTACTATTCCCGCCTTTTGTAACGAGAGACACACCATGTCAGAAGCAACTAACAACGAAAGCAAAAAAATTAATCTAGAAACCATTTCTCCAGAACTACGCAAAGTTATCGAATTTGACGAAGTTCCAGAGCAAATGTTCGAAATGGTTACCTCTATCCATGAAGTGTCTGAAGAAGCTGTACGTGCGTCTTGGGACGAAATGCCTGCAAGCGCGCAAAACATTCTAGATAACTTCGAGCAGTTCCATGCTCTAGTATCAGTAGGCCAAGCGTTTGCTGGTATTAATGTAATGGAAGAGTTCCCAACTCTGAATCTGCCAGAAAACATGACAGATGAAGATAAAGAAGAGTACCGTTCGCAACTGCTTGATAACGTTCTTCATAACTGTGTTAAAGACATGGTTAAGCAACTGAAGAAAGCACGTCGCGACCCAATTCTTAAGCGTGAATTCAAAGAAGTATTTGCAAAATAATTGCTAGAATACAAATAATTAAGGCCGCATCGCGGCCTTTTTTTGATCATGCAATAAGTCAATTCTTTTATAGGTTTAATGCGGTGCTAGCGCAACGTCTCTCTGCGTGACACTCACACCTTTCACCTGAGCATAAACCTTGTCACCCACTTTCAAGTTCAAGTCATCAAGCGCCCATGGCGTAATAGTCGCCCACAAATAGCATCCATCATCTAACTGCAAAGAGACGTTAATACTTTGCTTATCATCTCCCGCGTTAAACGCTTCTATCGAATGAACTTCGGCAGGCAATACATTTCGGATTGACGTTGCTTTCGGCTGCTCTAAAGCGATGGAGACATCATTTGCACGCACCTGTAAACGAATTGGCGTGTCGGGCTCGCCATCAATCTTTTGAACCCAGAGTGACGCGTTTGGAGCCAGCTTCACACGAGTCAGCGCATATTGCGAATGGTGTGCATCGATCTTTCCTTCAAACAGACTGCTTTGATCGGAGAATGATTGCCATGGTCGCATTGCGTGAGAAGCCCAAACCTCTTCAAGTTTGCCAGATGTGGTTACTTGTCCTTTATCTATAATCGCAAGATGCTGAGCAAGCCTCAAAATCTCTTGTAGGCTATGCGTTACATAGATAATGGGAATATTCACCTTGTCTGACAACTCTTCCAGAAATGGCATGACTTCACGCTTTCTGGGCATATCCAGTGATGCGAGAGGTTCATCCATCAACAACAAATCCGGCTTCGATAACAGTGCACGAGCAATAGCGACACGTTGCTTTTCACCGCCAGAGAGTGAGATTGGAACACGCTTTAAAAGAGGTTTGATGGAGAGCAAGTCCGTCACGGTATCAAAATACGCGTCATCCTTTTCCTTCACCCCATACAAAAGATTGCCCTGCACAGAGTAATGAGGAAATAAACGCGAGTCCTGGAATACATACCCGATTTTACGTTTATGCGTTGGTAAATTGATCCCATGTTCACTGTCAAACAAGACGTGATCGCCAATTGCAATTCTGCCCTGTTTTGGCGTCACCAACCCACTAATCACATTGATTAATGTGGTTTTACCAGCTCCAGAACGTCCAAATAATGCACTTATTTCGTTACGTGGTAACGAAAGATCGATATCAAAATTAGTTTCGCCAAGCGTTTGTTTGAATTGAATTTTAATCGTCATCGCTTCGCTCCCAATCTGCTTGCCGCTTTACGATTCAACCACTCGGAGATCATCAACGTCGATAAAGCGAGTGCAATAGAAATGATACACAAACGTGCCGCTTCCATTTCCGCTCCCGGCGTTTCAATAAAATTGTACATAGCGAGAGGAATGGTTTGTGTCTCCCCGGGAATATTGGACACAAAACTGATGGTTGCGCCAAACTCACCCAGACTGCGGGCAAACGACAGCATAGTGCCCGTGATGATCCCAGGAATCGTCAGAGGCAAAGTAATGGTTAAAAAGACTTTTAAAGGCGATGCGCCCAACGTGGATGCCGCGTGTTCCAGTTTAGGGTCCACACTCTCCAAACTTAACCGGACAGAGCGAACCATCAAAGGCAATGCGACAACAATACAAGCGACAACTGCCCCTTTCCAATTGAAGCTAAACACCAAACCTAAATGCTCATAGAGCCAACGCCCTAAAAAGCCTTGTCGCCCTAACGAGACTAACAACAAATAACCAATCACCACTGGTGGAAGCACCAGTGGTAAATGAATCAAGCTATCTAAAATAGATTTGCCGAAGAACTCTTTGCGAGAAAGTAACCAAGCAAGAAATACACCTAAAGGAATAAGCCAAAGTACCGCATAAGCGCCAACTTTTAAGCTCAACATTAGGGCTTGGTATTCAAGTTCTGTCACTCTTTGTCCCTATTATTGAAAACAGCATTATTGTTGGAAACCGTAATGAGCAAAAACTCGCTTCGCGTCTTCCGATTTCAAATACTGGAAGAATTGTCTCGATTCCGTTGAATCGTTCACTACCGCCGCTGGATAAACGATAGCCGCGTGCGTGTCACTCGCAAACTCGCCAACAATTTTCACTTTGCTAGTCAACTGCGCATCGGTCTTATAAACCACCCCTAAAGGAGCTTCTCCGCGCTCAACTAAAGCCAAAGCAAGACGTACATTTTTTGCTGGTGCAACTTTGGTTTGAATCTCTTTCCATACCCCCAGTGTAGTCAGTGATTCTTTCGCGTACATCCCTGCCGGCACAGACGTAGGATTGCCCAATGCGAGGCGACTGCCATTTAACGCCGCTTCCCAAGCTTTTGCATCCGCGAAGTTAAATACGGCTATGCTTGACGATTGAGGTGCAATAAGAACGAGGCTATTACGCACTAAATTAGTGACATTGTCACTATCTATAACGCCTTCATCAACCAAGTAGTCCATCCATTTCGTGTTTGCAGAAATAAACACATCGGCTGGAGCACCATTGATAATTTGTCGTGCGATCGAAGACGAGCCGCCATACACAGGCGTAACTGTTACGTCATACTTTTCTTTAAAATCTTGAGCGATTTCGTCAATCGCATTCGTCATCGAAGACGCAGCATAAACTTTCAGATCCGTTGCTGCATTTGTTGAGAAAGAAATGCTTAATATTGCCGCTAGGCAAGCATGCGTTTTCCATGCTTTCATAAAGTGACTCCGTACAAGGCAAGCGAAAATTCTATCTAGCCAAATGAATGCGTTCCCAGCCCGATCCGTTTTTCTAATAAGGAGCCGAGAGAAAATTTGGTTAAAGATAGCGTTTGGTTAACGAGTTATTTAAACAGAAAGTCAAGGTTCATGTGTTGTTCTATCGCATCCGCAATACGGTTAATACCTTGTTCTTTCAATACTTCAAAATCTTGCTGTTTGACCTGAGTGCCATTCACCCACTCAGTAATGAGGTTTAGCGCTTCCGCTTCATCAAAACATCCGTGCAAGTAGGTTCCCATAACTTGGCCACATTCACTAATGGCACCGTCACATTCTCCGTTGTCGAGTTCAAGCGGTTGTTCGTCAAGTACCCGACTTCTACCAACATGAATCTCATAACCTTTCACCTTCGCTTTTTGGTTATTGAGATTGAGCACAGCTTCAGTCTTGGTGAGCTGTTTACTACCAGTCAGCACGGTATGAACATTCAATAGTCCCAAACCTTCGCTTGAACCCGGTTCACCTTCTACACCGTCTGGATCATCAATCGTTTTACCAAGCATCTGGTAGCCACCACAAATGCCCATTACTTTTCCACCTAAACGAATGTGGCGCAGAATGTCTTTATCCCAACCTTGGCTTTTTAGATATGCCAAATCGTCTCGTACTGATTTCGTTCCCGGTAAAATGATGAGATCGGCTTTATCGATCTTCTCACCTTTCCCAACATAGCGAAGATTAATGTCGGGATTTAAGCGTAAAACATCAAAGTCAGTATGATTGCTAATGCGCGTTAACACCGGAACAACCACATTTAACTTAACTTCAGAGTTCAACTCCTGCTGTGCAGTAATGGCGTCTTCGGCTTCTAGGTTCAAGCCGTGCAGATATGGCAACACGCCTAAAACAGGCTTACCCGTTTTTTCTTCTAGCCAATCCAGACCTGATTGCAGCAAACGAATATCGCCACGAAAGCGATTAATGACAAACCCTTTTACTCTCGTCTGTTCAGATTCAGAAAGTAACGCCAATGTTCCGTATAAATGCGCAAACACACCGCCACGATCAATATCCGCAACAATGATCACTGGCACATCGGCTGCTTCCGCAAACCCCATGTTTGCGATATCGCCTTCTCTCAAGTTGATTTCCGCTGGGCTACCAGCACCTTCGATCATGATCGAATCAAACTCTTTAGTCAGCTTGGAAAACGAATCCAACACAGTGTTCATGGCCACTTTTTTGTAGTCGTGGAAACTGGCGGCATCCATATTCGACAAAGCCTTGCCTTGAAGAATGATCTGAGCACCTGTGTCGCTATTTGGCTTAATCAAAACCGGATTCATGTGAACAGTTGGCTCAATGTTACACGCCTGAGCTTGAACCGCTTGAGCTCGTCCAATTTCACCGCCATCTTTGGTTACGGCACTATTGAGCGCCATATTTTGTGGCTTAAGTGGGGCAACATTTATCCCTTTTCTGGCTAATACACGGCATAAACCTGCCACAAGCACACTTTTTCCGGCATCCGAGGTGGTGCCTTGAACCATTAACGATGGAATTGCTGATTTCATGAACATTTGTAAGGAGTAAAAGAAGATGAACAATCATAACGTTATCGTCAGTCCTGACTCAAGCAAATGAATGGAATATGAATGTTGAAATCATCATTGGTTCAAACTCGGTTTGTTTTAATAGCACCATCGAAAACAAACACACATAGGAATCAAACATCATGAAAAAAACAATTATCGCAACAATTGCAGCATTGACTATTGCCCCATCTATCGCACTTGCAAAAGATCCCAGCCAAACCCCATCTAACGTGCAATTTGGCGGCCCAGTTACCGTCGAAAAGTTAGATACACTATTGAAAGATTCCAATATGTTCACAGAGAAAGACGTAGTAGTAGAAGGTAATTTACTCCGCCAAGTTCGTGCTGATACATTCATTTTTAGCGATGGAACCGGTGAAGTTATGATCGAGTTAGACGATGACATTCGTCTAAATTCTCCGATTGACCAAACCACCAAAGTTCGCCTGTTTGGTGAGTTCGAAGGTGGCAACAAGCCAGAAATCGAGGTTGAGCAATTAGTCATTATGTAAGGTAGTCACAAATTTCGCTTTATATCAGCATGATGTAAGAAATTGTGTCTGTTAACAGATGACGGCAAGCACTTAAAATGATAGCTTTACGATTCTTGGTCTGCTTTTTGCAGACCATTTTTTTGTTCATTTTAATCATCTTGCCCGGAGACGCCATGCTAGGTAAAGCTCTAAAGGTTGCAGCCATTGGTTTGTGTGCTGTTTTGCCACTATCCGCACATGCAAATAATTTCAACTACAACATGATGGAATTTCGCATGGGCACTAGCCCTGGTACTTTTGGTGGCGAGTTCACTACGTACTTTACAGAAAACACCCACTTTGTTGCGCGCGCTGACAGTGAATTCAGTGGTGACTGGGATGTTGCTGGTGGTATTGGTTTCAATGGCCCTGCTGGTCAATTTGCTGATATTTACGGTCAGATGTTGGTACATAACATCAAAGAACACGGCAGCGATAAAGTTGGCGATGAGTGGCGTACAGAGGTCAACATTGGTACTCGCATTTGGTTTATGCAAAATTTAGAACTTCACGCGCGCCTTGGTCAAATCATGGATAACGACAACGCCAATACGATTTACAACGTTGGTGCTCGATTCCACTCGACACAACAGCTATCTTTAGGCGCAGATTTCAAAAACAACGGTGTTTATGGTCAGCAGATCGTAATGTCTGCCCGTTTCGCGTTCTAGTGTTGATTCAGACTAATCTGATTTCTCTGTAAGATAAAAAGGCCTCCGTTTTGGAGGCCTTTGTCGTATTAAAACTCTTATTTTTTGGTCGACTTTGTTGGTTTGTCTTGAATGTACTTTTTAGACACATCCACAACTGCGATATCTCTGAAGAAGCTTCGGCCTAAGAGAATTGGAAACTTCATGTGATCGCGGTCCGCTAGAGTAAACTCCGTCTTCTCTTTGTAGTCGCCAACTTGGATATAAGCGACAACAACAGCTCGTTTATCTACTTCATCAGAAGATGATTGCTTCACCTTAGCCCAACGCTCAACAGGCACTTTGAACTCTTTGCTCGTCTTACCATTGATGTCGATTTTAAACTGAACCCAATCTTTACCATCACGCTCAAAAGGCACGATTTCCGTCGCACTGATTGAAGACGTTGTTGCACCGGTATCGACTCTCGCTTTAAACGTCTGGTCAATCGCGGGCACATAAACCCACTCTTCTGAACCCAAAATCAGCATACCATCAGGTGTTTTTTGCACCTTCACAGGTTTTTCTGGTTTTGGTTCTGGTTTCTTTTCAGGCTTTGTTTCCGGTTTAGGTTTCACCTCAGGCTTAGGTTCAACCTCTGGCTTCACTTCTGGTTCAACCGTCGCCGGTTGTTCAACTTTTGGCGTTTCTGGCTCAACAGGCTCTGTGGTCGTTTGAGTTGACGTACAAGCAATTAAACTGCCGCTCATCATAAGCGGCAGAATCAGTTTCCAGTTATTCATCCACACTCCAATTAAGGTTGAGATATTTTCTTAATTGCGTCAGCTACGTATGGAATATGAGTTTCGGTTAAGCCAGCGATGTTAATTCGACCATCGCCAACACCATAAATGCCATAATCTTCACGCAGTTGCGCCATTTGGTTTTCACTAAAGCCTAGCACAGTAAACATGCCTTTGTGACTCTCAATGAAGTCAAATTGATCTGTATTATGGTTGTTTCTCAATTCGTTACACAAACTTTGACGAAGGCTGACCAAACGTTGTTGCATTTCGCTCAACTCTTGCTTCCAGACAGAAGTCAGGTTCGCATCTTGCAGAATGGTTTTCACTAAAGCAGCACCATGATCGGGTGGCATAGTGTACGTAGATCGCGCCAACGTTAACAATTTGCCTTTCGCGTTAGTGATGTCTTGCGTGTTCTTACCCACAACAATAGCAGCACCAGTACGTTCGCGGTACAAGCCAAAGTTTTTAGAACAAGAAGTTGTAATCAACATCTCTTCGACATTATCCGCCATGTAACGAAGACCTTTTGCGTCAGCTTCTAAGCCGTCACCAAAGCCTTGATACGCGATATCAACAAATGGCGTAAAACCGTTCTTTTGAGAAAGTTCTGTAATAGCTTGCCATGCGGAAAAGTCGATGTCTGCGCCTGTTGGGTTGTGACAACAACCATGCAGTAGAACCACATCTGTCGGCCCTGCTTTAGCAAGATCATCCAGCATTTTTGCAGTGTCGACTTGTTTCGTTTCTGGCGAGAAATAATGGTAGAACTTAACTTTAAGCCCAGCAGCTTCCATTACTGGCTTGTGGTTCACATAGCTTGGATTCGAAATCCAAACCGTTGTATCTGGTTGTGCGACCTTCATTAGGTCACCCAGCATACGCAGTGCACCACTTGCTCCTGGCGTTTGAATTGCAGCAACACGATCCATCGCTGACGTTCCCGTCAGTAGAAGATCAATCATGCTTTGGTTGAACTCTTCACAACCAGCAAGACCAACGTAAGATTTGGTTTTTTGAGTTTCAACAACGACATCTTGAGCCATTTGAATGGCTTTCATGATCGGCGTTTCGCCTGCGCTGTTTTTGTATACGCCAATACCAAGGTCAACCTTGTTTGGACGTTCATCGTTACGGTATGCAACGGATAAAGATAAAATTGGATCTAATACGGGAGTTGGTAGATTAGAAAACATGAAAGTCATAACCCTTTGAAATTCAAGTATCGAACCTCACGTTAACACTATCGTTAAAAATGGCGAAATGATTTTTCACTTATTTCATCAATTAGAGGAGAATATTCTGAGAGCCAAGAGGTTCTGTGCGCCCAATCGTTCACAAAAAGTACGAATCACTTCTCAGGATCTCGCTCTATTCTTCCATTTTGTCTGAACTCTCTTGGCGTCATGCTCGACCACGCTTTGAAGCGCGTACTAAAGTTTGCGCTGGTTGGGTACCCGACAATCTCACCAATATGTTGAATCGGCCACTCTGTTGAACGAAGTAAACGCGCGGCATACTCCATTCGCATGCGCATCAAGTGTGCCATCGGGCTTCGACCAAATTGTTGCTGCGTTAAACGATGTAAATGGGGCTCCGAACATGGATAGAGTGCCGCTAACTGCTCAACGCTCCAGTCTTTATGTAATTGACGCTGAACGAGGTCAAATACGCGGCGAAGTTTAAGCTGATTGCGAGAAACAGATTCCGAAGACGGCATATTCAGCATCAATTCCAGTTGCGCTACGCTGTGAGCACCGACCGCACTACCGTAATCAATGGACAGATTTATGCTACGAAGCAATGTCTGAATACATGAATACATCACTTCCGGTGCAGGTGTTAGTTGATAGCTGATGTTTTCTCCAACCATCGACCACTCTTTATGTTGGGAAAGAAATACCCAAGCGATTTGCCACGTTTCATCTTCCATTCCAAACCCATTTTCAATCCCCGCAGGCACGACCACCAGCGATCCGGGTTCAAGTTCATAACGGCACGCCCCACTTTCTAACCAGCCTTTACCACGCACAGTATAAAGCAGCATGTGTTTCTTCTGGTTCTTGCGATAAACGGAAAAGAAGTCACGGCAAGTCGCGATCCCACACTGCACAATGCCTCGTTCTTCCAGTGCAAGCACTCGCGTGTGATCAATGAACTCTTGATAGGTTTTCTCTGAGATGGTGTAGCGCTCTTGCTTTTCTTCCATGTCGGTGGCTCGTGCTGTGAGTCATCGCATTTTTACAATGACAAAATTTATTTGCGGGTGTTAGTTGAGAGTTTTGCAAAAGTTTTGGATGCCTTTGAAAAATACAACGCGAAATCATGGGGATAAACTACTCGCATCAATCTTTAAGGAGAAATGCGATGCTCTTAACACGCGAATACATCGATAAAGCATTTTGGCAAAAGCTGATTGCGATTGGCCTCCCTGTTTCATTGCAATCCATGCTTTTTGCGTTGCTCGGCGTCGTGGATATTTTCATGGTGAGTCTACTCGGCGAATCCGCAACAGCTGCGGTCGGTGTCGGAAACCGCATCTTTTTCTTTAACCTTGCGGTCGTTTTTGGCCTGTGTGGTGCGGTAACGGTGCTGGCTTCTCAATATTACGGTTCAGGGAATATGGCGGGAATTCGCAGAACGTTGGCGCAGTCTTGGTGTATTTCCATTTTAGTGACGCTGCCATTTATTGTTCTTTATGCGATTTTTGATGAAGAGATCGTCTCTTTCATGTCAGACGATCCTGAATACGTCACTTATGCACGTGATTATCTTGTGGTTACGGGCTTTAGTCTCATTGCAACGGCGATAGTGGTACCGATTGAAGCGGTATTGCGCTCCGTAGGCCAAACCAAACTGGCAACCAACGTTAGTATCTCCGCCATTGTTGTAAATGTCGTGCTGAACTCCGTTTTGATTTTCGGTTTATTTGGATTTCCTCAATGGGGCGTATTTGGTGCAGCAGTCGGTACTTTTGTTTCTCGATTTTTCCAAACTGCGGTATTGATTTACTTTTTCTGCAAACGTTATGCGCACCTGATTCCGACCAAATTCGATTGGGCACAAGGCCGTTTAAAGCAGTATCGTCAAAAATACTTTAAGGTTTCTCTACCCATGTTGGTCCACGATGCACTCTGGACTGGTGGGCTGATCGTTTACAGCATCATCTATGGTCAATTGGGCGTTTCAGAACTTGCGATCATCTCATTCTTATCGCCAATTGAAGGTGTACTGATTTCAACCTTTATGGGATTTGCGGTCGCTGCATCCGTTCTTCTTGGGAATGATATTGGCGCAAAACATTATGATCGGGTCGAGAAAACAGCGTGGTGGTATGTGTTAACCAGCGCAATCTTAGCCACCTTACTGTTTTTCCTAGTGTGGTTGAGCTCGCCTTTGATTCATCATCTATTGGTGCTGAGCCCATTAACCGATGCAGAAATGGCACTCAACGTATGCTTAGTCATGGCGCTGGGTATGATTTTGAGAGTGTTTAACATGGTAGGGATTGGCGGCGTACTAAAGAGTGGTGCGGATATTCGCTACAGCATTTTTATTGATACGTTCGGTCAGTGGGCTATTGGTATTCCCCTGACCTATTACACTGGTATGGTACTCGGGTTGCCTTTACATTTTGTCTTGATGTCTCTGCTAGCTGAAGAATTTGTGAAAGGCGTACTGACGACTTATCGTATCCAATCTAAACGTTGGATAAACAATATGGTCGAAGATGACCAAACGGTGACAGCGTAACTGTAAATGCACTGACGAACTCACACCAAAAGGGCTCACCCGTTATGCACGCGTGAGCCCTTTTTATGTTTGGAGAATACTTGGTTAGATGTCTGTAAAGCGATGAATGATTTGGTTTGAACTACCACGCCATTCGAGATTGAGGTCTTTCTTGTCTTGTTCAAACTTACCATCAATCAAAACGTCGATGTATTGCACCACTTCTCTTTGCGCGTCATCCAGTTCAGCCAGCGTGTAGCCTGTCCAAACCCAGATGTCTTTACCGGGACACTCTTCTCTCACCCTTTTCACGATCTTTAAAATATGAGGTACATTAGCAGGATGAAGCGGATCTCCGCCCGACAACGACAAACCGCGACGTTTAATGCGCGTGTCATTCAAGTCATTGATGATCTTATCTTCCGCTTCTTGCGTGAACAACACACCCGAATCCAAGCGTTGCGTCGACTGATTATAACAGCCACGACACTGATGCACGCACCCCGACACAAACAATGTGCAGCGCGTACCCGGTCCGTTAACAACGTCAATTGGATAATATTGGTGGTAGTTCATAATGCGTCTCTTTGTTATCGCGAAAAAGAAAATCAACCTAAAGCAGGTTGATTTTCAAAGTGTTGAATCGAGTGGTAATTAACCTTATAGGTGTTTCACTCGACGTTTAACTTCTTCTTGTTTACCGAAGTTAAACGGACGTGCATCTGGGCTGCCCAAGTAGCCACATACGCGACGTGTCACCGATACTTTGGTTGAATCGTGGTTGCCACAACTTGGGCAAGTAAAGCCTTTGCTTGTACATTCAAACTCACCGGTGTAACCACATTCGTAACACTCATCAATCGGAGTGTTGGTTCCGTAGTAAGGAACGCGGGTGTAACTGTAGTCCCACACGTTTTCTAGCGCTTCTACGTTACGTTGCATGTTCGGGAACTCACCGTAACAGATGAAGCCACCGCTTGAGATTTCTGGGTAAGGCATCTCGAAGTCGATCTTGTCGTAAGGGTTAACCTTCTTCTCAACGTCCAAGTGGAAGCTGTTGGTGTAGTAACCTTTGTCTGTTACGCCTTCAATCAAACCAAACTCTTTGGTGTCGATGCGGCAGAAACGACTACATAGGTTTTCACTTGGTGTTGCGTACAAGCTAAAGCCATAGCCAGTTTCGTCAGCCCATTGGTTCACCGCATCTTTTAGATGTTTGATGATCGCGACCGCTTTTTCACGCAATACGGCATCATCGTAAACGTGAGCTTCAGTACCAAACAACGCGTTGATAGTTTCATGCACGCCAATGTAGCCTAGAGAAATTGACGCACGGCCGTTTTTGAAGATTTCTGCAATCGAATCGTCCGCTTTCAAGCGCACACCACATGCACCTTCCATATATAGAATTGGTGCAACGCGCGCTTTTACGTTCTCTAGACGAGAAATACGCGTTTCCAGTGCTTTACGAGCAAGACGTAGACGATCATCAAGAAGTTCATAGAACTTCTCTTCGCTGCCTTTTGCGCGAAGCGCAATACGCGGTAAGTTCAAGCTAACTACACCAAGGTTGTTACGACCTTCATGGATAAGTTCGCCATCCTCTTCGTAAGTGCCTAGGAAGCTACGACAACCCATAGGTGTTTTGAATGAACCAGTTACTTCCACGACTTTGTCGTAGTTAAGAATGTCTGGGTACATACGTTTTGAAGCACACTCAAGTGCAAGTTTCTTAATGTCGTAGTTTGGATCTTCTGCCTTGTGGTTTAGACCGTCTTTAATACCGAACACCAATTTAGGGAATACGGCGGTTTTACGGTTTTTGCCAAGACCAGCGATACGGTTTTTCAAAATCGATTGCTGAATAAGACGAGACGCCCAGCTTGTACCAAGACCAAAACCAAATGTAACGAATGGCGTTTGACCATTTGCCGTGTGCAGTGTGTTTACTTCGTACTCTAGCGATTGGAATGCGTCGTAACACTCTTTCTCAGTGCGCGCTTTAGCGAACTCTTCTGGCTCGGTAATGTTCCACTCTTTCGCGATCTCTAGATGTTTCTCGTAGCTTGTCATAACGTACGGAGCAAGCACTTCGTCGATACGGTTGATTGTCGTACCGCCATAAATATGGCTAGCTACTTGAGCAATAATTTGCGCCGTTACGGCAGTCGCAGTTGAAATCGATTTAGGCGTGTCGATTTCTGCATTACCCATTTTGAAGCCGTGCGTTAGCATGCCTTTTAAATCGATAAGCATACAGTTAAACATCGGGAAGAAAGGCGCGTAATCCAGATCGTGGTAGTGAATGTCGCCCACTTCGTGTGCTTGAACCACATCACGAGGCAGGATGTGCGTTTTCGCGTAGTGCTTCGCCACGATACCCGCTAAAAGGTCACGCTGAGTTGGGATAACTTTGCCGTCTTTGTTCGCGTTTTCGTTGATCAAATCAAGGTTACTTTCTTCAATCAAGCCTTCGATTTCACGAGTTAGTGCACTTTGCTTTTCACGCGCGATGTCGCGGTCATGGCGATATTCAATGTAAGAACGTGCTAGGGCTTTGTAAGGACCTTGCATGAGTTCATTCTCGACTAAGTCTTGAATCTCATGGATGTGAACTTCATCGTGATCTTTTAGCTGTAACTCGACAGCAAGAGCGACATTAAGAGCATAAATGGCGACATCTTTATCTTTGTTTTCCGCTGCCGCTTCAACTGCTGCTTGGATACGATCCCTGTTGAACGGAGCTCTTGAGCCGTCACGCTTGATTACGATTGGTTTCACTTTCTTCTCCTTACCCCAGCATACTCACAGAGTTATCCACAAACACACTATATGGGGTTATTTTTTATTCTGCTAACACAATATATTGTGGCGTATTTAACGAAAAGCACCACTTGAAAACATTGATTTTGATCAATAAAGATCGGCTAGCGGACAAGAACAAATCGATCTTATTGGTACTGATCTCAGTTGCGAAGAAAACCGTGAAAATTGCAAAATTGGAACTAAATCTACTTGCTTTTTTGGGATGTCTTATAGAATAAAGGTTGGAAAGGAATACGCTAAAAACCAGGAGTGAAACAAGCCAATATGCGATCACTATTTGTTACTGCCTTATTAATTTTTAGTTCAACGTCACTTGCTCAAAACTCCATCAACTTAACCAGTTGGAATATAGAATGGCTGTCTATAAATGGAGGTAAGGTTTCGAGAACCAGTGACGATTTCGTCAAACTCAACCAATATGTGGATAAAACTCAAGCCGACATCATCGCCTTTCAGGAGGTCGACTCCAAAGCCGCGGTTCAAAAAGCCGTAGGCGATGGCTACGTGATTTATCTCTCTGATCGAGCTCAATCAAACAATAAGCACCTTCAGTTTTCTGATACCAATCAGTACACTGGTTCTGCTGTGCGTAAAGACATTGAAGTGTCTGACCCAGCAGACTTCTCAATCACGCGTGGTAATAGCAAGTTGCGCTTTGCCAGCTACATCGTCGTTAACCCAAACCAAAAGGACGAGCTTCACCTGCTCTCTGTGCATCTAAAAGCAGGATGCAGCGGAGCGTATAAAAACAGTCGTGATTGCCAGACACTGAGTCAACAAGGAGAAGCACTTGCGAAATGGATGAGCGAGAGAGAAAAGAAAAAAGAGCAGTATGCCGTAATGGGCGATTTCAATCACAACTTGTCGTATCAACGTGATTGGTTGTGGGCGATCATGACGCTCGGTAACGATGCACAATTGGTAACGCGAGATACCCAAGCCGATTGCAAGGTTCGCTCAAATAAAAACCCAAGCAAAACACACCAATTCCGCTCTTTGATTGATCACATTATTGTTAGCCCGCAAATAAAAGCGAAAAACGCGCATCAAACGCTGTTTAGCTCACAAGATGTTTTAGATTACAAACTGAGTGACCATTGCCCTGTAAACGCAACGGTAACGCTTAACTGAACGAACAAAATAGCCCAGCATGATGCTGGGCTATTTTATGTTGTTTGCTAGATAGACGTTTAACTAGTTAACAAGAGAAACCGTTCTATCAAAGCGCTCTTGGATTCAGCAGCACTATGTCACCCTGCTTTAACCCAGTTCGCACTCTCCCCAACTCTCCAAGCTGAATAAGCCGAGTTTCTACCTCACCGCTGTCTTGCACCACTTTTACGTAGTCCAATTGGCCAACTTGGTAAACCGCCTCTTTTGGCACGCGAAGTACAACATCGTCGGTCAAGGTCAACGCGACTTTGGCGTATGTACCTGGATAGATAGCCGTTGGCGGCTCAAATTGAAGCTTTACGGTATAACTGCGCGAGTTGGCATCTGCCGACGGCGTCACTTCTTTTACAGCCGCTTGCGCGTTGAGGTTGTAAGACGGAAAAACAACGTCCACTTCTTTGTCATAAGTCACATAAGGCATGACAGACTCAGCAAAGTTCACCTCTATTTCCAACGAGTTTGGATTGTACATTGATAAAAGCAAAGCCCCCGGCGTCGCGGTATCACCTTTGTTGATGGGCTTTTGCGTGATCAAGCCATCAAACGGTGCAGTAATGATGCTGTAGCCAAAGGTCGTTTCCGCCTCAGAGACCGCCGCTTGCGCTTTATTGAAGTTGGCTTGTGCGGTTTGCAACGCACTTTCCGCTTGGTCAAATTGCGATTGAGGGATCAGTTTTTTGTTTAAAAGCGCTCTGACACGAGAAAACTCCTTTCTTGCCGCATTGAGCTGCGCTTGTGCAGAGGATAAAGCCTGCTCACTTTGACGAACTCGCGCGTCGAGATCATCGCTTTCTAGCCGCGCCAACACATCTCCTTGCTTCACCCTATCGCCAACCTTCACCAATACCTCCATCACCGATGCCGTTAACCGTGCCGCGATATCGGCGTGCTGCTCTGCAACGACGACGCCCGGAAACTCTCGAACAACCGGTTCGCTGGTTAACATCAGTTGATGTGTCTCTGCATTATTTACATCAATCTGGTTAGTTTTCGCGTCATGTTCGGTCGGCAACTTTTCTGTAAAAAATCCAGCCATATAGAGAAAAAGAAGCGCGAGTATGGCAAACAGAATCACGCCTAACCATTTGGTATCTAATTTCATTGCTCTTCCTCCATCTGAGGTAATCCATGTCCTTTGATGTTTTGGTATGCAAGGTTGTAAACCACCGGAACCACAAGCAACGTAAAGATGGTCGAGGCGGTAATTCCGAATATGATTGCCCAAGCCAAACCGTTAAAAATTGGGTCTAACGTAATCACGACATTACCCAGTAACGTTGTACCCGCGGTCAGTAATATTGGCCGCATACGAACAACACCAGATTCAATCAACGCATCATGTAGGCTACGACCTTCAGCCAGCGATTGCTGAACAAATTCAATCAAAACGAGTGAGTTACGCACCACAATCCCTGCTAGCGCAATCATGCCGATCATCGCGGTCGCCGTGAACAGAGCTGGATTCGGGTAATTACCGATGTCACTGCTTAACACATTCAAAATCCAGAACCCCGGCATAATCCCAATCACGGTCAGTGGTATCGCCAGCATGATGATGCCCGATACCGCAGGTAAACCTGTTTGAATCAACATCACCACAAATACGCCAAGTAGCGCAGCGCCATAAGCAATGCCTAAATCGCGGAATACGTCCACTGTGATTTTCCATTCCCCCTCACCACTCCAAACTACTTCGATGTTGTCTGGCACGCTCCAAGTGACACCAGCTCCATTGCTCAAGTACGTGCGATCTTGCCAGTGACGATGCACATCTTCCGCGTGAGTTGTATCTTGGTCAGCCATCACATCGGCAATCACTTCACCCGGAACACGCCCAACTACCTCGGCGTAGACATACACAACAGGCTTGAGGTTTTTATGGAAAATCGGTTTGTCCGCTGCGCGTTTCACAAAATGACCGACTTCAGACAACTGCACGATAGGCTGAGGAGCATCCACAACAGCCCCATTGGATTCTACTTTTGCAATCCCCGGACGGCCTCGCACATAAAGCTGCTCTAGTTGATTCAGGTTATCTCTGTCTTCGCGTCGGAGCTGCACTTCGATAGGTAGTGGATCCACTTCTCTTGGATCGGCTATATAACCGAGCACTTTGGCGTTCGCGGCGGTAATCAGCGTGTTATTGATATCAGCAACAGAAACACCGGACAGCGCCGCTTTTTCTTGATCAACGATGAATTGCCACGTTTCTAAATCACCTTGGATGCTGGTATCCACCTCAGAAACCAACTGTTCTTTGCGAAGCCTATCCGCGACTTTCTCTGCTTGGCTCATCAGATCTTCATAAGATGTCGCTTCATCACCGTAAACTTCTGCCGTAATGGTGGCGATAACAGGCGGGCCTGGCGGCACTTCGACTAGCTGCACGTCAGCGTCAAACTTATCTGCAATCTGCTCTAAATCCGCCCTGAGTCGTGTCACCAGTTCGTGTGATTGCATTGCGCGGCGATTCTTCTCTGCAAGAACGACTCGAAGCTCGCCTTGGTATGGTTCGCTACGCATAAAGTAGTGGCGCACCATGCCGTTGAAATCCATTGGGGAAGCGGTGCCTGCAAAGCCCGACACACTTGTCACTTCCGGCACCGTCATTAAATAGTCCGTAAAGCTCGACAGCGCGTTGGAGGTATCCACAAAGCTTGAAGACTCTGGCATGTTTAATACCAATTGGAACTCATTTTTATTGTCATAAGGCAGCAACTTGAGTGGAACTAAGCGAAGTGCTGGCAACAATGCTGCCAAGACGAACAACAAGGCAACCAAACCAAGGAACAGCCATGCTTTCTTGCGGCTTTCAAGTAGCGGAATCAACACACCACGATACAAACGATACATCGGCGAAGATTGGATGTCATAGTGGCCGTTTTCCTCAGCACCTTTGAGTAGCTTCTTGGCAAGCCAAGGCGTGATCATAAACGCGACAACGGTACTAAAGATAACGCTGATCGGAACGTTGAACGCCAGTGGCGCCATGTAAGGCCCCATCATCCCAGTGATAAAAAACATCGGCGTAAACACGATCACGATTGCGACCGTCGACATTAACAAGGCGCTACGAATTTCTGCCATGGCGAGAACAATCGCGTTGGTTCGTGTTAGATTTTTGCGTTTGAGGTAGCGTTCAATGTTGTCGATACTCGCGATCGGATCGTCCACGATCAAACCTAGCGCCAAAATCAACGCAAAGAGTGTGACTCGGTTGATGGAATAGCCAAATGCCAAGTCCATCCCGAGCGCGGCACCATAGCTAATCGGAATCGCGATACCAACCACCAATGCGCTTCGCCAGTTCAAGAACAAACCGACAAACACCACGACCGTTAGAATAGAGATGCCAAGGCTTGATACCAAGTTGTTTACTTTCGCATTCGCCGTTTCGCCATAGTCACGAATGACTGCAACTTGAACTTGTGGAGGAAACTGCTCGGATTGAAGCGCCGCCAGTTTATCCCGAACAGACTGAGCGACGTTAACCGCGTTCGAGCCTTTTTGTTTAGCGACAGAAATGAATACCGCTGGGTATGCTTCATCGTGGTTTTTATCGCGATACCAAGTATCGGATGTTGCCTCACCTTCACCGTCGTAAATACGCGCGACATCTTTCAAATAAACGGGTTTGCCATTGAGCACCGCGATAACAAGATCGCCAACTTCTTCGGCGTTGGTCAGAAACCGTCCCGACTCCAATGTGTAATTTTGCCCGTTTACGCGAACGTTCTTGCCTTGGGTTTTGCTATTACTGAGCTGAATGGCCTGTTCGAGGTCATCGATGGTTACTTTGAAGTTTGCCATCGCAACGGAATCAAGCTCTATCTGGATTTTTCTCGGCTCACCGCCAATCACTTCCACCTTGTTGGTGGCATCCAATGATTTAATGCCTAACGTGGCTTGGTCTGCAATACGTCTCAACTGATGGCGATCGAGAATGTCTGGATCGGTGGAATAAATTGCGGCAACAACAATGGGTACATCATCGATTTCAACAGGCTTTACAAGCCAGTTAGTGACAGAAGGAGGAACTTTGTCTTGGTTGGAATAGAGTTTGTTGTAAAGCTTAACCAGAGCATCTTCGCGGTTTTCACCTACATAGAAACGAACGATGACTTGCGCAGCACCTTCCATTGACGAAGAATAAACGTATTCCACACCGTCAATTTGGCTAACAAGCTTTTCTAATGGTTCAGTGATTTGATTTTCGACTTGAGAAGCGCTGAGTCCGGGAGCCGAAACCAATACATCGGCCATCGGCACAACGATTTGCGGGTCTTCCTCTTTCGGGGTCAACCACAAGGCCGCAGCACCGACCACAAGCGCGAGTAAAATCATGATCGGAGGGAAAAAGCTGTTCATCACAGACTGAACAAAACTTCGCTTTAGTTTGTCGGGCATCCTTTCCCCTCCATATCAGATTGATTGTTTACGCGTTCGCGGTTTTCATCTTCTTCGCGTTACGGTTAGTAATGATCGCTTTCGCGAACAGAGATCCAACTAACATCGCAAGGAAGAACACTACAATGCTCACGTTGCCTAATGCCAGACTCGCAACTGCAGGGCCAGGGCAAATACCTGCCAAACCCCAACCTAAACCAAAGATCGCCGCACCAGATAACAAACGTCCGTCGATGTTCTTATTGGTTGGTGTGCAAAACGCTTCACCGCTAACTGATTGTTTTCTCGGCTTGATGATTAAAAAATAGCTTGGCATGAATACCGCGAGTGCGCCACCCATCACAAAAGCCAAACTTGGGTCCCAACTGCCAGAAATATCTAAAAATCCAATGACTTTAGCTGGGTCGATCATGCCGGACACCGCCATGCCCATACCGAATAACACACCGCTCAAAAGAGCAGAAAAACGAAAAATAGTCTTGTTCATGGAATCTCTCTTAAACTAGGTGAAGTCGAACGAATACCGTTAGGCCAGCGACGGCCATAAATACACAGGCCGCCACAATAGAGCGCTTAGACAAACGGCCCATGCCACAAATGCCGTGTCCGCTAGTA
The DNA here is from genome assembly GCF_024181925.1 of Vibrio sp. Y20_XG_PY13. NCBI lineage: Bacteria > Pseudomonadati > Pseudomonadota > Gammaproteobacteria > Vibrionales > Vibrionaceae > Vibrio > Vibrio sp. Y20_XG_PY13. Next base: position 353,004 of record NZ_JAMZAL010000001.1, on the reverse strand, counting down.
CATCCGTTACCCAGTCTGGTCCCGATTCCGACCAATAAACCAGCGGCAATCACCATCCCTAAAGAAAGGTTCGCGGTACTAGGAGCCGCAACGCCCAACATCAGAACGCTAATCAAGCCACCAGCTATCATTCCAACCGCAAAAAGCAATCGCCACGAATAATCACCTTTTTTCGGTGACATAATGCCATTCATAATTCCACTGATTCCGGCAATTTTACCGTTAACCAACAACAATATAGTGGCGGAGATCCCTAACAAAATGCCACCAAACAACGATTCCCATGGAATAACGTTTAACATTATTTACCTCTAAAATCTTAGCTACGAATTAGTTACAGAAAACGCCATGAAGCGCTTTAATTAATGACTCAACTCTCGGTTCTGACAATGAATAAAACACTTGCTGTGATGCCTTACGAGCCGTGATCAATTTGTGCTTGCGAAGCACCGTTAAGTGCTGTGAAAAGGCGGACTGGCTAAGGAACGAGTTCTTTTGCAGTTCCCCAACACCAACTTCACCTTGGGTCAGTTGGCACAACACCATTAGCCTTTCCGGATGTGCCATTACTTTTAGGAGATCAGCAGCTTCATTGGCATTGCCTTTCATTGCTGCTACATCCATATCTGTATAGCTCATGACTCACCTCTACATTAAAAACTAAATTAGATATTACTAAAACAATATCTTTAGTCAACACTAAATTAGCAATTGTGAATTTAGATAAATTAACATTAGACATTTCTAATTTAGTTAATTATAGTGATGAACATCAAAGGATGGCGTTCTCAGTTTGAGAGTACGAAGGAGAAGAGTTATGACGTTAGAAAATGCAGTACGAGTTTTTGCAGGCACGATGGTATTGGTCTCGGTCATACTAACCGTGTTCGTTCACAGTAACTTCATTTGGTTCACCGTGTTTATCGGCGTTAATCTTATTCAAAGTGCTTACACGGGAATCTGCCCTGCTGCTTATTTTTTAAAGAAATTTGGTTTTAGATAATCTAGAGCGTAGTGACCTTTCACACTGGCTATTCGTGAAAGGTCAGCTCGCCCTAAAACTTGGAGTTAAAAATGACTAAGATCTTAATCGTCGGTGGTGTTGCAGGTGGTGCATCTGCGGCGGCGCGTGCTCGTCGTCTAAGCGAAGATGCCGAAATCATCATGTTTGAACGTGGCCCGTTTGTTTCATTTGCCAACTGTGGTTTGCCTTATCACATCGGCGGCGATATCCAAGAACGCAGTAAGTTACTACTGCAAACGCCAGAAAGCTTTTTAGCACGTTTTAACGTTGATGTTCGCGTGATGAATGAAGTAGTTTCTATTAACCGACAGGACAAAACCGTTACGATCAAAAACCTGTTGGATGAGTCTGAATACGTAGAATCATACGACTTCCTACTGCTTAGCCCAGGTGCTGGCCCTATTGTTCCACCAATCCCAGGCCTCGATAACCCGCTCACCCACTCGCTACGTAACATTCCAGATATGGATCGCATCATCGAAACGATCCAAATGAACAAGCCAGAACATGCGACGGTTGTTGGCGGCGGTTTCATCGGTTTAGAAATGATGGAAGCCTTCCACCAACTTGGCATTAAAACCTCTCTGATCGAAATGGCAGACCAAGTCATGACGCCAGTAGACCGTGAAATGGCAGGTTTTGCTCATGCAGAAATTCGTGACAAAGGTGTCGACCTCAAACTTGGCGTCGCGCTTGAATCTGTGAAATTCGTACCTAACGAGCACGTTGCAAGTTTCGACTCTGGTGAGAGTGAGAAACACCAACACCTAGAAGGTGAATTGGAGTTAACACTGAACAACGGTGAAAAACTCACTACCGATATTCTGATCATGGCAATCGGTGTACGTCCTGAGACAAAACTGGCGCAAGAAGCTGGCCTTCAAATTGGTGCGCTAGGCGGTATTTACACGAACGAATACATGCAAACCAGCGATCCTTCGATCTACGCTGTCGGCGACGCGATAGAAGAGAAAGACTTCGTGACAGGCGAGCAAACTCTAGTGCCACTTGCAGGCCCTGCAAACCGTCAAGGCCGTATGGCAGCGAACAATATGCTCGGCCGCAAAGAAACCTACCAAGGCACACAAGGGACAGCGATTTGTAAGATCTTTGACCTTGCAGTGGCTTCTACCGGTAAAAACGAGAAGCAACTAAAACGCGCTGGTATCGCATACGACAAAGTGTACGTGCATACAGCAAGCCACGCGAGTTACTACCCTGGCGCTGAAGTGGTGTCGTTCAAAATGTTGTTCGATCCAAAATCAGGCAAGATTTTAGGTGCTCAAGCAGTTGGTAAAGATGGCATCGATAAACGCATCGACGTTATGGCTGTTGCACAACGTGCTGGCATGACGGTTGAACAACTGCAGCATCTTGAACTGACTTACGCGCCACCTTACGGCAGTGCGAAAGATGTGATCAACCAAGCGGCATTTGTGGCAAATAACATCATCAAAGGTGACGCAACGGCGATTCATTACGATGAAATCGACAACCTGACTGAAGATCAAATTCTCCTCGACGTCCGTAACCCGGGTGAATTGGAGTCTGTTGGTTATCTTGAAGGGGCAATCAACATTCCGGTTGATCAGCTGCGCCATCGTATGGGTGAACTACCAAAAGACAAAGAGATTGTGATTTACTGTCAAGTAGGCTTGCGCGGTAACGTGGCATACCGTCAACTCGTCAACAATGGTTACAAAGCTCGTAACTTGATTGGTGGTTACCGTACTTACAAGTTTGCAAAAGCGTAATGTAATCTTCGCAAACATTAAATCGGTTTGATTTGAGAAATAAAAACGGCTGATACATATATCAGCCGTTTTTTCTTATCCCGAATATTGTAGTGCTGGTTTGGTAACTATTCCGTTTCCACCAAAGCGATCTTATCGGATGTCGATTTTTCCAATTTGATCGCAATAAACTTGGAGGTTGGCGTAAATGTTCTATCCCCATAACTATCTAAAGGAACCAATGGGTTTGTTTCTGGATAGTAAGCCGCCGCCTGACCTGCTGGTACATCATAGGCAACAAGCGTAAATCCGCTCACACGGCGCTCAACGCCATCTTCCCACAATGACACCATGTCCACTTTGTCACCTGGTTCAAAACCGAGTTTACGAATATCCGCTTCATTGATGAACAGCACTTCGCGCATACCAAATACTCCACGATAACGGTCATTCAAGCCGTAAAGTGTCGTATTGTATTGGTCATGTGAGCGCATGGTTTGCAAAATCAAATCTGGCTTTTGGCCTTTTTCGAGTATCGCTTCGCTGATCAACTGCTTCGGCAACTCGCTAGAGCTGAACTGTGCTTTGCCGCTTGGTGTATTCCATCGACGCTCGGCAGCTGGGTTTACCAAGTGGAACCCACCCGGGTGTTTAAGCTTATGGTTAAAGTCGGTAAAGCCCGGAATCGTGTCGGCAATCAAATCGCGAATACGGTCGTAATCTTCAATCGCCCACAACCAATCAATTGGTTTTGCCCCGAGTGTCGCATTGGCAATACCGGCAATAATCGCTGGTTCTGAACGCAAATGCTCCGAACGCGGTTTTAGCTGACCAAATGAGATATGTACCATGCTGAAAGTATCTTCAACCGTCACGCCTTGTGGGCCAGTTGCTTGCTGATCAATCTCGGTACGGCCTAAGCACGGAAGAATAAGCGCATCTTTACCTGTGACAAGGTGAGAACGATTTAACTTCGTCGAAATGTGTACGGTTAAATTACAGTTTCGCATCGCGTTGTGCGTACGTTCTGTGTCTGGCGTTGCTTGTGCAAAGTTACCGCCCAAACCGATAAATACTTTCGCTTGCCCTTCTTCCATTGCTTTAATGGCTTGCACAGTGTTGTGGCCTTCACCACGCGGGACGGCAAAGTTAAATCGACTTTCAATGCGATCCAACAACAGATCTGAAGGTTTTTCATCAATGCCCATCGTACGGTCGCCCTGAACGTTACTGTGACCTCGCACTGGTGAAAGACCCGCGCCCGGCTTACCAACGTTACCTCGTAACATTTGCACGTTTGCGACTTCTTTAATGGTTGGCACGGAGTGACGATGCTGAGTCAACCCCATCGCCCAACACATGATCACACGTTCTGCACGTCGATACATGCTCGCCACCATCTCGATTTCACTTAAATCAAGACCCGATTGTTCCGCGATGTGTTCCCAAGAGGTTGCGTCCACTTCAGCCAAATACTCATCAATACCTATCGTGTGTTGCTTGATGAACTCACGGTCAAATACCGCTTTGCCACCGTTTTGCAATGCCTCGCGTTCCCATTGCAACAAGAATTTCGCGATACCACGAAACACTGCCATGTCTCCGCCCAAAGCAGGACGCAAGTACGCCGTGTTGGTAGGCTCTGAGCCATTACTGAGCATCTCAATCGGCATTTGTGGGTTTTGGAAACGCTCTAAGCCGCGCTCTTTCAGCGGGTTTAGACAGATAACCTGAGCACCACGTTTTACCGCTTCGCGCAGAGGTTCAAGCATTCGTGGGTGATTCGTGCCCGGGTTTTGACCAATCACAAAAATCGCGTCGGCTTCTTCAAAATCATCAAAGATCACTGTGCCTTTACCAACGCCAATGGTGTCTTTCATCCCTATTGCACTGGCTTCGTGACACATGTTGGAACAATCTGGGAAGTTGTTGGTACCGAATGCGCGCACAAATAGCTGATATAAAAACGCCGCTTCGTTGCTTGCACGGCCAGAGGTATAAAACTCCGCTTGGTGTGGTGAATCCAATTGGTTGAGATGTTTAGCCACAAGAGAAAAAGCCTCATCCCAAGAGACAGGCACATAGTGATCGGACTCGGCATCGTATCGCATTGGGTGCGTGATACGGCCTTGGTATTCCAACCAGTAATCGGTTTGCGTTGAGAGAGATGAAACGCTGTGATTGGCAAAAAACTCAGGATCAACCAGACGATTGGTCGCCTCCCAGTTTACCGCTTTCGCGCCATTCTCACAGAAATTGACTTTACCACTATCTGGCGACTCGCCCCATGCACATCCCGGACAGTCGAAACCGCCATTTTGGTTGGTTTTGAGCATAGTGCGAATGTTTTTAACTGCATTTTCACTGCCCCACCAACTTCTGGTTACGGCTTTCAGTGCACCCCAACCACCAGCTGGACCTTTGTATGTTTTTATTTGTTCTTTTTGGCTCACGACTTTACTCCTCGCAGATATACCAGCAAGCAGGGTGCCCGTGAAAACAAGCGCGTTATTTATTGAGATAATGCGGAAGTATTGAAGGGCTTAGTTTCTAATCCATGTATTTTTTAATCCAAATAAGTAACCACTCAACATGCTCTCGCTTGTCCGAGCGTTTACTTATCTAGATTCTTGATATCGGATACCCGCCTACTGTTTCTAAGACTGTTAGATTCAATTTGCATTGTTGCGTCTTGATCTAAATCAAAGATTAAGTCGATATTCAATATGCGTCCAATTGATAATCCTGACCGAGTGATAAACAAAATCTATGACGAATTTTTCCACTGGACGGTCATCACATTTTTAATCAATACAATTTATGAGGTTAATCGTTTTTCTATTCGATTCTGCCTAGTTCGCTTAACGAACTCAATAAAATCGCTACTCTTGATAATAGATAATATCTATCACACTATAGATACTTTAAATTTGACCCTAATTAATATCAGGAATAGCCTTGATTCAGATCAATTTTGAGTGTGGTTTTATTCTTGACTTGGTTTTGGTTTTTCATTCCCCAGTTAAAACGCTCCAGCGCTTAAAAAGTACGGTAGTGCTGTGCCCTTTTTAGGGAGTTCCCCCGTACATGTGACTCACAACGCAAGGTTAACAAGCCATTATGGATATCAAACAACTTAAATATCTCATCGCACTTGAACAGACCAAACACTTTGGTCAAGCCGCCGCATTGTGCCACATTACGCAGCCTACCTTGTCCATGAGAATCCGAAGCTTAGAGGAAGAACTCGATCTCGAATTAATCCAAAGAAGTCAACGATTTGAAGGATTCACTGAAGCCGGAGAACGCATTTTAGCTTGGGCAAAAACCGTCTTAGCAGCTCATGATGGATTGCAAGCCGAAGCCGCCAACTGCCGTGGTCAGTTAGTCGGCTCTCTTCGGCTTGGAATAGTGCCACTCGCCAGCCAAAACCCTATGCAATTGCTCAAACCATTAGCTCAACAGTTCCCTGAGTTACGCTTTCAAATACTCTCCATGACGACCGAACAGATCATAGACCAACTCAATCGCAATCAACTAGATTTGGGGATGTGTTATGTCGATCAAGTAAACACCGCTTACTTCGATGTTATCGAGCTAGATTCAACCAAACTTGGCGTTTTATTCGATGAGCGTCATTTTGATTTTGCCGAATCTGAAGTGTTATGGGAGTCACTCAATAACATTCCGCTAGGGCTGCTTTCGAAGGGCATGCACTATCGCCACTCCATTGATCTTAGCTTTGTGAGTAAAGGGCTGGTTCCGCAAACCGTCATTGAAAGTAACTCCACCTTCCACTTGATCCAAGCAGTAACCAGTGGCCTTTGTTGCGCCATTATGCCTCTGAATTGTGGATTGGAAGAGTTGAACGATACGCTTCGCATTATCCCTATCGAAGAAGCCGCCGTTCACGCCCCGCTAGGTTTGTTAAAGCGAAAACAAGAACCCTTCTCCGCGCTAACCGATCAGTGCTTCGCAGAAGCAAAAAACATATTCAATCGATAACAAGAATCCACACGTCAATTTTTGGCATACATAACGGCTTATGAGGTGATTTCATGAGATGTACTACTCAATCTTATTTTGAACTGTCCGATTTCAATCAAGCACCACCTCAACCAAGTGCGTTCAATTACCGAGAATTGATTGATGGCCGCCCAGTGCAACAAATGTCGCTGGCGAGTGAATCCGCCTTAGCTATCAGCTACAACGGCATTAGCCAAGCGGTCATGATGGTGACGCCAGGCCATCTGGAAGACTTCGTGAAAGGATTTAGCCTAAGCACAGGCATCGTCCACGACTTCAAAGAGATCAAAGACATTGAAATTGGTGGCGATCACGAATCTCACTATGCGGAAGTGGAAATCAGCAACCGCGCTTTCTGGGCGTTAAAAACACAGCGCCGAAATCTTGCCGGCACAACCGGATGCGGCATTTGCGGTGTCGAGGCTCTGGAACAAGCTTTGCCTGATTTAGCACCGCTAACACCGTCTCTTCCTCCGCGCTCCGATGTATTCGAAGGGCTGCGAGACAAAGTCACACTGCATCAAGAAGCCGCACGTGAATCTGGCGCGTTACACGCCGCCTTATTTGCAGATTTACAAGGCAACATCAAGTTGTGCCGAGAGGACATCGGCCGCCACAACGCGCTAGATAAGTTGATTGGCGCATTAGTCAACAATCACATCGAGCCTCAAAGTGGCTTCGCAATCATGACCAGCCGTTGCAGCTTAGAGTTGATCCACAAAGCCGTTCGAGCGCGTATCCCCACTCTGGTTTGCTTATCTGCACCTACAGCGTTAACCGTCGAATGGGCAAGAAGAAACCATTTGAACCTAATTCACTTACCAAAACACGGCTCGCCGCGTCTATACAGCCCTGCGCCTTAACACGTCAACCTAGCCGAATTCCTAATGTTTCTAACAGAGACCTCCGGGTTTCTGTTGTTTGCTTCTCGTTCCCAATTGATACTTAGCGACAAGCCACTATTCTCTCCAACCAAACGTGCTCACCCCTTGCCAGCACTAAGCTTGCGTATATTAATCTGCTTGCATTTGAACGCTTTCCAATCCGAGAAAAACCCTGTCAAAAACCCATAAATTAGTAAGGATTTTGTGTGACTCTTTTCACGCTTTTCCACCTTCCTAGGCAATTCTAGGAATTTTTCCTAGTCGATCTAGGCAACCATCTCATGTGCCTCACAAAACCACTCTCTAGAATTCCGCTCAGTCAAAGGTAACAAGAGCACATAACGGTCTCCGTTGTGTTTCTAAAACAATTACAAGAGAGTTCATCATGTTAAAATTCCTCGAACAGGTGCGGAAGCCGACCCTCGATCTTCCTGTCGAAGTTAGAAGAAAGATGTGGTTTAAACCGTTCATCCAATCTTACTTGGTCGTATTCATCGGCTACCTAACCATGTACTTGATTCGTAAGAACTTCAATGTCGCGCAAAACGACATGATCTCAACTTACGGTTTGAGCATGACAGACCTAGGTCTTATTGGCCTTGGCTTCTCCATCACATACGGCATCGGTAAAACCGTTGTGTCTTACTACGCTGACGGTAAGAACACCAAGCAATTCCTCCCTTTTATGCTGATCCTTTCTGGTCTTGCAATGCTTGGTTTCAGCTTCAGCATGGGCGGCGGTAGTGCAAGCCTGTTCTTGATGGTGGCTTTCTACGCTCTAAGTGGTTTCTTCCAAAGTACTGGTGGCCCTTCTAGTTACTCAACCATTACAAAATGGACACCTCGTAACAAGCGCGGCTCTTACCTAGGCTTGTGGAACATGTCACACAACGTTGGTGGTGCAGGCGCAGCGGGTGTTGCTCTTTTCGGTGCTAACTACCTATTCGACGGCCACGTAATCGGCATGTTCGTGTTCCCTTCTATTATCGCGATCATCGTTGGCTTTATCGGTATGCGCTTTGGTAGCGACTCACCAGAAGCTTACGGTCTAGGTAAAGTAGAAGAACTTTTCGATGAAGCAGTGAGTGAAGAAGACACCGCCGCTGAAGAAAACCAGATGACCAAAAAAGAAATCTTTGTTGAATACGTTCTTAAAAACAAAGTTATCTGGCTACTTTGCTTTGCCAACATCTTCCTTTACATCGTGCGTATTGGTATCGACCAATGGTCAACGGTATACGCGTACCAAGAGCTTGGTCTGTCAAAAGAAACGGCAATCTCTGGCTTTACTCTGTTCGAAGTCGGTGCGCTTGTCGGTACTTTGATGTGGGGTTACTTATCTGACTTAGCAAACGGTCGCCGCGCATTGGTTGCTTGTGTGTCTCTTGGTTTGATCATCGTATCGCTTGAGTTCTACCAACACGCAACAAATGAATTCATGTACTTGTCGTCTCTATTCGTACTTGGTTTCTTGGTGTTTGGTCCGCAACTTCTTATCGGTGTTGCAGCGGTTGGTTTTGTTCCTAAAAAAGCAATCAGTGTGGCTGACGGTGTGAAAGGTACATTCGCTTACCTAATCGGTGACAGCTTCGCGAAACTTGGTCTCGGTATGATTGCAGACGGTACACCAATCTTCGGTCTAACAGGCTGGAAAGGTACCTTCGCAGCCCTAGATACCTCCGCCATGATTTGTATTGTTTTGCTTGCTTTCGTCGCTATCGCGGAAGAGAAGAAGATTCGACACGCGAAGAAGCTTCAACTTGCACAAAACCAAGCCTAACTTCTCTGCGCGCTTTACTTCGGTAAAGCGCGCAAGATCATTAAAATGAGTTGATCAATTCAGTATCATTAAAGGTTTTTCTATTAGCTCCGTTTTGGGGCTTATTGTTGTTTGTTGTCTGCTCTATTTGGTTGTAATGATGATTCATGTTGCTCTAGTTGATGATCACGTCATCGTGCGTTCTGGTTTCGCACAATTATTAAATTTGGAAAGTGATATTACCGTTGTTGGTGAATTTGGTTCTGTCGCCGAAGCACGCACAGGCTTGCCTGCGGTACACCCACACGTCGTCATCCTAGATATTTCCATGCCCGATGAGAGCGGATTAAACTTACTGAGCGAAATTCCAACTGGCATTGCCTGTGTCATGCTAAGCGTGCACGACTCCCCTGCAATGGTGGAAAAATCACTAAAACTTGGTGCAAAGGGCTATCTAAGCAAACGCTGTAGCCCAGACGAACTTATTCAAGCCGTGAGAACCAGTGCGTCTGGCGGCTGCTATCTTACCTCCGACATTGCCATCAAATTGGCAACACCAAGTGACAAAGCTGCATCGCTTTGCCAGCTAACAAGACGCGAAAATGAAGTGTGCCAGCTTTTAGCCAAAGGGCTGGATGTAAAATCCGTCGCGGCTGAGCTTGGCTTGAGCCACAAGACCGTACACGTTCATCGAGCAAATGCCATCGACAAACTCGGCGTGAAAAACAACGTTGAACTCGCCAAACTATTCTCTCAAGAGTCCTTTTAATGCGAGCCTATTCTGTCACAACGATTTGTGGCCTGTTTGTTATGGCCTGTGCTTGGTTCTGTTTGTGGGTGATCGCCTACTACTTTGTCAACGATCCAGAGCTCGCCATTCTGCTTTTCCCATTCGCCTTACGATTGGGGATTGCGCTGCACACTCGCACCGCGTACTGGCCAACAATCTACGTATCAGAATGGGCGCTGACGATTGCACTTGCGACCCTATTAGAGCAACCTCAATGGCTCACCGTGCTGATCGCCAGCGTTGCCAGCATCCCTGTCACACTGATTGCGAAAAAATACTACTACGGTGACCAAAACCGCCACTTAGCCGTCATGGGCGTTGTGATCATCATTACCGCCTTCATCAACGTAATGGCGGTCGGCTTTCACGTGCCTTCTGTTTACATGGTGTGGTTAGCCAGTATTTCTGGTGGGTTGATGCTGGTTCCGATGTGCTACCTACTGTGGAACTACCTATTTCAAAGCCGATGGTCGCCTCTGACATCGCATCTTTTGAACAACACTGTGGTGTTCAGCATTCGACACATAGTGTTTTACGCCGTACTTCTTATCGGCAGCATTCTGGTGCAAACGAGTTTGCCTGAAGAGTTAAAACGATTTGCGCCATTTTGTATGGCTATCCCAATCATCGTGCTGGCACTTCGTTACGGCTGGCAAGGAGCCCTACTCGCCACCATGCTCAACAGCATTGCGCTGATTGCGGCTCGCAGCGGCGTATCGAATATAGAAATCACCGATTTGTTGTTGTCTCTTTCAGCTCAAACCATTACCGGCATCATGCTGGGTTTGGCGGTTCAAAAGCAAAAAGATCTCAACCACAAACTGCGTGGCGAGCTATCCCGCAATCAAAACCTGTCTCGTCAACTTATCGAAGCGGAAGAATCGGTAAGACGCGACATTGCCCGCGAACTGCATGACGAAATCGGCCAGAACATTACCGCTATCCGTACTCAAGCCAACATCATCAAGCGCATCGATAACGCGGAAATGAGCGCACATTGCGCAGATACCATTGAGGGACTTTCTCTCAACGTGTACGACACCACTAAGCGACTGTTAAGCAAGCTAAGACCCAAAATGCTGGATGATTTGGACTTAAAAGAATCCGTCGAGCAACTGACGCGAGAGATGGAATTCGCCAATCACGGAACGACTGTTCAACTGAACTGGCAAGGCGATTACACCAGCCTGAGTGACACACTCAAAGTCACCCTATTCCGTTTATGCCAAGAGTCATTAAATAACGCAGCCAAGTACGCAGAAGCGCAGTTGATCAATATTAAACTGACAATTGGAGAAGCTGCGGTGTCACTGATGATTCACGATGATGGTGTCGGCTTCAAAGTTCAGGACAGCATGAAAGGCATGGGCGTTCGCGGCATGCAAGAGCGTGTGCACGCATTGGGTGGGAAAATGGTTATCTACTCCACCAACGATCAAGTGATCGGCACACAAATCAGCATTACTTTACCTAAGGTGTAACTCAAGATGTTTGGATTTTTACGTTCACCTAAATTTACTCAACCGAGTCTGAGCAACGAGCAAATCGACCAGCGTTACCGCCATTGGCGTTTGCACATTATGTTGGGGATGTACATCGGCTACGCAGGTTTCTACTTTACCCGTAAGACCTTTAACTACGCCGCACCAGCGATGATTACCGATCTTGGCTTAGATAAAGGCGATTTGGGTCTTATCGGTACGCTTTTCTACATTACTTACGGCTGCTCGAAGTTTATTTCCGGTACGATTTCGGATCGCTCTAACCCGCGTTATTTCATGGGATTAGGATTGATTGCGACAGGTCTGGTCAACATCGCGTTCGGCTTTTCTAGCTCACTCGCGGCTTTCATTACTCTGTGGATCTTAAACGCCTGGTTCCAAGGCTGGGGCTGGCCTTCATGCTCCAAGCTGTTAACCACTTGGTATTCACGCTCCGAGCGTGGCTTCTTATGGGCGATTTGGAACACCGCACACAACGTTGGTGGCGCGCTGATCCCTATTTTGGTGGGCTATTTAACGTTGCACTACAGCTGGCGTGAAGGCTTTATTCTACCCGGCATCATCGGGGTATTACTCGGTCTATTCGTTTGTTGGCGATTGCGCGACAAACCCACAACAATGGGCTTACCAAGTGTCGGACAATGGCGCAACGACGCACTAGAACTTGCGCAAGAAAATTACGGACGTGGCCTCACCTACCGCGAAATTCTGAAATCGTACGTATTTAACAACAAATACATCTGGCTGCTCGCGTTCAGTTATGTGTTGGTTTACATCGTCCGAACCGCAATCAATGACTGGGGAAACCTGTATTTAACCGAGCAGCATCACTACAGCCTGATTAACGCCAACGCTGCTCTATCGATGTTTGAAATCGGTGGTTTTGTTGGTTCATTGGTTGCGGGTTGGGGCTCAGACAAACTCTTTGGTGGTAACCGTGGGCCAATGAACTTGCTGTTCGCGATTGGGATTTTCTTATCTGTCTCTGCGCTTTGGCTGATGCCTCTGACCAACTTTGCATTCCAAGCGGCGGGATTATTCTCCATCGGCTTCTTTGTCTTTGGGCCACAAATGCTGATCGGTATGGCGGCGGCTGAGTGCTCTCACAAAGATTCTGCCGGCGCGGCAACAGGGTTCGTGGGCTTGTTCGCCTACATGGGCGCAGCATTGTCTGGCTATCCACTGGCGTTAATTCTTGAAGAATATCATTGGACGGGTTTCTTCATCACCATTTCAGTTTGTGCAGCCGTCATTGGCCTTTTGTTGCTGCCATTTTTGCAAGCGCAACCATCACGAAAACCACTCGAACCAAAACCTCGGTTGTAAATCAACTTATCGCCCTTCGGGCAAATTGGCGAGTGACCTAACCGCGCTCGCCATCCTTATTTAACGTATCTCTGCTCAATTTTTCTTCCGATTCAGTTCGGAGGGTTAACTATGGGAAAAATTCATGAATTTGAACACTATTTCATCGCATAGCTTCTTTCAAATGAACAACAAAATCCAAAACTACGCTTGGGGAAGCACCTCTTCTATTCACGATTTGTTTGGCTTTTCTAACGAAACGAATGAGCCTCAAGCAGAAGTATGGATGGGGACTCACCCAAACGGCTGCTCTGAAGTTCAGATTGAACAAAACACGCTGCCTTTGTCTGAACTGATCAAACAAAACCAACCCGCTTACTTATCAGCAGAAACCGCAGCGAAATTTGGCGACCTGCCCTTTCTGTTTAAGATCTTAGCGGCCGAACATGCACTGTCGATTCAAGTTCACCCAAGCAAACAAGATGCCGAAATAGGTTTCGAAAAAGAGCAAAGTGCTGGCATCCCACTAAACGCGAGCCATCGTAACTACAAGGATCCAAACCACAAACCTGAGTTGGTGTACGCGCTGACAAGTTACCAAGCCATGAACAGTTTTCGTTCGTATGACGAGATTATTGAGGCATTTGGCCTTTGCGATATCGATGAGCTACGCGCACCGCTAGATGCCTTCAAACGCGAAGCCAACTCACAAGGTTTACGCGATTTCTTTGTGCACATTCTGACCATGGAAGGAGAAACAAAAGAGCGAGCACTGAAACAGCTTCTTGCCCACGCTTCACGTCAATCGGAGCAAGGCACTGACAGCGACGTTTTCCAGCTCATCTTGGATCTATCCACTCAATACCCCGGCGATGTCGGCTTGTTTGCGCCATTACTGTTGAATGTCATCACGCTGCAACCTGGCGAAGCGATGTTCCTGAGCGCAAGAACGCCACACGCTTACATTAAAGGTACGGGATTAGAGATCATGGCGAACTCAGATAACGTTTTGCGTGCAGGACTCACGCCGAAACATATGGATGTTGAAGAACTGGTTAAATGCACAGACTTTGTGCCTAAGCCGTTTAACAGCCTTGTTCTAGAACCCAATACCGATGGTTGCCAAAACCTTTACCCCGTTCCAGTGGCAGACTTTAGTTTCAGCATTCTTAACCAACCGAACAATGAAGTGGTTGAGGCTAACAGCGCAGAGATTTTGATGGCGATTGATGCCGACCTGACACTCATCAGTGATAACGGTGAGACATTAACCGCCGCGAAAGGACAATCGGTATTTGTTCCTGCTTACGTTGGCCATTACCGTATTCAAAGTGTGGGACGTGTGGCTCGCGCCTTTAACTAACTTCTGAATAACGGATTCAAGTTAGCGTCTGACCCAAGGGACTGGGTTAGACAATTTATTTCTTTCATAGATTGAGCCAGCCCGATTTGAAGGCAATCATGCTTATACCTTGTCGACTCCAAACACCAACAGTCTGAGCTCTCTAAGTTCTCTGAGAACCATAACCTCCCGATTCCTCTATTCACTGCACATCCATTGTCAAAACCCATTTATTTCCGGTAAATTCGCCGCTCCAATATCAAATCACTTGGATAATAAAGGCGCTTGCACAGTGGTATTTGTTGCAAAACGTATAATCAACGTTGTAATCAAAGCCCCAATCACTACAATCTCTGGTTCGATTTTTCAGTTAACGTTTGTATGCCGAAGTTAAACCAAGATAACCCAGTTCAAAGCTCCGCCCTTTCCGATATCGAAACCAGCAGTAAGATTCAATCGGCATTAGAACCGAAGTTTCACAAGCCAGAGAAACGTCTCTGCTTAAGCCCTGGCCTATCGGATAAGCATTTGGCGCGCCGTTGGCAAGTATTGGAACAAGTGACCAATAAAGATCATCTTCTTGATCCTTTCACACAGTCACATTGCGACGCTTACTCCAACAACATCGAGCACTTCATTGGTACTGTCAATGTCCCGGTCGGCATCGCAGGTCCTTTACGCGTCAACGGTTTGTATGCGAACGATGACTTTTTGGTTCCGCTCGCAACGACAGAAGCCGCGTTAGTCGCTTCCTACAACCGTGGCGCAAATCTTATTACCGCCGCTGGTGGCGCAAGCGCATTGTTGCTGAGTGAAGGGGTGAGCAGAACACCAGTGTTCGCCTTTAATAACCTTGCCAACGCTGGCCAGTTCGTCAGTTGGGTTGTGACCCAATTTGAAGTATTTCGTCAAATTGCGGAATCCACCACCTCACATGGCAAACTCAAAGACATCAATGTAAATATCGAAGGAAACCACGTTTATTTGGTCTTTGAATACGTGACCGGTGACGCTTCCGGACAAAACATGGTGACCATCGCAACAAACGAAGTGTTCCATCATATTTTGGCGACCAGCCCAATCAAACCAACTCAAGCATTCTTGGATGGCAACTTATCAGGCGACAAAAAACCAAACGCGCACACGCTGCGCTCTGTACGCGGTAAGAAAGTATCCGCCGAAGTGACCATTCCGGCTGAGTTGGTGGAAAAATACTTGCATACAACGCCGGAGTCTATGGTTCAATTTGGCAAAATGACCACGGTGGGCGGTTTACTCAGCGGGACGATTGGCGTCAACGCGCATTACGCAAACGCCCTTGCTGCGCTGTACATTGCTTGCGGTCAAGATGCCGCTTGTGTTGCAGAGTCTGCCATTGGTATCACTCGTATGGATGTGGACACTCAAGGCAACCTGTACGCGTGCGTGACCTTGCCAAACATCATGGTGGGAACGGTTGGCGGGGGCACTGGCCTTCCTACGCAAAAAGCATGTTTGGATATTTTAGGTTTGCACGGCAACGGCAAAGCGAAAGCCTTAGCCGAAGTCGCAGCTGCGCTTTGTCTGGCTGGCGAACTCTCGATTGTGGGAGCATTTTGTGCCGATCACTTCTCCCGAGCTCATCATAAATTAGCGCGTAAATAACTGACTCGCCGCTCAGAGAAGACCTTTTGTTTTTCTCTGAGCGCTGAACTTCTGCGGGGCACTTATTCAGCTCCTTCTCTTCGATAATTTTCTTTCATGGCTCATTCGTTTTAAACACCGAGTTCGCTCTCATCGATAAAGCCGCCTCTTTACATTGGGCAAAATTGACCGTCAGCTCCGTATCTGTTCACAATTATTCTCTTTCTTACGCGGTTTTTCTTTCTTTTTGTCTATACATAAAATTCAGTAAGTTATCTCAAATTACCAATTCCTGTCGTTACAAAATCGTACTATTTTCAGTAATTGTGTTTTTTATTAGTCACTTATAGCGACTATACTCACCTCTGCAGCTGCTTGATTTTTCTAAATTTATTTTAAAGCTCACACGAGCGTCACTACTCCCGTTAAATGGATTTAAGTCGTTCCTTTGGGTAAGCGAGTTAACTATGAGACGTCAGAAACAAAATGGAATTTCTTGTTGGGTGCTAGGATTCTTAGCCATGTTGCTCTGCTATGCAGGGCCCGTTTCCTCAGAAGAGGATTCCGCTAACTTCGTCAATGCGCGCTTTCTTTATCAAAGTACGTTTGGACCAACGCCAGCCTTGATTGATCAAGTCGAAGAAGTTGGCATTGAAAGTTGGATCAAACAACAACTTCTTCTTCCGGCGACCTATCATCGTCCTCTCTACGACGTTCCTTTTAGCAAAGGAGCACAAGCAAACCGAGAAAATGCTTGGTATCAAATTGTTCTCACATCAGAAGACCAGCTTCGTCAGCGAATGGCATTTGCGTTAAGCCAAATACTCGTGGTCTCGCGCTATGGCGGATCACTATCGAGCAAGCCAACAGGCCTAGTGGACTACTACGATGTGTTGGTGAAGCATGCTTTTGGCAACTATCGTGATCTTCTACACGAAGTGGCTATCCACCCGGCGATGGGCAACTACCTATCGATGATGGGCAGCACTAAGGAAAATCCTTCAACAGGCGCGCTACCGGATGAAAACTTTGCCAGAGAACTGATGCAGCTTTTTACGTTAGGACTTTACGAGCTAAACCTCGATGGCAGTGTAAAACGTGATCCTAAAACCGGAAAACCGCTGCCGGCCTACTCTCAAACTGATATCCAAGAACTGGCCCGTGCGCTAACTGGTTGGAAAAATTCAGACACGGCATTTGTTGAACCCATGCGCGTGATAAACAGCCGACATGATAACAACGAAAAAACCGTGTTGGGAACAACCATTCCTGCGGGTTTGACCGCCCAAGAAGAGCTCTCACAAGTGCTGGATATATTGATGTCTCATCCTAACATTGCGCCGTTTGTGTCGAAGTTTTTGATTCAACGATTCGTCTCTTCTAACCCAAGTCCGGAGTACGTTGCGCGAGTTGCTCGCGTATTCAACAACAACGGAAAAGGGGTAAAAGGTGATTTAAGCGCAGTGATCCGCGCGGTTTTACTTGATAACGAAGCCATGGGGTTAACCAACACGCCGCCAATGAAAGTGAAAGAGCCCATTTTGGTGCTCACCAACTTCCACCGAGCCGCAGGCTTTACACTTACCGCTGCGCGCTATGACGGAGCAACAACAGTGATGAACACCGCAGAACAAGGCGCACTGCGTTCTCCTTCGGTATTTAACTTCTACTCGCCAGACTATCAACCTTCGAATGAGTTTGTGCAGTCAGGCATGGTGTCACCCGAATACGAATTGCTCGATTGGTCAGTGTATACCGATCTGGTCAATTTCATGCTTAGTAGCACTCGCTCGGGTGGTGGTGATACTTATACGCTGGACTTTAGCGAACTGTATTCCCTACTCGATGATCACGAAGCTCTCGTTGAGCGTGTCGATGAACGATTCTTTGCGGGCACGGCTTCGCCTGAACTCAAAGCGCTTTTGCTAGAAGTATCGAATGATTATCGAACCGATTACGTACCAACAACAAAACTCGCACTCGTTATCTTTACTGCGATTTCTGGCGATGAGTTTTACATTCAGGATTAGGGGTGAATTATGGACATTTCGAGACGCAACTTTCTAAAAAGCACCGCATCGTTTGGGGCGATCGCTTCACTCGGGTTGCCGGGTTATTCACTTGCCGCGCCTTCAAATGATTTCCGAGCGCTGATCTGTGTGTACTTAGCTGGTGGAAACGACGCGATTAATACCATATTGCCGCTATCTGATTTTCACTACAACCAGTACGCCAATGTGAGAGGATCTCTTTCTGTTGCCAAAAATACCATTATTCCCATCGGATTGAATGCCCACGACGCAAACAACAACGCCGTTCCGCTTGGGCTGCATCCTAAGTTGTCGGCACTTGCTCCACTATTCCAACAAGGCGATGCTAATTTGGTGCTCAATAGCGGCATTCTCAACCAACCTGTGACAAAACAAGCCATCGAACAAGGTGATGTTCCATTGCCAGAGCAGCTGTTTTCTCACAATTCACAGACCGCATCTTGGCTGCGCGGTGGGATGGATGCTTCTACGAATTTAGGTTGGGCTGGACGCATGCTCGATGTGCTAACGTCAGACGCTCAAATAACACCGCTGTATAGTGTGCATGGCGATACGTTGTGGTTGAAGGCCATGGAGCACCGTCAGACCGTACTCAAAAAAGACAAAGCAGTTCAATTGACTGCGGTTGGAAATCCACTTTACGAAGAGATTTATCAAAAATTGCTCTCACAAAGCGCAGATAACCCGTTCAGTGGGCATTTTAATTTGATGGTCGACGAATCCATGATGATGAGCAACATCCTCGCGGAGCAGCTAAAACTGATCGACGACGCGCCTTTATTCTCCTCTTCTACACTCGGCAAACAAATGCAGACCGTGTACAAATTGATCGCCAGCCAGAGTGCGCTTAGTCAGCAGCGACAAGTGTTCTTTGTAAAACATACAGGATACGACTTACATGACTCGCAACTCGCGCGACACCCTTTGTTACTCGAAGATCTCGCCACCAACCTAAATGCCATGTATCGCGCAGTTGATAAGCTAGGTATGAGTAAAAACGTGACCACGTTTACGATGTCTGACTTTGGTCGACGAATGACCAATAATGGTAACGGTACCGATCACGGCTGGGGCGGTCATCAGTTATTGATAGGTGGTGCGGTAAATGGCAGTGCGCCGATCGGTACGTGGCCAGAGTTAACACTTGGAGGGCAAGATGATTACTCAAAAGGTCGATTGATTCCGGCTATTGCTGCAAACCAAGTTGGCTCAACTCTCGCACAGTGGATGGGCGTGAGTGACAATGCCGCACTGGAATACGTATTCCCGAACATCCGTAATTTCACCACATCTAACCTAGGCTTTATGGCTTAAGCTAAGCGGCTTAGTTTCGTTTATTTAATTGTCAAAAAAGGGAGCGCAGTGCTCCCTTTGCAATATCATCTATGTTAACGAACGTTCATTAAACTTCGTCACGACGACGTTCGTTACAAAGCTTGATAGCACGCTCAAGCAATTCTAGCGCGGATTGCTCACACTCAGGCAAAGCCGCATCACTTTCACCAATTGGCGTTACGCGGTCACCCCACTTCAGCACTGCAGCACCCCACGTCAAACCTGCACCAAACGCAGCCAGAAGCATGTTATCGCCAGGATTTACTCGGCCTTGCTCTACCGCTTCACACAATGCAATTGGCACCGTTGCCGCAGAGGTATTGCCGTAGTTTTGAATGTTCACAAACGCTTTGTCTTGAGGAATACCGGAAAGGTCGCACAGCGTTTGAATAATACGGATGTTCGCTTGATGCGGAATCACCACATCAATTTGTTCCGTCGTCAACTGAGATGCTTTTAGTACGGTTTTCGCCGCCAGGCCCATGCCTTTCACTGCGCGTTTGAAGATCTCTTGACCCACAAAGTTGAAATCCCAGTAACCGTTATCTTCCGCAAAGCGGTCCATACAAGTACCAAACTTCGGCACAGAAAGAATATCGCGACCTTTGGCATCACAACCAATTTGCGATTGCAGCAAGCCCGTTTCTTTCTCTGTGCGAGATAGAACCACCGCGCCAGCACCGTCACCAAATAGAACCGCGGTATCACGCATCGCCCAGTCAATGTAGAAAGACAAACGTTCCGCACCGATGATGATGGCGTGTCGGTAGTTACCGGACTGAATCAAACGCGTGCCCGTTTCTAGGCCGTATACAAAACCGGTACATGCTGCGTTTAAGTCGAAAGCCGCCGCTGAGCGAATGCCCAGATTTTGCTGCACTTTAGACGCAATGTTTGGAATAAGTGAATCAGGAGAGCACGTTGCAACAATGATTAGGTCGATTTCGCTTGCTTCAACGCCTGCTCTTGCCAACGCATGCTGAGCGGCTACTGTCGCCATATCTGAAGTATTTACATGGCTAATACGGCGATTTTCGATACCTGTTCGGGTGCGAATCCACTCATCTGAAGTATCAAGGAAAGTGCTAAGATCATCGTTAGAGAGCACGGTTGGCGGAACACATTTCCCCCAACCTGTAATTTCAGCGTAGTAATTTGTCATCGCAGACCTATTTATTGTTGTATTTTAATGAAATATCTAAGAACCTGATCCGGTTCTATTATAAAACTTGCTATTCCATAAAATTTGCAAGTAAAAAGAAAGTATACGCATTATGAAGCTGACTGATAAGTCATGTTTTCATCAAGTTGTTATAAAGGAAGAAGTCATGTCATCGTTTAAAACTCGTTGCCCATCTTGTGGCGGTTTAAATCGTGTCCCTAATGAGCGTGTTGCAGAATCTGCAACGTGCGGTAAATGTAAGAGCCCGCTTTTAGATGGCGCGCCTATTGAAGGTACACTCGATAACTTTTCTGCACTATTAGAAAGCTCAACGCCAGTTGTTGTCGATTTTTGGGCTCCATGGTGCAATCCGTGCGTCGGCTTTGCTCCTGTTTTCTCGGATGTCGCGCAAGAACAAGTAGGAACGGCTCGTTTTGTAAAGATTGATACTGAAGCCCAACAACAGCTTGCGGCGCAATTTGGTATTCGCAGCATTCCAACCATCATGGTATTTAAGAACGGTCAGCGCGTTGATATGCTGAATGGTGCGTTGCCTAAATCGCAGTTTGATCAATGGTTAAATCAAGCACTTACAAAATAATTCTAGCCTTAAGCCTGCCAATCTGGCAGGCTTTTTTATGCAGCAAATTGCCATATAATTTCGACAAATTTTATTTGTCGATACGACACAAATTTATCATTTTACATGCCTACTAATTAGCCTCATATTCGCGCCGAATAACCCCCAGATTTCTCTTAATTTATAGGCGCAAAACATTGGAAAACACAGTCGTTTCTGCAGCATCACCACGAGTTACAGTTCCAGTCGTCGCACTGTCTCTTTACGCGGTTGCTTCAGGCTATTTGATGAGCTTGATCCCACTCATGCTCGGCGAATACAACATCTCTGCTGATTACGCGAGTTGGTTGGCGAGCGTGTTTTATGGCGGCTTGTTGATTGGTGCCATGTTTATCGAACGCATTGTTCGCAATGTTGGCCACCGCAAAGCATTTATTGGCTGTTTGGCTGCATTTTCGCTCACCATCGTTGCCCTACCAGCATTCCCGAATGGCCTAGTTTGGCTCGTTGCGCGCTTTATTGCTGGTGTAGCAGTTGCAGGTGTATTCGTGATCGTTGAATCCTGGTTGATGTCAGGCGACGAAGCATCACGCGCAAAACGCCTAAGCCTATACATGCTTTCTCTGTACGGCGGCTCGGCTCTCGGTCAATTTGGTATTGGCGTTCTTGGCGTAAGTGGCGGCGTACCCTTTGTTGCGATTACAACATTGATCCTAATGGCGATGCTGGTACTGATGTTTATTGATTGCGAACAACCGAACAGCCATGAATCGACTTCATTGTCATTCAAACAGATTGCAAAACTCAATCATGCAGCGATCATCGGTTGCGTCGTATCTGGTTTAACCTTGGGTGCGATTTACGGTCTTATGCCTGTTGAATTGGCGAACCGTAAAATTACCCACCAAGACATTGGTACGCTTATGGCGTTAGTGATCCTTGGCGGCATGTTGGTTCAACCTATGGTGACCACATTAAACAAATACATGAGCCGAACAGTCTTAATGGCGTTCTTCTGTATCTTGGGTATTTTCTCTATCGGTTTGACGTTCATCTCTACGTCTACCGCAGTGTTGGCGGCGTCGCTTTTCCTATTGGGCATGGCCACGTTTGCTCTATACCCAGTGGCAATCAACCTCGGCTGTGAAGGACTTGATGAACGCTTTATTGTCTCTGCAACTCAAGTCATGCTGTTTAGCTACAGCGTAGGCTCAGTAGCAGGCCCAGTGGTCGCAGACAAATTTATGGGCCAAGTACACGGCTTGTTGGGTTACTTGTTTGCGGCTTTGGTAGCGACATGCGTTTACATGTTGCTTGCAGCGAGCAAAACCAAACAGCAAATGGCTGCGGGCCTATAAAGCTAAAACAACCAAATGACCATTGAAAACGAGGGCTATCTGCCCTCGTTTTTTTATGCGTTTTCCATTAACTGCTTTCGATAACGTGTTGGTGAAATGCCGTGAAACTTCTTAAATCGATGCGTAAAGTTGTACGGGTCTCGGTATCCCAATCGATTGGCAATCATCGCAATTGACCACGCCCGGTATTGCAACAAGTCTGCTGCTTTGTGCATTCGCAGCTCGATCAACTTGCTCCTCGGGCTCATATTGAAGAGCTGTTTCGACAAACGGTTTAGCTGTTCTTCACTAATAAAACATCGCTTCGCCATTTCACTGACAGTCCAAGGCAAATGCAGTTGCCCTTCTATCTCATTAAACAAGGTCTGAACACGCGAAAGCGACGTACTGATTGGAGTTTCCACACTTTGCACCAACCGTTGAACTTCACTGATCAATAACTGACGAAAACCAGAGCGTCCGCCGATTTCGTTGTAGAGTAAGGTCATCAACGACCAAATCTGTTCTGAGCCACGAAATGGAATCACGCACTGACCAAGATCATTGAGATGATGCCATGCAGGTGCATTTTGCGGCAGCAACTAGACCATTTTCCAACTTCCCAAACGCGGGTTGATCTCGAAACGAAAGCAAGTGTCTACGGGCAAGATGGTCAGCGTGTAGGGTTCGATCTCCTTAACGCAGTTTGGCGTAATCAACACACCGCCGCCTTCTAACGTGAATAACAACGTATGCACGCCCACCTTGTCACGCTCAACGTGATAACCGTCGTGCAGCTCAGCCAATCCCGCCATAAAAATATCGGCACGTTGCCATTCTGGAATTTCCGTTAACGTAAGAAAACGTTCTTTGCAAGCAGGCGCAAGGTAGACGTCATCGTGCCACTCATCTTGAGGAGAGAATTGACCGATGACGGATTTGCACAGGTTTTGTCGATTTTCGAACATGTATTTATGCCTCGGTTGGTTTTATATTCCCCCACAAACTGAGGAGTGACTATGACGAACAATACTGACATCAAAAACCAAACAAATCCTATGTCTGGCGACTTGTTACGTCAGATTATTCGCTTAGGTTTTCCTGTTGCAATCCAAAGCGCGCTTGTCGCGATATTGGCATTGGCTGATGTTCTCATGGTTAGTGACTTTGGTAAAGAAGCGACAGCGGCTGTGGGAATTGCGTCAAAATGGCATTTCGTGGCGATCATGATCATGGCCGGTCTAGCCTCTGCCAACGGCACGCTCGTTGCTCAATATTGGGGGCGAAATGATGCCGTCAGTGCCAAAACCGTCACTGGTATCGCCATCCGATTTGGCTTAAAAGTGCTTATCCCAGTGACGTTGATCATCACGCTTGGTAGCGAACTCATCATGCGTTTACAAACCAGCGATACACGAGTGATTGAGTTGGGTGCGACTTACTTGTGGTATGCGTTTCCGGTGCTGTTGCTTACGCATATCGTCATCGTGCTCGAAGCCAGCATGCGCTCTTCGGGTGACACCGTCACTCCGCTATTAATGGGTGCAATGACCATCGTCCTTAATATTGGTTTGAATTTCTGGTTAATCAAAGGCGGCTTTGGCATCCCAGCAATGGGGGTCGCTGGTGCGGCATTCGCTACGACCATTTCTCGTTTGTTCCAAGTACTCGCCATGATTGCCTACATGCGTTGGCGGAAACACTGGTTGTTGGAAGTAAAAGAAGGCTCTGAACGCCCTTCGCTGTGGCTGTCTTATCGTCGTCTTGCGCTGCCAATGACGCTAGGTGCGCTACTTTGGGCAATCGGTACTATGGTTTATCAGATGATTTTTGGCCACATGGGGACAACCGAATTGGCGGTATTTAGCATGCTCGGCCCATTTGAATCACTCTGTTACTCGATTTTCTTTGGGATCTCTGTGGCATGCTCTGTGATGATTGGTCAATCCTTGGGGCGTGATGCCTTTGAGCAAGCCGAACACATGGCAAAATTCTTTATCAAAGCAGTCTTTGTTTTTGGTATTTCCATCGGCGCACTGTTGCTTCTTAATCGTGAGTTGATCATTGCAGCATTGAATTTGGACAACCCTGAGCTTTACCCACTCGCCGCCCCTGCGGTGATGATTTTGTGCTGCGCGATTTGGTTGCGTATGTTGAACATGATCATCATTAACGGGATTATTCGAGCTGGTGGCGACAACGTATTCTGCTTACGCATGGACTTTATCGCCATGTGGATGACAGGCTTACCACTTTGTGCAATCGCTGCGTTTGTTCTTGGTTGGGAGTTTAAGTACGTGTATGCACTGATGATTGCAGAGGAAGTCGTTAAGTTGGCGTTGTGTTATCGTCGATACACGCAAAAGTATTGGATAAAGAATCTAACCGTCGTTACGACTTCTTAGTATCGCGTTCTGCATTGATTCTTTTGTGGCGGTTCGATGCATTGGCTGCTGGTTTTTCAGGAACCTCACGTTTCTCGTGCAGCAGGTGCCGAACTGCCAGAATCGGATGTTTGAGTAACATTCTCGGGCCTGAATAGCGCATCACTAAACGCATCTGTTCTTTAGGTTCGGGTTTATAGCAGTGGATTGGACACTTGTTACACGTCGGTTTTTCTTCTCCGTATGGGCATCGATCCAATCGCACTTCCGCGTAATCAAGCAGTTCACGGCATTCACTGCACAGCGCATCTTTGGTTCCATGATGATCATGGCAATACACCTCCACCATCGCTTTGACGGTTTTAAATTCGGTGGCGAGTTTGCCAAGTAAAATATCGCTCATGGTATTGCCCAAAATCACAGTTGGAGAGTGTAGAGTTCTAAAGTTCGGCCATTATCATATTGCTGCTCAACACGTTCAAATTCGAAACCGAGTTTTTTCAGCAAACTTATACTACGAATATTATCATTATTCGTAATCGCGACCAGTTGACTAAGTTGCATCGCTTGTTTCGCGTACTCGATCACTGCCTTTGCTGCTTCTATAGCAAAACCTTGGCCGTAAGCTGAAGGAAGATAACCATAGCCGATGTCGTAAGCGTTCAAGGTATCACGCTTCACTAACCCACAAATGCCTAGCGGCTGTTTTGTCTGCTTATCTTCAACCACCAGCAAGCTCACACCTTTCTTTTCTTCCATACGCAGCATGTTCTCTTTGATGTAACGAACCGCTTCGTAATCGGTTCGCATTTGCTTATCCCCAACAAAGCGATAAAAGTCAGGGTGGTTGTAGAGCTCCAATATAAATGGCGCATCATCTACACTCACTAGACGCAGTATCAATCGTTCGGTGGTCAAAGTTTTCATACGAACTCCATTATGGTTGTAACTTGGATGAAAAATCACTATCCTGCCCCGCTAAATTAAAGGACCAACACCATGAACCGCAAGAAGAAAATCAATCAGATCTTAAAAGCGAAGCAGAAGAAGCACAACGCGAAGCTGCATAAAAGCAACAAACCGCGCTACATCTCTAAAGCTGAGCGCGCGAAAATGGAAGCCGAAGAACAACAGCAATCTTCTGAAAACGTTGTAGAGACAGCAACTGCTGACCAAGCTTAAAAAGAAAAGCCGCATAATGCGGCTTTTTTACTTTTAGAAAAGAATATTGAACTTAGTATTCAAGGCTGTAGTTCAGTGTAAACGAGCGGCCTCGACCTTTGTAATCATACGCCGCCGCATCGTAGTGAGCTGCGTACAAGATCTGTGCACGTTGGCCCCAAGCCGTGGTGTAATCTTCATCAAACAGGTTTTGAATACCAAAGCCAAGCTGACCAACTGGCAAATTCACATTGCCCAGTAGATCAAACGTGGTGTAACCATCAAGCTTGTTGTTAGCATCATCTTCGTAATCAAACATCGTTTGGCTTTGTAGACGCACTGAATAATCATCCTGATAGTAAGCCGCCCACGCGTTCGCTTTTGATGTGCTTGCTTTACCTGCGCTTAAGTCTTCCCACTTCCCGTTGGTTTTTAGCTCAGACACGACATAATGACCAGAAGCACCCAATAGGATGTCACTGCTTACCCAATAATTGATGTTTGCTTCTGCGCCGTAAACGCGCTGCTCGTCATCGACGTTGGTAATTAGAAGCGTCTTTTTATCGTACTTGATGGAGTTATCCGACACCGAGTAGTAACCCGCCGCTTGCAGTGCGACGGTATCGGTATCTAAGCGATAACCAATTTCGTAGCTGTCCGTTTTAATGCCCGACATTTTTGAATCGGCTACGTTGATGCTGTCTTTGAGTGCGTAGTGCCCGTTGGCATCAACGGCCTCGTAGCTGCCTTGACCGTAGTATTTCGCTGGGTCTGCTAATTCAAAACCTTGTGAGAAGTTCGCCCACAATTGAGATTCATCATTCAACTGATAAATTGTCCCAACATTAAACAAACTCACCGAGTAATCAGTACTGCCACCCGGCACTGCATCGGCAGACACACCTTTACCCGAAGCAATGTTCTTCTGCACGCTGTATGCGACAAAATCATCAATCTTGTTGTCCATATATTGATAACGGTATCCCGCCTGCACAGACCAATCTTGATTGATTTGGTAATCCCCCTGCACAAACATCGCGTAAGATGTTACGTCTACACCAGGATAACGCCCCACTTCCGCATACGTTCGGTTAATTAGGTTACCTGAGTTGTCAGCGATGGTTTTGTCGAACAAAGCTTGGTTGCTATCGAATCGATCTAGGTATGCATCCACACCGTAAACGGCACTGAATGCACCCCAACTTTTCGCCAGCGCTAAACGCCCCGCAAACACTTCGGTTTCTTGTTGTGAAGAGCTTTGGTAATACGGAGTAAAGGTTTGATCTTCGCTGCGGTAAGACAATTCACCAATCAATTGATGACCGAATACGTTGTCGTGTGCGTAGTTTGCACTTAAAAGTACACGCTCTGTACCATGCTCACGATCGGAATCGAACCCTTTTCGCACATCAACAAATTTACTATTAACAATGTACAAGCCGTATGGCGAATCTTGCTGGCTGTCATAGTATTGCGCGACTAGGTTTAGCTTGCTGGCATCGGAGATTTGGATCTCTGCCGAACCCATAACATCAAGCGTTGAGTTGTATTGCAAAGAACCTTGAGAAATGTCTGGCGTGACAATGTCACCATTTCCGTCAAATGCACCTTGTGTCTCGGAATACACCACTGAGCCACGTGCTTTTACGATGTCATTTCCACCAGCAACGGATTGTGCGACTTTGTAGTCAAAATCATCGCTACTGTTGAAACCTGACGTACCGCCGACAAAAGATTCAAACGCCAATTCATCTGAGTACGCTTTTTTAGTGATGATGTTAATGACACCACCCGTCGCACCAGCCCCATAAATGGAAGTCGCGCCTGACAGCACTTCAATTCGTTCGATGTTGAAAGGGTCAATCGCATCCAATTGACGACTGATAGGACGAGAAGATTGCAGAGAAACGCCATCAATCATGACCAGCATGGCTCTGCCACGCAGATTTTGGCCGTAGTTTGTTCGGCCGCCAGTGCCAACATCTAAAGAAGGGATCGTCGCCGAAAGAATATCACCCAGAGTTTTACCTGCTCGATATTGTTGAGCAATTTCTTCTTGCCCTACAAACCAAACCGTACCGGGAATATCAGAAATGGATTTTGGCATGACGCTGCCAACCACGACTAACTGTTCATCTGCTGCGTTTTGAGACGCCAGTTGCTGAGCTTGTTCCGCAGCCAATGCGTGCGCTGCATATCCACTGCTCATCGCTAATACGATGAGGTTTAAAGAGAACTTCCTATTTGTCATTGTATTTATCTTTTTGTTGTAGCCAAAGAATCGACAATGAAACTTATTATCAATAACAAATCGAGCACTGTTACATAGGTTAACAAATTGTTAACCATTGCTCTTTTGCATGATTAACTGACGGTTTTTTGCAGCTCTCGGGCAGTCCTCGCAGAGCTTTCTTCCTTCACACTTGTACACCAAGCAGCAGCTTTTTCTGACCAGTTTGAGCGGTTGCTCATGAGGCACACCATGCAAAGCATCGATATGACGCTCATCCAGCCCCAGAGCACTAAGCCACAAGCTAGCGTGCTCTTTAATGATGGCATCGGTCAGTTGAGGGAAATGTTGCTGTAACCTTAACAAGCACGCCAAAATACCGTCTGACATCAACTGATGAGTAAACCCCGGACGAATGCGAATCCACTCGTTCATCTGTTCTTGATAAAAATCGAACAAAGCTCGAATTTGACGCCCAGCCTTCGTAATCAATATTGTGTGATCACCTTGAATATGTTCCTGATCCGCAAAGCGAAATCCTCTTACAAAGCAGGGCTGTAAGTACTGCGCCATATTGCGTAAATTCGGGAGCGATTGAAAACCGTAGATAGAGACAAGCGCAACGTAGATTGGCTGCCAACAGAGCAAATCCCATGTTCTTGTGAGCCAATACGCCCTTCCGGCCTCTGGATACGTTTCAGAAAGTTGACGATACAACTCTTGAACGATGGGATTGATATCATTATCGATATGAATGGCATCCGACTCAATGCGACCAATATCGCCATGTAAATAAGGAGTGATGGTTTGCGATGTTTGAAAGAGTTGCGGGAAGAATGGCTCGGACATGATTGCGTGCGGTTACGGTTTGAGATCTGCCCCCTTTATACTTAACCATGAATCGCAATGCAAACTATTATCCTTTGTATTTGTGCATTTTATATACCGTTGACCGGCGCTCCAAGTCAGTATCCATTTCGTTGCTCAACCACTTGAGTAAAACGACACACTATAAAATTCAACAAATGATTAAATCATCAGCAGGTTTTGAGGTATTTCGATTTAAAAATGCCACAGCATAAAAACACCTTGGTAAAAGGTCTGTAACAGTTCGCTCTGATAGCGTGAGTTATTGCCAATAATTGAATATTGCTGTTTCTTATCCAGCGGAATGTGAACAACATGAAGTATTTTCCATCTGAATATCGGGACAATATAACTAGGTAATTTGGCTATATAGCCCTCTGTTTTGAATAAGGAAATCCACATGTTGTATCTTGAGTTTCTATTTTTGCTCGTGATGCTGTATATCGGCTCACGCTATGGTGGTATCGGCCTCGGGGTCGTATCTGGTATTGGTTTGGTGATTGAAGTCTTTATCTTTAAGATGCCGCCAACCTCCCCACCTGTCACCGTTATGTTGATCATCCTAGCGGTTGTAACATGTGCATCGATTCTTGAAGCCGCAGGCGGTTTGAAATACATGCTTCAAGTTGCCGAACGTGTGCTTCGTAAAAACCCAAAACGCGTCACCCTGATCGCTCCTTTTGTGACTTACTTTATGACTTTCTTGCTCGGTACAGGTCACGCGGTTTACTCCATTATGCCAATCATTGGCGACGTTGCATTGAAAAACGGCATTCGTCCTGAGCGTCCAATGGCGGCGGCTTCTGTCGCTTCTCAAATCGCAATCACAGCCTCACCAATTTCAGCGGCCGTGGTTTACTACTTAGCGCAACTCTCTGATATTCAGCACGAGATCACTCTGCTTTCTATTTTGCTCGTTACGGTTCCAGCAACACTATTCGGTACGTTGCTGATGTCACTTTACAGCATCAAACGTGGTAAAGAACTGGAAGACGATGAAGAATACCAAGAGCGTTTGAAAGATCCTGTGTGGCGTGAAAAGATCCTCAACACCACTGCAACGTCTCTTGACGAAGTGCTACCAACAAGTGCTCGCAACTCTGTGTTGCTGTTCATCGCTTCTATCTTGGTTATCGTCGTTATCGCGATGTGGCCAGACATTCGTACTATTGTGGATGGCGCGAAGCCAATTAGCATGGCCGTTGTCATTCAAATGATGATGCTCTGCTTCGGCGGTATCATTCTTCTTGCAACCAAAACTGACCCGCGTGACGTACCAAACGGTGTGGTCTTCAAATCGGGTATGGTGGCGGCAATTGCTATCTTCGGTATCGCATGGATGTCTGATACTTACTTCCAATACGCAATGCCTCAATTCAAATCTGGCATTGTAGAGATGGTAACGAACTACCCTTGGACGTTCGCACTGGCGTTGTTCATTGTGTCTGTTGTGGTGAACTCTCAAGCAGCAACGGCTCGTATGATGCTGCCTGTTGGTCTTGGCTTGGGTCTAGATCCTGCACTGCTTATCGGCCTAATGCCAGCGGTGTACGGTTACTTCTTTATTCCGAACTACCCTTCTGATATCGCGACAGTGAACTTCGATACATCAGGTACAACTAAGATTGGTAAGTGGTACTTCAACCACTCATTTATGTCGGTAGGTTTGATTGGTGTGATCGGCGCGTGTTGCTTAGGTTACGTACTAGGACAAATCATCATTCCTTCATAAACAACCTGTAAAGTAAAATTGGAAGGCGAGTCATTGTACGCATAAGTACAGCCTGAATGACTCGCCTTTTCTTTGTCTAGTCTGATGCTTACAACAAGAAATCATCATCAATCGCGACGAAATTATCAGCACAATCAATCAAGGTTTGCGAGGTTAACCTTGGTACACCATAGACGGTGACCTTCTTGTTGTAGCGCTGCTGAATACGTTGCACCAGCAAACTGAAGTCGCCATCACCAGAAACCAAAATCACGCGGTCAACATCAGGCGCAATCTCAATCGCATCGAGCGTGATACCGACATCCCAATCCCCTTTGGCGCTGCCATCTCGACGCTGAATGTAAGGCTTCAACATCACCTCAAATCCCACACCTCTTAGAATGTGATGAAACTGGCGTTGCTTCGGATCGTTACTGGCAATGGCATAAGCTTTCGCGCTTACTACTTCCTTTTCTTGTGTCGCGACATACCAAAACTGGTTGTAATCAAAGTTACTGCGATACGCTTCACGACAAGTGTAATAAACGTTTTGAACGTCAACGAGAATGGCGATTTTTTCTTTGTGGTCTGATTGCATGGTGATCTCATACCGATAATTTGCCGCCTACCCTAAGCCAGATCGCCCAAAAGCACAATGAGCCAATTCCACTAAACTTAACGTATAAACGGAAAATCGCGTTTTTAGGAGTGAGTCATGAGTGGAAAGTTATTGGTGATACTGCTTTCGTGTATCTTTGCCTCGACGGCACTCGGCTATCCTGCGCACACTCAATACTGGCCGCATCGCAGTGTTCTGTATTTCGCGCCTGAAAATGATGATTACGTAAAACAGTTCTTGCTTGAAGCATTGATGCACGAGTGCGAGTTAGTTGATAGAGATGTCGTCACACTGGTGATCACAGAAGACGGCTACACCGTGCCAAGCTGGCTTAAAGAAGAGTTTGATTTAAAGATACTCGCAGAGATCTACAGCGTGAAAAAAGGCGAGCACACTGCGATTTTACTCGGTAAAGATGGCTTAGAAAAATACCGCTGGGGGGCAGAAACCGATTGGCAATACATTAACGATTTGATTGACCAAATGCCGATGCGAAAACAAGAGATGCAGAGGCAGCGAAGCCCCTGCGAAATCTGAAGCACTTGAGGAAATGAAGACTCGTGAAGAAACAGGATTCTTCGTTACTTTCCGAACCACGCCAACTTATTATGCAGCTGCGTAACGCTCCCCACCACTATCAATGCAGGGCTTACTGCTTGCTCTGCCATGTTAGACAGTTCATTTAGTTTACCTTGGAACACGCGTTGCTCTGGTCGCGTCCCATTTTCGATGATTGCGCATGACATTTCTGGGTCTAAGCCGTGCGTGATGAGCTTGTCCATAATGTGGCCGCTTTGCTTCAAACCCATGTAGAACACAAGTGTGTTGTTTGACTGCGCTAACGAGTGCCATTCAATTTCGCGACCGTCTTTTTGCACGTGACCCGTGATGAATTGAACACTTTGCGCATGATCACGGTGCGTTAGTGGAATACCTGCGTAAGCCGTCGCCCCCGCCGCAGCGGTGATCCCCGGTACCACTTCGTATTGAATACCGTATTCTGCAAGCTCTTCCAACTCTTCACCGCCGCGTCCAAAGATAAATGAATCACCACCTTTTAGGCGCACAACGCGTTTCCCTTCTTGTGCTTTTTCCACCAAAATTTGGTTGATCTGATCTTGTGGTACGCAGTGAAAATCGAGCTTTTTCCCGACATAAATCATCTCTGCGGATGCCTGTGCTAACTCTAGAATCTCTTTCGATACCAAACGGTCATACACCACAACTTCAGCCGCTTGAATTGCTTTCAACCCTTTGACAGTCAGTAAATCCGGATCGCCAGGCCCAGCACCAACAAGAGAAACAAAGCCGCTGTTTAAAGATGAGTTCGCAGTAGTCATATCAACGCCTATCGGAAAATTGGGATATAAAGAGTAACACTCACCTAATTGGCTTAAGGTTCAAACTACCCCAAGGAGTTATTACTTTTTATAGCTAAATCAATACAATATCTATCGAAAGTTAAAAGAGCTGAATAGCCCTACCCACCAAAGGTAGGGCCAAATAAAGCGGTTTATTTTGCGATTGCAGGTTCTGCAATAACGTCCTCTTCAACACTTAGAGAAGGCGCTGTTTTCGCATGAGTTAGGTACAGTGGCAGACAAGTCATGACAAGACCACCGATGATGTTACCTAGAATGGTTGGGATTAAGTTGAAGTTCAACCAAGTCGCGATACCAAAGTCCGCACCTAGAATCATACCTAGTGGGAATAGGAACATGTTTACCACCGTGTGCTCAAATACGAGTGCGAAGAAGATGAAGATTGGGAACCACATCATCGCCACGCGACCGGATACTGAACGCGCAGTCATGTTGCCAATCACGCCTAGACACACCATTAGGTTACAGAAGATACCGCGTACGAAACACGTGATCCATCCGTCCATACCCATGTTTTCAAAACCAAGGCTACGCGCTGTAGAAACAGCGACAAACTTCTTCGCTACCGCGTTGAGTTCTAGAGAAAAGTTACCGGTTAGAGAAATCGCCACAAGGTAAGCCACAATCAGAGAACCAATCAGGTTACCCAAACCTACAAGACCCCAGCAACGGAAAATGCGCCCCCAAGTGATGCCCGGACGGTTTGCAAACTTCGCCAAAGGCGCAAGACCAAATACCCCCGTAACTAGGTCGTAACCCATCACACTAAGAATCACAAAACCAACAGGGAAAACAAGTGCGCCCACAAGGCCAATTCCCGTTTGCACCATCGCCGTAATTGCGACAACTACCGCTAACGACAAAATAATGCCGGCCATCGTGCCACGAAGCAGAAGGTCGCGCGTGCTTGTATTGGTTTTTGCTTCACCAACGTTGATCATGGTTTGCACGAATTCAGCAGGTTTAAAGTCTGTAGACATGAATGTGTCCTTATTCAAAATTGAAAGTTAAAAGTTGAAGATTGAATAGAGAAAGGCTTCCCGCTGACATCCACTGCTGTCGACATCATCTCGCTTCCCTGTCCCCCGGAAATGATGCGTGGAAAGCCTTTGTCTATTGAATCTATGAAACGGATACCGAAAGGCGAAGAAACATCCCTCCTCCACAGAGGAGGGATTAAACTTACGCTTGAATCTCGACTTCGCCGTTTGTCACGCGCGCTTTGTACGCTTTCACGTTAAAACGCTCGTCTTCCATACAAGCACCTGTTGTCAGGTTAAAGCGTTGCTTCTTAAGCGGGCTCGCCACCCAAAGCTCTCCTTGATGCTCACAAATCAAACCGCGAGAAAGCACGTTCGATTGGAAGAACGGGTCGGTGTTGCTGATAGCTAACACTTCTTCCGCTTCTGTTGGGCGAAATACCGCAACTTGCTGACCATTAACCAAAGCACAAACGCCAGTGCCCGGTACGATGTCGCTGATTTGGCAAATCTTTTCAAATGACATGTTCAACCTTCCCTTATGCTTCAGTGATCGCTACGTGTAGGATGTCGCCTTTCGCTTCAGGATGTTTCTCCGTGAAGGTCGCTGGGCGGTGCTGTTCGCGCTCTTGAACAAACACAACGTTGTCATCGCGCTTATCAGAGTTAATGAAGTGTGCGAAACGAGTCAGTTGTGATGCGTCATTGATGGTTGCCGTCCACTCACACTCGTACTCGTCTACAAGCTTCGCTACGTCAGCTTCTAGTTGAGCGTTGATGCCAAGTTTGTCTTCAACAATCACTGCGCGTAGGTAGTCAACACCACCTTCCATGTTTTCCATCCAAACTGATGTGCGTTGTAGTGGCGCAGCAGTACGGATGTAGAACATCATGAAGCGGTCGATGTACTTGATTAGCGTTTCTTTATCTAGATCGCTGGCTAGTAAGTCTGCGTGACGAGGTTTCATGCCGCCGTTACCACAAACGTACATATTCCAACCTGCGTCAGTCGCGATGATACCAAGGTCTTTACCTTGTGCTTCCGCACACTCACGAGTACAGCCAGAAACACCGAACTTCATCTTGTGAGGTGTACGAATGCCTTTGTAACGGTTCTCGATGTAAGAACCTAGACCAACAGAATCTTGAACGCCGTAACGACACCAAGTTGAGCCAACACAGGTCTTCGCCATACGAAGTGCTTTTGCGTACGCTTGACCTGTTTCGAAACCAGCGTCGATAAGCTTGCGCCAGATCTCTGGAAGATCGTCTTTTTGAGCACCAAACAGACCAATACGTTGAGCACCGGTTACTTTGGTGTATAGGTTGTATTCTGCAGCAACGTTCGCTAGCGCACCCAGTGCTTGAGGTGTTACTTCACCACCCGCCATACGTGGAATAACAGAGTAAGTACCGTCTTTTTGGATGTTACCTAGGAAGTTATCATTCGTGTCGTGCAGCTTAACCAGTTGTGGCTTAAGGATGTGCTCACCCCAGCAAGAAGCCAAAATAGAACCAGCCAGTGGTTTACAAACTTCACAGCCGTACCCTTTACCGTATTTCTCTAGAAGCTCATCAAACGTTTTGATCTCTTCAATACGGATTAGGTGGAACAGCTCTTGGCGCGAGTAAGCAAAGTGCTCACACACGTCGTTCTTCACTTCGATACCCGATTTAGCAAGCTCTGCATTTAGAACAGAAGTGACTAGAGGAATGCAGCCACCACAGCCTGTACCTGCGCCAGTCACTGCTTTGATGTCACCCAATGTGTGGTGACCATCAGCAACCGCTTGAGCGATCTTGCCTTTGGTTACGTCGAAACATGAACAGATCACTGCGCTTTCTGGTAGTGCATCCGCACCGAGTGCTGGTTTCTCAGCACCTGCGTGTGCAGGAAGGATCAAGGCATCTGGATGCTCTGGTAGGTCGATTTCGTTCAACATCAGTTGAAGCAGATCGCCGTAGTCAGACGTATCACCCACGAGTACTGCACCTAGCAGCTTCTTGTTGTCTTCAGAAACGATAAGACGTTTGTAAACTTCTTGCTCTTCGTTTTGGTAAACGTAACTCTTACAACCTTCAGTACGGCCATTCGCATCACCGATAGAGCCCACTTTCACACCAAGCAGTTTTAGCTTCGCAGACATATCAGCGCCTTCGAATTTGCTTTCTGTGTTACCTAGTAGGTGATCAACCGCAACGGTCGCCATCTTGTAACCAGGAGCAACAAGGCCGTAGAACATTTCATTCCAAGACGCACACTCACCAATCGCGTAGATGTTCTCATCAGAAGTCTGGCAGTGGTCGTTGATGGCAACACCGCCACGAGGGCCAAGTTCTAGCTCCATTTGGCGAGCCAGTTTGTCTTGTGGACGAATACCCGCAGAAAATACGATGAAGTCTGTCTCTAACTCAGTGCCGTCAGCAAAACGCATGACGTTACGAGCATTTTTACCTTCTGCTGCAATCTCTAGCGTGTTTTTGCTGGTATGAACGTTCACGCCCATACGCTCGATTTTTTGACGAAGTTGATTACCACCAGCAAGGTCAAGTTGCTCAGCCATTAGCTTTGGCGCGAACTCAACGACGTGTGTTTCTACACCGAGAGCCTTTAGTGCGCCTGCAGCTTCAAGACCTAGCAGACCGCCACCGATAACCACGCCTGATTTACTCTTCTTCGCACACGCTTCGATCGCTTTAAGATCTTCGATTGTGCGGTAAACAAAACAGTCTTTGCTTTCATGACCTTTGATAGGCGGAACAAATGGGAATGAGCCAGTAGCAAGAATCAGCTTATCGTATTGAACTTCACGACCAGTGCTTGAGTAAACGATTCGGTTTTCACGGTTGATGTTAATCGCGCGTTCACCGATCAACATATTGATGCCGTGTTTCTCGTAAAAGCCTTCTTTGACTAGAGACAGTTCGTCGGCTGTGTGGTGAGAAAAATAAGAGGAAAGGTGCACACGGTCGTATGCGACACGAGGTTCTTCACAGAAAACGGTGATATCCATTTGCGAGACATCCGTTTTCTCGACTAA
The DNA here is from genome assembly GCF_024181925.1 of Vibrio sp. Y20_XG_PY13. NCBI lineage: Bacteria > Pseudomonadati > Pseudomonadota > Gammaproteobacteria > Vibrionales > Vibrionaceae > Vibrio > Vibrio sp. Y20_XG_PY13. The sequence continues at coordinate 316,176 of NZ_JAMZAL010000001.1, read as the reverse complement.
GTCTTCGATGTAACGGTGCCCTACCATACCGTTACCAATAACTACTAGCTTCAACTTGCTCATTGTACTTCCTAAGGGTTAGGTTCTTATCACTGAGCGCATTGTTAATTGTGAAAGAAAATTAATACATGATGTAAATCAATTACAAATTCAAACTACCCTAAAGGGGTAGTCGGCTCTATTTGCTTTGTTTACTCATAAAATAAGGTAATTTATTAACGAATATTGGTAGTTTTTACAAAGAACACTTATAAGCAATCAGCTGCCCATGATAAGTTATGGTTATAAAGAAGAATTTTGTACCGAACAGCGTTCGAAGTGTTTGATAGTTTTAGAAAAAATCAAGCCCCACAATAAAAATCTTTTACTAGCTAACAGATTGCATAAAGACTAGAATCAAAAGCAGTTCATATGGAATGAAAACCATGTGATTTATACCGTAATTGACATATAGAGCGCCGTCCCATGTTTATGAGGCGGCATTTTATTTGGGAGTCATAAAATGTCAGAAAACAACTCTATCTATATCTCAAGCTTAGATATGAACAGAATTACCGCCCTACTGGATAAGATGCCAAACATCGCTGCAGAGCTTGTTGAGCTAGAAGCAGAGCTTGACCGCGCAACGGTTTTAGAACCAGAAGAGATGCCGTCGAATGTGGTCACCATGAACTCAACCGTTGAGTTTAAATTTGCAGGCGAAGAAAGAACCATGACCAAAACATTGGTCTACCCATCGGAGCTAAAAAGCAGCGATGACATTTCGATTTTTGCTCCTGTTGGTAGCGCACTAATCGGTTTGTCTGTGGGTCAAAAGCTCGATTGGCCAATGCCAAACAAACAAGTGAAGACGATTGAAATTGTCGATATCACATACCAACCTGAGCGTTGTGGTGCACTAAACCGCTAATCCTCAGGAGTCCCGGTGCAAAGGACATCGCAAGACTTTGCACCAGGAGAGCTTCTCGAACTTTCTCTTACATCGTCGCTTTTCACCTTCGGCTTCCCTCGCGCTGCCTTGCTACTCTCTTCGCCAGCCTCTACAACCTGTTCACGTGTGTTACACATTGTCCATCTGATACAGATTTCGGTCTTTTCAATCGAATTCATACGCTTATCGTTCCGTATCACCTAAACACCGCTATTTAAACTGTTCACCTCGACAGCTTGAAATTATTTTTCCCAAATTTTTCAGCCAGTTAACTAACGGATTACTTCTTGCTTAACCCCTCCCGTACGTAACGAGCCCAGCGTCAATGGTGATGACGTGTTAATTGGAGACGCTCCTTGCCGTTATGAGCACCAATCGGCTCGTATCTTCTGTTTGGAAAAGGAGAAAGTAAGATGGACTTTAATAAACTGGTGATATTGGCTCGAGCATTTTGCTTGGGGCTGATATTGAGTGTGTTCGCCTCGCCGACTTGGGCGGTTCATGATCTGGGCACCTTCGAACTGGAAGGTAATGCAACAGACGAAGCCGTTGAGGGGGATGATTGGGAAAATATTTACGATGGTAGCGACAGTGCCAATGTCGATACTGGGATTCTTCCCGATCCGTCACCTATCTCCATATTTACTGGTGGTCGAAAAGATATCCAAGACATATCAGAATGGTCTCACAAAGATGGTTCTGTACCAGATAAAGATGACTTAACCAATGCTTATGCTGCTGCCTACGGCGTCGATAACGGCGGTGGCGGTTCGGATTTGGTCATTTATTTTGGTGCCGACCGTTTTGCGAACGTAGGTGATGCCTTTATGGGTTTCTGGTTCTTCCAAGATGATGTCCAAGCCCTTGATGACGGTTCGTTCTCTGGTCAACACGTTGTGGGCGACGTTTTGGTATTGATTGATTATCCGCAAGGTGCGAATGATGAACCTTACGCCGCATTGGTAACTTGGGATCCAACCTGTTCAAAAGCGGACAGTAATGACCCTGCCCCTGGCGATTGTGCAGCCAAAAACTTACGTCTACAAGCGGAAACCAGTGGTGCAAACCCTGCTGACTGTTCTGCTGTCAATGATGGCGACTTTGGTTGTGCAACCACCAACAAAGGTGAAACACCAATCCCATCACCTTGGCCATACACTGCAAAAAACGGCACAATGAACGCTTTCCCATACGAAAGCTTCTATGAAGGTGGTGTAAACCTCACTCAACTGCTTGGCGGAATCGACGGCACAGCGTCTTGTTTCAGCAGCTTCATGGCTGAAACCCGTTCGTCTGCTTCATTCACCGCATCTTTGAAAGACTTCGTTTTAGGTCAATTCCAGTTATGTGGTATGGAACTTGTGAAAACATGTCCAACTGGTGCGTTATCACCAAGTGGTGACTCAATCATCTACAACTACGAGATCAAAGTAACCAATACTGGTTTTGGTGCACTTTACGACCTTTATGTTGAAGATATTACCGCTGGCGATTCATTCACTGCTGACGTTCTTGCCGCTGGCGAAACTGCAACATTTACTGGTTCCTTTGTTTCGCTCATCAACGGTGTAGAAAATGAGGCTACGGCGAGCGCAGCCATCAAAGATGGTGGCGAACCTGTGCTTACTAAGTCTGACACAGATAGCTGTCCTCCACTTACTCCAGTGGGCGCATTGAGTATCACTAAAGACTGTACAACCTACGTTGAAGAAAACGCATATGGCGCGTACGGATTAAGAGTGAACTACGAAGGTAAAGTATGTAACGACAGTAAAGTGAAACTTAACGATGTGAAAATTACTGAAATGCATGACGGTATGACAGTCGTTAAAGATGTCGGTACTTTAAATCCTGAAAGCTGCATGAACTACGATGGTACCTACATCCCTGCTCCGGGTAGTGACGTTTCTGGTGGTCCGGTTGTTGCACATGATGTAAGAACCTTCAAAGACACCGTCGTTGCAGAAGGTGTTAACGCCATTACAGGTGTCACTGTCGATACAGGCATGCCTGTAGAGGCAAGCTGTCCACTATGTCCTGCACCGTAAGCAAGACAAACCGATAGCAGCAATCCACAGTAAACAATAACGAAAAAGCCACCTTAAACATAAGGTGGCTTTGCTTTGTTATTTGTTCTTACCTTTGCCAGGTGAAGATCCGCCAGAATCAGGAGATGATTGCAGCGCCACAGTCACCATTGCCGTCGACGTAACATTACCGCTGGTGATCGTATAGCTAAAGCTGTCTTGATTCTTGAATCGCTTCGCTGGCGTGTATTGGATACTCCCATCAGAAAGTAGCTTCACCGTTCCTTTACTCGGTGCGCTCATTGCTGAGATCTCGACAGACACACCATCAGCAATGATGTCATTACCCAATACATTGATGGTTACCGTTGAAACTTTGCTCATCTGAACGTTATCGTCAACCGCCACTACATCACCACTGCCCGTTTGCTGCTCAGCAACGGCATACGTTGCTTGTGTCGCCACGTTGTAAGCCTCATCTTTCGTGTTTACCACATTAAACGTCACAGGGTAGTCACCAGAGGTTGCACTTAGAGCAGAAGTCACCGCGATGGTAACCACGCTAGACTCGCCAGACGCAAGGGAAATAGATTGAGAGCTCGCTTGCCAGCCACTCTCTACTTGAGCAGACACATCAAAACGAATCGTGCCACAAACGTCATTCGCCGTATTTGTTACCGTCAGTTGATATTCAACCGTGTCACCAGCGTTAACTTGTGTATCAGACGTCGCTTTCACAGACACACTTGGCGCAGACATCTTGCAAACGGTTGGAGTTACCGAACCACCAAACGATACGTTCACACCGGCAAAACCATTGGCTGCACTCGCAAGATTAATCGTGAGACCAGAAACTGGATCGGTAAAACTGTCACCCACTGGTAACGCGGTGTCTTTCCAATCCTTTCGGCCATAAACCTGGCTGTAATCCGAATTTGGCTTCATGTGCAGAATGTAACTTTCTTCCGCGCCTTCTTCGACTAAACGAACAATCACACCGTCCGTCACATCACCACGAAACAGCATATAAGAGCGGTCATCTAAAAACTGGTCATAACCCATCGCTTGACGATATTCGACATAGAACCACTCCCTCAAGCCAGTATTAGGGTTCACACCGCGAGGTATTTTTAACGCGATGTTTTGTGTTATGTCTTGGGTTTCGTACTCTGCGATTTCATACAAACCATCTTGAGTTGCCGTAAGAATGTTTGGTGATTCCGCATCATTCAACCATCCCATACGTTCTTTGTAGTACGTATTGATGTAACCCATATCCGGAGTACCCATAACATCGTACGAGTCGCCATATTCAATTACGCTACAGTTGTTCGATACCGACGCATCTCCACAATCCAACGCCTTAGCGTGGCTCAAACCAAGGTTGTGCCCGAATTCATGTGCAATCACTCTTGCTGACAGCGTGCCATCTATGTATGCACGACTCGGGAACGTTTTCCCTGTTGTTGCAGAACCACCACCAGCACAACCCGATTGCGTCATGATGTAAATGATGCGCTGATAGTCCTCAAGCACTACGCCATCAGCACGCGCCATTTTATCCGCTTCCGCTTGAACCGAAGGATAATCACACACCTGATTCGATACAGGCAATGTGTACCAACCTGCAACTTGACCACTTAGCCATGTCTTGCCGTAGGAGTTTTCTTGGTAAAAATCGTTAACTTCACCAAATACTAACGCGTGCGCCTCTTCTGACGTGATCGGTTGATCGTTAGGATTCTCTTTGAAATTCAATAGCATCACCAACGTATCTTGTTGGCCTATTGAACTGCCTGCAGCTTTGGCGTACTGGATGTTTTGTAGAAATAGAAATAAGACGAGTAAGAAAAAGATCCCTTTATTTAGGGCGTGCTTATTCATGCGGAGTTTATCAATCACTGCTTCACCTGAAATAATTATAATAATTATCCTTCCCACCGAATTAACGATAAGAATATATAGAATTAGATAGAGGTTAAAATTTAGAAAATATAGAACCAGAGCTTATTCTATGAATAATCTCAATTTTCTATACATAATGTATTTATTCTTCTAAAACATCACCAACATCAATAAATGAGGCAGCATCATAACAAAGCAAAAGGTTAAAATTCAACCAACCACATCACCAAATTACGTTAATTCTTTGTAAGAGCCAAAGAGTTTCAATCACATCAAACAGTTAAACATCGATCATTTTTCGCTCAAAAATTGAGAATATTCAATCGAATCAATAATGAACCGATTGCACTCTTAAATATAAAAACCATTAAGAATCAATGAAATATATGTCAAAAATAGAAAATGAGCGCAAAACTGTTCTCACTCAACTGCTATTGGTTTTTTTACTGACCACATTTCAAAGCCTTACCTTAAGACAACAACAAAGAATAACAATTAACAAACAAAATAAAAACATTAATCACATTACACACCAAGTGTGAACTTTATATTTAAGGTGGCATTTATATGAACATAATAGATATAAAATGATGACAACAATAAAATCACTCGAAGAAATATATAAGCTTCACTCTACTATTCAATTCCTACCTGTGAATAAAAAATTGAACAAGATAAATAGTTTTATTCTGTAGAAAAAATGGAAATACACTTTGAATATGATAATGATGTGGCAAACAGAATGGTGATAATTAATTGTAGCCAGAACAAGAGAGGAAAATGATTTGCGGGTGCTATAAACGAGAAAAGCCAGTCATAAGAGACTGGCTTTCGAAATAATGGAGGCGCGTCCCGGAGTCGAACCGAGGTCCACGGATTTGCAATCCGCTGCATAGCCACTCTGCCAACGCGCCTTACCTGATTGTTTTCTCATTGTCATGAGAACGATGCTTTAAAACTGAATCTGAAATCCATACATCGTTTTGATGGTGCCCCGGGCCGGACTTGAACCGGCACAGCGCGAACGCCGAGGGATTTTAAATCCCTTGTGTCTACCAATTCCACCACCAGGGCAACGCAAATTTTTGCGATGGTAACACCATCTCTCATCGGCCTGTGCCGTGAGAACGAGGCACACTTTAACGGATTAATTTATCTGGTCAACAATAAATTTTATCTTTTTGATTCAGATGCTTAAAAAGCAATCCCAACAGCATAAATCACACGCAATTAGTGCAACTATCATTCAAATCGGTTCCTCACAATCTTGTTCAAATCCCCTTCCCCCAGTCTCTACATTGACTTTGTTAGGCACAAAAAACCACAGCAAGACACATGACTTTCTCACTCGCTGTCAACAAAGTGTCCACCTGTTAACTCGAACACTACCCAAGTGGCACGTTTTTCTTTCCCTCCATAACCGACTGATATCTCGTTTAATTCCTAGGAATGATCTCCTAGACCGTTTCCCAACAAGTTAACACTCTGTTCACACAAAGTGTTTTTGAAACAGTTTCAAAAAACACAAAATATTTAAAAATCAATGCAATAGGTGTTGGTTTGTTTTTTGCTCTCTAGTGGGCACCGACAAGCGCTCCACCATACAAGTTTCAGAACACACACTTTGTGGAGCAATTGTCATGGGACAGGGGGCACAGCAGTTCGTGTGTTCAATGATGCCGGAGTCCAGTGTTGGCATCATTGGATACTTACATCGCCCTTTTATCAACTTTCAATGAGAAAAGAAGGTAGATGATGGAACATTTAATATACAACCGACATAAAGGGATACTCAGCACTATGTTGATAAGTGCTGCCGCCTTTTATGGGTTAACCACCGCTTCACCTGCGAATGCATTAACCGAGCAACCTATTTATCCTGATCCCGCTAATTCAGCAAACAGCTGTATGGCGGACGCGTACTTCGATACTGGCGGTTCTGGTATGAAAGGTACGTTAGGTGAAGCTCTAAACTGTACCGCGAACGACGTTGAGATTACGCAGGTCATTCCTAAAGAGATAATCCTTCCAGATGGCAGCAGCTCTGGGAATTTGACCTGTACCTTGGGGAAACCTTTAAATTAAAAGCAGATATTCGTGTGCGTGCTAATGCAGCAGAGCGCTGGGATACCACCTTTTACGTACCTCGAAAAGAGAACGTCGATCCAGACGTAATTTATCAAGATGGGGACGCATGTAGTGTCCTATTGCCAGTACCAGTTGGTGCTGGTGGGTTTGACCCTGATTTTCTTGTCGCCCAGCAGCTTGATGGAGACGCCTGTGGTGATATTAAAAAATCTGAGCTAACCGCTGACGAATACACTCTAGAAGATGCTGTATTCGAAATTATCTGTGAGGATGACGGCTTAGATGGACAAGCTGACTTCAACTACTGTGCCGCGTGGGACAACATCGAACGCGACAACTGTTCTGAAGACAGCGCTTATCCTGGCCAAGTTCCAAACAACAAATCGAAATGTAAATGTGACAACTTCAACATTCCGGTATTCATTAAACCGAATCCACCAACAGTGTTGAAATCCGTCGAGCCAGCTAGCAGCAACGAGCCAGCAGGTACGTTCAAATATACTTTGACGATTACTAAAGCTGCCGGTTCAGCAGTTCAAATCACGAGCCTTTCCGATATCTATCGTTCAAGCACAGACGGTTCGATCTTTGAACAGTTTGATTTAACTGGCGGTGCAGACAACCAAGGTACGCTTAATCTGCTAGACACTGCGGGTAACCCGAATACTTGTAAGTCACTCAGTTATCCAATCATACTAACTGATACAACTCCAAGTACTTCTTGTAGTTTCTACGTTCAGATCAATGATGAAGATCTCCCAGATGATCCTGCCCCAACCACAGCAAACGCTGCGGGACAACCTGAGGAGCTTTATCAAAACTTCATTCGCTTTAGCGCTACCGATAATGAAGGTCGTGGCACTGTAATTGGCGATGATACCTGTGACCCTACCGATGGTGATGCGACAAACGATGATGGTAACTGTTCGAATGTCGTTACAGTTAAAATGATCAACGTCGACCCAGCCGTAGATATCACTAAAACCCCTATCAGCGGCCCAGGTTTACGTAATGTAGCTGGCGCTTGGTATATTGATGATGAAGGACTTATCACCTATGAAGTTACTGTGACCAATCTAAGTACAGTTGACTCGGCATGGGTAATCCAACTTGTCGATGATAACGGTACACCAGGAAACTTGGCCGACGATATTAATCTGTTAGCTGACAGCACGGGTTCTCCAGCCTGTAATACGGCTCCAGATAATCCTAACAGCGATACACCGTTAGCGAAAATGACTGGTTCCTTCACTTGTCGATATACTGTCGATGTCACTGTTGCGGATGGTAGTACCTACACCAATACCGTAAACGTCATTATCAACGACAATGAGGCTCGTGCAGCGAACGATATGGCGGTAGTCAGTGTGACTCGTGCCGAACCAATGATTACGCTTGTCAAAGATGTTGCCGTGTCTGTAGACGCAAACGTTCCAACACCAGCTATCGATTCAGCTTCGTTCATGCAATCTATCAACGTGGATGAACCGGGAGATGAGGTCGTTTACCGATTTACGATGACCAATGCTAATGCGGTAACCAAAGAAGACTTGACCGTGATTTCGTTGACGGATGACGTGCTATTTAGCAGCGTGAGAGCAAGTGCTTCTTCAACTCAACGAAGCGATGAGTGTTCGTTCCCTCAAGTGATTGAATATGGCACACCTTACATGTGTACCTTAGTCGCTGATGTAACTGGTAATGGTTCAAACGATCCAAATACAGATTACGACGACACATTCTTGCTAAATACTGCATTCGTCACAGCTAAACGCGATCCAAATGATGCAAGTGAACCTGAGACCAAATCGAACGAAGATACTGCTCAAGTGAACTTTGATAATGTGCTTCCGCAATTTGAAGCTAACTTCGGTTTCCATGCCAACGTATTTGTCAAAGTAACCAACAGCAGTACTTTTGAAGACATTACTTTGAACAAAATGTCGATTCGCGGTGTGAGTATTCCTGACGCAACCACCCCTGGTGATGTTGATGTAGGTACTCTATTCAGAATCTTCGATGACTCTGGTACGAGCATTGAAGGTGTGCTTGACTCTGCATTCCAACAATTGCTTGATGGTTACTGTAATGTTGGACAAACGATTCCTGCTGGCGAGACCTATGCTTGTTTCGTTCGTGTTCAACTCTTCAATGCACTTGGTATTTTCGATACCTTCAGCGCCTCTGGTGCAGATGATGGTATTGTTATAGAAGTGCTGGATGATGACGGTAGTATTCGAGCTGCAGAAGTGGAAGTTACGGTTCAAACTCAAGATGTGATTCAACCTTAATGTTTGAATGCACTAAAAATCAGTAAGGCCTACCTTACCTTAAAAGAAATGCCAGTCAGAACTTCTGACTGGCATTTTTGTTTTTCTAAGTCAACTTACTTGTTTCGACCTTTGCCTTTGCTCCCCGTAGAAGTACTCGTATCAGAACTACCAAAACCAATATTCACCGACGCAGAAGCCGTATTCACGCCATCACTGATGGTGTAACTAAAACTATCGCTACCTTTAAAGCTTTTCGCTGGAGAATAAAGCAATTGACCATTTGATGTAATTTGAACGGTTCCTTTCGCGCCTTGAGTCACTGAGATAACCTTCAACGTATCTCCTTCGGGATCACTGTCATTCTTGAGTACATCGATAGTCACTGGATCTTTCGATGTCAACGTCACAGAATCGTTTTGAGCGGCAGGAGCGTTATTTTCCGTGACTGGAGCGACAATACTCACACTCACTACTTGGCTAGCATTCAAGCTTGCATCAGCAGAATGTTTCGCATTGATAACAATGTTATAAGTACCGTCAGTAGCTTCAGTGCTCGATGTTACTGTCATTGTAATAGATTGGGTTTCACCAGGAATCAAAGTCATAGCACCACTATTCGCACTCCATCCATTCGGAATATTTGCTGCTAGCGTGAAAGTAGTCGCGTCACAAGTTGCGCTATCTTGGTTGGTAACCGTCGCTGTGTAACTTACTGTACTACCAGGTTCAAAATCCCCGTTTTGGTTAGTAGACATGATGAGAAATGGCGTCGATAGCTGACAAGCTTCAACCTCAGTTTCAACCACATAATTTGCTGTAGCACTCGCGTCGTAGTCAGTATCAGTAACATTTGTCACGTTGAATGTAATGCCGTAGGTCCCGTCTATCGCAGCTTGATCCGAAGTCACATCAACCGTCACTGTATCACTCGCACCAGGAGCCAAATTTAACTGAGATGCCGTTGTCACCCACCCACTTGGAGCACTTGCCTCAATAGCGAAATTCGATGTTGCGCATCCATCACCATCATTGTTAGTTACCGTAACCGAATACCCCACGGTGCTACCAGACTCTACACCTGAAACTTGATTGGAAACAACAGCAACACTCGGCATGCTTGGCACACACATAGGCTCAGCGAAGCTAACGTGGACACTTGCGCCTGAGCTATCAGCCCATTCGGTCGTAATGGTAATACCGGCTTCTGTATCCTCATACGTATTGCCCGCGATTAAGGCAGCATCAATCAGGTCTGAGTTCACACTGTTAGGCGTCATATCAAGCAGTTGGACACTACTCAAATCATCTCCAGTTACAGCGTGGAAAACGACGCCATCCGTTATTGTAGTTTGCCCTTCAAGAAAACTATCAAAACCGATAGGTTGACGGTACTCAATGTAATACCACAATGGTTGTCCAGATGCCGCATCAGTCCCACGTTTAATCCTTAGACCTTTAGCTGCACCTGCTGGCGCCGTTTCATAAGGTTCCAAAGAATATGTGCCGCTATTGGTAACCGTAATGACCTCTTGCTCGGATGGTTTAATCCAACCTAACTGTTCTTTGTTAAAGGCATTAAAATGACCATTAGATGTTCCCATAATGTCCAACGTGTCACCGTACGAATAGTTGTAACACGTACCACCGACTGTATTTGTACCGCACTCTAATGCTTGAGCGTGATGAAGGCCAAAGTTGTGACCTAATTCGTGTCCAATCGTGTTCAGCCTAAATGCGCCATTAATCCAAGCTCTTGACGGGTTGCCACCAACGGTACCCATTCCAGACCAACCGCAGTTCTCTACTTTGGGATAGATATAGACTTTGCGTGAATAGCTAGACGTATCAATGCCATCCGCTTCAGCGGCTGCCGTAATGTAACTTTCAAAGCCTTTGTAATCACAACTGCTATTAATCGGCAACGTGTAGTAACCGTGTACATCACCACTCAACCACGTCTGACCAAAGGAGTTCTCTTTGTAGAAGTCGTTAACCTTTCCAAAAACCATGTATTGAACTTCATCAATGGTCCACGGTTGCTGCGGATTATCTTGAAAGTTAACCAGAAGCACCAACGTGCGCTGTTCGCCAAAAGTGTTTGATAACGCAGCAGAACTCGTCGTAGTCGATACTGTAACCGTCCCCGTGCTGTCTTGCGCTAACACAGACAGTCCATCCGCTTCGTCAGCTACGACTAAAGCATCCAATTTATCTGCTACGTCTTTGAACTTCCAACCACGCGCACGTACTTTTGCACCCGACTGAATCGCGTTGATTGGTGATTGAGAAGAACCGTGAACCTCAATAAGTCCCTCAGAGGTGTTTAGTACGTGTCGAAGACGGCTCTTGCTGTGATCTTCATAATCTTCGTAGAAGACTTCCAGTTCGCCTTCTAGCGTTTGCTCCTGCTCTAGCAAAGCTTGTACTTTTTCAGGCATACCTTTGCGAGCTTTTGCAGTCAGAGCAACCTGCGCTACCGCGCTAGGATCTGACTGAAACAACTCGGAAAGCAATGCTTGACGACCGTGAGCAAGAGAAATCATTTGCTCTAAATAGTGATGTTTGTTTTTCGCCGATGCACCGCGATAATCAGCCATCGCTTGCTTTAATGCGCTGGTATTATCTTGAGCCTGTTGGCGTTTTCCCTTGGCAGTAGGTGAAACCAGTTTTTCTTGTTGAATCACATGTCCATGTGGGATGTCTTGCGACTGCGCCGTCGCGTTGAATGTCAGAGATAAGAGGCCGATAAGAGCCGTTGTTGATAGTTTAAATGTATTGGAAGTAACAATATTAAAATGGGTATTAAACATACTTAATTTCTTATGTATTTTTATCTTTGGTTCTTAATTTTTGCGCAGCAGAAGTCCGCAATCATGTCGATCGCTTGACGGTTAGGGAGCGCAAATAACTAGCCTAAATGCATGAATTTCCATTCATTTCGAAAAGCTACAAACGTTAAAGGTAAGCAATAGATGCTAGAATTAGAACCCCAAAGACATCTAATAATTAGTCAATAAGATGCCGTGCCTTTTAACAAAAATTAAAAAGCAAAACTCTAAAATAGTCGTTTATTATTTAGGTTAAACTTGCATTAGTAACACAAGACAAATTATTTATTTGTATGCAATAAATTTACCCCTCTTTCCTATTTTTAAGCGCAGGTTGGTTTTTGAAGGTAAAATCCTACAAACACAGTGATTAAATTTCAACCAAAAACAATTAATTTTTATCGCAAGATCAAACATTCTTATTTAAAGCATGAATATATAAGAAGATTTAAATTACAAGTAAAATGCCAATCCCAATATGAATTCAGCTTAATATAACTTTGCCATTTTAATATATGCTCAAAGTTACCCCATGAAAAATAAGAAATTTATCTTAAATAACCAAAAATTAACAAAAACAAAACAATTATTAAGCATCGATGGTTTAAGAAGATCTATGTGTGTGGTTTCAATTCACCAGAACAACTATAAATATCGACACCTAATATCAATATATAAAGAAAAGCTCTAAATTAATAAACTGGTTAATTTAGATAAAATAAAAGGCAACTAACATTAGTTGCCTTTTATTCAATATGAAAAATATTATTTTGCTTTATCGCTATTCGATAACTGCTCTAATAGCGATTCAAACACTGCATACCTCTGCGCGCCCACTACTATCTGTGGTTCTACAAGTTGATCGTTTTCGACGCGACCAATTAAGAAACTTGGCGTACCACGAATGCCCAAGGATTTTCCTAACGTCAAATCTTGTTCAACTTTGTTAGCAATTGATTTATCTTTCATACACTTATTGAACTCTTCCAAGTTCAAAGATAAATCTGTGGCTGCTTTTTGATAGAGCTCGTCTCCTAAGTCTTTGACATTGCTAAACAGCATATCTCGCATTGGCCAGTAGGAATTTTGGTGAAGACTACACGTCGCTGCGATCGCAGCACCCATGGCTTTCGCGTGAAAACTCAACGGGAAATCGCGCGCAATATATTGAACTTTACCAGTATCAATATAATTTTCTTTTATCTGTTTAAAAGCACTGTCTGTAAATCGTTTACAATAAGGACATTGAAAATCAGAAAATTCAATAATAGCAATTTTTGCGTCTTTACTTCCCAGAAGTGGCAATGTGCCATCTTCAGTAAAGTTAGGTTGATTCGGCAAAGTCGGTGGCTCTTTTTTGGGTGGGTTAAATGCCAAATCTTTCATTTCTTTCATTTCTTTCACTTCATTTTCTATCTTTCCTACTTCTTTTGTTAGTTGACTGATCTCTTGTTTTAATGACTCAATTTCTGACTTTAGCTTATCGTTATCATCCGACTGACAACCCGTTAAAAACTGCAGTAATACTAACGGTATGACGATTCTTACAGTTTGTATAAACATCTCACGCCCTCACTATGAAATAGTACGAATATAAATTCGCACTTTACTTATCCCTATTAAAAGATTTGCTGAGATGTCATTGACAGAATATGCCTGTTAAGTGATTAGAGAAAATTCAAACTATCAGTAATAACAACAAGCTACAGATTTCCATCTAATCTGAGTATTAATAAATGCCGAATAGCTATTAACACTGACGATAAGACAGCAATTTCTTTCAAGTTGGTAAAAAGTATTGTAAAGGAGTCGATATAAGTCAATTCGGTTAATAATATGGTTATATTATGCTTATATAAAATGACTATCGGCTAACGACATGTATTTAAAACAATTAATTTATTGCTTGGTAAGATTTCGATTTATTTGAACGACTTTTATGTCTATGCAATATCAACCTCTACACTTAGTCTAAGTATGTTGGAGGAAAACCATGAGCGCCCCACCAAAATCTTCAAGTCGATTGCCACTGCATCTCGATTCCGAACTCTGCTTTGTATTGCCTGAATTTCTTGCGAGAGAGTTTGAGTATGCTCGTTCGTTAGAGCAAGGGATCATGGATAACCTTCACCCTGAATTTACACATCAATATCGCGTCACGTTACGACGCATGCGCTCTTTATGCGTTTTACTCAGCGAAGTCATCCCCTGTTTTGAGTTATCCATCCTCAAGCCTCATTTAAAGACATTAATGAAACAAACGAACTTATTGCGAGACCTAGATGTATTCACTTTAGACACCAACCAGTATCTTGCGATGTTGCCAGAACAGCATTCATCATTAACGCGCATTTTCGCGGATATTGATGCCATGAAGAATGCTGAACAAGTGCGCGTAGCAAGTTGGTTGGCATCACTTGCTTACCAAGCGCATTGCGCTATGGTTCGAAACAGCCTTGAGCGAACTAAACAATACGACTTGCTAAAAAACGACATTGAATTAGTGACGTTCGCAAATCAAAAGATTGTCGACCAGTTTAGAAAAGTAAATAACTCACAAAGAAAAATCTCGCCCGCGAGTAAAGACGATGTTATTCACACATTACGCATTAAATGCAAAGCTCTGCGCTACCTGCTGGAGTGCTTCTCTGCTCTCTATCCCGCACAACAACACAAAGAAAACGTGAAGCAACTTAAGCTACTTCAAGACAAGCTCGGCAACTTCAATGACACTTCGACTCAAATTGCGTTTTTCACCCAGCTCCGCAAAGACAAACGCTACAACAAACCAGATCGCCAAGTACTCAAATCTCTGATTAAGGAAATAAAACAGGCCCATGAGCAGTCTCGGCAATCTACCTTACTTCGTCTAAAAAGTTTTGATTCATTTATCAATGACGCTTCAACGTTAGAGATTTACCGTTAACCGCGAGGATTGAACCAATAAACATTCTGCTGATGTTCACGTGTTCTTCACACTCGCTCACTAGAGTATAAGGTTGGACAGTTTTAAGTAAGACAACGTGAAACCACTAAAACGATACCAATACGAACGCTACGCCGTACTGTGCAACCTCGCGTATCCAAGAGTCTTTAAACAAACACGTTATGGCTTCGATCCCAATGGTCAGCGAGTCATTCGAAACGAACACGGCAAGATTATGATTCGCGTACTGTGGAGCAAAAACCGCGATGAAGTCGTGGTCGTTATTAAAGGTTCTCACAGCATTACCGATTGGTTGCTCAACTTTGCAATGTGGACACGAAGCTGCCGTCGATTAGGTCTCAACTACCGTATTCACGCAGGGTTTTATCACCTATTGTTCCAAGAAAGTTTACCTAGTAGAAACGAAGACCGCTTAGGTTTGAGCGTGATAGAACGGCTAGAAGCAACCGTTGTCCCGCTTATTCTGCAAGGCAAGCGCATTTCGGTGACAGGCCACTCTTCTGGTGGTGCAATTGGTAGCGTGTTTGCGGATTACATAGAAAAGAAGTATCCGAAAAGCATCAAGCGCGTTGTGACTTTCGGGCAGCCCGCCATTGGTGACTGGACGTTCAAACGCCGCTATCGTCTGGCGCATAAAACCTACCGAATTTGTTGTGATATCGATATTGTGACTTTCATGCCTCCGGTGCCTTTTCTTTACTGGCACGTCGGAAAAATGCTGTGGCTGTACAATGGCAGAATTTATGAGAACACGCCGACACTCATTCGCCTCGGGCGTTCACTGTTTAGTTGGCTGATTCGTCCGTTTTCTTACCATTTAATGAGTAAGTACATCCGAAACAAAGACTTTTTCGATGAACGTTGACTGAAAAACCAAACGATAGACATAAAAAAGCCGGACTGATCCGGCTTTTTCTAAGATTTGAATTACAGTGAAGCAATTTCTTTCTCAAGTTGATATTTGCTGTCGGTGACGATTCTCTCTAGCACTTCAACGCGTCGTTTTAACTCGCCAATTTGCTTTTTGAGGCTTTCTTGCTCTTCTTGGCTCATCGTATTTCGCTCAGAAATCTCTAACGCTCGAACTTCTTTACGATGATTTAAGATCAACTTGACGATCCCGCCTCCAAAAATGGCACCAAACACAATGGCGACAACCAATACATCAGCAATAGATTCCATTCTTTATATTCCTCTAGATAATGCTCAAATATAAGTTACGCATTTGTTACATGAATATCAAATAACACCTTGATTAAATGTAATGTTTCATTGAAATTTGCATGTTCTGTATCAAAATCACAGGACGACGTTACTTAACGCCCACCCAAACCGAGACTGAACCACCATTGACAGGAAATTCTGCCCAGCCATTGGCATCGGTCCAAACTTCTTCAGTTCGGATACCCAGCTTGTCGACATAGCGCGTGCTTGGCTTACCGGTATACATCCATTTTGTGCCGCCCGGTCCATCACTCATGATCACCGCCATTGAGTTTGGATGTTCAGCATCGCCCTCTCGGGTCCAGCCAATCACATCCCAATGGTCGAGATAAGAATTCTGTTTGCCATACGCATACTCTTTACGCAGTGTTACAAGTTCTTCAATGTAAGGCACTTTGGCCATATTAATGTTGTAGCCTTTGTCGCTGTACTGCGCGCCGTAGTAATCTGCGTAGAACACCGATGGATAACCTTCTTCACGCAATAAAATGAATGCGTAAGCAAGAGGCTTGAACCACCAATCTACTGTCGACTCTAACGCCTGCAGTGGCTGCGTATCGTGGTTTTCTACGAGAGTCACTGCTTTGACTGGGTTGTCCTTCATCAACGTGCCATTCATGATTTGGCGCATATCGTAATTGCCGCCAGATTTTGACGCATTGTAGAAGTTCATGTGAAGCGGCGCATCGAACAACGACATACTGCCAGAGGTCTTAGTAATAAAGTTATGCAGTTGATTTACGTCGTAATTCCAATACTCACCAACGGTGAAAAGCTCTTTGCCTGTTTTCCAACGTAAATGATCAATCCACTCTTGTAGATACTGATATTTAATGTGCTTAACGGCATCCATTCTAAAGCCATCAACGCCGGTCATGTTGATGTACCACTCACCCCAATCTTTCAGCTCTTGTTTAACTTCTGGGTGATCCATGTCTAAATCGGCGTACATTAGGTAGTCGTAATTGCCTTTTTCAGAGCTGACTTCCCAATCCCATGCTTTTCCTTCGCCTTTGAATTTAAAGATCGCTTTTTCTTTGCCGGCGTCATCCCAGTCAACACCGTCAAAGTGATACCAAGTCCAATGAAAGTTCGAGTATTTGTCGTTGCGGCCAGGAAAATTAAACTCAACCCAAGCTTCAATCCATTTGTCGCCCAGTTCAATATTGCGGTTGTCCCAATCAACGCGCTTGGTATCGACCCACGACTTCCCATCAGCGCCACCACGATGGTTAAACACAACGTCTCCGTAGATTTGGATACTGTTGTTGTGCGCGGCATTGATTGCAGAGATGTACTGAGCCTTGGTACCGTATTTGGTTCGTACTGAGCCTTTTTGATCAAACTCACCTAAATCGTACATATCGTAGACGCCATAACCGACATCATTACTGCCGCCCGCGCCTTTGTAAGCTGGCGGTAGCCAGAGCGCTGTAAAACCGTTTTCAGCGAGTGCTGGAGCATTGCTTTCAACCTGCGTCCATAATGCGCCATCATTAGGTACGTACCAATGAAAGTACTGCATCATGGTGCCATTTTGCCCGGCAAAGGCAGGAGCACTGAGCAGCAAGGTTAGCGGTAAAAAAGTGCGTTTTAATTTGAATATTTTCATTATTTTTCTCTCACGTTAAAGGACTAAAACCCGCTTTCTGACCTACCATGCAGCTGCAATAGCAACACATAAAACTTGCTAACGTATTGTCTGTAAGACAGAAAGTTCGGATTACAATCGAAGAGAAATTAACACCAATCACCCCATACAATTATTGAGTTGATTAACATTTATAAAATCAATAATTAGCGTGTGTAAAATATTGAATGACGATCAAATGAGTTTGGTGATACGGATACGAATGAAACAAAGCGAAGAGAAGAGAAGAGAAGAGAAGAAGCGATTTGCGAGCACTAGAAACGAGAAAAGCCAGTCATAAGAGACTGGCTTTCGAAATAATGGAGGCGCGTCCCGGAGTCGAACCGAGGTCCACGGATTTGCAATCCGCTGCATAGCCACTCTGCCAACGCGCCTTACCTGATTGTTTTCTCATTGTCATGAGAACGATGCTTTAAAACTGAATTTGAAATCCATACATCGTTTTGATGGTGCCCCGGGCCGGACTTGAACCGGCACAGCGCGAACGCCGAGGGATTTTAAATCCCTTGTGTCTACCAATTCCACCACCAGGGCAACGCAAATCTTTGCGATGGTAACACCATCTCTCAGCGGCCTGTGCCGTGAGAACGAGGCGTACTTTAACGGATTAATTTATCTGGTCAACAATAAATTTTACCTTTTTGATTCAAACGATTAAAAAGCACGCTAACAAGTTTAATTGACGATCAATCAGCACACATTTTCGTCACCAAATGAGTAAAACAATAAATTCAGCAAGCGTCGCATCGCGCTCTTATCATATCCATGCACAACAATTCCGGTACTTCCCTCACCTTTTGTGCATTAAGCACATCGTTAACACCCCGTAAAAATGGAAGCGTCCTTTCATTTTCAACAATTTGTTACACGTAAATGCATAAAACGCCTGGTCTTACCATTATAAAACCATTGACATAATTTATTTTTTTGAAAAGCTCAATGCGTTATCGAAAATCGTTTCGATTAATGATACTTTAAATGTGTTGCAGTAATTTAATGGATCAATATCACATATAAGGACGTGGTTTACTTTGACGACACTGCATAAAAAAAAACAAGGTATATCACCAATGTCTATCAGAAACCTATCTATTGCGAAGAAAATTTCGCTCTCTTTTTTACTGATTGCGCTTATTAATATTGTATTTGGCGTGTTTTTGTCTAAAGAGCTCAAAGAAATCAAATCTGAGCTTTTAAACTATACTGATGACACTCTTCCAGCAATGGAAAGAGTGGATGCGATCCGAGATGATCTTTCTCACTGGCGTCGCTCTCAATTTGCTACTTACACCTATAAGGACGCAGATAAGATCAGAAACAAAATCGCAAGTAACATCCGTGAACGCGAAAAGATCAGCAAAGAACTTGAAGCTTACGGCTCAACCATTTGGCCAGGTGAAGAACAACAAACGTTCCAACGCCTAATGCGTCAATGGAAACAGTACTTAGTTACTATGGACCAATACAATGAGTCGATGTTAGCAGGCAACAAAACCGAAGCGCTCGCTGTTCTATCTAACTCTTTAAACGACTTCGAAGCCGTCGATTCTGATCTAAACGAGCTAATCCGCTTGTTGAAAGTCGCAATGGACAGCAACAAAAATCACATCCTTTCTTCAGTGAACGGTTTGAGCAACTCATCCATCGCGAGCAACGTGACCATTCTAGTGATCATGATTGTTATGACGCTTGTTCTAACGCGTTTGATTTGTGGCCCACTACAACTTGTTGTGGAACAAGCAAACTCGATTGCGAAAGGTGACCTTTCTAAAGACATCGATCGTAAGTTGATTGGTAACGATGAACTGGGCGAGTTGGCAGATGCAACGACTAAGATGCAAAACGACCTACGCCAAGTTATCGACAACGTTATTGCCGCTGTAACGCAATTGAGCAGTGCAGTAGAAGAGATGAACCAAATCTCTGAGCTTTCTGCTTCTGGCATGAAAGACCAACAGCTACAAATCACGCACGTTGCAACAGCAATGACGGAAATGAAAGCTGCGGTCGCCGACGTTGCACGCAACACGGAAGAGTCAGCGAGCCAAGCAAACGATGCGAACCACCGTACACAACTTGGTGTGCGTGAAACACAAAGCATGGTTGATGCGATTGGTGAAGTAGCAAATGTTATCGGCGCTGCTGGTGATACAGTTTCAGAGCTTGAACAGCAATCTAACCAAATCAACGTTGTGGTTGATGTTATCCGTGATATCGCAGATCAAACAAACTTGCTTGCGCTTAACGCCGCTATTGAAGCAGCGCGTGCTGGTGAATCGGGCCGTGGCTTTGCTGTTGTAGCGGACGAAGTTCGTACTCTTGCTGGCCGTACTCAAGATTCAACAAGTGAAATCACAGCGATCATCGAGCAGCTACAATCACTAGCGAAAGACGCGAAATCAGCGACTGAGCTTTCTCGCACAAGCATTGCCGAGTGCGCTGACCAAGGCATTCAGTCAAAACAACTGATGAATGACATCGAACATGCGATTTCTGATATCTCAGACATGGGCAGTCAAATCGCAACAGCATGTAACCAGCAAGACTCAGTTGCTGAGGAACTAAGCCGTAGCATCGAAAACATCCATCTTGCGTCTCAAGAGGTCGCGCAAGGTTCAGAGCAAACTGCACAAGCTTGCCGCGAACTGAGCCAGCTATCCGTATCTCTTCAAGATGTAATGAGCCGCTTTAAGCTAAACTAAAACGACTCGACAAAAACGCTCCAAGCTCCGCAGTTTGGGGCGTTTTGTTTTTCTGGCGTACATTCCCTCGTACGCTTTCCTTTAACAATAAAAAAACGCGTATGGAGGTTTTATGCGCCTTAAGAAAACTCTTCTTTCTATTGCCATTGCTGCAGCAACGTTCACCCCTGCTATGCATTCAATCGCAGCTCCACTCCAGCTTCAAACGACGTTAGACCAAGAGAGTCAAATTCAATCATCCAACACTTGGCTAGAAATCGATTTAGGTCAGTTTAAGCAAAACATCGAGCAGTTTAAGTCACACATGAGTGACCAGACTAAAATCTGTGCGGTGATGAAAGCTGACGCCTATGGCAACGGTATCGCAGGCTTAATGCCAACTATCATAGAACAGCAAATTCCTTGCGTAGCGATCGCAAGTAATGCAGAAGCACAAGTCGTGCGCGACAGCGGCTTTAAAGGTCAATTAATGCGTGTTCGCTCAGCAGAGATTGGCGAAATTGAAGGTGCACTTGATCTTAATGTTGAAGAGCTAATCGGCACGCTTGATCAAGCAAAGGCGATCGCTGCACTCTCTAAAAAAGCAAACAAGACAGTCAAAGTTCACCTTGCGCTTAACGACGGCGGTATGGGTCGTAACGGCATTGACATGACGACAGAAAACGGCAAAAAGGAAGCCCTTGCGATTGCTAAGCAATCTGGCGTTGAGATTGTCGGTATCATGACGCACTTCCCGAATTACAACGCAGAAGAAGTACGCGCGAAACTTGGCTCATTCAAAGAAAGCTCGGCATGGCTAATTGAAAAAGCGGATCTAAAACGCGAAAACATTTTTCTGCACGTAGCAAACTCGTACACAGCGCTTAACGTACCAGAAGCTCAACTTGATATGGTTCGTCCTGGTGGTGTGCTTTACGGTGACCTACCAACTAACCTTGAATACCCTTCTATCGTGTCTTTCAAAACACGCGTAGCATCACTGCACCACCTACCGAAAAACAGCACTGTGGGTTACGACAGCAGCTTTACAACCACTAAAGAAAGCGTAATGGCGAACCTTCCTGTCGGTTACTCTGACGGTTACCCAAGAAAAATGGGCAATACGGCAGACGTGCTGATTAATGGTCAACGTGCAAAAGTGGTTGGAGTAACGTCAATGAATACAACAATGATCGACGTTTCCGATATCAAAGGCGTGAAGCCGGGTTCTGAGGTCGTTCTGTTCGGCAACCAAAAATCTCAAACCATCAATGCCGCAGAAATCGAGAAGAACGCCGACGTGATCTTCCCAGAACTTTACACCATTTGGGGCACATCAAACCCTCGTGTGTACGTGAAGTAGTCTTACGACTTCCTTTTTAAACACTTCCTAACTCAAAGCGAGCTTCGTGCTCGCTTTCTTTTTTCGCTCAAAAAGCCCTGAAACACCGATAACGTTAATGTCATCTTGTTGTCTGCGACGAAAACCACATTCTGGTTGTGTTTGAAAGCCCATCCAATTGATGTTAAACATGCAGTTTACAAAATCACAACAATACCCATTTGGGGCTTCTCCCGACTTTGCTGCCGGCTAGGTACATTTATGACAGAAAATACATCCTCTTTTCCTCGATCTTCTGGGGATCTACATGAGTTCACTCGGGCTGACGTCTGGGGTGGATTTACTCAGCTTTTACCGCTTTCCTTTTTTGTGGTGGTCTTTGGCCTCGCCTTTGGGGTTGCTGCGGTGCAAACCGGCTTAGACGCCTTTCCGACTCTTTTAATGAGTACGCTCGTCTTTGCTGGTGCGTCTCAGTTTGCCACATTAGAAATGTGGGGAGCTGAAGTACCACTTGTACCGGTTTTGATTACTGTGTTTGCCATCAATGCTCGCCACCTTCTGATGGGTGCGACGCTCTACCCTTGGCTGAGACAGCTACCGCCACATAAGCGCTATGGCATTATGTTGCTTGCCTCCGATGCGAACTGGGCAATGGCGATGAACGCATTTGGCAAGAAAGAGCCTGGGTTTGGTTTGTTGGTCGGCGGAGGGCTTGCGCTTTGGGGCTTCTGGATTGTCGGCACGTGGATGGGGATCTACTTTGGTGGAGCCATCAAAGATCCAGTCAGTCTTGGCCTTGATATGGTCATGGGTTGCTTTTTACTTTCTATGGTTGCAGGCGGCCCTAAAAATCTGCGTATCTTCGCGATTTGGGGTATGGCAGCAGCTTCATCACTGATGGCTTACTGGTATTTGCCAGAAAACAGCCATGTCGTTGTCGGCGCAATCGCTGGCGGTATTTTAGGGGCTTGTTGGAAGGAGAAAAAAGCATGAACATCGAAACAAGCTTAGGCGGCACGCTGTTTATCATTATCGCAATGGGATTGGTAACTCTGGCAACTCGCTGGGGTGGCGTTTATGTGATGTCATTCATTCCGATTAGCGAACGCGTGCAACGTTTTATCACCGCTATGTCAGGATCTGTATTGATTGCCCTCTTAGCGCCTCTCGCCGTCGAAGGTGACAACGGTGCGAGAGCCGCTCTATTTTCAACCGCTGTGGTAATGTTTATCGTTAAAAAACCGCTTCCTGCTATTGCTGCTGGCATTATCGCCGCCGCCGCAGTGCGCGCTTTCTAAAACTGGGTTTTCAATCGCGTCAAAGGCTCAGAAAAGCCATATTCATCAAAATCACGATTCATAAACAACAAAGCCCTGCTGACTCTAATAGCGTCAGCAGGGCTTTTTCTTCATGTTTGATGAATCTCAGATATATAAGCCTAAGACTCTAGTGATCAAAACAGGGGCTTAAGCACAGCAGTTGCAGTTGCGCTTATATTTGTCCATTTTACCGATGCCCGGGTTAAAGGTATTGGTTGGATCAAGCTCGTGGTAGAACTTCTGTAATGAGTTTTCTGCTTCGTACAAATGACCCACATTGTGTTCAGCTGGGTATTTTGCACCGCGACTATTGAGGTGCTCTAACATCAGCTTCTTCATCAATTTGGTATCTGTACCTTTTTTGAAGATGTAATCCTGATGGAAGACGTAACACATGAAGTGCCCGTAATAGAGCGACTGAACCAGATTTTTGCTTACCTCTTCAGGCAAAGTTTCCAACCACTCTTCATCATTTCTGCGCAATGCGATATCGAGCGCAACAATGTCTTCAACCTCGTTGCGATGAATCGTTTCGTAGCGAATCGCAGCCCCAGCCGCCGCAAAACGATGTAAGTAAGCTTTTTTACCTTCATCTGGCGTACATTCGAAGAAATCGCAATCATCTTCAACAGCCCATACTTCTTTCAGGTATTTTTGTGCCTCTTCAATTCCGCCATCACTCATTTTTAGCACTAAGTGGTGCTC
This sequence comes from Vibrio sp. Y20_XG_PY13, assembly GCF_024181925.1. Lineage (NCBI taxonomy): Bacteria > Pseudomonadati > Pseudomonadota > Gammaproteobacteria > Vibrionales > Vibrionaceae > Vibrio > Vibrio sp. Y20_XG_PY13. The sequence continues at coordinate 292,255 of NZ_JAMZAL010000001.1, read as the reverse complement.
GTATTTATCGCGGAATTCTAACATTCGCTCAGGCAAATGCTGCGGGAACAATTTGCTTGCGTAGTACAAAATGGTGTCTGGTAAATATTTGCTGACAAATGGCACTCGCTCTAAAAAGTTCTCTACTTTCGCTTTCAGTGCGAACATCTTAGGCAGTTTGTCCGTACCCAATAAGTCGATCGATAAAAACACGTCTTTGCCGTATTTCTCTGCCATGTTGAAGATATCGCGATGCAGATACTCCCCCATTTCTGGCAGGTTATCGAATTGAGTCAGAAAATCTTTTCTCAATTTGGTTAACTTGTTTGCGTCGTTCGTGCCCAAGTAAAACACTTGCTCTTTGCTTGACACTGGGTAGCTATCAACACGCACTGCAAACACGCCCAATTTGCCCGCACAGCCGCTCGCTTCAAACAAGCGACGCTCGTCAGCATTAAAACGTGAAGGGATGTCAGATGTTACGTCACGAACTCGTTCATCATATTCTTTGTCTGATGCCATGCGATCATCGTGAACAATCTTGCTTGGGTCGAAATTGCCCTCTTGCAGGTTGTGAAGAATTTCTTCCGGCGTCTCACCCAAGCCATCAATACCAAGGTGATTTACTAGATGGAGGTTGCCCTGCTTATCGACCTGCGCGTAGATGGCAAGCTCAGTATATGCTGGGCCGCGTTTCACTAACGCACCGCCTGAGTTATTAGCAATGCCACCGACAACCGTCGCTCCTAGCGATGATGACCCAATAATCGAATGCGGCGCGCGGTTAACGGCTCTGAGTTCTTTTTCTAGTGAATGTAGACTTGCACCGGGTAAGCACACCGCCTGTTTGCCACCATCCAGCAGATGAATTTTTTTGATTTTGGTAATGTTGATCACCACGACATCGCGGTCATAGTCGTTACCACTTGGCGCAGAGCCTTCTGTGAGGCCCGTTTTCGCAGCCTGCATGATGATGATGCAGTTCGCCTCGACACACTGTTTAATGATCTTCCATTGCTCTAACAAAGTGTTAGGAAACACGACGGCAAGCGCTGTACCACTACCAGAGCGAAAACCTGAGCGGTAGTATTTGGTTTTAACCTGATCGGTCAGGACATTCTCTTCCCCGACTATCGTTTTAAATTCTTCTATCAGCTGCTTTTGTTTCATATCCGTATCTCTAGTTATTTTGCATCACTCACATCCAACCGAACACGGTGTGGATTTGAGTTTGGCTCACTATAAGCAGTCAATTTCCCTGCGTCCATCAAGGTCAAGCGTACAAACCTTAACCAGCACTCACATAGCGTAATTAATCTGTTGTTTTTCTGTAACTTAGCGTTCACAAACCGACGTTAGAACGAAAGAAACAGATCGTTTCCAAAAAGAAACAATAACAAAACCATTCTTTAACAGGTGTGCGCAACGTCTTGTTATCAAAGTAAGTGATGAGGGAGTAACACCGTGTAAGTGGCTAAATTGGATAAATTATTTAAGAGAAAAGGTGGAAACAAAACCACAACACCAAAGTAACCAATGGCGTTGTAGACTTGATTTAAAATCGATGATTTTGACTTTGGAAGCTGTTGTATAGGTGATCAATGAAGATCTTAATCTTCTCGGGTTGCTGCCTTGTGTATGGGTAGACAGCGTAGATACCCAAGCATTTCGCCGTTTCTTCTTTGAACAACTGGATCAAGCTGCCCTGCTTTAAATCTTCATACACCAATACGCGAGGCACATAGATAACACCTTGCCCTAGCAGCGCGACATTTCGCAACGCGGAAGAGTTGTTGGTACATAAGTTGCCATCAACGGTAACTTGATACGTCTTATCGTCGGCTTTAAACGCCCACTCACGCGCGCCAGTTTCCTGATAGGAGTAAACCAAACAGTTATGCTTAGTAAGTTCGCTCGGCTGCTTTGGAATGCCATGCTTGGCAAGATACTTGGGAGACGCACACACCACCCAATTTGCATCCACCAGCTTTCTGGCAATAAGGCTAGAATCTGGCAACATGCCAGTACGAATGGCCAGATCGAAACGCTCATTGACGATATCGACAAATCGATTATCAAGTTCCATATCGATATTGATGTCAGGGTACTTGTCATTGAACTCCGAAATCACACCCGGAAGAATCAACTCACCAGAAATGGTAGGTACCGTGATCTTAATGTTGCCAGATAGGTTCTTCCCCAATCCAACGATCGATTCTTCGGCTGTAGCAACAGCTTTATAAACCGCTTTAGCGTGCACAAAGAAGGATTGCCCCGCCTCTGTCAACGTCAGCGTTCTCGTCGTGCGATAAAGAAGCTGAACACCTAATTCTTGCTCCAACTTCGCAATACGTTTACTAACCACCGATTTAGTGAGCTCCATGTGCCTTGCCGCACTGCTGAAGGAGCCTTGTTCGACCAAATGGTAAAAAATGATGTAATCGTCGGTGTTTCTCATGCGTCTTCGTCAAATCCTTTAGAGGCCGATATTGTAAACCGATATCAGCCGAGGCGCTAAATGTAGGGTCACAGTTACCAATGGTGAGACCTACAAATCACGAGAGAGAAATAAGAATAGGATCTGTTTTCGGATATTCAGATACAAAAAAACCAGCTTCCGCTGGTTTTAAGTTAATGCTTTAAGCATCGAGATATCGCAATTGCCATATCTGAACAATTTGGAGCGACACACGAGGTTCGAACTCGTGACCTCAACCTTGGCAAGGTTGCGCTCTACCAACTGAGCTAGTGTCGCAAATGGAGGCGCGTCCCGGAGTCGAACCGAGGTCCACGGATTTGCAATCCGCTGCATAGCCACTCTGCCAACGCGCCTTTCTTTAACGCTTTAAGAGGTCTCCCCCGTTGCGTTGGTTGCTACTTTACGGATTCAGAAAAGATAGTCAAACAAAAATCTTTCATTTTCTGTTTGTTTGCTTTTTTTTAAATCAATCAGATGGAAATTCGATCCAATTGCGTATTTATTGATTCTTCCCCAAACACATTCATCCGATAAACGAACTAAAAATAAAGCGGCGAATTCGCCGCTTTAGGTCATCAACCGTTACTTACGCGCTTGAGTAAACGTCCCACAACGTTTGGATGGTAAGACCAAGTATGATCAAACATCGACATTAACGCAGGGTTTCCGTATTTAGATAAACTGATCGCATGGAAGCGGTTTTTCTTCGCTTTAAGCGCATCCACTTTTGCCAACAACTCATCTTGCTGTTTTGGCGCAATAAAATCAGAAATTACCACCATGTCGGCGTTTTTGTATTTATCTCCACTCATCAAATCGATGGATTTGATAAGCGTTGGCTCCAAATCTGTACCACCATGGAAACTGTACGTTAAGAAATCCGCCGCCTCACGCAAACCATCTTGTTTGGTGAGCTCGTAAGTAATGTGTTCAGTAGAGAAAATGATCACGTAACAATCGCGCTGTTCGGCCAGTGCAATCTGCATTAACGCATACGCCATCGCTTTTGCGCACTGCTCAGGGAAACCACTCATCGAGCCAGAGGCATCCACACAGACGATGAACGGCCCTTTTTCGATATCCACAGCTTTGTTGTCTGGACGATGCGCTTTGACTTTACGTAAAGTGCGAGATTTACCTTGCGTGCGATAGTTCATTAAACGCTTGTCGACCAGATGCTTGTAGAACACAACTTCTAGCTCAGGGTAAGCCAAAAACATGGTCTCGTTTGGCAGCAGCTTGTTGAGATCGTCACTTTCATGGATACCGACGATATCATCAGTCGCTTCGTCGCTTTTTTCTTCAACCATTTGCAGCTCTTCCGCTGGTGCACGGTTTAAGTCAGGATCATTCACTTGCCCAGCCATACGGCCAAGCTGTTCTGCGATTTCTTGCAAGCCTTTGTGCTTTTTCAAAAACTCTGCATGGCGCTTCATCACCGTTAAATCGGTTTTGCTGAGTTTTGCCGAAGCCATATCCCACAAGCGCCCTACGCTTTCAGCGTCGCCAGATTCCGTCACTTTATCCATATTGCGCATGGTTTCCATACGTTGATACAGATCGTTAAGAACTTTCTCTTTGTTGGCTTCTAACTCACTTACTTGCGCCTGTTTAATTGCATCAGCAAGGCTTTGATACCATTGGTCACAGAAGTAATGCGGGAACATCGGGTTATTAACCCCTTTGTTCTTTTCCATCATGCGGCGTGCTTGCATGTAAAACGCAGAGTGCCACTCAAGCTTTTTGATCACATCCTCTATGCGCTCAAAAAACTCGTCTTCATCCCAGTGAATCACTTCTTGATATAAAGCGAGCTCTTGTTGGAAACGCTCCGTCTCACATACTTTGGTGATGCGTTTCTTTACGTTGCCGCGCCATTTTAACAAATGGTTTTTCACCGACGATTTTACACCTCGGTTTTCTGCCATCATCATGACTTGAGAGCGAGCCATCAAATCATTTACAGCACTGTCGATGATGCCTGAATCCGCCACCATCAGCGCCAAGTTGAGTCCGTCTGCACCTAACATGTCGTCTCCTTAAGAGAAAAACTGATGTAAGTTTTTAAAGCGTTGAATGATCTTCTCGCTTTCACCTTGGATAGACTCAAGTCGTTGGCTCACCTGTTGCAGACTCGACTCCATAAGACGTGGTAATTCAGGATCCACAAAACTGTGTGGCAGTGCATCATGAAAGTTCGCTTTGACTTTACGCATGTGGTGCTCTGCTTCACTCAGTTGGTTTACGGCTTTTTCGCTTTGCGACAACCATTTTTGGTACAGCTCAATGTCCAAACCTTGTTGCGTTACCAAGCTCACCAAAATACCGCGGTTAGCAATATCGCGGATCACCAAGTTGTTCGCCGCATCCACATCAAAACGCAGACGACACATATTGGTGTTTTGGTTTACGTAACCGTACACATCACCTTGGCCATCTTTGATCACACGGTCCAGTTCATCTTTCGGTACATAAACCCAACGGCTATCGCCTTTTTCCGATTCCGATACCGACATGTTGCTTTGCAAGATAACCAACTTCACTAGGTTAACGGCCGCACCCACTTTGTAGGTTTTCGCCTTCGAAGTATCGAAACGCATGGTTTCTTTGCGCAAAATACCGGTTGCTGCTTCAGAGGTCAGCGTCATACGGTAGGTATCTTCTAGCTCATGCTGAACATCAATCAAAGACTCGCGGCAGTACTCGATTTCCTGCTCTGCGTCTTGTTGGTCAAAAGCGTGCTTGAGCGCGAATTCTTGTACCACTTCACGCACGACATCACGCGACTCAGGGCTATTCCAGAGACAGTCTTGCAATAACAACAGATCAAGAGGATTAATTTCATCACGACCATTAAAGAAAGCGCTCGCTTTCAGTAACTTCACCGCCTTTTTCCAGCGACGGTCAGACACGTACATGTCGGTATGTGCTGCGTCACCAAATTGTGCTTCCACTTTGGTTTCCAGCATCGTTTTTAGCTGAAACAGCTTTTCAAACGCATTGTCGGTGAGCGTCAGTTTATCGAGTTGTTGCTGCCACTGGTGATACTCTTCATCGGTAATTGCCAAACCTTCCGGAATTTGCGCTTCTTGCGATGTGCCAACGGTCAGCATGGATTTGAAGTTTTGCTTATTCTGAATTCGGTTTACGAACACACGTACGAGCATTCGGTCGTACAGTGCGTCTAGGCCGCTGTCTTCATCTGGTAATTCGTTGGAAGCAGAAACCAGCAAACGCATTGGAACACGTTCAATGTCACTGCCATTTTTGAATGTTTTTTCGTTCACGACGGTCAACAGAGTGTTCAGAATCGCAGGGCCCGCTTTCCAAATCTCATCAAGGAAAACGACTTGCGCTGTAGGTAGGTAACCTTTGGTGAGTCGGACATAACGGCCGTTGTCCTTCAACTCTTGAATACTCAAAGGACCAAACACTTCTTCTGGTGTCGAGAATCGAGTCATCAAGTATTCAAAGTAACTGCTGTTATCAAAAGCTTGGATAAGACGCTTTGCAATAAGACTCTTTGCAATACCTGGAGGACCTAAAAGAAAGACGCTCTCCCCAGCCAAAGCGGCAAGGAGACAGAGTTTGATGGTGTGTTCGCGTTCATAAACGCCATCAGTTAACGCTTTTGCAAGCTTGTTAATACGCTCGGAAAGTAGTGCTTTTTCGGCATTGGATGCAAAAGAAGGTTGGATCATACGTACTCCGGCTGCTGAACTGATGCTGTGTATTTATTTTTATACATTTGTTATCACTTTGTTACAAGTGTAATTTGTTCGAATCACCCTTATAACAGATGCTTATCTCTCTCTTTGCTGAGCAATCAAAGTTTCCATTTATGAGATATAGCTCACTGAAAGTGCAAACGCTTTCGTGGCCTTGCAACAGTTTTTGCTTTTGTTTCCCAGCGTTTGTGGTTAATGTTCAAAAACGTCAAATTGCGGTCATTGCTAGGGTTTACAACTGCATGAGCAAAACAATTCATAAATGGAAGCAAATTTCTTTGGTTGAAGAAGACGTTCAGCTTCCTACTGGTCAAGTCATTTCACACACCACCATTCACCATCCAGGCGCTGCTGTAATACTGCCAATCGCCGCCAATGGCGATATAGTCTTAGTGAATCAGTTTCGGCCCTCTCTCAATAAATGGCTTCTGGAGTTACCAGCAGGTACTCGTGAAGGCGACGAAGACCCGCTCTGCTGCGCGCAACGTGAGTTGGAAGAAGAAACCGGCTTCAGCGCAGAAAAATTTACCCCACTCGGTCAAGTGACACCGCTTGCTGGGTTTTGTGATGAAATTCAGTATTTGTTTGTCGCCGAACACTTAGCCAAAACCAATCGCTACGAGTGTGACGACGATGAAGTAATTGAAGTCGTGACATTGTCACGAGAACAGCTCGAAGAAAAAATTATTGATGGCACCATTACCGATGCCAAAACCATCGCTTGCTTAAGCAAAGCTCGCCTTTGCGGATACATTTAGGAATTTGGACCAAGGAGATATTCATGGATTTTCGTTCAGACACAGTGACTCAACCCACCCAAGCTATGCGCGAAGCAATGTTCAGCGCCCCTGTTGGCGATGATGTTTATGGTGACGATCCTACCGTAAACGAGCTAGAGCAATTCGCGGCTGAATTAGCAGGGTTTGAGGCAGCGTTGTTTACCACTTCTGGCACGCAAGCAAACCTTTTAGGGTTAATGGCACATTGTGAGCGTGGCGATGAATATTTATGCGGCCAGCAAGCGCACAATTACAAATATGAAGCAGGTGGCGCAGCGGTACTGGGTTCTATCCAGCCTCAACCAATAGAAAACAATCCAGATGGCACGTTGCCATTTGACAAATTAGAGGCAGCAATTAAACCTGATGACGCGCACTTTGCTCGTACTCGTCTGCTAAGTTTAGAAAACACCATCAACGGTAAAGTGATCCCACTGTCTTACTTAGCGGAAGCTCGTGAATTCGTTAATAAACACAATCTGAAACTGCATCTCGACGGTGCCCGCGTGTTTAACGCAGCCGTTGCGCTCGATGTTCCCGTCAAGGAGATTGGTCAGTATTTTGATTCCATGACGATTTGTTTATCGAAAGGTCTTGCGGCACCCGTTGGTTCACTGCTGCTTGGCAGCAAGGAATACGTCGCGAAAGCTCGCCGTTTAAGAAAGATGGTCGGTGGCGGAATGCGTCAGGCAGGCATTCTAGCGGCAGCAGGTAAACTGGCGATCACGGAACAAGTCGCACAGTTAAAGAAAGATCACATCAATGCAAAAGCATTGGCGGAAGGTTTAGCTGAACTACCGGGTTTCTCGGTAAATCCTGACTTCGTTCAAACCAACATTGTGTTTGCTAAGTTGGATGCTAAAGTCGATATCCAAAGCATCGCGGAGCAACTCAAGCAACAAAACATCATCATCAGCCCAGGAAACCCAATTCGCTTTGTCACACACAAAGACATCTCTGCTGAAGGTATTCAAACCTTCCTATCGAGCCTCAAATCTCTTCTTTAGATTGATTTTGATCATTGAGCTTCCCCTTGGGGGAAGCTTTATTCTACGGTCAATTATCGCTAAATCGAGAATCCATAATGCTAAGAACCCTCCTTTTAACGTCTCTCATTTTTACTTCCACCGTTTATGCCAATCCTTTTGGCGATGCTGAGAAAGGCAAAGTTAAAGCTCCAAGCTGCGTATATTGCCACGGCACAAATGGACTAAGCAGTAATGACGCCTATCCGAACCTTGCAGGCCAAAGTCCTAAATACTTGTATGACTCGATGAAAGCCTATCAGGATGGTTTGCGAACCGGGCCACTGGCAGAGATGATGAAAGCGCAATTACGTATGCTGAACGATGAAGATCTCCGCGATGTTGCTGCATTTTTTGCCGAGCAATCAGGCGACTAAACGGTATGCATTAATGAGTGAGAAAAGGCTCGTCAGCAGTACGAGCCTATTTATTTTCCTGAATATAAGACCAACAACACATTCCACCAACAAAAGAATACAAATCAATCAAACACACTTTAGATCAAATATTTGATGAATTTATAGTTCACTACAGGCATTAATATTGACTTTTTATTCTACTTTATCGATATTTCATGCTTTGTTTGATTCGACGTGAAGTAAGTTATGTCTCACACACATGCGCAGCCATCGGAATCGGCTGCAACAAAGCAATCATGGCAGATGCCTGACACTCTCATTTTAATCTTTTTTGTTGGTATCTTTGCTGCGATTCTTACCTATCTAATTCCTGCTGGTCACTTTGATAGCCAACAGGTGTCTTACGTGGTAGATGGTGCGGAAAAAACACGTACTGTTATTGATCCGTCTTCTTTCTCGTACGCAACCGACGAAAACGGCGAGCTGGTTTACAACAAAGTGGGGCTCTTCGCTTCTGGCGGCGGTATCGGCTTGATGAACTTCCCATTTGAAGGTCTGGTTTCAGGTTCAAAATGGGGCAGCGCAATCGGCGTTATCATGTTTATGCTTGTGATCGGCGGCGCTTTTGGTGTCGTGATGCGCACGGGCACTATCGACAACGGTATCCTTCGCCTGATCGACAAAACCAAAGGTAACGAAGCGCTCTTCATTCCTGTTCTGTTCTTGCTGTTCTCTTTGGGCGGCGCTGTCTTTGGGATGGGTGAAGAGGCGGTGGCGTTCGCCATCATCATCGCTCCATTGATGGTTCGCCTAGGTTATGACGGCATTACGACCGTAATGGTGACTTACGTTGCGACTCAGATTGGTTTTGCGACATCTTGGATGAACCCATTCTCGGTTGCGATTGCACAAGGTATTGCTGGTATTCCTGTACTATCGGGCATGACGGTTCGTATGGCACTTTGGGTTGGTTTTACACTCATCGGTATCGCCTTTACGATGGTTTATGCGTCTCGCATCAAAGCAAATCCTGAGTACTCTTACAGCCGCCGTACGGATAAATACTTCCGTCAGCAAGAACTAGGTAGCCACGACTCTCGTTGGAACTTCGGAGACACGCTCGTTATTCTAACGGTTATCGCAACAACGATTTGGGTGGTTTGGGGCGTAGTAGCTAAAGCATGGTACATCCCAGAAATCGCTTCTCAGTTCTTCACTATGGGCTTTGTGGTTGCCATTATCGGTACGATCTTCCGCCTAAACGGCATGACCCTTAACTGTGCGGCGGACGCATTCAAAGAAGGCGCAGCAATCATGCTAGCTCCTGCTCTTTTGGTTGGCTGTGCGAAAGGTGTATTGCTTATTCTGGGTGGTGGTACTACCGATGAAGCAAGCGTACTGAACTCGATTTTGAACAGCGCAGGCGGTGTGATCAGTGGCCTTCCTGATGTCGCCGCAGCTTGGTTGATGTATGTGTTCCAATCCATCTTCAACTTCTTCGTGACCTCGGGTTCTGGCCAAGCAGCACTTACGATGCCTCTGCTGTCTCCTCTTGCAGACATCGCTGGCGTAACGCGTCAGGTAGCGGTTCTGGCATTCCAACTGGGTGATGGTTTCACTAACGTGATCGTTCCTACTTCTGCGTCCCTAATGGCAACGCTTGGCGTGTGTCGTATCGACTGGGGTGACTGGGCGAAATTCTGCTGGCGCTTTATGCTATTACTCTTTACCCTATCGAGCATTGTCGTCGTCGCAGCTCACGTGATGGGTTTTGCGTAAACTGATTAACAGATAAGAAGGCGAGACAAGTTCTCGCCTTTTTTGATTCAAGCCAAATGGCAAATAAGCATCAAAACGATGTTTTGGAGTGACAACTTTAATGGCAACACAATTTCTGGATGACGTAATTCAGGGTCATCAAGTCATTCAATCTCTCGACGTAACTGACTTGCCTGCTGGCGAGCATAAGTTCTGGTTCCGCATTGCAACCAATGCCCTATCTCAGTGGCAATACCTACCAGTATTGGTATTCAAAGGCGGCAAGCCGGGCAAGAAGATTATGATCACTGCCGGTGTTCATGGCGATGAATACAACGGCGTTCTTGCCGCGCAAAAAACAGCTCGAGAGCTAATCGGCAAAGAACTGGCGGGCACTGTCACTGTTGTTCCAACCATCAACTTAACGGGTATGTTGAACCACAGCCGCGATTTTTACTCCGCAGATCCTGATGCCTCACCAGCAAACCTAAACCGCTTTTTCCCAGGCGACGCAAACGGCAATGAGGCCAATCGCTACCTGTTTGCATTATGGAACAATCTGCTTAAGCCAAATGCAGAGCTTGCAATTGATCTGCACACCCAAACCAGTGGTGCAGCTTACCCATTGTATGTGTTTGCCGATTTCCGTATCGAACAATCGTTGGAAATGGCTCGTTCAATTAACCCAGACGCTATCTTAAACGATCCGGGGGACGCAGGTGTTTTAGAAACCGTGTGGAACAACAGCGGCACTCCAAGCATTACTATCGAAGTGGGCATGGGGCGTTACACTGAGCAAGCGCTGATTGATCGTACGGTTGCGGGGATTTTTAACGTGCTAAAACGCCACGAAGTGATTTCTGGTGAAGCTTCGCCAGTCATCCCTTGCCTTGAAGGTAACGAGATCATCAGTATTCGAGCCGAGTTTGGTGGCTTCGTTCTACCACAAGTGAAAATGATGGATACCGTTGAACAAGGTCAATTGCTTGCGATTCAATACGATAGCTTTGGTGACGAAATTCAGCGCTACATGGCACCGACTAGTGGCACAGTATTAAGTCACAACATTGAGTCGATCAGGGCTCCTGGTTCATTGGTTGTTCGCCTAATCAAATAGCCCTAGTTGTTCGCTATTTGAAAGCACTTTTTCGGATAGGTCAATTTGCAACAAAAAGCCCCGCTCATTTAGTGGGGCTTTTTACGAATAAAATCTATTTCTTCATTCGTGACATTGTCACTAACAATACGGTTACTGCACAACTTGTCTGTACTACACCTAGGTTTTGAATTATTCCTGCCAATCCAAGCCCCGACCCAATCAGTAAGTAGTACATCAGCCCAAATACTGCGCCAGCACTGCCCGCTTGCTGTTTATAATCCACCAAAGCAGCGCTTAGTACGTTAGGTATCGCAATGCCAAACGCCATCACGACCAATAACATTGGAACTAAAAACCAAATAGATGTTTGAGCCCAAAAGACACCAAACCCACCAGCCAACAACAGTATCGACGCGATCCACAACAAAGATGTTTGCGTTTGTCCTTTACCCAGCATAAATTTATTCAACAAACTGCCGACAAAAGTACCTAAGCCTAGTACAACGCCACTGTATCCAAACTCCGATGAGCTAAAACCTAACGCCTCAAATGTGAAAGCACCTAATTGGTAGTAAGAAAACAATGCGATATTGTAGAGCGCAACTAATAACGTCGATTGCCAGATTTGCGCATCTCTCAGCATTCGCCCCAGAAGTGAACCCATATTCAAAGGCTGTTTCTGAATTTGTGTCTCTGGCAGTTTGAAAACGTTGTAAACAAACAAGCCTAACGCCATGACAAACAGTGTAAAAAAGACGGTTTGATAGCCGCCCAATGCGGTTAACTGGCCGCCGAGCAACATGCCAATCACCGGACTGACAGAAATTCCTATTCCCATTACGCCGAATACTTTACCCAACTCTTCGCCAGAAAAACTGTCCCGCAACATGGTTTGCGTCACCACAGAACCCACCGCAATACCAAAGGCGCTCAACGCTCGAGCCAACATGACCACATCAAAGCGGTCAGTTTGCATCGCAACCAATGCAGAAAGCCCATAAACGAGCAAGCCAACTAGCATGGTTGGACGTCTTCCCCATTTATCTGCTAGTAGCCCCCAAACCACGACTCCGATTGCAAATGCTGTAAAGTAGATCGATAGGGTTTGCGCTGCTTGCGTATAGGTGACTGAGAATGACTGTGCAATATCACCAAGTGCAGGGCTGTAAATCGTCTCTACAATTTGTGGAAACATCAGCATCACAACCATTAATCCAATAGAAGGTTTCGTTTTCATTTTTGCCTCTCTATCCCACTTCGACCTGATGAATTCAGAAGCTTAAGTGGGTAACAAACTTAACTTGGCGCGCAGTATAGAAGGCGTTATGCTTTACCCATTAACATCATTAAGACCAAAAACATCAAAATTCGGACAAATGGCACTTATTGAAGAAAACACTCAGTTTGATGCAGACAAGCTCACAGCCAACGTGGTCGGCATTGCTGCAGATGTTGGTAAACACGACTCAGGGATGCATCAGCACCATAAAGGTCAGTTACTTTACGCGCCACAAGGATGCATGACGTTTGCCCTAAATGATTCCATTTGTATTTTGCCGCCAACCAAAGCAGTGTGGATCCCACCTCATACTCCACATCGCGCCGTAATGACGAATGTTGTGGCGTATCGTTCTGTTTATTTCGATTGTGACAAGTTTTCTTGCCCGAAAAGCATCGTGATGATTGAAGTTAACGATCTCCTAAAAGCACTGATCAATAAAATGGCTTTGTGGGAGTGGGACATAGAACAAACCAAAACGAATGCGACAACCATATTGTTTTGGGAAGAGTTTTATCAAGCGAAGCAATTCGAGCTCACTTTACCATTGCCATCGGATCGTCGTTTGGCTTCATTTCGAAACGCGATGACAAAAGACGGATTCATTGCTCCTGATCTCAACCATTTATCGAAAACAATCGGGGCAAGCGGTAAGACAATTACAAGACTGTTTAAGTCCGAAACAGGCATGTCTTATCAAGATTGGCGTCAGCAATGGCGATTGTTAAAGGCAATAGAGCTGTTGTGTGAGGAGAGGCAAGTCAGTGATGTTGCCCATTGTTTGGAGTTTTCATCAGACAGCGCATTCATTGCGTTCTTTAAAAAACAAACGGGACAAACACCACTGAGCTTTATGAAGCATCGAACCTTACTGTAAGGTCAGCAGTTGGACAATTTACTGTTTTTGATCGACCAGGATCAACTCATCTAGCGCAAAGCCTTTCTCTTTGGCGACTCGCTTAAATCGCTCCACCGTCGCCTTATCGACATTTGGTTTCCGAGATAGTAGCCACAAGTAATCATGGTTAAAACCTGAGACAAAGGCATACTCATAGTTTTCTCCTAGCTCGAACACAATGTACGAGGAATAGAACGGACCAAAAAATGAAACTTTAAGATGGCCGATGTTTTCATCTCCAACGAAATACGCTTGGCCTTCGGCTTGTGTCCACTTTTTATCTTCTTGCGAATAACCACGGTTGATAACCGTGACACCACCGTCTTCACGCAATTCATATTCAGCCGTAACGTTAGAGAGGCCGCGCTCAAAGGAATGATCCAGTCGAGCGATTTCATACCATTTACCGAGGTAGGGTTGGAGTGCAAAGTTGTTTACAGGCTCAACATCATCTGGTTTTGACGTACAACCAAACATCGCGATCAAACATAACAACATCCATGCTTTTATAGATTTCATTTTTAACTCCAATAGCGATTACTCATTGATTTTACTCTATAAGATTGAAAATCGATCACAGACGAAAGATTTTAGAATCTCCGCAAGCCAACCCTTGTTCCTGATAACCTTGCAAAGCTTCAAAAACATTGAAATGACTGACGACAATAACTTTGTCATATTGTCTGTACCTTTCCAAAACCGCCATCGTTCGTGCTTTTAACGCTGTCACATGCTCATAGCGCTCGTCGCTCATCGGCAGTCTTAGTTTTAGCAACTCGCGATATTCGTGCCAACGCCGGTCTCGCTCAGCCAACGAAATATAACCACCAGCAGTATCCGCCCGCCACTCTCTCAGATCGTGTTCGACAAACAATTCAAATCCATGACGACGGTTAAGGATCTCCGCCGTTTGGAGCGCTCTCGTATATGGTGAACAAATAATAGCCTGCGCATCATCGAATACGGCGTTGGTAAGCTTTTGATGAAGTTCCGATAAATACGCTCGATCTAATGGCGCGTAATCTTTCTCTAACTGCGTCATGCATCTTTCATCAGCTAATGAAAAATCTGGCACGCCATGTCGCACAAAAATAATGTCCATCTATCTGTTTTCTCTTAGCTTTTACTTATTTTATAGTTTTTCGAGATAAGCTTGTGCTTTTTTCGGGTTAGTCAAATGAACAAATTGAATGGGTGAGCCGCTCAATTCACGTTTCAGTTGAAGATATTTTTGTCGTCGTTTGGCGTAGTTTTTAATAGACCATAATACGATGGAGTCTTTTGTGAACAGTCGATACAGACTTTCTCTGTTACCAGTCCCTTCCCACAGCTCTTGCTCTGTGTAAATACGAGTGAGTGCACGTTTGATCGCTCGGTAAAACGTCACCGTTCTTGAATAGTCCAACCAAATTATCGTGTCGACGTCTTGCCACTTTATGCTTTCAGTTCGAGAATAGTTTCCATCCAAAACCCATTCGCTTTGCGTGAGGGCCGTTTTTAAGTTGCTGAAAAACTCATGGTCGGTGCTTTCTTGCCAGCCCGCTTTCCAAAACAATTTGTCCATTTCGATATGTGTAACGTCGAGCTTCTGAGCTAAGGCTTTTGCGAAAGTAGACTTACCACTGCCGCTACTACCAATGACATTTATCCTTTTCATATAACGCCCTCCATAGCGCTGGCAACAAACTAACGAAGAACGCTGCAGTTAGTCAAAACTACAGCTTATTTTTACAGGTCGGTGATAGTAGTGTTTTGTATGATTGATAAGAAATTCAAACGCCAAACATGTGAACTATGACTCATATTAAATTTGATTTATTGCGCTTAACGCTGCCCCAACTCTCGAGTAAATTGAGTCTTCGTAGGCAACAACATCACGAGTTTTTACACTGTAAACTGATTTATCAAGAACAGAATGTTTGATTTATCGTGTTTATTTTCTATGTAAACTCGATCCAATTACTCATCGAATTAACTTTGTGCATATCAAAAGTTTGCACAACATAGACAATGGCGTGATCTCATCACCACTATAATACGACCCGATATGAATAGAGGTGATGGTTATGATGTTAAAAATAGTGTCGACTTGTGCAATTTTGGGGTTGCTTGTTGGTTGCCAACCAAAAAACCAAGAAGAGACGACACATGTAACAGCCTCGGCAGATGTATGTAATACACAGGGAAACATGCCAGGTGGGTGGAACGAATTTGATGCTACCCCTGATGCACAAAAGGCGATGGCCTTTGTCCTGAAACAAATGGATACCCTTTCGTCATTCAAACAAATTCTGACAGTTCATGCACAAATAGTGAGCGGTGTGAACTACGCAATTGAATTTGAAATGGATGATGGCTCGATTTGGAACACTATTGTGTATCGTAATCTCGACGGAGAGTACGCGATTACTCAATCGCCAAAAGAAGGTCACTTCTGCGAACAATAAGTGTCAGAGTCGATAAAAAAGCCCCATAAAGGGGCTTTTTTGTTTTCATTTAACTATTTGATTTTTATTTAGATATTAGCATCTGAGATTTAACCGAAACGGTAGAACCAAACCTAGACGGTTCAACATCGATTCGCAACGCCATCTGCTCTTTGAGTTCAGACACGTGCGAAATTACGCCAATCATGCGGCCCGTTTGTTGCAAGTCGACCAATGTTTGAATCGCCAGATCGAGAGATTCAGGGTCCAAGCTACCAAAGCCTTCGTCGATGAATAACGTATCTAAACGAATTCCACCGCTGTAAGATTGCACGACATCAGACAAGCCTAATGCCAAAGCTAAAGCTGCCATGAAGGATTCTCCACCCGACAACGTTGCAACATCACGCATTTTTCCGGTGTAACCGTCTTCCACCACGAGATCAAGTCCTCGCCCTGCTGCACCCTTAAAACCCTCTGTTTTACGCGCTAGAATATATCGACCCTTGCTCATCAAACTCAGTCGTTGAGAAGCTTGAATCAACACATCATCCAATAAAACCCCCAACACAAATCGGTGTAAACTGATACGGCTGCCCGTTTTACCACTGGCGACATCATAAAGCGTACCGAAAACTTTGTACTCTTCCTCTAATTTACGGTTTTTATCGTGCAGATTCGAAATTTCATTGCGAACTTTTTCCAAACCCTCAAACAGTGAACGCGTGCTATCCAGCTGATTTCTAATTTCTAGATACGAATGTTGAGCAGTGCTTAAACTGACGTTAAGCGCTTCTAAATTAGGCTTATCGACCGCCTTCAAAGCTTGATTTAAATCCGCAAGAGTTTGTTCTAACTGAATTTGTGTCTGCTTAAAGTTATCTATTTCTTGTTGCCAAGTTTGAGTTTGTTGTTCACTCACTTTACTCTGTAAGAAGTGCCCTTCATCAGCAAACGCACTCGCTTTTAGTGCGCTTTCCCATTCGGTTTTAGCATTTTCCAGTTTACTATTCGCTTCCAACAGCCACTGTTGGTGAGTCGTCAACTGACTATCGACATTTGATTTCGCCAGCACAGCTTGTTGTAACTGTGCTTGCGCAGATTCTAGGCCGTTATTCAGCTCAACAATTTGCTTGTGTATCTGAGTCAAGTCGTTTTCTAGTTGCTCTAGTGATGTGTATTTATCATCTAATGACGCACTCAATTTCGCTAACTGCTGCTGATTTGCTTTAATCGTCGATTCATTTGCAGCCATCTGGTTTTGCAAATCGTTGATCTTACCTTCGCCAACCACACAACGTTGATTCAACTCGTTCACGCTTTGCTCAAGCTGAGCAATATTAATTGCGTTCAAATGCTGTAATCGTTCATTGAGTTGATGAATTGATGCCTGTAATGCTTGCAGCTCTAGGTTCGCGTTCTGCCCTAACTCCGAAACCATTTGCTCAATTTGCTGCGTGTATTGAGCAATCGCAATATTGTGTTGTTCCAACTGGTTGCTCAATTGGTTCAGCGTGATTTGAGCCTCACGCTCCTGATGACGAGCCTGTTGAACTTGCTCTTTTGTGACTTCATCACCAACAAATTGAGCAGGCTGAGGATGTTCGGTACTACCACAAACGGGACACTTCTCTCCAGTTTGTAAACGAAGAGCAAGAACTGCCGCTTGCGCATTATGCCAACTGAGCTCTAACGCATCCGCTTCACGTTGAAGGTTTTCATAATAAGACTTGGCTTGAGTTACCGAGGCTTGTTTACTTGACGTCAATGCATCTAACTTTGAAAGCTCTTGATTTAAATTACCTAACTTTTGAACATCCGACATCAAACGCTGCTGCTGTTTGATCTCTGCATCCACACCACCAATACTTGCGACATCAATGCGAGCTTGCTCCAACACTTTTTGCGCTTGCAGGGCGTCTTGCGTCAGTTTTTCCCTAAACACTATGTATTTTTTTAGCGTTTCTTCAAATTCTGATTTCTGCTGAAGTCCTGCAGCGATGGCACTATCCAGTTCAACCTTCTCGACCAACTTGCTTTTCATGCTTTCAAGTTGGTATTGCTGCTCTGTCAGCGTAGGAACCCGATTAGCTTGTTCTTTTGCCTGTTGGAAGGCTTGTTCCTTCGTTTTTAAGACGTCGTCAGCGGCTTTTAAATCTTGAGAAAGAACGGCAACCTTTTGGTTTAAATCTTGAACTTGCTGGGCGGCATTTTGCAGCGTGATATAAGGCAGTTCAATCCTACTCGCCTTTTTCGCATTCTCTAACTGCAGTTGGCGAGCCGAAATGGTTTCAGTTTGTTGCAAGTGCAGATGGAGCGAGGCTTCTGCTTGTTCACGCTTTTTAAATTCATTACTTAACGTTTCAGCTCTCTGAATTTCTGTTTTCACGGCATTTAACTGAGCAAGCGATTCCTGCTCTCGCTTTTGCGCTGACGCGAATTGGACAGACAGCGTTTCACGTTGTTCTGTTAATTCCGCTTCTGATGTCACTCCCGCAACTTGAAGCGCGCCACGAATTTGGTTATCAAACTCATCTTTTGCTTTGCTTATCGAGCTTGCTTTGTCTTTTAAGGCGTATTCAATCTTTTTGTAGATATCCGTTTCGAACAACTGGCCAAAGATCTCTTCACGCTCTTTAGACGTTGCTAATAACAGCTCGCGAAATTTACCTTGAGGCAATACCATAACCTGACGGAACTGAGTTTCGTTCAAACCAATAATATTAGTGATCTCAGTTTTAACTTGGGTCGTTTTGCTGGTGATGAGTTTTTCTGTCTCACCCAATTCATACAATGACGCCGTGTGTTTGCGAACGGTCAAGCCCTCACCACGGGCTTTCGGAGCTTCTTGCTCCGGCGCGCGAGTCACTCGGTAAACTTTGCCATGCAAAGAGAAATCTAGAGTTACTTCGGTTAGCAGCTGTGGCGATGCTAAATCACAGCGCATTTGGATCCCTTGACGTTCATTGCTAGTGGTTTCGCCATATAGCGCAAAGCAAATCGCGTCTAAGATCGAGGTTTTACCTGAACCCGTAGGTCCATTAATTAAAAATAAAGCATTACTTCCAAGCTTTTCAAAATCAATAGTTTCTGTTTTCGCAAACGGACCAAAGGCTTGCATCGTGAGTTTGATTGGTTTCATATTTGGCCCTTACTGCTGTGAAAGTTGCTTAATGATGTTGCTGATTGCTTGCTCTTGCTCATTTGATAACTCACTATCCTGTGCTTCAGCAAAGAAATCTTTGAACATGTCAATTTCACTGCGAGCGAGCTTAGCTTGCGCCATTTCTTGCTCGACACCAATTAGCATTCCTGGCTTTTCTAGCTGCAAAACATTCGGGTAAACCGTGCGAAGTTTCTCCATCGGGTTCAAAATGGCGTGTTTATCCATTAATCTCACCAGTAAATAATCTTCATTTTTCGGGTCCGTTTTGCCCCACTCTAGAATTTGTTCCAATTCGCCTTCAACGATACGCATTTCATGAGGCGCCGTTAACTCAATATGTTCCGCCCCAATAAAGCCATCTTTGCCGATTTCAACTAATGTGAAGCCTTTCTTTTGATTTTGTTCACCGAAGCTGTACTTCATCAACGAACCAGAATAACGAATGTACTCCTCACCTTTCTTTTGAGGTTGGTGCAAATGACCTAACGCGACATAATCGAAGTTTAAAAAGTGCTCGTGGCTAACTCGATCAGAGCCACCGATAGAGAGTGGTCGCTCTGATTCAGATTCAATAGCACCATCTACAAAGCAATGACTGATTAGAATATTTCGATGCTCAGATTGGAACTGCTCTGTAATTTTTTCGGCAATCAGTTTATGAGCTTCATCGTGTGTCGACACCGGCTCTTTATACACATAACGTACTTGTTCAGGATCATTGTATGGCATTCCATAGAAAGCCACATGACCAGCGGCTTTCGATTCAATCACAACTGGCGTTAACATATCTTCAAAGTTGCTGATGATATGCAATCCCGAACGTTTCATTTGCTCAGAACCAAAACCCAAACGCTCTGCGCCATCGTGATTGCCTGAAATCAATATCATAGGAGTATTGAGCTCACCACAGATTCGCTTTACGACTCGATTAAGCAACTCGATAGCAATCGTTGGTGGAACGGAGCGATCATAGACATCTCCGGCAACGATTACAGCATCAACCGGATTGTTTTCAATATATTGGATAAGTTGCTCAAGAACTGCCTGCTGATCTTCAAGCAAAGAGACATTGTGAAACTGTCGGCCAAGATGCCAATCTGAGGTGTGGATAAACTTCATTCGAATTCACTTTCTGCCACAAACATGGCGTTATCTTATTATCCCGTTAGGATATCGTGACTTCGTAAGCTTTTCATGTGGTTTGTGTTGATTGATCTAAGAATTTTCGCTCTCATTTCGACCAAATAAGGCTCCAACAACATACCCACTTGGCTCGATGTCTAGCTGAACAGCGTGAAAGCGTTCACTCATCTCGTTCATTTGTTGTTGATACAGGCAGACAGCTTTGAGAATACCGCTACAGGCCCCAAGCGAACCTAACTTCACATTCAGAAAATGGTATCTAGTGTCGGAGGTAATCCACGTTGAGAAGCTCTGAATATGATGCATCCAAATAGGCTCTTCGCCTTCAACAGATACAGTAAAGTCACTCACTGGATATTTACAGTTAAGCCCTAACTGCTGAAGGACCTTCTCTACTGCGATTGACTGTTGTGTGGCATCTAAATCAACACAAACGTTTCTGCTGAATAAACCACCTTTGCACGGCTCGCATTTCGCCGCCACGACCGAACTACGCGAACCATTCACGTCATCATTTTTGGCATTAAATCCCAAAACCCAGGTAGGTCGACTTGAGACCAACTCTCTTTCTATTCTTCCAAGAGCCATCAAAAAGGATGCCTGCCCGTAAGGATACAAGTAGATATTTGTACTTGGATGACCACCTAAGGCAGAGGATATCTCAAGCATGATTTTTTTCAGTAGCGTTTTGTCGCTGAGTTGGGGCAACAATACGCAAACACAACCAGATACTTCTGCTTGTTTTAAGCTTCTCCCATGTGACGCAATCAGCTTAAAAAGTCGTTCTTCATAAACTTCATTGTTAACGTTTTGTGTTCTTTCACCGGAAAACCTAAATGAAGCATCGAGAATAGAGCTGACTTGTACTTCCTCATCGTCAATAAGACATAAAGGCATCTTAAAACCAATTCGCATCTATCCCCCGATGAGGACGGTCGGTACACCGACGAGAATTTTTCCACCATGAGATGTAGAGTCCCCTGATCTAGCAGCCGGTTTACCATTAATCTTAACGCTAGAAGACCCCGCAGATATGCTGTCAGGCGGCCCGATACAAACGAGTTTGTCACCTTTTCTCGCGGCAGGGATGCCTCCTATTTTTACATTTGGAGAACCCATAACAACAGGACCTCCAACATGAGGGATCTTGCCTGTTTTCTTTGGACAAAGGTGAAAACTTCCAATCACTGCTGCTGGTTTACCCATTCTCAGTTCCCTCTTAATTCAAAGAGATTTGTCCTGCTTTCAATGCGATTGCAGAGCCATTGATAGAAATCTTGTTGCCCTTAATGTTGATTTCGCCAGAACTCGACATTTGAATTGAGGCTCCACCGACTTTAATTTCAATACTTTTCCCTGCATTGAGGGACAACACTTTTCCAGTGTCAGAGGTATAGTTCTCTCCCACCTTTAACATCGCATTTTTTCCAACGTCTTGAGTTACATCGTTGGTTACTTTCTCAACTTTATTGTTCTCAACTACAATATCCACGCAGTCTTCGACTAACATTTGGAACAACTTTTCTGCGTGAAGGTAAATGTGTTCTTCGCCAGGTTTATCTTCAAAGCGTAACTCGTTGAAATTGGCGTTTCCTTTTTGAACTGAGCGGGACTTAAAACCGCTTTGAGAACTTTTCTCTGGAAGAGAATACGGGGGCAACTGGCTCCCGTTATACAGCGCACCCGTGACAATAGGTTGATCTGGGTCGCCATTCACAAACTCTACGATAACCTCTTGCCCTACCCGAGGATGAAACACCGCACCCCATCCATTTCCGGCAACACTTTGAGCAACTCGAATCCAACACGAACTATTTACATCGTACTTACCCAAACGATCCCAATGGAACTGTACTTTTATTCTGCCATGTTTATCAACGTATACCTCACCGTCTTTATTACCAGTCACAATGGCTGTTTGAAGACCTTTAATTTGCGGT
This sequence comes from Vibrio sp. Y20_XG_PY13, assembly GCF_024181925.1. Lineage (NCBI taxonomy): Bacteria > Pseudomonadati > Pseudomonadota > Gammaproteobacteria > Vibrionales > Vibrionaceae > Vibrio > Vibrio sp. Y20_XG_PY13. The sequence goes on along the minus strand of NZ_JAMZAL010000001.1, from coordinate 270,197 downwards.
TTAGGGTAAGTAACCGCCGGCCTTAAAATGGTTTTAGAGTCCACACAAGTAAACGCAACACGAACACCTTGAGAAGCGGTGCCACCCAGACCAGTTTGATTAAACACAGAAGCAAAAATCGTCACAGAGGCCAAGACATATTCTTTTCCTACTCGCGATTTATCTTCGTGTTTTTTGAACTTAAAACATTTACCCACAGAAAAGGTTCGACAACTCGCCTCTCCGCTACATAGATAAACGTTCTGTTGAAGGGATTCAATTGCGTGAGTGTTTCGAAGCGAGTACTGATCGTCACTTTCTGTTTCACCCAGATACTCAAAATACTCACTCGCAGGTACGGTAAACAGTGCAGTATCACCAGCAGCTACGTTTTTGGGTTGTGAGGCTGGTTTTAGCATATTGAAGCCAGACTTCTGGCTTGATTTAGTCGTTAAAACTTGTGTTTCGTTCCAAGCAGAAATGTGACTCGACTCTGAACTGCCTGTATCGAAATCGACCATAAACTCAGGACTGGGTTTGTAAAAGCTTACATCATCAAAAATATCTAGGACATGGGATGATTTAGAGTGACTAAAGCAAAAAGAGAGCCCCTCTTCGGCTAGGAGGCGCTGAACAAAAGCAAGATCAGATTCTTCATACTGAACTTTGTAGGAATATTGGGGATACGTATTTTTTAGTTCAAATTTAAATGCAACACCATGCTCTGAAAGCACTTCGGAAATAATGTCTTTTATATTTTTCTTCTGAAAGATCTTACAATTATTTCTGTACGCTGCGAACTTAACTTTCGGTTCAACAATAATTTCAATATTTTTGTAGTTTTCTCCATTATGAGAATTCATCACTCTCTGGCCTTCGAGCTTTGCAGCAGAGACAATGCCATGGAAAAAACGCGGACTTTTAGAAACACGACTACTATTTTCCATTGAAATCGTTACTTCTTTACCCACGATTTCATTGAGCTCATTTTTTTGATCATTAAAATAAGCTTTAGCACGCAATGAAAAAAGCTCCGAGATCCCTTCTCTATATTCGAACGAATTGAGAATAAGAGCATCTTTTCCAAACGGAGAAGAAATACGGATAAAGTTGTTGTCTTGACTTGCTTTTTTCATTGGATACTTATATTTCCTTTTGAAATGGCGGAGGAGATAACCCCTCCGCACAATAAATTACATTTGTTGACCTTTAACACCGCTGTAACCGTAAACCAACGGAGCAGATGTGTTGTTTTTGTCATCAGTAGGTGTCACTGTCATCATCATTTCAGTGTATGAAATTGTGATAGTTTCTACTGGGCGATCATCTTGAATCGATACTGAGTAGTTAGAAATCATCGCATCAGTCAGTTCGATTTTCATGATTTCTTCAACTTTTTCGCCCTGCTTAGTGATGTGGAATACTGCAGGTTTACCTTTACCGATTGTTGCTTCCTTGAATAGATCAGGAGACGAACGATCTTGAAGTTTAGTGATAGTTAAATCATATAGGCGTGTTGCACTTGCTTCACGGTCCATTGCTGTACCCGTGTAAGAAGAAATTTCACGACCAACACTCCAATCTACAGATAGTAGTGTAATTAAATCCTTATATTGTTCCGCTGTCGCTTCACCTTTAATATCTGCGTATTTAAGATACGTATTAGACTGCATGCTAATCTCCTAGAGCATTATTAATTGACATATTTCGTATTAATTAAATTATCTGAATAATGATAATTAATGATTGATGTATCAAAAACTTCATTTTAAATACGCTCCTTTATATCTTTAAATTAGATTTAAATTAAGCGATATTTATAACTAATAATAGTTATTATGAAGCAACTCTCAATTATTATTTACAGAGTTAAACTTGTTAAATAAGTGAGACTTCTAGTTCTTTAATTGAACCTCTAACATTAATTTCATCGAACGTCTTACCATTAAGAATTGCATTCAATATTTCATGAGAAATTTTAGGAAGTAAATTATTTTCAATGGTGGTTTGAACTACACGAGCACCACTTCCTGACTCATTACTATTGTCTACAATGTCATTAATTAGTTGTTCATCAAAATACAACCCTGCCGAATAATGTTTTCGGATACGGTTAGATACTTTGTTGAGTTTTAACTTAGTTATTTCCGTTAGGACTTCTTTTCCGAGAGGCAAGTAAGGTAATACATTAACCCGCCCCAAAAATGCAGGTTTAAAATCTGTTAGCAAGTCATCTCTAAGCGCTTCTTTTAAAGCTTCCGGTTCTGGCGCTAAATCTGGATCTGCATAGAGAGACATTGTGGTTTCTGTGCCAGTATTCGCCGTCATGATAATGATGGTGTTTTTAAAATCGATATCTCGACCTTCACCATCTTTAATGGAGCCTTTATCAAACACTTGATAGAAAATATCTTGCACACCGGGGTGCGCTTTTTCCATTTCATCCAACAGAATCACACTGTAAGGTTTACGCCTTACGGCTTCCGTTAGAACGCCCCCCTCACCGTATCCGACATATCCAGGAGGAGAGCCTAACAACAATGAAACCTTATGCTCTTCTTTGAATTCCGACATATTTATCGTGGTTACGTTGTCTTCGCTCCCATAAACTTTCTCTGCGATAGCAAGAGCAGATTCCGTTTTTCCGACACCACTAGGGCCAGTTAATAAAAACACGCCATTAGGTTTGGTTTCATCCGTCAATTGGGCACTTGCTGTTTTGATCACTTCGGACATGATTTCTAGAGCATGATCTTGCCCCACCACTCGCTCGCACAAGCTATCTTTTAGGTTAAGAACCGCTTCAATTTCGTCATCTTGCAATTTTCCAAGTGGAATACCTGTCCAATCAGAAATTACCTCAGCAATCAAAGATTCATTCACATGAGAAAAGACTAAAGGTTGCGCGTTGAGCGCTAAGTTCGATTCGATTTCCTGTAATCGCTCTTTGTCACAGTCGGCATTCTCTTCTATCACCTTAGCTCTCAAGGACTTAGCTTCTTGAACCCACTGCTTTTCTTGTTCCCAAATTGCCTCTAATTCTATGACTTGATTAGATAACTCATCGATCTCATATCGAATATTATTAAGCTGTTCATCGTGACTTACGCCTAACAGAGCCTCTTTGGAAAGTTGTTGAAACTCCGCTTCTTTGATGTTTAGCTTTTTCTTTTTGCTATCCAACGCGCCCGGAGTGGCAGATTGGCTCAATGCAACACGCGAACATGCAGTATCTAATACCGATACTGCTTTATCTGGTAGTTGGCGTCCGTTGATGTAGCGAGCAGAAAGTTGTACCGCAGCATTCAGTGCTTGGCTTGTGATATAAACATCATGATGTTGCCCCATGATGTTAACCAAGCCTCTAAGCATATCTACCGCTAACTCAGGAGTCGGCTCGTCTACTTTCACAACCTGGAAGCGCCTCGTTAACGCGGCATCTTTCTCAAAATATTTTTTGTATTCAGCCCAAGTAGTTGCAGCGATGGTCCGTAACTCTCCTCGAGCCAACGCTGGTTTCAATATATTAGCAGCATCACCTTGTCCCGCTTGACCACCACCTCCGATTAGACCATGAGCTTCATCGATAAAAAGAATGATTGGCTGCGAAGATTCGTTAACTTCTCGAATGAGATTTTTAAGTCTGTTTTCAAACTCCCCTTTCATCCCCGCACCCGCCTGAAGCAAAGCAAGATCGAGTGATTTGATGGCAACATCATGTAAAGCCGGAGGAACATCCCCATCCACTATTTTTTGCGCCAGCCCCTCAATTACCGCAGTTTTACCTACACCAGCCTCACCCGTTAAGATCGGATTGTTTTGGCGGCGACGCAATAAGATATCGATCATCAAGCGGATTTCATTGTCGCGACCGATAACAGGATCTATTTTTCCAGCTTTAGCTTGCTCAGTAAGATCCGTTGTGAACTGATTCAATGCAGAGTTCGAGCTGCTCGTCGCCTTAGAAGTATTGTTTCCACCATCGCTCACATGCTCTTTAATTACGACTAGGCGAGATGGTTCGACTTTGTCTAGCTCCGCGCTAATAGCATTCATCATATTCACTAGCGTGTCATCAGAAAGATATGCAAACAGTAAGTGGATACAGTTCACTTGTTCTTCATGAAACTCTATCGTTGCGCACATCAAAGCATTCTGCATCATGGTTACAGTATGAGCAGAAAGGCCTGGGACGGTTTGGCATCCAGTTTTGTATTTTTCAAGCTGAGCTTGCAGTTGTTCTTCGACTTTTCTTTCATCAATATCAAAAGCTTCAAACACTTCTGAATAAATACCGGATGGATGTTGAACTATCGCCAACAACCAGTGGGTCAACTCTATACTATGATGTGTACGCGAACTTGCCATTGCCGCCGCTTGCTCTAGCGTTTCCTTCGCTTGCGGAGACAATCTTTCGACCAACGCTGAAAGTGATAATGAAGCCATTATGTTTCCTTTAAACCGTAATTGTTATGTTGCGATCTTCCGTACGTTCATGTTTTTTCAGTACAGAGCCGACACCTAACTGACCTTGTTGCTTAGATATTTGAACTTGAGGCAATAGACTATGTTTAGTCGTAAGTTGCCACTTAACGTGCTTGTGTTTGCCAATGAAGTCACCTGCTACCCGTTTTATCGTTTTCAATGTATTGGTCTTGGGTAATAGATTTTTGACTTGCTTACTTTCCTTTGGGAGAAACTCAATTGTTGTACTTGCATTGATATTCCAGGCTTTTTTTCCTAGTGACGCACCAGCACCGAGTTGTGCAAACTGGCCTTCGGGCATACTTTTCGATGCCAAACGAGTTTGTTCAGATTTAGACAGTCGCATCCATTGACCTTGAAACTCGTGAATACGAATTTGGCAACCAGACAAACATTCCAAAATGCTCTTCAATGCACCTTTACTTCGTGTTGGAGATGCATACATGCCGCCATAATGCAGTGCTAGATCATTCCCATCGCCAGTCAATGACGACATGCAATCAGTTAATGGGGAGCGCTGATTTTTTGCATGCGCACGCGCTTGTATGGTTAACTGACTCAACTGCCAACTTCGATAATAGAGGGATAAAAGCCGGTGGTTAAAAATGTCATAGAAGTCCACCATCGCATGATCGCCTTCTTTCAGTCGATGCAATGCAAGCTCACTGTAATGCTGAGGCAGTACACCCTGCTCCCCCGTCAAGCCAATCAAATTTGTCTCAAGCGCTAATTTATCTTTACCTAATGGTTTAGTAGAAACGAGTTGCGCATTCTCAAAGCCTAAAGACGCATTGACCTTTAAGTTGAGTTTCTCGTTTTTTGGTAATGCATCTGTTCCAATTTGCGATTCAACTTTCAAAAGCTCTTGCTCAATAAGATGAATAGATTCAAACAAAGAACGTTGCTTTAGCTCGCGGTAGAAGTCCTCTGAGCTCATAACAACACCTTATCACCTGTCAGCGCAGGCCATACGTGAAAGGAGCTGCTGGTTGATTTCAACTTAATCTCTAACTGCGTAAACACGTTAATCTCCGCATATTGAGCAAAGTAAATAGATAACACGCTACCCAATAAAAAGATCTGCTCTTTTGGCAGTATCTGATCGGATACTGTTAGAATCAGCTTTACTCCATGTGCAAAACCAACTTTTCCTTTCTGACTAACCCTACCGGTTGTATGTTCAAACTCTAGCTTGACTAGAGCATCTATAACGGCTTTTGTTTCGGCAGTGCCTGCAAATGCATACAAGTTCAATGTTTGTTTTAACGTTGCTAGGCCGTCAGCTTCAGTAAAATGGTTTAATGTTAATAGCTTGGTAAGCTGCCATCGTGTGCTTTCATCCATCTCTGGTCTAAGCGTTTCGGAGAGAGACGTTAAGCACCTGATTGATTTAAAATTATCATCAACATTGGGTAACTGAACCTTTGGTAGCCCGCCACCAAATGGAATTTTTTGTGGCAAATTACGATTGCAACACTCAGCTTCCACATACATCAGCCAATTATCTCTGCTTTCAGGGCTGAACAACTGGTATTGCTTATCAACAAAAGAAACATAAGTCTCTCGACCAGGCTCATCGTAGCCACCGGCCCAGTTTTTATCCTCTCGTCTCATTAACCAATACACTTCACTCGCACTCATGTAATGCGTGTGCTCTCCTGAATGGTAGCAGGGTAAGTGCTCGTAAGTTTTGTTCCAGTTTCTCAAGGTAACATCAGAAATCGAGACAACTTCATTACTCTCTGCATCTTGGTATTGAGGAGATAATTGATACTCGTACTCTGTTGGAAGGAGACGTTTAGGTTCCATGGTTGATTTGAACAGATTTACAATGGGAACACAGCCAACCATGACACTTTCCTCGTCTACTTGCTTTGGTAGCCAGTCATCGCTTGTATCGAAGTAAAAACAAATTTCGACCTGCCCTTGAATCTCTAACTTATCTAAGCCGAGCTCAATCAAGTCAAAGAACATGAATTTTTCCGGGAAATGAAGGTACTCGACCAATAAACGAGATCCCGAAAAACTTCTCTTACTGTAAGGGACGACTTGCTCCTCGTCCCCAAAACCAACCGATTGAAGATGCCTCTTAGTTAGAGGCATGATTTCTTTACCATCCAACACGATTGAAAGACCAATCAAACTTTGGAATAACATTTGATATAGCTTGAGTGTTAATTGCGTCTGTCCATTTAAGTACAAACGCAAACAATCGATACCCATGGAATTGATAGAGGACTCTGAATCATGAGCACTCAGCTGACACCTTAGTACAGAGTGCGCATTGTGCTCCCACTTAGAGCCAGTAGGCTTGAAAGGCGCGTTCTCAAATGAACCAGAGATAATATCGAGTGGATACATTGTTGTCGGGTAACTGGTTCGAAACTGGCAATCTTGATATCCAGGGGCACTAACTTCGACTCTTTCACCCACAGGAATAGCAAATGAACTAGTGGTTGACTCTGAACAGTTCAATTTGATCACGGACATCGAAGGAATTGGCGCATGAAAGTCCGGATATAGCTGTCCCATCAGTGATTCCGTAAACTGTGGGTAACTGTTATCCAGACTTTGTCTTATCCGAGCGGTTAAAAAAGCACAACCTTCCAACAGACGTTCAACATGTGGGTCTTCAACTTGTTCTTCGCTGATACGTAACCTAGCCGCAATTTTAGGATATTGCTCACCAAACTCTTGTCCTTTGTGTCGCAGATAGGCCAATTCACGATTGTAGTATTTTAGAAACTCTTCACTCATTTCGCTCGACTCAACTTCATTCCTAAGTTCACAGGCTCGACTTCCGAATTGAATTTCAACTCGTGGATATCATTATCAATCAAACAAGTTGCGCTAATTTCTAACCGTAAGGTTCGATCTATCGCATTTTTTTCATCAGAAATTTGAACGTGCGGATTTCTTAACCGAGGTTCAAACTCCCGAATAGCTTCATAAACGATGTCACACAACTGACTTTGTCCATCTTGGCTGCTATAAGGCATTGAAGAAAAATCAGGTAACCCATAGTTCAGAATTGAGTATCTAACTTCTAAAAAGTCTTCGTGAATATTTTTCCAACCAATACGACTATTAAGCATCGACTCTAAGTCTCTTAACAAACCATTGAGCATGTGTTGCTGACTGACAGGAAAATCTTTTTCTTCTCTGGTAGTTGGGTCGCTATCAATCAACTTGTCTAGCAGTGAAACCGTTAAAGCCATAATTGCTCTTACGCCAACTCTTTTATTACTTGTAGATTTTGTAAGTCAGAAATCGGCAGCGCCATTTCACCGACAAGCCAACACTTCAGACCTAAACCTAAGTAAACTTCTTTATCAGCTATTTGTTTCCAGTCCGTTTCACGACCTAGTTTCTGAGCATCACTTTCTGAATCCACGTAAGTCATCGGCATATGGCCTTCACCTTCACCTAAACCGTCAATGTCAAACTCAACGGGACGCCAAACACTTTCTAGCAAAGAGGTAGCAGATTTGATTTCTAAAGTGTTGATGCTAGCAATAGGGACGAGGAAGTAGTTGCCTGCGGTAGAAAACAGTTCAATGTAACCACCTAAACGATCATCAATATCCCGCACGTCTGAGAACGAAGTATCATTAGCTAAAAAGCCTTTTTCTTGTCTCAGTTCTTCGATTTGAAGAGCAAGTTCAGAAACTTGTTCATAATCTTGACTCACCATTGATAAGTTGAAGCTAACCAATGACTTAGTTAGTTCTTCGTTCTCACCCAATACCTTCGCGGTTGCCGCTCCTTGAGCGAAATCCTTTCGCGCTTGAGCAGCTTTAACCAGATGTCTTAACTGGCTAGCGCCTGGAAGATATTCAGGAAACAGTTTAATAGACTGCATCAGTTGCTCATCAGCTCGCTCAAAATCACCATCAATACAAAGCAGTTCAATAAAAGAGCTTCTCAAACTGGCATCCTTGGGAGATGCCTTTATTGCTTCGATTAGTAGTTCTAAAGCTTGTTGCAACTGCCCTTCCGATAAGGCATTTTTCCACTGAGTCATCTTTCTTTCCTTACACCAAATGTTCTGGTGATAATTCCGTAATTAATTTGATACTTGAGACCATTTGGTCGAGCTGAAAATGAGGGCGTAAATGTATCACCGAGTAGAAGTGCCCTGGCGTATCGCGTTTCTCTCTAACTTTGATCTTCGCTTCGTTCAATGGGTACTTAGCTCTGAGTTCATCCGAAGCTTCGTCTGAAGCCGTTGTATATTGATGTAACCAAGTCTGAAACTCCCTCTCGAGCGATGCCGCGTCCTGATAGCCACCTATCTTGTCTCGCCCCATAACTTTGACGTAGTGTGCTATACGCGATACACACATCGTGTATTGGAGCATTGAGGTGAGTTTTGCATTAGTCGCAACATGCTTCTCTTCGTACAGTTTTGGCTTATACAACGAAACATTGGAAGTCATGCCGACCATGTCTGTTTCAGGAACTGGTGAAATCGGAATGAACCCACAATCAGACAGTTCTTGCTCTTTACGCTCAGAGACTTTTAGATTTAAAGGGCATCTATCTCTGTCATTTTTGCCATTAATGCGCGTTTTGTTTCTTGTAGGAGCAACAATAATGCCTTGACTATAATCCCCCTGTTTTATTCCTCGCATGTGAGTAAACCAACCGTGCTCTTGGAATGCTCTAATCGAAACAGCAGCAAAACAGAATGCTCCACTTCCCCACAATAAATCGTTATTTGAATCGTCAATATTCTCTTGAAATTCAAATTGATCGTTTCGAGAACCATCACTTTTGTAGGGTTGTCGAAAAAGCACGTTAGGAGCGGTTAAGCCAATAAACTTGGTATCATCGTTATCTCGCAACTGTCTCCATTTGACATAATCAATTTGTTCAAATTGTGCCGCAACGTCTCGAGTCGACGAAAGTTCGGCAAATGTGTTCACACCGAATATTTCAGGAGACGCAGACATTACAAATGGACTAAATGCCGCAGCAGCAGACTGAGATATCTTGCTTAGCACAGAGATATCTCTATCAAAATAATTTGTTCTCGGGTCATAACGTAATTGATAATCACCAACAACCACACCAAAGGGTTCTCCTCCGGCCATTCCATATTCATTTTGATAGAGCAATTTAAACAAGGCAGACTGATCGAACTCGATAGCCTTGAGCGCATCTTTACTTACTTCATTCCATGTTGCAGATAGAACTTTAATTTTTACGGAGTCAGACGATGGTTTATCAACTTGTTCACATAAATATCGAACGCCTACCCAACTACACTCTAATTTCTGAAAATCTGGATGATGAATGATCTCATTGAGCTGCTTCTGTAATAGTGTGTCAATGGTATTAATCGTGCTCACAATGCTATGGCGAAAACTCGCAAAATCTTTAGATTGCGTGCCTTCCAACCAAATTCGTGCCGCAAGTATTGAATCTGAACATTCAACAAATTGAGTCAACCAATGACTGTCAAACTCAGCCAGGCCCATCGGTGTAAACTCGTGTGTGAGTTCCTCTGGGTCTAGAAAGTTCAATGCATCTATTTTCGTCATAACTACCATAAGCTTGGCTTAATGGCTGGTCGAAGTGACCAGCCATTAACTCTATTTAGCCACCCGACTGAGGAATTTTAGCAACGAGTCTTAAAGACGTGGTTAGCTCTTCCATTTGAAGCCATGGCTTGAGCCAAGCAACCGCGTTGTAAGAACCAGGCGAACCTGGAATTTCCTTAACTTGTACGCGAGCGTCGGCAAGAGGGTATTTCGCACGAATTTCTTGACCGCCACCTTCAGAAGCGTTCACATAGCCAAGAATCCAACGGTTCAACCAAGATTCAACGTCTTCTGCTTCCATAAAGCTACCGATCTTGTCTCGAGCCATTACTTTCAAATAATGTGCAAAACGAGAGGTTGCCATCATGTAAGGAAGTCTTGCTGAAATTGCCGCGTTTGCTGCCACTTCTGGAGATTCATGATTTGCTGGTTTTTGACAAGTTTGAGCACCAAAGAACACGGCATAGTTCGTATTTTTGTAGTGACACAACGGTAAGAAACCCAGTTTACCCAATTCCGCTTCACGGCGGTCTGTAATGCCAATTTCCGTTGGGCACTTCATATCTGGGTCACCATCATCACTCATGAAGAAGTGTGTTGGTAGGTTATCAACTCGACCACCACCCTCTGCGCCACGAATAGCAGTACAGAAACCATACTTAGAAAATGCATCCGTCAGTTTGACGCCAAGCACATACGATGAGTTCATCCAACAATAATCATTGTGATCAGCATTAACGGCGATACCCGACACAGGATCCACATCAAACTCTTCAAAGCCAAACGCTTCTACAGGAGACGTAGCTTGGCCGTATGGTAGGCGGGCTAATACTTTAGGCATCGTTAAGCTTACAAAACGAGAATCTGCACTTTCACGGAAAGAGCGCCATTGCGCATATTCCAACGACTCAAAGACTTTATCTAAATCGCGCGGTTTAGATAGTTCTGTCCACTCATCAAAACCAAATAGCGCAGGAGAAGCAGCAGACAAGAATGGTGAGAAACCCGAAGCAGCAACATTCGACATTAAACGCAAAGACTCAATATCTTCTGGATGGTTTGTAAACTCGTAGTCACCAATTAAAGCACCATACGGTTCACCACCAGCGCTACCAAATTCAGATTCGTACACTTTTTTAAAGATTTGACTTTGATCGAATTCAACCGCTTTACTTAAGTCTTTATGAAGCTCTTTCTTCGTGATGCTGATCATGCGAATTTTCAGCGTAGAACTTGTCTCAGAATTCATGACTAAGTAATTCAGCCCACGCCATGAGCCTTCTAACTTTTGTAGCTCAGGATGGTGCATAACTTCAGAAAGCTGCTCTGAAATCTGTCTATCAAGCAAATTAATCGCTTCACGGAAAGTTACGGTTAGGTTTTTATTCCAAGAAACCGTCCCCTTCATCGCTTCTTCAGTCAGTGTCTTGATCAGCTCTTCTGCTCTCGATGCTTCTGTTTGCTTCGTCGCACCAATAGCCTGTTCAAGAAATGAAGTGGTTTGTTCACCCACCGTAGGATCGAGTTGTTTTTCAACTTGAGTCGTCATTATTCTGCTCCCTCAGTACTTTCTGATGGCGCTTTTTTGCCAAGATCTAGCTCACCAGCTAGTTTTGCCAAATTGTCTGTATTGTTGAGAACTTCTTCTAGGATGTTTTCAAGTTCTTCCGAACGGTCGACTTTAGTCATCAAGTCTCGCAGTTTGTTACGAGTTTCCATCAGCTGACGCAATGGTTCTACTTGATTGACAATCGCTGCTGGTTCAAAGTCTTGCATCGATTTAAAGCTCAGTTCAACCGCAAATTCAGAATCGTCATTTGCTAACTTGTTTGCGACTTTGAACTTAACCGATGGACTCATCTTTTTAAGTACATCATCGAAGTTATCACGATCGATTTGAATGAAACGGCGATCCTTTAATGGTTTCAATGCTTCGGTATTTTGGCCTGCAAAGTCGCCCATAACACCCACCACAAAAGGAAGCTCTTTTTTCAAAGTTGTTCCTTCGGTTTCAACATCGTAGGTAATGTGAACACGAGGCTTCCGTACTCGTGAAAGTTTCGAGTGGATACTCGTCATACCATTCTCCCTTTATTAATTTTCATTTTGTTCTGCTATGCCAACCAAACGGAAGTAGCTTCGTTTTGCGTCTCCGTCGGAGATTAGTTCCGCCAGTAATTCAGGCAGAGGCATTCCACACCAACGAATAATTTGTTCGATGGAGTAAGAAACTGGTGAGTGAGGCTCGCTTTCTCTAAAAAAGTCCGCCACATGTTGCAACTGTTGAATAGCTTGTTCTCGAGATTGCATGTTTGTAACTAATAACGCAGATGAGTTGTGAGTAACTGCTTGTTGACTTGCTTCTTCTAACTCTTCATCACCATTTTCGTCAGAAATGGAGACCTCAGCCTTATCCTTAAAACGATTACCCAACAAGTGCTTAAGTGCCGCGTGTATTGATTCAATTCTTTTTGAAATATATGAGCTAGGCGTTACATCCCCTACAGCGTCATCAAGTCGCTGACTGAACTCATTAAAAGCACCTGTAGCGAACTCGAGATCTGCAATCAGAGACTGGTAAAACTCATCAGAAGTTGATTTCACAGTGTCAGTGATACGCGACAATTCAATTGCGCCTTGATCTACTCGTGCTCTTCGCTTGTCTTCGTCCAAGCGCTCGAGTTCAATAGCTTGTTGGTATTCCCAATATGCATAAGCTTGCTCTACACCCATATCCGTCAATGGAATCGAGGCAAGAGGAAAGATCAGCGTTCCCTCACTATCAATACCATTAAGTCCGGTGATGGCAGAAATCCGCGTTTCTATGCCGTCTTCATCAGGCATTGGGTGCAGCTCATCCCAATATGACTCAACAAACGCGCTAGCAATTTTGTAGCCTACGCCCATGCCTCTAAAACCATAAAGCCGAGTTAATGCTTCTATTAGCCAGGCAACAAACTCAAAATCTTTTGATTGTGTAGCGAGAACTTCTGGTACTTCTTCAACAAAAACGCGCCATAAGTTGTTATGTGTATGAATACTCTCTTCTTCGATGATGGCGTTTCGCTCTGCGTTTCTTGCCACCATTCGCTGATCTTTAAGTCGATAATAAGCAGACTGAGGAGAGACATCCTCTCTTGGATCAATGCCAGTCGGATTGTCTTCCGAAATTGGTGCAAGGACTTGCTCATACCAATCAAACATCGTGTTACTCATACTCTCCCCCTCAAAAACACAGGAATAGTCGCATCATCTCGCCTAGCGGAGTCAAACTCACTAGGTTCTTGACGCACTTTAATGAGCGCACACGTCACGTTATCACTAGCGCCACGCACCAGAGCAGAGTGCATCAATGCCAAACCAGCTTGGTTAACTGAATCTGCACATAGAGTTTTATGCATTTCATCACAGCTTAGTTCCTTGGAAAGTCCATCACTGCACAACAAGAACTGGTCACCATCCGCAAGCTGTCCCGATACTTGGTCTATCGTCACCATCTCATCAACCCCAACAGCTCGGGTAATTACATTGGCTAATGGATGGGACTCTGCGTCTTCAAATGCCAACAAGCCTTGCTCAACTAACTCCATCACTTGGCTATGGTCACGAGTTTTTTGTACAAAAGTACCGTTTCTTAGTTGATAAATGCGGCTATCACCAACCCATAAGCAGTGGTAATAACCATCCTGAATAAACAACAACACCAATGTTGTGCCCATTGTCTTTCCATCTAAGTTCATTTGAGCATATTGATAGATCTCAAAATTCGCTTGCTGCACTGCTACGCGAATATCATCTATATTGGTGTTTGGCACATCTTGCATATGGCGTGCAATTCTGTCGACCAGCATTTGACTCGCGATATCGCCAGCGCTATGACCGCCCATGCCGTCAGCAACAACCCATATATGCTGTTCAGTCATATCCAATAACGCATCCTCATTATAAGGACGAACTTTACCTGCATGAGTTTTGGCAAAAGTAAAATAATTCCAATTCATTCTTTGCTTCCTACCAACTCCACATTTGCCAACGACCATCTAACATTGCAGAGAATTGGCCAATAGATGGCAGCCCAGTGCTAACAAACATACATGATTCAATATGAGTAGAGCCTTCTGTCCACCAGAAGCATGGTTTTCTCTGTTGACTCTCAATTAGATGATTTAACAACGTGTTTTGCTTTACTTCAGTTGAAAAGCTAAACACTGTTGAGATCGGGCTTTGGTACAAAAGCGCCATTTCTTCATTGCATATCGATACTTCAGAAACAAGCTCACACTTTTCCTGCATGCTTCGGTGCCATGCATCAAATACAAATTCATCATCTAACACTGACAGTGCTAGAGCCTGGCTATCTTCAGTCCAGCCACTTTGTGCCCAATACTGTGCTGCTTTGCCTTTTACCGCTCGAACAACAGTAAAAAAGAAGTAGCGACCGCATGCATCTACACTTGGAATCATGCTGCCGATATACGTAGCATCGTCCATGTAACTCACATCCAGTGCAAAATGCCAAACTGGTGCAATTAAAAAATAATCATTCCAAGTGTCACCCAGTTGCTCTTTACTCACTGCAATAACAGCTTGCTGCCAGTCGTGCCAACGGTTTGCAAATTCAGGAGAAATACCGTCCTTAACAAAGTCACCTTTAGCCGGCATTTTTCCGATGTAGCCCCACTCAGGCGTTACAAGGTTTGCGGACATCTGAACCTCTCCATCTCATTAGACCAAAATGGGTTGATTGCACTAGATGGAATCAACTCAAGCTGAACCTTGTTCCCCTTCAAATCGATCATGACAATGTTGTCGTTGCGGGACTCTGGTCGAGCCTTGAGTGATTGGTCCAATAGTTTGAAAATGCCCCATTCCCCTTCATAGGTATGAGCAATTTCTCGTTTTGATTCGGGCGGTGTAAACACAATACGTGTCTGATCTTGACCCGATGGCCAGCGAAGTTCCTTCGATCTCGCAGGACCGTGCTTATAAACCAAGTCTTGGTCACCTAGCTCTAGCACAAATCGAGTAATGTGTTGATCTAGATATACGGGTTTCATACCAAACTCGACTCGTAGCGAGTTATCTGATTCAAAGAACGATTGTCTAATGCGTTTTGCCCTTTGAAAAACCGCAAGCGTCTCAGGCCTTACACCAATTTCTTTTTCTAGTCTCCAACGACTCTTAGACGTATCAACAAACGGCTCCAGATATTCTTGGAAGAACGAGTCCAACGTACCACCGTACCCGAAGAATCGTTGAAAGTCCTTTAGACGAACTTCCTTCGTTGCATTAGGTTCAAATGGGTATCTACCTGCTATAGTCCGCTGATAAGGACGCACTACATTAGTCACCCAAAGCTGATTTAGATGATCTTTAGAGCCGCTTTCTGCAAACTTAACCGATTCCTGTGACAACTCTCCCAACCATTGATTAAACGGTTTTGGTAAGAGATCTTTTGCTCTAGCAAAGGAGGCAGCAACATCCTGAGTCACCGTTCCATCCAATATGCTTTTGTAAGCAATTTTTTGATTGTTGCCAGAGCTAGACAAATCAGATAAGTACGAACGCAAATTCACCATCGCTTGCTGAATATCATCAAAGTCTTGTTCACTAAGTCGTAAGATTTCGGTGAAATGGGATTCAACTTCTTTACCTGGTAGAGCAACATTAAATCCATTCTCTTCAGGCAAATACATATCGAGTTTGTCTGCCGTATTAGAAAACTTCACTTTTGCAACCTTTGCTGCGACTTCCGTTGCTGCCTTTTGATTTTCCGATAACGTTACTTTCGATAACCCCACTTCCTTTTGTATTGCACGCAGAAGTGATTCAATTGGTCTTTCTACACCGGATAGAACTCTTGATTGCTCTGTTGCTAAAGCCAAACTTGGAGCTTGTTTAAGCTGAATATCCTCTATCAGAGTTTTCCACTCATTGACATAATCTTGATAATAGCGGGCTTGAACCCCCTGAATAGCACTATCATGATCAATTTCATGAGCTTTAAGATCATCCCCATACACCCAGTTTTCTTCCATCAATCCTTTGACGGTGCGATTAATCTGAATTTGGAAAATGCTGTGAAAACCGTTGTAGGTATAAAAACCGGAAATACCTTGCGATAGAGGTTTTCCACTTGCTCGCTCAAATTGTTCTAAACCTTTAGGTCCTAACACGTCTGTTAAACGGAAAGACGGAACGTGGCTTTTAGCAAACTGCATCTTCATACGCTGATATGCACGCTCTGGAAGTGACATTTGCGTTAGAACTTCTCGTGCTGCACTAATAGCAGTCGCATCCATTGAGAAGCCTTTCTCGTCGTTCTCTAGTAAGTTTTTAGTATGCACTAGCAAACGCTCACGTAGCTCTTTGTTTAACTCTCCTGGATACTGACGTTCAAAGTAGAAGTTGAACCAAGCAATTACCTCTTCTTGTTGATACTTTTCCGGATTAAACAACATTAAATACGTCTTTAACGTCTCGTATAAGTATTCACGATGCTGCTTATTCGCTTCCATTTCCGAGACCAAACTCTCTGACAGCAGAGTAGCAAAGTGTTGAGAAAGAGCATCTGAATACGCGTTATTTGCTGCTTGAGAAACTTTGTCACCTTGATACAGACCAAACTTTTTCACTGCATCAGAATGACCATATTCACTATTTTTCCCTAGTGGCAACATCATGATCTTGTCTAACGTGTCTACAGCACTGATAACGTCCGATTCAAAATCAAGGCTCTCTGCACCTATCATCGCTTCAATATGATTTGCTTGGCTATTGGTATCGACAATTAACTTTGAATTCCATTGATAACTCAGGAACCAAAGAGCAGAAGCACCAACAAGAACACCAACACAACCCACGTATATGCCCGTACGCATCCATCCAGATTGCTTTTGATAGTGGCGGTTAACGGTACCTAGTAATTGCTCTTTAAAGATGACTCGCTCAAAAAGATTCTTAACAAAATAGCTATGCGAACTGTTAACGTTTGTCGCTAAAGGCAACCTCCCTAGTCCCAATCCATTAGTTGATTCACTCATCAGTCGATCAACAGGAATGCCTTCTTGAACAGAGCTAAGCAAGAAAACACCGCGAATAAGGGCTGGCTCTTCAAACGTGTTCTGCGCAAATATCTCAGACAAAAACTCATCTAAGTTTGCTTGTAAAACTCGCAGCTGTTTTGGAAATTCGAATATTAGCGTGCGCTTTTCTAAGTCATCTTCAGTTTCTAATATACGTAACATGCGCGCATCGAGCCGCTCCAACATGCCGTGAAACTCTTTATTAAAGAGAGAAATGACACCACGTTCGTCATCAACTTCTCGTGGGAACATAAATCCAAAAAGTTCCTCACGCTCTTCTTTACTTAAATCAGCAAAAAATTCATTAAAGCCAGCAACCAGATCCATTTTCGTCAGCAGAACATAGATTGGGAATTGCATACCCAACTGATTTTTGAGTTCCTGAAGGCGAGATTTTATTGATCTGGCATGTAAGCTACGCTCTGTACGAGTTTGAGACATCACACTTGCTAGGCTGACTGTAACGATAGCGCCATTGATAGGCCTTTGAGTGCGGTATTTCTTAAGCAACCCCAAGAAACCGTGCCAAGCTTTAGAGTCAACCTTTTCTTGACTATCTTGCGTGGTGTAACGTCCTGCTGTATCAATAAGTACTGCTTTATTAGCAAACCACCAATCACAGTGACGTGTTCCACCTACACCAGCTATAGAGTCAGCTCCTAAGCTCTCAGCTAACGGAAATTCCAAGCCAGATTGCTTTAGAACCGTGGTTTTACCTGTTCCAGGAGGACCAATCAGAACGTACCAAGGTAAATCGTACAAACTACGCTTTCCTTTATGCGTTTTTGTCACAACTTTGATCGCTTGCTCTATACGATCGCGCATTACGTCAATTTCACTGGCGGCTTCTTTGTCTGACTGACTGTCTACTTCAAGCAACGTCTGAATACTTTCGTCTTCTCTAACTTTCTGTTTGTGCTGCTTTGTTAAGTTGATAAGCGCCCAAGCAAAAACAATCACTAAGATCGTAACTAAACGTTGGAAATCACTTTTAAGCGGCTCGTAACCTGCAACCGTGATCAGAGGACCCACAACCCAAATAAAAATGGAGCACGCGGCTACACCAACTAAACCAAGAAACCATCTTTGGGTAAATACTCTGCCTATTTCTTTAATACTCATTTCATTGCCCAACCGTTAGTTGCCCACAATAAGATCGATTTCAATTCGACGATTCATTGCTCGGTTCTCTTCACTGTCATTTTCTACCAAAGGTCTCGCATCACCCAATCCTTCAGGAATCACTCTACCTTTAAGTGCACTGTTGGCGATTAACTGTTCGGAAAGAGAAGTTGCGCGAGCTAAAGACAAGTGCCAATTGGATGGGTACTTGCTGGTAAATATCGGACGGTCATCGGTATGCCCGGTAATTATGATCTTCCCTTGTGTCGCTTCTAAGGTACGTGCAACTTTAGAAATAACTGGCTGTATGTAAGCCACAACGCTCGCACTACCAGATTCAAATAGGTCTTGAGCTCTAAGAGAAATGCGAACTCTATCTTGCAGCGCCTCCACAGTGACAAGATCCTTGCCAATTTCCGTTGCTAAATACATAGATATTCTTTCGGCAATAGGTGCTGACTTTGACTCAACCATGGGATTACTAACAGCTGGGGTTGGTTGAATCAGGTTTACCAATTGAGCAAAAGTTTGGTTGGAAGCTTTGTTCAACTCGTAACTGAAGTACATAAAAATACAAACAAGCAGTGCGGAAGTTACCGAACAAACCACCCACAGAGGTGCACGTTCCGAAACCTGAGCACCTGCCAATATATGTTGTTCTACTTTGTTACTAAGCTCTTGCTGTACTCCGCGACCATGTGACTTAAGCACTGATACAACTTGTTTTCTCAATCTACGGTGAGCTTCAAGCCCATTTTTTTCTAAACGATACTGGCCTATAAAACCCAAAGATAAGCATACGTACATTAGCTCTAGTAAATCTAAGTGGGATTCCGGATGAGCCAAACAGCTATCTAGATGCTTAAAAAAAGCCTCTCCACCTTGGCTGCTCGCGTAAAAAGAGCTCAACAGAGAATCATGTGTCCAAAACGATTGACTCCCCCAATTGGTATTCAATACTGCTTCGTCTAAAGAACAGCACAGACAATAACGTGCGGTATCAATGGTTTCCAAGTCAACATCATGTTGACGCAGACGATTCTCATAATCCCTAAGTTTTTGCGCGAGCGTTTCTTTGAGAAATAAAGGATCGGAATGAGTAGCTGTTGCTCTGATTTGTCCAATAATCGAAAGTAGACCATTAGCTTCTGCCAATAGTGGATTATCTCCATAAGCAACAACTGAATCGTTGTTAACCAACTCAGGGCTTTTGGATATCACAACAGTACTGTCTGCTGATCTTTGAGGCTGAGCTTTAGATACAGCCGCTCTTCCGCCAGGAGTAGGTTTTACTATCGTCTGTTCCATACTTACCACTTTTATTGATTAATGCTCCAAAGCTCTATGTCCGGATTTGGGAAATGACCAGATAAATGCAGTGCAATACCACCGCTGTCTTTAAGTCGCATCCAGAATGGCCCCTTCTTAACGACCTCAAAATAAACATACCCCGTTTGATATGGAATCTGTCGTGGCACGACACTTAAAGGAGCTACGTTAATTCCATTAATCTGGTTGTTGATTAGATCTCTAATCTGTTCTGCCGGACCAAGCTTCAATTGCGCAGGGACTAAGCGTCTAATCTCATCCGTTGTTGTGTCCGCTTTAATCGCCAATACAAACTGACATGATTCCAATAGTCGCTTATCTGGAAGTGGTGTCACTTGGATACCGTACTGACGTACTTCTAGTGGCAACTTACTTGCAGTCTGATCAAGAACGACACTCAAGTACTGACTAAGGACTTGATTAAGTTCAGCAAACACACTTGCAACTTCAAGGTGATCGTAAGCTTTGAGATTAGGTAAGCGCTTGGTGGTGTGAGAAAACGTTGCCAACTCGCCTATGTAGCCTTTAAAGGTTGTCGCAAGCTCTAAGGGGTGTACTTTCTCCAGCTCACTAAAATGCTTCAATATGGCTTCATATCGATTCAACATTTGCAGCATTATGAAATCTACCGCAGATGCTGAAGCCGCTTTTCCTTTAACAAGTCGTTGAGCGATAACATCTGCGCGCATCTTGGTCATTGCCATTGCATTACGTAGATACCCCGTCATCACCTTGTCATTTAACAAGTTTAGAAGTGGCGGTACGTAAGAGTCATCAAGAATGACCTCTCCTTCCGTAGAAACTTCTTTAATCTTAAGGATTGGTAGCTCTATATAACCTGTTAACTGCTCATTGCTTGATTTCAGCTCGATATTTAATGAGGCCACTTGAATCGTTTCTTCATCTTGGCCCGTCAGGTTATCAATAACGTCTAGATCTTGAAGTAAATACCGAGAAACCGTTGTTTCACTTGGATCCGCGATCATTTTACTGCTGACTTTTGAGAGTGGAACGATCACCTTCACTAAGGTATTTTCCGTCCCTTTTTTTACCTTTAAAGGAGACAGAAAACTTGTCGTTGCTGAAAAGTCTATCAGCGTCATATCAGGAAGAATTGCTTGAAGATTATCAAGTTCAATCAAGCCTGTTTTTAAGGCATGTTCTTTTACACGGCAATTCCAAACGCCCCAGTTATATGAGCCACCTAAACTGTGTAAGCCTTTATATTCATTAGATATTGCGCGTTCGTGCTGTTGAAAATGCTGGGGACGCAGAAACATCCCCTCGCACCAAGCCGTCTTGGAGTATTGCATCATTTATAATTAGCCAACTAAACGTTATTGTACGACCAAAGACAGATCTTCTAACGAGATTTGATAAGTGTTGTAACCCGTCTTATCTACTTTAATGACTTGTCGCCAATTTGAATTCTCAATATCGCGAAACGCGGCTACGATACCCAAATATTCTGTTTTAGGAGACATACTAGCTTGGTAGATTTCTTTTTGGCCTGGTGTCAAAGATATTTCATATTTATTCACCAAGTCTGGACCGAGTACTTTTTCATGCTCCTCATAAATAGAGAAAAAATCTTGGCTCTCAAACAGTGTATTTGATGTAAGTTCAAATACATATACAACAACTGGTGATGGTCTTCCATTCGAGTCAGGGTTGATATTATGATTTGCCGTTATTTCTAAATCCGCATATGGGTCGACCACTAAATTAGCGGCGGAGCATCCCATTAATACTAAAAATATAAACAGCAAAAATGATTTATAAATTTGTTTCACAATCCCACCTTAACCTTTATTCTTGAGCGCTAATTCGTAGTGCTTAGCAAAATCTTCTAAATAAAATGGAGACTCTTTATTGACAAGTTCATCTATTAATTGGCTATGAATACCTTCAAAGCGCTTCCAACTCTGAGCATATTTTCTTGCTGGAATAACCTTGTTAATTACATTGTCTTTAGCCAATGCATCTGAATAAATAGTATTAGGTTCAACGAGAGACATGACACTCGATACCGTACCCGCTACTCCTTGCATTAAAGCCTGCTCATGATTTTCAATATCGTTAAATGCTTCTTTTATTGCGGCATTAGGCTTTAAAAAGCTTGACGTTTTACGGTTATACAAATTGTGAATTGCATCTTCCAAATTTGCTGAAAACTTTAGTGGATTATTTTCAGACTTTCTAAATGCAGTATGGTTAACGCGATTGGTTTGTTTAAATACAGCCCGATTGTGAAGAGTCTCCATTAGCCCAATAAGCATAAGAGAAAACGACTGACCTAATTGTTCAAACCACTGCTCTCGATTTTGGCTTGGTACCATATTGGGGTCGATCCCCATGCCATAAATGAAGGCTTCCAGTTCACCTCGATGCACTGTAGGTTTTTGACTTTTAGCGTTGGTATCAGGCTGCATTGATGTAACTTTAGGTTGTGGTACTTCAGTTCCGTGACTCGGAATTTCTAGAAAATCATCTACTAGACCAATGTCTAACTGAAAATCTGATGGGACACTTTCATCCATCAACTCGGCAGCGCTTAAACCAAAATCTTCCATCTCTGGAATCGATTCTACGTGCTGTTCGAATCCAACTGGCGTCTTAACCTCTGGGTTAGATGTAAATTGATGCTCTGTCCTATCTTCAGAGATATCACTAATACTAATTTGTATTTGATAATCGCCTAAAGCAACAGTGTCACCATGGGACAAAGCAAGCTCATTCCCTTGGCCGATTGGAGTAACTGCATTATTAACAAATGTGCCATTTGTTGATAAATCTTTAATTAGATATTTATCGCCAAATTTAATCAATTCGCCGTGAGTCCCAGAAATAACTCTCTCAGGGTCTGGTAACGTCCAGTCACATTGTTCTGAGCGTCCGAAGGTTACCTTTGCATGCTCATCACTTGATTCAAACACAAACTCACTCTCTATTTCCGGAGTAAATTTGTGGAAACTCGTTATGGTCAATACCAATTTCATGAAAAACCTCGCCAAAGACCTGCTAAATATTTATATATCGATTTTTATAATTAGATTTGAATCTTTAATTATTAACATTAAGATTAATAGAGTTCTTATAGCTGTTATAAAAACTATTGACGGCATAATGAATCATTTTTTTATCAAAGCAATCATGAATTGTTGAACAATTTTAAATATCCAACCAGGTTCAAATTTTTGACACTGAAACTTTCACCCGTCAAAAAACCGATGTTAGTTTGGCCGAGAAAATCTAACCGAAGTATTTTTCATTTAGCAGGAATATATATATTAACCCCATCATTTATATGGAGTCCTTGTGATGGAAGAAAAAAATAAAGACAAATCTATAAATAGCAGCGATAGCGGAGATAAAACAAAAATTGTAAAGACTCAAAAAAGAGAAAACGCAATTGAACCCGCTAAAAACGTTAATAAACAAGACTCCGCTGAAAATATAAATGAAACGGATACAAAACTGTCTCAAAAAGAAAACACAATACCACCTATCAACAAAAGTGATAATAAGAACACAAAAAACAAAAGTGTTATTAACTCAAATTTAATTGGGCAAACAGTAAAAAACCGTTACGAAATTGAGTCTATTTTAGGTCATGGTGGACTCTGTGATGTTTATTTAGCAAAAGACAAAATTCTTGAGTCTTCTGGCTCGGAGTCCCCTTATGTTGCTCTAAAAGTTTTACAGAAAGAGTTTGCGTCTCAGCCAGAGACAGCAAGAATGTTGATTCGAGAAGCGCAACAAACACAAAGACTTAGTCATCCAAACGTAATCCGGGTCTTTGATTTCGGAGTCGACGGTGATATCTACTTTTTAGTGATGGAATATATTGACGGCGAAACGTTGGAAAGTTTAATCCAACGATCTCGTCCAAATGGTTTGAAGTACCATGCAATGCTTTCTATCCTCAACCAAATCCTCGACGCACTATCCTATGCTCATTCGCTCGGTGTTGTACACGCCGACTTAAAACCAGCCAACGTAATTTTAACCTCCGAAGGCCATGTAAAGCTTTTGGATTTTGGTGTGTCGAAAACTCACCAGATCAAACAAGATCAGTATGCAGCAAAACGTAAAACAGAAGATCTAGAAACGCTGGGCTACACGCCTAACTACGCCTCACTCAACCTGCTCTCAGGAAAAGAACCAAACATAAGCGATGATATGTTCGCCTTATGTTGTATTACGTATGAATTGTTGAGTTGTAAGCATCCATATTCAAGAACACCTGTCAATGAAGCACTAAAGAAAAATATTAAGGTCTCTAAACCAGCAAATATGCCAATAGCGAAGTGGCCGATTTTCTCGAAGATTTTTTCAACTGGCACAATTCCCGCTGATTTTAATGCAAAGACAGTTAAGCGTCGTTTGAACAAGCAATATTGGCCCTTGGCCACTGGAGTCGCAGCCAGCTTGTTGTTTGTGGCAGGTCTTGGATTAGTCTACAATCAACAGCAAGTTGCCATTTCCGGTCTAGAAGCAAAGCTCAGTCAACAAAACGAAGTTATCCAAAATGCAGAGCTTCTATTAAGTACCTCGCCGGAGCATAGCCGCTCTTTAATCGATGGTGACGATGCCCTTCATCCTCTAATTAAAGCTGGGTTGCTCCGTCTACATAAGCCCTATTTACTCGGTCAATTTGAATCAGAAATAGACGATGTACTCAATTCCGATGCAACTAGCTATCCGAATTACGATGAGATTGAGGCTATTTTACAAAAGGCCAAGGGATACTACCCGGACTCACATAAAATCGAAGTTCTTGCATTAGACATTCAATCAAGTAAGCACTCTACTCTACTTTCTATTGCTCGTCAGATTAACAGTCATTTGGAGAAATCACGTTACGATAAGGAAGAAGATACCAAGTCTATCTATGAGCTGAAAGAAGAGCTAAACCAGATCCATCAGGACTACCCTTTCGTACCGAGCTCACTTTCTAGTGACGTGTTTGGTAAACACTTAAGTGACGCGTTGAAAGATCGTGATGCAGCGGCATTAGTAACATTGATAAAGGTTGGCAACACGTTCTTCACCAATAGCGATGAACATAAAGCTAACTTAGAGATAAGCAATGCGATGAAAGATGCGGTGCTCGAAATGAAGCTCTATGAAACGGCGATAGATTCGAGCAATCCGTTACCTTTCCCTATCGATGCCGCTCGAATCTTGTATCAAGACGAGTTTGATGGCCTGTACTATCGCCTAAAGCAAGCAAGAACCACTGTACATTTGGATAAGTTAGTTAAAGACGTCGATAAATTCTCTGAAAACTTCCCTGTTGGATTCCAAGATATCAATGACCTACGCTTCCAAACAGCGGACAAGTATCTACAATTCTCCGACATTCTGTTGAATAAGAGAAAGACCACCAGCGCTAGACGAGCAATGAAGAAAGCGAACGATTTGATGAAACAAATTGAGCAAGATTCCAAGCAAAGTTAACGAATTTTGTTTCATTTAAGGGGCTTCTAAGCCCCTTTCCTCAAAAACGCCTTGCCTTTATGCACTCAGATGACTAGCTTATTAGTGTAGCTGTAGTAAGGAAGATAGACTTTGGCCGAGGGAAGAGTCGCCGTTGGTGATATCAATATCCTGGTCGTTGATGACTGTTCTACATCATCACTGCTAGTGAAACACCAACTCATTGCATTAGGCGCAAAAGCTTCTAACATCACTTGCGTGACTAACACGCAAGCGGCCTTACTCGCCGCAAAAACTCGCTTTTATTCCTTCTTAGTGATTGATTACCATCTTGCAGAAAAATACACAGGTTTGGATCTCGTTCACCTCCTGAGCAGAGCGCAACTGATTTCAGACACAACCGCTGTGCTTATGATTTCTAGCGATGCCACAAAAGAGACAGTTCTCACAGCACTTTCTAGCTCTGGGCGGGTTCGTCACCTGCTAACAAAACCCCTTCAAACAAAAGCACTTTACACGAAAATGCTCCAAGCACTGCAAGAACAACAGCACATTGCCGCTGTAACAAAAAGACTGCTGGCTTCACAACCTCTCTTACTATCTGATGTCATCTTGCTTCACAAGACCCACGCGTCCAGTATTTGTGTTGAATCTCTGATTATCGATACTTTAGTTGAAAGACGTGACTACACACTACTTGAGGATTATTTACCTCTCTGCAGTCAGAAAGAGCATGCAAGTAAAGTGTGTGCGACGGCGTTTTTGTTGCATCATCAAGGGCACATATCTGAAGCAGTCAAAGTTCTGGCTGATTATGTAACTCGGAATCCGCTCTGCTTGGCTGCCATTGACAGTTTGATCGGTCTTTATGAAAGCTTGGGGCAACAACGACATGCGCTCTGTTTGGCAAAAAGAGCTTTTTCGCTCACGCCAAGTAATGGTTCTCGTTTTCTCTCAGCATCCCGAATTACTGCCAAGTTGGGCCTGTTTGAAGATCTCTATGAGCTAGGCCGTACCTATGCAGCCCATTTATCACAAACCGATGCCCAATGGCTTAATGTCCTTTCTTCTTACGTTGATTTAGTCAGCGACCATTTTAAAACGCTTACTCATATTCATTCCAAGAGGAAAGTGCTTGTTCAACTGAATGAACTCTGTTTACTCACGCAAAAGCAGTTGGGTAAAGAGCAGCAAGTCAATCTATTAGCTTTTAAGCAGCTCATGCAGTGCAAGCTACTTCTCGTCGAGTCTCGCGCGGCAGAAGCGCACCTAAAATTGCTAGAGTCATTGAGTTACTTTTACGATATTCCAACACAAATGCCGATAGCATTATTGAAACAAGCCCTTCCGCTATTAGCATTTTTTGGTGAGTTTTCTATCAGACGCAGCTTGCTCGGAGTCATCAATCAATCGTGTTCATCAGTCCGACTTCAAGAGTGCAATATCGTACCACACGAATACGATTATCCATTTTCAGTAGAGACAAAACTGAACGCTCTGGCAGCGCCGGACCAACAATACCATTCTAATTCGGAGTCGGTGGTTAACTTCTTAAAACAAAGGGCATTGCCACCAAATTGGTCGCGATGGTTAAGCGATTATCTCTCTGGTTCTTTTTCTAGCCAGATACCCGAACCGTTTAGCTATCACGTAACCGACAGGGAGTGAAAATGATCAACTTCGAATTGCTCAATCAATACATGGACAATGACGTAGACATCATCATTGCTGTCTTTTCAACGTACTTGGAGGATTACTCTGATGCGACAGAACAACTAAATGAAATGTTCGTACAACAAAATTGGCCAGAGCTGTATCTGATGGCACACAGCTTGAAAGGCATTCTAGAAGGCTTTGGAGAAGATATCGCAGTTGTTGCGCTGGAGAAGATAGAAACAAATACAAGAAACAATACTGCACCAGAATGCGAAGATATAACTATAGTTAATAACGAGCTGGTGACAATTAAAAAGCAGATTTTCGCTTACTTAGACAACTTAAAATAAAACACCTTAAGGCTTAGAACGGGGAAATTATGAACATGGACAACAACCATTTCAAGGAGTTGATTGAGTCGCTCAAGGACTTAACTCCTACTCAAAAGCGATATTTGATCAGCAGAACCAAGATGTCCTTGGACGACGAGAGCGGGATGCTAAATCCGCAAGACTTGTTGACCAGAGAAGAACTAGAAGCGCTTCTGTCATCGGCTTCCACCACCGATAACAAATAAATAACGCTAATTCGTCATGGACGAAAACTAAGAACTAGGTAAAGTGACAGAACTTTGCTTGGTTGTTAGACGCCCCTCTCTTTTAATCAATACAAACGTATTTTTTCGACCACATCTCAGTACCTGAAAACTGTCAACTAGATTACTTATTAACATTAATCCTCTTCCTGACGACATCCAGCTGTCTTCATCAAACAAGCTTGGTGCTTTTATTTCTTTATTCGTGTGCTCTTGGAAAACCGATTTTTTAATAGGACGACCGTAATCAGAAATACGCATTTCGATCTGAGTAGACTTAGAGTCAGATAAGATTGCACACTCGAGCTCAATCGGCTCACCTTCCTGCTCATCGTAGGAGTGTATAAAGGCATTGTTCATCACCTCAACTACGCACAATTCGAGGTGTTGGACATCACTTACCAATACCTGATGTTGAAAGAGAAACTCGGCAAGCTGCTTACTCGCCTCACGGGAAGATTTTAGTGAGCTAAGAAACGTTTTTTTAAACTCGTAATCAGTCATCCTCACCCTCACATGTCGACGTGTTTGGACCAGACCATTGAAGTTGTAAAAGCGTCAAATCGTCGTCTAGCTCTTCCTTCACTTGCCAACGTTTAATGCTTTCGACGACAGAAGAAACCTGTGCTTCAAATGGAAGTCCAGAAACGCTCTGTACGTTCGCGATTAAACGATTTACAGAGAAAAGCTCATTGTCGTACCGCGCTTCAACCACGCCATCAGAAAAACACCAAATCGAGTCGTTTGGTTCTAACGTAATTTCCCCGCTCTTGTATTGCATTGGTGCTAACGCGCCTACTATAAAATTCTCATCACCAACCATATCAATGGTTGCTTCTGATTGATGTCGCCATAAGAACTTAGGGTGACCGGCGGTACAGTACCTCAGTTTGCCTGTTTGAGTATTCAAAACTGCGTAAACGATTGTGAAGTACAATTGGCTGTCAGGCGTTTGTTGATATCGAAGGTTGAGCCTCTCCACCACCACATTCGGCTCCGAAACAACATATTCGCCCTCGACAAGATCTGTCGTTACCGACTCCGGTCCACAGCTTCGAGATAACGTTTTTTGAATGGAAAACGACATCAGAGCAGACGAGATACCGTGCCCAGAAACATCGAATACATAAAACGCCACATGCTGCTCATCAAGCGCAGTATAACCGAGCATATCCCCACCAAGCTGAGAACAAGGAAGATAGGAATAACTTAATTTTGTCACTCCGATTTGCTGCTCTATCGGTAAAAGCTGCCTCATGAGATCACCAGCAGATTCTAGATCTTGTCGAATCGTTTGGTAAGCGACGTCTAATTCTTGATTTCTCGCGAGTAACATATTGTGCAAATCGAGAGTACGAAACCCTGCTCGTATGCGTGCTTGAAGCTCTTCTACCGATGTTTTTTTATCTACGAAATCATCCGCGCCAGCGTCAATGCCTTTGACAATCGAGCCCTGATCATTGCGTGAAGAAAGCAGGACAAAAAAGATATACCGCTCAAACGCCGCAGATTTGAGTAGACGACACAAATCAATACCACTGAGCCCAGGCATCATCAGGTCACTGAGAACAAACTGAATATCTTTTCGGTGCGTCAGGACTTCAATTGCAGACTCACCGTCCTCCACCGCGACGACTTCGTACCCTTGCTTTTGCAATGCGGAGGTCATGTAAAGCAATACCGTTTTGCTATCGTCGACCAATAAGATTGGTTTCATCTCTCTCCTCAACGCTTGTAGCGACTAACGAAGTACTCTATTTATTGACTGCTCATCTCTAAAACGACTGTAGTCTTCGGCTAATAGTTGATGCTGATAACGGGTGTAAGACAATGCTTCGTTTGAAATGACTATCTGATTTTCTTTTTCGATAAGCTGCCCGCGCAATTGTTCTATTTGATCACTTTGCTGCGTATAGTTCAGGTACATCGCAACTAAACCAAAAATAGAAACAACGAGCGAAGCAAACAGTACGTTGTTGATGGTTTTGATTTGAAGATTCATAACCTCTCCTTGTCTCTTGCCAGACATCTCTAAATGAAAAGAACGTCTACAGACTAAGAGCACTCTGCTCTAAAACGCATTGAAGCCTATTGAGGTTGTTGTATATAAAAATAATTATAGGAGATGAGTAAAAAAAGAAGAGAAAACTTGAAGTATTTGAATACCTTTTTGTCATTGGCGTTCAATACGCAGCGAGAGAGAAAACGCTCGCTGCGAAAAAATTAGCTTTGGAATGCGTCTCGGGTAGACACTTGTTCAAACCAGCGAGCGATGTTTGGGTACTTCTCGAAGACTTCAATACTCAAACCATTCACCGCAAAACCAATGAAAATATAACCGGTAATATCGACAACGGAAAACTGGTCTGTCGCAATGTATTCACTCTCTGACAAACGTTTATCTAATGTTGGCAAAAACTCGAGGACGCGAGACTTGGATTCTTCACCCCACGCTGCCACACAGTTTTCACGATCTTGGTAGATCGCCGTAATGTTACGAAACGCTTGGAATGCCGCATAAAGGCCTTGGAACTCGACGACACGGTGCCACATTTCCACCTGTGCTCGTTCTAATTGATTTGCGCCAAACAGAGCTAAGTCATTTTCAAACGCTTCATCGAGATAGCGGCAAATAGCCACGCTTTCACAGATCGTTGTGCCATCGTCTAGCTCCAGTAATGGCACTTTGCCATTCACGCTTTTTTGCTTGAAAGATTCAGACAAATTATCGCCCTCACGCACGTTCAACGCGACACGCTCAACCTCTCCACCAATTTCCTTTAAAAAAATGCTAACTCGCTTACAACTTGGAGTCATTGCTGTTTCATAGAGCTTCATTTTGTATCCTTTTTCTTTTTCTAACCGATTGGTTAGGATATACTGTAGCCAGTTTATAAACGATCAGTCAAGAACTTCATTTCCAAAAAGTTGTTCAATAAGTTTAGGAGTGGTTTGAGAAAAACCGCTCAGGTAGGTACGCATATGGCAAGAAAAGCCAACTTCGATCGAGAAGAAAAACTCTTAGTCGCTATGGACGTTTTTTGGCGCAAAGGTTTTGCTAATACATCCATTTCTGATCTCACTGACGAGTTGAATATCAACCGCTTTAGCCTTTACAACACCTATGGTGATAAGCAGCAGCTTTACTACGAAGCACTGGATGCTTATCTAAAAAAAGTCTCGTTGCCCTCACTCACCGATTTAGAGAAAGACGGCGCATCCCTGCCGGAACTTGAGTCTTTCCTTAAGTCCTTTGCGGACCTGCAACGCAAGCGAAGTTGTGGGTGTTTTATTCAAAATGCGTTGATAGAGCACGCCGGCGAAGACGATGATGTACTGAGAAAAGGGCATTTTTTATTTGATCATTTAATCGACATCATTACCGATGCCTTGAAAAACGCACAAAAAGAAACCTTAGTGCCGAAAACGCTGAAACCAGAAGAACTCGCTCGTTTCGTTCTCAACAACATGCAAGGCATGCGCGTACTTGGCAAAGCCAAACGTTATGCCGACTTAGATACGGCCCTTTCCTGCTTGCTGGTTTTGATTAGGAAGTAACATGTCGATTGAAGTGATAGCAGTACGTCTTACCAAAGGCATGGACTTAAAACTGAGCCTTGCGAAATTGGTCGAGCAGCACGGTATCAAAGCAGGCTCGATTGCCTCATGCGTTGGCTGTATCTCTGACCTCAACCTTCGTTTGGCAGGTGCAGAGAGTACGTTAACCAAAAAAGAGCCATTTGAAATCGTCTCTGTGATGGGAACCCTGACGCCTGAACATCAACACGTTCATATCTCGGTGTCTGATCGTGAAGGACGAGTCTGGGGTGGACATTTAATGGAAGGCACGGTTATAGATACCACCGCAGAGTTGATCATCCATTCTTACTCAGAACTTGAGTTTACCAGAGCGATGGACAACTCGACCGGCTATACCGAACTGCAAGTGAATCCTTCCAAATAGTAAAAAGCTCCAGAGCCATACTGTGCTGTCTCTGGAGCTTTATTCGCTTGTCTCTTACGCTAAGAATTCACTCATATCGAGCAAACTAATTTCGAGGATCATTCTTCGACTAAGTAACAAACCTGATTATCGTCTACCGTTACTTGCCACGTTTTTAGACAGTGCGCATCATCTTCCAAACATTGCCCACTCTTTAAACTGAAGTGTTGTTTGTATAGCGGTGATGCAACACAAATCTCACCGTCGATATCACCGACAATCCCTCGACTCATCACATAAGCCTTACCAATTGGGTCCCAATCTTGAACGGCGTAAACACCGCTATCAGGAATGTAGAATAGCGCGACATGCTCGCCTTCAATCAACACCGTGGCACCGATGAACGGCATTAGGTCATCAAGCTGACACAATTTCACTTTGGTTAAAGCTGCCATTTACACCTCCTGTTTCACGGGAATACGCTGACCGCGCACACGCTGGTACGGTAAGACTTTGCTACCCGACGTGCTGTTCAAGAAAGGACGGAAGCGTTGCAATTTTTGAGGATTATCCAACGTACTCTTCCACTCACATTGATAGGTATCTACGACTCGTGCCATTTGCTCATCCAATGAGTCACATAGGTTGAGAGAGTCATCCAAAATCACTTGTTTAAGGTAGTCTAAGCCCCCTTCCATGTTCTCCATCCACACTGACGTGCGCTGTAAGCGATCAGCGGTGCTGACGTAGAACATCAAAACCCGGTCGATCATGGTGATCAACTCTGATTTGGATAGGTCGGATGCAAACAAATCAGCGTGTCGTGGTCTCATCCCGCCATTACCACAAACGTATAGATTCCAGCCGTTTTCGGTGGCGATCACCCCAATGTCTTTACTTTGCGCTTCTGCACACTCGCGAGTACAACCCGATACGGCAAACTTAAGCTTATGGGGCGCTCGCAATCCTTTGTAGCGGTTCTCTAAATCAATGGCTAATCCGACCGAGTCATCAACACCATAGCGGCACCAAGTAGAGCCGACGCAAGATTTCACGGTGCGCACCGATTTGCCGTAGGCGTGCCCTGTTTCAAAACCAGCATCAATTAAGGTTTGCCAGATTTCAGGAAGTTGCTCTAACTGCGCACCAAATAAATCCACTCGCTGACCGCCAGTGATCTTGGTGTACAGATCATATTGCTGAGCAACTTCGCCGATCACAATGAGTTTGTCTGGTGTAATTTCGCCACCAGGGACACGAGGCACAATCGAATAAGAGCCATCTTTTTGTAGGTTTGCCATAAAGGCATCGTTAGAATCTTGTAGAGACTGATGCTTAGGCTCCATGATGTGTTCATTCCACAAAGAAGCAAACACAGATGCCGCTGTCGGCTTACAGATATCACACCCATGCCCTTTGCCATGCAGTGCAATTAAGGTGTCGAAGTCTTTGATCTGTTCCACTTGGCAAATATGGAACATCTCTTGCCGACTGAGCTCAAAGTGCTCACAAAGGTGGTTGTTAACCTCTACCCCCATGGCTGCCAGTTGAGTATCCAATACCGACTTCACCATATTGCTACAGCCACCACAGCCCGTGCCGGCTTTGGTGTTGGCTTTAAGGTCCGTCAGGTTGGTAGTGCCAGCTTGAATCTCGGCAACTAAGTCGCCTTTTGTGACGTTGTGACAAGAACAGATAATGGCGCTGTCTGGCATCTCTCCATCAAGCATTCCAGTATCAAACAGCAGGTTCGCCGCGTGGTCTGGCAGGACCGTTTTGTTCAAATAACAGTGTAAGAGCGCATCGTAATCGCTGTTGTCACCAACGAGAATCGCACCAAGCAATTGAGTGCCACTCGCATCAACCACCAGCTTTTTGTAGATGCCTGCGACCGCATCTTGCAAGACCATTTCCTGTGCGCCTTCGGTTTGCATTTGTGCATCACCGATAGACACCACATCCACCCCAAGTAGTTTGAGTTTGGTGCTCATGTCTGCACCTTTAAAACCTTCGCTCGGCATTCCAGTCAAGACATCGGCGGTGGTTCTCGCCATGGTGTAACCGGGAGCGACCAAACCAAAGATCTTCTGCTCCCAAAGGGCACATTCGCCAATCGCGTATATGTTCTCATCGCTGGTTTGGCATTGGTTATTAATCACAATACCGCCTCGCTCGCCTACTTCTAGCTCAGCCAGCCTTGCCAACTCATCTTGGGGGCGAATCCCTGCGGAAAAGACAATCACATCCACTTCGAGAGGATCTTTGTCTTTAAACACCATGCGATGCTTAGCCGTTTCACCATCGCAGATTCGTTCCGTACCCGTTGAGGTGTGAACGGTTAGCCCTAGCGCTTCAATCTTCTCTTTCAGCACTAAGCCGGCACCATCGTCTAACTGTACGGGCATCAGGCGGGGTGCAAATTCAATAACGTGAGTTTCTAACCCCAATAGTTTGAGTGCGTTTGCCGCTTCTAAACCCAACAAGCCACCACCAATCACTGCGCCTGTTCTTGCGCCTTCACATGCCTTCTTGATTTGTGAAAGGTCATCAAGCGTGCGGTAGACAAACACGTTATCGCGGTCTTTACCTTCAATTGGCGGCACAAACGGGTACGAACCGGTCGCGAGCACGAGTTGGTCGTAACCCAGCACATCTTCACCATCAAGCAGAATGCGCTTTTGCTCTCTGTCGATGCCTGTTACTTGACTGCCAAGTACCAGTTGGATGCCATGCATGTCGTACCATTCTTGGTTACTCAGCATTAAATCATCATGAGACTTACCCGCGAACAAAGAGGACAACTGTACACGGTCATACGCGATAAAACGCTCTGCACCAATCACGGTAATTCGGTGCTCCAAATGCGCATTTTTCTGCACTAATTGCTCGACGAGGTGTTGCCCGACCATACCGTTGCCTACCACAACGATGTGGCTCAATGCGTTCTTTACTGGGATCGTTAAAGGACTGTTCATCGCTGCCTCCTTATGCCGTTTGCGCTGCGGTTTTGGGTTTGTCTTCTTTCGAAGCTGGAATCTCGGTTTTAGATTGCTTCTCGTAAAGGAACTTCAACACCGCTTGTCGACACTTCTGATACTGCGCATCATCTGCCAGTGCAACACGCTCACGAGGGCGAGGTAGATTCACTTCTAACACTTCACCAATAGTTGCAGCCGGTCCGTTGGTCATCATCACGATTTTGTCGGATAGCAGCACCGCTTCATCCACGTCATGGGTGATCATGATGACGGTGTTGTTCAGCTCGGCTTGAATCTTCATCAGTGCATCCTGTAAATGCGCACGAGTTAACGCATCCAACGCGCCAAATGGCTCATCCATTAGCAAAACCTTCGGTTGAAGTGCCAGTGCTCTCGCAATGCCGACTCGCTGCTTCATACCACCCGAGATTTCATCCGGCTTTTTGTGCGCGGCATGCTGCATTTGAATCAACTCCAAATAGTGATTCACTTGCTCCTGAATCCACGCTTTGCCCTTTTTGCCGGCAATTTGTTTTACTGCGAGCTCAACGTTTTGATACACGGTTAACCAAGGCAATAATGAATGGTTTTGGAACACCACCGCGCGGTCGGGTCCCGGCCCTGCCACCTCTCGCCCATCGACTATCACGCCGCCGTCTGTTGGCATGTACAGCCCTGCGACTAAGTTCAATACAGTTGATTTACCACAGCCAGAGTGACCAATCAGGGATACAAACTCACCTTTATTGATTTGTAAATCGACGTTCTTAAGCGCGATGAATTCGCCATCTGGCGTTGGGAATCGCATCCCTAAACGCGTTAGATCTAATAATGCTTTTTCCATGATCTTTTCCCTTATCTCAACGCTTGTTGTTTATTCCAAGACAACCACTTTTGAAGTTGCAGCATGCCTCTATCGAGCATCAAACCAATAAAGCCGATAGTGATGACCGCCACCATGATGCGACCCAATGATGCCGAGCTGCCGTTCTGGAATTCATCCCAAACGAACTTGCCTAACCCTGGGTTCTGAGCGAGCATTTCTGCCGCAATCAACACCATCCAAGCGATACCTAAAGAAAGACGTAAACCGGTGAAGATCATTGGAATGGCAGAAGGTAAAACGATGGTGCGAATGTGCTGCCACCACGAAAGTTGAAGCACTTTGCTCACGTTGATTAAGTCTTTATCAACGCTCGTCACGCCCACAGCAGTGTTAATCAGCGTCGGCCATAAGCTACACAGCGCCACTGTGATCAGAGAGTTAATGAACGACTTTGCAAACATCGGGTCATCACTCACATAAGTGGCACTCACCACCATGGTTACGATAGGCAGCCACGCCAAAGGTGATACAGGCTTGAGCAATTGAATGATTGGGTTGAACGCTTGATACAGCCCTTGATTAAGACCAAGCACGATGCCAAGTGGAATCGCGATAACTGTCGCCAACAGAAAGCCCGCAGTCACAGTCACTAAGCTTGTTACGATTTGATCGAAGAACGTCGGTTTACCTGTGTAAGGACGAATCTTCACTTCCGCATCTGGATTCTTGGCTAACTTCGCAGCATTACGTTTTTCCTGACGCTCGATAAACGCTTGTTCCTTTTCTCGCTCTTGCCAATGGTCATCGACAAGGTTGTTGAACTGCTGAAAAGTTTGCACTGGCCCCGGTAGCGTACCTAATGAAGTTTGTACTTCTCTCGCTGCTAAGTGCCACATTGCCAAAAAGATCAGCAAACCAATGACGGGTAAAAGCACCAACCGACTTCGGTTCACTACCTGCTTAGCAGGAAAAAGGGAAATGACGTTACTAGACATACTCACTCCTAAGATATTTACATCCTTGTTGCCACAAGCGAATCCCCTTGCCTGTGGCGTTTATCGCTATGGTTAAACCTTGTCTTTTCCTTTAAGCCCGATAGAGAACTTCTCTAGATATCTATTTGGCTCACGACCGTCATAAACGATGTTGTCGATAAAGTGTGTTTGTGGCGCACGGAAACCGTCTTCAGCACTGAAATCTGGGAAGTCTTTTTTGCTCAACACACCATCTTCAATTAACGCTTGAGCTGCTTGTTGGTAGATATCTGGACGGTAAACCTCTTTCGCCACATCCATGTACCAATCATCGGATTTCTCGCTTGAGATTTGTCCCCAGCGGCGCATTTGGGTCAGATACCAAATCGCATCGCTGTAGTACGGGTACGTGGCGTTATGACGGAAGAACACGTTGAAGTCTGGTACATCTCGTTTGTCGCCTTTCTCGTATTCAAACGTGCCTGTCATTGAGTTGGCGATAACATCGGCATCGGCTCCCACATAATCGCTTTTCGCCAACATCTTCACCGCTTTTTGGCGGTTGGCATTGTTGTTTTCATCCAACCAATGCGCAGCTCGAATCAGGGCTTTCACGACACGAATGTGCGTGTTGGGGTTCTTTTCTGCCCATGCTTTGGACACACCAAACACTTTCTCTGGGTTGTTCTTCCAGATTTCGTAATCGGTCACGACTGGCGTACCAATGCCTTTGAATACGGCTTGCTGGTTCCATGGTTCGCCGACGCAGTACCCTTTGATTGTGCCCGCTTCCATTGTGGCTGGCATTTGTGGTGGCGGTGTAACACTCAAAAGAACATCAGCATCCAACTGACCACTGTTGTCACCAGAATCTGGGGCGTAAAAACCGGGATGAATCCCACCAGCCGCTAGCCAATAACGCAACTCGTAATTGTGAGTAGAAACAGGAAACACCATGCCCATATTGAACGGTTTGCCTTTATCCAGATAGCTGTCGACCACAGGCTTCAGTGCATCTGCTTTGATTGGGTGAACAGGTTTGCCATCTGGTTGTTTTGGAATGTACTGCTTCATCTGTTCCCAAGTATCATTGGAAACCGTGATTGCGTTGCCGTTCAAATCCATACTGAACGCGGTAATCACTTCTGCTTTTGTGCCGACACCAATCGTTGCGCCCAACGGTTGCCCTGCCAGCATATGCGCGCCATCGAGTTCACCATCGATAACGCGGTCCAACAGCACTTTCCAGTTTGCTTGCGCTTCGAGCGTGACGTATAACCCTTCGTCTTCAAAAAAGCCTTGCTCGTAGGCAACCGCTAGCGGCGCCATATCGGTTAACTTAATAAAACCAAACTTCAGGTCTTCAATTTCTGGCTCACTCAACCCTGCCTTTGCGCTAACCGTGGTGATTACCGATAACGAAATTGCTGACACTTTCAGCATCGAACTCCATTTCATTGGATTGCTCCCATAAAAAAAGCGCTACTACTCCGAAGAGCAGTAGCGCCGTTGCTAAGTCTGCAATTACCGCCATTGATAATTGAGATAAGCGATTCAACAATAAACCCGTTCTAACTAATCCAATTACTGTGCCAACTAATTTTTTACTTTAAATACAGCAAATTAGAGTTAACCCTAGTTACCAAACAATTGTATTTGCTTACTGTTAGTGCAACACGCACCACGGTAGAATTTTCACCATAACTCCAAAGTAGTAGAGAAGTTAATCCATTAACTGCAATGCCGTAATCAGGTTCTTCGCAACTTGAGTAAGCGTTTGACTCGATTGCATTGCAGAGTTTCGCATTGCTTTGTACGCGTGTTCCTCATCTACATTGTGCACTTTCATCAATAAGCCTTTGGCTTTTTCCACCAGCTTTCGCTCTTCAATCTTGTTCGTCAGCGATTCAATTTCTGAATTCATTCTCTCGAACCGCTCACGTACCAAAGTTGCGTGGTCAATCCAAGGTTGAAGAGCAAACTCAGTATCATGAGGCATCAACACATAATCCATTTGGCTTGATAACCGATTGATATCATTCGATGATAATTGCTTTAAGACGATAAGAAGTGGTGCCGATTTTTGTCGGCAGAAATCGACGATCAAACGCAGTTCCGCGGTTGGTTGCTGCCATCCAACCACAACGCTTGCTGACGGTTCTCGTTGCATTAACGCTTCTAGTTGTGCCAATTGGCTACCGATGATGTTGTCGTAATCTTTGCTCAATAAGCCGGACAATCGAGCTTGCTCTTGAAGGCTGTCACAGCAGACGATAATGGGTGTTTTTGACGTTGATTGAGTCATGCACATTCCTTGTTAATATCTCACTCACTAAAGGAGATAAAACAAGGAATGTGCCAACTCCGATTAACTGGCGATGAGATGTTCTTTGAAGAAAGCTAAGGTACGTTCCCAAGCAAGAGCCGCTTCCTCGGGTGCGTAACGTGCGGTTGAGTCGTTGTGGAAACCATGATTGACGTTTTCATACATCAAAGCTTGGTACTTCGCACCTGAAGCAATCAACTGCTGCTCGTACGAAGGCCAAGTGTCATTCACACGTTTATCCAACCCTGCGAAATGCAACATTAATGGGCCTTTCACTTGTTTTTGAATCTCTTCTGCAGCGGGTGTTCCATAAAAAGGTACGCCTGCATCGAGCTCATTTGACATAACTGCTGCCAGCATATTGACGACATAACCACCAAAACAGAAACCAACCGCGCCAAGCTTGCCGTTTCCATGTTCGTGCTGTTTGATAAATTTAGCGGCCGCTATAAAGTCTTGCTCAATCTTGGCTCTGTCCATCTCTTTTTGCATTGCTCGCCCTTCATCATCATTTCCCGGATACCCACCTAACGGGTAGAGAGCATCGGGAGCAAAGGCGATAAAACCATCTTTCGCTAGTCGTCTAGCGACGTCTTTGATGTAGGGGTTGAGGCCACGGTTTTCATGAATCACCAAAACCGTTGGTGATTTGATGGTCTTTTTCTGAGGCATCACCAAGTAACCACGCCCTTCACCATGCCCATTCGGCGACGAAAAGGTTTCGTACGTGGCTTTGATTTCAGGATCATTGAAGGAGACTTGCTCGGCAAGCGCGTAATTTGGTGTCAGCGCGTCAACCAGTGCGGTCATGCTAAACCCTAGCACCGCAAGGCCACCAAGCCGATTAAGAAATTCTCGGCGCGAGATCTTTCCGTGCGCGTATTCGTCGTACCAATCGAAGGCCTCTTGCGGGATGGGGTGAGCCGCCTTTTCACTTGACGTCGTGTGCTTTAGCATTATCCATGTCCTCGTTTCTTATCGAAAAGTAAACCCATCACCGCAATGGTGATGTTTATGCTAACCAGCAAAGAGAGACTTGTGGTGATAAATTCATCACTGACGAGCATACACAAACAATAGATAAAGGATTCCGATCCAACAACTTTGTATCGTTAGGCAGTCATGCAATCAGTTCGCTGCGCAATACGACGCCCAGTACGAAAATGCACGTTCAAAAGCTTGTTCTCTGTCATGCATTTCAGCAAACAAGACAACCGTCATGGTAGCTAACACCGTGTTCGCCATTTGATTCATGTCGGTTTCTTCTGTACCAAATGGACAAACCGTAGGCATTGGCACCTCTGACAGCATTTGCTCTGTCCAGTAGTGAGATGTCACGCCACTGGGTTGACTAAGCCATACTGTCTGGCTTACTTTCGGGTTGTATTCTG
The DNA here is from genome assembly GCF_024181925.1 of Vibrio sp. Y20_XG_PY13. Taxonomy (NCBI): domain Bacteria; kingdom Pseudomonadati; phylum Pseudomonadota; class Gammaproteobacteria; order Vibrionales; family Vibrionaceae; genus Vibrio; species Vibrio sp. Y20_XG_PY13. Next base: position 230,520 of record NZ_JAMZAL010000001.1, on the reverse strand, counting down.
ACTCACCCGACTGGCCTTTAAACGACACCACAGCATGCGCCGTTTGGCCAATTTCGTACTCGACTTCAGCATGGAGCTGCTGAAAACCAGGATGGAAGCTACCACGAATACCGACTGTCGCCTGCCCCGGGTTCAGTGCTCGAACCACGGTATTAATCGGCGTTCTAAGACCATAACGATTCTTCCAACCAATCATGGTTTCTGCTTGCGGCGCAAACACACTCAGCGGTAGATACACGATGTTTTGTGTTTCTAACACACGCTTTGCGTCTTCTGCTGATTCCGCTTTCTTGATCGCAAACTTATCAAGGTAATCTTCGGCGTGTAAACGACCAGATTGGCGGTCGTGATAACCGTGCATCAATACTTTATGACCGTTGTCAGCAAGGATTTTCGCTGCCAACAGGTGCCAAGGCTGACCTGCCGCCTCACGTTTGCCTGCGTAACATGGCCAGTCAATGTCTGCGCCAATGGCAGGCATGCGCGATTGGAATGCTTTCACAAAGCCAGCGATTTCTTGTTGAGTCTCGTTTTGTACGCGGATCAGCATCAATAACATCGCCATCTGATCATCGCCGCACTCACCGTTTAGGTATTCATCCATAACTCGAAACGCTTGGTCAAAGTTCAGTGGTTTTCTACCACGCTCGCCACGACCGACTGTTCTGATACATTCCAAAATGCTGCTCATATTCCCTCGTATTCCGTCACCGACTGTACGGTTTCTATTAGTTGTTCGCGCAGTTTGACAACTTCTCCCATCACAATCAATGCTGGGCTGATGCCTTTGAGTGTAATCGATAACTCATTGAGCTGATTGAGTTGGGTAACATGAACTTGTTGTTGAGGGCTGCAGCCATGAGTGATAATCGCGACAGGGAAATCTTGGTTCAAACCAGCACCAATTAAACCGGTTTGTATATCTGTCGATTTTTCTAATCCCATGTAGAACACCAATGTTTGGCCGCTTTGCATCAGTTGGCTCCAAGCATCAAATGCGCCCGTGACCACTTGCCCTGTTACAAAGGTAACGCTGCGAGCAACACCACGATGAGTCAGCGGAATCAAGCTATTTGCGGAACAACCAATCGCTGCAGTAATACCGGGGATGACTTCATACGGAATCGCATGTTTGACTAGAGCTAACGCCTCTTCGCCTCCACGGCCAAATACAAAAGGATCTCCCCCTTTTAAGCGCACAACTCGCTTTCCTTGTTGAGCGAGCGATACCATCAAGTCACAGATTTCTTCCTGACCTATACTAGGTTGTCCGCATCGTTTGCCCACGTAAATCCAATCGGCTTGTGGCGAAGCCAACTCCAAAATATCTTTGTTAACCAAACGGTCGTATAACAACACCTCTGCCGACATAATCGCTTTCACTGCCTTTACTGTTAACAAGTCAGGATCGTGCGGCCCTGCTCCGACAATCCACACAAAACCTTTGTGGTTCGCGTCGAGATCTACGGATTGGTCTTCTAAAAGCTTGTTCAGTTTGCTTGCTTGGTCATGCCTAGAAAAGCGAGACGAACGTACTTGATTCTGATCCGCTTGTCCTTTCTTAAACCAAGACTTTTGATAAGGCGCTTCCATGTGCTTATCCTCTTTGTGACTTACTTTATTTGAATAGCCAGACTTTGCTGGCTCGCTTGCTGTTTGCCCTTTTGATGCTGATGACTGTCGACCATCTGTTTGATTTGAGAAACGCACGAGCCACAGTTAGTACCGCATTTGAGTTTGTTTTGAAGTTGGGTCACTGACGTGCAGTCTTGTTTCTCCATCGCGTCATGTATTTGTTTATCAGTGACGCGGAAACAACTACAGATCAGTTTGGCGCTGCTTTGCGATTGAGTGATGGTAAGCAGTTGCGATAGCTCCATCGGCTTGCCAATCAAGCCGGTAAAGTTGGTGTAGTCGGTTTGAATCGGTTCGCGAGACACCACCAAAACCGAACGAATGATACGAACGTCTCCAACAAGGTCGTAATCCACCGCTAGCCAACCTTGGGCAATATCTATCGCAATTCTGCGGCTCTTTTCCGTTCGACAAAAACTCTGCTTTTTTGGTCGTTTATCGTGCGCAAAGCGCCAGATGCCCAAATTACTTTCTGCTTGAAATGCGCTGTAGAGAAACTTGCTGGAATCAAACTGTGTCCCGATGAACATACCGTAGGTTTTTACCGCTGCGTCTTTCACTTCAACATAAGACGACTTAAACGCAGGTTGCCCAGAAATAGGGTCTTTTGCGCTGTTTACTATCGCGTTAACACTGCTTTCACCGCCATATCGACCCGCCCAGTGCATTGACATAAACAGCTCCTGAAAACCTAAACCTTCATCAATGGCAACTTTGGCATAAATACTGGTGTTTGAAGTAGGCTGGAACAGCTTGGTGAGTTGTCCTGCTTTTAAACGATTTTGAGTGGCAGAGAGTGTGTTCATGTACACGGTTGGTTCTAACTCAGAGGCGGCAAGGTGTGCAATATGGCCTGTACGTGTCATGGTGTGCCATTGATCTCGTTGTCTACCCGTATTGAGCCACCAGCCTTTCGTTCTGGCTAAACGCTGTGGCGATTCGCAAGTTACTACAAACCGCGCTTTACCATCTGGGTGAGAATACACGCCATCGGAAAACGGTCGCTCGCCACCCCATTGGGTTGGCCGCCACTCTTCGTACTCTTGCTCATTCAAATTGGCGTATTGAGACAGATCTAGCTTTAAAGGCGACTTTTTATTCATGCCTGTCATGGCAGCGTACTCGCAAAACACCTCGTGTTCAGAGTCAAAATCAAAACCATTCTTTGTCTCTTCTAAGGTGCATAATGCTTGCCCGACTTGGCTCACTGCCCACCAGTCCGATTTTGCCTCACCGGGAGGGTTTTGGAACCGACGCTGTCTTGAAATCCTACGTTCAGAATTCGTCACCATCCCCTGTTTTTCACCCCATCCAGCCGCCGGAAGCAACAAGTCGGCATAACGCGCAACATCCGACTCTACGGTAATATCCGAGACAATCACAAACGGACAGCGTTCTAGCGCCCTCTTAACAAGCTGATTGTCTGGCAAAGAGACAACGGGGTTGGTCGCCATGATCCACAGAACTTTAATCTCACCAAGCTCAACCGCTTCAAACAGTTCAACCGCTTTTAGCCCCGGTTTTGTAGCGATTTCTGGTGACTCCCAAAACGCTTGTACTTGTTGAATGGATTCGCCATCAAACCCTCGGTGCACCGCTAATTGATTAGCTAAACCGCCAACTTCTCGCCCGCCCATTGCATTAGGTTGCCCGGTAATGGAAAACGGGCCACAGCCCACCCTGCCAATTTTACCCGTTGCTAAATGCGCATTGATGATCGCATTGCCTTTATCGACACCATTTTCGGCTTGGTTAACCCCTTGGCAAAAAAGCGTAATCGCAGTCGGGCTGTGGGCAAACCATTGGAAAAACGTTGTAAGTTTGTCTTGTGAAACGCCTACATCAGTTGCTAAATTAGTGACATCGTAACGTTGTTGAGTTACTTCTTTTGCAAGCGCATCAAACCCGCTGGTATAGGAATTTATGTACTGAGAGTCAATGCATTGCTTTTCGATAAGAAACTTGAGCAGCCCATTAAAAAGAGACACATCCCCATCGTTTTTTATCGCTAAATGTAAATCGGCTTGCTGCGCCGTAACAGTTTCTCGTGGATCGATCACCACTAACTTGAGACTTGGATTTCTCTCTCTCGCTTGTTGAATTCGACGAAATAACACCGGGTGCGTCCATGCTGTATTCGCTCCGCAGATAATCAGTAATTCCGTGCTATCAATGTCGTCATAATTGACCGACACAACATCCTCACCAAAAGCGCGAATGTGTGCGGCAACTGCCGATGACATACACAAACGCGAGTTCGTATCGATATTAGCGCCGCCGACGTACCCTTTCATCAGCTTGTTAGCAACGTAATAGTCTTCCGTTAATAACTGACCTGACACATACATCGCGACGGAATCAGGCCCAAACTCCGCTTTAGCTTGATGGATCTTTTCAGCAATCATGTTTGTGGCTTGCGACCAGTGAATTTCTTTACCTTGTGGCCGCTCTTTGGTGACAAGCTTCGGATACAAAAGGCGTGATGGCATGTTTAAGCTTTCAGCCAACGCAACACCTTTCACACATAAGGCTCCCGCGTTCGCAGGATGGTTATCGTCCCCAACAATTCCTTTTGAGTTTACTTCAACCCCACACCCTACCCCGCAATAAGGACAGGTCGTTTTTCTGCATCCTTGCGACATTACGCCTCCTGCTATTGACCAACACGACTTACAAACCCAACCATGCGAGCAAAAAAAAGCCTCTCCAAACTGGAGAGGCTGCAATGCCTTTAACGCTGTAAGTACATTTTTAAAAAGTAATACCCTAACCCGCATCTCCGCCTGCTCTGGAGAGCGGTCATCGAGTTAACGATGAACATTCTACAAATAGCAAACAAAGTGCCAATAATGAAAATGCTTTAATTACAAGGTATTATGAAAAATGATGAACGGCACATTTTTAAGTCCGCACATTTTAAGTGCAGATTAGACTCATTTCTGTGCAGGCCTACTTTACGAATTCCATCACCAAGCGGGATTCTTCATCACCGAAGTAATTCGCTTCTTCTTCTTCTAGTACGGTAAAACCCATAGATTGATAGAGAGACAATGCAGGTTGGTTGAGAGGATCAACCGTCAGTTTAACACTAGAACCTTCGGCCAGAGGTGCCATCACCCTTTCAACTAATGATCTCGCAATTCCTCGACCGCGAAATTCCGAATTTACGGCTAACGACATTATCCAATAGTGCTTCGCGACATTGCTGGTGGTTAAAAGCACATAACCAGCAACTGCTTCTCCTTCCTTTGCAACTAACAAGCTTTCACCCCAACAATCGTACGCTTGTCGTATAAAAAACTGAGGATACGAATGTTCTCCAAACAACTTGTTTTCTAAAGCATAAACAGCGGCTAAATCTTCTTTACGCGCAGACAAAATGTCCATCTCAACTCTACTCCTAAACTCCTTTGTTTGCGGCAATATAGAGGAATCCTTCGTTAAACCCAACTTTTGCTGTCAACTCAAACAGTTGGAGCGGAACACTTTCCTTGCCCTCATCCATAGCAAATACCACCATGGATACATTTTAATCACAAAATCTAAAACCAAAAAATATTGAAAATTTGGTAAATAACTTCAATTTACACACTAAAATTCAGAGCATAAATCTAGTTTTTAAAAATATTCATAGCTTGATAATTTACAAAATTGTCTTTTTATCAGCACGATTCACCACATAGTTGATGTGATAACAATCACTAAAACAGATACCATCCGCCACATTATTATTTTTATAAAGGCGAGTCTTAAGTGAAAGAATCTCGAAATACGTTAAATTCTAGTGAATTAAACACAACAACCTCTTGGTCAAAACATGACACACATTGGGTACTTAGCCTATTCGGGACCGCCGTTGGTGCCGGTATTTTGTTTCTGCCAATCAACTTGGGCATTGGTGGATTTTGGCCACTAGTCGCAATGGCGTTTTTGGCATTTCCAATGACTTACCTCGCCCACCGAGGTTTAGCGCGCTTTGTATTGTCTTCTAAGATCAAAAATGCCGACTTTACCGATGTGGTTGAAGAACACTTTGGCGCAAAAGCGGGACGTTCAATCTCTCTGCTTTATTTCCTATCGATTTTTCCTATCCTGTTAATTTACGGCGTGGGCATCACCAATACTGTAGACAGCTTTATGGTGAACCAAGCGGGAATGGAAGCCTTACCACGCGAGCTACTTTCGGGCGTATTAGTGTTCGCTTTGATTGCCATTATGATGGCGGGCGAAAAAGTGATGCTGCGCGCGTTTGCCGTTATGGTGTATCCGCTTGTTGCGATTCTAGCTTTCCTCTCATTCTACTTAATGCCAAACTGGACAATGCCCGTGCTTGATACACCGGACATGGGTGCGTTTGCGAGCACAATGTGGTTAGCCGTTCCTGTTGTGATTTTCTCGTTTAGCCATGCAGCAGCGATCTCTAGCTTTGCCAATGTTCAGCGCCGACACTACGGCGATGATGCCGATGCAAAAGCCGAACTGATTTTACGTCGCACGAGCATCATGCTTATCGCATTCGTACTATTGTTTGTTTTCTCGTGCGTATTAGCACTTTCGCCAGAGCAACTTGCACAGGCAAAAGCGCAAAACGTATCCGTACTCTCTTACCTTGCAAACGCAACGGATAACCCGTTCATCGCAACACTTGGTCCTTTGGTGGCGTTTGTCGCGATCACTTCTTCTTTCCTTGGTCATTTCTTAGGCGCACGTGAAAGCTTGAACGGCTTAATCACAAAGCACTCAAATTTGTCTGAAACACGTGTTGATCGTATTAGCGTAGTGGTTCTTTTCTTGTCAATTTGGGCTGCAGCAATCATGAACCCAAGCATTTTAGGCATGATGGAAGCGTTATCTGGGCCAGTTATCGCAATGATCTTGTTCATTATGCCGATGTTGGCGGTACATAAGATTGAGTCGATGAAGCAGTATCGTGGAAAGCTCTCTACCTATTTTGTTCTGATCACAGGTATTGTTGCGGTAAGTGCTTTGGTTTTTAGCTTACTCAGCTAAGAAGGGGTTACTTTGAGTGATTTTCAGGGGAATACCGTTTACACCTAAAGGTAATTCCCTGAATTTTGCTTTTGTTTTCTAAAACGTAATCTAGCTTACATCACTCCACTAAATAAGAGCGAAAACACCCGCCAACATTACTACTGAGGCGATACAAGTGCGAGCAATGATGCCGAAGTGCGACGGTTGAATCATTTCGTTATGCATAAATAATCTCCTGTTTGTTATGAACAGCCAATTTACTTTGGCTTAATGACACTATGTCGAATATCCATTTTTTTAACAACCCATACAAACATTAAATATTTATGACACCAAAATCATCTTTTGGAGATCGGAATTACTTTTGGGAGCTGCATCACACATAATTCACATGGAAATATCTTCATCGATTATCGCTATTTCTCAGTCAAAACCTCCGGCTCCCTTATATTGCGATTAAAATTATTTCCCAACTTATAAAAAGCACTTTTCTTTATAAATCAAAAAATTAAATCAAATCAATCAATTATACTCGCCTTAAAATCCCTTATTCTTGGGGAATCCATAAGCACTTAATAGATAAGAAGTGATAGACTTAGCAAGTACTGCTACTTAACGAGATCACAATTTATTAATAAGCTCATGCACTTTCCGATTAAAACGCTGTCTTGCGCTCTATTAGCGGTGATTGGACTCTTCTTCCAGACTGGTTATGTCTTCGCCAATACAGATAAACATATCTATCTCGAAGAACACATTTCGCCCGAAAGCCAACCCATGTTGAGTACCTACTTCCGTTCTATGGGTAAGCCTCGCTCAATCAAAGAAAATGTGCTCACGGTTCCGCAAGATGCTTCTCCCGAATCGCTCGCCCTCTACTATTTTGCTCGTATTTATTTAGAACGCTATGAAGGTGTTCCCCTACCTGACGATATGCCAGATTTGATCGAATTTGGTCGAAAACACAATATGCCTTGGGTTGTCGCAGAAGCAAAATTGAACAAAGCGATTCGAATGATTGAGTTGGATGACGATTGGCACGCAGAGCTTTTGCTCCACGATGTGATTGGGGAGTCTCGTGATATTGGCTATCTGGCGCTGCAAGGCCGCGCTTATCGCTGGATGGGAAATTTAGAAATTGCGCGTAACCAAATCCACAACGGATTAAAACATTATCGTACCGCCTACGAGTTACTCGAAAATACAGTGTTTGAGATTCAAGTTGCGATGACGCTTAACAACATCGGTACTGTCTATTTAGACTCCTCCGATTGGAATCGCGCAAGCAACTATCTAAAACAAGCACTCGATGTATATGAGAGCAGTGAATATGAGTACGACAACAGTTTCTTTATTGGCGTAATCTATGCCAACTTAAGCATTGTTCATCTTGGCTTAGGAGACAGTGAGAAGGCCGAATACTACTTCCATGAGGCGATTCGACACTCAATGCAAACAGGGTCGGATGTCATTAAACATCATTCATTGTCCAACTTTTCTCAAATGCTAAGTAGCATCGGTAAAACAGACGATGCCCTACTGCTCGCACAACGCTGTGTTGAGTTACCTAACCCAGACGGCATCGAAATCATTAAGATGCCATGCCATGAAGCATTTGCCGAAGCGTATCTCGCCGACAAGCAATACGACAAAGCGATTCGAACCGCTCTCCTCGTCCTAGAACAAACCAAATCAACCAATGAGCTTGAGCTAAAACAGCGTATCGATATGTTGTCGGTTTTGGTTAACGCCAACCAAGTGCTGCAAAATTATGAAGCCGCCTTCCGCTATTTGTCTCAGTTGAGAGCACTTGAAGAAGAATTTTCTGAGCACATTCACGGCGAAGAAATGATCAACATTAAGTTTGACCTTGAAGCGAAATTGGCTCAAAAAGAGTTGAATTTGCTTGAGACGAAAAACGCACTTCAAGCCTCTGAGTTGCGCTCGCAACGTTACCGCGAAATGTTCTACTTTATCGCTATTGCAGCCATTGGTGTGGTGGGTTTCCGTTATGTTTTGCGAGTCAAAAAGATCAATAAAGCACTGACGCAAGAAAGTACTACAGATCTGTTGACTGGCCTTCACAATCGCCGCTATTTAGAAGTGTGGTTAGAGAAGATGGCCCGCCGCACTCCAGATAGAACCTTCGCGCTTGCGGTTCTTGATGTCGACCATTTCAAAGCTTTTAACGACACTTATGGTCACGACATCGGCGACCAAATGTTGATGCACATTGCCTCTATCTTCAACGAATCTACTCGTTTAGGTGACCTGCTGATTCGTTGGGGCGGTGAAGAATTTGTGTTGTTGGTGGAGGTGAACGATCCATATGATTGTGCGAAATCGCTAGAGCGTTTGAGACATGTCATTGAAAATACGCCATTAATCATTGACTCTAAGCCAATAAACGCCACAATTTCGCTTGGTGCGGTCGACCGGTTATCAGCCCAAACCATCAAACAAGAGTGGGACCAATGGTTCTTCTTGGCCGACCAAGCGTTATATGACGCAAAACAAGCGGGCAGGAACCAATTTAAGATTCACTCGACGTCTTAGTGGCGTCCACGAGTAAATAGATACTTCCATGAAGAAAAAATTAATATTCGCCCTGCTTTCACCTGTTGTTTTATCCGCTTGTAGTAATCAACAAGCGTCGCAAATGAGCATGCGTAGCAGCAGTGTGAACATGTACGCTCAACAAATGAGCAATACTCAACTGTGTGAGACGCTGTATTACAATCGCTCAACGAACCAAACCAAAGTAGCGATTGGTGCAGAATTCAACCGCCGTGGACTCAATAAAAAATGGTGCGATAACGAATTGAATAAGTGGTATTTGGAGAAGTTTGTCGATAGCGTGCTACCAAAGAAAAAGCCAGCACCGCGCAAACCGATGGCAACCATTCAGCCAGCCTCCACCAAATAGTAACTGTAGTAGCTATCACCTCTCTCTAGCTAACAGATGAGATAGAAAGCAGAAAGTCCTTACCAACTTTCTGCTTTTTTACATCTAACAATGATCAAGATCAGCCAAAACCTTCCTTTACTTCAGTGAGTTAACATCAATTTACGCAGTCCGTCGAAAAAACAACGTAAACAATTTGTAAACAGTTTGCGTCCTCATTCTTTGCCGCTAGTTTTATTCATTCCTGTTTAAAGGAGTATCGAACAGGGACAAAAATTCCAAACAAAGACATGAGGTCACAAATGGAAACACGCTTTACTCGCCTATTTGCCGCTATGTTGGCTGTGGGCCTTGCACCTGCCGTCTCGGCGTTTGATCCGCTCTATTCAGAACAATGGCATCTCGACAACACTGGTCAAACTGCATTCGCAGCAAACCCTGCTGTTGCAGGTAATGACTTAAACACCAAACTTACGCAAGCCATGGGCATTGCCGGTATTGGCGTTAAAGTTGCGGTCATTGATTCTGGTGTGCAGATCGATCACCCAGACCTTGCAGGTAACGTAGTCACAGGTAGCAGAAACTTCGTTGAAGACTCTTTATTCCCATCCAGTTATCCCGTAGACACCAACGGCCACGGTACTGCCGTTGCTGGTTTGATTAGTGCCGTAGGTAACAATGGTGAAGGTGGTCGCGGCGTTGCTTCTCGCTCTTCGCTTGTTGGTTTTAACTGGCTTGCAAACCAAACATTAGAAGGTTGGTTAATTTCTCACGGTATGGACCCAGCGACGCGAGATGTACGCGTATTTAACCAAAGCTATGGCTTTAGTCCGATCAACCCAATCGCGTTTGATGAGAATGACCCACAGTTCAAGCTTGAAATGGATGTCATGCAGAACGTCAGCGAAACGAACGCTTGGGGCCGCGGTGCACTGTTTGTCAAGTCTGCGGGTAATGGTTACCGCTATTTCAACACTGGACGATTCTTCGTTCTTCCTAGCGATTTCTTCGCGGGAGGCGGAAACCAAGGTTTACCGATGCACAACTCGGCGCAATCTTACGACAACTCTAGCTACTTCAACCTTGTCACCAGCGCGCTACGCGCAGATGGCACCCGAGCAAGTTACTCTTCTATTGGCGCTAACGTGTGGGTTGCCGCGCCAGCAGGGGAATACGGGCAAGACTTCCCTGCGATGGTCACAACTGACCTGATGGGATGTGAAGAAGGACAAAACACCAGTGACGGCCTTGGTATTAATGGTCTACACGGTGGTACAGAGCTTGACCCGAACTGTAATTACACCAGCACCATGAACGGCACATCATCGGCTGCGCCGAACACTTCTGGTGCAATCGCCGCTATCATGTCAACCAACCACGCTCTATCTGCCCGTGATGTTCGTGCGTTGCTGGCAGAAACCGCACGCGTTACCGATGCCGAGCATCCGGGTGTTCAACTTGAATTTACCAATGATAAAGGCGAGTTGGTGAGCTACGAAGCGATCTCACCTTGGCAGAAAAACGCGGCTGGCGTGAACTTCCATACCTTCTATGGTTTTGGTGCCGTTGATTTGGATGAAGCGATGAAACGCGCTCGCATGACAAATAATGTTCTGCCAGCGCAAATCATCACACCGTGGGCAAACAATGCAACAGAAGTCAGTGTGCCAGATGCAAGCCTTGCTGGTGGTTCGTCAAACATCGCAATTACTGACGACATTACCGTTGAGTCTGTACAGGTGCAGCTGACGCTAGAGCACTCGCGTCTACCTGATTTGGCAATCGAGCTTGTTTCCCCATCAGGCACTCGCTCCGTATTGCAAACACCACGTAACGGCCTTGTTGGTCAGTCTCTTGATCCAAACATTACGGGTTACGAAAACCAACTGATGTTGTCTAACCAATTCTACGGCGAGAATGCTAAGGGAGAATGGACACTGAGAGCTATCGATACAAACGGTGATGAAGTCTTCTCATTTATCGCTTACTTCAACTCATCCGCTATCTATGATGTACCGATGGCGAACAACGCAAAACCAGGAGTTATCAAAAACTGGTCTATGCGTATCTTTGGCCACTAAGGAGTCAATTACATGAAATATCAGACATTTTCTATTTTGGCTCTTTCACTAATAGCCAACGCAGCCTATGCCGAAACGCAGTTGTCGCAACAACCAAATCCCGAGTTGTTTGTTCCTTCTGATGCAGTTGAGGTGAATGGTGAAGCGTATCGTAAAGTGCAAACGAACACAGTGAGCAATCTCTCTGAAGCAGTTAAACTGCAAGCCGGTGACGAGGTGTTTAAGAACGCGTTTGGCAATGTGTCTAAAGCGACGGGACTTATCTACATCACCGTAAACAACGCCGCTGATGCCAAAGCAGTAGCAAAAGAGTTAAAGCTAGACGTTGTGTTTGCAGATGGTGAATCTGCGGTGCTAAAAGCTTCTGAAGGACAAGACTTGCTTAGCATCAGCGATTACTTGAATGCTGACAGTCGCGTCAAAGCGTCTAAAATTGAACTAAACAGCGGTAAATACCGTGCACAATAATTCTCTAGCAAGAGAAGTTGGCTTCTAAAACAATGCCTCAGCAATTGCTGAGGCATTTTCTTTGTTCTTTCGTTTACAGAGTAACTTCTAACTTATCTTCGGCTAAAAAATGTCTCTTATTGAAGATAACCAATCAACTTGTTTGCGATATCGGTATTGTTCTGAGAGCCAACGAATGCTTGTGACCCCTTACCATAAGCAAACACCTGAACATCCACCGCGGTATGCCCTTTTGTCGTCCAACCTGTAAGGCTTTGATCGTTGATGATTGACTTTACGGCTTGATAAAGCGCTTTCGCGGGCTCTTCACTCTTCTTCGCGTCAATGAGGAGCTCAATTTGCACATCTGATAGCGCCCAATCTACTGATTCTGACCACACTTGTTTGATGTCTGAACCCTTTGCAAGTGACGTTGCTAATGGCCACGCCGTTTGATGCACGCCTTTGATCACATCCGTTTTCCAGTCGTATTGACCATTTGCGCCGATAGTTAAACCTCCCGTGGAGTGATCGGCGGTGACAACGAGCAAAGTGTCAGGATGAGCATCAACATACGCCTTGGCTAAAGTAATCGACTTAGCAAAATCATCCATTTCTGCCATCGCGCATGCTATGTCATTCGCATGACCGCACCAGTCGATTTGGCTTCCTTCGATCATAACGAAAAAGCCATGCTCTGAGCGCGACAATAACGACAGCGCCTTGTTCGTCATATTCTCCAGTCGGTTGGGATTGTCATCCAAAGCAAACGGAAATGCTTTGTCGGCAAACAACCCAATCGCAGGCAATGTTTGCAACGAAGGCAAGGTATCAAAATCCGTTAGGTAGTGGTAACCCTGCATTTTAAATTCTTCAATCAGGTTTCTGTCTTCACGCTCAAAGTATCGAACACCTCCACCAAGTAACAGATCGACGGGCAGCTTTCCATTTACTTTGTTATCCAAGTAGTCGTCTGCTATCTGATCATAATTACGACGAGATTCGTTGTGCGCGGCAAAGCTTGCGGGCGTCGCGTGGTTAATTTGCGAAGTCGCCACCAAAGCGGTTGTCATGCCCTGCTCTTTCGCTACTTCCAACATCGTTTTAACTGGCTTTTTATGGGTATCGACAGCGACGGCGCCATTGTAACTCTTTATACCACTGCTTAAGGCCGTCGCGCCTGCTGCACTGTCAGTGACATAAGTATCATCATCGGGATAGGTGTGAGCCATGCCAACCAGTATCGAGTCAAAGACTGTAGGCTCAATCTGTTTAGTTTCTGGGTTATCTTGATAATAACGGTAGGCGGTTGTGTAGGCAGGGCCCATTCCATCACCGATCATATAAATAATATTTTTCGGTGCTTCATTGGCGTGAACAAACCCGGCCAGTAAACTGGCCGCAAGTAAAGAGTATCTGATTGTCATATTTCATCCATGAAAAAGTGACTGCGAATATAAGCCGTCACTTTAATTACTGTTTTGCTTACAAGTATTCATCAATACTATCATTCAGTTAGGATGAAACCGCGTGTTACATCATGGTTTTGCAACCCAAATCATTTCTTAAATAGGATCACTTCTGTACGTAGGCCGGCTTTAGGTGTCTCATTCGGGTTATTCAAGTAGCGCTCAATCCCCAAAGGCTTGCTCTTCACTTTTATGCCGTTTTGGCGTGTCAAATTCATCCCTAACGACCACGCATTGCCCAAAAACTGGTAGTCACCTTTGTGCTCAATCACAAAAGTTTCACACGCTGGAATCGTGCCAAACACAAAACCATTTGGTACCTCTACCATTTCACTCACGGGCAAGCAGGTTACAAATTCAAAATGACCGAGCTTCATATCCATTGAAAGGTAATAGCAGAACAGTTCGCCGCTGACGGGCAGACTTTCTTTCTGCATCAGTTCGTACAGTCTTTGAGTTTGCTTTTTCATGATTGGACCAAGCTCAGGAATTGTCCCTGAACCTTGCAAACCAACGTAATGAATCAAATCTTGATGACGAGTGCCGATTTCGCTCAACTGCGACAATATTTGCCCAGTTTCTAACTGGCTTTTTAGCATCTTGAGTCCACGATCGTAATCCATTTCAACCATGGATTTGAACATCGTTTTCAGAAAAAACAGATACCAAGGAACACGAGACTGCATTTGCCACTCTACGGTACAACCATCTTGTGACGGCGTCACGATGAGCGTCACCTTGCCGTGGCTTTTGATGGGGCGAAAAAATGCAGCTCCATGTCTAAACGATGTTCTTGTGTGCTTTCCAGAACAACCGCCCCCGTTCCAATTCGTTGCCCATTCCATTGGTAACCAGCACCAACGTGACCTTGATTTTCACTGTAAGTCAGCTCGCAGCTTGGCTCCAAAATGATCCAAGGAGACCACTCAGGCCAGTTTTTAAAATCCTTTAGATAATCGATGATCTCACTTTGAGATTTGTTGATTTCAATACTTTTGCTGACCTGATAAGCAAGCATAGCCATTCCTTAAGTTTCTGTTTCGCTCTACTTATTCTAAATCAAATCCTAGTTTTTTCTTGTTTCACTGTGAGTTAGAGGTAAAAAGTGAGACAAAAAAGCCAGAACGTTAACTCTGGCTTCATTGGCAAATTGGGACGTTAAGAAACAAACGTCACTTTCGCGCTAAATCGGACGCCATCATCGTTTAATTCAAACGGCCACCCCATCCGTTCACAAATGCGTTGCACTATCACTAAGCCGCAACCATAACCCGCATTATACGTTTCGTTACCGTCATGACGATTGGTGATAATCAGCGTGTTTTGCTGTAGATCGATCTCGATGTCCCCAACGCTATAACTGAATGCATTTTTGATTAAATTGTTGATGACTATCGTCACGAAGCTTGCTGGCGCATACACTTCGCCGCTATTTTGTTCGTTAAGCTGATAATGCGCATCTTGCTTTGCAAACAACGGAGCAAGTTCTTCCAGTTGCTGGTGTAAACAAACTAAAAGCGTTTGATCGCCAAAGTGCTGCGGCTCAATTTTCTCTTTACCTAACAACAAAAACGCCTCGGTCAAAACGCGCATGTCTTCACACGCAGCTTGCATTCGCGCAATCGCTTTTTGTGCCACCCTTGGCTGGTCAGGCACTCGAGATAAAATGTCTGTTGAGCCTGCTATTACCATAATAGGCGTGCGAAGCTCATGAGAGGCAAAACGACTAAACTCTTGTTCGCGGCGGAAATAGCCCGCAATGTCGTTCTTACTGTCTAACAACGTCTGCTCAATATGGCGCGTTTCACTGAACTTCGTTTCCACTTCAAATGCAGGCTGGTCGGGTGGCATCTGGCTGATTTTTGACTCTATTTTAGCGAGCGGTCGAGACAAAATTTTCACCATATAAATGCCGTAACCAAGCATAATCAAGGAAAACAACCCGCCCAATAACAGAGTGAACTGGTGCAATGAGCTTTCGTATTCATCCAGATAATCGTCCGAGTCATCTTGGAAGACGATGTACATCAAGCCTTCGCCAGAAGGATGATCAAACACCACAAAGTGCTTATCCTCTTCGCCCAACAAGTATTCATAAAAGCCTGGAGATTTGAACGCGAGCAACCAACTTGGCGTCGGAGCTTTGCTCCAATAGGAGTTAAATTCCAACTTGTTTGGTAACGGGGCTTTCCAGCCCTGCTTTTGAAAATTTTCGGTGTAGAGCGCCGCTTCTGTATCGAGCCAGTGATGGAGGCTCAATACCTCAAGTTTGTTTTCTGCGACATAAATCAGTGACCAAAACAGCGTAAACATGACGAACGTCATCACGCCAAAACCCCAGCGAATCTTGCGATAAATACTTGGGTATTCGTTATGCTTTAAGTCGGTAGCCTTGTCCATGAATAGTCTCTAATCGTGATTCTTCAAAACCTTTATCGAGTGCAGTTCTCAAACCATAAATATGACTGCGTAATGCATCACTACTAGGTGGCTCATCGCCCCAAACACTTTCGATCACTTCCGTTCGTGATACTGACGCAGGCGCGTACTTCAACAACAGCTTTAAGATTTTGGTTTGGATGCGACTTAGCTTGATCTCTTTACCATCGCGCGTGACTTTACCAGTGCGCGCATCTAAACAGATATCAGCGAACGTCAGCGTACCAATGTCTTGGCGTGGGCCACGACTAGCTAAAGCATGAATACGTAAACTGAGCTCTTGCATCGCAAACGGCTTCATTAAGTAGTCATCCCCACCCGCTTTAAATGCCGCTATTTTGTCATCTAATGTGTCTTTTGCGGTTAGAAAAAGAATGGGCGTTCCACAAAACTGTTCCTGACGCAGCTTTTGCACGGTACTGATGCCATCGAGTTTTGGCATCATGATGTCCATAATAATCACGTCGTAATGGTTATCTTCCAACAACGCCAGCGCAGCCTCTCCGTGATACGCGCAATCTATCGTCATACCTTCGAGTTCTAGGTAGTCAGCAATGGTCTCGGAAACATTGTGGTTATCATCAACAATTAAAATTTTCATACGACTCACATTTCTTCACGATCTCTTCACGGTATGCCTCATAAGATACCGCCAAATTCCTAAACTAGCTCGTAAATTGAGGTTAATACAATGAAAAAACTGGCTCTTATTTCTGTCGTAGGTTTGGCATTGTCTGGTTGTGGTGGTTCTGGCAGCGACAATAACGACAGCTCATCAACACTCCCAGCAGCAAAACCAAGTGCGGCTATTGGGTCTGTTGAATCTGTAGATGCTAAAGAAAGCACATTAACCGTCAATGGATATACTTACCGCGTTTCAAAGGTAGTTTACGGTAACACTCCATTAGCGTTGACTGTCGTGCAACCAAATATGATGGTAAAAGTGGATGAAAACATCCAAAAAACAGCAGATGCCCACGCCGTTGTGTCACTAGAACCAACCATTACTGGTCGAGTGACTGCCATTGATTACGCAAAGAAAACCTTCTCCGTAAATGGTGTAGAACTGCAGTTTGATGGCTTAAGTAACGAGATCGATTTAGGTGAATGGGTGATGGTGTCTTCACTTCCAACTGCTGATGCTGGCTACAAAGTCTTATCTGTGGTGGAAATTGACGTTGACCACTACCCAAGCCTAGGCGACATGTACGAAATTGAAGGCCGAATCGCAAGCATTGATGCAAACCAAGGCACCTTCAAACTGGGCGCAAACATCACCGTGTCTTACCACAGTGTTGACCAACTAAAAGTAGGTCAATGGGTAGAAGCGGAAGGCAAAATGGAAGGGGGTACTTTTGTCGCCTCTGACGTCGAAATAGAAGGCTATGACAACCTAGAAAACGACAGCGATGTGGAAGGCATCGTCACTTGGGTTGCGAACGATTACAGCGAGTTTTCACTAAACTACCGCGGTGCGTTCTTTGTTGATAACGCAACTCGATTCGAAGACGGTAGCAAAATGAGTTTAAAACAAGGCCAAGAAGTCGACGTTTCTTCTGTCTTGAGAAATGGCAAACGCATTGCCACCGTCGTTGAGTTTGAAGCGCCAGATTTTGATGACAACCATCAATGGCAAGGCAAAGAGTTTGAATGCGAAGGTTATGTGTCAAATTATGATGCGAATGCAAGAACATTTGAAATCGAACGTTGTGAGAATGATGCTGATCAACGGCTAAATAACAAATTAGTGGTTATCGATGCGCAAACTCAATTCCAAGGCATTGAAGAACTGAACTTGAATGGTGCTCGTGTCGAAGTCGATGGTGTGATCATCAATAATCAAAACGTCGCTCGCGAAATCGAGCGAGAAGGCTACGACGACTAAACTAGGTCAGCCACCACGTTTAAACAAAGCCCAATAAAAGTGTCACTTCGGTGGCACTTTTTCTTACTTTGCATCCCTAGATTAAACCAGCAAATTCTCAGCCAAACTCTTTTCCCTCAATTACACTTTACCTATGTTTCACAACATCGGTGACTACCATGAAAAAACGTAACCTCGCTCTGCTTATCTTGCTTTTTGGTTCAACCACCAGCTTAGCTAGCGTGATGGATCCCGACTGCGATGCAGAAAAAGCAGCCAAAGCCGCAGCAACAAAAGCCGTGGTTGGTGTTGGCGGTCGCTGTACGCCTAAAGAAGCACTGAAAGATACCGCAGTTGATGCAGGAAAAGACAAACTGCCGGATGAAGGGATGGCAGGCAAAGCCGTTGATGCAATGACACCAGAAAAAGAGAAGAAAACGGTGAAAGACGTGACCAAAAAGCTCGATAAAGATTAACACCTACACCATTGAGTTCGGGCGTAAAAAATATGTTCTTGAAATAAATTGTTTATTTACTTGTTGTTTGGTACCCACGTTCAATCTTGTTCTTTCATATTTCAAGATCGGACTTTAACCACATATATTTTTTTGCAAAACAAGTTCATTAATTAGTAATAGCCTCTCCTAACTTTGAGATTTTGAGCCTAACAACAAAAGCCACAACTTGCATATGAATCACTTACCTATATTGTACGATTAACATTTATTAAAGAAAGGAGGTCTAACAATGGTTAGTGGTTATAGTGAGCAGACGCGAGAGGATTTGTAAGCGATGTTTTGGATACTGGGTCTTTTGATCTCCTTGTTTATCATGTACTCGGATTATGCGCATTACTTCTACACTAAGCGACATGGAAAGAAATCTAAGGTTCCTCGATTATTAAGCTTATTTATCACGGTAACGCTTCCTATGCTTGCGGCTACCGAGATTTTGAACGAGCTTGGGGCTGGGGAAGTCGCCTACCAAGTATGTGTAATTATTGTTTCGGCTTTAGTTGGTCTTTTGGTCTGCCTGTCGGAACAATATCGTTTTAAGGCAGAAAGAGATTAGTTGTATCGGGTTGGATAGCTATCAACAAAGGCTGCAAAAAAACATCTCTATTGGCTATCGCATCTGATTTGTAAAAAAGCGACAACCATGGCCGCTTTGGATATTAATCTTAGACAGGGATGACACTATGCTTGAGCAATCAACGCTTCTAAAGCCGTGATAGATGCAAGCTTTTCTCCTTCCATCATCACTTTAGCTTCATCTACGTACTGACCTACCCCTTCCTTCACATCTTGTTGATAAAGCACGACGTTGTTTAAGATCGAAGCCACGTGTAGACCTCTCAATCGACCGACCGTAAACAGCGCCGAGGTTTCCATGTCTGCACCTAGAATACCTTTCTTGTTCCAGTACTGACAAATGGCCTCTTCGTCATCGGTGTAGAAACTGTCGTGAGAACGTACTACGCCTAAATGATATGGCGTAGTTTGCGTCGACAAATAACGCTCGACTTCTTTCAGTAGAGTAAAGCTTGCGTACGCAGGGTAAGCAGAATCGACGTACGATTTGGAGCCACCTTCGTCTCTTACTGCACCTTCAGCAACAATCAATTCTCCAAGCTGAATCTGCGATTGCATTGCACCCGCAGATCCAACACGTAACACATGAGTTACGCCGCACTGTTTGAGCTCTTCTACCGCAATGATCATCGATGGCGCGCCGATGCCTGTGCTGCATACAGAAACAGCCTGACCTTTGTAGTTGCCGGTAAACACACGGTACTCACGGTTTTCCGACACCATTTCTGCATCATCAAATAATGCCGCGATACGATTCGCTCGATCTGGCTCGCCACATACAATAACAAGAGGAGCAACTTGTGTTTCATCAACACCGATATGAGGTTGTTTAGCCATTGACTTGTTCCTTACGCCGTTGCTTGAGCTAAGGTTTTATCGCCATTGCGCTTGGCACTACGAGCCCACTCACGCGTACCATTGGCAGCAATGAACATAAGAATCGCGTACTGAACAGACATTGCGTAAACACCTTGCGTCGCGTAGATACCCACACTGATGATGTTAATCACAACCCATAGAATCCAGTTTTCGACGTATTTACGTGTCATCAGAATTTGTGCAACAACAGAAAGTACCGTCATGGTTGCATCCCAGAACGGGAACGCATCAGGCTCAAGTACTGGCTCAGACAGGCCTGCACCGAAAATGTTTAGGCTATCAACAGCAATGTTTGCCAGCGCGAAGAAGAATGGGTCAATGTAGATGGTCAACAATGCAATCGAGACCACACAAACAACCGCAGTCGCCATCAGCTTTTGCTTGCTAAGCCAACGAACTTCCAACGTTTCACCTTGTGCATTTGGTCGAGTCCATGCGTACCAACCGTAAATGTTGGCGCAGAAGAAAAACAGTTGAAGAAGTAGCAACCCGTACAACTGAATTTGGAAAAAGATAACAGCAAAAAGCGTGACATTCAGTAAGCCGAATACGTAGTTGATGGTCTTTTCTTGGCTCGCAAACCAAATGCAAAGCAAACCAAAGACGGTTCCGAATGCTTCGATCCAGCTCATTGCGTAGCCGTCTCCAATCGGAATGTTAACGAGGGTATTGTTGATATCGAGTAAGGCAAATAGGTCCATGGTGATGTCCTTTATTATTTTGTTTGGAATACGCCCATATTAGGGTGCAGCAACAAACAAAAAGGAGGACATTTGTCCTCCTCTTGATGCACTCGATCATAAATCAGATCATTACTTACTTGAAAGCGCCTATTTATATCAACCATTCATTCTAAGTGAACTAGGACTCGTGTCCTAGGTAGCGCTTTTTGAACGTCGATGCTGACGCGAACAGTAAAGTCGAAGCAAATGTAAACACCACGCCAGCCAAGTATACATACTCTTCATTCGCAAGTAGCTCATAAACACTCACAACAAACACCGTTAATACTAGTGAAATATTGAAACGGTGAAACCACGGCCTCTTTACTGAATACTGTGCATATCTCTTAACTAACATAAAGATTTTCCATTCATCTCAATAATTTATAAATCTAATTATAGGCTTTATTAATAATAAGCTTTTTAAGCACTATCGACACGAAATCTTTCGAGTTACTCGCAAAAAATCACACTTTTCAAATATTGAGTTAATAAATTCGAACATCTGTTTTGCATGCTTATTTATTTTTAACCCATTTTTTATAAATTATATGCGCTAAATTTGTTAACCATGCGTCTATTTTTAATTAAGAGAAATTCGTCACACTGTTGCGTACAACCAATGTTGGTTCCAGTTGAACGACTTGAGCTTCGTTAGATTTGTCGTCCAGTCTTCGGACAAGAGTTTCGACGGCGGCTTGGCCGAGTCGATATTTGGGTTGGTGGATGGTCGTTAAGGAAGGCGACATAAATTTCGCGATATGAATGTCATCGTAGCCAATAATGGAAAGATCATCTGGCACTTTAATACCGAGCTCATTTGCGGCGTTAATCACACCCATCGCCATCATATCGTTAGAGACAAAAATCGAGCTGGGTAACTTACCTCGTTCAGCCATTTTCTTGAACGCTTGATACCCACCCTCACATTCGAAGTCCGATTCAATGATCCAATTGGCATTAAATTCCAAGCCAGCTTCGTTCATTGCTCGCTTATAACCTTCGTATCGCATTTGCGCTTGGTGCTTAATCAAAGGGCCAGTGATACATCCAATTTCAGTGTGGCCGCAGTCAATCAAGTATTTTGCCGCTAAGTAACCGCCACGAAGTGAGTTATCTTGAATTTTATCGCTTGTAAACAGCATCGGCCCCCAGTCCATCACCACGACAGGGATATCTGGATAACGCTCAAATACATCGATACGCTCCCCTTCTAACGACGAGCACATCAAGATCAAGCCATCGACACGCTTTTGCAAAAGCG
This sequence comes from Vibrio sp. Y20_XG_PY13, assembly GCF_024181925.1. NCBI lineage: Bacteria > Pseudomonadati > Pseudomonadota > Gammaproteobacteria > Vibrionales > Vibrionaceae > Vibrio > Vibrio sp. Y20_XG_PY13. Next base: position 208,732 of record NZ_JAMZAL010000001.1, on the reverse strand, counting down.
TATTAATGGATTGGCGCATGCGCTCGTTGTCACCTTCAGTGTTACATAGAATGAGACTATAACCTTTGTGGTAACAGCTGCGTTCCACGCCTTTTACGACTTCGCCAAAGAATGGGTTGGTAGAGGTTGTCACTAGCATACCAATGGTTTTGGTACGATTGACTTTAAGGCTACGCGCCAAAGCAGATGGCGCGTAGTAGTTGAGTTCTTTTGCTGCATTGTTAACACGTTCAGAGATTTCTTCGCTCACAAAACGCGTCTTGTTAATAACATGGCTCACTGTTGAAGTGGAAACCCCTGCCAGTTTTGCGATGTCTTTCATCGTCGCCATGTTATTACTCCTATTTTAAGAGGCGTTGTGCGCCTTATTGTTCAGCGAGAAACGCGTCCACCTCTTCGCGAGTTGGGATCGACGTTTGCGCGCCAAAGCGGGTCACAGAAATTGCAGCCGCCGCATGTGCAAACTTAATCGCTGATTCTAAAGGTAAATCTTCTAAGAGACCAGTGACGAATGCCCCATTAAACGTATCTCCGGCCGCGGTGGTATCGGTCGCTTCGACACGGAAACCGGGGATGATTTCACCTCGGCCATTTTGGCTCAACCAAACGCCTTTTGCACCGAGAGTGATCATGACAATTTCAATACCTTTACCATGTAGCACATTCGCCGCTTCTTGCGCGCTTTCGTTGTCTGTTACAGTAACACCTGTCAGCACTTCAGCTTCCGTTTCATTTGGCGTGATCACGTCAATACAAGCAAGCAGTTCATCTGACAATTCACGAGCTGGAGCTGGGTTTAAAATTACGTTGGTTTTTGCATCTTTTGCCACACGCGCGGCTTTCTCAATGCCGCACATCGGCGTTTCCAATTGCATTAGCAAGTAATCTGCTTGGCGAATACGCTCTAAATCTGGCTCAATCGCTTCTGCTGTCAGTTTGGCGTTCGCTTCTGCTGATATACAAATGCTGTTTTCACCACTGTCCGACACTTGGATCATCGCGATGCCTGTCGGGCAGTTTGGTTGCATCTTAACACCAGTGATATCGATGCCGTCCATTTTGAAGTTTTCACGAATGTTGATGCCGAAAGAGTCATCGCCTACACAAGCAATAAAACCAATGTCTGCATTTAATCGCGCCGCCGCGACGGCTTGGTTGGCACCTTTGCCACCTGGGATAACTTGATAGTTGCGACCATGCAGCGTCTCGCCAGGGCGAGGGAAAGAAGGCACTTGAAGAACATGGTCAGCGTTTACACTACCTAACACCACTAACTTATTCATACGGTTATCCTCGGTTCTGAATGAACCCTTTTTTGAAAAACTGTTTTTGGAAAATACTTAGATGACTTTAACTTCTCGTTTGAGTCGCTATAAAAAGTCAAAGGCATCTATACCCAAGCAACCTCAAGATGCATGGCTGCTTAGATAAACCTTGCCCTCTCCCCCTAAACGACAGATGTAAACAGAGGAGAGAGCAAAGAAATTAGGACGCGTTATCGCGCGTCAGGCTTATTTTGTTACCACTTTTAGAGGAACTGGGATGTACTCATCCACTTTCTCGCCTTTCAGTACTTTGTCAGCCGTTTCAACGCCTAACGCGCCGATAAGATCAGGTTGTTGTGCGATGGTTGCTGCTAGCTTGCCACGGTTAACCGCTGCGATGCCGTCTTCTGTGCCGTCAAAACCAACGATCATGACGTTCTTACCCGACGCTTGAACCGCGCGTAGTGCACCTAGAGCCATCTCATCATTCTGCGCAAACACCGCTTGAACATCCGGGTTAGCAGCCAGTAGGTTTTCCATTACGTTTAGACCTTTCGTGCGGTCAAAGTCAGCCGGTTGGCTAGCCAGAAGCTCCATATCGCTTCCCTTCACAGCGGTCATGAAGCCTTCACCACGCTCACGAGCCGCAGACGTACCAGCAATACCTTCCAGCTGAATCACTTTTGCTTTCTCGCCAACTTTTTCCATGATGTAGTGGCCAGCCATCTCGCCGCCTACAACGTTGTCAGATGCGATGTGGCTCACTACTTCACCACGGCTTGCACCACGGTCTAGCGTTAACACAGGGATGTTAGAACGGTTTGCCATACGAATCGCGTTAGACACTGCGTCAGAATCCGTTGGGTTGATCAAAATCGCTTTTACACCGCGAATGGTTAGGTCTTCGATGTTTGACAGTTCTTTGCTCGGGTCATTTTGCGAGTCCAGTACAATCAAATCGTATCCCAGTTCTTTCGCTTTAGCTTCCGCCCCGTCTTTCATCGTTACGAAGAACGGGTTGTTTAGGGTCGAAACCACAATCGCCATCGTATCTTGGGCTTGCGCCGCTACTGATACAGTGGAAGAAAGAAGTGCAGCAGAGATAAGAGTTGCAAGTTTTTTCATCGTTCTAGTCCTTTGTGTAGGGTGAGCCAGCACACGCCTACTGGCTCGGTTTGTATTCACATATTGATATGTAGATTGTTATGAATTACTTGTTTTTGTTGTCTACCAATACCGCCAGCAAGATAACCACTGCTTTTGCAATCATTTGGTAGTAAGAAGAAACGTCCAGTAGGTTAAGTGCATTGTTCAAGAAGCCGATGATTAGCGCACCAATCAATGTCCCCATGATACGGCCTTTACCGCCCATCAAGCTCGTACCGCCAAGTACCACAGCTGCAATCGCATCTAGTTCGTATCCCATACCCGCCGTTGGCTGAGCAGAAGATAGACGAGATGTCACGATGATGCCCGCAAGTGCAGCTAACATACCGCAGATGGCGTACACACCAATCTTCACTCGATCTACGTTAATACCAGACAGGCGAGTCGCAGACTCATTGCCGCCTAGTGCGTAAACATAGCGACCAAAGCGAGTGTGATTAAGTAGGTACCAAGCCGCTGCGAATACAACAACCATCAACCAAACTGGCACTGGAATGCCTAAGGCGTAGCCTGTACCAAACCATGCGAATGCGTCTGCCGTGTCTGTGAAGCCAGTAGAAATTGGTCGACCGTCGGTGTAAACCATGGTCACACCGCGCAGTAATGTCATGGTGACCAGCGTCGCGATGAAGGCTTGCACTTTGCCTTTAGCGATGATGATGCCACTGATTGCGCCCAGTGCCGCACCAGCTAATAGAGCCGTTGGAACCGCAATTAAAACTGGCACTTCCATCGCAATTAGGCTCGCGGCAAATGCACCACAAAGCGCAAGGACAGAGCCGACACTCAAGTCGATACCAGCAGTTAAGATAACCAGAGTCATACCTACGGCGATGATCGCGTTGACTGAGGTTTGACGAAGGATGTTAAGAATGTTGTCTACCGTAAAAAAGTTCGGGTTTAAAAAAGACACTACAACAATCAAAAATAACAGTGCAATCAGTGATTTTTGTTCAATCAACCACTCTTTAGTAAACAGCTTTTTGCTGCTTGTTTCGGTCGGTTTGCTCATGGTATTGGTACTCATGCTGCTTCCTCATTGATCTTTTTGCCTACGGCACAGGCGAGTAATTTTTCTTGGTCGGCGTCTTTCGCATCAAATTCGCCAGTTATGCGACCTTCATGCATCACAAGAATGCGATCGCTCATGCCTAGCACTTCTGGCATCTCAGAAGAAACCAAGATGATGCTCATGCCGTCGGCTTTAAATTTGTTGATGAGTTGGTAGATTTCTTTCTTAGCACCAACGTCAACACCACGCGTTGGTTCATCCAAAATCAGAACTTTAGGCTTGGTCATTAGCCCTTTCGCAATCGCCACTTTCTGTTGGTTACCACCAGAAAGGTTGCCAATAATTTGGTCGCGAGTTGGTGTTTTAATGTTGAATAACTTGATGAAATCTTCCACCGCAATGACTTCTTCATCGTGCTGGATTTGTACGCCCTTAGTTAGCTTATCCAATGCACACAGAGACATGTTCTCTTTCACGGATAAACCCAGCACCAGACCATCCCCTTTGCGGTCTTCCGAGATGTAAGCGATGCCATTTGCCAAACCATCTTGCGGGCTAACCGGATTAATGGTTTTGTTATCGAGATTGATAACGCCATGCTCGCTTGGCAGCGCGCCATAAATCACTTTCATTAACTCGGTACGGCCTGCGCCCATCAAACCAGAGATACCCAAAATCTCACCGCGTTTAAGCGTGAAGCTCACATCGTGAACGCCAGAGCCTGTCAAGCCAATCACTTCAAGGCATGTCTCGCCGTGCTTCACATCAATACGCGGGTATTGCTCTTCTAATTTACGGCCAACCATCATTTCGATTAAGCCGTCTTCATCCGTGTCTGCTACTCGGCATTCACCGATAAATTTACCGTCACGAAGCACCGTAATGTCGTCACAGATTTCAAAGATTTCTTTCAGGCGGTGTGAGATATATACAATGCCGCAGCCTTGCTCACGAAGCTCATTAATCACTTTGAACAGAGATTCGGTTTCTGTATCAGTAAGCGCATCGGTTGGTTCATCCATGATGATGACTTTCGATTCAAACGAGAGCGCTTTGGCAATTTCTACCATTTGTTGCTCACCCAAACTTAGATCACCAAGCAAGGTTTTCGAGCTGTGTTTCACGTTCAAACGTTGTAGAAGTCTGTCCGCTTCCGCGTACATTTTGCTCCACTGAATGCGCCCCATAGAACCGGTAAATTCACGACCGAGAAAAATGTTCTCAGCGATTGTCAGTTCAGGGATTAAGTTCAACTCTTGGTGAATAATGCTGATGCCCGCTTCTTGAGAATCTCGCGGCCCTTTAAATGCAGCAGGTTGACCCTGATACTGAATGCTACCTGCATCCATATGATAAATACCGGTCAGCACTTTCATCAATGTTGACTTGCCTGCCCCATTTTCGCCCATGAGCGCCATAACACGACCTGGGTATACGTTCAGGCTCGCTTTATCTAGCGCCTTTACACCTGGGAACGCTTTTTCAATTTCGCTCAGTTGTAGAATGGCTTGAGTCATAATCTGTCCTCAATTCTCAGGCTTAAAAAACCACGCCCGCTTGGAAAATCACGTTCGCGTACGGTGTGCATTCACCGGTTCGAACCACTGCGCGACTTTGCTCTGTGCGTGCTTTAAAAGCCTCGTGCGAAACGTATTTGATTTCAATCGACTTGCCCGTTTCCTCACTCTCTTTGCTCAACTCTTTAAGCAGTGCTTCATGAAGAACAGGACTGACATCGGAAAATTCTTCTGCAATGATGACCCCTTCAATCTGTGACTCAGACAAAATCACGCGAACGGTATCAAGAAAGCTTGGTACGCCATGCGTTAGCGCCAAATCGATGCGCTGTACATGATCAGGAATCGGCAGCCCCGCGTCACAAATCGTGATTTCATCGGTGTGGCCTAGCGTTGCCACTAAGTAAGAAATATCTGAGTTAATAAGGGTACTTTTTTTCATCTCATCGACCTTTCGGTTACACGTTCATACAACAATGAGTGCCTGTTTTAGGAAATTTTCATTATTAACAGAAAACTCATCGAAACGTTTCGATGCAATAATAAGACGCTTGCGAGATTTCACCAGTCACCGATCGGTAAGGTGTGAGAATGATCCGTGATTTTTCCAACTAAGAGAAAGAAAAGGCCGACCAAGTCACACTTTACCCATCGAAACGTTTCGATGAGCATTTTTAAAGCCCACAAAAACCCTACGGTTTGTGCCCGCGAAAGCAGAAATACGTCCAATTACTGAGAAAGCCTCTAGTTAACGGGAAGGAAATCTGCCACATCATCACATTTCTAAAATGGTTGTCTGATTTTCGAGAACACCCACCTTACAATCTGGTTACAATTTGCAAAAAATATATCATCCGTTCAGTACCGTTTAGGTAAGCAACGTTTGTAGGGACACAAACGGAAGTCGAAGAACCATAATGAAATTAAGCAATCGAGTTATCTTGCTTGTCGCACCCGTGATCATTTTGAGTGCGCTGGTATCGAGTTACATCATCTATAGCATTCAAAAAGTAACACTCATCAAGCGCGAAGATAGCTACATACAACTTCAGATGGAAAAACTGGCGGGGCAATTTCGACAAGCCAATATTTTTCTTAACAGCTATGCGTACACGCTGAGTAAAAGTGATGTGCTGCAGGACTATTTTATCAATCACGACAATCCCTACCGTGAGCGAGTGCTTTTTAGCCGCTTGGATGAAACCGCTGATGTCCTGAGTCATGGCTATAAAGGGGATGCGAGCATGGCGATCCTCGACGGCAAGCAAAATCTGCTTTATTACACCGAAAACCAATATTATGAATCGTCCGGCGTTGTTGACCCAAAGGTGCTGGAGTACATAGCAACCAGCTTCGCGGCTCGTGGTGAATACAGTCACACAGGGTTCATTTATAACTCCAGTGGCCAAAGCATCTTGTTGCGATACGAACTCATTGACAAACGAACGGGCGCACCGCCAGTTAGCTTCGATCCTAGCAACGTGTTTTTTGTTGTCGTGTCCGTATCTTTAGAAGTGTTTAACGACATCAAACACGACGTCGAATTTGATACTCATAGTGTGATTACGTTTGCCGATAAACCCATTTATCTAGACATCCCTCTTGCGCAAACCATTGAACTTCTGCCCCACTTTTATGCGGTGCTCTCCCCTGCGGAGTATCTGATGTGGAACAAAGTGGACAAAGTATGGCTAGAGCTTGCACTTTCTTTTGGTATCGCGGCATTTTGTACCATAACGCTGATCGTCTTAGTGCTCTATCGTTACGTTTTGCATCCAGTCTCTCGCCTCGATAAACAACTCAGTGAGCTAGAATCGAATCAGCGAGACAACATCGAAAAGCTCGGAACCAATGATGAAATTGGCCGTCTTTCATCACGCTTTTTTGATATGTACGAAGAACTCAACGTCATTTACAAAAAGACCAAACGTCTCGCAGAAACTGATCACCTTACTCAGTTGGCTAACCGTCATCGATTCCACCAACTTGCCACGCGTGAACTAGCCTCGCCACCTTCTCATTTGTGGGTGATTTATGTCGATCTGGATAACTTCAAGTACGTGAACGATAAATATGGCCATGAACTTGGCGACAACCTGCTAAAGGTCTTCTCGACTCACATTAAAAACGCCTGTCAAAAGTTCTCTCAGCAATACGACAGCCCTTGTTTTGGTGCGCGTTTATCTGGTGATGAGTTCGCCATTCTACTCAGCTCCAATAAAGACGTAGGCAGCATCCCAGATTTACTCGCCAAAGAACTATTAAAACCAATTAGCAACCTCAGCCAAACTTGGGCGAACGCCTTCCCGGTGACCGCCAGTGTTGGCATCGCTCAATACCCGCAAGATGGGCAAGACATCGCGAAACTGTTGTCCAATGCAGACGCAGCAATGTACCAAGCCAAACGTGCTGGAAAAAATCAGTACGCGTACTACTCAGCAGAGCTAAATTTGGAATCTCAGCGACGCAGTCAGATCGAACGTGCACTGCGTAAAAGCAACGTTGAAGATGAGTTTAGGCTTGTGTTTCAACCTTACATGAATAACAAAGACAACGAAATTGAAGGCTTGGAAGTGCTTCTACGTTGGGACGCAGAAGGCTTGGGGCCAGTGCCACCAACCGAATTTATTCCAATCGCCGAGCAAGCTGGGTTGTTTGACAGAATAGACCGTTGGGTGTTTGCCAATGCAACCGAGGAATACCATCATTTAAGAAGCATTTTTGGCAAAGACATTGTCCTGTCCATCAACCTTTCATCGGCCGAACTAAACTCGTTAGAAATGGCGCAATTTATTCATAAACACGTAACGAGAAATGGCATCAAACCAGAATGTATCGAACTAGAAATTACCGAGACGTTTGCCGCGGAACAGCAAGGCACGGCATTGCTTGATGAGCTTTCGAAACTGGGTTATCGACTTGCTATTGATGATTTCGGCTCTGGCTACACGTCGCTCACTCAACTTGTTCAATATCCAGTACAAAAGATTAAGTTTGACCGAGAGTTTCTACTGACGTTGATGAATACCAATAATGGACACGTGATCAAACCGATCATTGAGCTGTGCCATGCCCAAAACAAAACCGTGACCGCCGAAGGCATTGAACACGACGTTATGCACAAATGGTTGTCCGCTTATCGATGTGATTTCATGCAAGGATACTTGTTCGGAAAGCCAATGGACAAAGAGCAACTTAGCTTGTGGTGGAAATCGGCCAACGATGACAATCGATTCTCTCAGCCGCTTACAACCAAACTCGCGGCTGAGGGTGGAATTTGAAGGTAAAGAATCGATAATGTTTACTTTGACGAACTCATAAAAAAAGCAGCACTTAATGTGCTGCTTTTCGTATTCTCACCCTATTGCATGCGCTTAAGCATGTTGAGCGTAATAGTTGCTGAGTTATCTGCCGTCGCTTTTTTCAGCTCAGAATAAACCACATCAGCAGAACCATCCGCTTTGTCGGAAATCGTGCGGATGACAACATACGGAACCTTAAAGGCGGTTGCAACTTGTCCCAATGCTGCACCTTCCATTTCAACGGCCATCGCGTTGAACTCTTGGTAGATGCCCGTGACTTTTACTTTACTGGCGATAAATTGGTCACCAGAAGCAATGATGCCTCGGAACACACTCTCTTTGCCTAACGTCTCCACCGCTGCTTCATACGCGTAATTTTGTAGCGCTTTGTCAGCATAAAAGTAACGCTCTTGATAGTCCGGTAATAACCCTTTCGGTTTGTTGAATGCGGTTAAATCAACGTCATGATGTACAGTACGAGTAGAAATAACCACGTCCAATGGATCAAGTTTCGGGTCACTTGCTCCTGCTATACCAGTAAAAATCAGTTGGTTCACACCAAAAGATTCAATCAGCAAAGTGGTCGTCATCGCAGCATTGACTTTGCCAACACCAGATTGCGTTACCACAACGGATTTGCCCTCAAGCTCACCGATATAAAAAGTGTGGTTCGCAACTTTTTTGATTTGTTGATTCTGAATTTTTGGCAGCAGAGCTTCAACCTCTACATCCATCGCGCCAACAATACCTATCGTTGATGCAGCAAAAGTAGGAAGTGAAAACGCGGCAAGAATGAAAACAAGAGATTTCTTAAACATACGAGTCCTGAAGTGTAGCAATGCGCCGCCCTTTTGCGACGCGCTACACATTATATACCCTTGAGATTTAAAGGGGGAATATTCCGTACGCTATCAGTCAAAACAATCAGCAATGAGGCAATGAGAGCTTCTCTACAACCTCAGTTTTTGGGTTCTTGACTTGTCGGGACACGCAGTTTCGCTGAAATAGTAGGCATAAAAAATTCGCAAGCTATCCTAGTTGCGCAGGTAGGATGTCCCCAAGCGCCACATATATCCTGATCGCTTGATTTCACTCTCGTGAATTGTCGGCATTGGCCACATTTATTCGTCATTAATTCTTCTCCCTGAAAATGATCTTATTGATAAGCAAGCGGTCGTTAAAAGTAATTCTATAACTCGATAGCGACCTCAACTAGCCAAATTAGTGTTTAGAAACTAACACAATGTTCTGAGTGAAGATTTGACTTATAACCGTACTTTTCTCAAAAAACTTAAGAAACAAATTCAGAGAATACAAAATAATGTTTTATCCAGACCACAAATTTTATTTATCGAATAAGAGCAATTTTAAAAAATGAAACTAATTCCGTTTTAACTTGTCTTAACCGATCGTTAATTTATTTATAAGAAAAGTCTAATTACTTATTCAGTTCATACAAAGCAAACATAAAAATAATGGATACCCATCATTTTCGTTTTTCCTTATATAGAAATGCTTGATTTAGAGTTTCCATTCGTTCCATATCCGTACCTTATAAAAATCATCATCACATTTTTTTCACTTTTTTCAGTTGGAGTGAAACGCTCATATGAAGAGCTGTTTATCTATCTTTCCGTTCTACATCCTTTATTCTACTTATAAAACCGTAATCACAACGACCAGAGACAGCCCCTTAAATAGCGCGGCGTTTCGAGCTGGATCACAGAGTAAACTTTTTGTCCTCCGCTCATGGTTCTAATAAATACTTTGAAATTAAAAGATATTTTCCACATCCATTTAATTAAACATTGTTTTTTAACTTTACTCTATCAAAAATATTGCTAAACACAGTTTTATTAATTAGCGAAATCGGCTAGTATTTACGTCGAAGTTTTTCAAAAGCAACGATTAACTTATTAATATTAAGCAGTTTCAATTGGTTAGACAGAACCCTTGAAACTTAATGGAATCCCAACATTACGTGCTTTTGTGCATAATAAGAAACATTGGGAATATAATTATATTGATGTGCAAGTTGTTTTAACGAGTGCATGAAGCAATCGATAAATTTGTAACACCAAAGAGTTTTTATTTAGTCAAAATGAAAAAGTTATTTTTATTGTTGATATGGACATGTTTGTCGGTTTCTCCTTTTGCAATGGCGCAACACCCAAATAGCAAGGCCGAGAACCGCGTATCCCAACAAGTTATTGAAAAAACATATAAAGAAGCCAAACTCAATGGCGTCATCGACTTTAAACTGTTTCGCGATGCCTTCATCGCTTACCAAAAAACACCTGACAGAAAAAAGTCGATACTAACCATTATTGATTACAGCAAACCATCGACCGAAAAACGTTTTTATGTTGTGGACGTAAACAAAAAGAAGCTGATCTACAACACTTACGTGGCTCATGGTGTGAATAGCGGAAAGAAAACAGCAACACAGTTTTCGAATGTCGTGAATTCTCGCAAAACATCACTTGGCACGTTTTTAACAGACACAACATACTACGGCTCTAACGGCTATTCGCTGCGCCTAGATGGTCTTAGCTCTGGCCTTAATGACAAAGCTCGCGAGCGCTACATCGTTGTACACGGCGCAGACTATGCGAATCCTTCTTTCATTAAAAAGAACGGTTACTTGGGACGCAGTTGGGGTTGCCCAGCGTTACCTCAAAAGCTGTCACGCGAAATCATTGACACGATTAAAGGTGGCAGTGTGATCTACGCCAGCGCGTAAACCACGCAGCACACCAATACTAAGGGAGCCTAGCTCCCTTTTTTGTTGCCTGATGTTCTCACAAGTCGCAAGTAAAATCTCTTGTCGAGCCGAACAACGCTAATATTTGTGTGCTCTTGGAGAGTCAATCACGTCATGAATCTATGAGCGCTTTTTCAGGTGTTGGTTAGATTCGCTTAAAACACTGTTCATTCCTGTTTCGTCTCGTTAGTATACGCACAATTGGTCACTTACCGACTGATGTATTGCCCAAGTCTATACCCACTGACGTTTAGGATTGTTTTTTGCGTTATCTTCTTCGTATTTTATTTGTGCTGACACTGTCCATGCTCTCTGGGCATTTGCATGCAGCGCAGCACCACAATACAAATCACGTGACGTCAGAACGCCTCGACAAACTCTTGCAATCTGATTTTCAATCCGTAGTCAACGCACCACATTCAGAAGCACAACAACACTATTGGGGTTCTGATGGGTTTGAGCGCCACATCAAGCGAGACTTGTTCGCTCTGGTGAGTTACCGCCGAACGTCTACTGATGACGGATCGCTCTCCCTCAGCTTTGAATCTGAATACCATCTACTTGTCGCGTTTTTGCCTCCTCCATTAAAAGAGTTAGCGTGGCAAACTATTCCGTTGCCTACTGATAGCTATGGCATGTTAAAAAACCAACGTTCTCTCTATCGTTTATCAGGGCGGAAAGAGGCGAATTTAGTGTACGTGTTTAAACACGGCCGCGAATCGATCATCACAGTTTGATACCACAAAGAAAAACAAGGAAGCATGTCACACCAGGCATGGATGTCCTCAAATTTATCTGATCTGATTCGAGGTCTATTTATGAAAAAATTCACAGCAGCAGCGTTAACGGCCCTACTTTTCACTGCAGTACCAACATTTGCAAATACAGACACAAACGCGGACAAAATGACAAACGAAACGCTATTGGAATGCGCAAATGCTTCCAATGCTCGTAACGCGATACCAGAGCACCGAGCCGTTTTTCGTCACTACTTGATGTCTGAACGTGGTTACAGCTTTAGCCAACTATCTTCCACCGAAACCGAGTTTAAAGCACAAGACAACAACGATTCTGAGATAGAACAGTTCTATCAAACACAGTGTAAAGAAGTTGGTGAGCAGCTCTACCGCGTGGGCTACTGACACCAGCGAGAATGAAGAAATCGGTAAAGGGTCAACAGTTCCAAAAAACAAAAGGCGCATTCTCTGCGCCTTTTGCTTACATCAATATCCTAGTTACACATGAGTAAACCAATGTTAAGAGAGCTGAGACGCCGCCTTAGATTTAAACCGCGCTTTGCGCACCTTGAGGATCACAAAACTCATCACAGCAATAGTAAGAGTAATCACTGGCGCAGCCATTAACCCCATCGTCACCATCTTGCTGATATTCTCCGGAAGTAAAGGCAGGAGCATGCCAAAGCCGCACAGTAACAACGTCCACAATATGGCGCTCAGCCATGCAAAGTAATGGAACTTTGACACGCGTTTCACACGTAATCCCATCATCAATGGCAAAAGCGAACGCACCACCGGAATGAAACGCGCGCAAAACAATGCAACTAAGCCATGTTTACCCAAAAGAACATCGACTTGTTCGAGTCTTTTCTGTGGGACAGCATTCACCCAGCCTTGAACTTTAGGTAGGCGGTTTAGCCATTTTCCTTGCAAGTATGCCGCCCAACTTCCTAAGCCCGCACTCACAATAATCACCAACATGATGGCAATAGGATCAAGCACGCCTACCGCCGCAAGTGTGCCAGACAACACCACCACACTATCGCATGGAAATGGCGCAGCAGGAATAAAACCACTTTCCAAAAAGATTAATGTCGCCACGACAATATAAATAATCCCTGCACTTCCTGGCGCCATAAGTGCAGAAAAGTCTTGATGCCAAAAGGCAAGCAAGACGCCCATCATTGAATCAAACATAAAAAGAGCTCCTAAACATCACTAAATAACAACAAGGTAGATGCTTAGAACTATCGAGCGTGAATAAACCGATAGATAAGATTAGAGCCGAACCCATCTCCAATTTGGTATTTTGAATGAGAGAAGTCTTTCGCAAGACCAAGAAAAACCGTCAGACCCGCGTTCAAATATGGCGTTTCTGATAAAGCGCGGTTCCAATGAGGAGCCAACGTTTCGAACCAACCAATATCGAGCTCATCAAGATCTGATTTTGAATCATGAACTCGCAGTGCATTGCGATTTAACAGGCTAGCAAACGAATGAAATGGTGGTGCTAGTGGCGTTTCGGAAACTTGTGCGTCTTCATCATAAAACACACTGCCGACGGTGTATTGGTGAACAGTTTCAGGCGACGTTGACTCTTGGCCGACAGAAACCGCCAATAAGCTCAGAAATAGCCCGAAAAAGCTAATAAGAAGAGCACGCACAACGTTCACCTACATCACAGTAATACGTACTTTTAACTCTGAGGGCGAGAATTTGCAATCGAAATTCTCGCCTCGTGGTTTTAGCCACTTAGTTTGATATAACTGAGGACTTAGTTCTTGCCGTATGGGTAGTTTTCGAACATTTTCGCCACTTCTTCTGTGATCAAATTTTCCCTTTTCTCAGTACTCATTGATTCGGTTAACTTGCGGCTTGAAACGCCTTTCCACACAACTTGGTTCGCCTTACTATCCACCAGCTCTACCACTAACTTCCCGTATTTGCGTTCTTTATATCGTTCAGGGCTTGATGTAATCACACCAAAGCTGTTCCATCCATAACCGACGCTAAAAGAAGAACCAGACGATACCAACTCCGACTCCTCAACGATATCGTGATGAACGTATAAATCACCACCACTTGCAACTCGAGAAAGCCCTTTCGATTCCAGTTGAGCAGCCAAACCTTGTTCTATACGGCGTCCGTCGATACTTGCTGGGGCATCATTTTGAGTGCCAAAATCAAACGTTTTGTAAGAAGCGAAGTCCGCTTGTTTATCCACGTCTGTCGTTACTGTCGTACAAGCGGCCATCAAAAGCGCCATCGCCCCAATTGTTACTGTTTTCCACATACGCGCTCTCCTCGTTTTTTTACTTATACGGCTGACAATAAGGTTGTGTCATTTCAATATTGAGTCTTGACCATGAATGATAAGTGTTCAATGTCACGTGATGATTAAACCATCAAATGGATTGACGATTAATGAGCCAGCTCTGTCACATAACGGTGTCATTTTCGTCGAGCATCATCAGGAAGCCATTTAAGCTCATCGAAAGCGTATTTTTTCACCAAGAAGACAATTTTTTATACAACTGACAAGCGACTGATGAAAAAAGACTTTTCTTTTGAAATCAATGTGGCATATTAGCTGAGTCCTATCGATGCGCGGGCATCGTATAATGGCTATTACCTCAGCCTTCCAAGCTGATGATGCGGGTTCGATTCCCGCTGCCCGCTCCAATATCTATCTACTCCCAAGAAATTCTTTTCTAAGTTACTCAGTTGAATCCGAAGGCGGAGCAAACAAACAGCGCCAACGTTGTTGCCACGTTAAATTTGGTCGACGTACCTCGTTGAACATATCTTTCCATTCTGCAAACGTCACCTTAATTGGGTTGAAGCTGTTTACCGGTTTAGAAATGCCATAACGAACCGTTTCTATTTCTGGTTCAAAAGTGCCAAACATTCGATCCCAGAGAATCAAAACACCTGCGTAATTTTTATCAATATATTGACGATTGATCCCGTGATGCACTCTGTGGTGAGACGGCGTGTTGAATACCCACTCCAGTGGGCCAAGTGACCGAATCGACTGCGTGTGCACAAAGAACTGCAAACCTAGATTCAACAACACCACGAATACAACCCATTTAGGGTCAAAGCCAATAATGACCAAAGGTAGCCAGAACAGCCACATCCCCGCCAATGGGTACATCAAGCTTTGGCGAAACGCCGTACTAAAATTCATTCTTTCTGAACTGTGATGCACCACATGTGCCGCCCACATCCAACGAATACGATGGCTAGCTCGGTGGAACCAGTAATAGAAAAAGTCTTGCAGCAACATAAGAAGCAAGAAGGCCGATACACTCATTTCGATATCAAATAATCGCCAATCAAATATCCACAAGTAGAAGTGCGCAATCAGCAGCCCCGTTAAAATATCAGTAGCTTGATGTAATCCCGCCAACACAAAGTTACACGCCACTTCCGGCAAATAATATTGTGCGCTGTCAGGCAGTTTACCTCGACGCTGTCCCAAACCGTATTCCGCGGCGATGCAGAGAAAAAAGATGGGAGCCAAAGCCATAAGCAAGAGCTCCGGTCGTTCCATGATTTGTGACCAATCCATTGTCTTATCTACCATTTTGCGTAGTGATCTTCCGTTAAACCCACAACACCGTCGAGTTCGTGCTTACTGCCATTGCCATCCACAACAAACCCTGAAAAGTGGCCGATATATTGACGAAAGTTACTTTTCAAAAACCAGAAGTTCTTTTTCTCAGAACGTTGATTGATAGACTCAAACACTAAGTCTACGCAACCATCTTCGGAGGTGATGCGCCAATCAGTACGCGGGTTCTGACGTGAAAGTTGAAACTGCACCGGATTAAGCAAATGCCTTTCACCATCCACCCACAGTACATTTTCACAAAACCCGGTTTCGTTTACGCCAGCGGCGAGGTTGAGACCCAAGCTTTTGTCGCCGTCTTTATGGTTGACACTCGCCCAGCGCCAGCTCGTTTCCCTTCGCATGTAACCCGCCGAGAAATCATAACCCGCAGCAACCTGTGACAGATCTTGCTCTTCACCCAGAATAAATAGATTCCCTGTTACCGTCAGCGCGTTGTGTTTTTGCGTATACGTCCATCCGGAGTAACCCGTTGGCGTAGAGAGCATAAGAGGCAAACTTTGTGGCTGTGGATGCAGTGTAATGTTGGCGTTCACGGAAGGCGTCACAAACTGAACATGCCACTGCCCCTCCTCAATGGAGAACTGAATTGTATTGTTCGCGAGATGTGCTTTGCTCAACCAGCTCGATGGTTGAGTCTGATAACCAAGCTGACAAGGTTTAAGCCATTGCTGCTCGGTGAGTGCATTGCGCTTAATATCGAACAAATAACAAAATCCGGAGGCCAAATAGCGAATATCGGCAATAGCAATCCCAACGACATAGTCAGGCGTCACGAGAGACACGAACTGGAACTGCTTGTAATCGAAATGTTTTCGCCACTTCGATACAGGATTGTCCATCTCATCGAGATATTGAAATGACTCTAAATCGAGTGATCTTGGAATCGCCGACAAGTGCCCAAAAACCGGCATACCATCTTGCTGAATAAATGAGTCCAAATGCTTAATTACGTCCATGATTCTGACTTGGCTAATCACACATGGCACAATATTAACATTAAGTTAACAACAAGCGAATTGCGCGACTGCACAACAATCACGCATTTAAGGCAGGCAACGAAGCAATAGTGTGAAACAGATCACTCATATCTCATCACTATCACTGCGATTTAGAGTTTTAGCTTGGCTATAGAGCATTAATCAGAATAAAGAATATTGGTCACGATCTCCGTTTTCACCGAATTCGCGATAAAACAGTTTTCATGCGCCATGTGGTGCATTTTTTCCAATTGCTCATAGCTTGGCTGCTTATCACCAGAAAATACAACTTTCGGATTTAACACCACTCTCGAAACCCACTCTTTTCCATTTTCACCAACGGTCAACGCCCCTTCAGCAGCATCAACATAAGAGTCGATCACATAACGACGCTTTGCTGCAATCGAAAGGAAAACCAACATATGGCAACTAGAAAGTGCCGCAACCAACGCCTCTTCGGGATCGATGTTTTCTTCTGCCGACAGCGGCAACGGGACAACATGAGGAGATGGCGAAGCAGGAACTAACAAACCGCCATCAAAGCGCCAAGTGTGCGCTCGACTGTATTGATTATCGCTAAAGATTTCATTGGCCTGGCGTTGCCACGTTATTAATGCCGTGTGCTTACTCATACTCATTCCCTGATTGTTGAGTGGTGTAGTAAATCACAGCTCAATACGGAAAGAAAACAGACACTGAGTGAAATGAGCGAAAAGCCACTTCAAAGCACCTGTTCTGAGTTTTGTTGCGCTTTTACTAACTCATCTCTCAAACGGTGTCCTTGATGAATATTCACTTGGAGGCGATTAATCAACATCTGTAGCTGTTCAATCGCTGGCACTTGGTTCATTTTTAACTGTGTTTCGAGTTCCAGCGCTTGGCTAGCCAGTATCTTCAGCCCTAAATTCAACGCCATTCCCTTGGTCGTATGCATCGTCAATTTGAGAGAGTCGAAATCGCTCTGCATAAAGTTTTCAATCAGGTCATCAACTGCCAGTTCAAAATCGGTGATGATGCTGTTGAGCAGATCAAGTAACTCATTCGGATGTTCTTTGAGGGACGCCAACATTTCGGAGTTCGACAATTCCTCTTCCGTTAGCCTCAAGTTTTCAATCGGCTTACGTTGCAGTTGCAATACATTGCTCGCTGGCGATACCTCTTCGGTTTGTTTCACTTTGAGCCTCGCACTGAATTGCTTCAAAGCGTCAGCAAAACTTTCCCTTTGCAGAGGCTTGGTTAGGACATGATCGGCACCTGCCGCGATAAAGTGATCATGGGCCTCACGAAAGACATCCGCAGTATAGGCAAACAGCAACGTCTTTACCCCTAGCTTTTCGCGAATAAAACGAGTCGCTTCCACACCATTCATCTCTGGCATGTGATTATCCATCAAGATAAGGTCATAATCGTTGTCGCGTGCCTTTTCTACAGCAACCAGCCCGTTTTCTGCGACATCCACTGCGTGCCCTAACTTTTCGCAAAAGCCTTTCGCCACCAAAGCATTTACGCGGTTATCTTCTGCCAACAAAATACGCAAGTTCTGAGTGCTTCGGGTTTGAACTGGCGTATGTTGCGGGCTCGGTTTTTCGCTCTCATTCCATGGTATCGGCAAAGTGACAATAAACTGCGTGCCGACCCCTTCTACGCTCTTTAAGGTAATAGAACCACCCATAAGTTCAGTGAGCTTTTTAACGATGGCCAACCCTAAACCCGTTCCTCCAAACCTTCTTGTAGTTGAAGAATCTGCTTGCTCGAAGGAGTTAAATACTCGCCCTTGTTTATCGGGCGCGATACCGATCCCCGTATCACTGACGATGATCAACAGCTGTTTGTCTTCACCATTTAACTCGGTACGAATCAGTACGTGCCCTTCATTGGTAAACTTCACGGCGTTACCCGCCAAATTAAACAGAATTTGGCGAAGTCGAGCACAATCGCCTGTGAACTCGGTGTTGTTCGGAACGTCGTTCTCAACAATCAGCTCAATGCTTTTTTCATCAATTAACGGTTGTATGGCGCTGCAAACCGGAGTTAAGACTTGCTCAAGATGAAACGGGGCTTCTTCCAGTTCTAGCTTATTTTCCTCAACTTTAGAAAAGTCCAAGATGTCGTTGAGGATAGTCATTAAATGCTGCCCTGAATCCAGAATCACCTTAATGTGCTCTTTGGTGACGGGCTCTTTGGTTTCCTCTGCAATCAACTGAGAAATCCCGAGCACACCATTCATTGGCGTTCTTAATTCGTGACTCATAGCAGCAAGAAAGCTGGATTTAGCCTTAGCGGCTCGCTCTGCTTTGTCAGTCTCGGCTTCCAACTCCGAGTTAAGCTGCTTCAAGTTGTGCATTCGGTATTGCAGTTGATACAAGAACGACCCGACTAACAACATCACTGCGACAAACACAAACAGCCAAGTGAAGCGCGCCTCATTTTGGGCGAGATCAAGAAGTGAGTGCTCGGCCTCTTCCACAAACACAAAGTAATTGTGATCCAGTAGCTCATTGGTCAACAGCTCGATTTTTTTATCGCTTTCATGTAAGCGCCCCAAAAAGTTCGCGCCACTTTCGCTTTGCTCCCCAC
This sequence comes from Vibrio sp. Y20_XG_PY13, assembly GCF_024181925.1. Lineage (NCBI taxonomy): Bacteria > Pseudomonadati > Pseudomonadota > Gammaproteobacteria > Vibrionales > Vibrionaceae > Vibrio > Vibrio sp. Y20_XG_PY13. The sequence goes on along the minus strand of NZ_JAMZAL010000001.1, from coordinate 189,777 downwards.
TTTGATTCACTAAGTCGCGGCTAAAAAACTCGACGTAATGTTTATCTAATTGCGTTTCACCAATGTGCGTCGAAAACTCCTCTTCATAGATGTCCAACAGCATCAGCAAGGCATATTGATTTTCGACTTGTACCCCAATCAACATGTCTAATTGCGAAGTGGTTTGAACAACCCGTTGCTCAAACTTGGCTAACGTCTGTTGTATTTTCTGGCGGTTGGGTGAGATGGGAAACCAAACGGCATTATCGAAGGTATCAGCCAATTTTTCCGCTTCAACTTCAATATCAACCAACGATTTAGTGAGCTCGAAGTTCTTTCGCTCCTTGATGGCATACTGATTCACAATCACATCGCGTTCTTCAATCAGCTGATGGCCGACCTCAGAAAGCGCGCTATGAAGTTGTTGCGTACTCTTGGAGTTAATGTGAGCCATGTAGGCAAAGGTGCACGCCACCAGCATCGCAATAAATAAGCATGAATTGACCAACCTAAACTTATTCATTTTCCAGCACCTCTAAAATTACTGGCCTTGGGGCGCTGAGTGACGTCAAGAACGCTTCGATGTCTTCGATATTGCTATCACTCATCGTAATACCAAGCTGCGTTTGTGCCATGATTTGAATGGCCTCAGCAAGGGTGGTCACTTGCCCGTTATGAAAATACGGCCCCGTTAATGCGACGTTTCTTAAACTGGCAACACGGAAATAATACCCCTCATCCCCTTCCGTTGTGAGTAAATGGCGACCTGTGTCTTTCTGCACGGGTTTATGCTCAAAGTAAGCGAAGCGTTGAATCATCGCGCCGCCAACATTTTTCCCTTGATGACATTGTACGCACCCAGCTTTCTTGAAGGTTTTCCAACCTCGTTTCGCTTTCTCATTCAAAACATGCGTGTAACCCAATAAGTAGGCATCAAACGGCGCGCCTGGAGTTTCAAGCCCTTTCACAAACTCAACAATGGACGCTTTGATGTTGTCGATAGAAATTGGCAGGTTTCCAGCGCGTTTAAACAGCGCTTGATACTGCTCGTTGTTTTGAACGTAGCTTTCAATCTTCGGCCAGTTGGAATCCATTTCTAACGGGTCGTGAATTGGGCCATCCATTTGAGAGACTAACGTATTCGACGAGCCATCCCATAACAGTCGGTAATTCAGTGACGCATTAAAAACCGTGATCGCGTTCCGTGTTCCTGCCCCTTTTACACCGGCTGCTACGGCTGTGTTTTGCGCGCCATTCGTTTGTAGATTGTGGCAACTTTCACAACTGACTTTACCATTCGATGACAAGTTGGGATCTCTAAATAAATGCCAACCAATCCGCGCTAACGTAACGTCGACGACCGGATCGCCCTCGATAGGCAAAACAAGTTCGACTTCTGCTTTTGCAACACTGACGGATGATGCGGTACAAACGAATAGCACGGCGGCACCCCATTTGATAGCTGTACTCAGCCTCATAACTTGAACTTCCTAGAACGCCCTAATTATGAACCTAGTTGCAAATGCGATTTTTTGCCATTTTCAGGCGAGAGTAAAAGGTATGATTTTGTTTCGTATAAAGCTCAAGAGGGAGAGAGATAAAAACAGACAGAGCGAGTCCAATAGAATTCGAACTCGCGTCAGGAAGGCAATAGAGCGTGGCTAGTTGATGAAGGCAAGCAGGCGATAAAACCAAGTGACTTCACCGTAAGCAATCAAATCAAAGATGGTGAAGAAGATGACACAGATGATGGCCAATTTGACCAAGCGTTGAACTATAAACATCACAATTTCCTGTTGTTTTTTCGCAGTTTACTACGTCAACAGGCGAATGAAAAACGGATGCTTGTATCAAGGCGTGTTAAACAATCAACAAAATTTTTTGCAAAAAATGACGTGCTAGAAGCGCTGTTATCTAAGCGATTGTACTATCTACTTTTTTATTAATTTACTGCTCGCTTTGCTTAAAAAGCAATCGGTTAACTAACTGTATAACCTAGATAAGCGAGCGAAAATGGATGTCGACAAGTTGGACGAGCATCAACTATTTCAAATATGATATGTCGTACACTTTTTTAAAACTAATACTTATAACTATTTTTTAATGCAAACACCTCGCTTGTTTAACTTAAATCTTCGCTACAAGACTGCCTTGTATTTCTCGCTCGGTCTGCTCGGGATGATAATTAGTTTTCTTTTTATCAGCCGATACTTTTTCCTGTACAGCTTAGATGAGTTGGAAAACATGGAAATTGACCACTCAAGTCAGCAAGCTATAGCCGTAATTGACATGATGGTGACTCAGCAAGAAGGAAGTTCCTATGATTGGGCTTACTGGGATGAGACCTATGACCTTTTCGCACACCGTGACATCGCAGGTTACAGCGAACGCAACTTATATGTCGAAACCCTTGATGCGCTGAACCTCGATTTGATGTCGTTTATCACACTGGATGGGCAGTCCTTAGTGTCATTGAGTCGTGAAAACACACCAGAGTCTTCATCCTCACTAAACAATAAAGTCGTGTCCGTGCCACTCCTCCAACAGCATATTTTGGCGATGAACAGTAAGCTTGATGTTCACCGCGAAAGTTTGGCGGGCATATTTAAGATCAATGACAACATTTGGGGGTTGAGCTTAGCGCCGGTTCGCAACAGCGAAGGAGATCGTCCTTCGAACGGCTGGATGCTGTGGGGACGCAATCTGTCTGAGCGTTTCCCTGGCGACTTTAAAGCGATGATGTCTGCCAACAATACGCTCGTGACCAAGTCGTTTAATCCTGTCGATCATGCCAAAACTAAAAGCATCGATAAAACCTCAGAGTCCATCATCAAATGGACCCCAATCAGCGATCTCGCGGGTGAGCCGATTGCGTGGTTGAAAACACAAACCAAACGTGAACACTATTCAAAAGGTAATACGCTCTTTATTTACCTCTTTGCGACGGTTGGGGTGGTAGCGTCAGTCATTGCTACCAGCACGTTTTTCATCTTCAAAAGAAAGGTGGCAACACGCTTTAGCCACTTTGCAGAAGGCATTAACGAAATCGCCTCCCAATATCAGCTTGAAGGTTTGCAGTCCGTAAAGTTCGATGAGTTAGAACTCGCGACAAAGCTTGTGCAAAAGCTCTCTGAAAACACGTCTATGACTCAGTTACAGCTGAAAGACTCCATGGAGAAATTCGGCGCACTTTACCACAGCTCATCGTTAGGCATGCTGATCGTTATTGAACGTGAAATCGTCGACGCCAACCATCGAGCGCTTGAACTACTGAGTTATAAAAAATCCGACCTTCTTGAGCAGCCATTAGACACGCTCTGCCCTACGACTGCTGATGAGTGTCGTGTTGATGCAATGTATCGAGAGCTTCAACATGGCCGCAATCAGTTTGAAGCACAGATGCTAGACAGCCATGGCGAAACCATCGATTGTTTAATAGAAGCAACACTGATTCAGCACAACGGGCACACCGCCTTGATGCTGCTGTTGCAAGATTTGAGTGAAAACAAACAACAAGCTGAGATGATTCAAAAGCTGACCGATTTTGATCCTGTGTCCGGCTTTTGTAATCGCCCAGTGATCTTAGGTGCACTTGAAGAGTTGGTGAAACACCAGCCGAATCACTTCTCGTTCATCTACATAACAAGTAAGAGCCTCAAGCAAATCGCTGAAGTGTACGGACACCTGATCTTTGATGAGGCGATTCAGTACATCTCGACTTTGTTGCGCGACCATTTGGGCACTCACCAAATTGGTCGGATTAGTGAGCATGAGTTCATCGTCATTCTTCCCAACGCAAGCGGTCACAGCGACGCGTTGGAAGCGGCAAACCGACTGTTAAATCAGCTATCTTACAAAATCGAACTCTCTGGGATTATGTTGTCGCTCGACAGCAAAGCCGTGATGGTTGACCCTAAAATCACCCACCAGTCCCTCGAGCACCTATTGCTTGTTGCTCGTTACTCAGCGCAGTCAATGAGCGGGCGTCACATGCATGAAGTGTTGGTCGCTGATGGTGAATTATCTGAGCAGGCAGAAACGTCGATGATCATCCATCGCGACTTAGAAGTAGCGATTCGACAAGACAACATCATTCCTTATTTTCAACCAATCGTGAACGCGAAATCAGGTGAAATCATTGGCTTTGAAGCATTGGCTCGATGGCCGCATCCAACGCTTGGCATTATCTCGCCGTTGATCTTTATTCCGCTTGCAGAGCAAGGGAAACTGATTGTAGAGCTTGGAGAATCAATCCTCAATCAGTCTTGCGATTTTATCGGCAAACTGAACACAAAGAGACACAGCCAAGGCTTGCCGCCACTGACGGTGCACGTCAACCTGAGTGCGCAGCATTTCTACCATTCACGGCTGATTTCATTCCTGCAAACCATGATTGAAGAGCACAACATCTCTGCAGGTCATTTGGTGCTAGAAATCACCGAAAGTATGCTGATGGGCGGCGAAACGGAATCCATCCACTGCATCAACGAAATCAAACAACTGGGCGTACAACTGGCGTTGGACGATTTTGGTACGGGCTACGCATCATTCAGCAGCGTGTGCAACTTCCCGTTAGACATCGTCAAACTCGACAAATCGTACGTGGATGAAATTGAAACCAACGACCGAGCCAAAACGCTCGTGCGAAACATTGCCAATATGTCTCAAGAGTTGGGATTAACCATCGTCGCAGAAGGCGTCGAGACGGCCAGCCAAGTCCGCAAACTAAAAGTGTGGAATATAGATGAGTTACAAGGTTTCTACTTCTATAAACCGATGACTCGAGAAGACGCATTCGCTCAGTTTTCTGGCTTGCCCCACTGTTAATCTAGCTCCCTCTCCTAAGGCAAAGCGGCCTCTGTCGCTTTGCCTTTTTTGTTCCCCAATCTCTCTGCTTCTTGCCAAGTAAGACTCAGTATTGCATCGCACTGATGATCGAACACGGTTTCAACCCGATATAAATGTCTGCGTATATACTTTAAACAAGGTTTTCAATAAGTCCCAGTCACCGGACAAGGAGGACTGCATGAAACGGACATGGATATGGCTACTACCGCTGCTTCTATTTGCTGGCCAAACACTGGCAAATACGGTTTGGATTGTGCCCGTAAAAGGGGCAATTGGCCCAGCCAACAGTGACTACCTCACTAGGGAAATTGAACAAGCTCAAATCAACGGCGTGAGCCTAGTGATTCTCAAAATGGATACCCCTGGCGGGCTAGATAGCGCGATGAGAGACATTATTCACGCCATCACAACCTCGACCACACCGATTGCGACTTGGGTTGGGCCTTCAGGCTCAAGAGCCGCGAGCGCGGGCACCTACATTCTGCTTGCCAGCCACGTTGCGGCAATGGCAGAAGCGACCAACCTAGGCGCAGCAACCCCTGTCGCCATAGGTGGTGCGCCACAAGCACCCTCTTCTGATGACGGCAAAGACAAAGAAGCCTCGGATGAAAACAAACCCAATGCAGAAAAGAGCGGCGATCAAGTTCCGGCTAAAACCGCCATGGAGAAAAAGGTCATCAATGACGCAAAAGCCTACATTAAAGGGCTCGCAAAATTACATGACCGCAATGCGCAATGGGCAGAAAAAGCCGTCAGTGAAGCCGCCAGTTTAGACGCAGAAGAAGCCTTAGAACTCAATGTCATTGATGTCATCGCCAACTCGCCAGAAGAGTTGGTCACCGCGATAAACGGTAAATCCGTCAAGGTGAACAATCTCCCCGTGACATTGTCACTCGACAATCCCATTTGGGTTGAAAGAACACCGGACTGGCGCGCAGAAATGCTTGCGGTGATCACCAATCCTAATGTCGCCTACATTCTAATGCTCATCGGCATTTACGGCCTATTACTCGAGTTTTATAACCCCGGAGTGGGTTTACCCGGTGTGCTTGGCGGCATCTGCTTACTACTTGCGATGTACGCACTGCAAATGATGCCCGTCAACTACGCAGGTTTAGGACTGCTGCTACTCGGTATCGCGCTCATGATTGCCGAAGCCTTTAGCCCAAGCTTTGGCATTTTAGGCTTGGGCGGCGTAGTAGCATTTGTGCTTGGTTCAATATTCCTGATGGACAGCGAACTCCCGGGCTTCCAAATTGCCCTACCGTTGATTTTCGGTATCGCCATTTTCTCTATCGCGTTGATTCTTCTCACTATTGGTTTCTTACTCAGGATTCGAGGAAAAGGCGTCACCACAGGTTTAGAGACCTACCCCGGTAAACATGCCATTGTGAGTGACGACTTCATCGACGGACAAGGCCGCGTGCAGTTTGAAGGTGCATTTTGGCAAGCGAAGACCGAACAAGATCAAGAACTCAAACAAGGTGAATCGGTCACCATTGTTCATGTTAAAGGGCTAACCTTAACGGTGAAGCCCAATGACCGCCCTAAAGAATAGGAGGCGTTTATGATGCTCTACACTGTTGCTGTGATCGTGGTGCTGCTGTTCGCATTAGCGACACAAATGTTTAAGGTTCTGCGCGAGTACGAACGAGGCGTTGTGTTCTTTCTTGGGCGATTTCAAGAAGTAAAAGGCCCAGGCTTGATCATTCTGATTCCTTTCATCCAACAAATGGTTCGTGTTGATTTACGAACCATTGTGCTGGATGTACCAACACAAGATTTGATCACCAAAGATAACGTCTCTGTGCGCGTTAACGCGGTGGTGTATTTTCGTGTGGTTGACCCACAAATGGCAATCAACAATATTGAAAGTTACAGCGATGCCACCAGCCAGTTAGCACAAACAACGCTGCGATCAGTGCTGGGCCAACACGAGTTGGATGAACTGCTGTCCGAACGAGAACGACTCAACAAGGATTTACAGTCCATCCTCGATCAACAAACCGACGATTGGGGCATTAAAATCTCCACCGTCGAAGTCAAACACGTCGATTTGAACGACAGCATGGTTCGCGCGCTGGCTCGACAAGCCGAGGCGGAACGTAACCGCCGAGCGAAAGTGATTCACGCAACGGGTGAATTGGAAGCGTCGAACAAGCTGAAAGAAGCCGCAGAAATGCTAAACGAAGCGCCAAACGCGCTGCAATTACGCTATATGCAAACCTTAACCGAAATTACGACGGACAAAACCTCAACCATCATCTTCCCAATGCCAATTAATTTGGTCGAAGCGGTGACGGACATTGCCAACGCCGTTAAAAAGAATCAGGGGCAGGATAAAGAAGAATAGCCACATTAATTTTCAAATAAGGGCGGAAGCGGCTTGGGTTTAACTTGAGCGGACTTAGTTTGGTCTCGTTGAGTTTGGTGTAAACAGTAAGGCCGCTTCTTCATATTAGATATCACAAACCTTTCGATCACTGATCCGTGTCGGATTTACTTGGCGGTGTACCACATTCGCGTTTCATGATTTCCAGACCCGATTTAAAACAAGCGCGCCATGCCTTTTCAACGTCTGAGTTGTACTCATAATCACACTCTCGTACTGTTTCCAATAAGCTTTCAAACCAAATATCAATGTCTTCGGGTTTGACACCAATGTTACCGATACCGTGCTTTTTGCCATACTTTTCCATCATTTTTCGCGCATCAGAAGACGTGTCTGTCATCATAAAAAAGACGATCGAACCTTTGAGCATACGAACTTGCTTTTGCATATCTACGCCTTCAAATTTCTGCCGAAAGCTCTCTCCTTTCGACCAAAACTTGGCATAAAACCGCTCGAAAAAGTACTCACTGAGAACACAACGCTCGTAACTGTCGTTGAAAACCTCAATCACATTCATGACTACTCCAAACGAAAACCAGAGTACAACTCATATTTTATGAGTGTAATTTAATATCTCAAACAAGGGGCAAGCGAATATCTCAAAGCTTGTAATTTTGGCCAAGAAACAGCAAAGACCACGTTCTCTACGCAGAGTTTGAAACATCACTCCCAAGTTCTCTGTTCGATTTTCAACAAAAAGTTAAAAGTGATTTAAATAAAAGCCATCTTATCAATTGCTGGTTATTCGGTACTATGAACTCACTTTCGAGGTACGCGTGGTTGTCGAAGCTAAAAGCGGCCGATATAAAACTGAATAACGAGGATAAAAACGTGTCTCATCAAATCATTAAAGATCTAAACAGCCGCTACACAGCGAAAAAATACGACGCAGAAAAACGCATTTCTCAAGAAGATATGGCCATCATCAAAGAAGCCATTCGTCTGTCTGCATCGTCAATCAACTCGCAACCATGGAAATTCATCGTGATTGAAAGTGATGAAGCGAAACAACGCTTCCACAGCACGTTCGCGAACAAACACCAATTTAACCAACCCCACGCAACCACGGCGTCGCACACTATCCTTCTTGCTTACGATCCTAAGTTCACAAAAGAGAAGTTTGCAAAACGCGTGGATGCCGAAGTCACTTCAGGTCACCTACCAGCAGATATGTACAACACCTTTATGGGCGCATACGCATTTGCCGAAGCGAACACCGATGAAAATGGCTTCAACGGTCATTGGACTAAGGCGCAAGTTTACATCGCGCTGGGTAACCTACTGCACACGTTAGCGCGCCTTGGTATTGACTCAACTCCGATGGAAGGCGTTGATCCTGAGCTGATTGGCGAAGAATTTAAAGACGAGTTGGAAGGCCACGTTTGTGAAGTTGCGCTGGCGATTGGTTACCACAAAGATGGTGAAGACTACAATCACGGCCTACCTAAAGCGCGTATGGCATTGGATGATGTTATCACCACGCTATAAAAGCTGATTGAAATCATCATTGTTGAATGAGCAAGCCGCACATTGGTGTGCGGCTTGTTTGTTTTGAGTGTAATTTGAGTTGAGTATCGCTTTCAGTTCAGACGTTTATATCGACTAAGCCACTTGCTCGGATTTAAAATTACCAAGCAGCGCGTCATACAGTTCGTGATCACTCAACACACCGACCAACTTATCGTCTTCCACCATCAAGAGTGGTTGATTACTACGCTGCTTGAGCTCTATCGCTTCACGCATACTGATGTTCGGATTAACCTGTACCAGTGAGTTAGCATCAACATCATCGAGGTTCGATGATTCGCTCACCCACTGAATCAGTGACTGTTCAGAGTCCGACAAACTCAGCCCTTTCGACTCTTGCGTCACCCAAATTTCTTTATCAGGACAAATAAGCACACGCTCTTTTTCACGTACCAGAGCATCACTCGACTTCATTAGAGAACGACCTTTAAGCACATTCAGAGGATTCGTATGTGCAACGAAGTCCGCCACATAATCGGTTTCTGGTGCCAGAATGATCTGTTCTGGCTTACCATGCTGAATGAGTTTACCCGACTCCATAATGGCAATGTTGTTACCAATTTTGAGTGCTTCATCTAAGTCATGACTCACGAACAAAATGGTTTTATTGAGCTTTTCTTGCAGCAGAATCAGTTCATCTTGCAGCTGCGCTCGGATCAGTGGGTCAAGTGCTGAAAACGGTTCATCCATGAGAAGAATATCTGTGTCCATCGCAAATGCGCGCGCTAAGCCCACACGCTGCTGCATACCTCCAGAAAGCTCATGCGGAAACTTACTCTCCCATTCTGACAAGCCAACCATTTCTAACTGTTCACGTGCTTTTGCACGGCGCTCTGCTTTACCGATGCTTTGCATTTCCAGGCCAAAGGCAACGTTATCCAGTACGGTTAGCCAAGGCATCAGAGCAAACTTCTGAAACACCATCGACACTCGATGAGTACGTAGATGACGAAGCGTTTGCTCATTACAGTTAGCAAGCTCCACCATATCGTCGCCATCTTGAATTTTCAGCGAACCACGAGAAATATCATTGAGCCCGTTCACCGTGCGAAGCAAGCTGGATTTTCCAGAACCCGACAAACCCATCAACACACAAATCTCACCGCGTTTGACCGTCAGAGAAACATTATCAACACCGACGACCTGACCGGTTTCGTCGATGATCTCCTGACGAGACTTACCTTGATCCAGCAAAGCCAAAGCTTGTGATTGCTGCTGACCAAACACCACATCAAGATTTTCAATAGTAATAGCGTCCATGATTAAGCCTCCTTCTGGTTTGGCGCTTTGCATAAGCGATCAAGAATGATGGCAACAAGAACAATCGCTAAACCAGCTTCAAAACCTTGTGAGATATTTACCGTGTTCAGTGCGCGTACAACTGGCTTACCTAAACCATCTGCACCTACCAGTGCGGCAATAACCACCATCGAAAGAGATAGCATAATACATTGGGTAACCCCCGCCATGATGCTAGGTAGTGCCGCAGGTAACTCCACTTTAAACAGCAATTTCATACGGCTTGCGCCAAATGCTTTACCCGCTTCCAGCAGCTCTTCTGGCACTTTGATGATGCCCAAATACGTCAATCGGATTGGTGCTGCAATGGCAAAAATGATGGTTGAAATCAGTCCCGGTACAATGCCTAAACCAAACAGAACCAATGTCGGGATCAAGTACACAAATGTCGGTACGGTTTGCATCAAGTCCAGAATAGGTCTGAGTAACGTGTACAACCAAGGACGATGCGCTGCCATGATCCCCAGTGGAACGCCAATTAATACGGAAATCGTTGTCGCTGCAAACACGAGAACAAAGGTTTCCAGCATTTCTTGCCAGTAGCCAAGGTTAAGAATTGCCAACAGAGCCAATACAATAAATACGACCAACGGGAGACTGCGGTGCAAAAACCACGCTAACGCAGCAGTCATAATGATAGGAGCGGCTGGCGGCATCCATTTAAAGATGTCCACCACAAACATAATGATGGTTTCTAGGGTAATAGAGATTGCATCGAAAAAGCCGGATGCATTGATGGTTAACCAATCGACGCCCGTTTCCATCCATTGGCCCAACGGTAGTTTGTTGTCCGTAATAAAATTCACAATAAAACCTTTGTGTTGATGATGTGGGCATCGCTGCCCACTAAGAAAAATCAATTAAGCGTTGTCTTTAAGGTAACGAGCAATTGCCGACTGTGCGTCTTGACCATCGACGGTCTTCACGTCTTTCAGCCACGCTTCGATTTTGTCTGCGTTCGCGTTTAACCAAGCTTGTGCGGCTTTAGATGGTTTTTGCTTCTGGTTGAGAATCGCTTCCATCAGCTCGTTTTCCATTTCTAGGCTGAACTCTAGGTTTTTCACTAGTTGACCCACATTCGGACACTCAGCAAGGTAGTTTTGACGTACGTTTGTATAAACGTTCGCACCGCCGTAATTTGGGCCGAAGAAATCATCGCCACCCGATAGGTATTCCATTTCAACATTACTGTTCATTGGGTGCGGCGCCCAACCCAGGTAAACGATCCACTGATTGCGACGTACCGCACGTGATACTTGTGACACCATGCCCGCTTCGCTTGATTCAACCAGGCTGAAGTCTTTTAAACCAAACGCATTGCTGTCGATCATGGATTGAATCAGGCGGTTACCATCGTTACCTGGTTCGATGCCGTAAATGCGGTCTTTAAATTTGTCGGCATGTTTTTCCAGGTCAGCAAAGCTCTTCACACCTGCGTCATAAACGTATTTTGGTACTGCCAGAGTGTATTTCGCGCCGACAAGGTTCGCTTTTACTGTTTCGACAGTGCCAGCATCTCGATACTTAGCAATGTCACCTTCCATCGTTGGCATCCAGTTACCAAGGAAGATATCAATGTCGCCGTTCGCCATAGAAGAATAAGTTACTGGTACAGACAGCAGATCCGTCTTGGTTTTGTAACCTAAGCCTTTCAGGATTTCTGTGGTCACAGCAGTGGTTGCGGTAATGTCTGTCCAGCCTACATCGGCAAACCGAACGGTTTCACATTGGTTTGCGTAAGCGCCGGTAGCTAAAGAACTTAACGCGATAGTCGATAGTATTTTCGTCATCTTAGACATGTTGAATTCCTTTTAATAATTTCTGACTTTATTCTCAGTTTTTAAAGATTAAGAGATCGATTCCAAGTCTCTTTTCGGTGGATGCATTCGCTGCATCTCTTGCCAGTTCGGTGCAATCCAAACCGGAGTGTTATTTGCTTTTTCTAGTGCGTTACCCAAGATCATGTCCGCAGCCCGTTCTGCAACCATGATGGTTGGCGCGTTCAAGTTACCATTTGGAATGGTTGGGAAAATCGACGAGTCCACAACACGCAAACCCTGGATGCCGCGTACCTGACACTGCTCATCCAGTACGGCTAGCGGATCATCGTCTGCACCCATTTTGCAGCTACATGAAGGATGATAAGCACTTTCAACGTTCTGCCTCACCCACTCATCAATTTGCTCGTCGGTAGTGATATTGAGACCTGGCTGGATTTCATCGCCACGGAACTCATCCATCGCAGGTTGATTGAGAATTTCGCGCGTCAGACGAATACAGTCACGCCAGTCCTGTTTATCTTGCTCGGTCGAGATGTAGTTAAACTCAATCTTTGGCTTATCATTCGGGTTAGAAGAAACCACCTCTACAGTGCCCCGGCTCTCTGGTTTATTAGGGCCGACGTGTACCTGGAAACCATGGCCATCAAAGGCAGCCTGTCCGTCATAACGCATTGCTGCAGGTAGGAAGTGATATTGAATATTTGGCCACTTCAGCCCTTCACGCGAGCGAATAAACGCACACGATTCAAAATGGTTGGTTGCGCCAAGACCTTTTCGAGTCAGAATCCACTCGGCACCGATTAGCCCTTTGCTCACCAAGCCTAGTTTACTGTTCAGTGTGATTGGCTGCTTACAGTGGTATTGGAAGTACACTTCCAGATGGTCTTGCAGGTTTTTACCTACCCCTTCCAACTGGTGTTTCAACTCGATGCCCGCTTTTTCCAGTACATCTTTAGGACCAATACCGGAAAGTTGAAGTAGCTGTACCGAGCCGATTGAGCCTGCACTAGAAATGACTTCATTTTTCGCAAAACACTGCTGAATTGAACCCGCTTTCTCAAATTCAACGCCGACCGCTTTTTTCCCTTCCGGCCCTTTATCTCCAAGCCTTGTTTCTTCAAGTAATACACGACGCACAGTCACTCGCTTCATGAGCGTGAAGTTCTTGCGCTTTTTGGCACGGCTTAAGTATGCATTAGAGGTTGAAGCACGTACGCCTTTATCAACGGTCATGTGCATCGGACCGAAGCCTTCCTGCTGGAAACCGTTGTAATCGTCAGTTTCTGGATAGCCCGCCTCTTTACCAGCCTCAATAAAGGCTTCATACAACGGGTTCAGCTTCATGTCATTGCCGCTACATGTGCCTAGCGGACCACTGTCACCGCGGTACTCATCAGCACCACCGACCCAAGATTCAGCTTTGCGGAAGTACGGTAAACACGCCTGGTAGTTCCAGCTTTTTGCTCCCTCTTCTTCCCACTGGTCGAAGTCGCAAGCATGGCCACGGACGTAAACCATGCCGTTGATAGAAGAGCTACCACCGAGAACTTTACCGCGAGGACAGTGTAACTGGCGTCCATCAAGACCATCTTCTTGTACGGTCTCGAACTGCCAAGCGTATTTTTCAGTATTCATCGGGTACGAAAGTGCTGTTGGCATTTGGATGAAAATACTCTTATCCGTACCACCCGCTTCCAACAATAATACTGAGTGCTGGCCGCTCTCACTCAAACGATCCGCTAACACACAGCCGGCCGAACCCGCACCGACGATAATATAATCGTAGTGTTGTTTCATTTTGTGTCTCCTAGGAGGGTTTAGAGATAAGGGCTTTCGAAGTCGCTAAGCTGAACCAACACGCTCTTAGTTTGCGTGTAGTGCTTCAGTGTTTCGACACCGTTCTCACGGCCAATGCCGGATTGCTTGTAGCCACCAACTGGCATTTCTGCCGGAGAGTCACCCCAAGCATTAACCCAGCAGATACCTGCCTGAATTTTGTGAATAACGCGATGAGCACGAGAGAGATTCTGAGTGAAGACACCAGCAGCTAGGCCATAATCCGTATCATTAGCGCGTTCGATAACTTCAGCTTCGTCGCTGAATTTAAGCACGGACATTACAGGACCAAAGATCTCTTGCTGTACGTGGCTCATGCTGTCGTCACAGTCGATAAATACGGTTGGAGCAACGAAGTTACCATTTTGCAGACCATTATCTGTTACTTTGTAACCGCCGGTCAGCAGAGTGGCACCGCTCGCTTTTGCGCTCTCAATCGCTGACAGCACTTTGCTTTCATGTTCTTTTGAAATTAAGGCACCGATTTGTGTATTTTCATCAAGTGGGTCGCCAACAACCAATTTCTCAGTACGAGTTTTAAGCTGTGCAACAAAGTCGTCGTAGATAGATTCATGAACAAATACCCGGGTACCGTTGGTACATACCTCACCCTGAGTGTAGAAGTTAGCGACCATGGCGGCCGATACCGCATCATTCAACTTCGCATCATCAAAAACGATCAGTGGTGACTTGCCACCTAGCTCCATTGTGACTTGCTTAAGCGTTTTTGCACTGTCACCCATAACAACTTTGCCAGTACCTGACTCACCTGTGAACGATACTTTAGCAATATCCGGATGCGCCGTTAGCATCTGCCCTACCCGGTAATCACCCTGCACGACGTTAAACACACCATCAGGAAGGCCCGCTTCAGAATAAATTTCCGCAAGCTTAAGTGCTGTAAGCGGTGTTTCTTCCGACGGCTTAAAGATCATTGCATTACCCGCAGCCAGTGCTGGTGCTGATTTCCACATTGCGATTTGAATAGGATAGTTCCAGGCACCAATACCTGCGCAAATTCCCAAAGGTTCACGGCGCGTATAGAAAAACTGGCTTTCATTGAGAGGTTGTTGCTCACCCTGCAAACTTGGTGCAAGGCCAGCGTAATATTCGATAACATCTGCGCCTGTTGTAATATCAACAGCGATGGCTTCTTGAATTGGCTTACCCGTGTCTGCCACTTCTAAAGCGGCTAACTCGTCATTGCGTTCACGCAAAATCGCTACCGCTTTGTTAAGAATCCGGCTACGTTCAATGGCCGTCATTGCAGACCAAACCTCAAAACCGCGCTTTGCAGATTCAATAGCGGCTTCCATATCGCTCTGGTTTGCTTGTTTAATATTGGCCAATGGCTCACCATTTGCCGGATTGTAAGTGGTGAAATGCTCTTCAGAACATCCGATATACATTGCACCATCGATGTAATGTGTTTTCATTTCCATAGTGAAGACCTGTGACTTTTATATTTTATGAGAGTAAAACGTTAGCTGCTTTTCGAGATAATCGTTGATGATAATCCTCGCTTTATCAGCATCGATGCCTTGCGGGTTGAGCGTGCCGCGCAGCCATATACCGTCAATCAGTGACGCAATCCCGTGAGCAACCAGTTCTGCTTGCTCCGCACTTAATAGTGCTTTTAGTTCTCTTCTCAGATGGGATAACAAACGTCGCTCATTTACTCGCTGCAAACGCTTGAGCTGTTCGTCGTGCATAGAGTAAGACCAGAAAGCCAGCCACGTTTTAGCCACTTTGTTTTCTGCCTGATAACCAACAAAGTTGCCGTCAATAATGGCGTTGATACGCTGATGATGAGCATCTGCTGGCAACGCACGAAGCTTCCCAGTGATTGTTGAAGAAAGCTGACGAAGGATCTCGCGCATGGTTTCTTCTAACAACCCATGCTTACCACCGAAGTAGTGATTAATTATCCCCGTTGATACTCCAGCCTCTTTACTGATCAACGAGATGCTCGCAGCATGTAAACCGACTCTGTCAATCACTGACATGGTCGCTTTTACAAGCTGCGGTTTTCTGATTTCAGGCATCCCCACCTTTGGCATTTTGCGTCCTTGTTATTTTTAATTGAACGGTTAGTTAAATATAAAATGCCAAAAAATTAGTTCGAACTCAAATCATTTATTGTTAAAAATAGTGATAATGAGATTTAAATACACGCCATGAGATGACAAATTACACCCTATCACCTATTCAAAGAACCACCCAAAAAGAAGAAACAAAACAAATTAACGCAATTAGTTTCAACAATTTAATTAACAGAAGCAGTTAAATTGAACTTCAACACCAACGAAGCGAACAACGCAACGTAGAAGTGTTAGGAAACATTTACATCGAACACTAATTATTTGTGCTGTGTCATTTCTGAATGATAGGTAAGTAATTCCAATTAACTACCCAGCCCCGTGAGTTGCTAGATTGTTACCAACCACAACTACGTAAATTAGAAGATTTAAATGAAAGATGGGAGCACCTGGCAAAATGGACGCATATCCAAGTGCTGCACTTGCAGGAAGGCGAATTGATAAGATTCAGGTAGATAAGTAAGTCGAGTTCTGCCAGAACCTAAGAGGGACGTGATGAGCACATAAAACTGGCAAAAAAAGAGCCGCGTTGCGCGACTCTTATTGTGCAATGATCAGCTAAACGACAGTGCTTTCACACAGTTTCGTCCACTGGATTTGGCTTCGTACAACAACTTATCTGCTTGGCTACAAAGCACTTCAAATGCAACGTCGACGTCATCCGAAGTGATCACACCAAAACTACAAGTGACATTCACGGCTTGATTGTTCTCCGTTACAAAGCCACGTTGAGAAAGCGCAATACGCAGTCGTTCAGCCAGCGCGGTTGCTTCTTCAAGATCAGTATTAGGAAGAACGATAACGAACTCTTCCCCACCAAGACGAGCCACAATATCACTCTCACGTACTGACGAATCGAGCACTTTGGCTACGCCAGTTAATACGACGTCACCAAACACATGGCCATAGGTATCGTTGACCTGTTTGAAATGGTCGACATCCATCATAACCAGCGTGATAGGCCCTGTTTCCGGCTTTTTCGCTACCATTTTCTGCTTATCAAGCTTTCTTTCAACCCAATGATTGAGCGCCAAATAGCCGTATTGAACACGCATGACTTGCTTGTTTAGCTTGTGAACCAACTTACCTTTCTTCGTTTCTGGAATTGGCTTTTCAATCAGCTTAGGCTTTTGCTCTGCAGGTTTCGCAAACCACTCTTCCAAGAATCGGCGGTTAAATAGGCCCGTTAACATGTCGGTTTTCGCCAAACGACGCATACGTAAACGCGAACGGTTCACGTACAAAAATACCAACGCCATAAGCAATAAAATACCAATCATTACCAATAACACTTCACCCAACAGATAGAACGTTCGGCGATTATTCTCCAGCTCTAGACGCTGTAGCACATTGTTCCAGTTGAGGTTTTCGTTCTCGTACTCTAATCGCTCTAGCTCAAACAAGGTTTGTTGTCGCTCTAAGTTCTCGACTTCACGCTGATTACTAAATTGAATGAATTTTTCATGATATTGACCGTAGGTTTGATAGGCCAATTCGAAGTTTTGATCTCCGGCGTAAGCCATAGCAGCGACTTTTAACAGCTCCATTTGCTGCTGTTTGATATAGCGACTCTCGATGATCTCAGGAAGTAAAGGCGTAATCATCGTTAACAAAGCTTGATACTGCTTACGCTCTAGCATGTACTCAGCTTGCAACAACTTAAATGTTGCCAAGTACGCATTCGAGGTTTCACGATACTGCAAGTTTTCGGCAAGCTTGAGATGACGCAGCATGTTTTTTTCGTTGTTGGTTTCGCGATACAGAGCCGCAAGCTCCAAGTTCACCCGAAAACGAAAACGTCCGTCACCAATAATCTGCGCAAGCTTTAAAGCTGCTTGATAAGATTTGATGGCTTCATCGTATTGGAACTGAGCTTTGTGTAGCTTTGCAATAGTTAGGACGCTAAGCAACTCATTAAACGACATGCGGCGGTCTTTAAAATAACGATACGCCTGCTTCAGCACGACTTCAGAGCGGTCATAGCCTTGAATTTTTACCAATACATCACCGAGCTCTAGCGCTGCTCGTTCGACTAAGCCCTGCGCACCCGATGACTCCGCCGCTTCCATCGAAGACATCAACGCCGCGTACGATTTCTTATAGTCCCCTTGCTCATCGTAGTAACGACCTTTGAGCAACAGAACTTCCGATTCCAATTTCTTGTCACCTTTTTCTCGTGACGTTTCAAGCAAAGCATCCAACGACGAGAGCGCGGTATCGATATCTCGATTGCCCATCATGGCTCGAATTTGGATCAGCTTGAACAGCAAGTGCTCTTGGCTTTGTTCTGGTGTCAAACTCAGCCCTTTATCTACCACTGCTAAGCTCTCTTTATCGCGCCCTAACAACTCAAGAACAGTCGACTTCGCCAGCCAATAACGAATCAACAGATCCTTGGGCTGGTTTTGCAGTAGAGAGTCTTCTTCTAATGATTCGATTTGTGCTAGTGAACTTTGTGGCAGCGCGTAAATTTGGCTCTCAATCCCTTCAAGAGATTGCAGAAACTTATCTTTTGGCTCAGGGCTTTGTGCGTAGACTTTGGTCGTCAAAAACACGAACCAAAACACAAGCGACAACGCTCTGAGCTTATAAAATTGCGACATTATTATTATTCCCTGATGGGTAGTTACTTCAGTGTGGTGGGAAGTTTTGATTATTATTTTGCACGTGAATGACAATGGTCACACCGCGCATGCTTTCCCATGCATTCTGTAGTGAATAATAAATCACCAACTTTCGATGTAGAAACGATTTCGTCCCACAAAAAAGACAAAGAGAATAATTTTCAACCATAAAAGGGATTTTCTCATTTAAGAGACAAATGAATAATTTCAGTTTTGACGCAACAATAGATTTTGTGGTTATTTTGCTCGAAAACATCACAATTTTGGATAAAAGAGATAATTGCGTCGTGTCACTGAGCATGGTGTGTTATGAAAACTAGCGTATAAACGCTGTTGGAAGAGGGCATTACGTGAAACTAAAGTGGCGCTTTAACGCTCACTACAATAATACGGAAGAACCAGCAACACTGTTATTGCTGGTTCTCTTTTTAAGATTACATTCGCATTCCACCATCGACTTCTAGTACCCTCCCGGTGACGAACTCGTTGGTTAACACATATTTTATGGTCGATGAAATTTCGTCCGCAAGCCCTAAGCGTCCCACAGGAATCATATTAACCAAGCGTTCCATCGCTTCAGGTTTTATTTGATCGGTCATTGCAGTTTTGATGACACCCGGTGCAATCGCCACTGAACGAATGCCAAAACGCCCTAACTCTTTCGCCCACACTGTAGCCATAGTAGCCACTGCCGCTTTGGATGCGGAGTAGTTGGTTTGACCAATATTCCCGGCGCGCGCAACGCTGGATATGTTAATCAGCACGCCTTTACTGTCGGTGTTCAGCATTACCTTGCTCGCTTCGCGGCCACACAGGAAAGTGCCAGTCACATTCACATTCAGAACGGACTGAAACTGCTCTAGCGACATCGTATTGATCTGACCATCTTTGACTTTGACAAACATCCCATCGCGCATAATGCCTGCATTATTAATCACGCCATTGAGCTGTTTGAAATCCGCTTCAATTTGCGCAAAAGCAGCGCACACCTGCTGCTCGTCGGCCACGTTCGTCACGTAAAAACGAGCGGTAACGCCGAGAAATTCACACTCCGCTTTCGTTTCAGCCAGTTGGTCTGAATTGAGGTCAATAAGCGCAAGATGAGCACCACTTTCCGCCAGTGACAGTGCCATTTGTTTACCCAGCCCCTGCCCAGCCCCCGTGATCGCAATGACCTTATTTGCTAACTCCATAAGCACTCCTTAGGCCTGATTTTGCTTTTGGTAGAACTCAAACAAGCTTGAGAAATCTTTTTGCCCGTTGCCCTGACCGTTGTGAAAATTAAACAGATTACGAGCCAAGCTGCCCATTGGCGTCGACGTTTGACTGGCAACCGCCGCTTCCATCGCAAGACCGAGATCTTTCGCCATAAGTTGACTCATGAAACCGCCCTGATAACCATTACTCGCAGGTGTGTTTTCCATCACGCCCGGACACGGGTTGTAGAGCTCTAGTGCCCAGTTTCGACCCGAACTTTGCAGCATGATGTCGGACAACACTTTAGGATCGAGACCGTTTTCCATGCCTAAGTTGAGTGCTTCACAGGTGCCGCTCATCAAAATGCCCAGCATCATGTTGTTACAGATTTTCGCGACCTGACCTGTTCCGGCGTCTCCCGCATGGAAGATGTTTTTGCCCATGTGGTTAAGCACCACTTTGGCTTGAACAAAGTTCTCTTGCGAGCCGCCAACAATGAAAGTCAGCGTACCTGCCGCTGCGCCCGCAACGCCGCCAGACACTGGCGCATCCACAAAACGGATGCCACGCAGCTCTGCTTGTTCTCCGACTGATCGTGCTGTCGCCGGATCAATCGTCGATGAATCAATCAGTAACGTTCCAGCGTCAACGCTGTCTAAGATCCCGTCTTGACCAAGATAAACGCTTTGAACGTGTTGGCTAGCAGGCAACATGGTAACGACCACGTCCGCACCTTGAACGGCTTGTTTTACCGAATCTGCACTCGACGCACCAAGTGCGGTAAGTTCCTCTACTGCGTTCGGGTTCAAATCAAACACTTCAACGTTCAAGCCCGCTTTGAGTAGGTTCTTAGCCATAGGCGCGCCCATATTGCCAAGGCCAATAAATGCAATTCTGTCCATGTCGTATTTCTTCCTTGTCTAAAGTACCGCAGTGGCAACCGACGATGCGGTCAGTGGGTATTCTGCTGAGTCAATTGGCGCGAAGAAGCGCTCCAAAGCTTGTGGCGTTACGTCAGAAACCGTGCGATGTTGCCAAGTCGGTTGATTGGTTTTATCGATAATCAGCGCACGAACCCCTTCTCTAAAATCACCTTCTAAGCCACAACGTAGCGTCAGGTTAAATTCCATATCAAAACACTCTTTTAAAGAGAGATTTTGATACTGCGTTAACTGCTGATAGGTGATATTGAGCGACAGTGGGCTGCCGTAGCTCAATGCTTTTTGTGCATTGACGAACCACTTGTTATCAACGTCAGCACTGCTGATTGCGCGAACAATCGAATCTAAATCACCCGAACAAAGCTGCTCAATCAATCCCGCATATGGCATCAACATCCCTTCGCTTGGCTCGTCCACTTGTACCGAACGCAGCGTAGTGGCGATTTTTTCGTTGATGTTCGCTTCACCTTTCCAACTTATGGATGTAAGCAGATCCAACAGTGCTTGTTTGCTTTCTGGCTTTGCAATCCATTGGCTTAATCCCAACGCTTTCATGTCTGTCGCGTTAATTTGGCAAGCCGTCAAACTCAGAAAAAGTGCCAAATGTTTTGGCAGCTGATTTAGGAAGTACGTCGCGCCTACGTCTGGGTAAAGGCCGATCTTGATCTCTGGCATCGCAAAGCGTGTGGTGGTTTCTGCTACGCGATGGCTGGCACCCATAAATAAGCCCACACCGCCGCCCATCAAATAACCATGTCCCCACGCGATGATCGGTTTTGGATAAGTGTGAATAAGATGATCACAGCGATATTCGAGGTCAAAGAAGGTTTCCATCGCTGAAAATGCAGAATCAAAGTCTTGCTCTTTGTTTTCAAGTGCACGGTAGATCGCTTGAATATCGCCACCAGCACAAAACGCTTTTTCACCTTGAGCATGCAAGAATACCGCGACGATGCTGTCGTTCGATTGCCACTCTACCAGTTGGTTATAGAGCTGCTCGATCATCACATAGCTAAGTGCGTTGAGTGCGGCTGGGTTATCTAACTCCAACACACCAATAGCCGAACCGTCGGCACACTCAATTTGTGACACATTTACTTTGCTGGCCATGACGCCTCCGTTAACTGTTCGTCCAGTTGGCTTTACGTTTCTGCAAGAAGGCGTTCACACCCTCTGTCTGATCTTGTGTATTGAACAGCTGTAAGAACAGTTCACGCTCCAATACGAGTCCTGCCGCGTGAGTTTGGCTGCGTCGACCTTGAATGAGCGTTTTGCATGCAGAAATGGATTTCGGCGATTGACCTGCGACACGCTGTGCCAGTGCCATCGCAGCATCCAGAGCTTTGCCTTTTGCAACGACTTCTTCAACCAAACCGATTTGTTCTGCTCGATCCGCAGTCACACGTTCACCACACAGGATCATGCGCTTCGCCCAACCTTCACCAACCAACGCGGGCAGGTTTTGCGTTCCGCCCGCACACGGCAACAAGCCTACCGATGCTTCAGGAAGTGCCATTTGTACTTGTTCTTCTGCAATGCGAATGTCACACGCCATTGCCACTTCCAAACCGCCGCCCATCGCATAACCATTAATCGCTGCGATAGAAACACCATCGAACGCAGACAAGGCTTCAAAAGCTTCACCAAATGCGAACGCCATATCTGCTGCTTGCGATTTATCGCCCGATGAAAAGTTGTTGAGATCTGCTCCAGCAGAAAAGAACTTCTCGCCTTCGCCTGTCAGTACCAACGCATAAATAGAGCGATCATTACTGAGTTCAATCGCCAACTCTTTTAGCTGATTCAGAGACTCCATCGTCCAAGTGTTTGCAGGTGGATTGCTAATCGTGAGCTTAGCGATATGCGCTTCACGCTCTAATTTAATTTGTGCCTTCATAATCTTTCAGTCCTTTGTTATTCCTTAAGGTAAGGCTGTATCTCGCTGACTAAAGCAGTTCAACGCCTTCCGTGAGTAAACGTCTTGAAATGATCAGACGCATGATTTCGTTGGTACCTTCAAGAATTTGGTGAACACGAATGTCTCGGAAATGGCGCTCGACTGGGTATTCTTTGATGTAGCCATAGCCACCGTGAATTTGCAGCGCCTGATCGCAGACTTTAAAGCCCACATCAGTAGCAAAGCGTTTTGCCATGGCACAATACGCACTTTTTTCAACGTGTTGAGCATCGAGTTTAGCGGCAGCAAGTCGCACCATTTGACGCGCGGCAACCAGCTCAGTCGCCATATCAGCCAGTTTGAATTGCAGGGCTTGGAATTGTGCCAATGAACGTCCGAACTGTTTACGCTCGGTCATGTATTGCTTGGCTTCATTCAGCGCTTGTTGTGCCGTGCCGACTGAACAAGTAGCGATG
Organism: Vibrio sp. Y20_XG_PY13; assembly: GCF_024181925.1. Taxonomy (NCBI): domain Bacteria; kingdom Pseudomonadati; phylum Pseudomonadota; class Gammaproteobacteria; order Vibrionales; family Vibrionaceae; genus Vibrio; species Vibrio sp. Y20_XG_PY13. The sequence goes on along the minus strand of NZ_JAMZAL010000001.1, from coordinate 166,881 downwards.
TTGATTCGACCGCCATCAAGACCAAGCATGGCGAACTTAAAGCCTTCGCCCTCTTCACCCAACAGATAGTCGGCAGGAATGCGGACATTTTCGAAGGTGATCATGCGCGTTGGCTGGCAATTCCAACCCATTTTCGCTTCTTTCTTGCCGTAGCTAATGCCTTCGCAATCAGCAGGAACAACGAATGCAGAAACGCCACCCGCTCCTTCACCACACGAACGCGCCATCACGACGAGAACATCTGTATCACCCGCGCCAGAGATAAACACTTTTGCGCCATTGAGGACAAACTCGTCACCGTCACGTACCGCACTGGTCGTTAGAGAAGCGGCGTCAGAGCCTGCGTTTGGCTCGGTTAAACAGTAGGAAGCAAGCTTTTCACCCGAAATTAAATCCGCGCTAAATTGCTGCGCCACTTCGGTTTTGGCAAAACTGGTGATCATCCACGTCGCCATGTTGTGAATGGTCATAAACGCAGTAGTCGCGGTACAACCCATAGCCAACTGCTCGAAAATTATCGCCGCATCCAAACGAGACAATCCCAAACCACCATGCTCTGGCGGTGTATAGATGCTCAAAAAGCCAAGCTCACCCGCCTGACGAAGCACATCTTTAGGGAAGTGATGGTTTTCATCCCACTCGGCCGCATACGGTGCTAACATTTGGTCTGCAAACTGCTTTGCTACTTCGGCAAACGCGAGTTGATCTTCGTTTAATTCAAAATCCATCTTGAAGTCCTAAGGTCTAATTCGTTGCACTTGAAGCCAAGCCCACTTAAACGGAGGGCTTGGCTAGAGGTATCGCCAATCCAGTAATTAGCTAAGTTGGATAGTCATGTTTGGACCGCTTGGAATGTCATCTTCAAACCAACGCGCGGTGACGGTTTTCGTTTCGGTGTAGAAGCGAACCGCTTGTTTGCCGTAAGCATGCAGATCGCCGTAGAAGCTGCCTTTCCAACCCGTAAATGAGAAGAACGGCAAAGGCACCGGAATCGGCACGTTGATACCCACGTTACCCACTTCGATATTGTGCTGATACTTTCTCGCGGCTGCGCCATTCGCTGTGAAAATAGACGTACCATTACCGAAACGGTTTGCATTGATCAGCTCAATTGCCTCATCTAAATTGTCGACTTCCATTGTCAGCAGCACTGGGCCAAAAATCTCTTCCTGATAAATCGACATGTCTGTGGTCACGTTGGTAAACAGTGTTGGACCGACCCAGTTACCGTTCGGGAAGCCAGGTACTTGGCAATCTGTCCCATCCAGAACACAGTTCGCGCCTGACGCTTTGCCTTCATTAATCAGATTCACCACGCGCTGCTTCGCTTGAGGGCTAATCAACGGGCCATAACCGGCAGTTTCATCATCCCACGCGCCAGGCTGTACTTGAGCTAACGCCTCTTTAAGCTCTGGAATCCATTCTTTAGTTTCGCCGACAAATACTGCCACCGAAATCGCCATACAACGCTGACCTGCGGCACCGACGGACGCGCCAACCAAGTTATTAATCACTTGCTGTTTGTTTGCATCTGGCATGATGACCATGTGGTTCTTCGCACCCGCAAACGACTGCACGCGTTTTAGGTTGTCCGTACCCGTTTTGTAGATGTACTCACCAACTGGCACAGAACCAACAAAAGAGATCGCACGAACGACTGGATCAGTCAGAATGCGGTCGACTTGCTCTTTGGTGCCGTGAACAATTTGCAATACGCCTTTTGGTGCGCCTGCTTGTTCAAACAGCTCCGCCAGTTTCATTGCCGTTAATGGCACTTGCTCTGACGGCTTCAAAATAAAGGTGTTGCCACAAGCTATCGCCATCGGGAACATCCACAATGGGATCATCGCAGGGAAGTTAAACGGTGTAATGCCAGCACAAACGCCGAGCGGTTGAATGTAAGAGTAACCATCAATATTGGTCGCAACGTTTTCCACCGTTTCACCCATCATTGAGCTACAAATGTTCGCCGCTTGTTCTACAACCTCAATTCCGCGCCAAACATCACCTTTTGCATCCGCTAGAGTTTTACCTGTCTCACTTGAAAGCAGTATCGCCAACTCATCGTGTTGCTCTTTTAGCAAGTGTTGATAGCGCAGCATCAATCTCGCACGCTCCGGCGCTGCAACTTCTTTCCAACGCTTGAATGTTTCTGTTGCGCTGGCGATCGCCGCATTCATTTCCGATTCCGTGGCACAAGGTACTTGCGCAATCACTTCGTTGGTTGCCGGGTTGGTTACATCTAGCCATTGTTTTGAGTCGGAGATGGCGAATTCACCACCGATATACTGCTTTACTTGTTCTGTCATGATGACATCCTTGTATTTTTCAGCGTTTCACTGACTACTGTGAGTAGTTGAGTTGAGAATGATTTAGCAGATTTCAATCGCGATTGCGGTAGCCTCGCCGCCACCAATACAAAGCGATGCAACGCCACGTTTACCGCCTGTTTGTTTAAGAGCGTGAATCAAAGTAACGAGGATTCGGTTACCACTTGCACCAATGGGGTGGCCTAAAGCACATGCACCGCCGCGAGGGTTCACTTTGCTCTCGTCCAGTTCGAGTGCCTTCACCGCGTATTGAGTCACAACAGCAAAGGCTTCATTGATTTCCCAAAGGTCCACGTCTGATTTGTCCCAGCCCGTTTTTTCCAACAGCGTTTCAATTGCGAAGACGGGGGCGATGGTGAACTCATCAGGCTGTCTTGCATGCGTGCTGTACGCGACAATTTTGGCTAGAGGTTGAAGGTTTTCCTGACGGCCAAATTCACTGTCAACCAATACCATTGCCGATGCACCATCGGAAATAGAACTGGAATTTGCCGCCGTTACGCCGCCATCTTTAGCAAACGCAGGACGTAAGGTAGGAATTTTAGCGACGTCGAGTTTACTCGGTTGCTCATCGTCTACAACCAAGGTGTCACCACGTCGACTTTTTACGTTAACAGGCACGATCTCTTCTTTGAACAAACCTTGTTCGATTGCTTGCTGCGCACGAGTCACCGACTGCTGCGCCCAGGAATCCATACTTTCACGGCTGAACTGATACTTTTGCGCCGTCTGTTCTGCAAAGACACCCATCAGCTCGCCTTGGTAGGCATCCTGCAAACCGTCATAAAACATGTGATCAAGCACTTGCTCGTGACCTAAACGGAAACCATCACGCGCTTTCTTTAATAGATAAGGAGAAGACGACATGTTTTCCATGCCACCAGCGATGACAGCATGCGCATTGCCAGATTGAATAAGGTCATATGCCAGCATGACGGTTTTCATACCCGATCCACAAACTTTGTTCAGTGTCGTACAACCAATCGATTGTGGCATTTCAGCTTTAAGACTTGCTTGTCTTGCAGGGGCTTGCCCCACACCAGCTGGCAGAACACAGCCCATCAGTACTTCATCTATTTTGTCTGCATCAAGCTGACTTTCTGCTAAAGCGCCCTGAATGGCTTTCGCACCGAGTTCCGTGACATCTGTTGAAGCTAATGCACCTTGAAAAGAGCCGATAGGCGTTCGCTTAGCGGCAACAATCCATGTTTCATTTTTCATTCCATTAACCTTTTATTGACGTTTACGTCATAACTATACTAACATTTACGTTAACGTCAAGTTTGCGGTTATTGTTTGTTCGAGTGATTCTTTTATTTCGAGTAAATGCGAGTGATATCAAGGCTCAAGAGTGGGTGTTGTTTGTTTACTTTAACGTTAACGAATTGTATATTCGTATGAATGTTATACGAAAGTCGTAAGGTTAAGGAATGAACACATTTAAGATCAGCGAGCTCGCGAAAGAGTTCGACATTACTACCCGAAGTATTCGCTTCTACGAAGATTTAGGTCTCCTAACTCCAGAACGTAAAGGCAACACTCGAATCTACAATGGTCGCGATCGAATTCGACTAAAACTGATTTTGCGAGGTAAGCGATTGGGCTTTTCTCTTGCAGATATCAAAGAGTTATTTGAACTCTACGATACCGATCAAAGTACTGAGCAGTTGAACTATATGATTCGGTTGATCGAAGAGAAGAAGGCAGCATTGCAACAGCAAGCAAACGACATTCAAGCGGTAATGATGGAGTTAAATGCGGCACAGTTGCGATGCCAAAACACACTGAGATCCATGAAAGGCGAAAAAGTCACCTGACACCTCAACTCTGGGATGTAGGTGACGTAAAGGCAAGGACACGCAATGAAATCTACCTACTCTTCCCTGAACTTTGTTTATGACGAAAATACCGATTTGCTTCGCGAGCAAATCAATAGTTTTGCTGCAAGAGAAATTGCGCCGCTAGCGCAATCTATCGACCAAACTAACGACTTTCCAAACCATCTTTGGTCCAAACTGGGTGATATGGGTCTTTTAGGTGTGACCACCAGCGAAGAGTTTGGTGGTGCAGGCATGGGCTATCTCGCCCACGTTATGGCCATGGAAGAGATCAGCCGAGCTTCCGCCTCGGTCGCATTAAGTTACGGCGCTCACTCCAATCTTTGTGTCAACCAAATCCACCGCAACGGCACACAAGCGCAAAAAGAGAAATACCTACCTAAGCTCATCTCTGGCGAACATATTGGTGCGCTAGCAATGAGCGAGCCTGGCGCAGGTTCCGATGTGGTATCCATGCAGCTCAAAGCCGAACGTAAAGGCGATATTTTCCTGCTAAATGGCAACAAAATGTGGATCACCAACGGCCCAGATGCACACACCTATGTTGTCTACGCCAAAACCGACCCAAGCCAGCATTCTAAAGGCATCACGGCCTTTATCGTAGAACGCGGATTCCCTGGATTTACTCAAGCACAAAAACTCGACAAGTTGGGCATGCGCGGCTCGAATACGTGTGAGCTGGTCTTCCAAAACTGCGAAGTCCCTGCGGAAAATATTCTCGGCGAAGAAAACCAAGGTGTGAAAGTGTTGATGAGCGGTTTGGACTACGAGCGAGTGGTGCTTGCCGGTGGCCCGCTTGGCATTATGCAAGCATGTATGGACATCGTTGTGCCTTATATCCATGACCGCAAACAATTTGGCAAATCCATCGGTGAATTCCAGCTTGTTCAAGCAAAAATCGCCGATATGTACACGCAAATGAATGCCGCAAAAGCCTACGTTTACGCCGTCGCTGCCGCTTGTGATCGTGGTGAAACCACACGTAAAGACTCTGCTGGTGCGATCCTCTACAGCGCTGAGCTGGCAACCAAGATGGCATTGGATGCCATTCAGTTACTTGGCGGTAATGGCTATATCAATGAGTTTGATACAGGTCGTTTGCTACGCGATGCCAAGCTGTATGAAATCGGTGCGGGCACTTCAGAAATTCGCCGCATGCTTATTGGTCGCGAATTGTTTAACGAAAGCGCCTAATCAACATACCTAGGCGTTCTAACTCGAAACAACTTCCTTATTCAACCTAAATAAAGACGGGGTTTGTCACCCGTCTACCGAATGGAGATCGGCTATTTATGGCTTGTTTGACGACCAATATTAATACCCATTCAGAGCAGTATCAGGAAAACTACCGCTCTATGGCTTCGCTTGTAGATCAACTTTATACCGTGACTGCCCAAATAGAAGATGGTGGCGGTGAAAAAGCTAGAGAACATCAGCAGAAGAAAGGCAAACTTCCGGTACGTGAGCGCATTCTTGCCCTACTAGACCCCGGTTCATCTTTTTTAGAAATCGGTCAGTTTGCTGGCTGGGATGTGTATCCTGATTACGTTCCATGCGCCGGAGTGGTTGCAGGTGTGGGTGTGGTAGACGGCACTGAGTGCATGATCGTCGCTAACGACGTGACGGTAAAAGGCGGCAGTTACTACCCACTTACGGTGAAAAAACACTTACGTGCACAGGAAATTGCAGAAAAATGCCAACTGCCGTGTGTTTACTTAGTCGACTCTGGCGGTGCTAACCTACCCCGCCAAGATGAAGTCTTCCCAGACAAAGACCATTTTGGCCGTATTTTCTATAACCAAGCCCGTATGTCGGCCAAAGGCATCCCACAAATTGCTGTGGTGATGGGGCTGTGTACCGCTGGCGGTGCTTATGTTCCTGCCATGTGCGATGTTTCCATCATCGTAAAAGAACAAGGCACGATCTTCTTAGCGGGCCCTCCTCTGGTAAAAGCAGCAACAGGCGAAGAAGTCAGTGCGGAAGATCTTGGCGGCGCAGACGTTCACTGCCGTACATCTGGTGTGGCGGACTATTACGCAGAAAACGACCACCATGCATTAGAGCTGGCAAGACAAGCGGTTTCACAAATCAACCACTTGAAACCCGTCCAACTCAAGCAAAAGGCACCACAGGAACCACGCTTTCCTGCACAAGAACTGTACGGCATCGTCGGAACCGATCTTAAAAAGCCGTTTGATGTAAAAGAAGTGATTGCCCGAATTGTTGATGATTCGCAGTTCGATGAATTTAAAGCGCTATTTGGTGAAACCTTAGTCTGTGGCTTTGCCCATATTCACGGTATGCCGATTGGCATCGTCGCTAACAACGGCATTCTATTCTCAGAGTCGGCGCAGAAAGGCGCGCATTTTATTGAGCTGTGCGCACAACGCAAAATTCCTCTGCTTTTCTTCCAGAACATAACGGGCTTTATGGTCGGTCAGAAGTACGAAGCCGAAGGCATCGCCAAACATGGTGCGAAAATGGTAACTGCTGTTGCGTGTGCAGACGTGCCGAAGTTTACCGTGGTTATTGGTGGCTCGTATGGCGCAGGGAACTACGGCATGTGTGGCCGAGCTTATGATCCAACCATGATGTGGATGTGGCCAAACGCGCGCATCTCCGTAATGGGTGGAGAGCAAGCGGCTGGCGTGATGGCGCAAGTGACCCGCGATATCAAAACTCGCAAAGGTGAAAGCTGGAGCGTAGAGGAAGAAGAAGCGTTCAAACGTCCAATTGCGGAGCAATATCAAGTCCAAAGCCACGCTTATTACGCCAGTGCCCGCCTGTGGGACGACGGGATTATTGATCCGGCGAAAACACGCGATGTTGTCGGTATAGCTCTGTCTGCTGCGCTTAATGCTCCAATACCAGACAGCAAATTTGGCATTTTCCGCATGTAGCCAGATACAAGGCAAACCTTAACTCTTCGCTACCTAGCAATGACGAATCAAATGCTGATTAGCGAGCATTGGAATATCAGACTGAAATGTCAGACAAAGGAAGTCACATGACCGGACTACTGCTTGAAAAAGACAGCAATGGCGTTGCCTGGTTGAGCCTCAATCGACCAGAAAAACACAACGCGTTTAATGACGAATTGATTGCTTCACTGATTGAGACACTAGAACAACTCGAAAAGGAAGATTCTCTCCGTGCACTGGTGTTAACTGCACAGGGAAAACACTTTTCTGCGGGTGCGGATCTCGGCTGGATGCAGTCAATGGCCACCAAAACCGAGAGTGAAAACCTTCAAGATGCACAGCAACTAGCAAAACTTTTGCATACGCTGGATACCTTTAGCAAACCAACCATTGCTATGGTGCATGGCGCTGCATTTGGTGGTGCACTGGGGCTTATCTGCTGCTGCGATATCGGTATCGGCACACCTGAAAGCCGCTTCTGTTTGAGTGAAGTGAAACTCGGCTTATTGCCCGCGACCATCGGCCCCTACGTGATCCGAGCAATTGGACAACGCCAAAGCCGACGCTACTTTTTAACTGCCGAGTTGATTGATGCCGAAACCGCGCTATCGATGAACATTCTTCACCAGACCGACTCTCAGCCACGAGAAGCCGTCAACCGCATCATTGATCACCTGCTTAATAATGGTCCGCAAGCCATGCAGGCAGCAAAAGCACTCTGCTTACGTTGTGACAATCAACCTATCGATCACTCATTAATTGAATACACCAGCCAAGCCATTGCAACCGCCCGCGTGTCCAGTGAAGGGCAAGAAGGACTGAGTGCATTTTTCGAAAAGCGCGCCGCCAATTGGAGGAATCATGTTTAAAAGAATACTGATCGCAAATCGTGGTGAAATTGCATGCCGAATCATTAAAACCGCAAAAAGCATGGCTATCGAGACGGTTGCCGTCTATTCCGAAGCGGATCGCAGCAGCTTACATGTAAAACAGGCGGATTTCGCCGAGTTTATCGGCCCTGCTCCGGCGAGTGAATCGTATCTCGATATCGATGCGATTATCGACGCGGCGAAAAAATGGCAAGCCGATGCTATCCATCCTGGGTATGGTTTTCTCTCCGAGAACCCGAAACTAGCCAAAGCGTGCAGCGAAAATGGTATTGTTTTTATCGGCCCTCCCACCAGCGCAATTGAAGCAATGGGTTCGAAGTCGCAAGCCAAAGCCATCATGTCAGAGGCGAACGTACCATTGGTTCCCGGCTATCACGGCACAGACAACAGCGTAGAGCACTTATTAGCGGAAGCGGACAAAATTGGTTATCCGGTGATGCTAAAAGCGACTCAAGGTGGCGGTGGTAAAGGCATGCGAGTGGTCAATAGCGCAGCCGAAATGCCCTTGGCCATCGACGGTGCGCAGCGTGAAGCACTTTCAAGCTTTGGCGATAAGCAGCTTCTTGTCGAAAAATGCATATTGCAGCCTCGCCACGTTGAAGTTCAGGTATTTGCTGACCAACATGGCAACTGTGTTTATCTGTCTGATCGCGATTGTTCCATTCAACGTCGTCACCAAAAAGTTGTGGAAGAAGCACCTGCCCCCGGTCTTAGTGATGAACTGCGAAAACAAATGGGTGAAGCCGCAGTTCAGGCCGCTCAAGCGATCGATTATGTTGGCGCTGGTACGGTTGAATTCTTGCTCGATAGCCACGGTCAATTCTACTTCATGGAGATGAATACCCGTCTGCAAGTTGAACACCCTGTCACTGAATTGATCACCGGCGTTGATTTGGTTGAATGGCAATTCAAAGTTGCGGCTGGCGAGCATTTACCGATCTCGCAATCTGAAATCACTCATAACGGTCACTCAATCGAGCTGCGAATTTACGCCGAAGATGCCGACAACGACTTTATGCCGTCGACTGGCCGCATTGATTACTTAAAAGAACCCGTATCAGACAGCAATGTGCGCCTAGCGTGTGTACGCGTTGATAGTGGTGTTACCCAAGGCGATACCATCAGCGAATACTACGATCCGATGATCAGCAAACTGATCGTCTGGGGTCAAACTCGTGATATCGCCCTAAAACAGCTTAAACAGGCGTTGACTCAATACCACGTACGTGGAGTAACGACAAACATCGGTTATCTGCATAGCATTATTTCGCAGCCAGCCTTTGCCGAGATTGAGCTTGATACAGGTTTCCTCGTCACACACCAGCAAGGCATAAGTGAGCAGCAAAACGTGTCGGATTCTATCTGGCTAACGTTGGCGGCGGTTGCTCGCTGGAATGATCTCACTTCAAAATCAGGCAGCTCAACGTTACCCTCTCCAACCACGCAAGGTTTTAGGCTATCAGTTGACAACGTTTATCGATTTAACTTCACGGATGCCAATGCCAACCATCAAGTACGCTTGCAACAATCATCGCAAGAAACAGGGGCTCTGCACCTTAATCACATAACTGTCCGATGCGGTGAGGAGCTGCATCAGGTCATCCTGCTTGAAAGTGGCAACCAGTTTATCGTCGATATTGATAATGTGCGTTACACCTTTAACGCGCTCAACGACGAACAAAAGACAACCGTGTTTTATCTTGGTCAGCAACGTACGTTCGCTCATCAACCCAATTTTGAATCACCAAAAGGCAAAGACGACGAACTTAGTCCAACCGCACCACTGAACGGCGTGATCTCGGCGGTCATGGTAAATAAGGGAGACAAAGTAGCGGCTGGCGATCCGCTGTTAGTACTCGAAGCGATGAAGATGGAATACACCATTACCGCTCCGGTAGCAGCGACCGTTGATGAAGTGTTTTATCAACATGGAGACCAAGTACAGCACGGTTCCATCCTGCTGCATTTAATTTCTGCACCCGATAATGTCTGTGAAGATAAGGAGCACGAATATGCTACCAGCGAAGGTTAATATCGTCGAAGTCGGCGCGCGTGATGGCTTGCAGAATGAAACGGCAGTGACGCTGGTTGATAAAATCCGGTTGATTAATCTGCTAAGCAACAGTGGCTTAGAGCACATTGAAGCAGGCTCTTTCGTCTCGCCGAAATGGGTACCTCAAATGGCCGATTCCGATCAGGTGTTTGCTGGTATCACGCAAAAGCCAAACGTGGTTTATAGCGCGCTCACACCAAATCTCGCAGGGTTAGAACGTGCGCTGGAAAGCGGTGTAAAGCAAATTGCGGTATTTGGCTCCGCTTCAGAAGCGTTCAGCCAGAAAAACATCAACTGCAGTATTGCCGAAAGCCTCTCTCGCTTTGAACCGGTTATCGAACTCGCAAAGCACCATAACATACCTGTGCGCGGATATTTGTCTTGCACCATGGTGTGCCCTTATGAGGGAGAAATGAAGCCAGAGCAAACCACTTCGGTCGCCAATACGTTGTTTGATATGGGATGTTATGAAATATCTCTGGGCGATACTGTCGGTAAGGCAACGCCTAATCGCGTCATTGCCATGCTGGATTCGCTGTTAACGCAACTGCCGAAAGACGCGTTAGCAGTGCACTTCCACGACACCTACGGGCAAGCACTAGCCAATATTTACCAAGCCTTGTTAATGGGCATCAACACCATTGACGGCGCTGTAGCTGGTTTGGGCGGCTGCCCTTATGCAAAGGGGGCCAGTGGCAATGTTGCAACGGAAGATGTGCTTTATCTGTGTGAACAGCTTGGCATTGAAACGGGGATTGATCTCAACATTATCAATGAAGCGGGTTGGCAAATTTGCCGTGCGTTAGGTAAACGTCCGTTTTCCAAAGTAGCACTCGCTCTGGGTGATCCGCACTGCTTGTAAAAGACTCCATCCGCGATAAGCAACCAATAAATACAAACGGGCATGCGTAACAACATGCCCGTTTTATTAGGGCCAAATACGATTCACAAAAGCACTAACCAGAGGCGTGCTTTTCAGCCATTTGAGTATGCCGTCCCCACTTCGCAATCATATCGAGTAAATCGCTTTTCTGAACTGGCTTCGTCAGGTAATCATTCATCCCTAGTGCAATACTTTTTTGCTGCTCTTCTTGCATCGCGTGAGCAGAAAACGCCACGATTGGACACCAAGGAAACTCACCGTTTTCCTGTAACTCACGAATGTCTTTTGTCACACCAAAACCATCTTTGTTTGGCATAGAAATATCGGTAATCACCAAATCAGGGGAAAGCTGCTTGTAGAGTTCAACGGCCTCGACACCATCTTCCGCCAACGTCAGTTTCACACCGGTGTCTTGCAACATTTTTTCAATCAAGATTCGGTTGATATGGCTGTCTTCTGCAACCAAAAGGTGCAAATTAGAAAAATCTGGATTGTCTTGTGAGGAAAGCGCTCGACGCTTTTGTATTTTGCTAGAGTACAGGGTTTGCAGTTTATGCTGCGTGACAGGTTGCGGCAGTAAACGATCCCGTTCGCACGACCATGCCAGCCCTTCCTCCATCACACAAGGGGCGAGAAACAGTACCCGTTTGGCGGCTGATTCTGTCGCATCAAGCTCATAGAGCGCATCTCTATCCTGAGCATTGTTCACGCTCGCGATGATGCGGTCAAAATCATCCAAATCTCTGCCCAAAGACTGCGCCGCAGCCCAATCGTTGCTATGAGTCACCTCGATGCCAATCTCTTTAGCTAAGCGCATCAAATGTTCCACGCGCGGTAGATAATCATCAATCAACAATAGTCGATTTGCATTCAGTTCTACCGGTTCAGAATGAGGCTGACTTCGTTTAGGCAACTGCAAACTAAAGCTAAAACACGATCCTTTGCCAAAATCCGAGTGCACACAAAGCTCACCGTTGTACATGCTGATCAAACGTTTTGAGATTGCCAACCCTAAGCCCGTTCCTTCATGTCGCCTTGTCGCGGAGGTATCGACCTGCTCAAATTTATCCATAATATGAGTTAGCCTGTCTTCAGGAATTCCAATGCCTGTATCGGTCACTGAAAAATCAAAACCGAGCTCACTTTCTCTTACTTTCAGCTGCACATGACCTTCATCCGTGAATTTCACTGCATTGCCGAGCAAGTTAAGTAAGATTTGATTAATCCGACCTTTATCACCGACCACGACCGTATTCATGGCTAATGGCATATCAACCAATAACTTAAGGTTCTTTTTATCCGCTTGATACGCACACAATGCCGTGCAACTCTCGACTAACGAGCGCAAATCAAACTCCTCTTCAACAAGCGTCAACTTGCCTGCTTCGACTTTGCTGTAATCGAGGATGTCGTTAATGATGGTCACAAGGTTATTGGCAGATTTGTGCAGCAGGAGCAATAACTCCCTTGGCTCTCGGCGGTTTTCGTTCTCAAGCAATATCTCGCTGATCCCCATGATCGCGTTCATTGGAGTGCGAATCTCATGACTCATGTTCGCCAGAAATTCCGACTTGGCTTGCGTGGCTTTTTTCGATTTATCCAATGCAGACGACAAACGCTTCTCCATCTCGCGTCTATCGGTGATGTCACGTTCTACCGCAATAAAACGCAGTAGCTCGCCATTTTCATCAAACACTGGAGACAGCTCCAACTCGACCCAATATGGGCGCCGCGACTTGGTGTAATTGAGTATCTCAACCCTAACCGGGGAATGGCTGCGAACACTTTGCGAGAGCAGCGCGACGGTGTTTGCGTCGGTGTCTTCACCTTGCAGCAGTTCGCCCGGTGATTTACCAACCACTTCCTCTAACGAATATTCGGTTAACTGCTCAAACGCAGAGTTTACCCAAGCAATCGTGCCGTCAGGATGCGTAATGATGATGGTATCGCGAGCGTGTTCCGCCACCTCGGCAAGCTGCGATATTTTTGCGGATAACTGCTGTTGGGTCTGATGTTCTTGCTGAAGTTTATTTTGCGCTAGCGCTAAAGAGCGCGACATTTGGTTAAACGCCTCTCCAACGCGCGTGACTTCATCATTGCCTGAAATAGAAATTTGCGAACCCGGCCCTTGCTGTGAAACCTTAATTACCCCAGTGCGGAGAAGATCCAGACGCTTCATCAAGTAGCTGCCTAGCGCAAATGAAAACAACGCCACCAGCGACATTTCGACAAAGGCAATCACCAAACTCGCATGAGTCGCAAACGAAAGCATTTGATGAACATGCTCGACGTGAACACCCATTTCTACCACGCCAAAAGTCTGATCGCCTAAAGTGATTGCTTTCGCCACGTCATAAACACCGTCGCTTGCATCGAAAGGACGAACATTGGTGTCAACGCCTGTGTAATCACCTTGAAGCGTAAGTTCGATGCCATCTTGATTGACGATACGGATGTAAGCCAACTTGTGCTCACTTACGACAGAGCGTGCAAAGCTGTCTAAGTACGCCAGATCCGTTGCGATTACCGCGTCTCTCGAAGCTTGAGCAAACACACTCACCAAATTCTGGCTACCAACTTCGAGACTGGTCTCGTTCGAGCTTTTAAACCAGTTGAGGCCGCTGATGATGAGTACACCGAGCGCAAGTGCTTCGATGAGTGCAATGCCGATTATCGTTTTTGAACGCAGCGTCATAAAGCGCCCACTTATCTCGAAATGCCCAATTGGACGACGTCTTGCCAATCTTGGTCTTGCGCCAATTGCAATCCATCAATATTGAGTAAAGCGAAGCTCTCCTGTGCTTTGGGATCCTCATTGAGTTGTGAGATCGCCGCTCGCAATGCCAAAGCCATCTCTTCATCTACCTCATTCGAGACTGCAATGGCATGAGGGGTATAACCTGCGGTTGTATAAATCACGCTCAGTTGTTCTTTGGTTTCACTCGGCAAGCTCTCAAAGGTACGCTTCACGCCACCACCAGCGATATACAAGCCTTTCAGAACACCTAAATAGACCGAATCGTGCGAACCCACATATTTGGGCGTAAATTTGATGCCTTTCTGTTCTAGTTCAGATTGCGTGATGATGGAAGCCGCAAACGCGCGCGGAGCCGGAAAAGCAATCGTCTCTTCTTGCAGATCATCAAGAGTAACTGACTGCCCTTTTCTCGCCACAATAATCCCTGTAATACGCTTGTTCTTCGCTCTTGCTAACGCCGTATAACCCGGAGTTTGATTCACCAGCGTAAAGTGATAAGGATTCATGTACGCGATGTCATATTCTCCAGCCAATAAACGGGCTTCAAAAGTAGGAATATCACGCGCAGTAGCAAATTTGATTTCAACTCCGGCAAGCTCGCCCCAACGTTGCAGTAAGGGTTGCCATTGTTGAACTAATTTGGTGGCCGATTGTTGTGGCACTACACCAAAAACAAGAGAGGGCTGAGCGAAGATGGAAGGCGACAATATGCATAACGTCATAAGCAACGTAAAAATTCGCCTTTTAAACAGCCAAGTCAGCTTCTGCAATTGAGAATTCAACAAAATCACCTCCTTGTGTTTGTCTTCCGTTAAAGATAGATAGCTATTTGAAAGATTGCGAATTAACGCGTTAAATTGCCTCATGTCTCGGATAGGATTTATACTCAAACGAACACCTAAAAATAGGAGCAGTACATGCTTATTACATTTCGTTGTCGTAGCTACGCAAATGTCACGATGTTTGGCGACATTGCATTAGAGATGATCAAAATGATGGGTCACAGCGGCACAGTGCCGGGGTCAATTTCCGCTCAAGATGTTCCTGACGCGCTATCAAAGTTAACTTCTGCTCTATCTGCGAAAAATGCGGCTGAGGAAAACCTCCCTACTGATGTAGATGTAGACGAAAAGGAAGAACAAGTAGAGCCTGCGGTAAGCTTAGGGCGCAGAGCGTTTCCACTGATTGAGTTGCTAAAATCAGCAATCAAAGAAGAATGCGAAGTCATGTGGGACAACCAATAACGCCTTCAAACTGGTTTCTAGCGAGGTGAATCCATATTGTGACCGCCTCGCTCTCACTACTCGAAGCCAAGATAAGGGCACCAACACCGCTTATCGCCCTATCCGTTTCTCTCCCTAGACAACTTGATTTCCCCATCAATGTGCACATCTCGTTGTGGAAACGCGATTTCAATACCGTGCTTTTCGAAAGCTTCATAGATTTCAAAACGTATGGCACTTGCGACCGATCGAATCCCGCCTTCAACCGTTGAGTTAATCCAAAAATAAGATTCGAAGATCAAAGCATTATCGCCAAAGTCTTGAAAAAACACGTCTGGAGCTGGCGAACTCAGAACTTGCGCTTGCTGCGAAGTCACCTCCGCCATTAAGGCAGCAACCTGTTTGACATCGCTCCCATACGCGACGCCGACGACGACCGAGCCACGAACTAATCTGTCGCATAACGTCCAGTTGATCACCACGTTCTCAATCAATTGACTGTTGGGAATGAGCATGTGAACGCCATCGGTTCGCCTGATTCGCGTTGAACGTGTATTTATTTGCTCGACAATGCCTTTGGCGCCCTCGACCTCTAAAAAGTCCCCAATTCGGATTGGCTTTTCACCAATCAAAATCCAGCCACTTATGAAGTTGTTAATGATGTTTTGTGCACCAAAACCGAAGCCGATAGCGATGGCACCAGACAGAAAGGCGAACGCGGTAATTGGTACATTGATCATCGAAAGTGTGGTCATAAAAATAATGGCGAGAGCGATGACAAATAATATCCGTTTAACCAAATGAATGACGTTTGGATCTTTCCCCGATGAAGACATTCTTGACGTAACGGTTTTGATTAAAATTTTGGACAACCATAAAGCGACAATCACCCATGTCGGCACCATCAATATCGCCCACAACGTGATAGGTTGTTCGTTAAAGGTAAACAGCGTTGTTTCTAAAAATGAAATGACCCGTTCGAACATAAAGTGCTCACTCTTGATTCATCGTTACCAGCAAGCCAGAGCGCATAAGTCTTATATTTTTAGCCCAATCGATAGCGCAAGTGGCTCAATTAAGTTCTTTTTATTAACTATATTGTAATCTACGCAAAACGCTTCGAGTGGTTTCCCGCTTTGGCTTCAACACGATTAAGCCATTTAAGGAGTACGTCTTTGTGTACTAAACGAGCCAATCAACCGACTGAATACGCAAGGCAAATCAGTGATAACTTTCTGATTTTTAAGCATCAAATTTTCACTTCGAATCTCCTTCACTTATCATTATGCACCTTATTGCAAATAATATTGATGGAATGATTGTTATGTCAGAACTGACTCGGATGCGCTCTGGAGAAACCTATAATTGTCTGGATGAAGAACTAAAGCTAATGCGCGCCAAAACCGCGCAGCTTGTCTTCCAATTTAACCACGAGCCAAACCCAGATATCCGTAGACAACTATTGGCAGAAATGGGCGTCCAATTAGAAAACAGCGCCTGTATAGAGCCACCGCTTCAACTTACCTACGGTTGTCACTTGTCCATCGGGGAAAACACCTACATCAACTGGGATGCCATTATTCTGGACAATGGGCAGGTTGAGATTGGCGCGAACGTCATGATTGGGCCTAGAGTGCAAATTTACACAGCCGCTCATTCACTCGATACACAAAGACGCTTAGCCGGAGATGAGATCGCCAAACCGGTAAAAATTGGCAATAACGTTTGGATTGGTGGGGGCGCAATCATACTGCCAGGCGTGACCATTGGCGATGAAGCCGTCGTCGGCGCTGGCTCTGTCATAACCAAAGACGTTGCGCCGGGCGATCGAGTTGCTGGAAATCCGGCGCGCTCCATTAAACCAAAAAACTGAAGAAAGTCGCTATTTCGCCAAATGATCGCGAATAATGTTGGCAAGCAAATTGAGAGCATGGACGTATTTGTCATTAAGCTCAAAAGAAGCGTTAAGACGAATACAGTGATCGTATTGTTCTGTCAGGCTGAACATCTTTCCCGGTGCGATGCTGATATTATCTTTTAGCGCTTCTCGATATATCTGCAAGGCGTCGATATGCTTGGGAAGCTCTAACCAAATAAAGTACCCGCCGCTTTGGCTTAACACTTTGACTTCTTCAGGTAACAGCTCACTAAGCAGATCCGTCATCTTACTTTTACGTTCAAACAGCTTTTTCCGTAACTGCTTCAAATGCGATTCGTAATTGCGGCTTGTTAAATAGTGCACCAATGTCATTTGCACTGGTGCGCTCGTCGCTAATGTACTCATTAGCTGTAACTTTTGTACCTCTAGCGCCCGCTTTCCCGCCGCAACCCAACCAATACGTAGCCCTGCGATTAACGATTTTGAAAACGAGGAGCACAACATGGTATTGCCCGTGTCATCAAACATTCTTAGTGGGTAAACCGAGTCATTCTCGGCATGCAGTTCGCTGTACACATCATCTTCAATCACTGGCACGTTATATCGCTGTGTCAGCTCAATCAGCTTTTGTTTTTTCTCGTTGGTGAGCGTAAAACCCAGAGGATTTTGGAAGTTCGACATCAGCCAACATGCTTTCACATCGTGTGTTTGCAGCGCTCGTTCCAATGAGTCTAGGTCAATGCCCGTGACTGGGTCTGTTCTTACTGAGAGCGCTTTCAAACCTAACCGCTCTAAGGATTGTAATGCACCGTAGAATGCAGGCGACTCCACAACCACCCAATCTCCCGGTCTTGTGCAGGCTTGCAAACTGAGCGTTAACGCCTCCAGCGCGCCTGCCGTAATAACAATTTCATCGGGTGAAATTTCAATGCCTTTCGCAGCATAACGCTTCGCGATGATGGTGCGTAATTGTTCGTTTCCCGGCGGTAAGTTATCAAAGGCGGTAGAAATCGGCATATTGCGGGCGGCTGCGCTCATCGCCCGATTCACGTGATAGCGTGGGTACAAACTTGGATCTGGATAGGCAAAGCCAAAATTGATCATGGATGGATTTTTACTCGCCTGCAGCACATCAAAGATAAACTCATTGATGTCTACCTGCTCTGTCCACAAAACCGCGGCTGGCGCTTGGGGTTCATTTGCACTCTTAATATTGGGAGCGACTCGATAACCAGAGCGCGGCTGTGACGTTACCCAGCCTTGAGATTCCAGAATTTGATAAGCGTGCAATACCGTCATCAAGCTCAAACACGAGTGTTCAGATTGGCGACGCAGAGAAGGCAGCTTGTCACCCGGATGCCATATCCCCGATTTTATCTGCCTTTTAAGCTGTTCCACTAACTCTTGATACTTCGCCAAACGCAAATCCCCTTCCCTAAAGCCGAATTCAAAATAATAACACTTCAATATTTAATCTGTTATAGGTTTATAGTCACTGTCTGTACCTACTTCCCTCATTCCGCTCCTTTTAAAATAGCTCTCTCATAAAACTTAAAAGATCAAAGGAAGTTTAATGTTTGGCCTCGACGCATTTATGCTTGCACGGATACAGTTCGCCTTTACGGTATCCTTTCATATTATTTTCCCCGCTATCACCATAGGTTTGGCCACCTATCTCGCCGTGCTGGAAGGCTTATGGCTAAAAACACGTAATCCCGATTACCAAAAGCTCTATCACTTCTGGTCGAAAATTTTTGCGGTTAACTTTGGAATGGGTGTTGTATCTGGTCTTGTCATGGCCTATCAATTCGGCACCAACTGGAGTGGTTTCTCCGACTTCGCTGGTTCTATCACTGGCCCATTACTGACTTATGAAGTGTTAACGGCTTTCTTTCTCGAAGCCGGATTTCTTGGCGTGATGCTGTTTGGTTGGCGTCGCGTCGGCGAAAAGCTGCACTTTTTTGCAACCTCGATGGTGGCGTTAGGCA
Source organism: Vibrio sp. Y20_XG_PY13 (assembly GCF_024181925.1). Classification (NCBI taxonomy): domain Bacteria; kingdom Pseudomonadati; phylum Pseudomonadota; class Gammaproteobacteria; order Vibrionales; family Vibrionaceae; genus Vibrio; species Vibrio sp. Y20_XG_PY13. Next base: position 148,118 of record NZ_JAMZAL010000001.1, on the reverse strand, counting down.
CGATCATTTCGACGTTCTGGATTCTCGCCTCCAACAGTTGGATGCAAACGCCACAAGGCTATGAAATTGTCGACGGACGCGTGGTGCCAACCGACTGGTTTGCTATCGTTTTCAATCCTTCATTTCCTTATCGTTTGGCGCACATGAGCGTCGCGGCTTTCGTCAGTTCAGCACTCTTTGTAGGCGCGTCAGCCGCTTGGCATTTATTGAGAGGCAATCAAACGACTGCGGTAAAAACGATGTTTTCAATGTCGCTCGGGATCTTAGTGTTCCTTGCGCCACTTCAAGCTGTGATTGGCGATGTGCACGGGTTAAACACTCTGGAACACCAGCCCGCCAAAATCGCTGCCATCGAAGGACATTGGGATAACAGCGATGGCAAACCAACCCCATTGATTTTGTTCGGCATGCCAAACATGGAGCAAGAACGCACAGACTATGCCTTAGAAATTCCTGTTCTAGGAAGTTTGATCCTACGCCACAGTTTAACTGAGCCAATCCCGGCGCTGAAAGACTTCCCGAAAGAGGAACGACCGAACTCACCTATCGTCTTTTGGTCATTTCGAATCATGGTCGGGCTAGGACTTCTGATGATTTTTCAAAGCTTCTACAGCATGTGGTTACGAAAAAAGAACACGCTTTATACCTCGCGTTGGTTCCTCAAGTTTTCATTATTTATGGGGCCATCTGGTCTTATCGCAATACTCGCTGGCTGGTTTACGACTGAGGTTGGTCGGCAACCTTGGGTGGTGTATGGCGTACAAAAAACGCGTGACGCGGTTTCTGCACACGGAGACCTACAAATGAGCATCAGCCTGCTGTGTTTCCTTGTTGTGTACAGCTTGGTGTTTGGTTTTGGGTATTACTACATGATCCACCAAATCAAGAAAGGCCCCGATGCTATCGAACACGATGAGCACGACATGACGACTGTTTCAGGCCGCATCTAGAATTTGTCACAAAGTGAAGGTAGAGAATATGCATTTTGATTTATCCGTGATTTGGTTCGCGATCATCGTTTTTGCCACTTTGATGTACATCATCATGGATGGCTTCGATTTGGGTATTGGAATACTGATGCCCTTCATCAAGGATGAAAAACAAAAAGACGTCATGGTCAACAGTGTCGCGCCAGTTTGGGACGGCAACGAAACTTGGATTGTGCTTGGAGGCGCATCTCTATTTGGCGCTTTTCCGATGGCTTACGCGGTAATTATTGAAGCGCTAACCATCCCTTTGACGTTGATGTTGATTGCTTTGATCTTTCGTGGCGTAGCGTTTGAGTTTCGCTTTAAAGCATTGGAAAACCACTTAAAGTTCTGGGACCGCTCTTTTATGGTCGGCTCGATTTTAACCACGTTTTTCCAAGGCATCGTTGTTGGCGCGGTAATTCAAGGCTTTGCAGTGGAAAACCGCGTCTTCGTAGGTAGCCAATTAGACTGGCTCACCCCTTTTCCCATCTTTTGTGGTTTGGGTTTAGTCGCAACGTACGCGCTGCTTGGTAGTACATGGCTCATCATGAAAACGGAAGGTGCACTGCAAAACACGATGTACCGCTTCACTAACAAAACACTACTGGCAATGATCTCCGCATTAGTCATTGTGAGCGCTTGGACTCCACTTGCTTACCCTGCCATTGCGGAAAGATGGTTTTCTCTGCCCAATTTGTTCTACTTATTGCCCGTACCTGTCATTACTGGGCTGGTCTGTTTGAAGATTGCCGACTCCGTAAAAAAGCGAAAAGAGCGCAGCCCTTTCGTGATGGCATTGGTGATCGTGATTCTCGGGTTCGCTGGGCTTGGCATCAGTATCTGGCCAAATATCATTCCTCCTAACATATCGATATGGGAAGCAGCCGCTCCTGCAAGCAGTCAGCGCTTTATGCTCGTTGGAGCGGTGATCATCATCCCGATCATTCTGGCTTACACCTTTTGGAGTTACTACGTTTTCTCCGGAAAAGTGAAAGAAGACGAAGCGTACCATTAACGAGTTGATAAGGAGTGAGTATGAAAATCAAAAATTGGTGCCGCCAGTGGGCTTGGATGGTTGGGATCTGGGCGGCCAGTGTGCTAGCTCTGGGGTTCGTATCAATGCTGTTTCGCGTCATGATGACCGCTGCAGGGTTAAAATCTTAGCTCGGCACTTTTAAATGGATGCCTCTAGAGCTTGTGTAAGAGCTAGAGGCGTTTACATTCAAGTCCGACTTTTTACGTGTGCAGACAATACGATAGTAGATTCTGAACCACGAGCCACTTCAAAATAACCACCAGCACGAGATAGCTGACGAGCCGTCAATTTTTCTTTGCCCAGCTTTTCAAACCAATAAGGCGCTAATGAGCACTGAGCCGAGCCTGTGGCAAGATCTTCTGAAATACCGATTTTAGGTGCAAAGTAACGCAACACATAGCCACTATCAGAACTTTGAGCCGTCACGATGACAGCATGAAACTCATCAATTTTAATCAGCTCATCAAAGTTAGGTTGATAGCGAACAACATCATCTTCGGATTCGAGAACAACAACCAAATCACGCGTTGTAAAAGCACCTATGGGGCGATTGGAGAAGCCTGAAATATCCAAGGGGATGGCATGAGGCTTGGCTTGCCAACTTGGCATCACAATCCTGTACATTCCATCCAGTTCAGAAACCGTAATATGACCATGCGAACTTTGAAGAATGACCTCATTCCGATGATATTTAGAAATGAGCGCGGCTCCTGCTCCTAAACTCCCATGTCCGCATAAGTTGATTTCCCCTGCTAGAGTAAACCAACGAATGTGGTAGTCACTGCCAGACTTAACCACAAATGATGTGACAGGTTGAGCGACCTGATGAGTGATTTGAAGTAACTCAGAATCACTCAGCCAGTGATTTAGTTCGACAACGCCACAAGGGTTACCTTGAGCCAACTCATCACAAAATACATCATATATTTGCGCTTTAATCATCCACCATCCTTGCGGTTTAATAACGCGTTAAAAAATATAAAAATAAAAGCGTTAGAGACTCCTAACGCTCACTTTCAATGTTGCTTGCAAGCAGCTAAACTTGCCTTTCCGAGAGAACTTCTTTAAAGACAAACATGCCATTTAATGCAGCTGGAAATCCTGCGTAAACAGACATTTGTATGATCACTTCTTTGATCTCTTCTTCCGTGCAACCAACATTTAGCGCAGCATGTAAATGCACTTTAAGCTGTGGAGTACAGTTCCCCATCGCCGTCAATGCGGACACCGTAGCGATCTCTCGCGATTTTAGATCTAGCCCTTCACGGGTGTAGATGTCGCCAAACGGATACTCAATCGTGAATTTAGCTAAATCAGAGCAAATGTCGTTCAGGCTTTCGATAACTTTTTGGCCAGCCTCTCCATCGATTTTTGATAACTGCTCTAACCCTGTTTGAAATCGCGTATTTTCCATTTTGTGAGCTCCTTTGAGTGAATACCCGCACACCTTACAAGTTAGAGTGAACTCTAAGTCAACGTACTTTTCCGCTTTTATACAGATTTATTTTTTCTTCTAATCGTTTCAGATGCTCATTTTGTTGTCGGATATGTTCGATTAAGTTATCTCGATGAACTTCCAAAAGCTTTTGTCTGTCAGCAGTCGTTTGCGAGCCTATCTCCCTCAATGAAGCATATTCTTGAATCTCTTCTAACGGCATTCCCGTCTCTTTCAGCCGCTTGATGAAGTTGACCCAATCAATATCTCGATGGGTGTAGACACGGTGCCCACTGCTATTTCGGTGGACATGTTTCAGTAAGCCAATTTTTTCATAGTATCGAAGCGTGTATGACGACAACCCAACTGCGCTAGAAAACTCTTTCATATTCATTATTTTTACCTAGGATTGTCCCTTCCTGTGACCACAAGCAATGTAACCACACTATGGATAACCTTTGCAAAGCAAGCAGTCTAGTTTCTTACCGATGTTGTTAAGACTATAAATAGTCGTCTACTTTTATTGATGTAAACCCTTTAGTAAGGCAACTGTAGAGATCGGCGATACGAACTAAGGGACAAGAATGACGTAGCAGTTCTTGGGCGTGTGCCGGCAAAGGAACACATCATGAGTGAGAACGAGAAAAACAAACCGCAAGGGATCTATAAGTATTATGAAAACAATCCCAAATCTGCGGATGAGAAAGTCTTTGGACGAGTCAGCTACCCAGACAGGCGCGGTTTTCTAAAAGGTGCGGGGTTAGCGACCATGGCCGCCGCGCTTGGTGGCTTTATCCCATTCCATCGCAATATGCCGGCTGGCATCATCCCCGCAGCTTTTGCAGAGGGTCTTGATGACGTCATGATCGAAGGCAAAGACGGTTTAACGGTCCTCAACGACAGACCGATGAATGCAGAAACCCCACCCCATTTGTTGAATGACGACGTAACTCCAACTCGACGCCATTTCATTCGCAACAACGGTATTCCACCAGCAGACGTGAACCCTGAAACTTGGACGTTGACCATTGATGGATTGGTCGACAAACCAATGTCGCTGTCGATTGCCGATCTCAAAAAGAACTTCGATGTCTTAGAACAACAACTGGTCGTTGAATGTGGCGGTAACGGCCGTGCTTTCTTTGATCCCAAAGCATCCGGTAATCAATGGACTTACGGCGCTGTGGCTTGCTCCAGTTGGACAGGCGTTCGCTTGGCCGACGTGCTCAAAGCAGCAGGCGTAAAAGACGGAGCCGTTTACACCGCGCACTATGGTGCCGACAAACATCTTTCAGGCAAAGAAGGCAAGTTGCCAATTTCTCGTGGCGTACCCATCGCTAAAGCCATGGGCAGTGAAAATCTCATCGCCTTTGCCCAAAACGGCGAAGCACTTCACCCTATGAATGGCGCGCCATTGCGTTTAGTGGTTCCAGGTTGGCCGGGTTCTTGTTCACAAAAATGGCTCACTCGTATTCAAATTCGCGATCAAATACACGATGGGCCAAAAATGACAGGTACTTCCTATCGAGTCCCTAACCGACCTGTCGCCCCGGGAGAAAACGTGGCTAAAGAGGATTTCGAGATCATAGAGCGCATGCCAGTAAAATCACTCATCACCTCTCCGCAAACCAACACAGAAGTCAATGGCAATGAAATAGCCATTCGCGGACATGCTTGGTCTGGCGACCGAAAAGTGATCAAAGTGCAGATTTCGATTGATTTTGGCGCAACATGGATGGATGCCGACCTCGCAGCTCCTGCCAATGACGGTGCTTGGCAAACGTTCAATGCTAAGGTGAAGTTCCCTCAAGCGGGTTACTACGAAGTGTGGGCGAAAGCAACTGACGATCAAGGCATCAGCCAGCCTTTTGCCATCGCATGGAATCCGAAAGGTTACCTCAACAACACTTTCCACCGCATCGCATTAATTGTACGAAGTTAAAGAGTCAGTAGCAGAATGGTGAGCACTTAGGGGACATGACACGGTGAGAACAAAACAACCATCAGAGCGGGTACTCCCGCTCGCTTTCACCCTTTTGGTTTTGTTGAGCGCCCCTGTCCTGGCGAGCAATGACGAGTTGATTGCAGCAGGCGAGAAGCAAGCCATGGTTTGTAAAGCCTGCCATCAATTTGAACCGAATGGCGTAACGCTGGTTGGCCCGCCCTTATGGGGGCTAGCGGAGCGCAATATCGCCAGTTTTGAGGGCTTCAGTTACAGCGACGGAATTAGACAACATCAAGGAAAGTGGGACGCTGAAAAGTTGGACGCATTTTTATCCGCTCCGAATGACTTCGCGCCAGGAACCAACATGGTCTTCCCTGGCGTAACAGATCCCGGTTCGCGCGCGGCTATCATTGCATGGCTTGCAACGAAAAACCCGACACCACCCAATTGGAATATGACTTCATCAGGATTGGAGGTTAAATCGCCAGGTGATGGGATATTAACGCCGGGAGAGAATATGGATCTCGTCGCAGCAGTCTGCTCAACCTGTCATTCGTTACACATGGTCACACAACAAGGACTAAGCCGCCAAAGATGGGATGAAACCCTCGACTGGATGATTGAGGAGCAAGGAATGGAAGATTTATCAGGCGACGACCGAGAAGCCATTCTGGAATACCTTTCTAACTATTATGGGGGGTAACCAAACGTCAGCAGCTATCGCTATTTGATATTTGATTACACGAGATTCAACCTGTCCTTGGACAAAGTGAAGTTCAGCGCGACCGCCAGTTATAGTAAGCGACTGCGGCCCATTCCATACATTTACGTCGTTTTGCGAAATACTAAATGTATGGAAAGTACATCGACTCGCAATCACAATACTCCACCGCTACTTGGGGGTTAAACTCTCAAGTCCGCTTGTATCGACTCCTTCTAATGCATGTTTTTCAAGAAGATATGTCTCTGAGCGCTCATTGGCTTTGCGTTGTTCAATCAGTTTTTGCTGCTCTATTGTTATTCGGGTTTGACGCTCAATTGCTTCCTGTTCACTCTCACACTGTCTGAATCCATCAGACCAACCTTGAGCATACTTTTTATCAGAGTTAAATCGGGAAATGTCTTTCTTAAATTCATCAAACAAGCTTCCAGCCGCTTTGTATCCACTGTGGCACCCGTCATCAAAACCCTCTGCATATTGAACAGGAAACCCTTTGGCCACCATATTGTCTTTCGTGCTTGCGCAGCCTAAAAGCCCCAAAGTGAATAAATAGATAACGAACACATTACATTTAGACATTATTTTCATGAAGAATACCTTCGTTTAGCATGGGTAATCAGATTAAAGTCTAGGCAATGGAGTTCGAGGATAGCAAGGTGTCTATTCGGTATAATCTATGTCTCCATATCTAATCCAAAAATGAGTCAACTACTAAACTACTAAACTACTAATAGGTAATTGGACAACTAAAGATCACCAACAATGTCAGATTGAATCGCCATGACCTCATTTCTTCTGCCACACCCTCCACTGTTCTTTGCCTTTGAAGACATCAACGCTGTCGGTAACGGGTGCGCTTTCGATTAGGTGGAAGTTGGCCGCTAGCTTTTGTTCAATCTCTCCGCTACGCAAACAAAAGGGAGGAAAACGCGATCGGTAGTCGTCGCTGATAACAAAATACCCCACCAGCAAGCCATTACTTGGCAGTAAACGTTCGACCATTGCAAAATACTCATCCCACATCTCTCTCGGCAGTGCGGCTAAAAAGGCGCGCTCGTAAATCACATCAAACGACTGTGACAACTCGGCTCCAAACACATCACCCAACATCACTTTATCTTGATATTGACCAAGCTGAGATTTCGCAAGGTTGACGGCTTCTGCGCTGTAATCCATCGCGATAACGTCATGTCCGCAATCGACAAAATGCGATACTTCATAAGCTGCGCCGCAGCCGGGGATAAACACCGAGTGAGTCTTGTCAGCAATGCGCTTTAAGTAGTGCTTCAGCTCGTTTGGCGTTTGGCTACGATCCCAAGGCATCGTGCCGTTGAAAAACAGCGCATCCCAAAATTGTTCATTGATGATTGGTGAACCTTTGCTTTTCATCGTTCTTGTTCTCGCTTACATGCACACATTTAACAAAAGCATGCACTCATAACAGAAAGGGATACGCGATGAATCTCGGTATCCCTTCTTCTTTTATAGCCTATCGTTAAATGCCTAGTGTTGATGTTTAACGTTGTTAATGACGTGACTGTTCTTATTATTCATCTAACTACGCAAATCATTGATCAAGGGCTGATCCGCATCGTTTGCGACAAACTGAACATTGCCTTTCAGTTTGGTGACGGATTGAAGTGTCGCTTGAATGTCCTCTGCTGATACATGTACATCATGACAACAGAATGTGATGGCATCGTTGAAGCCATCGCGCTCAATTTTCAAGGAGCCTTTAATATCGTGGCGACGACAGACTTCTTGGATCTGATGCGGATAAACAAACAGACCTTTGACTTTCACCGCCGAGTCCGCACGCCCCATCCAACCCTTTATTCGCGCATTTGTGCGTGGCAAATCGGAGTCTGAGTCTAAATAAGCCGATAAATCTCCCGTTGCGTAGCGAATAAGAGGAAACTTCTCATCAAGCGAGGTCACCACTACTTCACCGACCTCACCCGGCGGGACAGGCATACCGTCGGGATCAACGATTTCAACAATAATATCCTCGGCGATCACTAAGCCTTGCTCGTCAGCAACTTGATACGCAATCAAACCAAGCTCGGCACTCGCGTAGGCTTGAAATACAGCAATCCCTTTGTCCGTAAACGCTTGTTGCATGTCTGCGGTGACGGCTTCACCAGAAACCAACGCTTTGGTAAAGCTAGGTAACTCGCCGTATTGCTCTTGGTATTTCTGTAACAACGTCAACAAATAAGATGGCGTTCCCGTGTAACCCGTCGGCTGAAGCTGTTTGATCGCTTCAATCTGCGCTTCGGTATTACCTACCCCTGCTGGAAATACCGCACAACCACACGCTCTTGCACCGCCATCCATAATGAACCCACCCGGAGAAAAGTGGTAAGAGAGCGTGTTGTGGACCAAGTCACCACAGCGAAATCCTGCGGCATGAAACGCTCGTCCCATACGCCAGAAGTCCGATTCATCCGTTTGCGCCTCATACAAGGGCCCCGGAGATTGGTATACACGCGCCATCTGACCAATCGCAACACTGTTTAAGCCACCAAATGGCGGCTTGAGTTGCTGCTGGCTTGGGACATTGAATTTGCGAGTGATCGGAAACTGAGCAAGCCCTTCACGATTACTTGCTTTTGACGCGTCGATATCTGCGAAGATGTTGCCGTAGTGCTCGCTGTTCGCTTTTGCGTTTTCAATCAGTGTCGGCAGACGTTGAAACAACGATTCTTCTCTCTCTGCAGGAGAAAAAGACTCTTTTGCATCGAATAATTCGTTCATCACTGCTCCTTACAACCAACGCTTACGACGTTTGTAGGACTTAAGATTCTTGAAGCTCTTGCGCTCTTCATCGCCGCCACCCAGATAGAACTCTTTCACGTCTTCGTTATTAAGCAGCTCGTGCTTACTGCCATCGAGCACAATTTTGCCGGATTCCATGATGTAGCCATAGTCGGCAGCATGCAGTGCAAAGTTTGCGTTCTGTTCCACCAGCAACATGGTAATGCCTTGGTCTTTGTTGATCTTCTCGATGATGCTGAACACCTCTTTCACCAACAGTGGTGAAAGCCCCATCGACGGCTCATCAAGTAAGATCATTTTCGGGCGCGCCATCAATGCGCGGCCAATCGCGAGCATTTGCTGCTCGCCGCCCGACAAGTAGCCCGCGAGACCAGTACGTTCTTTGAGTCGAGGGAAGTAGTCAAACACCATTTCGATGTCTTTCTCGACCTCGTTGTCGTTGCGGGTAAACGCCCCTAAACGAAGGTTTTCAATAACCGTCATGTCTTCGACGATTCTACGCCCTTCCATCACTTGGAAAATGCCCGAACGGACAATCTCTTCTGGGCTTTTGTTATCGATACGCTCGCCCATGAAGTTAATTTCACCACGAGTCACTTCACCGTCTTCGGTTTTCAACAAACCCGAAATCGCTTTTAGTGTGGTCGATTTACCCGCCCCGTTTGCGCCTAATAGCGTCACGATTTGACCTTTTGGTACTTCAAGGCTCACACCACGCAGAACCAAAATTACTTCGTCGTAGACCACTTCGATATTGTTCACCGAGAGCAGGATTTCTGCTGGTTCTATATTCGTTGCTAATTCACTCATCAAGCCACTCCTTGTGCAGGTGAGAGTTGCCTCTCACCTATCCTATTCTTAGTAATCGTTATGCTTAGTAAGTAGAAGATTAGTAACCTAACCAATCATCACGGCGTGACAATGTAACCTGAGACACTTTCTTGATGTCTACCGCGCCACCTTGGTTATTGCCCATAAACACGTTTACGGTTGTTGTGCCACGGTGATCTTCTGGTTGCCAGTTAGCAGGAATACATACTCCCTCTAGACCTTTTGGTACCCAGTTTTTGTGTACGTACATGCCTTTCTTGATGTTATCACCCGTAATACCACCGTTGTCTTTCGCCCACTCCATCGCTTCTTTCATGTAGAACGCAGAGCAAACGCCACGGATGTAGTGGTGAGTTCGAAACTCTCCCGGTTCTGATTCTGACAGTTTGGAAATTTCCTCAACCAGTTTCATTCCTTCTGTATCATCACCCCAGAATGCGGTCATACCCGGGAAAACGTAGTCTTTCAGACCGTCACCCGCCGCTTCAATAACTGGTTTATCACCGCCCCAGATGTTCGCCATGTATTGGAAGTCGGTGCCGACCGTGTTACACGATTTCACCAGAGAAATAACCGAACCACCTAAGTTTGCGATGTAGCCGTAGTTGGTACCAGACTCTTTAAGTGACAGACATTGCGCTTTGAAATCGCCCGGTTTCAGTGACACGACCACTGGGTTTTGTACTTCAAAGCCCAGTTCTTTAGCATACTCTGCACACGCCTCTTTTGGCGCATTCGGGAACGGGTGGTTATCACCGATGTGAGTAAATTTAGGCGCAGTGGTATTGCCTTTCGCTGCCCAGTCTTCTTTGGCCCATTTCACCAATGCACGACAGGCATCTGAGTAAGAAGCGCCGTAGAAGAAGTTGTAAGGAGCAGGTTTGGCTGTTTTCGGGTTTTTACCCGTTGGGTCAGTTAAGTGGCCCGAGTAAGATGCCGAAAATACTGGCACTTTGTCTTTGGTGACAAAAGAGATTAACGCTTCGGTATCCGCCGTACCCCAACCTTGCAGCGCTACCATGTTCTTACGGGCAACCCAACGTTTGTAGTTGGAAATCGCAACTGGCACTTTGTATGCCATATCAACCGTTTCAAATTCTAATTCGGTACCGTTGATGCCGCCATTTTCGTTAATCCACTGCAGTGCATCTCGTACACCAGAGCCGTACGGTTTACTTACATAAGCCGTTGGACCAGAGAAATCCACCAGATGCCCGACAAACACGGAATCTTTTGCCCAAGATGCGGTAGTAAACAGTGCCGAAGATAGCACCAACGTTGTCGCTAAATGTCCTTTGTTCATAACTCGTTGTCCTTGTTATTGAGGTATATTCCACTTAAGTACACGTTAATAAGAGAACGGATAATGTTTCCAATATGCTCGAATCTGCTGCCAGCGATGTGACAACCCTTGAGGTTCAAAAATCAGAAACAGCATGATGACCAGACCAATTGCCATTTCTTTGAAGTAAGCCAGCCCATCAATAAACGAAGTGTTATCGCTAAACGCAGCCAAACCCGTTACGCCAAACTCTAAAACTTCTGGCAGCAATACGATAAATATCGTGCCCATTAAGGTGCCTTTTACTGACCCAAGACCACCGATGATGATCATCGCCAGGAACTGGATAGACATCATGATGGTGAAGCCTTCCGCAGAGACAAAGCCTAAGTAATGACCGTAGAGTGCGCCGCCGATACCTGCGTAGAATGCGCAGACACCAAAAGAAAGCAGACGATACTTGGTCAGGTTGATACCCATGATTTCTGCGGATAAGTAGTGATCTCGTACTGAGACAAACGCACGTCCATCACGCGAACGAATCAGGTTCGATGCCCACATGTACATAAAGATCAGCGCAAACAGTGCAACATAGAAGAAGCTTTCATCGGTCGAAAATTCGAAACCAAACAGATTGATTGGGTTTGCACTTGCACCGTATGAACCACCACTGAACCACTCAGCGCGAGCAAAGAAATCTTCTAAGATGAACTGCGCGGCTAAGGTTGCGATTGCGAGGTACAACCCTTTGATACGCGCCGCTGGCAGACCAAAGATCATCCCGACAATCATAGTCAGGTAACCCGCGAGCGGAATGGCAAGCACCACAGGAATGTTGTATTGGTTGTTCAGCCATGCCGATGCAAATGCGCCAAAGCCAAAGAACGCACCGTGACCTAACGAAATTTGCCCGGTAAAGCCAACCAGAATGTTCAAGCCCAGCGCTGCAATACCCAGATATGCAATCTGAATAAATAGGTTGAGGAAGTAGATATCCAGAACCAGCGGCGCTGCCAACATCGCGATAACACCCGCTATCGCTAGTCTTCTAATGGTTTTGGTTTCAAAAATCGGCGTATCACTTTTGTATGTGGTTCGAAAATCCCCACATGGGCGCATGCTAAGTTGAGCCATGTTATTTCTCCTTAAATACGCTCAATATCTTTGGTACCAAACAGGCCGTATGGCTTGAAGGCAAGAATGATTAACAGCACATAGAAAGGTGCGATGTTGTAAAGGTTACCGACTTGCAGGTATTGGCTATCAAAGAACTCAGCCAGATTCTCTAGTAACCCGATAGTGATACCACCAACAATCGCCCCGACCACCGAGTCCAAGCCACCTAAGATTACCGCTGGGAATACTTTGATGCCGATGATGGATAGCGCGTCAGAAACACCGTTTACAATCCCGATAACAATCCCTGCTGTCGCGGATACCATCGCCGAAATAGCCCAACTGATCGCAAACACTTTCTTGATGGAAATGCCAAGACTCTGGGCTACTTGCTGGTTAAATGCTGTCGCTCGCATCGCCAAACCCATTTTGCTGAATTTGAAGAACCAGTAGAACGCACCCATGATGATCATTGAGAAGATCAAGCTAAGGATGTAAGCAAATTCAACGTTGAGACCACCGATATTCACCACGTTTGTTTCGAATACTTGTGGATAAGAAACGGCTGATACGCCAAATATCCATTTCATCAGTGCCTGGAAGAACATCGACAGACCGATCGTCACCATAATGACCGAGATGATCGGCTCACCGATTAAAGGCCTGAGTACAATGGTTTGCACAGCAATACCAAACACCATCATAAAGGCGAGTGTCAGTAAGAAGCCGACAAAGAACGGTAATTGAAGGTGAACCAACGCCGCCCAGCACACCCATGCGCCGATCAGTAGAAATTCACCTTGCGCGAAGTTCACCACCTGAGTCGATTTGTAAATCAATACAAAGCACATGGCGACAACGCCATACAACATGCCGACGATTACGCCATTAATGACGAGTTGCAGTAATAAATCCGTATTCACTATGCGATCCTCCGTTGTTCGCTATCCACCAGTGTCAGCTCATGTTGAATAAGCGTTTCAATCACCAGTGACGTTTGAATGCGTGTCTTAGTCCCATCCTGATAAATAATCACCGTATCGACATCGACATTTGGCGCAGCACTGTAAATGGTTTCGATGATGTCACCGTATTTCTCCGCAACCACACCACGACGAACTTTACGCGTACGGGTTAACTCGCCGTCATCGGCATCCAACTCTTTATAAAGCAGAATAAATTTGCTGATTTTCTGTGCGTCCGGCAGAGACTCGTTCACTTTGAGTACTTCTTCGCGAATCGCTTTATACACCTCAGGTTGCGCAGAAAGGTTGGTGTAGTTGGTGAACGCAATACCCTTTTGCTCTGCCCATTTGGCGACGATCGCGTAACGAATACAGATAATTGCAGAGAGCCAAGGTCTGTCTTTACCCACCACAACCGCTTCCGCGATAAATGGTGAGAACTTGAGTTTGTTTTCAATAAACTGCGGAGAGTAACGGTCGCCATGGCTGGTTTCCGACATGTCTTTTAGTCGGTCAATCACCACTAAGTGACCAGAATCCTTAAAGTAGCCCGCGTCGCCAGTGTGCATCCAGCCATCTTGCACATCTTCATCGTAAGCGGCTTGGTTGTTGAGGTAGCCGGTAAACATGCCAGTACTTTTGGCAATGATCTCACCCACACCATTGCTGTCTGGGTTAATAACTTTCACTTCCGCATTGTCAAACGCCACACCGACTGAATCGTAGTCGACATCATCCGCTTTATGCACGGTGTACGCGCCACACATTTCGGTCTGACCATAAAGCTGTTTGAGTGGCACACCAATCGCTTGCAAGTAACGGAAAGTGTCTGGGCCCATTGCCGCACCGCCTGTTGCCGCAGAGGTCAGATTCGAGAAACCTAAACGGTCACGTAGTGCACGCAGAAGTATCCATTCGGCTAGCTTGGAGCGTTTACCCTGATCCAAGGCTTGATTCGCCAACTTCATGCCGAGTTTGTACATTTTTTGCTTAAACGGCGTAGAGTCCATCATTCGAGCAGACACGTCTGCCACAATGTTTTCCCATACACGCGGAGCCAATAAAACGAAGTTTGGGCCAATCTCGCGTAAGTCCGCCATCATGGTTTCCTGCTCTTCGACAAAGTTGACGATTTGACGGGAAATCAACGCCTGACCAACCACATATACCTGCTCCATAATCCAAGGCAGAGGAAGTACCGAAACGTAGTTATCACCTGGTGAACGTGGATCGGCACGAAGATAAGCCGCACAGTGATCCAAAAACGTGCCGCTGTGAAGCTGTGCAAGCTTTGGTTTAGAAGTCGTACCCGAAGTGGTACAGAGAATCGAAAGATCGCTGCCTTTGGTTGCCGCAACCATATTAAGATATTTGTCAGGGTCAGCTTTGTCGATTAACTGACCTTTTTTATACGCTTTCTCGACATCGATAAGTCTTGGATCATCGTACTTGCGCATTCCGCGTGGATCACAATAAATGATGAACTCAACGCTCGGGATCTCATCGCCCAACTCAAGCAACTTGTCACATTGCTCTTCATCTTCTGCAATCACTACTTTCGCTTTGGCATAGTTGATTAAATACGCCACTTCCTCGTGCATCGAATCTTGATAGATGCCCAGTGAATAACCTTTGATCGCATGCGCGGCCAGTTCGCCCCACACCCATTCAGGTCGGTTGTCGCCTAAAAGCCCCACAACGTCTTGCTCACCAACACCTAAATCTTGTAGTGCAAGCGCCATCCACTTGACTCGATCTTCATAATCCTGCCAAGTAAATTCTCGCCAAATACCAAATTCCTTCTCGCGCATAGCGACCTGATCTGGCCAGTGCTTGGCGTTGTGCTGCAACACTTTTGGAAAGGTATCTAAGTTGGTTATATCTGCCCAATCATTATGTTGCTGTGCCATTATGCACTCTCCTCTAATGTCGGAAGTTCTTCACCCAAATAAGCTTGTTTCACGTGTGGATTCGCCATGACTTCTTCTGGCTGCCCCATCGCAATGTGTTTACCAAAGTCCAAAACGAGCACCCGATTGGATATGTCCATGACCACACCCATATCGTGCTCGATCATGATGATGGTTATGTCCAGTTCTTCGTTGAGATCCATGATGTAACGTGCCATGTCTTCCTTTTCTTCAAGGTTCATGCCGGCCATCGGTTCATCAAGCAGAAGGAGTTTTGGCTTCAAAGCAATAGCGCGAGCAAGCTCAACACGCTTACGTAACCCGTAAGAAAGCGTGCCAGCGGTGGCTTTACGGATGTGTTGGATTTCTAAAAAGTCGATGACGTCTTCGACGTACTTGCGGTGTGCCATCTCTTCTTTTTGTGCGTTAGAGAACCAGTAGAGCGGACCTGTTACAAAGTTGTTTTTCAACAGGTGATGGCGGCCAACCATGATGTTGTCGAGTACAGACATATGAGAAAAAAGCGCCAGGTTCTGGAACGTTCTACCCAGACCTAACTCTGCTCGTTGACTCGGTGTACGCTTGGTGACGTCATTTCCGGCAAACACTACGGAGCCTTTGTTAGGCGTGTATCGTCCTGAAATGCAGTTGAGCATTGATGTTTTACCAGCACCATTGGGACCAATGATTGAAAAGATTTCCTTTTCGTTCACATGGAAGCTCACATCGGTTAAAGCTTTAACCCCACCAAAGGCCAATGAAATATCGTTTACCTGCAAAAGAGGTGTTTCCGATACCATAGTTGATCTCCCTTTCTTTTTGAGTGCGTTCCGTGAAGCACTATTTCCATATCCAGCCTGACGTTGATACTGGCAACTGCTTATACACCTATGCATCAACTCATTTATTCAGTTTACGTAAACGTCAAGTTAAAGTCAGAATAGTGCCTAGAAGTTGAAGTTGCAATCCAGTTCATCGATTAAGATTTGAACTGACGCAAACTTTAAGTAAATAAATTGTTAATAGAAATTACATGCAAAATTACATGTTCGGATAGTTAGGGCCACCGCCCCCTTCTGGAGGTGTCCAGGTAATGTTTTGACTTGGGTCCTTGATGTCGCAGGTTTTACAGTGAATGCAGTTCGCCGCATTAATTTGTAATTCAGCTTGTTCCTCACCCTTTACAATTTCATACACCCCAGCAGGGCAATAGCGCTGTGCTGGTTCGGCGTAAAGAGCTAAGTTCTGCTCTATTGGAATTCGCTGACTAGTAAGATGCAAATGACATGGCTGATCTTCTTCGTGGAAGATATTGGACAAATAGACTGAAGAGAGGCGATCAAAACTCAATACGCCATCCGGTTTGGGATAGGCAATCTCATTGCTCTTTTCTGCCAAAAGTAACGACTGATGATCAGGATTATCACAGCGTACGTTCCACTTCGCTTTGCCTTTTAACACGTTGTGTTCCAGCATCGCCAAGCCTCCACCTAACCAAGCGCCAAAGCGGTGAATACCACTAGAAAAGTTACGCGCCTGATACAGTTCTTCGTATAACCAAGACTGTTGGAAATGTTTCTGGTAATCAGCACTAACCGACTGATTTAAAATTGCTTCGAATACCGCTTCGGCGGCAAGCATCCCCGATTTCATTGCGGTATGAGTGCCTTTAATTTTGGCACCATTGAGCGTTCCGGCATCGCAGCCAATCAGTAATCCCCCAGCAAATTGTTGAGTTGGAAGGGAGTGGAACCCACCTTTAGCGATCGCTCTCGCGCCATAGCTGATGCGCTTACCATTTTTAAGGTACTGCTCAATCATCGGGTGATGTTTGAACCGTTGGAATTCGTCAAACGGGCTGAGATGAGGGTTGGTATAATTAAGGTCGACGATCAGACCAACCGCAACTTGGTTACCTTCCAAATGATAAAGGTAGCTTCCCCCTGTTGCCTCACTCGCAAGTGGCCAGCCTAATCCATGCACAACTAACCCTTGCTGATGCTGCTCGGCTGGAACTTCCCACAGCTCTTTAAAGCCAATCGCATAGTGCTGAGGCGTTTTATCATCAGCCAGATTAAATTTGTTAGTCAATTGTTTACCGATATGACCACGTGCACCTTCGGCAAACAGAGTAAACTTAGCGCGAAGCTCAATACCCGGCTCAAAATTGGCTTTCTGCTCGCCATTTTTATCCAAGCCCATATCGCCAGTAATTACCCCACAAACACGGTTTTGCTCGTCAAAGATAGCCTGACTAGCACTGAAACCTGGGTAAATTTCTACGCCTAAGTTTTCCGCTTCATTCGCCATCCAGCGGCATAAGTTACCTAAGCTTATTATGTAGTTACCTTCGTTGTGTAACGTATTAGGCACTGCCCACGTTGGCAGCTCATGACCATTGAGTTCATTACTCAGATAGTAGGTTTTATCCTGATTGACTTTAGTATTCAGTGGGGCACCCATTGCCTCCCAATCAGGAAACAACTCCTCCAGACTGCGCGTTTCAAACACCGCGCCAGAGAGTATGTGCGCTCCGACTTCTGAACCTTTCTCGACAACACAAACTGAGATTTCTTGGTTTTTTTCCATTGCCAACTGTTTAATGCGGCAGGCAGCAGACAAGCCCGCAGGCCCTGCGCCAACAATCAGAACATCAAACTCCATGCAGTCTCTTTCCATGGTTGTATTCCCTTCTTCTTTTTGCATGTTGCCAACTTGTTAAACAACAATATATTTAAAGTTGACGCAAACGTAAAGGTAAATTAACATCAATTTAAAGACGTCATCACATCGTCTTCACTGTAAACACATAGTCTTCACTGTAAAAAGGAATCTAACGTGAAAATACTAGTGCCAATTAAAAGGGTCATTGATCCTTACATTAAGGTCCGTGTTAAACCGGACAACAGCGATGTTGAAACCAATAACGTCAAGATGACTATCAACCCGTTTTGCGAAATCGCCGTTGAAGAAGCGGTGCGACTAAAAGAGCAAGGGATTGCAGAAGAAGTCATCGTTGTGAGTGCTGGCGGCACACAATGTCAGGAACAATTGCGCACGGCCCTAGCACTAGGAGCAGATCGCGCGATACATATCGACACGGCGGACAAAATTGAACCACTTGTGGTGTCCAAGTTGCTCAAAGCGATTGTTGAACAAGAGCAAGCCCAACTGGTGATCACCGGCAAACAATCGATCGATACGGACAACAACCAAGTCGCGCAGATGCTGGCTGCTTTGCTTGACTGGCCTCAGGCTACTTTTGCATCGGATGTAAAAATTGAAGACCAAAAAGTGCAGGTGGTGCGAGAAGTCGATGGTGGATTGATGACGGTAGCAATGAACTTGCCAGCGGTGATCAGCACTGATTTGCGTTTAAACGAGCCTCGCTTCGCTTCCCTACCTAATATCATGAAGGCCAAACGTAAGCCCCTCGACACGATCACACCAGAGAGCTTGGGCGTTGAAGTTGTGTTTAGCCAAACCATCACGGAAGTTACCCCACCAGCACAAAGAAAAGCCGGTATCAAAGTGGAGTCTGTTTCAGAACTTCTCGATAAGCTACGTAACGAAGCGAAGGTGATTTCATGAAGAATCTAATTATTGCAGAACATGACAACAACCAACTGCACGCCGATACGTTGAAAGTCGTGAATGCCGCAAGTCAAACGGGCCAAGATAACACATTACTCGTGATTGGTTATCAATGTGAAGAAGTCGCTCAGCAAGCCAGCCGTGTCGATGGTATTGCAAAAGTAATTTGTATTGACGACGAATCGCTGGTGCACCAATTCGCCGAAAATATCGCGCCTGTCGTAGTCGGACTTGCTGAAGGCTTTGACGGCATTTGGGCTAACTCATCGTCCAAAGGCAAAGATCTTGCGCCACGTATCGCCGCTAAATGTGGTGTTGGGCAAATCTCTGACATCGTTCAAGTGGTGGATGACAAAACGTTTATACGCCCAATTTATGCGGGCAACGCTTTCGCTAAAGTGACTTCAAACGACAGTTTGCGTGTGGTCACCGTGCGCGCATCTGCTTTTGATCCTGTTTCTTGCAACAGCCAAGTCGATATCGAACATCAGCAAACCTCGGCTCAATCTCCCGTTATAGAGCTAGTTGCTATCGACAAGACTGTTTCTGAAAGACCTGAACTGACGGCTGCGGAAATCGTGATTTCTGGCGGTCGTGGCGTGGGCAGCAAAGAGAACTTCGAACTTATCGAAAAAGTCGCCGACAAACTCGGCGCAGCGATTGGCGCGTCTCGCGCTGCTGTCGATGCAGGTTTTGTCGCTAACGACTTACAAGTCGGTCAAACCGGCAAAATCGTCGCGCCTAAGCTTTACATTGCCGTCGGGATCTCTGGTGCAATCCAACACCTTGCCGGCATGAAAGAGTCGAAAGTGATTGTCGCTATCAACAAAGATCCAGACTCCCCAATCTTCGAAGTGGCGGATTATGGGTTAGTCGGCGATCTGTTTGAGATATTGCCTCAGCTCGCTGAACAACTATAAATAAACCGACTAAGGGCGAGCATGATGATGCTCGCCCTTTTTGATCAATGTAAGTTAACAATGGATTGAATATAGAGGGAACTATGCCAAGCCAAACTCCTATTTGGTCGCCATCTGCTGAGCGAGTCAGAGACAGTAACCTGCTTCGATTTATCGAGAGCACTAATACACGAAACAGCGCAAGTAATGAGATTAGCGATTATGCGTCATTACACCGCTGGTCTATTGAACACAATGACGCATTTTGGCAGCACACTTGGCAATTTTGTAAAGTCGTTGGCAAGTTAGGTTCACAAGTCAAAAGTTTAGGCGAGCCAAAATGGAGCGATTCAAACTCACCAAATATCAACAGAGATACGGTTTGGTTCTGCGATACAACCCTTAACTACGCTCAGAATTTACTTGTACACGCAGAGCAATCACCAGAGCGACAATTGATTGTTTTCAGCAATGAAAATGGCGAGCAAAAACAGCTCTCTGGTCAACAATTGATTGAGCAAGTGTCCATCGTCCAACAATGGTTGATTGCAAATGGTGTCGGCAAAGGAGATGTCGTGGCGGCCTACTTGCCCTACCTTCCTGAGACCGTCATCGCGATGCTTGCGACCACCAGCCTCGGTGCTATTTGGACATCGACCTCTCCAGATTTTGGCGTCGACAGCGTGTTAGAGCGATTCGGCCAAGTGACACCCAAAGTATTGTTTTGTTGTAATGGCTACCAATTTGGCGGCAAGATCTTCGATATGACGCAAAAAAACCGAGCGATTAGCAGCAAACTCGGAAACACCATCAGCGTTTGCCAAATTGACTATTTAACGCCAAGCAGCGAATTAAAACCAAGAGACGAACGATCCGACTCCGACTTCGTCACATGGAACGAGTTGTCTGAACACATTGCTCCACAAGCTATTCACTACCAACCAGTACTGTTTAATGACCCGTTATTCATTTTATATTCGTCAGGAACCACAGGGCAGCCTAAGTGCATTGTCCATTCCGTAGGTGGAACCTTACTCAATCATTTGAAAGAACATCAGCTGCACTGCGATGTAAAACCTCTCGACAAGGTTTTCTACTACACCACTTGTGGTTGGATGATGTGGAACTGGCATGTTTCCGCACTCGCGAGCGGTGCCACGTTGGTGATTTACGACGGTAGCCCCGTGTACCCCGACCATTCTGTGCTTTGGCGCTTGGCGGAAGAACAGTCGGTGTCACTGTTTGGTACCTCTGCAAAGTATCTCGAAGCGCTTGAGCAAGCCAATTATTCGCCTCGGTCAGAGCATAATTTGGATTCGCTGAAGACCTTATGCTCCACAGGTTCCGTGCTCTATCCTGAGCAGTTCAGTTACGTTTATCAACATATCAAACAGGATTTACACTTAGCTTCCATCGCAGGCGGAACCGACATTTGTGGCTGCTTTGTTCTCGGTAACCCGATTTCTCCCGTCTACAAAGGGGAATGCCAAGGCGCGGGGCTCGGTAACAATGTAAAAGTACTTGATGACGCAGGGAGCGAAGTAGTTTCACAACGCGGAGAACTGACATGTAACAACTCGCTGCCAAACTTTCCTATCGGCTTTTGGCATGACAATGGCGAACGTTATCACGATGCTTACTGGAGCAAATTTGCGGATACTTGGCACCACGGTGATGACGTCATGCAAACCGCAAACGGCGGCTTTATCTTCTACGGCCGAAGTGACGCAACGCTCAATCCCGGCGGAGTACGTATTGGCACAGCAGAAATCTATCAACAAGTGAACGCGCTATCGGGTATCGTAGATTCGATTGCCGTCGGTAAGTTGAGCCAGCAATCTGAAGAGATCTGGTTATTCGTCAAATTAAGCCAAAGTGTTGAGTTAACGCCACAACTGACTGACTTGATCCGCCAAACGTTGAAAGCGAACTGCTCACCGCGACATGTCCCGCGCAAGATCTTCGCACTCAGTGATATTCCACGAACGCGTTCCGGCAAAACGGTTGAACTGGCAGTAAAGCAGGTCGTGAATGGTCAGACAGTTAAAAATATCGGCGCAATTGCGAATCCGGAAGTTTTGGAAGAGATAGCGGCAATTGCCGTTGAAACACAGCCCGCACTGACCAATGCGCTATAAAAAAGAGCCGCTATTGCGGCTCTTACTATTTCAATTTATTCGAAGTTTTAAATTACTTCTCTTTACCGAATACGTTGTTCTCTTGTTCTTGTACGCGGATGAATGTCGTACGCTTCGTTAGCTCTTTAAGCTTTGCTGCGCCTACGTAGGTACAGGTTGAACGCACGCCACCAAGGATGTCCTGGATAGTGCCGTGAACACTACCACGGTATGGCAATAGTACGGTTTTACCTTCAGCTGCACGGTACTTAGCCACACCACCTGAGTGCTTGTCCATAGCCGACTGAGAAGACATGCCGTAGAACTTCATGAAGGTCTCACCATCTTTCTCTATGATTTCGCCGCCTGACTCTTCGTGACCCGCTAACATACCGCCAAGCATCACGAAGTCTGCACCGCCGCCAAACGCTTTTGATACGTCACCCGCGCATGAACAACCACCGTCACCGATGATCATACCACCCAGGCCGTGCGCCGCATCACCACACTCAATGATTGCAGAAAGCTGAGGATAACCCACACCCGTTTTGACACGAGTAGTACATACTGAACCTGGGCCAATGCCCACTTTTACGATGTCTGCGCCAGCAAGAATAAGCTCTTCACACATATCACCAGTAACCACGTTACCCGCAGAAATCACTTTGTCTGGAAACTCTGCACGTACACGCTCTACGTACTCAACTAAATGCTCTGAGTAGCCGTTTGCGATATCAACACAGATAAAGATGAGCTCGTCAGAAAGTGCCATGATGTCTTTTGTTTTTTGGAAATCTGCGTCAGAAGTTCCCGTAGACACCATCACGTTTTTTAGCGTTGCGTTGTCAGCAGATTTTACGAAGTCTGCCCAGTCGTTCACTGTGTAGTGTTTGTGAACGGCTGTCATTACACCATGCTCAGCCAGTGCTTTAGCCATTTCAAAGCTACCAACTGAATCCATGTTCGCTGCGATTACAGGCACACCAGACCATTGACGACCACTATGCTTGAATGTAAAATCGCGGGTTAAATTTACTTGAGAACGGCTTTTCAGGGTAGAACGTTTCGGGCGAAACAGTACATCTTTAAAACCTAACTTAAGTTCTTGTTCGATACGCATTGTGTAATTCCTTGATTCATATGTATATGTGTCATCTCAGAGTGCGTAGTGAAACCGTTGGCAGACGGGTTCACTGTTCTTCGGACACAAAAAAACCGGAGCGTTGGCAGACGCTCCGGTTTTCAGCATTATAGGCTGTGATTTCTTTCCTACAAGTCTGATATTTGCATTTTTTTTGTGTTACCATCTTGAAAATCGCATATCAAAAATCCCTTTCAAGACACTCTTTTTTCTTCTTAATTAACAAATTCAACAACTTAAGAAAACCTAAAAGCTAATCCATTGCGCAAACCTTTGCGTCATTCACTTTTATCTTGACCGATATACCTCTCAAACCTGATTAAAACTCAACCAGTTAACCTTCAATCTCGCGTATACATCTCGAAGATCATTAAAGAAATTTCACTTCTAAAGTCACATTTTCGCCCGAGATTCAGTTTTTCGCTCGCTGAATATGAGTCGCAGCGCGAAGAGTCTCCACGACATCTGTGGCTAATAATCCCACTTCTCCATGTTTTTCTGCATTGAGATCGGCTGCGTGGCTATGAATCATGACTCCTAATCGCGCTGCGATAGAGATCGGTAAACCTTTGGCAAGCAGTGCACCAATCACACCAGAAAGTACGTCACCCATTCCGCCCGTCGCCATGCCCGGATTACCTGCGAGGCACACATACATTCTGACACCATCAAAAACCAGCGTTCCTGCACCTTTTAACACCACTACGCCACCATAGCGTTCTTGCAGTTGGCGTGCTGCGGAATATCGATCACTTTCAACCTGTTGAGTGGTCACATTTAACAAACGAGCGGCTTCTCCCGGATGAGGAGTGATGACACGTTGGTTGTCACACACCAATGTGCCATCACATCGTTGACTTAACATTGCCAGAATATTTAGACCATCCGCATCCACAACTTTCGGTTTTTGTTCTTGAGATAGGTATTGATAAGCTTGATACGCCCACTCATCGTCGCCAAAACCGGGGCCAAACACCAAAACATCCGCCCAGCGAATACGCTTAGTGAGCGCGTTTTCCGTATCTCTGAGTAAATCCGTGGTTATGCTTTGACTCATCACTTCTGGGCAACTGACCTGCAGAGGGATGAAACTATCTGGGTGCGTAATACTTGCTGTTAACCCTGCCCCGCTTCGAACCGCCGCAGACGCGCACAAACGGATTGCGCCAGACATACCTTGATTCCCGCCGACGCAAAGTAATTTACCGTTATCACCTTTGTGAGCGGTCGCTTTTGGTTTTGGAAGCAAACGAGGGATGACTTTATGGTCAATACCCAGTGCGCTTTCTTCTTCTATGGAATCGAATTCCACGTTGACGCCCAAACCACAAAAGTGCAGCTCACCAATTCGGTCTCTCGCTTGAGCGGTACATAACCCTTGCTTAACGCCAATAAACGTAACTGTATGGTCCGCTTGGATTGCGTCACCTAAAACTGAGCCAGTGTTAGCGCACAAGCCGGACGGGATATCGACCGCAATAACAGGGCACTGAATTTGGTTGATCTGCTCTATGTAGCGACGATATTCAGTTCGGACTTCACCCTTTAGCCCCGTGCCTAACATAGCGTCGATGATCACTTCCGCTTCAAGTAACGCAGTATTCCAATCATCCCAACTGCTGTTTTTACCATCAACGGTTTGCCAGTCTTGATACGCACGCAAAGCATCGCCCTGAAGCTGCGTTACATCACCAATTTGAAAAACTTGAACATTCAACTGAGCTTGCTTTGCAAGGGATGCAAACACGTAGCCATCGCCACCGTTGTTGCCTTTGCCACAAACGACAAGAACGTTTTTCGCTCTTGGGTATAAATGAAGAAATCGTTCGTAAACAGCCATGCCAGCTCGCTGCATTAGGCTATACATAGAAACGCCTGCCATGTGGGCGGCAACCACTTCTCCGTTTTTGACTTGCTCGGCGGTGTAGAGTTTTAAGGCAAGATTAAAGTCCATATTTACGTTCTGCGCATTGGGGAAACACAACTATAAGTATACAAAAAAGCCAAGGTTCCCCTTGGCTTTTAACGAATAAATTTCAATCGCTATTTATGTTGCGACATCAAGGCTTCTGCTGTCGCGTCTTGGATAGACAAAAACAGTGAGTTGATTTTTCCAGTTGGTGTTCGCATTGGGTTGAGCGTTACGTTCTGGTACATAAACTCCGCCTGTTGTGTAACAGGTCGTACGTTGCGGCAGCGAAACAAATACGGACGTTGACGCCACGTAATAAAGCTTCTGCAACCCAAGTCGTACACGGGTTTCGTCTTCAACTTAAACCATTCCGGCGGGATTTCTGGGAAGATATCGAAGATCGAACGGCCAATTGCCTCATGCGATTGCAAACCGCTGTGGTGCGTCATAAAACCGTTCCAGACTTGAACATTGTAATCTCGATCAATCACCACCAACCCCATATCGACGTTCTGTACCATGTCGACCATCCAATGGAATTGTTCAAACTCTGCTGGCATATTCAACATTAGAACTCCTCCATTAGGTATGCGAGTTTGTTATCAAGCAATGGCAGCGATTCATCAACAAACATAAACAGCAAATCACAGCGAATCGATGTGCCTTCGATGTTGTAGCTCACTTCAAACGTCATTGTGCGTTTGAATGCGCCCGTTGTGGACTCAATAATGGAATCAATCGAAATGTGCTGACCAAGCAATACCGGCGGACTTTGGAAGAAGCGCACTTCTGATTGCTCGCCTAAACCATTTAGGAACGAGCCAACCAAGATGTTAGAGATATCCATCAACAGCTCGAGTTCTTCAAGCTCTTCACTGTCGGCTGGCACTTTCATCAGCTTTTTCAGATCCGATACGCTAGAGTCACTCAAAATGACCAATGCTTCCCCGGCAATACCTTCGCCACAAAAGCCCTGACAAACGCCTGAGACGTTATCATGCGATGCCAAGTCACGCAGCGCCATGTGAAGCTCACTCACTTCAAAGATATTCACGTTTGGTAAAGGCAGTTGAACAAATACATCAAAATGGCGAGCTAACGCGTCGGCAGCTCGGCCGATAGAAACGTTCGCCACTTCCATGTAAATATCGCGTCGGCGGAGAATTGGCAGCTCAATCACGCTTGGTGTGATGATAAGCGGTCGAGGCTCTGGCTCAATCAGCTCTTTGAGGGCGTTTTTTAGCTCATCCTTTGCGATGGGCTTTTGAATAAATGCTTTGGCACCTAACGCGAAAACGCGCTCTTTGGCTTTGGGTTGAATATCCCCCGACACAACCACAACTGGCGTTTTATTTCCTAAACGCTGCATGTTTTCTAAGGTTTCAAAACCGTCCATTTCTGGCATGGTGAGGTCAAGAAACATCAGTTTAAATTCTTTTTGCGCTAATTCTTCAAGCGCATTTTTTCCGTGGATAGCAAACGTAATATCCGGATTCAATGTTGCTGGCAGTGATCTAGCCATCTGCTTGCGTGCTAACGCTGAATCATCACAGATGAGTACAGGAAAAGACATTCAATCACCTTTTTATATTCAACAATCTGCGCTGGAGTCTACCAGATTGTTACCGCATATAGTACGAGAAAACTGACGAGGAATTTGTATTTTTTGTTTATGCAGTAAGCATACGCAAGATCAATAGATGAGTGAACCTAGCCAACAAGAAACAACGCATTTCACTGTCGATTTAGTGACATCGAACAAAGCCTACTGACCATTCTCAGCCCTTGATACGCATAGGGTTGCGTTTATCTAAGCTCCAGAAAACCGAGAAAAAGTTCGTTACTTGCTAAAGTGAAGAAAGGAAAGAGGAAACATCAAAAAAGGCATCTAATAAGATGCCTTAAGTAAAATCACGATGCTAATGCGCTTTCTATGGCACACCGTGACCTTTCGAAGCAACCCAAACTCGATACCATTGCTCGCGAGTCAATTCGATATTCAGCGCATTCACGGCCGTTTGCACACGCTCAATTTTCCCCGAACCAATGATTGGAATTGGCTTAGATGGCAAGCGACGTACCCAAGCGTAAATAACTTGGTCAATGCTGGTCGCACCCACTTCTTCACGAATCGCTTCTAGCTCGTTACGAACGCGAATCGCTTGCTCGCTTTCCCCACTGAAGATTGAGCCGCCACCTAAACAAGACCAAGCCATTGGACGCGTGCGCAACATTTGCATTTGGCCCAGCGTTCCATCGTGCGCAACCTCAAAATTAAGCGGGTTGATTTCCACTTGGTTAGTCACAAGAGGTTTACCAAGGCGCGATTGCAGCAATTCGAACTGACGCGGCGTAAAGTTAGACACACCAAAGTGCTTCACTTTACCTACTTTGTGCAGCTCCGTGAATGCTTCCGCAACTTCATCAGCATCCATCAATACATCTGGACGATGGATCAATAGCACATCGATTTCATCCACATTTAAGCGCTCAAGTGAGTTGTTCACTGATTGGTAAATGTGTGCAGAACTTGTGTCGTAGTGATTAATTTTGCGTTTAGGTGTTTTGTCACCACACAAATTAATGTCACATTTGGTCACGATCTGGATTTGGTCGCGAACACTTTTATCCAAGGCTAACGCTTCACCAAACAACGCTTCACATTCGTAATTACCGTAAATGTCTGCGTGATCGACCGTAGTGATCCCTAACTCAATATGTTGCTTAAGAAATGACAAACGCTCTTGAGCCGTCATTCCCCAATCTGCCGCACGCCAATATCCTTGAACTAGCTCTGAAAATTCAGGGCCATTTGGTGCAGTCACAACTTTTGCAACCATGGGTTTTCTCCTTTAATTGAACTGCATTCATCCTAGTCTTGTTTTCACATCGTCTCAACGGGTAAACTTTCGCAATTCGAACTGGAGTACGAAATATGTCTTTTGCCCAACGTTTAGCCACTTTGATTGGCGAAGAAAGCATCAGCGGATTTGCGCGACGCGTTGATGTGTCGGAAGCGCTCATCCGAAAGTACCTAAAAGGCAGCGAACCTAGCCTAACCAAAGCCAATCAGATTGCGATGCGGGCTAACTGCTCTCTTGAATGGTTAGCGACGGGTTGCGGTTATCTCTACCGTCGAGCTGAAGTGGTGGATATGGATGCCTATAAATTGGCTTTCCAACACGTGATGAATGAAGAGCTGACAGAAGATAAAGAAGAGCTTCATCGAAAGCTCATTGCAGGGTACCAATACCTGCGCGCACATAAAAAGGCAGACGGATTTTTAGATGAATCCGCCATGGCGACATTTCTTGCTTTGCATAAAGAGACTAAAGCCGAGTAAGTCGCAACTCGATCATTTCGCCATCACTGCGTAAAGTAATGACTACGTGCGGTGATGGCTCTGTAAACTCATCTGCTTTTACCCAAACCATAGACCTCTCAATCTCTGGCGGGTAGCGATTTATCAGTAACACCACTTCTTTGTCGACCTCTCCTGCAGATTTGTTTTTCAGCGACGCTGCGACATCGTATTGCTCGTTGCCGATTGCTAAGCTTCGCATCACCAAACCATCTTTTCTTAGATTAAGAATGAGCTCACTCAGCGTTTGTCTCTGATACTCGGTTAAAAAGGAGAATTGCGCTTTCTTTTCTTCGAATACCACCTCGCCGTATAGCGTCTGCTGATAGTAAGAAAACTCATCTAAACAGAAAGAACGGCCGAGATTTTCTGTCTCGCCAATCTGCACATCACACGGATACCAGTTCCCATCATGTTGAACCTGTTCACTCAGTTTCTGGTACGGTGTAGAAGACAAGACTTCTTGCCACCA
The DNA here is from genome assembly GCF_024181925.1 of Vibrio sp. Y20_XG_PY13. NCBI lineage: Bacteria > Pseudomonadati > Pseudomonadota > Gammaproteobacteria > Vibrionales > Vibrionaceae > Vibrio > Vibrio sp. Y20_XG_PY13. The sequence goes on along the minus strand of NZ_JAMZAL010000001.1, from coordinate 119,632 downwards.
GCGTTGCGAAGCCAATGAAGAAAAGGATACTGCGACACAGCAAAAAAATAGCAAAGTTCGAGAAGCAAATCGCATGGTGTGTTTAAAGTGAAAAACGTAAAACAACGACCTTAACGCTAGGCTTGGATTTATCAAAGAGAATAATTTAGAGGCGAGTACGAAAATGTTATCTAGCAGACATTAAGAAGGCGCACTCTTGCGTGCGCCTCTACCTCGTTACTCAATCGTGAGTTTGCGAATCGATGATGTCTATTGATGCATCCCGAACATAAAACGAGGACTTACTGTAGGGTTTGAATCCATCCAAATTGTGTGTAAAACCTCACATCCCTCCTTCTGAAGCAGTCATGTTGCTTTACACTTAAAGCATGGTTCATTTTGCTCAGAAAACAAGTTTTTTTATATCAAAAAACCGCCAAATATGAGAGCAATAGCACAATCCTAAATAATGGTTGTCGTCGAGATTCTTCGAACACTCAATAGTGGAAAGCTAAATTGCATCTTTACTGATTAGGTCTAGACTCTCCGAAGCGTATACTTTCGTTCTTCCTTTCCACAAGCTTCAGGAGAATTTGTTAATGACCAAACGAGAGAGAATTGTGAAATCTGTGTTAGCGCACGTACCGAAAGATGCGATTAACCAGTTTGTCTCTCGAGGGTCCACACCATTTTCTGTCCTGATTATGGCCGCCATCGTCGGCACGTTAGCTGGTTTCGTCGGTACTTACTTCGAACTTGCGGTTCATTTTGTTTCTGAAACCCGCACCGAATGGCTGAGAAGCGAAATCGGTAGCGTACTTCCTCTTTGGCTTGCTGCGGTGCTGATCAGCGCGCTGCTTGCTTTTATTGGCTACTTTCTTGTTCACCGCTTTGCCCCAGAGTCGGCGGGCTCAGGTATCCCTGAAATTGAAGGTGCGATGGACAACATTCGTCCTGTGCGTTGGTGGCGAGTCCTGCCAGTAAAATTCTTCGGCGGCATGGGCGCACTTGGCTCTGGTATGGTGCTCGGTCGTGAAGGCCCAACGGTGCAAATGGGCGGTGCTGTAGGTCGAATGGTGACCGATATTTTCCGCGTTAAAGATGACGATACCCGCCATTCCCTGCTCGCTTCTGGTGCTGCTGGCGGTTTGGCTGCGGCCTTTAATGCACCGCTTGCGGGGATCATGTTCGTAGTTGAGGAAATGCGACCTCAGTTTCGCTACTCGCTTATCTCGATTCGTGCCGTGATCATTTCTGCCATTATGGCGAACATTGTGTTCCGCGCCATCAATGGTCAAGACGCCGTAATCACCATGCCGCAATATCAATCCCCAGCGCTACAAACGTTGTGGTTGTTCCTATTACTTGGCGCACTGTTTGGCGTGTTTGGCGTGATTTTCAACAAACTGATTACAGTGGCGCAAGACAGCTTTGTTGCTATTCATAAAAACGACCGTAAACGTTACCTGATCACGGGCTCTATTTTGGGCGGCGTATTTGGCCTGCTGTTGCTTTACGTACCTCAATTAACGGGCGGGGGTATTGCACTTATTCCCGATGTCACAACAGGTAACTACTCGATCTCTATTTTAGTGCTGCTGTTTATTGGTCGCGTGGTCACAACTTTGCTTTGCTTTGGCTCTGGCGCACCAGGCGGTATTTTCGCGCCAATGCTCGCGCTGGGCACACTATTTGGATACGCATTTGGCGCAAGCGCAGATGTTCTGTTGCCCACGCTTGATATAGAACCTGGCGTTTTTGCGATTGCAGGAATGGGAGCGCTGTTCGCTGCGACAGTTCGCGCGCCTATAACTGGTATTTTGTTGGTGATCGAAATGACCAACAACTACTATCTGATTCTTCCGCTAATCATTACCTGTCTAGGAGCGGTGATTGTCGCACAGTTGCTTGGTGGACAACCTATTTACAGCCAGTTGCTGCATCGTACGCTTAAAAATGACAAGCTACGTCAACAAGATCTCCCTGAAAATCAGGCCTCCTAGGCAACTTAAAGCACTCCGGCTCCAAAACTACTTGTAAGTATCACGAATGTTTGGAGCCTGCATTTCTATAATTTTGCAACGGTACGCAAATATTCGATACCAAACTCACAAAATTCTCATTCTCTGATATTTACCCATCATGTTTAGGCGTCATCGCCTGTTAAACTTGTTAATATTCGCGCCATAAAATAGAGCAATTGTTCCACTCAAATCCGCCCATTACAGGCCAAAATGAGTCAACAATTGCGTAAAACATGCGTTGAAAATTTGCGTTTCGCAATGCAAGGCAGCAGCAGGCTAAGATGAAAAGAATCAACGTTCTGGTTCCGCGCCGTTCGCGATTTTCACACGCAAAGCAACCAAAGATAATTTGGTTTTAAACATCACTTTTCGTTTCATTCGGGCAAAATCAATTCGGAGTAGGTTTGAACTGGAAAAGACTTGTGCAATTTTATAGTGTCCCACCTTCTCAAGCGGCGCTGGCACTGGGTATGATCGGGCTTGGCCAAGCGTGGGCGCTCTATGTTCCCGATATTGGTACGCCAATTCGTCCTTTTCTGGCTTCATTTGGCGCGTTATTGCTCGCTCCCGTTCTGATTAAGTACGCCACCAATCCTCGCCTATTTATGGCGGATATTAAGCACCCGTTAAGTGGTAGCTTAATGGCACCAATGAGTATGGCATTATTGATCCTGACCGATTATCTCGCGTCGGTTTCACCACTCATTGCCTATCCCCTTTGGTGTTTAGCTGTACTGCTTCATTTTACAATGATGGTGCTGTTTTTTGGCTTCCAGCTCATGAACTTCAAAATGTCGAACATCGTCCCGAGCTGGTTTCTCTACCCTGTTGGATTAATCAGTAGCTCGTTGGCTGGTTCGCAATTCGGTCATAATCTGTTTTCCGAAACCCTCGCGATCATGTGTATCGGCATTTACTTCTTTATGCTGCCACTGGTGTTGTATCGCTTGGTGTTTTTTGGCTCACTGCCAAGACGAGCAAGACCAACGCTCGCGATTATGGCCGCGCCAGTTAACTTGTCACTGGCAGCTTATTTAGTGAATTTTCCCCAACCCGACCCTATTCTGACGGGCGCGTTGGCGGGAATCGCGATCACAATGACGCTACTGATCTACTTATGTTATTTCCGCTTACTTCGATTGAAGTTCCAACCCTCGATTGCAGCGGTGACTTTTCCTTCAGTCATCAGCGCCATTGCGATGCACCGATTAACCTCTTTTTTCGCACAATCTCATCCTCAATGGCATTGGTTACACGATTTCGGCTTTTTAGAACTCAGTATCGCGACCGTATTGGTCGTTTGGGTATCGGCAGGTTATGTGAAAATGTACTGGCCAGAAATTGTAAGAACCCCGACCAAACAAGCATAAAAAACGGCCTCATTAAGAGGCCGTTTTTTATCACTATCAACAAAGTATTAACCCGTAAACTTCGCCATGAAGTTACCGACGTTAGTCAAACTCGATGCAGCCATCACGATAACAATCGCTGCTCCAGTTAGCGTTAAGTACATTGGGTGTTGGTAGTCACCGACGATATCTTTGCGTTTTGTCGCAACTAAGACGGTACCCAAAACGATAGGAAGGATAATGCTGTTCACTAAACCCGCTAACATAAGTAGAAGAATTGGCATATCCATGGTAACCGTGCCTAGCGAGGTTAGGATAATGAAGCCGACACACCACGCTTTTTCGTTTCGCGCTACAACGGGGAAAAGCGTCTTAATTAATGAGATAGCCATGTAAGAGTTACCCACTACAGACGTGATGGAAGCAACAAACAGTACTAAGCCAAAGATGAAGTAACCAAGCTGGCCAGCACCTTGACGGAAAGCGTCGGCTGCCGGGTTAGCTGAATCCAACGTTGCGCCTGTCGCAATAACGCCAAACACCGCTAAAAACAGTAGGACGCGAATAACCACCGCAATAGAGATACCAGCCCACGCCGTTGAAGTGATGGAAGGTACATTCTCTTTACCTTTCAAGCCGATGTCCACTAGGCGTTGTGCACCCGTGTAGTAACCGCCAACTGCGCCGCCAACGATAGTCAATGTAGGCAGAAGCATGCTTCCAACATCCATAGGCATCACCGCTGCACTTAGTGTCTCTCCCATCGGAGGTAAGCTCGTCATTGCCACGTATGCGATCAGAACAATCATGAACAAGCCAAGGTAGCGAGCCATTTGGTCCATTCGTTTGGAGGCGTTATGAACCACAAACAGCAAACAGCCGACCACACCAGTAAACAGCGCACCCCAAGTCGTGTCCACGCCCGTTAACACATTAATGCCTAACGCCGCGCCACTTACGTTGCCAAAGTTAAACGCCACAGCTCCAAGCGCAAGGAGAATACCGACACCATAACCCATACCCGGTGCCACTTTGTTCGCAATGTCTTGGATTCGCATGCCAGAAACGCCCACAATGCGCCACAAGTTCATCACGATACCAAACGTGATAAAGATCGAAGCCAATACTGGAAACGCCATGTCGACTTTGTAGATGTTCGTGAAAACAGCAGTTTGAGTCAAAAAGCCTGGGCCAACAGAGGTCGTCGCCATCAAAAACGCGACACTTAGCATGGCTTTCTTTTGCCAACTGGTTTCTGTTACAGGAGCGGAAATGGAAGAGGTGCTGATAGTGCTTTGTGTAGTCATGCCAAGTCTCAAATTTGTTGTCTTTCTATTATTAGAAAAAAAGAAAGACAACTGACCGAGATCAGCTGAACTTAGAGAGATATCTCTTTTCAAAACAAACGATTACACGTTGCAGCCGTTCATTGGGCGCATATACTAAGAGCAACGAATGTGACTGTCAACACACAATTGCATAAATATTATTTATTGCGACTCACTTACCCATGATTCAGGTATAAAAAAGGATGGCACGTTGCCATCCTCTCTCAAATCTATACTTCGCTTTGACTAGCGTAAACCATGAAGAAACTCTGCGCGAGTGGCTGGGTTGCTCTTAAAAATACCACCTAATGCTGTGGTTGTCGTTTCGCTGGTTGCATCCATAACACCACGTGATTTCACGCAGTAATGCGTCGCGTCGATAGTCACGGCCACATCGTCAGACTCAAGCAATGTTTGCAACGCAACTAGGATTTGCTGTGTCATACGCTCTTGAACTTGAGGACGTTGCGCGAAGAAACGGACAATACGGTTGATCTTAGACAAGCCAATGATTTTACCACGAGGGATATAGGCAACGGCCGCTTTGCCGTCGATCGTGACAAGATGGTGTTCACACGTGCTGGTTACGGTGATGTCTTTCACGCGAACCATTTCACTTACGTTCATCTTGTTTTCAATAACCGTGATTTTTGGGAAGTTGGAGTAATCCAAACCAGAGAAAATCTCGTCCACGTACATTTTTGCAATGCGATGTGGCGTCTCTTCTAGGCTGTCATCCGTAAGGTCGAGTTGAAGCAGGGTTAGGATCTCACGCATGTGGTGCTCGATCTTTTCTTTCTTCTCTTCACGGCTCACGGCATTAGGACGCATTGGTGTTTCTAAACCGCGTTGCTCTAGCGCTTCTTTTACTAACTTCGCTGACTCGCTAAGACCTGACATTCCACTTCCTCTTTTGTAACTACCACTCTCGGTGTGAAATACAATTGCAGTGTTTTCATCCCGTTAGCGTCTAAGTTGCTCAGTTAGATGTTCATATCGCCAAGGCACATAACAAGAATACACTGAGCCGTTTTCTTTAGTTCCGATAGGCGTTTACCCCTTTCGGATGGGTGACAAGGATACTCGGATTTTTGAATAATTACACCCATATTTTATAGGTGGACATTCTTACCAAGTCCGATTTTATGGTAGAGTTGCCACAAAACAAAAGAACATAGGATTATCTCAATGGGCTGCTGCGACGCACCTGGCTTGATGCCAATTGAAGAAGCGATGGACAAAATGTTATCGCGCATCAAACCTATCCAAACGACACTTTCTCTTCCTCTTGCTGATGCTCTGGGTTTTGTACTGGCCGAAGACGTTTTATCGCCAATTCACGTACCGCCTTTTGACAACTCAGCAATGGACGGTTATGCAATCCGTATTCAAGATTTAGAAGCGTCGACTGTATTGCCGATGGTGGGCAAATCCTTTGCGGGCCAACCTTTTGAAGGTGAATGGCCAACAGGCACTTGTGTTCGAATCATGACTGGCGCGACAATTCCGGAAGGTTGCGATGCCGTTATCATGCAAGAAAACACGACCGTGACCGAAGCGGGTATCCAGTTCAACCAAACGGATGTGAAGCCTCAAAATAACATCCGCCCAACTGGTGACGACATCAAGCAAGGCGATATCGTATTAGCAAAAGGCGCGCGCCTAACACCACGCGATATTCCAATGATTGCTTCTCTTGGCGTAAGCCATGTCACTGTTGTACGTAAACCGAAGGTGGCGTTTTTCTCGACAGGTGATGAACTTAAACCATTAGGTGAGCCACTCGAAGCAGGTCAAATCTACGACAGCAACCGTTACGGCATTAAACCACTTATCGAAAACTTTGGTTGTGAAGCGATTGATCTTGGCATTATCCCTGACTGCCCAGAAACATTAAAAGCGACGTTTGAAAAAGCACAAACGCTCGCGGATGTAGTTGTCACCTCTGGCGGCGTCAGTGTGGGCGAAGCAGACTACACCAAGGACATTCTTGAACAACTTGGGGAAATCGGTTTTTGGAAACTGGCAATCAAGCCGGGTAAACCTTTCGCATTTGGTAAGTTAAGTACAGCTTGGTTCTGCGGTCTACCAGGTAACCCTGTATCTGCTGTGCTAACCATGTACGTACTTGTTCAACCAATGTTGGCGAAATTAGCTGGCCATACTGAATGGAAAGCACCAGAGTCTATCCCTGCTACGACAAAAACTGCATTTAAGAAAGCGCCGGGCCGCACGGACTACCAACGTGGCATCTACACGCTAGAAGATGGCAAATTTGTCGTTGAAACTACTGGCAACCAAAGTTCTGGTGCCTTCCGCTCAATGAGTTTGGCAAACTGCTTTGTGGTGTTGGAACGTGAGCGTGGCCGCGTGGAAGTTGGCGAAACGGTTCAAATCCAACTGTTTAACTCAACGTTATACTAGGAACGTGCCGTGGATATTCTTTCCGATCAGGAGATGCTGCGCTATAACCGCCAGATCATTCTTCGCCAGTTCGATTTCGAAGGGCAAGAAGCGCTCAAACAAAGCTCCGTGCTTATTTTGGGTGCGGGCGGTTTAGGCTGTGCTTCTAGCCAATACCTCGCCACAGCAGGTGTCGGCCGTATTACGCTCATCGATGACGACATTGTAGAGCTCTCTAATTTGCAGCGCCAAGTATTACACCACGACACAGATATCGGCCGCAAAAAGGTGGATTCTGCCGCCGATGCGCTGCGAGAACTTAACCCTCACGTCGAGGTAAACACCGTTGCCAAACGTCTCGATGATGCTCAACTTCAAGCTTTGATTGAACAACACACTGTGGTAGTTGATGCGTCTGATAACGTCGACACTCGTAACCAACTGAACCGCCTCTGCTTTGCAACGAAAACCCCACTTATCTCTGGTGCGGCAATTCGTATGGAAGGTCAAGTGAGCGTGTTTACGTACGACGATCCAACTCAACCTTGTTACCAGTGCTTGAGTGCACTATTTGGTAGCGGTGCACTAAGCTGCGTTGAAGCGGGTGTAATGGCACCAGTGGTCGGGATTGTGGGCGCTGTACAAGCGATGGAAACCATCAAGGTGATCGCAAATTACGGCCAGCCAAAGAAAGGGAAAATCCTTATTCTCGATGCGCTCAGCATGTCGTGGCGAGAAATGAACTTGATGAAAATGCCGACCTGCCCTGTTTGTGGGTAAGTAACGCATTCGCTCCCGTGTCAATCGATTCTCAAAAAGCTCAACGCAACGTTGGGCTTTTTTCTTATTCTGAGATTCAAAATTAAAACCTCGAACTTCTAGTTGTCAATGTCCATCAAAAACAGCCACTTAAGAATTGGCACGCTCCTTTCATTGCATATAAAACAAATCAATGAGAGGGCGAATCATGAAAAGGACATCACTAATACTCGGATCACTGTTCGTAAGCGCTTATGCGAATGCGGCGCCTTTCGACACTTGTCCGAGCAAAGCGTATTTATTCCAATCGACCCCCGTTCAAGTTTATGGCGTCAATCTGGTTACAGGTTCCACCACTTTATTAGCTGATGATGTGGGTTTGGCATCAGGGATCAATGCCGTCGGGTTCGACTTCACCGACAGATACATTTATGGCTACGATACCACCAACTTGAAAATCGTCCGTTTAGGGAAAGACTTTCAAGCAGAAACACTGAATGTCGCTGGTTTGCCTAGCCATACGTTTTTTGTTGGCGATGTTTATAATCACGTTTACTACTTATATCGCAAAGGAAAAGGATTATTTTCCATTGATTTATCACCGTTAGATACCGATCCAAATGCGACGCTAACACTTACGCAAATTACCGCGACCGCAAACGTCAACTTGACAGATTTTGCCTTTCATCCTGGCGACGGTTCGCTTTACGGGATCGACAACAACTCCGGCATTCTCTACAAATTCAATACTGCAAACGGCCAAGCCACTATGATTGGAGATACGGGCGAAACCGGTACCTTTGGTGCAGGCTATTTTGACGTCAACGGCAATTACTACGTTTCCCGCAATCAAGACGGAAAAATCTACCGTATTAATTTGTCAGCGGACAACGCTTCAAACATCAACGCGGGCATTGTCCCAGCGGTTGAGTTTGTCTCGAACGGCCCAAGTTCAAGCCAAAATGACGGTGCACGCTGCGCCAACGCGCCAGTTATAGATGAAGATGACCCAATCGATTTTGGCGATGCTCCAGACAGTTACCACACGCTTCTTTCCTCAAACGGCCCACGACACGAAATCGATGGTGTGACATGGCTTGGTGTCATTGCGCCTGATGGCGATCCTGACGGACAAATTGCGCCTTCTGGCGACAACAAAGTTGGTACCGCAGACGAAGATGGTGTTGGTTTTGTTGCCGCACTCGATCCAGGTTTGAGTTCACTGGTGAATGTGATGGCGTCTACTTCTGGTTACTTGTCTGCTTGGTTTGACTGGAACCGAGACGGTGATTTCGCAGATGAAGGTGAACAAGTATTTACAGACCAGCTACTCGCAACAGGAAACAACACACTTCCATTTATTGTCTCTGAATTGGCAACCGCAGGACCAAGTTGGAGCCGATTTCGCTTTAGCCAACAAACAGGGCTCAAATACGATGGCGGCTCAACCTCCGGCGAAGTGGAAGATCATCCAATCACTATCACCGAAAATGGCGTATCTGTTCAGCATTTCCCAAGTGCAGAAGGCTACGCAACGGTAGCGTTTGAGGATAACTGGCCATACACCGCAGATTACGACATGAACGACGTCGTCATTCAGTTCCGAATCACAGAAACGCGTACGGAAGGTGTGGTCGAGAACATTCAAATCACCGGTGACCTCGCCGCTTACGGTGCAGGATACAAAAATGGCTTTGCTATTCGTTTACCGGGCGTAGCAAAAGCAAGCATTGAGAATGGCTTAACTACCCTGTCGTTTAGCGGCGTTCAACAAGCAAGCAATGGATTGGAAACTATCTCGGAAGAGGCCATTTTCATCATCAGCGATGATCTCAGCCAATACACGCAAAGCAATTGTACCTACTTCCGAACTCAATCAGGATGTGATGACAACGTTGCTTTCTCTTTTACGTTGACGGTTTACTTTAAGGAAGGCTCCGACAGCTCTGGCTTACAAGCCATGCCTTACGATCCATTTATCTTTGCAACACCAAATACGTACCACGGTGACGGTATCACCTTCCAGCCAGGCCGAAAATGGGAAGTACACCTACCGGATCAAGCGCCAACCGAGCAGTTTGATGATACCAACTTATATGGACTCGGGGTTGATGCAAGTGATCCTGTACAAGGTACGTACTTCAAAACCAGCAACAACCTACCTTGGGCTCTGCTGATTGTTGAGGGCTGGGAGTGGCCATTGGAAAACGTAGACTTGGTTGACGCGTATCCACAATTTGCCACTTACGCTGAATCAGCCGGCAGTCAAAATGCTAACTGGCATGCCTCACCAAAAGCAAACAAATGCTACATTCCATAGGAGACCACATTATGAAAAATTTAATCACAATCATCATGGGATTAGCGTTAACAGCCTGCGGCGGTGGAGGTGGCGGCGGTGATAAAAGCGGTGACAGTTCAACGCCTCCCCCAACTCAGACCACCATCGTGGTCGAAGATCCAAGCATGCAAACGCTGAACGTACCAGATGGCTACGACTACGATCCGATCGTCACTCGTGCTCTATCTGTTGACATTAGTGGCTACTCTTCACAACGCGCGCACCTTAGTGTCTATAAAGAGTATCAAGAGATGACTTCAGGTACCTATCAAGCAAAATACGCAAGCAAAGTAGCTTCTGAAGCACTCATCAACGGAAAAGCCGAAATGAATTTTCCAGTCTCCGATAGCCAAGGAAATCTGTTAGTCGAAGTTTGGTTTTATGACGGTTCAGACCCCGTGCAGCACATGATATCAGCAGAAGATTCATCTTGGCGCCTGTAAGCATTAATGTCATGAATAGCAAACAAACCTAAACCTCTTGGAGATGTTAAATATCAGCAAAAATCGCATCGTTCTTTGAACATGCGATTTTTTTATTGTAAAACAATAGGCTTACGCTAGCCTAAACGGGTGGAACTCAACTTGGATAACCCCAAAACTTACATTTTGGTCTTCATCGGTTCGATTGCTCTGCTCCTTTTACTTTTGTGGGGCTCACCCACCAGCGAAAAAACCTTATCAGCGACCGTCATCAGCAACACTTTGACTCAGTCTTTAGACGGGCAACGACGTTACCTGACGATAGACGCTCCTGATATCGAACAACAACGCGTCGCCGTTCCGATAACAACTGACTGTGCGATCGGTTCGACAGCCACATTTAGGCAAGCGACAAGCTCAACTTTTGAACCATCACTTTCATTCGTCAGCTGTAACTAGAATAGTGGTCACTCCCACGACAAGAAGGATTTAGCAATGCAAGCATTGATCAGTGCAAAAGAACTCCATGCCCTACTTGACCAACAAAATGTAAAGCTTTTAGACGCAAGCATTAGCTTTCAAATTCCTTCGGAAAGCAAAAAAATCACCGATAAATGGATTCCAAACACTTACCGTTTTGATTACGACAATGATTTTTGTCTGCCTGATACCTCTTTGCCGCACATGATGCCAACCGAAGCAGGATTTAATGTAAGCGCACAAAAGCTTGGGCTAAATAACGAAGACTTGATCATCGTTTATGACAACTCAGGTACGCTTGCTTCACCACGCGCATGGTGGATGCTCAAAGCGATGGGACACGAGAACGTCAAAGTACTTAATGGTGGACTTCCAGCTTGGATAGAAGCGGGATTGCCCGTCGTAGATTCGCTCGCAAAACCTGAACAATTAGGAAATTTTTCGGGAAAATTAAATAAAAATGCATTTTTGGACGCAAATGCAGTATTAGAGTACTCAAACAATTGCAGTGCGCATATTGTTGATGCTCGCTCACGAGCGCGCTTTTTTGGTGAAGTGCCTGAGCCAAGAGAAGGATTGCGCAGTGGCCATATTCCAAACTCGTTGTGCCTGCCTTTTCAAGAACTGCTGGATAACGGTTACATCAAACCGAACTCAGAATTGAAACAAGCATTTAGCGAACTGTCGCTATATAATGACAATTCAATCATTTTCAGCTGTGGCTCAGGTGTGACTGCCTGTATTTTATTGTTGGCAGCTCATCAACTAGGCTTACGCAACTTATCTGTTTATGACGGTTCATGGACAGAATGGGGTGCAAACTGCTCACTGCCAATTACGCGTTAAGCTAGGGGTTATCAAAGCAATATGGTCGGATTAAAGAAGAACATTTGGACTCTTTACATGATGCTGCTCACCGTCAGTATCGTGACATTTTCGCTATTCGGCTATTACCACTACCAAGCAACGTTAGACAAATACAAAGACAAACAGCTCCTACAATTGGAGCTGTTTGCTTCCTCCGTTGAGTCACTTTTAAAAGGGCAAGAATCGCTGCTAGAAGTCGTTGGTCATCAACTGGTGGAGCAAAATAGCTTCACTCGTACCGCGGCCATTCAAACTCGCCCAATGTTAGATAAACTTCTCAACATTCATCCGGCGATCATCGGTTTTGGCTTGACCAATCCCAACGGTGACTACATTTCCGTTAGCTCGAACTTGATTTTGGAAAAGCTACACAATCTCAAGCAAGATCCGCTGACCAGAGAGACCTTCCTTGAAGCGTTGAACTCCGATCGCATGGTCATCGGCAGAACCTACTTTATGGAAGCGCAAGATTCGTTAGTTATTCCTATTCGCAAAGCGATTCCAGATAAAAATGGCGTAGTACAAGCGGTAATGACGGCTGGCTTTAACATGAATACGTCGTCAGTGTTTCGTAACGACATTCATGCTAATGAACACAATCGCGTGTCCCTAATTAGAAACGACGGCTACCTTACGTTTAGCTCATCTGAAGACACCACGATCAAGGACTATCAAAAGCCCGCCGATGATTTAAATAAACAAGCCTTATTGGATCAAATCCAGCAAGACTACGGCTGGGATACCGACCAAGTAAAACAGCTAACCCGAGCAATCAATGTCGTCGTCGACACCCAACGTTTGAATGAATTAATCACACTCAAATACCTTCCTGATTATGGCTTATGGGCGGCGTCGTCGACCGATTTGGGCTTCATTAAGCGCGGCTTTTACAGCCAATTTGCGTTTTACTGCATCGTCTTTCTGATCGTTCAAGCAGCGTTTTATGCGCTGTTTCGCTCAATCGCTAACAATGAACACGAAACCAAAGAGCGTTTGCTTTACCAAGCTTGTCATGATCATCTAACTCGCCTACCTAATCGCGAGTATCTACGTTCCAACATTCAACGTTGGATGTGTGGCAGCAGTAACCCGTTCACCTTAATGTTCATTGATATCGACAACTTCAAATCGGTCAATGACACACACGGCCACGAATTTGGTGACGAAGTTCTAAAACAGATCTCGACTCGCCTTAACCACTTTTCGGGCGAAGGTCGTTTGATCGTCCGTGAGGCAAGCGACGAGTTCATCTTTATCGTTAATCGAACAGATGAAGAGACCATCAAAGAGCTAGCAAGCGAGCTGATTCAAACTCTTTCCAAACCATATAACGTTAACGATAACCAGTTCCTGCTCAGTTGCAGCATTGGGATTGCGTTCTACCCAATGCACGGCGACAACTTAGACGCGCTGCTGCTTTCTGCAGATATCGCCATGTATCAAGCGAAAAAACAGCGTAATGCGTACAGTCTGTTTAATCAGGAGATGCAAGCAAGTCATCTGCACAAGATGAAAGTCGAGCAACGTCTGAGGCTTGCGATTGAGAAGCAAACGCTGTTTATGGCTTATCAACCGCAGTTAAACATCAATGGCGAGATTTATGGTGTTGAGGCGCTTGTTCGTTGGGAAGATGAGGAACTGGGCAAAGTGCCACCTAACGAGTTTGTTCCTGTCGCTGAAAGCTCAGGTTTGATGGTGCGATTGGGTGAGTTGATCATCGAAAAGAGCCTTGAAGATATGGGCTTACTGACAACCCATCTTGCCACCCCAATTCAGATGTCGATCAATATTTCCGTCAAGCAGTTCCTGCACGCCAAATTTATAGAGCGCTTGATGGCGGCGATGGACAAATACCATCTTGATTGCAATAGAATCACGTTAGAAATTACCGAGAACTTGTTTATCGAAGATCTAGAAAAGTTCTCTCCGACTTGCGAGCGCTTGCACGCTTTGGGCTTTAAGATTTCATTGGATGATTTCGGAACGGGCTACTCGTCACTAAGCATGTTGAGAACATTGCCGATTGATGAAGTTAAAATTGACAAGAGCTTTGTCGACAATATTGAGCACGATAAAAAAGCGCTGAATATGGTGAAAAACATCATCGCTATTGGCAAAAACTTCGAAATGAAAGTCTTAGCTGAAGGGGTCGAAACGCAACGCCAACGCGACCAATTAGAAGCGTGTGGCTGTGATTTGATTCAAGGTTATTTCTACTCCAAGCCACTCTCTTTTGACCAACTTGTTAGCTTTGTGAAAGACAATAAAGAAGAAAAAGCCATCATAGATTAACGATGGCTTTAGTGATGTCGGTTTAAACCACAATTTCCATTTATTTCTGCATTTCTTGGTACATCACCTCAACAAGCTCGCCTTTCGGGTCGCCCGACAATTCCCAAGTAAAAATGCCACCTAAGTTCGCCTGTTTCGCCCAATTTGCTTTGGCTTTGATCGAGCGTTGATCTTCGTAAGAGATAAAAACTTTCTTTTCAGGATTCCACAAGTACGGCGCTTGGGATTGCTCATCATAATTGTACTCGTAGCCCTGCTTCGCTCCATAGTTCTTCACTAAATCCCAGAACATGAAATAGCCGTTCTCACCCGTACCAAACTGCGCTCCTTGCTCGGATACGAGATCTTGTGTTGGTAAGCCACCCGAAAAATCTTTAGTACCTTGCCAGCCACGCCCATAAAATGCAGCACCAATCACCAGTTTTTCACTTGGAATACCCAGCTCGATCATCTGGTTGATGAACACGTCTGCGCCCATGCCCCACCAGCTTCGCTCTGTCGCGTGCAAGTTGGTAGTATGGCCAGTTTGTTGCCCCCACCCACCAAGAAAGTCATACGTCATCGCAAACATGTTGGTTAGGTACGGTTCTGCTGCTTTCCAATCGATACCTGCCGCTTTTGGACCAACGCCTACCGCCGTAGAAAGCTCGTATTCACGTTTGGTTTGATTTGTGAGTTCATCTAACTCTGCACGCATGGTTTTCACCAAGTAGGTAAACGCTTCACGCTCAGACGCTTTTTGTTCATCAGAAAGCTT
This sequence comes from Vibrio sp. Y20_XG_PY13, assembly GCF_024181925.1. Taxonomy (NCBI): domain Bacteria; kingdom Pseudomonadati; phylum Pseudomonadota; class Gammaproteobacteria; order Vibrionales; family Vibrionaceae; genus Vibrio; species Vibrio sp. Y20_XG_PY13. The sequence continues at coordinate 104,631 of NZ_JAMZAL010000001.1, read as the reverse complement.
GGTATCTGGGTTCCAAGGCGACGTTGTTAAACCGCCACCGCCTGGGTATTCCCAATCCAAATCAATGCCATCAAAGAAATCATATTGAGCAATCAACTCAACGGCACTTTTTGAGAATTGATTCATCGCTTGTTTGTTTTTCGCCATAGCATGGAACGGTTCGGACATTGTCCAACCACCAAAAGAAGGAAGAATTTTGAGATCAGGATGTTGTTTCTTCATTTCGGCAAGTTGAGCGAAGTGACCTTTGTATGGCACGTTAACTGAGACAGCGCCAAAGTTCTTTTCCAGTGCCGCTTCGGTATCGACAATGATCGCCGTATAGGGATCTTTTCCTTCGCATTGTTTAGCTACTAGGTTTTGCACCGTTTCAGAGGCACCGGTATGAGGACCGCACATACTGAGAAACGCGTAAATCACATGTGTCAGTTTATCGGCGGGAATATCTTTCACCGTGTATGGGTTTTCTGCATTCGCGTACTGCCAATCCGCAAAGTAACCCGCTACGACTTTTTGCTCGGCGTGCGCCGCACCAGTTATCCCCATAATTAGTGCAGCAAGAAGTGTCTTTTTCATTGTTTTCTCCAGAGTAGGTGTACAAATTTAAAGCTACTCCTAGAGAATATTTTTAACTTGAAAACGAAATCAGGCTGCGAGTCATTTATAAATCCTCGCAGCCTGATTACATAAGTTGCATATTATTTGTGCTAGCTCTCAGATGCCGCGTTGCCGTGCATCTGCTCATCCAAGTTCAATACTGTCAAAGCGTTGCTTACACTGGTAGCAATCACGTCGATTGCACCGGTACGTAACGCACCAAGTAATGCAAGCGGTTTACTGTTTTCAGCAGCGATAGCAATCACTTCTGCGATTGGCCGAAACTCTTCAATTCCAAGGCCAATGACACGGTCACTCATTACGGTGTTGGCAACGTTACCGTGAATATCAAAGAAGTCATAACCCGCAAAGTCCCCTACTACGCCTTGTTTTAGTCGGGATTGAACCACTTCATCTGGTGTAAACCACCCTAGATCGACCATGTAGCTGTTTTCGCTCATATCACCAATACCGACTAAAGCAACATCGGCTTTACGTGCCAAATCGAGCGTTTGTTTGACGGTCGCATTCTGCATGAACGCCATTTTTTGCTCGCGGTTTTCTGCATAAGCCGGCGCGTAAAGCGTTTCGGACGTTCCGCCGTACTTTTTCGCCAACTGACGACAAATGTGGTCAGCATTGTACATACCACCACGCGGGTGAATACCACCGATACCACACACAAATTTGCAGTCTCGTGGGGTGATCACCCCAATATGATGAGCAACAGAAGAGACGTTACGCCCTTGTCCAACGGTCACCACCATGCCGTTTTTAAGCGTACTGGTGAGATAATTGGATACTAATCCCGATACCTGCAGTCGCTGCGCTTCTTCATTCGGCTGGTCAAGAGCGACAAGCGCGCGCTTTACGCCAAATCGCTCGATCAAACGTTGCTCAATCTTGGCGCTGAATACCGGGTGATATTTAACGGTGATTTCAACGATGCCTTCATCACGCGCTTGTTTGAGCATTCGCCCTACCTTCGCGCGTGAAATGGCAAATTTTCTCGATATCTCTTCCTGAGTCGCACCGTCCTGATAGTAGGCAACGGAGATCTCTGTCAACAAATCCGTGTTTTCAATGGAAATATCTTGGTTAGAACTGCTCATGTTTACTCTCGTCGTTTAAGAGGCCCGACATTGTATGCAATAAGTGAGCATCTGCTCATTGACTTAGCATATGTTCTCCATCAATTTAAACGCAACATTTGCTCACCGCAATAACATTTTCTCAGTACAGTTTTTTGCTATTTCTAACAACGCTCAAGCATTGAGCAATAAGGGCAAACGTTTATTTGGGTTAACCGCTAAACACACAGTAAAAAAACGTTGATGAAGTTCACTATAAGTCGATTTCACCGATTGACTTTCGGCATAGATAGGATAAATATGAACACATCATTTACTCAGCTATCGATCAAATGTTCATAGCATTTGTTCGGTAACGAAATTTTCCGTAGTTGGCTGAGCAGATGTCTCATTAAACGCGATGAGACGATTAGCTAACTCGCTTGCAAATGCACAAGCTGTGGCAACAAAAACCACGCTTAAGCCCATTTATATAGGATGATCGATTATGAGCAACAAGTTAGAGCAACTTCGTAAACTAACGACTGTAGTAGCAGACACTGGTGAAATTGATGCAATCAAAAAGTACCAGCCAGAAGACGCAACAACTAACCCTTCTCTTATCCTAAAAGCAGCTCAAATCGCAGAGTACGCACCTCTAATCGATGCTTCAATCGAATACGCTAAAGCACAGAGCAACGATAAAGCTCAACAAGTTCAAGACACTTGTGACATGCTTGCAGTAAACATCGGTAAAGAAATCCTAAAAACTATCCCAGGTCGTATCTCTACAGAAGTTGATGCTCGCCTATCTTACGATATGGAAGGCAGCGTAGCGAAAGCACGCCAACTAGTGAAAATGTACAACGATGCTGGCATCACTAACGACCGCATCCTTATCAAACTGGCGTCTACTTGGGAAGGTATCCGCGCAGCTGAAATCCTAGAGAAAGAAGGCATCAACTGTAACCTGACTCTTCTATTCTCATTCGCTCAAGCGCGTGCTTGTGCAGAAGCGGGCGTATTCCTAATCTCTCCATTCGTTGGCCGTATTATGGACTGGTACAAAGCGAAAGAAGGCCGCGACTTTGAAGCATCAGAAGATCCAGGCGTACTGTCTGTTACTAAGATCTACAACTACTACAAAGAGTACGGCTACAAAACGGTTGTTATGGGCGCAAGCTTCCGTAACATCGGTGAGATCCTAGAACTTGCTGGTTGTGACCGTCTAACTATCGCTCCTGCTCTACTTGCAGAACTAGAAGCTGCAGAAGGTGAAGTGGTTGAGAAGCTAGTTGACTCTAAAGGCGCAGCTGAGCGTCCAGCACCAATGACTCACGCTGAGTTCCTATGGGAACACAACCAAGACCCAATGGCTGTTGAGAAACTGGCAGAAGGTATCCGCAACTTCGCAGTTGACCAAGGCAAACTAGAAGCGATGATCGAAGCTAAGCTTTAATTGCTTACCAAGAGCGAGTAGCCCGTCTACTCGCTTTTAGCATCAACGCTCATTCAAAATTTTCTATTTGAACTTGTTTAGACGAGTTCCCTCTATTTAAACACTTATCGAGAAGTAATCACTATGGATCGTAAATACCTAGCAAATGCAATCCGTGCGCTAAGCATGGACGGTGTTCAACAAGCTAACTCTGGCCACCCAGGCGCACCTATGGGTATGGCTGATATCGCTGAAGTTCTTTGGCGTTCTCACCTAAACCACAACCCATCAAACCCTGAATGGGCAGACCGCGACCGTTTCGTACTTTCAAACGGCCACGGCTCAATGCTAATTTACTCTCTACTGCACTTGAGCGGTTACGAGCTATCTATCGATGATCTGAAAAACTTCCGTCAGCTTCACTCTAAGACTCCAGGTCACCCAGAGTACGGCTACGCTCCTGGTATCGAGACAACAACGGGCCCTCTAGGCCAAGGCATCACCAACGCTGTTGGTATGGCAATGGCTGAGAAAGCGCTAGCAGCGCAATTCAACAAAGAAGGCCACGACATCGTTGACCACTTCACTTACGTGTTCATGGGCGACGGCTGTCTAATGGAAGGTATCTCGCACGAGGCATGTTCTCTTGCTGGTACGCTAGGCCTAGGCAAACTGATCGCATTCTGGGATGACAACGGCATCTCTATCGACGGTCACGTTGAAGGTTGGTTCTCTGACGATACACCTAAGCGTTTCGAAGCTTACGGTTGGCACGTAATCCCAGCAGTAAATGGCCATGATTCTGAAGCAATCAACGCAGCGATTGAAGCTGCAAAAGCGGATCCTCGCCCTACTCTAATCTGTACTAAGACTATCATCGGTTTTGGTTCACCAAACAAATCTGGTTCACACGACTGTCACGGTGCACCACTAGGCGCTGAAGAAATTGCAGCGACACGTAAAGAACTAGGTTGGGAGCACGGTCCTTTTGAAATTCCGCAGGAAGTCTACGCAGAATGGTCAGCGAAAGAGACAGGCGCAGCTAAGGAAGCAGCGTGGAACGAGAAATTTGCAGCTTATGAAGCAGCGTACCCTGAGCTGGCAGCTGAATTTAAACGCCGCGTAAACGGTGATTTACCAAAAGAGTGGGAAGAGAAAGCAAGCCAAATCATTGCGGATCTTCAAGCAAACCCAGCAAACATTGCGTCACGTAAAGCATCTCAAAACGCTCTAGAGGCATTTGGTGCTCTACTACCTGAGTTCATGGGCGGCTCTGCTGACCTAGCGCCTTCTAACCTAACCATGTGGTCTGGTTCTAAGTCTCTAGAAGCGAACGACTTCTCTGGTAACTACATCCACTACGGTGTACGTGAATTTGGTATGACTGCTATTATGAACGGTATCGCACTACACGGCGGTTTCGTTCCTTACGGCGCAACATTCCTAATGTTCATGGAATACGCTCGTAACGCAATGCGTATGGCTGCTTTGATGAAAATTCAGAACATCCAAGTGTACACACACGATTCTATCGGTCTTGGCGAAGATGGCCCAACTCACCAACCAGTTGAACAAATCGCGTCTCTACGTTTGACTCCAAACATGAACACATGGCGTCCATGTGACCAAGTTGAGTCTGCTGTAGCATGGAAACTAGCGATTGAACGTAAAGATGCACCAACAGCACTTATCTTCTCTCGTCAAAACCTAGCGCAACAACCACGTAGCGCTGAGCAAGTTGCAGACATCGCGAAAGGTGGTTACATCCTGAAAGACAGCGATGGCAAACCTGAGCTAATCCTAATCGCAACAGGTTCTGAAGTTGAGCTAGCAGTGAAAGCCGCTGAACAACTAACCGCAGAAGGTAAGAAAGTACGCGTTGTTTCAATGCCATCAACAGATGCATTCGACAAACAAGACGCAGCTTACCGTGAAGCAGTTCTACCATCAGACGTAACAGCACGTATCGCTATTGAAGCGGGCATCGCAGATTTCTGGTACAAGTACGTTGGTTTCGACGGTCGCATCATCGGTATGACAACATTCGGTGAATCTGCACCTGCTGACCAGTTGTTCGAAATGTTTGGTTTCACTGTAGAAAACGTAGTGAACACAGCAAAAGAACTACTAGCGTAATTGCGTTAAAAGATAATCAGTTTTCTCTATTGCGAATTTGAAAACTGAAAAGCCCCGCCAGAAATGGCGGGGCTTTATTTTATCTCGAATTTGTTTGAGATATTTGGCGTCGCTAAAAGGCAGCTTTACGACTGCTTATCTTCAAATCGAATCGCAAGCTGATAGAAATCCTGTACTTGTTCTTTCAACTGACGGCTGTTTTGCTCAACAGAATGCGTAGCTGCTAAGTTTTGCTCTGCGGTCGACGCAATAGAATGAATGTGCTGATTTACATCGCTAGATAGCTTTAACTGGTTGTTCGCCGCTTCTGCCACATCAACCATCAAACCACTCATGCTTTGCATCATCTGTTCAACTTCAGACAAACGCAGCGCGCTTTGCTCAGCAACTTGAGAACAGGCATCGGTTTGCTCTTTGTTTGCCAAAATATCTTTCTGCCAACCTTCTATCGTCGAAAGCATAGCAGAGATAGACGCTTGAATTTGCTCCGTCGCATTCGACGTACGTCCAGACAGTGCGCGAACTTCATCAGCAACAACAGCAAAACCACGACCTTGCTCACCTGCCCTTGCTGCTTCGATCGCCGCGTTCAGCGCCAGCAAGTTGGTCTGCTCTGCAATACCACCGATTTCAACCATCAAATGATTCACTTTCTGTGCCTGATCGCTCAGTTGATACGTCGTTTCCGTTGCTTTTTCAGCTTGAAGACTCAATTGCGCTAGGTTGGTATGCGTTTGATCGATCGTCTCTTTGGCCATCATGCATGACTTCAAGGTGTCATCAATCAGCATATGCGCATCGTTAGTGCTTGAAGATACCGAATTCGCTGAAGATTCCACTTCTTGCGTCGCATCTCGCACGCGTCGAATATCACTGTTTTGTTGGTTCAACGCGGCTGAAACCTCAGCAGTTGTTTGACTGAGTTCTTCAGCGCAATTTTGCAGTGGCAGCGCCGAATCGGTCATTCTTCCCAATACGGTTCGAATCCTTGCAGACAACATTTTGATATGGAAATCAGCAATCGAAAATGCGCTATTGCCTGAATAGATCAAACGGCTCACGCTGTCATACTGCTTTTGCAGCTTTTTGAGCTGTTGCGGCGTATCAATCAACTCTTGGCGGAACAATAACGCTAAAACGCTCGCTGGTAATGCACTTGCAAGCCAAGCAAGCGGACCTTCAACAGATAGTGCGTACGCTGCGGCAGGTGCAGTTAATGCACCAAGTAGGATCGCATAGCGAACCGTTTCGTTAATTTTTAACGACCAGGTTCTACCCGCTTTCTCGGCGGCTAGCATCCCCTTGTAAGCTTTTGCTGCAATATCCACCCATTCACGCTTGGGCTTAACGCGTACAGATTGATAACCGACAACTTGGTTTTTTTCATAGATAGGCGTTACGTAGGCATCTACCCAGTAATAACCGCCAGATTTGGTGCTGTTTTTAACCATACCTCGCCACGCTTTGCCTTCTTTAAGGCGTGCCCACATATCACCAAAAGCGGCTTTAGGCATGTCACTATGACGGACGATATTATGATTCTGACCGACTAACTCCTCGTGCGTGTATTCTGCAACGCGACAAAATGCGTCATTACAATAAGTAATAACGCCTTTTAAGTTAGTGGTCGAAACGAGTTCTTCAAGTTCTCCGACGAGAGTTTCTTGAGCTTTCTGAGAAAAATTGGCTGACATAGACGATACTTCTATAATTTTTATTAGTTTTCGGCGTGATGTATACAGGATTATTGTTTTTATTACAAAATGTTAGATAAAAAGTATTATCAATACGACATTTTTAGTGTGGGAATTATCATCACTGGCAGAAATTTGCGCGTCACCAGTCAAAATTTGAGCTAATAAACAAAAAAACTCAGCATTCAGATGCTGAGTTTTTCTGTGACAGATTGAAAGTTAGGCTATTTGGGATTCTGTTTTGTTATCCGTTTTCATCGCAAAGATCACAATCACGAGCAATACGAACGGAAGAACGTACAAGTTCAGGTTTTGCCAACCGACTGTCGATTCAAGCCAGCCGGAAAGTAAGGCAGTAATGGTGACACAGCTGAACACGAAGAACTCATTAAACGCCTGCGCTTTGCTGCGGTTTTTCGCTTCGTAACTTTGGCTAAACAGCCCCGTTGCAGCGATAAACATGAAGTTCCAACCTACGCCCAACAAAACTAAGGCAAGGCTAAAGTGCCAAATGGACACACCATGAATGTTAATCCCTATACAAGCAATGAACAGCACGCCACCCGCTAGGATCATTTTCTTTGCGCCGAACTGCTCAATTAATCGACCAGTAATAAAGGCTGGAGCGAACATGCCGAGCACGTGCCACTCAATCACACCTGCGGCTTTGTCGAAATCGAAACCACAACCAATCATCGCCAAAGGCGTCGCTGTCATTAGAATATTCATCACCGCATAAGCCACCATTGCCGCTAACACCGCAATCATAAAGTTCGGGCGTCTTATGATGTCACTAATAGTATCGGCTTTAACATGCGATAGCTGAGTATGCGCTGGCGGGAACCGAATCGTTTGAAGCAATACAAGCGCGGTGATGTAGAGAACAATCAGGACAGAAAAAGCACTCGTATATAAACCATCGTCTGACCATTGTTGCGAATACACCGCTAAATTCGGACCGAGAATAGCCGCTAATACCCCACCCGCCATAGATATTGAAATTGCTCTGTGTCTTGCCGATTCTTCACACACTTCTATTGCAGCAAAACGATAGAGCGTGCCAAAACCGATTCCGACACCGAGCAAAAACGTAGAAAAACAGAATAGATAAAAGGTTTGTTGGCTTAACGCGTACGTCGCCAAACTTGCGCCCACGATGCCGATGAGGTTACCTAGACTAAAGCCCAAACGACGACCGAGTTTCCCCATAATCAATGATGCAGGTATCGTTGCCGCCATTAAACCGAGAAACTGCAGTGCGACAGGCAAAGTAATAAAGCTCGGTGACGGGGCAAGTGTTTTGCCAATGAGCGCGATCACCGAGATCAAAAGAATGTTTCCTGTCATCAAGAGTGCTTGGCACAACGATAACAACCATACGTTACGATTCAAATCCATTTCCTTTGGTTAAAATTCCTTCAAACAACATATAGGAAAGACCGCGTAATAGGAAGAGATGCGATTAATTCTCAATAAAAAGAGCCAGAGACATAGTGCCTCTGGCTCTTTAAGTACTCGCTTGTTAAAAATGTTCTTGCTGCTGAGCTTATTTGCTACGGCGCGCTTTTACTGCTTCAGAAAGCTGACGAAGTACCGTTTCCGTATCGTCCCAGCCGATACATGCATCAGTAATCGACTGACCGTAAGTTGCCGCTTTACCATCCACTAGATCTTGGCGGCCTTCAACCAAATGGGACTCGATCATCACGCCAAAGATTGCATCTTCACCACCAGCGATTTGCTCTGATACATCATCAGACACTAGCATTTGACGTTTGAACTGCTTAGAGCTGTTCGCGTGGCTAAAATCGATCATCACTTTCTTCGGTAGACCAGCCGCGTCCAACTCGTCTTTGATTTGAGCAACGTGTGCTGCACTGTAGTTTGGTTCTTTACCACCACGTAAAATGATGTGGCAGTCTGGGTTACCTGCGGTTTCAACAATCGCTGAATGACCGTACTTCGTTACCGATAGGAAATGGTGAGAAGCGCTTGCAGAACGAATAGCATCACTCGCGATTTTAATGTTACCGTCAGTACCGTTTTTGAAACCAACCGGGCAAGAAAGACCAGAAGCGAGTTCGCGGTGAACTTGCGATTCCGTCGTGCGTGCACCAATCGCGCCCCAGCTGATCAAATCCGCCACGTATTGAGGTGTGATCATGTCTAGGAATTCACTCGCTGTCGGTAGGCCCATATCAGTAAGGTCCAAAAGCAGCTTACGTCCAATACGCAGACCATCATTTAGCTTAAATGTGTCGTTCAGGTATGGGTCGTTGATCAAACCTTTCCAGCCTACTGTCGTGCGTGGTTTTTCAAAGTAAACACGCATCACAACTTCCAGTTGCTCACCAAGTTCATCACGCAACACTTTCAGCTTTTTGCCGTATTCAACTGCAGCTGCAGGGTCATGGATAGAACAAGGACCAACGATCACAAGTAAACGATCATCTTTTCCTTCAAGAATATTGTGAATGGCATTACGGCAATCAAAAGTGGTCGAAGAAGCGGTTTCGGTCGCTGGAAACTTCTCTAGAACTGCAACAGGGGGCAATAACTCTTTTACTCTATTAATTCTTACATCATCAGTTTGAAACATTACTTCTACTTCCTGGTTGTTATTTCCGACCCAATTTTTGCCAACTGTACTCATTGCAACATTGTTCACAAAGCGAGCAGCAACAAGGGTTCCGGTGATTATCTGTCTATCGTTCCAATTAACTTATCGGCTTCCCCATAGACTTGCAATCACTTTTTGCAAATAAATGCAAACAAATTACAACCGTTAACTATCTCGCACATCGTAAAATAATGTTTACAATAAAAAGTTCAAAATAATCATCAATTTTCTTATGACACTAAAAATCTTTACTACAATGTAAGAAATATCAGAAGTTTGTGAGGTGTTATTGGGTAATAAATGTTGATCAAGTTCAAAGATATTGTTGCTTGATGTGAAATCATTAGAATATTGAACTAATTTCTTATAAACGCTGGTTTTTTCTAAATTTTTGATAAAACAAAGTAGAAGTTAATATGCAATCAATACAAGGAAACATTATGAACAAAGTAGCAATTGCAGTAGCAGCAGTGGTAGCTGGTAGTAGCGCGCTTTTAAACTCTGCTCAAGCTGAAATGTATATCGGGGGCAAAGTGGGCATGACTACACTTGACGATGCTTGCTATCTAAATAGCCCTTGTGATGATGAAGCTTTTGGTGCCGGACTACATATCGGTTATGACTTTACCGATTTCATCGGTCTAGAGTACGGTGTCGATTTCTTAGGCGACTACAAAGCGAACTTTAAGTCAGGAGCTAGTACAGTTGATACGATCGACGGCAATTTAACGGCTTTAACACTTGCACCTAAATTCAACTGGCATCTAAACGATTCTTGGAACTTATTCGCTAAGATCGGTGGTGCGTACATGATGTCTGAAGACGAAAAAGATTTCGTTGCAACAGGTTCACTAGGTGCTGAATATTCGATTGATAGAAACTGGAGTGTTCGCGCTGAGTACCAACGTTACCAAGATATGTCGGATGACGTTTGGGACGATATGGACGCAAACTTCTTCGGTATCGGCGTTAACTACAAATTCGCAGCTGCGCCAGTGGTTGCTGCTGTTGTAACAGAAGAAGTAGTTGAGCCAGATCCAGAACCAGTACTAATGAGCAAAGTTCACAAAGAAGAGTACGGTACAGGCACGTTTGAGTTCGACAGTGCGAAACTTACTGAGTCTGTTTCTGAACGTCTAGACAACTTTGTTTCATTCCTAAACGAATACCCACAAGCTCAAGTTGAAATCACAGGTTACACTGATAGCTCAGGTCCTGCGGCTTACAACCAAAAACTGTCTGAGCGTCGTGCTCAAGCTGTGGCAGATTACATCACTGGCGCTGGTATCGATGCTGATCGCCTGACAGTGAAAGGTATGGGTGAAGAGAATCCAGTAGCTGACAACAGCACTCGTGAAGGTCGTGAGAAAAACCGTCGCGTAGAAGTTGTGGTTCCTTCATTCGAATACCAAGAGATGGTTCAACCATAATCTGAATGTTCACACATTCTCATCAAAAAGGGGTGCGCTTGCACCCCTTTTCACTTTCAGGATTTTTATAAAGGAAATGAAATCAAGAAATGAAGATTCAAGCATCGTCCATCGATAGTAAGCACTTATCTCTTCGGATAAAAAACGAGATTATTTCCTTCGACCACGACACAGTCCATCCCAGCAGAATGAGCCGCACGTTTACCCAATTCTGTATCTTCAAAAACCAGACAGTTTTGCGCGTCAATCCCTAATCTATCTGCGGCTAATAGAAAAGTATCCGGACATGGTTTGTGATTTTCGACATCACTAGCCGTCACAACGGCATCAAGCTTGTCGATCAACCCTGCATGACTGAGCAGACGCATCGCACTTTCTCGCTGACTTCCCGTTCCGACCGCAATTTTCTTTTGGCCTAAATATTCGTCAAGAACAATGCCAGTGCACTGGATGACCTCGCCCTGCAATTCCATCGCGGCAAACGTCTCCATTTTGAATTTCGAAACCGTTTGAGGATCTAGAGATAACCCATAATGACGATTCAACTCAGCAACAATTTTAAAACTCGGCATTCCGCCTAAGCTGTGTAACCACTCCTGACAAAACGGAAAATCAAATCGGTCGGCCGTTGCTTGCCAAGCAGCAAGGTGCGCAGGCATGGTATCAATCAAGGTACCATCCATATCGAAGATGAATCCTTCGTATGGCCTAAAATCAATCGTGCTCATGTCTTTTCTTCTATTTGTACATCTGTAGTGTTAATTTATCAGCTCTTTCAATCGTCCTTATCGGCATTTGCTTATCATGCTCAAAATTTCGAACTCCGTCACACTTCAAGAATGGGAAATACAATTAACGCCCATTAGAGCTCAAGGAAATGGCGGACAGAACGTTAACAAGGTAGCGACTGCCATACATCTGCGCTTCGATATACACCATTCAAGTTTACCGGAATTCTACAAAGAGCGATTACTTGCACTTTCTGATAGCCGTATCACTAAAGATGGTGTGGTGATCATCAAAGCGCAACAGTTTCGCACACAAGAAAAAAACAAAGAGGATGCGCTAAATCGCCTACAAGAGTTGATTAAAGCTGCCGCCTTACAAGATAAGAAGCGCATTAAAACAAAACCAACCCGCGCTTCACAACGCCGCCGACTTGACAGTAAAAACAAGCAGGGGGCAAAAAAACAGCAACGTAAAAAGGTGCTGTATTAAGGCATGTCACTTTCACGACATGTTAGTTGAACAACGTTTGCTAGCCCTTGGAAATCTGGTTGGATTTCTCTTTTTTAGTCACTTATTCAGGAAACAACAATATGACTATTAGGCAAAAACTCTACTTCCTCGGAGTTATCGCCATTTTAGGCATTGTGACCCTTTTGGGTACCTCATCTCATTTCGCAAATCAGAGCAATGAACTCAACCACGCAGTAAAACTTGTCGGTGATTTAGAAATACGCTTACTCAACTTGCGACGTAATGAGAAAGACTTTTTACTTCGCAGCAATGTCAAATACTTAGATAAATTTGATAGTAATGTTGATAAGTTTTTAAGCACCGAGAAAGAACTCGCTCAAATCCTAAACCGATACGACCTACCCTCAAGTCAGCGTTTCAAGCAGGATTTACTCGCTTATCAAAAAGGTTTCCAAGCATTAGTTTCCGCTTCTCAAAAGTATGGCCTAGACAAAGAAAGTGGCATTCTTGCGCGTTACGAAAACCTGCTACTTGAAGCAAAAAAAGCGCCGACCATCAGCAAATCCTTTCTCTTATCCAGTTTGATAATGCGGTGAAAATGGGCGAATTTGACTCAAGCAAACTGTCTGACTTATACGTCTCAGAACTGTTAGAGTCAGCGAAACAACTTGCAGCTCAAAAACAAGTCATTGGTGTGGCTTACAACAAAGGTTTACTGGGCGAAACTCGCGCGCTATCTCACGCCGTGGAAGAGCAGTTTGCAGCTTTCTCATCATCGATTGATTCTGCCGCAACCCAACGCGATGAAAAAATGGCAAGCATCAAGCAAGCCATTACGGCGTTCATCTTAGTAGTGATTTTTGCGCTGATTTGGCAAATTTCTCGCTCTATCAACGTTCGTGTTGGCAGCTTGCTAGCAACGATTAAGAACATCAGCGAAAGCAATAACATGGGCTTACGCTCTGATCTTGCCGGTAAGGATGAACTGTTTGATATCAGCCACCATCTCAACGATCTGCTCGAAAAGCTAGAGCGTTTGATCCACAACACACAAGAAAAATCGATGCAGTTAACAGCGAGCACAGACAACATGCATCGTGAGCTTGAAGGTGTTATGGAACAGTTCCACGCACAGACTGATCACACCGCCTCTATGGCGACGGCCGTGCAGCAGATGGTTGCCACTATCGGTGAAATTTCTGAAAGCACATCGGTTGCGGTTGAAGGTGTTCACCAAGCTGCGACTAACGCCGAACAAGGTCGCTCTGTCGTAGAAATGACCGTGACGAATGTTGGTCAGCTGACGGGTATCCTCTCGAACAGCCAACAGTCTATTGGCTCATTGAACCAACACGTCGATAAAATTGGCGGTGCGGTGAACATCATTCAAGACATTGCTGAACAAACGAACTTACTTGCACTTAACGCGGCTATCGAAGCGGCTCGTGCGGGTGAGCAAGGACGTGGATTTGCCGTGGTTGCAGATGAAGTTCGCGCTCTTGCGAGCCGTACACATCAATCCACGGAAGAGATCACGCGAGTGGTGATGGACATCCAAGCGCAGATGTCGATGGTGGTTTCCGATATTGATCAATGTAACGAACAAGGTCAGCAAACCCTGAGTGCATCTGAACAATTAGACGCGAGCCTCCAGCAAATCATCACGGACATGCACGCGATTCAAGGCAACTCAGAGCGCATTGCTTCTGCGATTGAAGAGCAAGGCATTGTGATGAACCAAGTTAGCGACTCAATCACTGAGCTGAACGTTATCTCTGAAAACAACATGCACTCCGCGCAAGAATGTTTGCATGAAGTGAACTCAGTATCGGCTCAAGCACACGATATGGATGAAGCCGTAGCCGAGTTTAAGACTCGCCTAAAGTAATCTACTAGTAGATTCGTTAATCCAATAAGAAAGCCCGAAGCGAATGAATGCTTCGGGCTTTTTGTTTTCTATTTAGGCTCGGTATCAGCTCAGCCCAAATCGTGTCGGTAGTTATTCATCATCAAGCGGAACAAGCTTTGTATTGCCGCCATGAATCTTCTCACGTTGTCTTTGTACCAGAGCATAGAAGCCCGGAATCAAGAACGTACCCGCAAGAAGCACACACAATAGACCACCAATCAGAGACACTCCGAGCGAGTTTTGGCTCACATGACCCGCGCCAGCGGCGAAGATCAACGGGAAAATCCCCAAGATAAACGACCAAGACGTCATGTTCACCGCACGGAAACGTAGCGTACCGCCTTTTACGGCTGCGTCATCGATGGCAACGTCTTTCTCTTCACGCTCTTGCTTCGCGAACTCCACAATCAAAATGGCGTTCTTCGCAGCCAAGGCTATAAGGAGAACTAGACCAATCTGAGCGTACAAGTTTAATGGCGTGCCCGTTAAGTTCAGCGCGAGGAAGGAGCCTAGCGTTGCAACAGGTACCACCAAAATGATCGCCAGAGGAATACTCCAACTTTCGTACTGCGCCACCATGAACAAGTAAATGAAGATCAACGCTAACGCAAATGCGTAAATGGCTTGGTTACCAGCAAGCACTTCTTGGTACGCCATGCCTGTCCATTCGTAGGTATAGCCCTGTGGCAGAACTTCAGCAGCAACACGTTCCATCGCTGCAATTGCATCACCACTTGAGTAACCCGGAGCAGGCTGGCCTTGAATGATGGCGCTACGGTACATGTTGTATCGCCATGCCACATCAGGTTCGAATACTTGCTCGTAGCTGACTAGCGTGCTTAGTGGCACCATTTCCCCCATCGAAGAGCGAACATGGAAACGTTCCAAATCTTGCATGCCACTACGGTGTTGGCTGTCCGCTTGCATGGTTACACGGAAGTTCTTACCAAACATGGTGAAGTCATTCACGTAAAGCGAACCTAAGTTGCCTTGCAAAGTTTGGAAGATAGACGACAGCGAAATGCCAAGTTGTTGCGCTTTCTCGCGGTCAATATCCACATAGTAATGCGGTACGTTCGCACGGAATGTACTAAAGGTGTACGCGATCTCAGGAGCTTGGTTTGCTGCCTGAATCATCTCCCCCATCACCATCGACAAGTCAGTGCGGCTACGACCTAGCGTATCTTCCAATACAAATTCAAAACCGGAAGCAGCGCCCATACCCGGAACGGCTGGCGGCCCCATCGCAAACACAACAGCTTGAGGCAATTCCATTGCAGCTCGACCATTGATGCGAGCTGCTATCGCATTGGCAGAATGTTCACCACCTAGCGAGTTACGCATTTCCCAATCATGCAACTTGATGAACAGCGAAGCACCGTTTGACGCCGCAGCTCCAGTCATAAACGAAAAGCCGTTTGCAACCGTTACGCCATCTACACCGGGTTCTTCCTCGATCATTTTCATCAAGTCGCTCGTCACCTCTTCTGTACGAGACAGAGAAGCAGAATCAGGCAACTGAACGTTGACCAGCAAAATGCCTTTATCTTCTTGAGGAACGAATGCCGTTGATGTCGTCTTCGCGAAGAAAGACACCGCAGCAACCGCAACGATGAAGAACGTAACCAATAACAGAGATTTCTTAACAAGGAATCCTGCAACTTGGCCGTAACGCGTAGTAACACGCTCTAGACCACGGTTGAATGCTTGGAACCAGTTAGCCGTGTTGCCACCACCTTGTTTTAATACTAATGAACAAAGAGCCGGTGACAGCGTTAGCGCGTTGATTGACGAAATCACAACCGAAATACAGATCGTCAATGCGAACTGACGATACATGATGCCAGTAATACCCGGAAGCATCGCAACAGGTAGGAATACCGCCAACAGAACCAACGTTGAGGTAATGATTGGCCCAGTCACCTCTTTCATCGCTAGCAATGTTGCTTTGCGAGGTGAAATGGTTGGATCTTTCGCCATCGTTGTATCAACGTTTTCGATAACCAGAATCGCGTCATCCACCACGATACCAATCGCGAGAATCAAACCGAACAAGGTTACCGTGTTGATGGTGAATCCTGTCGCTTGCATGATGGCAAACGTACCAATCAACGAAACTGGAATCGCGACCACTGGAATTAACGTTGCTCGCGCACTGCCCAAGAATAGGTAGGTTACGGCAATAACCAGTAGAATCGCTTCGACAAGTGTTTTTACCACGCCTTTGATCGACTCAGCGACGAACACAGTCGTGTCGTAGCTGGTTTCGTAAGTCATACCTTCAGGGAAGTTTTCGCTCAATCGTTCAAGCAGTTCCATTACCGCTTTACCACTTTCTAATGCGTTTGCATCAGACTGAAGTGACAGAGCGACAATCGAAGCATCTTGCCCACGGAACTTACCGTTACCATCGTAGAACTTCTTACCCAGTTCAACACGAGCAACGTCTTTTAGATAAACCGTAGAGCCATTTGGATTGGCACGAAGAACAACGTTTTCAAACTCGCTCACACTTTCTAAGCGACCTTTCGTCACTAGGTTAAACTGCACTTCTTGCGGGTTATTGTACGGCGCGGCACCAACACGGCCAGCAGCAACCTGAACGTTTTGCTCCGCTAAAGCAGCATATACATCCGATGTCGTTAGCTTGAGGTTGGCCATTTTTTCTGGGTCCAACCACACGCGCATCGCATATTCACCACCACCAATTACATTTACTTCACTAATGCCTTTCGCGCGCGCCAACTGATCTTTTACGTTCAAGTTGATGTAGTTAATTAAGAATTGGTCATCGTACTTGCCGTCTGGTGAATAGAAGTTCAGAACCATCAATAGGTCAGGAGAACGCTTTTTCACCGTCACGCCGACCATGCGCACTTCCTGAGGCAGTTTTGACTCAATCTGTGACACTCGGTTTTGCACGTTCACCTGCGCCATATCTGGGTCGGTACCAACATCAAACGTAACGTTTAAGCTGTACGAACCATCGTTAGCACTTTTCGAAGACATGTAAATCATGTTTTCTACGCCGTTCACCGATGTCTCTATCGGATCGGCGATGGCCTGTTCAACCACTTCGGCACTTGCGCCAGTGTAGTACGCCGTTACGCTAACCGACGGTGGACTAATTTGCGGATATTCAGCCACTGGCAAAATCGCTAGCGAAATGGCACCAGCCAACGTCAGGATGATCGAAATGACCAGCGCGAACTTAGGTCTTTGTATAAAGAAACGACTTAACATGCGACCTCCTACTGTTTGTCTTCAGTTGGAGTTTGAACACGCACTTCTACGCCATTACGAACACGCTGTAGACCTTGTGTGATAACAGCTTCACCTTTCTCAAGACCTTCGCGAATGATAATGCCCTGCTCGACTTGCGGGCCAAGTTCTACATTGCGACGCTCAGCGACGTTGCCTTCCGTTGTCACCATCACGAAGTCACCTTCTAGGTCAGTTTGCACCGCACGACGAGGCACGACGATGACATCTCGGGTGTTCTTATCACGTAAGTTGACTTTGATGTGCTGGCCAGGAAGCAGTTTGTGTTCTGGGTTTGGCACCAACGCACGCATAGCAATCGTGCCCGTTTTGGTATCAATACGGTTACCCAAGAAATCAAGCTGACCTAGATGTTCGAAAAACTGGCCGTTTTCTAGCTCTAGTTGCACTTCCACACCGTTCGACTCGGCCGAACCATCGCCTTTAATTCGATCCATTCCCATCGCTAAACGCTCACGTTCACTGACGCTAAACGAAGTGTGCACAGGATCTAGGCTCACGAGCGTCGTCAGCACACCTGAAGATGGAGAAACCAGATCACCAGTACTCACTTTAGTGTCGCTAATACGACCACTAAACGGCGCTCGGATTTGCGTGTACGAAAGGTTGACTTCTGCAAGTTTAAGCTGTGCATTCGCGGCTTCTAGTTCTGCACGCGCGCCTAGCAATGTTGCTGTCAACGCATCAAATTCCGATTGGGAGATGCTTCCACGAGGAAGCAGGTTTTTACCACGTTGGTGATCAAGCTCTGCCTTTTTAAGCGAAGCTTTTGCTTGTGCTAACGCTGCTTTCGCACTTGCCACTTGTGCTTCAAAAGAAGAAGGTTCAATAGAATAAAGAAGCTGACCTTTTTCTACCATTTGTCCTTCTTCAAAATGACGAGCTTGTAAATAGCCTGAAATCTGTGCTGTGATATTGGTATCTTCTACCGCTTCAATGCGACCGATATATGATTTACTCGGTTGGTAGTCGATTACCGTGACATCCTGAGTTACGACAAGAGGCGCTTGGCTCTCTCTTTGGGCATTATTCGCTTCTCCGCATCCTGCAAGGATAGCTGTAGCCGCCATTAATGCGACAAGTGGTTTCTTTTGCATGTATTTACCGTCTTTATGGAACAGGATATTGTTGAAAACACACTAACCTTACAGACAGTAGATTCCGAATTCTCCTACATAAATTGCGTAAAATGTTTCTAAATGTAATTAATTGAAACGAGCCGAAATAAAGTTGATGCATTTGAAATCATTTTCAGATCTTCATTCACCCCACAATATAAGCAACCTCTAATCATCAATGTGATGTATGACTCATTCGTTTGCCAATTTTGACCAATAAACTCATCAATAAAGGCGGAATTGTTGCTTAGAGCTGAACAAACTCTCCCCGATTAACCATGAAAACGAATCGCTTTCACTGTAATGCTCGTATTTCGACTATTTTTTTAAAAAAAATGGGTTATCATTCAGATAATTCAAAGCCTTCGACCGAGAGGATGAGCATGATTTCTAAATGGGCGAAACGTTTTTACCAAATGGCTGAACTGGTGGCGTCTTGGAGTAAAGACCCTTCAACGCAGGTAGGTGCGGTGATCACTAAACAGAACCGCATTGTTTCTGTTGGCTTTAACGGTTATCCACACGGTGTTTCGGACAGTGTAGACACCGACGAACGTGAACTGAAATACTTAAAAACTCTGCATGCAGAAGAGAACGCAATTCTCTTTTCAAAACGCGATTTGGATGGTTGTGACATTTGGGTAACGCACTTCCCGTGCCCAAACTGCGCTGCAAAGATCATTCAAACAGGTATTTCGCGCGTTCACTGCCCAGAACAGTCTGAAGACTTTCTATCTCGCTGGGGAGATAAAATCCAAGTGAGCCAAGATATGTTTGATCAGGCGGGTGTTGAGGTAGATTGGCTACCGCTAGACGACATCAATTTCGAGGATAAAGACGTTCGTTAGTCCTTCCCAAAACTACAAAGCCCAGACACACAAATTGTCTGGGCTTTTTTGTATCGATGTCACCCATTCAATTGAATTGAGTGGGTGAACGTTCCATCAACCGTGTTTTTTAGCGGTAAGTTCAGCGATTTTTACAATCACAAGGACAGATTTTTCCATCATCTCTACAGAGATAAATTCATGGATACCATGAAAGTTGAAACCACCGGTGAAGATGTTAGGGCAAGGCAATCCCATAAAGGATAACCGCGCGCCATCCGTACCACCACGAATCGGTTTGATCAACGGTTTAACATCACACGCTTCCATTGCCTGTTTCGCTAATTCGATAATGTGAGGGTACGGCTCAACCATTTCTCGCATGTTGTAGTAACTGTCGGTAATGTTAAGTTCGACAGAACCGTGTTTCAGACCTGCGTTCATTTCATCGACAAGTTTTTGCATCAGCGCCTTACGCTCTTCTAACCCTTCACGGTCAAAATCGCGGATGATGTAACCAAGTTCACTGCGGGCGATACCCAGTTCTCCCGATTTCAGATGGAAGAAGCCCTCATACCCTTCGGTGGTTTCAGGGGTTTGGTCTGCTGGCACTTTAACTTGGAATTGCGCCGCTAAATTCATCGCATTGACCATTTTGCCTTTAGCCGTACCTGGATGAACGCTTACGCCATGGAAAATCACATCAGCGCTTGCCGCATTGAAGTTCTCATATTCAAGTTCGCCTTGCGGGCCACCATCGATAGTGTATGCCCATTTCGCGCCAAACTTCTCAACATCAAACAAATCTGCACCACGACCGATTTCTTCATCCGGCGTAAAACCGATACAAATGTCACCATGAGGAATGTCTGGATTCTCAATCAACATCGCGATCGCAGACAAAATTTCTGCAATGCCCGCTTTGTTGTCCGCGCCAAGCAACGTTGTGCCATCGGTGGTAATCAAATTGTGGCCGTGCAGGTTGTGCAAGTCTGGGTACTGAACCGGAGACAACACTTCGTCTCCCAACCCAAGTGCAATATCACCACCTTGATAGTCTTCAACAAATTGCGGATTTACATTCTTACCAGACGCATCTGGTGCAGTATCCATGTGGGCGATAAAGCCGATTGGTGGAACATCGTAATCAACATTCGACGGCAGTTTTGCCATCAAGTAACCGTGTTCATCTAAAGTCACATCGCTCAAACCAAGATCTAACATCTCTTGTTTCAACAGCTCTGCAAAAACGAGTTGGCCAGGTGAGCTTGGGCATTGGGCAACATGGGGATTTGATTGGGTGTCAAACGTGACGTAGCGAAGGAATCTTTCAACTAAATGCTTCATATTTATTCTCATTGTTCTAAGCGATGAACACCAGACTACGCATCGCACTCAAACAAACCGGCAATACTAAGGTTTGCCGAACATAGGTAGCTCTGACGAATGAACTCCAATTACTCTGGATGAGTTCAGCTACCTAATGTTATTTAAATGCGAGGCCGCCTAGTGCCCGTAATAAACCTCACTCCATGTTACGCTCTTAGTTCAATAAGAATTTGCTTTGAATCATTTTTTCATCAGAAAGTCTCGACTCAGCCTGGCATACATAACGATAACCACTTGTTTTAAATATGTTTAATCTTGGAGTTCTTCTGCTAATACTCGCCATTCTTTGACTTTATTGTGGAAGTGGATCCACTGTTTATCGGTCATGGACTTCGCTACGTTTAACATCAATTGATCCACTAACCCAAGGTTGTGATCGATATTCTCGGATAGTTGCTCGCTATAATAGCTTTCCGGCTCGAACAATAACTGCATAAATACTTGTTGATAGACAACACTGTTGGACTGATTTTCGAAAAGGTATTCCAACTCTTGATATATTGAAGCGCGATAATTTCGCCAAAGTGGACTATTCAAAATCGTTTGCTGGGAAATTTGTTTTGCGTACCGTTTTTGATCGCTATTCAATTCCCCAATCCATTCTTCCATCCACTCCTTAGTATTCTCTAAAATAATCTCTCTGATCTCTGCTTCGGTTTTATCCGCATATTTTGCGTTTCTTTCTTGATAGTCCTTTTGCACGTTTTGCAAAAACTCTTGTTGTTGCTTTGGCGTCAGTTGTAAGCTTAAAGAGAACAAATCTGGCGCCGATCTCGACACAATACGGTCATAGTGCGCTTTCATTTTTTCTCGGTTTTTCTGCAAAAACGCGAGAGTAATATTGTTTGCGTTAATATTCTCAAGCTCTTTTAAGTGATCGATATATAACGGTAATTCTTCTTTCTTATGCCAATCTGCTAATAGCAATAGTCGCTCTTCTAACAAGGTTTCTTGTTCATCGTTAAGCGATACGTAGTCATCTAAATATTCAATAACAAACCAATCGATGTTGCTATATAGAAACTTTTTCGTACATCCGGCCAGTAAAATAACCAACAAGAACACGAATCCGTATTGAAGAACTTTATTGGATAAACTCGATAATTTAATCACTTATTCGTATTCCCTTTTCTATTGATTAAGTTCTATACTCAACTTGTATCACTTAATATTGCGGCAAACTTACGCCAGTGTGACAATTGCTCATTGCCACCCTCATAGTATATAGAGTTTGAAATTAACTTTTTGATCACAACTATCCGCAAAAAAGTGAGTTAAAGCGCATTTATCGGTCAATTTTTGTACCGAACAGCGCTCCCTATAACGGCATATTATTTGCATGGATGATTTTAGGATAGGTTATGGAGGCGAAGTATGGCAGCCGCTGAGCAACTTGATACCAGTGTAGAATATGAAATTCGATATTTCGAACAGGGGAAAATGCACAGTATGATCGTCGTCGCCGAAAATAAAAAGGTGGCGCATCAGTATTATCTGGAGTGCGGCAAGCACAACAGTGACTTGTATTCTATTCGCCCAGACAAATGAAAAAACCGCCTTTAATGGCGGTTTTTTCATTTCTGCTTTACTAAAAATTATTTAATAATCAAAAGATAAGGTCGCAACACAGCGATGACAGCATGATTATTTGATATCTCCGAAGCGCTCTAAGTAAAGTACCGTTGCCGCCGTGCGAGAAGGTACTTGAAGCTTCTTAAGTAGGCTCTTCATGTGTACTTTTACCGTCGATTCAGAAATAAACAAACGATCGGCAATCTGCTTATTACGGAAGCCTCTTGCCACCTCTCGCAGGATTTGCGTTTCGCGATCCGTTAGCGAATCAAAAACATCTTCATGATCAGAGCGTTCACTCAAATACTTGGCAACCTCTTGACTGTATGCCTTGTCACCCTGATGGGCCTGCTTGAGTAGCTCAACAAGCTCATCCGGCTCTGTATCTTTTAACAAATAGCCATCCGCGCCACTGCGTACAATCGCTTCAATATCCGCAGGGCTGTCTGAAACGGTCAGAATAACAATCCTCGCCTCACAACCATCAGCTCGCAGCGCTTTTAACGTATCCAGCCCAGACATGCCTTTCATGTTGAGATCTAGCAGTACCAAATCGAGCTCAAGCTCATGCGCTTTTGCGACTGCATCTGCGCCATTGCTTGCTTCTGCAACGACTTCAAACTCTGGCTCAAAGCTCAGGAGTTGATGGATACCACGTCGCATCAGTGGATGATCATCCACCAGCATTACTTTACACACTGTCAAAGTTTACTTCCTTACTGTGTTGGAATTCGAGTTTTACGGTGCACCCTTTGTTTATTGATGCTTCAATCTGTAGATCGGCGTGCAGTCTCGCTGCTCGCTCTTGCATGATCGTCATACCGTAATGATTAATTTTTTCGTCCTGATGTTCAAAGCCTACCCCGTCATCGGAGACGGTTACTGTGACTTTCCCATCACAATCAAGACATTGAATATGTATATGGTCAGCTTGCGCATGCTTAATCGCATTCAGTGCCGCCTCTCTGATCAACTGTAGTAAATGGACTTGTTGATGCGCATCTAATTCCGTCGATGAAAGTCTATTTTTCAACGTAATTTCTGCCGTTGTTTGCTCATTAAGCGTTTCGACCATCTCTTGCAGCGCTTGGCCAAAACTGCCTTCTTTGATCGTCAGACGGAATGTCGTTAACAGCTCACGTAACTGGGTATAAGCAGCCGACAAGCCCGTATCCAGCTCTGCAATCACTTGATTGGCTTGAGCAATGGCCTTTTCGTCAGGAAGATTTTTCACGCTTCTCTTTAATAAAGCGACCTGAATTTTCAAATAGGATAACGCTTGAGCCAAAGAGTCGTGAAGTTCGCGAGCAATGGTCGCGCGCTCTTCCATCAACAAAATTTGCTCTGCTTGACGCTGTGCGCGATTGTAATACACCGCTCGCGAGAGAATTTGTACAAAGTTGTCAATTAGCGTCTCGTTCGGGCACGGTAAGCCTGCTTTCCAATATAGAGAACCGAGATGTTCGCCATCTAACGTTAAAGGTTCTGCATGACATTCATCATCACAATCATGGCAGCACTCTTCCCCTTCCGTAAGGATCCAATTAGGCTCTCCCAACTGTTCGATTTCAAGCTTTACCGCTTTAATGCCTTCTAAGCTCGCAATGTGCTTCAAAATCGCCTGGAAATTATCCTGATTAATGCGCGATGCTGTGAGTTCTTTTGAGGAATCATAAAGCACTTCTAAAGACTGATTCGCATGTTGCAACTTGCGAGTTTTCTCGTCTACCGCCTGTTCCAATCCACGGTAAAGCTTACCGAGGTCTGTCGCCATCCGATTGAAGGTGCGCGTGAGTATGCCCATTTCGTTGTCACTTGACACCGCTAAATTGATATCAAAAGAGCGATTTTTAATGCGTTCACTTGCGAATACTAGTGCACGCAGCGGCCTCACGACTTCCAAACGGATAAAGTGGACAACAAACATACTGGCGC
Source organism: Vibrio sp. Y20_XG_PY13 (assembly GCF_024181925.1). NCBI lineage: Bacteria > Pseudomonadati > Pseudomonadota > Gammaproteobacteria > Vibrionales > Vibrionaceae > Vibrio > Vibrio sp. Y20_XG_PY13. The sequence continues at coordinate 80,414 of NZ_JAMZAL010000001.1, read as the reverse complement.
AAAGAATGCCGCCCAGCCCTAACCCGCCAATCCAAGCTAAGTTGATGAGCTTCTGCTCAGAAAAGTTTTGCAGCTTAAACACAAAGTCGTCGATCTGCTGAACAAAGCCCGCGACCAAGAGTTGATATTGGCTTGGGTCCTCCCCTCTCAACACCGATTTTAACTCGTGCCATCGCATGATTAAGCGATAGTAATCGTGAGTGATGTCTTCCGGCACAGACCAATGCTGAAGTGCTTTCATCGAAGACGAGTAAATAGAGTGCTCAAATGCGTCAATATGTGAAGAATAATCAACAGATCGAATCTGAATGTCGTGTGCTAAACGATAACTTTGCATGCGCATCGACCCCGCCACGTTGACGGCTTCTGCGTCATTTAGGCTTGACGCAAGGGTAAAAATAGCAAAGCCAGTCGTTGCTACTGATAACAACAAAATCAGAAGCATCGCGGACGCAATCGTGCGCGTTACTGACTTTTTCACATTTTTAAACAATCAGAGTTCCTCGCCTATTAATTGTCCAACTTGTACACGCAATGAACCCATTGACTTTCAACTTTATCAATATGTGATCACCTGCGATGGAATTTATTGATCCAAAACAATATTGCATCCCAATTACCTCCTAAGAGGTATTTATACAAATATGTCAAAAACTACAATTTCGTTAGCTTTAATGACAGTTTATTAATGAAAATTGTGGACTATGCTTAGTTTGGGTTCCAAGTTTCGAGGTGACTAAGTGGTAGACCTTTCCAGAAGAAGACTCTTTGCAAGAAAAACGCATACCGATAACGCCGTTCGCCTACCTTGGTTAGCCCGACCAGAACAGTTCACGGATGGTTGTACTCGTTGCGGAAAGTGCATTGACGCCTGCGAAACGAAAATTATAACCAAAAGTGACGGCGGATTCCCTTCAGTCGATTTTTCTATTGATGAATGTACGTTTTGCTATCAATGCGCAGATGTTTGTCCAGAGCCGCTCTTTTTAGCAGAAACCGAGCAACCTTGGCACGCAAAAGCAGTAATTAGTGATAGCTGTTTAGCAAAGCAAAATGTCGAATGCAGAAGCTGTGGGGACATGTGCGACCCAATGGCAATCCAGTTCAAGTTAGAACTGGGAAAAGTAGCACAACCCAATTTAAACCTTGATGAATGCAACGGCTGCGGCGCATGTGTTTCTGTGTGCCCAACTTCATCCATCAATGTGAGCAATATAACAGCCTAAGCCGTATATACGGTAAATGGCAATAAATGAGAGAGCTATATGTCACTAAATGAAGTGCATATTTCAAGTTTAGTAGTGCACGTGCTGCCTGAGCATCTGGATGAAATTAAGACGCAAATTGAAACGTATGAAAACGCGGAAATTTACGGAGACAGTCCAGAAGGCAAAATCGTTGTGGTGCTTGAAACCGAAAACCAAGGTTTCATCACAGACACTATCGATGCCATTAACAATTTACCGAATGTTTTGAGCACAGTGTTGGTTTATCACCAAATCGAAACTGCGCTTGAAGAAACGGATGAAGAAGACACTGGAACACAACATTCCCAAATCGAGGGTGAAGTATGAAAATGACAAGACGTGCGTTTGTGAAAGCAAACGCGGCTGCATCAGCTGCTGCTGTCGCAGGTATTACACTACCAGCATCTGCAGCGAACCTGATTGCAAGCTCTGATCAAACCAAAATCACATGGGACAAAGCGCCTTGTCGTTTTTGTGGTACAGGCTGTTCTGTTCTTGTTGGTACTCAAAACGGCAAAGTCGTTGCTACTCAGGGTGACCCAGAAGCACCAGTAAACAAAGGCCTAAACTGTATCAAAGGCTACTTCCTTTCTAAGATCATGTACGGTCAAGACCGTCTGACTCAACCTCTTCTTCGTATGAAAGACGGCAAATACCACAAAGATGGCGAGTTTACGCCGGTTTCGTGGGACGTTGCATTCGATACGATGGCAGAAAAATGGAAAGCATCTCTAGAGAAAAAAGGCCCAACTAGCGTTGGTATGTTTGGCTCTGGCCAATGGACTGTAATGGAAGGTTACGCGGCGGCGAAAATGATGAAAGCCGGTTTCCGTTCTAACAACATTGACCCTAACGCGCGTCACTGTATGGCGTCTGCGGTAGTAGGTTTCATGCGTGCTTTCGGTATCGATGAACCTATGGGCTGTTACGATGACTTCGAGAACGCTGATGCATTCGTGCTTTGGGGTTCGAACATGGCAGAAATGCACCCAGTACTATGGACTCGTATTACTGACCGTCGCCTGAGCCACCCTCATGTTCGCGTAAACGTACTTTCAACTTACTACCACCGTTCATTCGAGTTGGCAGATCACGGTTACATTTTTAACCCACAGTCTGACCTTGCGATTGCTAACTTTATCGCGAACTACATCATCGAAAACGATGCAGTCAACTGGGATTTCGTGAACAAGCACACGAACTTTACTCAAGCAGACACCGACATCGGTTACGGTCTGCGTGACGACGACCCGCTACAAAAAGCCGCGAAAAACCCTAACTCAGGCAAACTGACGTCAATCTCTTTCGAAGAGTACAAGAAGTCTGTAGCGCCATACACGGTTGAGAAAGCGTCTGAGATCTCGGGTGTTGAGAAAGAAAAACTGATTGAGCTTGCGAAGCAATACGCCGATCCAAACACGAAAGTAATGTCACTTTGGACAATGGGTATGAACCAACATACTCGCGGCGTGTGGATGAACAACTTGGTTTACAACATCCACCTTCTAACCGGTAAAATCGCTACTCCGGGTAATAGCCCATTCTCACTAACTGGTCAGCCATCGGCGTGTGGTACAGCTCGTGAAGTTGGTACGTTTGCTCACCGTCTACCTGCGGATATGGTGGTTGCTAACCCTAAACACCGCCAAATCGCAGAAAAAATCTGGAAACTGCCTGAAGGCACGATTCCACCAAAACCTGGTTTCCACGCGGTACTTCAAGACCGTATGCTGAACGATGGCGTACTGAACTGTTACTGGGTTCAATGTAACAACAACATGCAAGCTGGTCCGAACATCAACACTGAACGTCTGCCTGGCTACCGTAACCCAGAAAACTTCATCGTTGTTTCTGACCCATACCCAACGGCTACCGCTCAAGCGGCTGACCTTATCCTTCCAACAGCGATGTGGATTGAAAAAGAAGGCGCTTACGGTAACGCAGAACGTCGTACTCAAGCTTGGTACCAACAAGTAGGCACGGTAGGCGACGCTAAGTCTGACCTATGGCAAGTAATGGAGTTCTCTAAACGCTTCAAAATGGAAGAAGTGTGGCCAGAAGAACTTCTAGCGAAAGCGCCTCAGTACCGTGGCAAAACCATGTACGACATGCTGTTCAAAAACGGCCAAGTTGACAAGTTCCCGCTTGAAGAGGCTCGTGAACTGAACGACGATTCGCACCACTTCGGTTTCTACGTTCAAAAAGGTCTGTTTGAAGAATACGCAACGTTCGGCCGCGGCCATGGTCACGACTTAGCACCATACGATGTGTACCACACCGTACGCGGTCTACGCTGGCCAGTCGTTGATGGTAAAGAGACACAGTGGCGCTTCAAAGAAGGCTCGGACCCATACGCGAAAGCAGGTTCTGGTTGGGATTTCTACGGCAATGCCGACGGTAAAGCGAAGATCATCTCTGCACCGTACGAAGCGCCACCAGAAGTGCCAGATTCAGAATTCGACCTATGGCTATGTACAGGCCGTGTTCTTGAGCACTGGCACACTGGTACCATGACTCGTCGTGTACCTGAGCTGTACAAAGCAGTACCGGATGCGGTGTGTTACATGCACCCAGAAGATGCGAAAGCGCGCAACGTACGTCGCGGTGAAGAAGTGGTTATCGCGAACAAACGTGGCGAAGTACGCGTTCGCGTTGAAACGCGCGGTCGTAACCGTCCGCCAAAAGGCTTGGTATTCGTACCGTTCTTTGATGCTCGTATTTTGATCAACAAGCTAATCCTTGATGCGACTGACCCTCTGTCTAAACAGACAGACTTTAAGAAGTGTCCAGTCAAAATCACCAAGGTTGCTTAACCGTCAAATCACGAACGTAAAGGCCGTCATAGCGGCGGCCTCATAAAGAATTTAAGCCATATAGGCGGAGATGAAATGATGAAAAAATTACTTGTCGCACTTTTATCTGTAGGTGCATTAGTAACAGGCATTGCGCAAGCAGAGTTGGACAATCCAGGAGGCACAGGTGGCCTTGAGTCGCTACGTGGAATGACTCAGCTGGAAGACACTCGCCCTGCAGACGAATTTAAAGATTTTCCGAAAGACCAAATCGTTGAAGACAGCTTTGTTTATCAGCCACCGTTAATTCCACATAGCATCCGTAGCTACGAAGTGTCACTGAACGCAAACAAGTGTCTTGCATGTCATAGCTGGAAAAACGCGAAAGAGTCTGGCGCAACAAAAATCAGTGTAACGCACTATGTAAACCGCCAAGATGCAGTACTTGCTGATGTCTCTCCTCGTCGTTACTTCTGTCTGCAATGTCACGTTCCACAAACCAATGCGAAACCGCTAGTGGAAAATGAATTCCAGTCAGTTGATTCACTTCAGTAGTTGAAACGCAAGTACTAAGAGGTCATTTATGAAAATACTTAAAGCGTTTTGGAAGAGGCTGAAGAACCCAAGTAAAGCTGCCGCTGGTGTGGTTTTATTCTTAGGCTTTGCCGGTGGTCTTCTGTTTTGGGGCGCATTCAACACGGGTATGGAAGCAACGAACACGGAAGAATTCTGTTCTGGGTGTCACGCACCTATCGTGAAAGAAATCCAAGAGACGATCCACTACTCTAACCGTTCAGGCGTTCGTGCAATCTGTTCTGACTGTCACGTACCACATGAATGGACAGATAAGATCGTACGTAAAGTTCAAGCGTCAAAAGAACTGTTTGCGCACTACGTTCTTGGCACCATTGATACACCAGAGAAGTTCCAAGCTCGTCGTGGCCATCTAGCCGAGCGCGAATGGGCTCGTATGAAGAAGAATGACTCTCTAGAGTGTCGCAACTGTCACGAGTTTGATTACATGGACTACTCACAGCAGGGCTCGCGTGCGGCGGCTCAACACTCAACAGCGTTAGCTTCTGGCGACAAGACCTGTGTAGATTGTCACAAAGGTATTGCTCACAAGCTGCCTGACATGAGTGGCGTTGAAGGCTGGCAATAAGGAGACAAACCATGAGTACTTTAGAATCTGTGATTTGGCATATCCTTGGATACAGTGCAATGCCAGTGATTATTCTTTCCGGCTTTGTAGGAGTAGCAGCAGTCTCTTTATGGCTACTCTCACTAGGTAAGGATAAAGAGGTTTAACCGCAAGGTTAGTTCATCTCTACCCCGTCAACTTTTTATTGCCTATTTTGTTGACACTAAGCGCCGAGCAAATGCTCGGCGCTTTTTTGTTTATAGTGTAATGGCAGCTTATCCAACCATAAAAAAAGCGACCATGTAGGCCGCTAAAGATTACTGCTATAGGGAGTTTTAAGACTCTTTCACTGGCAGAACTTGCTTAACGTATTGTCCTGGCGCTTCGTCAATCACTGGGTAATTTTCTGAGCCCACAGGGAATGGTTCAACCTGCTCTTGCGGGTTGTATTGCAATAACCATTCGTTCCAATGCGTCCACCAAGAACCTTCTTTGTGTTCTGCATTGCTCAACCACTCATCAGCTGAGTCATCAAGAGTGTCATTTAACCAGTAGCCATATTTGTTTTTAGCAGGATGGTTAACAATACCAGCAATATGGCCCGATTCGCCTAATACAAAGGTCTTATTGCCGCCAGTGTGCAATGCACCTCGGTATGTGCCTTGCCAAAGCGCGATGTGATCTTCTTTCGTCGACACAAAATAACTAGGAATTTTGATCTTGTTGAGATCAATCCACACTCCGCCAATTTTAACGCCTTTGTCTTGCACGAGTTTGTTCTCTAGATAGAGCTCGCGAAGCAAGAAATTATGAGACGCGGCACTAACGTTGGTGCTATCGCTGTTCCAGTACAACAAGTCGAAATCAACCGGACTGTTACCTTTCAAGTAATTGTCGACGTAGTAGTTCCAGTACAAGCTGTTTTCACGCAACAAGCTGAATGTTACGCTCAGTGAACGACCATCCATGTAACCTTTTGCGTTGTTCTGCGTCTCGATAGCGCTAATGATTGTGTCGTTAATGTACGCGCCGACTTCGCCCGGTTGAGAGAAATCCAAAAGCGTTGTGAAGAACGTCGCCGATTTGATGCGCTTCTTCATACGTTTTGCTGCATAGTACGCAACAGTGCTCGCTAAAACCGTACCACCAATGCAGTAACCTGCCGCGTTGATTTGCTCTTGCCCTGTGATTTCTTCAATCACAGAAACCGCCTTCACAACGCCTTCAGTAACGTAATCACCAAATTCAACATGCGCTTGCGCTTTACCTGGATTACGCCAAGAAATCATGAACACACTGTGGCCTTGTTCAAGCAACCAGCGAACCATCGAGTTCTTCGCAGTGAGGTCAAGAATGTAGTATTTGTTGATGAAAGGCGGAACGATAAGCAATGGTGTCGCATTGACTTTTTCTGTTAACGGACGATATTGAATAAGCTCAAACAACTCATTCTGAAACACCACATCGCCAGCGGTTGTCGCAACGTCATCACCCACTCGGAAAGCGTTGTTGTTCGTCATACGCACTTTTAAAATGTCTGCGCTCGACTCAACGTCTTCTTTCAACTGCTCTAAGCCAGCCAGTAGATTTTGGCCGTTTTGCTCAAGTGTCAGCTTCAAAAGCTCTGGGTTAGTTGCGATGAAGTTGGAAGGAGAAAGTGCGTTAATGGCTTGGCGAGAGAAGAAAATAATACGTTCTTTCGTCTTTTCGTCTAAGCCTTCCAAAGACTCGATGGTATCAAGATAGGTCTTACTGAATAAAAGGTAGGATTGTTTGATGAAGCTATACATGGCTTCATTTTGCCACGCTTCGTTTGAGAAACGCTTATCCCCTTTTTCAGCTTCAATGATTTGTGCTTGATTCCCCGCCAATGCAACATTCTGCCAAATTTGCAGTTGTTGTTCCCACCACTGTGCTTGCAGCTTTAAAATCGCAGCAGGCTGATTCGCAGCTTGTTCGAACAGTTTGGCAGTATCCTCAAAGTTCACTTCTTGCATGGCCTTGTTTAAAGGAGAGTTCACGACTGCCTTGTTCACTTCGAAATCATGCCACCACTGATGATTGGTTTCCTGAAGCTTCACAAGATAGTCCGAAAAGAAGTGTTGAAACATAGTCTTACTCCTATATTCGGAAAAAACAACGCCGCCCAAATCTAGGGGCGGCGAGAATCGGACAAATTACGCAGGAGTAACAGTCTTTAGATTTTCCGAAGTCATTTTCTCAACGTCTTCTTTGAACTCTTTTGCAATGGCTTGAAGCTTGTTGCTGTCATCCATCATTTGCTGAGAAAGCTTAGTAAGCACGCTTAGCTGTTGGCTGTTGAAAGCAGTTAGTGATGTCACGTCTTTGATTTCTGACGCTGCTTTCATCTGGTTTAGACCCACTTCGCTGTAAGTGCGAATTGCGTTCAGTTGAAGCTCAGTCAACACTTCTACGTTTTTTGTCACTAGCTTGTTGAACTTCAAGTAAGGTTCTAGATTTTTTTCAGTTTGATCGCTAAATGTTTTGAAAAAATCAGTGTACATGGTTTATCTCCTAGAGAAAGAATTAAAAATGTCCGTTTAAATAATTACTTAACTGCTTTTACAACCACAGCCGTGCCCATGCCGCCGCCCACACAAAGTGAAGCAACACCATATTGACCATTTTGTTTATGAAGCTCGTGAACAAGCGTCACTAAAATTCGATTGCCCGATGCACCAAGCGGGTGACCTAGCGCGATAGCACCGCCGTTAAAGTTCGCTTTATCTTGAATCGCATTAACTGGAACTTGGTTGGTTTCCGCCAACTGATGAATCACGCCAAGTGCTTGCGCTGCAAATGCTTCGTTTAACTCGTAAACGTCGATGTCGTTTACTGTGAGTTCCGCTTTTGCGAGTGCTTTATTGACCGATTCAACTGGACCTAAGCCCATGATTTTCGGATCAAGACCCGATTGCGCATAGCTTACGATCTCAGCAAGCGGCGTTAATCCGTGCGCTTTAACTGCGCTTTCAGACGCAACGATAATCGCACTCGCGCCATCGTTAATGCCCGACGCATTACCCGCAGTCACTGTGCCTTCGCGGTCAAAAGCAGGACGCAGCTTGCTTAAAGCTTCCATTGTTGCGTTCGCTTTTGGGTATTCATCGGTATCGAACAGTACGGTTTCTCGACGCTGTTGCACTTCCACTGGCACAATTTCGTCTTTGAATTTACCTGCTTCAATAGCGGCAACCGCTTTCTGTTGGCTCGACAACGCATATTCGTCTTGCTGTTGACGAGTTAGGCCGATTTCTTTTGCTACGTTTTCTGCCGTCACACCCATGTGATATTGGTTGTAAACGTCGGTTAAACCGTCCGCTACGAGCAGATCTTTCAGCTCCAGATTGCCCATTTTGTTGCCATCACGAATGCTGCTTGGTGCGGCAAACGGAATCTGAGACATGACCTCAACACCCGCCGCAACAACGACCTCTGCATCGCCACTACGGATATGAGAAACTGCGTCCATGACCGTTTTCATACCACTACCGCAAACCATGTTTACGCCGTATGCAGGAACAGATTCGGGAATCCCAGCAAACAATGCCGCTTGGCGGCCAACACCCATGCCTTGACCTGCACCAACAACGTTGCCGACAATCACTTCGTCAACCTTGTCGCCAGCCAACTTTGCTGCTTCTAACGCGCCCTTAATCGCTACTGCTGCCAGATCGCCAGCTGAGGTATTTTTTAGGCTGCCACCAAAAGCGCCGATTGGGGTACGCTTCGCCGCTACGATAAATACTTTTTCCATCATCTTATCTCCTTAGTGCATGTATAGGCCGCCGTTCACCGACAAAGTCTCACCGGTGATATAGGCGCCCGCATCGCTGACCAAGAAGCTCACTGATGCTGCAATTTCTTCTGGTGTCGCAAGGCGTTTCATTGGGATTTGGTTCGTGATGGATTCCAACACTTCTGGCTTCATTTGCTCAACCATTGGCGTACCTGTGTACCCCGGAGCGATAACATTGACCGTCACACCCGAGCGAGCGCCTTCGTATGCCAAGGCTTTAGAGAAACCGATCATCCCAGCTTTCGCCGCCGAGTAGTTTGCTTGACCAAACTGCCCTTTTAGACCATTGACTGAAGAGATATTGATGACACGACCACCACCTTTTTCGCACATTGCTGCGAATAGGGGTTGCGTAACGTTGAATAGACTATTGAGGTTGGTATTGATGACATCATTCCAAGCTTGCGCAGTCATCTTTTTAAACACGCCATCGCGTGTGATACCTGCGTTGTTGACAACAACATCAATGGTTCCTTCTTCCTCAAGCAATTGCGCTAACTTCTCTGCACACTCAGCGGTGTTTGTTACGTCCAACTCAAAAAGGCGAACCTGATCTTTGGTAAAACCTTTACTGTTGAACCACTCCAGCGCACATTCGTAGTTACCTGTGAAATAAGTAGCGATTACACGGTAACCGTCATTGACTAATTGAGAGGAAATAGCAGAACCAATTCCGCCTTTTGATCCAGTGATCAAAGCGACTTTCTTCATTGAAGACTCCATTCTTAACGGCATTTAAAAAGCAAACTTAATACACTGATGAAATAGTTCACCAACTGACGTGTTTATTTATTCTTTTGACAACCAATCCTGTGCTGCCTTTTATTTTAAGTTAACCTAGAAATATTACATTTCAAATAAAAAACTAATCCATTTGCATAAGATTGATTTAGATCTCATTACACATGAAATGTTATAAAATGGTTAACTCTTCATAACTCATTGTTTTTAATAGTACTTACTTGAAACACCAGCCTATCAATACGGTAAAATAATCTTTATATATCAAATGATTACATACAGAACAGCAGACGTTACATTATGTCATGATTTAAGATCTGAATTTTAAGTCTAAATGATTATGGCAAAAACAAGATTAGAATAATAATTCAAATATCAGTAAAGACAATTATCAAACATATCATTTAATTACTGCATTTAATGACAATTTAGTTATCAATATGGCTATTTAAAACAATGAAAATAAACAACGAAAAAAATATAAACAATTAAATATATTTAATCGAAGAACGATATAAGAGTTTGTCTCATACTGGTGCAATACGCACTATTATGACGCAGAGATTAAAATATAATTTCATTTTAATTTTAAATATCCGAATAACATCAGCTAACTAGCACAAAAAGCAACCGTTCGCTTTGTAGTAGCATCCTTTCTCGCTTTGCACTATCTTTGTGGCTTCTCTTTAATCACTAAGTCATCAACAGATATGAATCTTGCATTGCTCAGTATGTTCATCCCCACTTTCTTTTTCGTCTCGATTACTCCAGGAATGTGCATGACGTTGGCACTCACATTGGGAATGAGTGTCGGCTATCGCCGGACTCTGTGGATGATGATTGGGGAACTCGCTGGAGTCGCTCTGGTTTCCATCTCTGCTGTACTCGGCATCGCCGCAGTTATGCTCAATTATCCGTGGCTGTTTACCGTCCTCAAATTTAGCGGCGGTGCGTACTTGCTCTATTTAGGCATCGAAATGTGGCGATCTCGAGGCAAACTCGCGATCAATTTGGAGAACTCAACTTCAACACCTAAAGGTAACTGGAATTTGGTTCTGCAGGGCTTCGTTACCGCCATCGCGAACCCTAAAGGTTGGGCATTTATGATCTCACTTTTGCCTCCATTCATCGACCAGAGCAAAGCCCTAGCGCCACAGCTCATGGTTTTAGTCTCGATCATTCTGCTGTTCGAGTTCATCTGTATGTCACTGTATGCGACAGGCGGTAAAGGGCTCAAACGTGTTTTAGGCCAATCAAAAAATGTACGTTTGATGAACCGTTTCGCAGGCACGTTGATGATGGGCGTTGGTGTTTGGCTGTTTGTGAGTTAGAGCGGAACTAAAAGTAATGAAAAACCTCTTTCAAAAGTTCACGCAAGTGATGAGTGAAGTACTAGATTTTCAGGCCCGAATTTGGGTTGTGAACGTCTATGCAGGAGAGCATAAAGGCGAGTCTTATGTCGTTAATGAAGATGCTTTCTCTGAGCCTCTTCAGTGGATGAAGAAAAAAGGCTACCAAGAGTCGATGTTGAATAAAGTCGAAGCAATGAAGCGCTCACAGATCTTAGAGTTCGATTTGGGACGGGTAAAACATCGTCTGATGCGCGTGAAATAAGCACAAAAAAAGCGCCACTCAAAATGAGTGGCGCAAGCACTTTTACCTTAAAAGAACGATGCTATGGCGCAGCGTCGATCTCAACAGGCAGATAATGTTTCGGCTCCAGTTTCAACCACTCTGGCAGCACGGTACCAATCGAAATCGATGACCATGTACCAGACAGAACACCAATAAACATCGCGGTTGAGAAACCAGCCAAAGGCGCTCCTCCCATAATCCACAATGCTCCAACGGTGATCAGTGTTGTACCAGATGTAACCATGGTGCGTGAAAACGTCGCGATAACAGCTTGGTCATTGATGTCTTCTGTTTTCCAACTCTGCTTCGCAATCAACAGCTCACGGATTCGGTCTGCAATGATGATCGAGTCATTCAATGAGTAACCTAAAATCGCCAGCACAGCAGCAAAAACGGTTAAGTTGAACTCCATTTGAGTAATTGCAAAGAAGCCAAGCACTAAGATCACATCATGGGCCAAAGCAAACAGTGAACCGCTTGCCAAACGCCACTCAAAACGGAAACACAAGTAACCGAGAATACTCAACACACAAATCAACAGTGCTAAGCCACCTTGTTCAAACAAGTCTTGGCCAACTTGAGCACCAACAATACTGTTGCTGACAACATCAACTTGGTGAGAGATTGGCTTAAGTACATCTGCCACGCTTGGTAATGTCTGCCCTTCTTCCGGCGCAGAGTAACGGATCACCCAACGACCATCTTCACCAGAACGTGTTACTGATGTTGACTCACCAAGTTTTGGTTGCAGTACGTCAAGCAGATCATGGTTAGTTAGCTGCTTATCTACCTTTACTTCTGTCACCATACCACCAGTGAAATCCAAGCCGAGGTTCAACCCTTTAAAGCCTAGAGCGACTAACGCGATCACCGTCAAAATGATCGAAACTAGCGTAGTAAAGTAGCGAATTTTACGAATATTTTGTTTTAGCATTTCGACCATGATTAAACCCTCACATCACGACGGGCATCGCGGCCCCAAATTAAATTGATCATTGCTCGAGAGGCAAATACGCCTGTAAACATACTGGTTAACAAACCTAATCCGAGTGTTAAGGCAAAGCCTTGGATTGGGCCATTACCGATGGCGTACAGAATCACGGCGGTGATCATAGTAGTAATGTTGGCATCAAGGATGGTCGAGAACGCGCTGTCAAATCCCAGATCAATCGCTTGAGCGAAGCTGCGGCCTTCACGCATTTTGTCCTTAATACGTTCGAAAATAATAACGTTGGTGTCCACTGCCATACCGACGGTTAACACTAAGCCTGCAATGCCAGGAAGCGTTAACACCGCACCTGGTAGCAAAGCAATTAGGCCAAGCAAACAAAGCATGTTGGCACAAAGCGCCACGTTTGCTACCCAACCTAAGCGGCGGTACCAAAGTGCCATAAAGGTCAGTGTTAAACCCATACCTAAAGCCAGTGCTGCAAAACCGTTTTCAATGTTTTCTGCACCCAGAGAAGCACCGATAGTACGCTCTTCCACAATAGTAACCGGCGCAGTTAGTGAACCCGCACGAAGCAATAGCGCTAACTGCTGCGCATCGTCCATGCTACCTGCTCCGGTAATACGGAACTGGCTACCAAGTTGAGATTGAATAGTCGCGACGCTGATAACGCGCTCACTACGCTCGGTTACACCGCGATCGTTTGTCTTGTACTCTCGGTAAACGGTCGCCATTGGCTTGCCGATGTGAGTTGCTGAGAAGTCACTCATTTTCTTACCACCAGCGTGGTCAAGAGAAATATTTACTTCTGACATACCCATTTTGTCGACACCAGCACGAGCGTTTACGATGTGCTCACCCGTTAGGACTGGTCGTTTTGCCAAAATCACAGTACGACCGTCATTGTCTTGAAGAACAAGATCTTGGCTGCTGTGTGCTTGGCTTGCATCTTTCACTTCATAAAACGCCAAGCTTGCTGTTGCACCAATAACGTTTTTCGCTTGAGCAGGATCTTGTACACCAGGGAGTTCAATTCGAATGCTCTCTTTACCTTGGCGTTGCACTAGTGCTTCTGTGATACCAAGTTCTTCAATACGACCACGCATGATCTTCAAGTTTTGTTGAAGAGTCGAGGATTGAAATTCTTGGATATTTTGTTCACTCGGTTCAAGCACAAAGCCACGAGATGAACTTTTTGAAATCCAGCCAGGGTAGTTTTGACGCAAGAACTTGTTCACTTCCGACAATGCTTGCTCGCTGTCACTGTTTACCGTAATTCGGTTGCCGCTTTCTGCTCGAACTTGCACACCACGAACACGCTGATCACGTAGATTCGCTTTGATTTCATCAATCAACGCATCACGTTGCTCTTCAAACGCTTTATTCACATCAACATTCAACAAGAACTGAACGCCACCACGAAGGTCAAGACCGAGTTTAATTGGGCTAAAGCCCATCTCATTCAACCATTCTGGCGCAACCGATACGTATGAGAAAGTGATGCTGTCGTCTTTATTTAGCTCTTTGTTTAACAACGCACGAGCTTTACTTTGCGCATCTTCACCATCGAATACAATGGTTGTTTTACCGTCTTTTTCGATGATTTTGTCGGCTGAAATATGGTTGGTTTTTAGCAGTTGATTCAGATGAACAACCGACATTTCACTGTTGTTTTGATCCGCAAACGTCAACTGGATAGAAGGCTGTTCGCCAAACCAAGTTGGGATCGCACTTAAAGTTAAGATAATGACCGTCGTGATTAATACGACATATTTCCAAGCTGAGTAGTGATTCATCAGCTTTCTGTTCTTTTGCTGCTTTGGTGTTTTTTTCATGTAAACATCATCCCTTCACGATGAAGTGAAGCTTTTAATAACAAGGCTTAACACACGACAGATGCTCCCAGAATAAATTCAGGGTATGAAATGCTCAGAACGCTCACGTCCTGTCGAATACAATCGTCGTGTTAAGAGTGCACAATGGTGCAAATAGATGGTGTTTAGGCAGAGAACTGACTATTGAGTGCGACGTACATGGCATTGGTCTCTTTCCAACCAGAAATGCGATGATCGCTTGTGAAATGATAAAATGTGGACTGGTTGTGACGCCAGTTAATGTCCATCAAGCTGTATGCGTAACCCGCATCAGCGTAAAACGGAGTCGTGAGATCGCCGACAAAATCTACGTGCTCGTCATCAAGCCCTTCTCGTAAGTAAGACGTCCAGCGTTGAGAGTTAAACAAAGCAACGGAATCAAGACTTGCATGACCTTCAGATACTGGAGATTGAGAACTTTCTTCTGAAACTTCAGAGAAATCGACGGAAGAGTTTGGCGATACACTTGCAGCTACAAAAGGTTGTAGCTTAGAAAAGTGCGGTACGTGAGCCTTGTGATCGATTTGCGCAGCAGATACATGCACTGGTAGCAATACCATTGCAAATAGCAGCAAAATCAATTTTCTAAGGTAAATCCAAGGCATAGAGACTCACTAAAAACACAAAGAGCCAAGTTAGGTCACTTGGCTTAATGATAGTATTCCTATTGATTATGGTTCACAACTAAAAAGTTATAAATCTCTGATTTCAGGTTTGTATCGTTATTGCTTTTATCAAAACGTCTGTAGAGAACCAATGTAATCGGTCGTAAGTTACCGATAAAAAAGCTCACCCTTGTCGACATCTAAGTAGATCTTGTTCTCTTGCTCCAAACCGCCGCAATAGATGAAGTAAACATTGCGCTTTTTGAACGTCACAGAACGAACCCAACCTCCGAGCTCTTCAAAATCACTAGGATCACACGTTTCATCTTTCAGCAATTGCTGGGTTTTGTTTCGGAACATATCTAAATGCTCCTTCAAATCGTCTGACTTTTGCAGGTAACCATCCAAGATCTCTAATCGCTCTTGCTCTTTGATGACAGGCTCAGCGTCAGAGAGACCTTTCGAGTTGACCCATTCCGCAGTCTCTTCTCCACCATCTTCGTAAACGATGTAGTCAGATAGACGAAACCAACCCTCGACCTTTTCCAGCACAGACACTTTTTCGCCTTTGTAAAGCGCATCAACTATCAGAGACTTATCATCAGGCTTGTTGTAAACGTTAACGCGACGCTCGATAACGTAATATTCCGTGATTTCAGGAGCTGGCGCGTCCAAATCCATGATGGGTTTGGAGGCATCCCCTTTATCTAAAGGCGCCTTTTCCGTTTTAGCCACAACAGGCTTTTCAGGTTCGTCTTTTTGCATGAAAAAGAAATAGTAACCAGCACCCGCGCCACCCAACAGAAGAAGAATCAACACTGCGATGAGAACTTTTTTCATGTTCTTTTCCTTTTTATTCTTTGTGCTTATCTCGCCATCTATACTGTTTAGAGACAGTTAACTTACGTGAGCAATCATGATCAACAAACACTATTGGATGCTGATACTTATCTTGTTCCCTTTGCTAGGGTTCGCCAATGTTCAATGTAATCCATCTTCTTGGAATGACAATCTTACCCAATTCAACCGTTTAGAGTCCAACTACAATCAGCATGTTAAGGTGTTCAACACCTTGTTAAGTGAACACAAGCAGCGCCAACTGCTTTCGCAAACTTTTTCCACAGATGAACTCAGTTTGTTATGGCGCGCTAAGTACAATCAAAACCTGTTCCAAAATCAGCTAAAAGCCTCGGTTCAGTACAAAGAAGAGTTAACGCAAAAAGCAAATGAGCTTATCAAGCTTAGTACCGAGTCGCAGTGGGCAGCCAATGGCTGGGAAAAACTCGCTCAAAGTTGCAGACATAATAATGAAACAGCGAACCAAATCAGTGCAGAATGGTATCGAGAAAACGCTCAACAACTGGCTAAAGACTATACGAGCCTCTCCTCGCAATTTCTGGGATTGGCCCACCTTTATGACAAAGAAGCGAGTGCATTAAAATACGCCCAAGGCTCTCGCCATTAAACTGTTACAAAATGGGACTGTTCCCCTTAATAAAATTGATTAACCAATAACCAAACCAGCCATTTTATAGAGACATACGTCACAATAATGCTTTACTTACGCGCGTTTTTTGGTTAATTTACCCATTAACAAAGTTTAATAAAAAGTCACATTTGGCTGGAGATGATGCTACAAAAATGGTTATCAATCGATTAAGTAACAGGGATTGTCCTAATGCTACCAAAGCCAAGTTTTTGTCAGTAGTTAGGCACGTAAAAGAGTTCGGTTCAATTAGTGATTTGGACCTATGTAAAATCTTCGGAGAAACAATTTGGAGTGATGGAAGGGAATACCATTCAGCCGCGTTCTCATTTAAGGTTGATAGACAAACTGGTGACTGTAAGATCTCACAGTACAAACACCAATAAGGCTTAAAAGTTTATGAAGCGGAGTTAGGAAACTGGCTCCGCTTTTTTGATCATGATAATCGTGAAGTCGTGGTCGGAGTACCCCTCGATTAATTGTGCATCTGGGCATAGCCATCGGCAATAGCGCAACACCCCCACTTTGTTATGCGATTCTAGCATTCTCATGCTCGGCAGCTTTTCTTCATCGAGTAAGTTAAACACACAGCCTATTCGAGCCGCTCGGTACATCTTCTCAATCATTTCAATCGTATGATTGGCATTGCTCGATTTGTAGTTTAGTGAGCCTGACGCGAACACATAATCACTTTGAGGAAGAACAAGCTTAGAAAAGTCGCCACAAATGAAATTAACAGGCGTTTTAAAGGCTCTCTTTCTGGCCTTTGTGATGAACTGCTTCTGCTGATCAATGCCGACATAGCGCGCTGGATATTGATTCTGGCTCTCAATATATTCAAGTAGATCACCAAAGCCACAGCCAATATCGAGAATACTAACTGCCTCTAAACAAAGGCTACGAGTCAGCGCTTCAAATCGGCTGATTTGGCTATATTCGTCCTGCCAACCCAGCGTACGCGCTTTATCATTACCGAATTGTTTGTAACGCTTGCGGTGGTAGTTGGCAATCTTCAATCTATCGAGCCACTTCATTTATCTCCCCTCTTGCTCACTACAGGCACAATGATCAAATTAAATGGGTAAACAGCCATTTCCTTTTACCTGCCGAATAGCAAGGTGTGTGTGGATGTCTTTGACGTTTTCTAACCTTTGCAGCTTTCTCGTGAAGCTTTCGTATCCGGGAAGATCTTTACTGACCACTTCCAATAAATAATCGTAAGCGCCAGATACAACGTGACAAGAAATCACCTCATCCATATCGACGATTGCGGTTTCAAACTCATCGATTGACGACGCTTGGTGGTTATTCAAACTCACTTCAACGAACACCGTCATCGCAATACCTACTGCGCCACGTGAGATCATCGCTCGATATCCGCTGATAACCCCTTCTTGTTCAAGACGTTTTAAGCGCCTCGCACATGGTGAAGCAGAGAGCCCTACTTGGTCAGCGAGCTCCGCTGTCGTTAATGTGGCGTCTTTCTGTATGAGATGAAGTAACTGCCTATCAATTTTGTCCATGCCAACTCCCTTTGCCAAAAATCACTAAATTTAATTAATCAAACGCAGTTTAACACCAATACTGAAACAAAGTACGTCACATTTTGCCAACATGATGCGTCAGTTTCGTTCAATAATTACAGCGAACTTTACACATGGACGCGACAACGATGATTTTGGGATACGCTGCAATTTTAGTGACCGTACTGCTTTGGTCTGGTTTTTTCATTTCGCTCAAAGGTGGGGCAATTTCGGCACTACAACCTGCTGATATTGCTTTGGTGCGCTTTCTCGTTCCTAGCCTAATCTTGTTGCCTTTTGTAATGAAACATAAAGCCGCCCTAAAAGCCGTTCCCAACAAATACCTTACTGGTATTGTCTTGGGTAGCGGTTTACCTTATTTACTTGTAGCGGGCACTGCCATGCATTTCGCTCCCGTCGCGCATGGTAGCGCCTTAATACCTGGCACGTTGCCTTTGTTTGTTTCTGCCATTGCAGTCTTGTTCTATCAACAATCGCTGAGTCATCACCGCATTATTGGTCTTTCCACCGTACTGCTGGGTATTTTTGTGTTTCTGCTATCTAATATCGGGGAGGAATACAACTGGTCTCAACTTCAAGGGCACGCGATGTTTTTAGTTGGCAGCTTGATGTGGGCGGTTTTTACTATCAGCGCACGCGTAGCTAACCTCAACGCTTATGTATGCGCGGGTTTTGTCGCCATCGTCTCGTTACTTATGCTTATCATCGCAGTCGGGTTCGGTTGGATAGACAGTTATTTAGCGGTAACGCCTATCTCCAGTTGGCCTTGGGAGGAGCTGTTTAGCCATGCAATGTTACAAGGTGTCGGCGCAGGGCTTATCGCATCGTTTACGTTTATCTATGCCATAAAAATCATTGGCGCCGAAGCCAGCGCCGCATTTGGGTCTCTCACTCCCGTTGTCGCAACGTTGCTTGCCGTTCCAATCTTTGGCGAACAACCGGATTCGCTAACTTGGATCGCGTTAATTCTGGTCACTTGCGGTAGCGTGGTCGCTAGCCAAATCTTTATGAAGCATGAACTTACTCAAACTTATCGCCCACCACTTCACAGATAGCGATTAATTGACAAAAACTTTTATAAACCACACTTGATGAGTAAAACGGCGTTTTGGTAGCCTCTTTTCAATCAGAAATTGGAACCTCAGATCTTATGCCAGCAACTCATACGAAAGATGTACTGCATAAATTCCTCAAACCAGGGATGAAACTCTCGATTAACTTCGAATTTGGGCCAAAAGATAAATTCAGCTACTCAACCGTTTATTTAGGAATAAAAGAAAATTCTTATTTGATCCTCGATATTCCGATGCGATTGCTCGAAGATCAAGTGATGAGAAAACTGCATAACGCCGATGTGATTGTACGCGGCGTTTCCGACACTGAGCTTGGTCACGTGTTGGCTTTTAAATCCAGTGTACTAATGACAGCCGTTCGTCCTTCCCCTCTGCTCTTTATTCGCATACCCGGTACGTTTGCAACTAAGCCTGTTAGAGAGCACGAGCGTTACAAGCTACAAATGGACTGTACCATCGATCACAGCGGCAATATTTATGACGGCAGTTTGGTTGATTTTTCACTGGCAGGCGTCGGTGTTCAGACCTTTATTGAACCTGAGTTTAAGGTTGGAGACCGAGTTTCGGTGGTATCACCTCTTAGCATTCATATAGGAGAGGAAAATCCTTGCTTGATCGCCAATATAAAGAAGCAACCCAAAGGCTGGGTGATAGGCATTCGATTCGAGCAACCCATTACTATGACTGAAGATTTGAAAACTAAGTTGCTGGAACAGTCCTTTCTGACCAGCAACGTATGATTTAGTGAACTGAGACGCGTCAAGGCTATGATTGACTAAAGCGCGTTGCGGCAAAGCTGTTGAGTAACCGATGCACGGCATAAGTAACAAGCAAAGTGACCACGATGGCAAACAGTATGCTGCTGACTCGATACAAAGCACTAAAAATCAGGTCACCATCGGGCGTGAGATACTGTCCGAATAAGATCCCTAAAGTAGTGAGGCCTCCAAAGCCCGCACCTGAACCACTGGATTCTTTCACATGCATGTAACTGAATATCATCGCGCCAATCCAAAGTAACGGCACAATAAACAGCAAAGTATCTGACCAATCATACAAAATGAGCTGCCCGACGATACCAAAAGTCACGCCTAGCAATGTGCCCATCGCCCGTTTACGAGCGTAACCTAAAGCGCCATTCCAATGCATTGGAAACAGGAGCAACAAGGTTGTCGCCTGCGCTGACATGGAATCGTTCAAATCAAAGATCTGAAACACCAAAAAGGACATGGTTGCAATACTCGCCCCCATAAGAGCCTCATGTCGCATCCGATGGCTTTGTTTGGCTTGTGAAGGCTTTGGCGGCGGTTGACGAGGTTCCGCATCAGGAATCAAAAACGTCACCAAATACGCCACAATAATGGACAAAACGTTCGCCTGTAAGTTACTAAAAATAAGATCATTCAGATCCGTTGTCGGGTAACTAGCAAAGTGCAGCATGATACTCAAACTAAGCACACTGTTCGCGCCAAATAGAAACAAACTCCCTTTTGACATACAAGCAAACTTGTAAAGAAACAAGCAGAATGCAATCAAGGTCATCAACACCGGATGACTACCAAACAAGCCCCCCAAAATGCCAACCTCTAGCCCACAAACAACAGCGGAGAAGATTAACTGTCTTGATGCATGCAAGTTCACTACTGGTACCATACCGAGCAAAAGCATGGGTGTTACGGTGAAAAACACACCGTAGTTCCAGCCAAACAGCTTACACAGTGTAAAGCCGATGGTTGCGCCAGTTGCTATGCGTAGGCATTGTCTGAAATCGTTCTCAGACATGGGGTGGTCCCATAATTTCATACCACCTCCCAATCAATAGATGTAATGCAAAGTACTCAAAAAACGAATTTGCAGACGAGCCAGCCAACCTGAAATCGTGCTATCAGGCAATAGTTGTACCGTCGCACGAGCACCAGCCGGGAAAGCTTGTGGCTGTTCGTTGATAGACAAATGCAATCTCAAACGCTGAGCATCCCTCACCCAGCGGTTGGAATCTGTTGGTGTCGCGAGGCGGCCGTCTGCATCAAATTGCCCCGAGCTTACCCCGGCATCCAAGCTGGTAATGCGGGCTTCAAAAACCTCTCCTGGCAAACTATCAAAGGCCACCAGTGCTCGACTATCTCGGTTAAAATGACGCAAACTTTTCTCGCGAAAGTCCGCAATAATATCAACTTGATCCGAAACCAGTGCGATAAGTGGCGTCCCCGCAGCAGCGTAAGCACCTGTCTCTAACTGCAAGTTCGTGATAACACCATCGTGCTCAGCACTCACTTGAGTGTAAGAAAGGTTAAGCTCAGCTTGTTTTAGCTGGTTCTGAGCAACACGCACGTTGACGTTAGCTTCGCCGAGCTCGCCGCGACTTACTTCTAGCTCTTTCAGGCGGGCTTTTGCTGCTAGCAAATTCGCTTTTGCCGCTGTTGCACTACTCTGCGCATCATCACGTTGTTGTTGAGACGTACCGTTTCGGCTGAACAATGTATTCAGTCGATTGGCTTCACGGATTTTTTGCTCAGCGACGATTTTACTCGCTTCCACATCCGCTTTGGCGGCCGTGATAGAGGCATCCAACTGCTCATTGTTTTGGATCACTTGTTGTAAGTTTAATTGCGCTTTTTCTACCGCTAACTTGTATGGCTGCGGATCGATTTGGAACAACAAGTCGCCTTTTTGAATTTCTTGGTTATTTGCCACATAAAGATGGGTGATTTGCCCATTAACACGGGGGGCGACCTTAGTTACCACTCGGGTAGCCATCGCCTGAGGAGTTAACGGCATTGCTAAATCAGCAACAAGAAAATAGGCAAAGACAAGGACAAACGCAACGCAAGAATATTTGATCCAACGCGCGAACTTTTGGTCTGGAGTCATAGGCGTTTACTTCTCTTTTTTATTAGGATTTCTGACTTTATTCGCCAAGTGAATCGAGCGCATTGTGAGCAATTTGCTCTAGGACCAAGCCCAATTTCTTTAGCTCTTGGTCATTGATTTCTGAGAGCAGTTTTCGACGAACCTGCAAGATGCGTTCTTCCATTTGTATCAACAGCTCTTTGCCTTCGTCCGTTAAGCTGACAATTCGTGCTCGCTTGTCATGCTCACAACAACGTCGCGTAATGAGCGATTGCTCTTCGAGTAGTTTTAGCGTGCGCATCAACGAGGCAAGCTCAATCTCAAGCGCTTCAGCAAGTTGCTTTTGACTGATGTTGTCGCCCATTCGATACAGCTTCCAAAGCGCCGTCCAGCGCGGGTAAGTTAGGTTTAGCGGTTCGAGCTCACGGTCGGCAACCATCTTCCATAAACGAGCGACACGAGACAGTTTTTCGGCAAGGGACAGATCTATCAAAATGTTGATGTCTTGAATCATAAGATGCACTCTATTACTTAGCGTGCTAAGTAATATAATTTAGTTAGCACGCTAAGTAAATATTTTTATGATTTAAATCACAATGAATTTTTGCGCATTTAAAAGGTTGCGAAGAATTAAGATCTTCAGATTGCAGGAAAGAAAAAGCCCAACTCAGAAAAGCTAAGTTGGGCTAGGTAAACAAAGAAACTACCGTAAATGTGGCAGCAGACTATGTCCGTTCAATCAAGAAGCGCTGCTTGAAGTCAACAAAAGCCTCGTGGAGTGCATTTTCTTTAATGGGTTTCAGCAAAACATAGTTCGCGCCTGCTTCCATAAATGCATCACTGGTTTCTTGCGCAGTGTCGGCGGTGCAGGCGTAAATTGGCGTCCCCAATTTCAAGTTTTGACGAATCTCTTTCGTGGTTTCGATGCCACCAAGATGCGGAAGTTGGTTATCCATCAAAATCAAATCATAAGAGTGATCTTTTAAGAACTCCATGGCTTCTAGCCCATCTTTCGCCCAATCAACCTGCATCTTGTATTTGGTACAAAACGCTTTAAGAATAAAGGCGTTAGTATGGTTATCTTCCACCAGCAACACTTTCAGACTTTCATCAAACAACTCTGCAGGTTTTACACGTTGGCTCGAATCCAACGGAGCCAGAACTCGCTCACGATCTTTTACTGGCAGCGTAACAACAAATGTAGTTCCCTGCCCTTTTTGACTGCGAACTTGTACATCCCCGTCGAGCATATCGACCAAGTTTTTCACGATGGTCAAACCAAGGCCACTGCCACCGTATTCGCGAGTTGTGGTCGCTTCTTCTTGAACAAAAGGTTCGAACATTTCATCCAACTTGTCGGACTCAATACCGATACCCGTATCGCTGATTTCAACCACTAGCACACTATTGTCTGCGCCATAAAACTGCTCTAACTCGGCATGTAAACGCACGCAGCCCGATGGCGTGAACTTCACCGCGTTACTGACTAAATTAAACAGAATTTGATTCAGACGAACTTGGTCGGTGAAAATCTCTACATTGCCATCAAGCTGGTTTTCAATGACAAGTTCAACCCCTTTGTTTTTACAAATAGGGCGATAGATGTTTTCTAGCGTTCGCATGGTATCAGCGAAGGAGAAAGGATGTTTTTGGATATTGAACTTGCCTTGTTCAATCTTTGAGAAGTCCAAAATATCATTCAATACAGCAAGTAAGTGCTCACCACTGTGGCGAAGAACATCGATTTGGTTCTTCTGCTCTTCCGCTTCCACGGAATCTTTGAGTAGCTGCGCAACACCCAAAATACCATTAATTGGTGTGCGAATTTCATGGCTCATTTTAGCCAAGAAGTCAGCTCGCGCTTGCGCGGACTTTTCGGCTTCTCTGCGTGCTAAGTTACTTTGCTTTTCAGCTTCGATCAGCGTTGTAATATCTTGCCCTTGGACAATGATGCCGCTGATATCACCATCGACACGAATTGGCGATAAGTTCCAACGAAAGACTTTGTCACCAATCGGCACGTTCACTCCCGTCAGTGTCGCGCCCTGCGCTGCCATTCTTAAATGTGGTACCAGTTTGTCTTTGAATCCTTTAAATACAGGATGCATGGTTTCGATGTCATTTTCGATAACCAGTTCTTTGCGAGCTGCGGGGTTGATTTGGATCAGCACGCCCGCTTCTGACCACACCATGATTGGCGATAACGCGAAGTTAAACAGGTCTCGAAACGATCGCTTCTGAGCTTCTAATTCTTCAAACGTGCTTTCCAGCGTCGAACCAATGTGGTCAAACTCTTCAATATCCGACCCACCAAAACGCTCAAAGCCTTTTTCTTCGCGAGCAGAACGCGTGTAAGACATGAGCGAACCCAGCTCTTCCACAACTCGGTTTTCAATCCACTCTTTGGTCATCAGCGCAATCATAATCATGCCAATAACAGATGCTAACATCGCCAAAAAGTGTTGAATTTGCAGCGTAACAACACTCTGGTTGTCTTGCACGGTAAGTAACTTCAAGTTGGTGATGGCTGCGTTCACTTCAATCGGTGTTTGGATGATCAACAACTGATCTAACTTCTTCTGGGTCTCTTTGCGTTTCAACACATCGAAGATTTTGTATGACTCATCCCCCGCCAGTGAACTTGCTACAGGAATGTCGTTCGCCACCAGCACAACATTGTCGACGTTGCCTTCGTTTTTTAACTTTTCCATCAAGGCGAAGTTATTATCCAAGACGACCGCGTTGTACGAATACCCCATCACTTCGCCCGTTTTCGGCTCTAACACAGGAACACGGCGTAGCAACAAGTGACGAGCACCCATTGACGTGATTGATGTGACGTAATACCAATTATTACTGAACGTAACTTTGCTAGTCAGGCCGTCCAGCATTGAATCGTTGATGCCATAAAAATGCGCGTTCCCATCGTCCCAAATAATACCTTGATGGTCGGTGAGAAAACGAAATTCAGGTGTGTGCGAAGGATCACTCTGATCAATGCTGAGAAAGAAGTAATTTAAGGCTTCTTCATTTCGCTCCGAGTAAAAATCCAAAATCACATCACTTTTCGAATTGCTGTCGTGATGGATCTGAATCGCTGCAAAATGACTTTCAAAAATATTCAGAATCAACGCAGACGTTTGCTGCTTGGTTCGGTCGACCTCCTGCCAAATGATCTGTTTGGAGAAGTAATAACTCTGAACGAAAATGCCTAAAATGATCGGAGCAAGAACGAGAATAATAATTTTAGTTATAAGCGTCGACAGCGAGCGACGCTTTTTTAGCTTTGATGTAATTGTCATCAATTATCTGAGTATCTAAATGCACGTTTTCTGAGAGCTTCAATTCGCTCAGGGGAATCTGATTTGGTCACAACTTCGAAGTCCCCAGAGTACACCGTTGGTACAGGTTTACCTTCCAAATCCCATTTGATCGCCTCTGCCATCGCAATGCCAGTATCATCATTCATACGCATGACGGTGATATCTAACTCCCCTTTTAAGATAGCGTCTAGCTCAGCAGAACCACCGCCCCAGCCATTAATCATAACGTCTTCACGGCCAAGTTCAGACAGTGCTTCGACGGCACCTAACGCAACGTCGGTAGAACAAGCATAAATGAACTCGACATCTGGGTACTTTTTCAAGCTGGCTTTTGCTGCTTCATACCCGGACTGTTTTGTCGCTTTTGTATAGTAAGCAGATTGTAGTTCAAACTGACTGTCTTGGTTCACTTGATGAATGAATGTGTTACCACGGATATCGCTAATGTAGCCTTCAGAGAAGTACAAAACGCTGTAATGGGTATTTTTCGGGAACTGCTTGCCAAACTCCACAGCGAGTTCGCGACTGCCTTCAGCGTGATCGAAGCCGACGTACATAAAAGGCTGTCGAGTTTCCCATTCACGAACTGGCGTCGTGATATTTTGCAGGATAAGTTTGGTTTTGGTGGAATCTAAAACATGTTCAACAAACTTACGATGTCGGGTCGTATCGAGTGTAAAAATTAAGTAGTCGGAATTGCTTTTTAGTGCTTCCATCAAAGAAAGGCTTTGTTGTTTGATATCGGCGTTCGGTCGCGTAAACACTTGATTGATTTGGTAATCAATATTGAGTTTATCTAAGCGCTTCTCAAACGCGTCGATGTTTCTTATCCAGTAATCAGAAATCTGCTGCCCTGGATAAACAACGGAGATTTTTAATGGGTGTCTTTTTTCAGGGGCAATAGGCACAGGATCGTCTCTCACGGCCGCAGCCAGAGCATCCGTTAAGTGTTTCTGTTCTGGAAATTCATTTAAGAATTCTTGATACGCCCAGTAGCCGTTAAGAACCTGAGAGGCTTGTGAAGCCGGAGACATGCTGGCAATTGAAATCAGGGACAATACTAACGCTTTATTCATTTATTGCTCTTTTAGCTTTTTTATTGAGCCTACTTCAGCTCTGTTTTTGACCTAGCCGAGTCATCCTTTACTCTTGTAATCTACCTTCCACTGAGTGTTTGTTTCAATAGTAAATTTGTCTACTTGGAACAGAACATCGGGCCATTATGCGTCAGAATAGCCATACATGATATACCCAAAGTCCATATGGTATTCTGCTTTTATCTCAAGAAGCTTGGATGTATCGGGCTCGGCCGTATTAGTCAGCTGTATCAATAAATATAAATAAGCCGCCAATGTTGGCGGCTTATAAAAGACAATTGAAATTTAAGAATCCGAAAAACAGGCACTCAAACGGTCACGATGAACCGTTAACTTTGAGAGCAAGACTCAAACATCACTTGCTGATTGTCATCCACGGCAATCAAAGCTTTGAGTTCAACCAACTGCTCTTTCTTGCTCTTGGTTAGTTGTTTGATGAAATACTCAGCGCGCATTGCTGTTACTTTTGAGTCGAAACTAGTCGACCACTCTAAAACAAGAGGCCCTTTACCCTTGAGCGCTTTAGCGCCTTTGCCAAGTTGGTGCTGTTTAAATCGCCTTTCGATGTCATTGGTAACACCGCAATACAGTGCATTACGGTTATTGCGGATCAGATAAACGCTCCAGTACTGCTCAACACTTTCACTCATGAAAGTAGAGATTCTACCTGCGCTTTCAATGCATCGAGTTCTTCTCTTAACTCGGCAACTTCTTGCTCTAACTGAGCGACACGTTCTGAGCTTGATGAAGTAGCCGGAACTGCCACAGCCATTGCTGACACATCGACTTCACCACAGAACAAGTGCATGTAACGAGATTCACGCTTACCAGCTTCACGAGGTAACTTCACCACAAACGGGCCTTTCTCTTCGCTAGCAAGATGCTCAAGTACAGCTTCTACTTCTTTTACATCGTGGAAAGTGGCAAGGCGGTTGGTTCGAGTGCGGATCTCGCCTGGCGTTTGCGCTCCGCGCAGTAACATGCAACAGATGATGCCCTTCTCTTGATCCGACAATTTAAGATCGCCAAACTCGGTGTTGCAAAAACGATGTTGGTACTTGCTAACACGGCTATTGAAAGCGCTCTCATCGCTGACAAGTCGACGCTCAATCAACGCATCAACAGCATCAAGGACGTCAGATTCTGACAATGCCATCACAGGCTCACGGTTGCTTTTTTGGTTACATGCGTTGGTCAACGCGTTCAAACTGAGGGGATATTGGTCGGGGGTGGTCACTTCTTTTTCAATCAAGCAACCAATTACTCGTGCTTCAATTGCCGTTAGCTCAACTTTCATAATGCATTTCCTTATTATTTTTGCATTTGAATTTATACCTAAACCGCATCTAAGTCTTTTAAGTCTACTTTGCACCGTCGATTCAAAACGCTGCACGACTTGAAGCTGTTTAGGTATAGGTGCCAGGCTAAAGCATAGCGCAAAGACCTAGCACCCATCGCGAATCGGGGTCGGTCTCAATGCTCCGAGAGAATCGGCACTTTTCTCATATTGCCGTCTTCATCAATCATCATGATTTTCGAACGATTCAGTTCGACTTCCGTGATTTCAAGTTGGCTTCTCTCTTCAATGTACGCCGCTTTTAACTTTTCAGCCAAAGAGCTGGTGACTTTCTCATTATCTTGACTGTCGGCTTGCTCCGCAGTGTTACCAGAGTCCATATCAAGTTTCATCATTTTTCATTTAATGACGCTGATGATATAGCGAAGATCTCGCCATGACAACGTATCGATTTGTTCATAAATGCAAAATGCTATCCACTTATCGACAATAACCGTCGCAGAAAGACGCATCCGTACCCCCTCAATAACCCGTTCATGGTGCAAATTTTTTCATCTTCACTGCCCTCTAGTGCTCCCACCAAAGGGCAGTTTGTCAGCGAGATATGAGAATTGGTTGAGATTTGGTCAACTCTGCATTGTGATTGATCTAAAGACTGTTATGCCACGGGATGTTGTGCTTTAATCGAGGCAGATATTCACAAATTAGGAAAGGGAACCATGAGTAGCGTATTTGAAATCGTTAACCAAGCTCGTCGTAAAAACAAACTAAAACGTGAGCTACTTGATAACGAAAAGAAAGTTCGTGATAACCGTAAACGTGTAGACCTTCTAGAAAACCTACTAGACTACATCAAACCAGAAATGTCTCACGATGAAATCGTCGCTATCATCAAAAACATGAAAGCTGACTACGAAGACCGCGTTGATGATCACATCATCAAAAGTGCAGAGATTTCTAAAGCACGTCGTGACATCAGCCGTCGCATTCGCGAACTGACTGAAGAAGACAAGCAAACTAGCGGCAAAAAATAAGCCCAATTAGTTCAAGTTTTAAACCCCGAGTGAGCATTCCTTACTCGGGGTTTCTTTTTGTCACTTTGTAGTCCAGTGTGTACAATAAAACCATTCTCGAATCCCAACACACTCTAATTTCTATGCCTTCAACTTCTACTAACGCACAACCTACGTTAGCAAAACAACTGTTTACGATGACATGGCCAATGCTGTTTGGTGTGTTGTCTTTAATGAGTTTTCAGCTTGTCGACAGTGCATTTATCGGTCAGCTTGGCGTTTTGCCGCTTGCCGCTCAAGGTTTCACCCTACCGCTTCAAATGGTCATTATCGGCATTCAAGTAGGCTTAGGCATCGCGACTACCGCAGTGATCTCTAAAGCCTTGGGCGCGAATGATGCTCACTATGCCAAACAACTTGGCGGATTGGTCTTAATGATTGGTTCAATCGGTGTTGCGGTATTCGGCCTCTTAATTTGGCTGCTGCGTTACCCGATTTTATCTCTGCTCAGCGCGCCAGAAACTGTTATGCCTATCACAGATAGTTACTGGCCTTGGTGGCTGCTGAGTTCATGGGCTGGTGCAGTCCTTTATTTTTACTACAGTATTTGTCGTGCCAATGGCAACACTATGCTTCCGGGCACGATGATGATGGTGACAAGTGGTGTGAACTTGGTATTAGACCCGCTGTTCATTTTCACGCTCGATCTCGGCATTAATGGTGCAGCGTTGGCAACTTTAGTTGCATTTGGGTTTGGTATCCTTGTCGTTGCGCCAAGAGTGAAGCGCAACCACTGGGCTACAACGCAATGGCAAGATCTGAATGTGATGAAAAGCGTCTCTTCGATAGGTAACATCATGGGGCCAGCCATGGTCAGTCAATTGCTGCCGCCGCTCTCTTCAATGTTAGCGACCAAGTTGCTTGCCAGCTTTGGAACTGCCGCAGTCGCTGCTTGGGCGCTAGGCTCACGTTACGAGTTTTTTGCCATTGTGTCTGTATTGGCACTGACCATGTCGATGCCTCCAATGGTGGGGCGCTTGTTAGGCGCAAAGAACTATCGAGACATTCAATCTCTGGTTGGAATAGCGGTTAAGTTCATTCTTGGCTTCCAGCTTTTGATTGCAGCGATTACCTTCTTGCTTGCAAACCCGCTCGCATTGTTAATGACAAGTGATACCCAAGTAGAACAAGTGCTCCACATGCATCTAATGATTGTGCCGATAAGTTTGGGCTCTCTTGGCGTTTGTATGCTGATGGTGTCGATTTGCAATGCGCTAGGGAAATCGTACACAGCATTAACCATTTCGGCATTACGCTTGTTTGTTTTCTTCCTACCTTGCCTATGGCTGGGTGCACAACTGGGCGGTATCAGAGGTCTGCTGTTTGGTGCGTGTGTGGGTAATATTATGGCGGGTATTTCTGCTTACCTTACTTACCGTAAAACCATACACAAACTTGCGATAAAGCAAGCTACAGCCTAAGTTTTAGTATTAACAAAGAAGCCCTCAACTGAGGGCTTCTTACTATCAGCTTTTGGCTATACCATGCACAAGTTTACTGGTCAGCAGGGAATACTACGCCAGTTTGTTTGCGTACTTCAGTCAATACTTTTGCAACGGTCAACGAACGTTGTTTCATTTGTTCATCCATCACACCAAGCTTTAACTGCTTCGCAAATGCTTCTGCTTCGTAGAACATATGATTCTCGGTTTGAGGCAAAGTTAGGGTCTCTTTTTCTTCACCACGAAGAATACGCTCTACACCACGGCCTGTGGCGATCATATCGACCAACACACTGCCTTGCTCACCTTGAAACTCGCTTGGGATAAGAGAATCACTGACTTTCGAGTGCAGAAGATTTACGTTAAAGCCATCATAAGCCAGCGTTACGCTGCCGCATCCGTCAACGCCAGATGGAAGCACATGCGCACTGGCTTGAACGGAGTTCGGCTCACCAAACAACTCAATCGCAGAACCCACGCAGTAATAACCGATGTCCATGATGGAGCCATTGGAGAACGCAGGATTGAATGTGTTTGGATTTTCTCCATTTAGGTATTTTTGGTATCTCGATGAATACTGGCAATAGCTGATCGTCGCATGTCGTAACGGAGCGATAGACGGTAAGCTCTCTTTCAATACTTGGAAGTTTGGTGTGTAAGGCGACATAAACGCTTCAAACAACACAACGTTGTTTTCCTCAGCACAGGCAAACATCTGTTGTGCCAATGCATAGTTCGAAGCCATTGGCTTTTCACAAATGACGTGCTTGCCCGCTTTTAACATTTGAATGGCTTGAGGAGCATGAAGCGAATTCGGACTGGCGATGTACACCGCATCAATGTCTGCATCCTGACCTAATGCTTCTAGGCTGTCGTAATAAGTATCTGCATCATAAGGCGTGCCAAACAAACGTGCTTTTTCTATATCTCTCGAATACACAGCTTTAAGGCAAAACTGCTTGGTTTGGATTGCCGCTTCAACAAATTGTTGCGAAATCCAGTTAGTCCCGATAACAGCGAGTTTAAACATGTCACTTCCTTTATATTCGTTCTAAAAAGCCGTAATGAATTCGGCTTATCAGTGCGATTTAAGCAAGCTTTAGTTCATTAAACAACTCAAATAACTGGTTAGATTTATACGGCTTTGGCAAATACGCATCCATACCCGCAGCAAAACAATTGTGAATGTCCTCTTCCAACACACTCGCGGTCAAAGCAATGATGGTTGTTTTCTTGCAGCCCACTTTCTTTTCCCAACGGCGAATCTCTTTTGTCGCGGTTAGGCCGTCCATCACCGGCATCATACAATCCATCAAAATGGCGTCAAACTGCTCACCTTTGGTGATGGCATCCAGCGCTTCTTGCCCGTTACTCGTAATTAAGTAGTCGTACCCTGCTTTATCTAAGAAAAAGCTTGCGATTTTTTGGTTCATTAGATTGTCTTCAGCAATCAATATTCTTCGATGAGTTCGAGATATTTTAGATTCAGCGCGAGATGCAATATTTGTGACATTGTCACGCAATGTATTCTTTTCGAGCTTAGCTAGCTCTTCGATGGCATGTTTGAATCGATTACCCAAGAATGGTTGAGTCAACACGGCATGCACGTTTTCCGCGTTTGTGTAAGAACTCGTCAAATGGTGCTGGCACACTACTACTCGACGAACATCATAAACTTCAGCCAGTTCACTCAAACAGCCATCGATATCCATCTGACCGTCATTACATAAGAAAATGACATCGAAATCTTCATCTAGCGCTTTTGCTTCCGAAAGTGAGTTAACGCCTACCAGCTTAATTTGAGCTAAACGACACTCTTGGACAATTTGCTCTGCATAAGCATAGTTATCACATATAAAGAGCCCTCTTTTGACCACATCGGAATGCCAACCAAAGAGAGGTAACGCCTCTACTTCTATTGAAAAACCAAAGCATGTGCCCACCCCCTTGGTCGAGGTTGCCACTAGCTTGCCTCCCATCATCGACACTAGTTGGCGACAAATCGCAAGCCCTAGCCCTGTTCCGCCAAACTGTCTCGAAACGCCTTCGTCTTCCTGAGTAAACGGCTCAAAAATGGTCGCCAGTTTGTCCCTTTCGATACCGATGCCCGAATCCTTGATAAGAAATGTTAGCGAACCTCGCCCTTGCTCTAACGCTTCTTCGTAGCTAACGTCGACTGAGATATAGCCTTGTTCAGTAAACTTAACGGCATTGGAAACCAGATTAGTAATGATCTGTTTGATGCGATGATCATCGACCATCACGCGAGCCGGAATGTTTTCATCCAATGAAATATCGAGCTCAAGCTTTTTAGACGTAGCTTTAGATTGAAACAAAATCACCGATTGATAAACGACTTCGCGAATGTCAGCTTCAACCAACGACAATTCGAGGCGCCCCGACTCGATCTTAGACAGATCTAGAATATCATTTAGCAGTGCAAGCAAAGTTTGAGAAGAGGTATCGATGTCATCCACGACTTCTTGCTGATGAGGTGATAGCTCACTTTGCGACAAAATTTCAGTCATCCCCATGATGCCATTCAACGGCGTTCGAATCTCATGGGACATGTTGGCAAGAAATACAGATTTTGCTCTATTGGCTGCCACTGCCGACTCTTTGGCGTGCAGTATTTCGTGAGTTTGCCTTTGCTTTTCTTCCACCACACGATTGACTTGCTGCGCAAAGAGAGTGAACTCGTCACTACCATCGACTGCGACTTTTTTCTCTTTTTCTTCCTCATTAACAAGGGCATTAAGAGCATGAATGATCGCGCCAATCTTGCTGTTAACACGATACCAAGTGGCAACCCCCAGCCAGCCAAGCAAGAGAAGAACTACCGCAACACCACAGGTAATGAGCAATACATTTCGTTTTTGCTCATTGACTTGAGTAAGTAGGGATTGCTCAGCTTGACGAGTAAATCCTTCAATCATCATTTGCAATCGCTGAACCCGAAAATCGAGTTCGTCAAGGTAAGCCGCATAATCGCTGCGTGGCATGTCGCCATTCATCAGCCTCGCTCTTGATTCCAAATTACGTTGATAGCGGGGGGAGCTGAAAAGGCCAAGCAGTTTATCGACATGCGCATAAGATGCCCCCAAATGCAAAAATGCATCTAGATTTTGCTGCTGACGATCAATGGTTTGAAAAAAAACGCTTTGGTTCAGCTTCGCATCTGGATCCATCACTAAACGGTAGGTCAGCCAAGCCTCTTTTTGCGTCCAATAAGATAATTGAGCAAGGTAAGCAATAAAGTTCTGCATAGCGTGCCCATCGCTATTTCCATACAGCTGATAGTTTTGTAGCAAAGAAAGCGACATTTCTTGCAGCAACTGAAACGCCCAATCACCCACTTCATCCGTGTTGGTAAGATCCCCAGACACCATACCAAGCATCGCTTCTTTTAAATCATCGGCGTACTCGGAAGTGTGTGGATTAGTGGAAAATTTATGATGCATGGAGAGCACCACATTATTTTGGACATCCACTTCGATGCTTAAAGGCGTTTCCTGACCGTATTGGCGTCTGTCTTTTTCCATGCTGTAGATAAAGTGCGAAGCCTGAGATATCAGCTGGAATCCCTGTATGTTGCTTACGGTTTGATTGAGGTGATCGACTCGCACCGAATTGGCATAAAACTGGTGGATCGCAAAAGCAACGATCACCACTGCGGGTAATAACGCTAACAACGCTAAACGTGTTTTGATTGATAATCTCAGCATCCATCTTTCCATGTGTTACGAACGCCTACTGATTTAATACTAGACTAGTTTCACACATTAATAATGGATATTGATGAGTTAAAAAACACCCTCATTTCACCTAGTAACACTAGGGATATAGGGTTACGGCGGGTTTAGGTGCCTGTTTTAAACTGTGATTCAAAGCAAGTTTTTTGATCATCAAAAAATGACCTAAACGCTCAAATCCAAGTCATACCTAAGCAGCAAAATGTAAAACAGACATTTATCATTTGAATGTTTACCACTCCCGTTGTCTTATCGAGTGAGATCACATTAATCTAGAAAAGAATCGAGGCTATTTACATTTAGATTTTGAAGCTATTCGTTATCGTTACAAAAAAAGTCAGCAAGTTATTAAAAGTCAATAGTACAAACACCCCGCTTTAGTCACATTAATCAACCAGAAATAATGCCCTACTTAGCAGTTTTAACTGGTATTAATTTTCCTAGCAGAATAAGAACTCTCACCTTAGAATTCGCACACATAATTATTACAACCCGATTACATAACCCACCAAACTCCACACTCTACCGTTGAGGTAACAGTAGAGAGTATGGTTAGCCCTCAAAACGTGAAAGGTCCAATACAACAATGAGTCCAGAGAAATATCTCCAAGACTGGCAAACGAGCCAAACGATTGCTGAATCTATCTCCCCTCTTATTGGTAAGCTATATCGTCAAAAAGGAATCGAAGTGGTTCTGTTTGGTAAGACGCTTATCAACGCCACTACTATCGACATTCTCAAAACTCACCGCGTAGCAAGACGATACACTGGAAACCCTCTTTCTCTAGAGCACACAATGCCGATCATCCAAGCATTGTGCGAAATGAGCATTTCTTCATGCCGCGTTGATGTTGGTCAACTGGCAACTAAGTATTGGAATGAGCACGAAGATACAGCAGCACTAAACGATTTCCTACAAACTGCACTTCAAGGTGCGCGTGATGCCGACTCTTCTCTAGCCGCTCGCGATGTTGTGCTTTACGGTTTTGGTCGTATTGGTCGCCTACTGACTCGTCTTCTTATTGAAAAGAGTGGCCCAGGTTACCCACTTCGACTGCGCGCAATTGTTGTTCGTGGCGGTAAGAAAGGTGATTTAGAAAAACGAGCTAGCCTACTTCGTCGTGATTCTGTACACGGTCAATTTAACGGCAGCATCGTGATTGATGAAGAGCGCAAAGCGCTTATCGTTAACGGAAACTACATTCAAATCATCTACGCAAACAATCCTAGTGATGTAGATTACTCTGTGTACGGCATCAACAATGCACTTGTTGTTGATAACACAGGTGTGTGGCGTGATTCTGAAGGTCTGAGCCAACACTTAGCATGTAAAGGCGCAGAGAAAGTACTACTAACGGCTCCGGGTAAAGGCGACATCAAGAACGTTGTATTCGGCGTTAACGAATCTGTGATTCAAGAAGATGACACCATCATCTCTGCAGCGAGCTGTACCACCAACGCAATCACACCAGTTCTAAAAGCATTAAACGACAAATACGGCGTACTTTCGGGCCATATTGAAACCGTTCACTCTTACACGAATGACCAAAACCTGATCGATAACTTCCACTCAGGTGACCGTCGCGGTCGCAGTGCATCTTTGAATATGGTTCTAACTTCAACTGGCGCAGCTAAAGCAGTAGCAAAAGCACTGCCAGAGCTAGCTGGTAAGCTAACAGGTAACGCAATTCGTGTACCTACGCCAAACGTATCAATGGCGGTTGCAAACCTTAACCTAGGCACAGATGTTGATCGCGACTCTCTGAACGATTACCTACGCGAAATGGCTCTCAACTCTGAGCTTTCAGCGCAGATTGATTACACAGATTCAACTGAAATCGTTTCTACAGACTTAGTGGGCTCTCGCCATGCTGGCGTTGTAGATGGTCAAGCGACTATCGCACAAGACAAGCGTTGCGTACTGTACATTTGGTACGACAACGAATTCGGATACAGCTGCCAAGTTGTGCACTGTATGGAACAAATGATGGGCGTTCGTTATCAAACATTCCCTCGATAGGTGAACTTTGCTCCACAACGTTAACCACAATGGGTAACGAGCAATAACCCAACATTTGTTCTGATAATAAGCGCTTTGCGCAGTACTAATATTGATTCCCCGTTTATGCGCCTGATGACCCTCAGGCGCTTTTTCGTTCGTATCATTTGACAATCTCCGGACAAAGCAAACAGAACCATTCATGTTTTGTTCATGTTCGCAGCGTTAATCTGAACACATAGATTGAAAAGAGGTCATGAATATGAATCGAATTATTGTTACTGCACTGGCACTGATTACTGGCTTTTTCGCATTAGTATTTAGCCTAATCATGGCGATTCCATTGACCATCGCAGCCCTGATCACAGGTAAACGAATTGAAAAACGCGTACGGAAAATGCAAAAAGAAATGCATGAAGAGTATGAGTTTAATACTGGCAAAGCCGATGCCATCGAAGGTGAATTTGAAGAGGTTCGCCGATAACGAAATTACTGTGTTTCTCTTCCCCCTAATGTTCCTGAGAAACTTCTTGCTTACACCCAGACTTGCCCCACAAGCTGGGTGTTTTTTTTGCGAAGTGCGTTTGCAAAAAAGGCAGCTCATTGGCTGCCTTTGGGTTTGTTATATCGAGCGTCTTGAAAGTCCTAAACCGTAACCACCACTCTTAGTGCTAAGAGCATAAGTACAACGCCAGATAGTCGGTCAATGAGAACTGCTTTGGAGCGAATTTTATCGACCACTCTGGAGCTTGATAACACCAACGTGATAAAGGTGTACCACAAGCCATCGACAACAAAAGGTGTCGCAACAATGATCATTTGGTTACTCAGATCATTTCCAAGCGCGACAAACTGGCTAAACAAAGCAATAAAGAACAGTGCGATTTTAGGACTTAGAATAGAGATAAGGAAACCTTCTCTAGCAGATTGAAGTACGGTCGTTTCCTCACCAGATTCCAACTTGGCGGCCACTCCACCTTTGGATCGCAGCGCGTTAAAACCTAAGTAAGCCAAATAAGCTGCGCCCGCTAAACTGATGGTTTTGAACAGCATTGGGCTCTGCTGCAGCACAACCGCAAGACCGATCAACGTGATAAACGCATAAATCCCGATCCCAAAAGCATGCGCCCATGCCGTTGCCAAACCATTCATTCGTCCACCAGCCAAAGCATGTTTAGCAACGATCGCTAAGCTAGGCCCTGGCGACATAGCCCCTAATAAACAGACTGTAAAAAGTGATAACCAAACTGTTAGTGTCATAAAAATCTCCCCTCTTTGACGTTAATTTATCAATAGAGGTGATATAAACTGAAATCAAAGTTAATCATGAAAGTCATGATTGAAACTCATATCCTAGTGAATAGAGTATTCTGATTGCTGCATAACGCTTTGCATCGTTTCCCGTATCCAACGATGCGCAGGATCGTTATCGTACTTTGGATGCCACATCAGCCAGTATTGATGGATTTGAGTATCAAATGGCAGAGGTTTATGTGCCAAACTCCAATGCTTAGCGAGGTTCACCGCGATATGCTCAGGGACGACCATCAAATGTTCACTTGAGACTAGACGATTAACCGCCGCCGAGAAAAATGGGACTTTAAATGTGATATGTCGCGCCAACCCCATCTCTTTTAAAACCGTGTCGGTGCTTGAATCTTTATCGCCGCCACCCGTAACTTTTATGTGCGAATAACTGAGTAAAGCATCCACCGTCAGCTCTTTATAACTCGCTAGCGGGTGTGACGCTTTCATCAAACACACCGAGGTATCAGAACCAATGTTCACGCTTGAAACGCCTTCTGGTTTTGAAGGGTACATGGACGATGCGATGTGGATACCCAGTTCATGCAACTTATCGAGAAAATCTGGTTGCCATAAGCGATAAGCCATATCCAGTTGCGGCGCGAGTTGGCTTAAATGGGAAGCGATATCTGGAAGAACGTACTGAGCAACATAGTCACTAGACGCGACAACTAACTCACCTTGCCAATCTGCCGGTTCGAACGGTTTATCATCAAGCAGATGATCAAACTCAGACAGCAAATCATCAAGTTTAGCTTTTAACGCTAACGCTCGAGGTGTGGGTATGAGCAAGTTCCCCTGACGGACAAGCAACGGATCGCCACAAAGCTCTCTAAGCTGGGCTAATTGGCGGCTGACCGCAGATTGAGTCACGTGCAAGCGCTCAGCAGTGCGGCTTACATGACATTCCTCAAGCAGCACATGCAACGACCTCAGCAGATTTAAATTGACGTTGTTTAACATACTCGACCCACTTGATGCTTCACTTTACGAACTTGTTTCCGGTCGTATTAAAAAACTCGGTCAGAACCGTATGCGTCATCAAATGACGCAGTTCAGGAAAGCGTTGAATTTGATCTCGGATTTCATTGAGCCGATTCATGTTAGGGACTTCCACAAATACCATCATGTCAGTTTCACCGCTGATTGCATGGCACCATTTCACACCATCAATTTTATACAACTCATCAGCATAGGATTCACAGTAGTAAGATGATATGGATGTGTCGAATTTCAATGCGAAGTAGGCACAGATCGAATCCCCCTCTGGAGGCGCAATTTCAGCGTGATAACCTAAGATGACTTTGTCATTTTCTAACTTGCGAATACGAGCCGTGACGGCTGAGCGAGATAAATTGACCTTCTCCGCAATCTCGGTGACCGACAACCGCGCGTTATGCCGGAGGATATCAATGATCTTGTGATCAAATTTGTCCATAAATATACCAAGCGTCCCTTAATTTTCTTATTCTATACCGATTCTAAATGCATAAGAAACCAACATTTTGTTGGATTTATTTAAAACAACCGTCATATTGACGGTGAACAAGCGCATTTTGTTTTTTGGAGTTCAGATATTCTATCTTCAACCCAAAGTCCAATTAAGGCGCAGCATGGAACGCGCACTTAAATAAAACCTCCGAGAAACGCATGGAACAGCTAAAAAAAGACATCTCTCTTATCTCCGGTATCGCCCAGTTGTCCACAACCTTGATGGGAACAGGCTTGTTTATGATTCCCGCTATCGCGGCAGGAATCGCTGGCCATTTTTCTTTGTGGGCTTGGGTCCTTTTATTCATCGCGATTTGTCCAATTGCGCTGACTTTTGCCCAACTTGGTAAGCGCTACCCGAATGCTGGCGGCACGGCATTTTTTGTGCGTCAAGCTTTTAACTCGAGATTGGAAAGCAGCGTGGCTTGGCTATTTGTCAGTGTGATTCCCGTTGGCGTGCCTGCCGCGATTGCTCTTGCAGCAGGTTTTCTTCAACAACTGCTTCCTACTCCAATCAACAACCACTTATTTGCGCAAGTATTGACGGTTTTTCTGCTCATCTTGGTCAACCTATTGGGCACCAAATCATCAGGGCGCTTGCAAACCATCATCGCATTGAGTGTTTTTGCTTTGGTTGGTGCATTTTTGTTTAAAGGCGAAATCAATAGCGCAGATCTTTCAATGCCGACTCTCACAACAGAGTCCATTTGGCCGATCACCGCAGCACTTGGTGTGATGTTCTGGTGCTTTGTTGGCATCGAAGCCTTCGCTCACATGGGCGAAGAGTTCAAGAATCCGCAACGAGACTTCCCAATCGCGATTATCGTCGGCTGTTTTGTTGCTGGTGCAACTTACTGGGCTTGTTCTGTTGTCATCTTAAAGTTTGGTGCTTATGGCAGCGCACAATTCGATAATGCTTCCATCCCTTGGTTAAGCGCCCATTTATTGGGAGATAGCGCAAAGTGGCTCATCAGTATCATTGGATTTTCTGCGTGCTTTGCCAGCGTTAACTTATACACCCAAAGCCTATCAAGAATGGTTTTGGCTCAAGCGCGCGAACATCGTCCAAACAGTCCACTGGCTAAAATTTCGCGTAGAGGCGTACCTTCGTCAGCAACGGTTTTAGTCGGTGCGGTGCTACTTGCGTCTTGTGTGATTGGGTCGTTATCCAAACTCGATTTAGAGTTTTTCCTAAAGCTGGCCAACAGTATTTTTGTTTTGGTTTATCTATTGGCAATGCTAGCTGCATACAAATTGCTGCACGGACTAGGAAAAGCCCTCGCGGCGATTTCTTTAGTGTTA
This sequence comes from Vibrio sp. Y20_XG_PY13, assembly GCF_024181925.1. Lineage (NCBI taxonomy): Bacteria > Pseudomonadati > Pseudomonadota > Gammaproteobacteria > Vibrionales > Vibrionaceae > Vibrio > Vibrio sp. Y20_XG_PY13. Next base: position 40,576 of record NZ_JAMZAL010000001.1, on the reverse strand, counting down.
TGTACAGGCGTGTTCATCTGTTTAGGTTGGTCTATGCTTTACGCCATTGGCATTTTTGCGCTGCTCTCTCTGCCGTGGAAACAATGGCGACAAAAACGACACTCGAGCATTGTCGAATAACTTCAGACGTCAAATAGCTCAAAGAGGCGTTTAATCAACGGGTCAATGTTATCAAGACGAACATTCCCATATCCGATCACGACACCCTGCCAATCTCGTGCTTTAAAATCGGGATGCTCATAAAAACTGACTGGGCGCATCACGATGCCCGCCTTTTTGGCTCGTTGCGTCCACGTGTTTTCATCAATCCCTTGTTGCCAGCTCAACGTAACGTGCAACCCCGCCGCTTGGCTAATAACTCGAACTTTGTCACCAAAATAATGCTGAATAGAGAAACAGACTTGTTCGTGCTTCGACTTGTACACTCGCCTCATTTTACGAATATGTCGCAGCAAGCTTCCTTCTGAGATAAAGTCTGCCATCGCGGCTTGAATATGACTTGGTGTGTCACCACTAAGTGCGTCTTTCACCATCAAACATTTATCTACCAGCGATTCAGGCACAACGAGATAGCCAAGCCTCAAACCATTAAACATGACTTTACTAAAAGAGCCGATGTATAACACTCGCTCGTCTCGGCCCATTTGTGCGGCTAACCCTTGCAAACTGGTGTATGGACGATGTGCAAATTGGAATTCACTGTCGTAGTCATCTTCAAGAATCCAAGCCTCTTGGTTCGATGCCCACTCAATGATTTGTGCTCGCCGCTCAGTGTTTAAAGTCGTCCCCATCGGATATTGGTTACTTGGCGTGATATAGAGTGCATCTGCAGTACTTTGCGTGACGGAATCAATATCAAAACCCACTTTTTGTCTTACGAACAACGGTTCAAATTGATATTGCTGAAACAGGATCAACTTGCGCATCTGCGCATAACCTGGCTGTTCCATTAGCACTCTACTTCCTGACGTTAATGTTGCCATGGTGGCGATACACAACGCTTGCTGCGCGCCTGACGTGATGATGATTCGACTAGGCGTGCAGTTCACTGAACGGCTCGACGCTAAGTAATCCGACAAAGCGCATCGAAGCTCCCAGCTACCTTGAATGTCTTGATTGCCTAGCAGACACGTACGGGATAAGTGACGATTGAGATATTTTTGCCATAAAGCGGTTGGAAAAAGCGATAAATCGGGTACACCAGGCGCGAAACTGGCATTCACATCCAACGCTGCTGGCGGAAGGTTGGCAGCTTGAGTTGGCAACTTTTCAGGTAAGTATTGTTCTGGCAACTCAACAGCAACAAAAAAGCCTGAACCACGCTGGCTGACCAAGTACCCTTCAGCAACTAACTGTTCGTAGGCAGAAATCACCGTGTTGCGGCTAAGGTTCAACTCTTGTGCCAGTTTACGAGTCGACGGTAGCTTGCCGTTCTTGGGCCAAAGCCCTCGAACAATCTTATCCCTTATTGCAAAAAATACAGACTGCTGGCGCGTACCGCTGCCTGTTTTTACGCACAAATCACCCACATCGATTAACGACAAATTGGATCCATCCATAGTTTAAAAGTGGCTCTCTCTAAGCTACCAGTTAAACGCTACATTGCAACGACACGCTTAGGAAAAAAATGACTATTTCTCATTACTGTGAGTTGGTTAGGGAGACCACCATGCTATCGAATACAAAAAGAACAGAAATCAAAAAAGGCGCTCATAAAGCGGTGACTGAAGTTGAAAAGCTGCACATGATTATTGATGAAAGCCTAATTGCCCATATTGCAATCACCAACGAGTCAGGGCCAGTGGTTATCCCTATGTTAGCTTGGCGCGTCGATGATTTTGTATACATCCACGGCGCAAATAACAGCCGACTGTTACGCTCCCTCAAACAAGGCCAACCGACATGTCTCACCTTCACCTTGTTTGATGGTTGGGTATTGGCGCGTTCCGCATTTCACCACAGCGCGCATTATCACAGTGCGGTTGTGTTTGGTCAGTTTGAAACTGTTGAAGACAATCAGGAAAAAGATCGTTTACTGAATCACTTTCTCGAACAAATCGCGCCGGGAAGAACAGAGCATGTCCGTTTGAGTAACGAGAAAGAGCTCAGCGCCACCATGCTTCTGCGTATTTCTTTAGAGGAAGCATCGGTAAAAATCAGTCGTTTTGGTGTCAACGACGACGCGCAAGATATGGATATTCCGGTTTGGGCGGGGGTACTGCCATATCGAACCGTCGTGGGGCCTCTTGAACCATGTTCGGATTTGTATGAAGGCATCGAAGAACCCGACTACAGCAGCGCCTATCCTAACCGCTGGTACGCTTCGGAGAAACTCAGCTAAGAGCTCCTGTTGCTAACACTCTCATTTTTGCTAACGCTCTCAATAGCAACTTTCATCCAATCTCCTAAATCATCGCTGGTCCTGCCAGCGGTGCTCGTAACTTTGTATCCAAAAGCTTCAATTTCCCGTATAACAAACCATGAGCAATAGGAGAGAGTTATGTCGGGAAAGGAAAGAAACCTACCAACACACCGTATTTCTAGATTCAGCAAATTTGCCTCGCTTGCAACAAGAGTCGCGGGCAATGTTATTGCTGAAGGCACCAAGCAAATCGCCAAAGGCAACCGACCGAAAGCGAAAGACCTTTTGCTCACCCCTCAAAATATTGCACGGCTGACCGATCAACTGGCGCACTTACGCGGCGCAGCGATGAAACTTGGTCAAATGCTGTCGATGGATGCCGGAGATATTCTTGAACCGGAGTTGGCCGAGATTTTAGCCAGATTGCGTTCAAACGCCGATCCAATGCCATCAAAGCAGCTCAACAGCGTGATGGTAAATGCACTTGGTGAACAGTGGAAATCCGCGTTTCTTGCTTTCAACTTCAAACCTATTGCGAGTGCATCTATAGGGCAAGTTCACCAAGCCTACAGCGATGCTGGCGATAATTTGGCAGTAAAAGTGCAATATCCCGGTATCAGAAAGAGCATCGACAGCGACGTCGATAATGTCGGTACGCTTTTGAAAATTGTTGGCCTTATCCCTGAGTCTGTTGACTATAAAGGACTGTTGGAAGAGGCGAAAAAACAGCTGCACGACGAAGCCAATTATGAGCGAGAAGCTCAGTTTGCCTATAGATATCAAAAGGCTCTACAAGACCATCCGCATTTTGTGGTGCCAAAAATCTACCCGGAAATGTCATCCCAATCCGTTCTGGCTATGGCGTTCATTCAAGGGACGCCCATAGAGAAAATTGCAAACTACGACCAAGAAACTCGCGACTTTGTAATGCACAATTTGTTGGAACTGCTGTTTAAAGAACTGTTCGAATTCAAAATGGTGCAAACCGATCCAAACTTCGCAAACTATCTCTATCTTGAACAAAGTAAACAAATCGGGCTGTTAGATTTTGGCGCAACTCGCGAATACAGTGAACGTTTTAGTTCCGGTTATCGCCAAGCCTTTTCATCTGTCGTGAACGATGACGAACAAGGGCTCAACGATGCTTTAGAGCAAATAGGCTTTTTCGCCCAAAGCATCAAACCAGAACAGAGAATGGCGATTTTAGATTTGGTCAAAATGGCATGCGAACCCATGCTAATTGATGAAGCTTATGACTTTAAAGCCAGCGGACTGGCGCAAAAACTGCGAGAAGCTGGAACAATTCTGAGTATGGAGCAAGATTATTGGCATACCCCACCAGCCGATGCCATATTCTTGCACCGAAAAATTGGTGGCATGTATTTGCTCGCCGCTCGAATCGGTGCAAAAGTAAACATTCGTCGATTAGTGCAACCATATCTCAAGATCAATAGTGGATAGCCTATTGTTTTTCTGTCACTTTCAAGTACCTTGAGCAGTTATTCTGCGTCATCAACAGCCCACTTTATTGAGATTTATTGACTATGGTTAATGAACATAAGGTCAATAAGCAAAGTTAGCTGGCTAATGTGTCACGTATGACGCCACAACTTTATCCATGAAAACGAATTAACTATCGGGGGCTCGGTGAGCAAGTTTCAAGATCTCTCCACTCTAATCCAACAAATTGGCCAAGCCGAAGAATCGGATCAAGTCGCAACGCTCAATGAATCTATCGAAGCGGGTCTCGAACCCGGCGCGGTTGCGCTGATCCTCGAAGCTTTCCCTATCGAAGACCGTGTTCGGTTATGGAGAGCATTGCCGTTAGAACTTCATATCGACGTTTTGACAGAGATGCGTGCCGATGTACGTTTCTCTATCATCAATGCGTTATCTGAAGTCGAACTCAAACTCACCCTCGCTAAACTCGACAACTTATCGTTGATCGAATGGGCAGACTCGTTACCAGAGGCCATCATCAATGAAGCGCTCGCTTTAATTGAAAAAGACGAGCTTGAGCTGTACGACCAAGCGAATGAATATGAAGACGATGAGCTAGGTCGCTGGGCGGAGCGTAAAATCATTACGCTGCCGTTCAATATTACGGTCGGAACCGCAAAGCAGTTGATGGAACGCTACAGCTACGATACGCCGCAGCAAGTGTACCTGATTAACCGAAACAAACAGTTCCGTGGCGCAGTAAACTATTACGAGATCTTAAGAAGTGATTTAGGCGTGCGTTTGAAAACACTTGAGATTGAAACCGTTACCGTGTTGGACAGCAAAATGACACTGCCAGAGGCGGTAGAGGCGTTAGAGCATAGCGCCCTACCCGCGCTCCCCGTAACAGATGCTGACCAAACTCTCATTGGTGAGGTCGATTGGCAATTTGCATTAAGTACGCAACGAGAAATCTACGAAGCGCGCTTAATGGCCGGTACTGGTATGGATGAAGGCGATGACTTATTTGCGCCAGTACTAAAAAGCTCACAAAAACGTGGCGTGTGGTTGGGCATCAATTTGCTGACTGCAATTTTAGCCTCTGTCACTATCGGACTGTTTGAAGATGTGATTGCTCAAGTGGTGGCTTTGGCCGTGCTCATGCCAATCGTTGCATCGATGGGTGGCATCGCGGGCAGCCAAACGCTCACTCTGATGGTTCGTGCGATGGCGCTTAATCAGATCACTCCAGGTAACCGTTTCAAGCTATTGAAAAATGAACTGGGTATTGGCTCTCTGAACGGCATTGCTTGGGCACTGATTATCGGCGGGTTAGCCGGATTGTGGTTCCAATCGCTAGTTTTAGGCGGAACCATCGCTCTGGCCATTATCGTCAACATTATTACCGCTGCTTTGTTTGGCGTGTTGATACCCATTATTCTGGATAAGTTCAAATTGGATCCAGCCTTAGCAGGCTCGGTTATTCTAACGACAGTGACAGATGTGGTTGGTTTTTTCGCCTTTTTGGGAACGGCGAGTTTAGTCATGCTCTAAAAAGTCCACTGTTTATTAATCAATCATTAGCATAATAGAGACAAATTGCATAACGCACTTGCAAATTGCAAAAACATTCAAAGTTTAAGCAACGTATGTCACAGAAACCACGATTTTCGGGCATATAAAAGTTGGCACAGTAACTGCATTATATAAATTGACCCTTCTTAAGCCGAGGGTCACCTAGCCAACTGACGTTGTTAGTGAACTTGATTTTGTTCACATGTATATAAGCCAATCGCACTCTTTGCGGTTGGCTATTTTTTTATGCGGCTACTGCTCTCCTTTATCCTCTGACAGAGCTCTATTGTACTTTTCTTGCCCTCAACCGACTGTTTACTGTTTATAAAATTCAAACACCCCCTCGCTAACCCTTCAAAAATACCAACTTCAACAAAAATAAACTATCTAACCCAAATAAAACCAAGAAAACATACCAAAAAAAGAATAAATAACGCCCAAACCAAAAAACTCATCACGAAATCGTTTTCTTTTCATAGAAATCGACTGAACAACCTAGAGTTATAGATAAATTTTATCCATAAACACAAATAGTAGTAAAAAACATTCATTTCACACAGAAAACTCATCGAGAAATCATAAAAACATACGTAAAAATACATTTTTCATTTTTATAAAAAGCCATCCAAATTATTGTTATTTAACAATAAAAAATACAAACAAAACCAAGTAAACGTTTAAATTTCAATTTTATCATTGACTATCGAATTTACATCACGATAATACGCGCCGTTTACTTGAAAATCAGGTGCTATAATTTAATCTTTTACTTTGCGGAGGTAATAATGGCTGGAGACAATAACTACAGTCTTGGACCAGTTCCCAACACGGCCAGAAAAGGCGTGGCGTCACTAACCATGGTGATGTTAGGACTCACTTTTTTCTCCGCAAGTATGTGGACAGGTGGTTCTCTCGGTACTGGGCTCTCCTTTAATGATTTTTTCCTCGCTGTTCTCATCGGTAACCTAATCCTCGGTATTTACACTTCTTTCCTCGGTTACATCGGCGCTTCTACTGGTCTCTCTACTCACCTTCTTGCTCGTTTCTCTTTTGGTTCTAAAGGCTCTTGGCTTCCTTCTGCTCTTCTTGGCGGTACTCAAGTTGGGTGGTTTGGAGTTGGTGTCGCGATGTTTGCGATTCCGGTGCATAAAGCAACGGGCATCGATACCAATACTTTGATCCTTGTCTCCGGTTTGCTCATGACCGCGACCGTTTACTTTGGAATCTCAGCACTGATGGTGCTGTCAGCAATCGCCGTTCCTGCTATTGCGCTACTTGGCGGTTACTCTGTCGTAGAAGCAGTAAATAGCGTTGGCGGTATTAGCGAACTACAACAAGTTCAACCAACCGAACCACTCGACTTTTCAATGGCTCTCGCGATGGTTGTAGGCTCTTTTGTTAGTGCAGGCACATTAACGGCAGATTTCGTACGCTTTGGCAAAAAGCCGCGCAGCGCCGTGATGATCACCATGGTGGCATTTTTCATCGGTAACTCGTTAATGTTTATCTTTGGCGCGGCAGGTGCGTCGGTGACTGGTCAATCAGACATCTCTGAAGTGATGATTGCGCAAGGTTTATTGATTCCTGCCATCATCGTACTTGGGTTAAACATTTGGACGACCAACGACAACGCGCTCTACGCATCAGGTCTTGGATTTTCCAACATCACAGGCTTACCAAGTAAATACATCTCGATGGCGAACGGTCTTGTTGGCACACTTTGCGCTCTCTGGCTCTACAATAACTTTGTTGGCTGGCTGACCTTCTTATCGTTGGCAATTCCACCGATTGGCGGCGTGATCATCGCTGACTTCTTCACAAACCGTAAACGCTACGCAAACTTTGAAGCCGCCCAGTTCCAAAGCGTAAACTGGGCTGGCATTATCGCTGTAGCGATTGGCGTTGGTGCGGGACACTTCCTTCCTGGCGTAGTACCGATTAACGCTGTACTTGGCGGCGCAATTAGCTTCCTAATTCTTAATCCTATTCTCAACAAAAAGGCACTGGCTACACAGCCAGCGTAAGGAACCATCATGACAACACTACTGATCAAAAACGTAACGCTAAAAGGACAAGAAGGTCTGCAGCAAATTTTGATTGAAGATGGTCAATTCAAGCGCATTGAAAGCAACGATGTGGAGCTTAATCACAACGGTGACACCATCGATGCTGAAGGCGGCATGGCGGTTGCACCTTTCTGCGAGCCACACATTCACCTAGATACAACGCAAACCGCTGGCGAGCCAAGCTGGAACATCTCTGGCACATTGTTTGAGGGTATTGAACGTTGGGCTGAGCGCAAAGAAATGCTGTCGATTGAAGACGTGAAAGCGCGCGCAAAACAAACCTTAAAATGGCAGATCGCAAACGGCGTACAACACGTTCGTACTCACGTCGATGTTTCTGATCCAACGCTTATCGCTCTCAAAGCGATGCTAGAAGTACGTGAAGAGATGAAAGAATGGGTAGACATCCAAATCGTCGCCTTCCCGCAGGAAGGCATTCTCTCTTACCCAAATGGCAAAGAGCTGCTAGAAGAAGCCGTCAAATTGGGGGCGGACGTGATTGGCGCGATTCCCCACTTTGAATTCACACGCGAATATGGCATTGAATCGCTGCACTACGTGTTCGAATTGGCGCAAAAATACGACCGTCTGATCGACGTACATTGTGATGAAATCGATGACGAGCAATCTCGCTTCGTTGAAACACTGGCAGCATTAGCGCACAAGTTTGATATAGGGAATAAAGTCACGGCAAGCCACACAACGGCAATGGGTTCCTACAACGGTGCGTATGCATCTCGCCTGTTCCGTTTATTACGCATGTCCGGTATCAACTTCGTGGCAAATCCATTGGTGAACATTCACTTACAAGGCCGCTTTGATGATTACCCAAAACGTCGCGGCGTAACACGAGTGAAAGAGATGCTAAATGCAAACATCAACGTTTGCTTTGGACACGATGACGTATTCGACCCATGGTATCCACTTGGTACAGCAAACATGCTGCAAGTGCTGCACATGGGCCTGCATGTATGTCAGGTCATGGGTTACGAACAAATTAATCACTCGCTCGATCTCATCAGCACCAACTCAGCGCGTACATTGAACATTCAAGACAAGTACGGAATTGAAGAAGGCAAACCAGGTAGCCTACTGATTCTTCCTGCTGAAAATGGCTTTGATGCAGTACGTCGCCAAGTACCTGTTCGTTACTCGGTTCGTCACGGTAAAGTCATTGCAGAAACGCAACCTGCGACAACTCGTATTCATCTTGAACAATCAGAACAAGTGACGTTCAAGCGCTAAAGTTCTTAAAAAGACCAACCGAAACGAAAAGGGTCTGACTATTTAGTCAGACCCTTTTACTATTTTTTAGTACGTTGCGTTAATTGTCTTCGACAACTAATGATGTTTCTGATCATGGATGGACTATTACCCAGATAAACAACATGCCCTTCTTCATCAACGACCGCGGGTACCACTTTTAAGCCTTTCATATCTGCGCCATTTTCGACCAGTTTACGCTCTAGCTCATATAAATCCTGCATATCATCGACTCAGTTAACTCACCATTTGCGCGGAATCCTATCGCTCTGAAAGCAAAAATATCATGATCAAGATCACAAAAACCACACTAAACAACTATAAAAATGGAATTGAGATCACTCAAAAATGCAATCTATAAACCCAAGTTTTCTGTGCCACTGAGTCACATTTATAAAATTAATAACTCATAGAAACACTGATAAAAATGTCTGTTTGAAATAGTCTTGTCTGGAGAGAAACCTTCGAAAAGTTCAGTCATTTCACTGCGTATTAACCATTTCAAATGGAATCAGTGACAGCGCTCTTAATCCCACTTCTTGACATCACTCAGGTATTCAACAATCTGGTGGCTAATTCTCAATTACACCATCGCATTTGGAAATTCTTCTTAGCGTTGGGCATACTTCTGGCTTCATTTTAGTTGTAGATATTAACCATGACGTCATTAAGCCAGTTTGAGCCGCTGTTTTTGGAATTTATGCAGCAAGAGATGCAAGTTGATGCGGCCCATGATATTGAACACGTAAAACGCGTGGTCAAAACAGCGAAACAGCTCTGCGACGAAGAAAATGCAGACATAGCCATTGTGTTACCAGCAGCTTATTTGCATGACTGTTTCACCTACCCGAAAGATCATCCAAATCGCAAGCAAAGCTCTGCAATTGCAGCCAAAAAAGCCATCGCGTATTTAGAGAGTATTCAATACCCTCAGCACTACCATGATGCCATCGCTCATGCGATAGAGGCGCACAGCTTTAGCGCCAACATCAGGCCAAACACGTTGGAAGCACAAATCGTCCAAGATGCTGATCGTCTGGACGCTTTAGGCGCCATTGGTGTTACGCGATGCATTCAAGTCAGCACTCATTTCAACGCTCAGCTTTACAACGATAACGACATGTTTGCTAAAGAGCGCGAACTCAACGACAAGCAATTCACCGTAGATCATTTCCAAACCAAGTTGTTTAAAATTGTCGACACCATGAACACGGAGTCTGCAAAACTTGAAGCCAATAAACGGAAAGCCTTTATGCAAACGTACCTAAAACAGTTATACGATGAGGTGACCGCGTAAATGTCTGAAAGCTATACGTTAATTAAAGAGCTTAAACGCCAGCTAAAGTCAGCAGGGCTGCATTATGTCGATGTTGCACAACACCTTGATTTAAGTGAAGGAAGCGTCAAACGTTTACTTGCTGAAGGTCAGCACATTAGCCTTGAGCGCTTAGAACGAATTTGCCAATTGATTGGTTTAGAAATGGCGGAACTGTTTAAGCTCGCGGCTGCGCACAATAAAGGTCTAGAGTCGCTAACGTTAGAGCAAGAAAAGCAGCTGGTTGACGATAAAGCCCTGCTACTCGTGGCGATCTGTGTTGTAAATGGCTATCAGTTTGAACAAATCGTTCAGCAATACACCTTCAATGAGTTGGAACTGGTGCAAAAGCTTGCTCATTTGGATCGGCTGAACATCATCGACTTGCAGCCAAATAACAAAATTCGTTTGCGTATATCTCCGACATTTAAGTGGCAGATGGGCGGCCCTATTCAACGGTTCTTCCAACAGCAAGTTCAAGACGCCTTTTTCCAAAGCTACTTTTCGGGTGAAGATGAACAGTTGTCCATGGCAACAGGATTGATGAGCGTACCAACCAACAAGAAGCTGCAACAGAAACTGCAAAAGGTCATCGATGAGTTTTATCAGGCTTGCCAAAGTGATAGCTCTCTCGATATGGACGAAAAGCACGGCACCTCTCTGATTATTGCGATGCGTCGTTGGACGTTCCCTCTGTTTGAACCATGGGAAAGAAAACCTACACAGAAGTCTCGAAATTAGTAACTCAATAAATAAATGGAGATAAAAGTAACGCATTTGGTTACTTTTGGTGGCATACAACGTCACTTGAAAGAGAAAGCTGGTTTAATCGTTCATTGAGCATAAAGTGCTCCCATCTCATTCGACTTTGTTTAATCGGAGCCAGCATGTTTTTCTCAAAACGCTTTTTTCCTTACTTTGTGACGCAGTGTCTTGGCGCACTCAATGACAACATCTACAAAAACGTTCTGTTATTGATGGTGACATACAGCCAAATTGATAACTTACCAATATCCGTTAATCTATTTGTTAATTTGGCAGCAGGCTTATTCATCCTACCTTTCTTTCTATTCTCTGCGCATGCTGGTGCCGTCGCTGACAGCATGGACAAAGCCAAATTAATCCGACGTCTAAAGCTCATCGAACTGGCTATCATGTCTTGCGCAGCAACCGCTATTGCGACCCAAAGTGCTATGCTGATGCTGGTTCTGCTGTTTATGACAGGTACTCAATCGGCCTATTTTGGTCCCGTCAAATACGCCTTACTACCACAAGCACTCAAACCAAATGAGCTTGTTAAAGGAAATGCTTGGGTTGAAATGGGCACGTTCCTTTCGATTCTTATAGGTACGCTTAGCGCAGGCCTGCTGTTAGCCATTCCTAATGGTACCTTGATTGCTTCTTGTGTCGTGATTGCCTTGTCTTTGCTTGGTTTTATGAGCAGTGTGAATATTCCAACGATGCCTAGCCAATCGAATGACAAAGCGAAATTTGAACCAATTTCTGGTTTAAAGAACACGTTAAAAGTGGCAAAAAAACAGAGAGGCATTTGGATGTCTATTCTAGCCATCAGTTGGTTTTGGTTCATGGGTGCGACTTACCTGACTCAATTCCCTAACTTTGCGCGTGAACATTTGTTTGCAGACAGTACTGTCGTTTCTTTACTGTTGGCATTATTTTCCATTGGTATCGCGACAGGCTCTTGGTTGTGTGAAAAACTTTCTTTCAACCACGTTGAGCTTGGTATTTTGCCATTCGGTATCCTTGGTCTGACAGTCTTTGGCGTCGACTTGCTATGGGCAGTCCCAAGTTATCCATCACTTCCGGAGCACTTTTATGATGTGCAAAACTTCGTTGCTGAGTCCAAACATCTGCGCGTCATGATTGACCTGTTCCTTGTTGGTGTAAGCGGCGGTGTCTTTATTGTTCCTCTTTATGCGTTCATCCAATCGCGCTCAAACAAAGGGGAATGTGCACGTGCCATTGCAGCTAACAACATCATGAATGCGTTGTTTATGGTGGTGTCTGCTTTGGTTTCGATCGTTGTACTCAGCGTACTAGAGCTTTCTATTGTGGAACTGTTTGCCATGATGGCAATAGGTAACTTCTTCGTGGCAATCTATGTCTATCGTCAAGTACCAGAATTTACACAACGCTTTATCAGTTATTTACTCAGCCATTGTATGTATCGTGTGTCAGTAAAGGGGCGCCAACATATTCCTGAACAAGGTGCTGCATTAATCGTGGCTAACCATGTTAGCTATGTCGATGCGTTGATTTTGATGGGAACCTCTACTCGCCCGGTTCGTTTTGTGATGGACAAGTCCATCAGTGAGCTGCCTGTTCTTAAATATGTTTTCCGTCATGCCGGTGTTATCCCGATCTGTTCTCCACGTAAGTGTGCCGACACTTACCGTCGAGCATTTGAACAGATTGAACAAGCGCTTAACGACGGTGAGGTTGTCTGTATCTTCCCTGAGGGTCGTTTAACGTCTAACGGTGAATTGGGTGAGTTTCGCCCTGGTGTGGAAAAAATCCTTGAACGTAACCCTGTTCCTGTCATCCCTATGGCGTTAAAAGGGCTTTGGGGTTCTTTTTTCAGCCACAAAGGCGGACATGCTCTCACAAAACGACCGACTCGTTTTTGGTCAAAAGTGGATGTTGTAATCGGTGAAGTGTTAAGCCCAGGCACTTTAAATCGTCATCAATTGCAACAACAAGTACAGGATTTACTGGGCTGATACGCTTGCTATACCGATCAAACTTTGCAGCAAAACGTAAATATGCACCACAAAGCACAAGTAGTTCTTTGTTAATTAGAGTAGGATATCTACGACGTCATAAATCTAGGAGGTATTATGAAAATCATCATCTTACATGGTCTTTATATGCATGGGCTGGTCATGCAACCTCTTAGCCAAAAGCTGCGAAAGCTCGGATACGAAACGCAAGTGATCAGCTATAACACTGTTGCTATCGATGAGTCTTCACTGTTTGATTCTATTGACCATTCGCTTAATCCACTGACCGCAAACGTACTCGTGGGGCACAGCTTGGGAGGCTTGATGATTAAGCGCTATCTCGCCAACAGAAAGCCAACCACCAGCTTAATCTCTCATGTTGTCGCTATCGGTTCACCTCTTAAAGGCGCGTCCATAGTAGGTCGGATTCAAGATCTCGGGTTGGGTGCAATTTTAGGCAATTCGCCACACCACGGATTAAACAAACATGATGATGCGTGGGCTTTTCCGCAAAAACTCGGCAGTATCGCAGGAACGGTACCGATTGGTGCCCGCCCATTGTTGATCCGTAATGACAACACCATGTCGGACGGTACGGTTACCGTAGAAGAGACAAGACTGGAAGGTATGCAAGATCATATCGAAGTGAAGCAAACGCATACGAGTCTGATTTACAACACCTTCGTGCCGCAGCAGATTGATCACTTTATTCGCACAGATTATTTCCGTCGATAGCACACTTTTCCATCATACAGATGGAATCGACTTTCCAAGCTATTCAGTTCGCAGTACTATCCTAGCTCCACTTCTTCACAACTTGAATGAAGTGGCACATTTTTAATTGTTCTCAGGGCGGGGCGAAATTCCCCACCGGCGGTATACTTTTTCAAGTGAGCCCGCGAGCGCTCGATTCGTCGAGGTCAGCAGATCTGGTGAGATGCCAGAGCCGACGGTTATAGTCCGGATGAAAGAGAATAAGAATACACCAGTATCGCGAGTAAGATCGCGTTGAATGCTGGTGCGCTTCTTTTTGATCGTATTTTACGACGATCTCTCATACCGCCCTGATTCTGGTGATATTTAGGAGTTAACCATGAATCAGTCATCACTACTTGCCGAATTCGGCGACCCAATTACTCGCGTTGAAAACGCACTTATCGCTCTAAAAGAAGGCCGTGGCGTACTTCTTCTTGATGATGAAGATCGCGAAAACGAAGGCGATATCATTTATTCAGTCGAGCACCTCACCAACGAGCAAATGGCGTTGATGATCCGCGAATGTAGCGGCATCGTTTGTTTATGTTTAACAGACGCTCAAGCAGACAAACTGGAACTGCCTCCAATGGTGGTAAACAACAACAGCGCGAACCAAACTGCATTTACGGTTTCTATTGAAGCGAAAGTTGGCGTAACAACGGGGGTTTCAGCAGCAGATCGCGTGACGACCATTAAAACGGCGGCAAACCCGCATGCGAAACCTGAAGATCTTGCTCGCCCGGGTCACGTATTCCCTCTGCGCGCACGTCCAGGTGGTGTAATGACTCGCCGTGGTCATACGGAAGGTACGATTGATCTGATGCAAATGGCAGGGCTTCAACCTGCTGGCGTACTGTGTGAAGTGACCAATCCAGATGGTACGATGGCAAAAGCACCGGAGATCGTTGCATTTGGTCACCTGCACAACATGCCTGTACTGACTATCGAAGACATGGTCGCGTATCGTAATCAGTTCGATTTGAAGCTGGCATAAAAATTCAAAGCACATTAAAAAGCCGCGCATTTGTGCGGCTTTTTTTGATCGATTCCCTTTACGTTTGAGTAGTTATACTTACTTCAAAACAAAAGGAACGATATCATGAAAGGATTACTGAAACTCGCCGCGTACCTTGGCTTTATCTCCATGAGTTCGTTTGCTCTTGCGTCTGAGTGCCCCGACATTCTGCAAGGCAAACAGCGCATGTTAAATTCAACAGAAGAAATTGAGCTTTGTGAAGTATTCAAAGGGAAAACATTGCTCGTCGTAAACACTGCCAGCCAATGCGGTTTTACACCTCAATATGAGCAACTAGAAACGCTATACCAAACTTACAAAGATAAAAACTTTGCAGTCATCGGTTTTCCCAGTAACGATTTTCGACAAGACAAAGGAAGCGAAGAAAATACCGCAAAGATCTGCTATCTCGACTACGGCGTGACGTTCCCTATGATGGCTCGCAGCTCCGTACTGGGCAACGATGTCAACCCTGTCTTTTCTGAAATCAGCACTCAAGCCGGTGTGACTCCGAAGTGGAACTTTTACAAGTTTCTCATCAGTAAAGAAGGCAAAGTCATCGCCACATTTCCAAGCTCAACCTCTCCGACGAGTACTACGCTTACTAATATGATTGAGCAACAACTGTAGGAGTGCAGTTATGGTCACGACACGTTTAACCATGTTACGCCTTGGGTACTTGGGCTTAGTGCCTTTTCTGTTCAGCTTGCTGCTTATCGTGTCTGACACCACCTTGTTTAACCTAAGCGGCCAACAATTTTTTATTGCCTACAGCGCCGTTATCTTGAGCTTTCTATCGGGAGTGCTCTGGGGAAATGGTATCGACCATTACTACCACCGCTTGAGCCGTAATATCCTAGTTCTCAGTAATTTGTTTGTTTTGCTTGCGTGGGGTGCCTTGTTACAAGGGAATACACATTACATCGCGGCAATATTGTTGCTCGCAACCGGATACGCTGCCGTTTGGTATGCAGAAAAGCTGATACGGAATGTCGAACTGGAAGTTGATCCCAAAGGCTATCAAGGCATGAGGAATAAGCTCACCTGCGGCGTCATTTTGATGCATGGATTGGTTTTGATTGCATAATCTGGTCTGTCCAGTACTCAGATCACAAAACCAATCAACCCATATAAAACACTGTTCATTTCGTGAATACACATACATTTTGAACACCGTTTTGTTTTAAAGTAGCGCAAACCTACATATATATGTCCGTAAACATTCACAAAGGATATGAATATGTTTTTCCGCAAACTACTGTTTAGTACTGCAATTATCAATGCGACTTCTGGCTGCGTTTCTTACCAAGCGCAACAAGCTGCCACTCAAACAGTAAACAACACGGGCATTGTTCTCACCAATGTGGTGAAAAACACCATCGCACAACCGTGCAATGTCGCTATCACCGTTGCTAGCTTGTTTTATCCGCACGCGATATTCATGACTAGCGTACCAACTCAAGCTTGTACAACCGTACTGAGATAACGAATTCAAAAAAATGGCGACCACTTGGCCGCCATTTTTCATTTCTTTTAATTTATAGCGTTAGCAGATAGTTCACCAATTCGCTGTACTCGGCATAGCTACGGACTTCATTAGGAATAACGATGTACTTGTTATTCACAACGACGCCAGGAACGCCGGTCAGAGTGCTCTCTTTGAACTGCTTATCGAAACGCTTTTGCATCGAACTAACCGCAAAGCTGTTGTACGCCGCGTCAAATTTGTTGCCATCGACACCGTTGTCCGTGAAGACTTTCTTTAACTCATCTTCGTTTTTCGGTGCTTGGCGCTTTTGATGAATTTGCGCGAACATCGCAGGCACCATTTTGTCTTCAACACCTAGCGATACCATGGCTGCGTAAGATTTTGCCATTGGCACTGCCATGTCTGCGCCCATAAACGCCACGTGCACTTTTTCAAAGCGTGCTTCTTTTGGCAAAGCCGGTTTTAAGTTTTCAATCACAGATTCAAACTTATAACAGTGTGGGCAGTAAAACGAAAAAAACTCTGTAACGGTTGGTTTAGTCGCTTTCTCAACGTCCAACACTTTGTAGTGTTTACCTTCTTCAAATTGAGCAGCGTGAGCGCTGAAAGCCAGTAAAAGTGTGCTGCATAGTGCAAGTAATTTCTTCATTGTTTGTTTTCCTTCGGGCACAACAGTGCCGTTTTAAATATAGCTAAGAGCCAGCTAGTGCTGGAGATAAATAAAGAAGAAATCAAACAATCGGAGGTCGGTAAGGTTTATAAATCACAACCACGGCTTTTTCAGTAGGAAGCTTATCAATGAGCGCCAAGCTGTAAGGCAGTAGCATCAATCCATTTTGCGACAAAGTCGTGGGAATTTTCACAATGCAAGAAGAGCTGCAACTGGTGTGCGACTTTTGCCCTTTTTCCATCATGTGTTCTTTGTGGTGCGGCTCAACACAATCTGTATTTACGCCGAGTTTTTCTTGAAGTGCAGTTTGCTGCATGGGAAAGCTTTGTGCTTCTATTGATGCTGTCGATGCTTGAACGCTCGATGAAACACTGGTTAGCAGCATAGCCACCAAACAAACCAGAGTAGTCATCAATGTACGATTCAACTTCAACATATCAATTTCTTCACAACACACTGATTTTCATCATACAGAAAGATCATATTCATACAAGTTTGAAGCACGAAGAGTACACGGTTATTTCACTAGCTATACCAGCATGAATCCGATAACGCTTGAAATACTTATGAAACACGAGTAATAGTTAGAGCAGTTTTTGTACTAACAAGGAAAGATTCATGCTTAAAAAGAGATTTTTCAAAACTAAAGATGAAGTTGAAGTCACTTTTGAACTCGATAAAAACCAATGGGAATCCATTAAAATCGCTGGAGATTTTAATGACTGGCAACCAGAGCCAATGAAACTGGTGAAAAAAAGCGGCCAATTTAAGTTCAAAACACGTCTACCCAAAGAGCAACACATCCAATTTCGTTATCTCCTCGATGAAGTTGAATGGGAAAACGATCCTCAAGCAGATGCTTACGTTCCAAATGGCTTTGGTAGCGACAACAGCGTTGTTTGCACCGTTGAATAAGTTGTAACTTTGATGGGTTGATTAGTGCGGATTTCACCGTAGTAACAATACATTCTTTTCACTTAAGGCGCACGAGTTGCGCCTTTTTCCTACCAATAAGACAAACTCAAGTAGCAATTATTGTTGCCAGTGAACAACAGTGTTTTACCTAAAGTGATATATATCAACAAAAGTTATTTCCTTAGTATGAGTTCATCGCAGCAGACCGCTGCTTTCAACGAAAACTGAGGAAGTAACAAATGAAAAAACTGGTTGTTATTACTGGTGCAAGTTCAGGTATTGGTGAAGCTATCGCACGTCGTTTTAGTGAAGAAGGCCACCCTCTCCTTCTTGTGGCTCGTCGCGTAGAACGTTTAGAAGCACTCAATTTACCAAACACCTTATGTGAAAAAGTCGATGTCACTGACCAAGCGAGTTTGATAACAGCGATTGAAAAAGCAGAAGCTCAATTTGGTCCAGCTGACGTGCTAGTCAACAATGCGGGTGTAATGTTGCTTGGTCAGATCGACACGCAGGACGCCGCTGAATGGAAGCGTATGTTCGACGTTAACGTGCTTGGTTTGCTTAATGGTATTCACTCCGTACTTACATCAATGAAAGCGCGCAATAGTGGCACAATAATCAACATCAGCTCTATTGCAGGTAAAAAGACGTTCCCTGACCACGCGGCATATTGTGGGACTAAGTTCGCAGTTCATGCAATTTCAGAAAATGTGCGCGAAGAAGTAGCCGCATCAAATGTGCGTGTTACGACTATTGCACCGGGCGCAGTAGAGACGGAACTCCTTTCTCACACCACCTCCCAAGACATTAAAGATGGATACGATGCTTGGAAAGTGGATATGGGTGGTGTACTCGCCGCAGACGATGTCGCGCGTGCAGTAATGTTCGCTTACCAACAACCACAAAATGTCTGTATCCGAGAAATTGCGCTCGCGCCGACCAAGCAGCAACCATAATCTGGTGACAACTTAGTTTCCCATATACTAAGCAAACGATTTGTTCTATATCAAAACGTTTGCTTTTTTTATATTATTAACTCATCGGATAACCTTATTCTTTACAAGCTTTATTTGAAATAACTCGCAAATTTGTTTAACTTTCAGTGATATCAAATACAGCACACATCACTTACATGAACGAACAAGAAATCAAGCCATCCCTTATCATTGTCGAAGACGATCCAAAACTACAAGATATGCTCGGTGAGTACTTTGTAGAACAAGGCTTCGACGTCTGCTGTATTGATAACGGCACCGACGCGCCGAACGCCATTTTAGACACTCAACCCGATTTGGTTTTGTTAGATTTGATGCTGCCGGGCCAAGACGGTTTGAGCGTTTGTCGTCAAATCCGTGAATGTTACAAAGGCAAAGTTCTGATGCTTACCGCAAGCGATGACGATTTTGATCACGTCGCTGCGCTTGAAATTGGCGCCGATGACTTTGTCACGAAACCTATCAAACCGCGCGTGTTACTTGCTCGTATCCGTATGTTATTGCGCAGGAAAGAAAGCGCCGCTCCAGCGCCAGAAAACGGCTTACAAATCGGCGTGTTGTGTTTAAACCGACTACGTAAATCTTGTACTATGAACCAACAACCTGTCGCATTAACCGACGGTGAGTTTGACTTGCTGTGGGTACTCGCCACTCATGCCGAGAAAACCTTGTCGCGTGAATGGCTCACCAAAACGTTACGCGGGATTGAGTACGACGGTACAGATAGAACCATTGACAACCGCATCGTAACGCTTAGAAAGAAATTGGGTGACGCGTCCTGCTCACCTCAAAAAATCATTACGGTACGCGGCAAAGGCTACCTACTAATGCCGGATGCATGGAACGCATAAATGAGAAGGATATACCTAGAGAGCTTTTTAGGTCTGATCATTCTTTTTCTCGCCAGTCTGAAAGGTTATGAGCTCATCGTGTATGAGCTCAATACTGATTATGACTACCTACTTCAAGAACACAGTTCGCAAGCTTTCTACGATTTACTCTCCCCTATCTATGAAGAAAAAGGGCTTGAATACACCAAAAGCGAGCTAGAAAAGTTTGCCACGGCAAGCCATCGATTGTTGCAACCGCACACCATGGATGAGCTCCCTCCTGAGGTGAAGGAAGTGTTCGATGAAGATCCTACCGCTAACATCGCCTTTGATGATGAACGGGATTTTTGGTTTCGCTTCGACGAGAGCACTCCCTTTTTCAAAATTAGCGATAACCCGAATAGTCCTATCATTCAAGCCGTCAATTTCGACGACAACATGGTATGGATATTCTTCATCGCTGGTTTCGCGCTTTACTGTGTTTTGCTGATCTGGTTTTTAAGCCGCAGAATTCGTGAACTAGAAAGAGTCACCGTCGAATTTGCGTCTGGTAATTTCAAAGCACGCGCAAGCACGGCCAGCGCCAAATCGGTTGGCACATTGAACAAAAGCTTCAATAACATGGCCGATAAAGTCTCTCGACTCATTACCAGCAATAAAATGCTCACCAATGCGGTTGCTCACGAGCTACGCACACCAATTTTTCGCTTGCAATGGCAGGCTGATTTACTCGCCGACTCCTCTCTAAATGAACAACAGACAAAGTACGTCAATAGCATCGTTGAAGACATTGATGAGATGGAAGAAATGGTCGAAGAACTCCTTTACTACGCAAAAATGGAACGCCCAGAAACAGAGCTTCGGACCGAAAGTCTTGAGCTTAACTCCCTGCTTTCTGACCTAAAAGACAAATGGCAGCAAGAGACTCCATTGCCAATCACCGTTAAAGATACGGATTGCAAAGAAGCCCCAATTAAGACCGACCCCAAACTGCTCAAGCGCGCGTTAGACAACCTACTTCGCAATGCCATGCGTTATGCCGATAGCCAAATCATGTTAGAAGTGACCGAAGATGAAGAACACTGCATGATAAGTATTCATGACGATGGAAACGGTATTGATGAAAAAGACTGGCCTCACCTGTTTGAGGCATTTTACAGCGCCGACAAATCTCGTAATAAAAGCACCAGCGGCTTTGGTTTAGGACTTGCCATCGTAAGACAAATTATGGAATTGCAACGCGGCGATGTTTCTATTTCACACAGTCCTCTTGGTGGCGCCTGCTTCACCGTATCTCTGCCTAAATAACGGGCGAACAACGATAAAAGTTAAAGCGCAGTTCGCTTAGTTTCTGCGCTATTTTCTTCCTCATCCGCTCTTATTACATAAGACGACATTTCGATACAATCCATAGACAGAGACAAGTAATAAAACAGTGTACATTTAATCCATCAATTCACAGAGATAATGGATTCACCCCATGTATAAACCACTTTTACTCGTTGTCCTTTCTTCCTCACTTGCAGCATGTGCATACAACCAAAAGCCTGTTGTAGACATGACGAATGTTGACCAAGCGCAATACGAACAAGATTTTGCCTACTGCCAAGGTTACGCAGAGAAAGTCGACAAAACAGAAGCCGCTAAATCTGACGCAACCAATGGTGCAATGACTGGCGCATTAATCGGTGCCGCGGCAGGTGCTCTTGAAGATGGTATTGGCGGTGCAGCTGTTGGCGCAGTAGCTGGTAGCGCAGTCGGTGCTGGTGCAGGCGCTTTAGGTGGCGCGAATGATTCCACCAAAACACAAGCTCTCGTGCTACGCAAATGCCTACAAAATAAAGGTTACACCGTTTACGACCTTGATTAAGCATTAGTCTAAACCACACAACCAAAGTACTTACTCATCAAATCAAACGTGACGTTTTTTGCTTGCACCCATATTCACAAATGTTTCACGTCTAACCGATTAGTCTCAGATCGCAATTTGGTGCATTTCGGTACTAACACACATCAATCAACCAATAATAAGAATTAAGGCCCAATTTTGAAGCCAGGTAAAACAGGAATTCGCCGAGTCATGGATGCGACCGGTTACTCAATTAAAGGACTAAAAGCCGCGTGGACTCATGAAGCCGCTTTCAGACAAGAACTCGTACTGACTTTGGTTCTTTCTATCAGCGCATTTTTTCTGCCAGTTACCACGCTTGAACGTGTATTGATGATCAGCAGCCTATTGCTGATTTTAATCGTCGAACTTATTAATTCCGCCGTAGAAGCGGTTGTCGACCGTGTCAGCGATGACTGGCATGAACTCAGTGGTCGAGCCAAAGACATTGGCTCTGCAGCAGTATTTGTTGCGCTATTTCTTGCCCTATTTGTTTGGGCGTCGTTCTTGCTTTAGTTTTATTCAAGAAAGTAACTTATGAAGACTGTTGATTCTCCAAAGAAAGGTATCCCATACGTTGCCTTTACTGTTCTACTCGCGCTGTATTTCGCTCTCGTGGTGAACATCCCAATCTATAAAGAACTCATTGGGATTTTCTCTAAGTTAGACGAAGTCAAAATCGGTTTCATTATCACTATTCCGATTTTCTTTTTTGCCGCGCTTAATTTCTTATTCAACCTATTTAGCTGGCCATGGGTTGGAAAGCCGTTCTTTATCTTGCTGCTAGTGGTCTCTAGCTTAGTAAGCTACGCAGGCTATAACTACGGAACGCTGTTTGACTCTGGGATGATCGCCAACATCGTCGAGACCGACTCGAGTGAAGCAAGCTCTTATCTCAGCACGTATTCGGTCGTTTGGACGACGTTAATGGGTGTGATTCCTGCCCTGATTGTGTTCAAAGTAAAGCTGCAACCACAACGCGGACAATGGCTACGCTTTGTGCTTACAAAACTGGTCGCGATGCTCGCTTCGTTAGCAGTTATTGCCGTGATTGCGGGGTTGTACTATCAAGATTACGCATCTGTGGGTCGCAATAACAGCTACCTGAAAAAAATGATCATCCCAACGCAATATGTCTACAGCGCGACAAGTTACGTAAAAGAAAATTACTTAACTACGCCACAGCCATATCGTGAAATCGGTACTGATGCACAGCAATCTCCGACCGCTTTACAGCAAGCGCAGGACAAACCGACGTTACTCGTTTTTGTAGTAGGTGAAACCGCACGTACTCAAAACTATCAACTGAATGGTTACGAGCGTGAAACTAACCCCTACACCAGCCAATTAGATGTTATTTCTTTTAAAGATGTGGCGTCATGCGGCACTGCGACAGCAGTATCTGTACCATGTATGTTTTCTCAGTTAACGCGCAATCAATTTGACCGTAAACAAGCTGATAACCAAGACAACGCGTTAGATATCATGCAACGTGCAGGTATCGACCTACTGTGGAAAGAAAACGACGGTGGCGATAAAGAAGTCGCGCATAAGATCAAAAAAATCGAAGTAGACAGAAAGCAACAAAACGCACTGTGCAACGGTCAAACTTGTTACGACATGGCACTACTGAGTGACTTTGACCAAGAAGTGTCGAGCATGAACGGTAACCGAGTTGTAGCCATGCACCTTATTGGCAGCCATGGCCCAACTTACTTCCAACGTTACCCGAAAGAGAAAGCATTTTTCCAACCAGATTGCCCACGTGCAGACATTGAAAACTGTAGCGTCGAAGAGATCGTAAACACCTACGACAATACCATTCGTTACACAGACTTTGTCTTGGAACAAACCATCAACAAACTTAAGACGTTAGAAGACAAATACAACACTGCGTTGATTTATGTCTCTGACCACGGTGAATCGCTTGGTGAAAGCGGCATGTTCTTACATGGTATGCCTTACGGACTTGCTCCGGATTTCCAAAAACGAGTACCGCTTATCATGTGGATGTCGCCAAGCTTTAAGCAAGCAAAACACATCAACACGGATTGCTTGTCCAAAGAAGCACAAAATGCAGGTAAGTACTCGCATGACAATGTGTTCCACTCTTTGCTTGGTATTATGGATGTAAAAACCCAAGCCTACGACGGCCAGTTAGATATCTTCAAAACCTGTCGAACCGTATCCTAAGTAGTTAGAGAAAGCCTGATTCAAAATGTGAGTCAGGCTTTTTTATGACAAGCCGTTTCTGCCAACCTCTTTTTCGCTCGTTATAATCAACGCCTAATGAAATCGAAACAGAGCGAACAACATGAAAATCGGTATTATTGGTTTAGGCGACATTGCACAAAAGGCTTACCTTCCTGTCATTACTCAACTTCCTAATGTTGAGCTGGTCTTTTGTACCCGAGACGCCAAAACCCTCTCTTCACTAGCTCAGCAATATCGCATTAAGGAAAGCTGTCAGGACTACCGACAGCTTCCTGCGTTTGGTGTAGATGCGGTGATGATTCATGCCGCAACTCATGTTCACTTTCAAATCGCTGAATATTTTCTAAAACAAAGCATTCCTACTTTTGTCGACAAACCTCTGGCGGACAGTGCCCAACAGGTAGAGCAACTCTATGAGATTGCAGCTATCGCCAATCAACCACTTTATGTTGGCTTTAATCGCCGACACATTCCGCTCTACAACGACTATTTGCCAAACGTACAAAAAGGCGATGTCGCTAATTTGAAGTCACTGCGTTGGGAGAAAAATCGCCACAATCTGCCGGGAGAACTCCGAACGTTCATCTTTGACGATTTTATTCACCCGCTAGACAGCGTAAATGTTGTAGCAAAAGCCGATTTGCAAGACGTCTACATCACTCACCAATTTGACGGCCAACAACTCGCACGTCTGGATGTGCAATGGCAACATGGTGATACCCTACTACACGCTTCAATGAATCGTCATTTTGGCATCACAAACGAACGCGTTCAGGCATGTTATGCCAACCAAGCATTTGAGTTTGATTCGTTTGTGGAAGGTAATTTGTGGCAGGACAATCAAGAACGTAAGTTGAACTTAAAAGATTGGACACCAATGCTCACGAGTAAAGGTTTTCACGCTATGCTATTCGATTGGTTTAAGGTTGTTGAATCAGGCAAGCTGGCTACAAGCACAGTGCAACGCAACATAGCGAGCCACCAGCTTGCAGAGCAGATCTGTCAACGCATAGAACAAGCCGTGCATTGCAATTAATCCCTAGAACCAATCTATGCATGAAACGCATACATTAATTCACTTTTTGTCATTTGTTTCATTGACTAATCGTCACTAAACTTCGCGCTCATTTTTCTACATGAGCGCACAATGCATGCTTTTTTCTCAATCCATTTTCGCTCAGGTGTTGAGAATGTCCATCATGTTGGGGCTATCTCTAATCATCGTCCATAACTCTCCGAAGTTGCTGGAAATATTAGCAGAACAAGCCATCAACAGCGGTTGTCACCAAACAACGGGTGACAACGAACACCATGATCATTCTCATCACCACCATCATTAATAAGAGCAAACTATGAGTATTTTCCGATTTCCAGTTCTTGTTTGGCTTGGAATAGGGATTTTGATTATTTGTCTAGGGATCAGACAATCTTTCGGTATTTTTATGATGCCAATTTCAGACTACTTTCAGACCGGGCGCGAGTTCTTTAGCTTTGCTATTGCCTTGCAAAACTTGTTGTTTGGCGTATTCCAACCTTTTGTCGGCATGGCGTCAGACCGTTGGGGCGCGAAGCGTATTATCATTTTAGGTGCCTTTTCTTACGCTTTAGGTCTTTACCTTACTTCTATCGCCGTTGAGCCAATCATGATGTATCTATCGCTTGGCGTTTTGGTCGGTTTTGGTTTGAGCGCAACCAGCTACGTCATTGTGTTAGGGGCGGTCGCAAAGGTTGTCCCTGCACAACATGCAGCTAAAGCATTTGGTTTAACTACCGCTGCGGGATCGTTCGGTATGTTCGCCATGATCCCTGGAGCACAAGTGCTTTTGAGTGATTTTGGCTGGCAAGGCGCACTTCAAGCATTCGCTGTACTGTGTAGCTTTATGGTGATGTTTGCATTGTTCATGAGAACTGCGAAGCCACAAGCAAGTAACCATGCAAATGTTCAGGAAGACACACAAACCCTAAAAGAAGCATTAAAAGAAGCTTTCTCTCACAGAGGTTATTGGCTGATCCACGCAGGTTTCTTTGTGTGCGGCTTTCACGTGATGTTTATTGCAACTCACTTACCAAGTTATCTGGCAGATAAAGATTTACCAGCCTCAACCGCCGCAATGGCACTGGCGTATGTTGGCATCTTCAACATTTTTGGTTCGTACTTCTGGGGTGTTATGGCGGACCGCTTCAATAAACGCCATGTTATGTCTGCGCTGTATTTAATCCGCACGGTAGTGATTGGTGCTTTTGTGACTCTACCTGTCACCAAGCACACCGCAGTCATCTTTGGTGGTGCAATCGGATTCTGTTGGTTAGGCACCGTACCTCTCACATCTGGATTAGTCCGCCAGATTTTTGGTGCTCGTTACCTATCAACACTTTATGGCTTGGTATTCTTTACTCACCAAGTAGGAAGCTTCTTGGGGGCTTGGGTCGGTGGTCGCATCTACGATTACTACGGTTCATACGATCCAATCTGGTGGTCAACCGTCGTTCTGGCACTCCTCGCCGCTTTGATTCACTTACCGATCAATGACAAGCCGGTATCACGCTTGAATTTGGCAACCACCTAACCAGAAAGGCTCTTAACGTCTACCGTTGAGAGCCTTTTTGTCAACAGCCCAATGATCTCCGCTTTCCTTTATCAAATGAGTATTCTCATCAATGATTTCTTATTTAAGATAAAGCACACCCATTCATCCTCTGTTAAGATTTGTGTGACATACTTTGTAGAAAGTTATAAATCAAAAAGGGTTTTAGATGAGAACACTTGGCAACATCATCTGGTTTTTATTCGGTGGCGTATTCATGGGATTGCTGTGGTGGCTATTCGGTATTCTTGCGTTCATCAGCATAATCGGGATTCCGTGGGGGCGAGCTTGTTTCGTCATGGGTAACTTTTCGTTTTTCCCATTCGGCAAAGAAGCCATTTCGCGTGATGAACTAACCAATGAAATGGATATTGGCACGAGTCCGCTAGGCGTCATCGGCAACGTACTTTGGTTTGTGTTTGCAGGTTTGTGGCTGGCAATCGGTCATATCCTATCCGCCGCAGCGTGTTTCGTTACCATTATTGGTATTCCGTTTGCACTTCAACACCTGAAACTGGCCGTAATTTCCCTCGCGCCTATCGGTAAAACTGTTGTAACGTCAGAAGAAGCGGCAATCGCTCGTTACAACATTAATCGTTAAGGTTATGTATCCTCTGAGCTTTCGGGCTCAGAGGGCAACGCCTGTTAAAAGTAAGCCTATTATTGCTACAGCGTATTCGATAATGGTTGATTGTATGCTCATACCGTCACCTTTAGGTTTATATCTTACCTAGCTCTGCACTGCTTCCAATTTATCCTTTATAATCAATTATATTTGTAGCCCATCACTTGAGTTGTTCAACACTTCAACTACAAACATCTCAACTCAACTTCCCTCTTACAAATTTTTAAAGCCGAACTATAAGCGTAGCCAAAAGTAATCGACTTTGAGGAGAGATCTACGCGGTAAACGGAAGAATATTGGTCAGGAATCTTACTTTTTCAGGCCCAAGAACAACTTATGGTCGTATCTTTTTTTAACCACAAAATGTGCACATCAAAAGGCAAAGAACACTAAGGATTGAATAAATCAACAAACATTGATTGTGACGTAGACTAATTTATTTTGTTTGTCCTCTTCCCCTACCACCCCATATCATCCCCACCACAAACGCTCTTTGATATTTTTATTTGTAGTTCTGCCACCGACGTAAAAGTACGCCTTTTCATCCCACAATTTTGCTTTTACAACCGACCAGAACGTTCTGAGTCATTCAATGACTCAGCATCTATTCATGCAGGAATATATCGTGGATAAATATCAAGCGGCTTACGCAAAGCGTCTCTCAAAACTAAAAAGTGATAACAGTTCACCTAAGGCAATAGCTCGCCTTTGCGCTTGGGACTCGTTTTTTAACCAAGAGTTTGAACTTCAAGATCTTGAATATCAGATGGCCGATGTTGCGCGTCAGCGTTACGAGCAATCCAATGTAAAAAACGACATTTCGTTTAAAGCCTTCAAACGCGCCTTCTACAACGAATCCATTGAGATCTATAACTTGACCGATGGCGCAGCCATTCAAAAAGTCTTTACGCCATTAATTATGCTTGCCACCGCTTGGATTGTGTTTGTGTGCTCTGTTTCGAACTAAGCACGCAAATACACTCCAAGAGGGATGAGAATCATCATGCCTAAGATAACGTTACTTCTGCTGGCCACTACAATTGGTATTGGCATTACCGGCGCTGCATTTTGTGTTGGTGTGACTTACGCATTTACTCAGTTACCGTTAGAAAGCTGGTTTCTAAACCCATAAATACAAAAAAGCAGAACTCGATGGGAGTTCTGCTTTTCATTGTTTATTTGGCCGTAACTCGGATGAAACCTAGAATTCCCGGTTCATTTTTTCCAAACACGATAGAAAGGTTGATTGCTGCTCTGGCTCAATATGACGAGTAAGATCACGCACAAGATCAAGGTGCAACTGGTTATGATGGCGATGAATTTTCTCACCTTCTGGTGTGAGCCTCACAACGATAGCACGGCGATCTTCCGGATGAGGGCAACGTTCTATCAAGTTCGCATTCACTAACTTTTCGATTTGTACCGTTAACGTTCCGGTCGTGATGCCTAACTTTTCCGCCAGTTCTTTCATGCGCAGCGCACCATGGCCGCCCAGCACTTCAATGGTATGGACTTGGGCCAAAGAGTAGCCGGTTTCTTTTACGACTGACTGTTCCCAAGAAGACATCTTGTCATAGAACTCGGTCAGCATTTGATTCAACTTTTCTAGTTCGCTCATCGTCAGCTATTTTGTAACTCTAGAGTAAGGTGATGAATCTTATCAAACTTACTCAATAATTGCTTAAATTCACTCAACGTTTTATCACTGCGATTATGTAACACAATCGCAGCCGAGTAATGATGTCCGCTCACCTTCCAAACATGCAGATCCAGCACGTCTGCGTATGGCTCAATCGTCTCTCTGATTGCCTGTAGGTACTCGTGATTAATATTCTCATCTAATAAGACTGGTGCGGTTTGCTTCATCAAACCGAGAGTCCACTTACCAATCACCAAAGCCCCAACGATCCCCATAATGGCATCTAACCAAATCCATCCGTAAAACTTACCAATAATAAGTGCAACGATCGCTAACAGTGACGTTAAGGTATCTGCCAAGACATGAAAATACGCGGCGGCAAGATTGTGGTCCTGGTGCTCGTGCGAGTGTCCATGCGAATGGTTATGATCATGTGGGTGGTCGTGATCATGATGATGGTGATCATGCAGCAGCAACATACTTGCTAAGTTAACCACCAAACCAATCACTGCGACCATAATCGCTTCGTTGAATTGAATACTCTCAGGGTTAAACAAACGGTGAACGGATTCCACCATCATCATTAGCGCCACCATGCCCAAAGCAATCGCGCTCGTAAAACCACCTAAAACACTGACCTTCCCGGTACCAAACGAAAAACGCTCATTGTTCGCATTTTGCTTAGCATAGCGATAAGCGAATAAGGTGATGCAAAATGCCGCTGCATGAGTGCCCATGTGCCATCCATCGGCGAGTAAGGCCATAGAACCAAAAAGCGTGCCCGCAGCAATCTCAACCACCATAGTGACAAGCGTCAGAATCAGAACATAAAAAGTTCGCTTTTCACCTTTATGGTTATGAGAAACAAAATCGTGCGTGTGTTGTGCTATTGCCATAGATAAATCATATCCCTATTGCTTGGTTTGTTTGATAGTCAAAATATTTGATTCAAATTTAGTTTGATCATCAAACAAAGTCAACATAGAAAACTAAGAAAGGCGTTCATCACTGCACTCAAGATTGGCCAATCTGATGCCTTCCCGCATGAACATATGCGGCGTTGTTTGGGAATCAGCCGCTTATACGTTAAGCTGCCGTTACTCAACTAAAAGATAGAAAGCGGATAGGCAGATGGAACATGTAGGTTCTCGTGCACTGATTGTTGAAGGCGGCGCAATGCGAGGGGTATTTTCTTGCGGAATACTCGACCATTTTTTAGCTGCGGACTTTTCTCCCTTCGACAGCTTTTGGGGTGTATCGGCTGGCGCAAGTAATCTTGCCGCTTATTTGGCAAAAATGCCGGGCAGAAACCTAAAAATCTATCTCGATTACAGCCTAAGAAATGAGTTCATCACCCCCAGCCAGCTCATACGCGGTGGTGATGTCATGGATTTGGATTGGATGTGGCAAGTAACACTTGAAGAGTTAGGCATTGATAAAGAAGTGCTTGCTGCTGATCCGCGTCCTTTTTTCCTTGTCGTCACTCGTCAAGATACTGGACAGGCAGAATACCTCTCTCCGGACGTAGATATGTTAGCGGAGACCATGAAGGCCAGCAGCGCCCTGCCCGTACTCTATCGTAATGGCGTACTTCTTAATGGCACTCGATATGTGGATGGCGGCGTTGCAGATGCCCTGCCAATTGCCGAAGCCATCAAGAGAGGAGCGACGAAAATCATGGTCCTACGCAGCCAGATCGCCAGTTACCGGAAACCAAGATCAAAGTTCAGTGCCATCACAAAACGTATGCTGAAGGAAACTCCAGCTCTGATTGAGCCTATGCTGACACGTGACGTTCGTTACAACCAAACATTGGAACTGATAAACAACCCGCCACCAGGCGTTGAGATAATCCAAGTGTGTCCACCAGAAACGTTTAAGTTAAAACGCTTAAGCCGCTCACCAGAACCTTTGCGAGAAGCATATGAACTGGGAATTGAGGCTGGCAAACAAGCCATAGAACGTTGGAATTCAATGTAAAGAAAAAAGCCACCTCGATTAAACGCAAGTTAATCTAGGTGGCTAACGCAAACTCGATGGCAGTGGATTATCGATTTGCTTCGCTACGAGCCCAATAAGCAGGCTCAAATACATTCAGCGTAATACTAAGACATCGGTCAAAATTGGCTGTTCGCTGTCGTTCGCTTTAATAGGTTTCGAACAGCCCTGAGTTGTAGTCTTGAATCGCTTGTTCAATTTCTTCGATACTGTTCATGACAAATGGGCCATAGTGAACCACCGGTTCATTGATTGGTTCACCTATAAAGAGCAGGACCCCACTGTTGTCTGCCGCAGTAAACTTTGCGGCCTCTCCTTTTGATAACAGCGCCATCTCACCTTGCTTTACAGTGCGTTGATTTATCTCGACACTGCCTTGGTACGCATAAATCATCATGTTATGGTCAGCGTCCAAAGCTAGCTCAAGCGTGGCTCCTCTATGAGGCCGCCAATCAGCAACAGTTGCTACAACACCAGTTTGAGTCAACGGCCCAACAATTCGTTCTCCCGCAATCATCAACTCACCAGCAATGACACGAACAAGCCCTGTCTTTGCAGTGTCAAATTCCGTGATCGTCTCTGGTTGAAAATCGTGGTATTGAGCGGGTTTCATTTTGTCTTTGGCTGGTTGATTAATCCATATCTGAAAACCATGCAGCTCACCATCTTGCATAATTGGCATTTCACTGTGTATTACTCCGCGACCTGCCGCCATCCATTGTGCGCCACCAGAACGCAATTCGCCGACATTGTTCATGTGATCACGATGTTGAAAATGACCTTTCAGCATATAAGTCAGCGTTTCAATCCCACGATGAGGATGAGGAGGAAAGCCACCAATGTAGTCAGAACGTTGATCGGATTTCAGCTCATCCATCATTAAAAATGGTGAAAAGCTCGTGTTGTTAAAACCTGCAACTCGACGAATTTTAACACCATCTCCGTCAGCGGTAGGTTGCGATGGAATCAACTGACGAATCTCTCTGAATGTGCTCATACTTCTTCTCCTCGTTCGCCTTGGTAGCTGTCTGCAAATCGCGTTTCAGCTCACGCTATCGACATGGTTTTATTTTAGTTTGGAGAAAAATAATCATGAGCAGAGCGATTCGAGCTACTTATTCAAGTTTTTCGAACAATAGGAAATCGGTAACAAACACCATTGGTCATTTTTAAACCAGACCAAGTGCCCGGCGATTGATGATAAGTTCTCTCTTATCACATAAACGTTTTTGAATTTATTTGAAAATAAATGTAGCTATTTCTTAAACAAGGTGTATAGTGGCGCTTGGCTCTTCGAAGAGAGCTGTTAATGCTACATTTAGTTTAAGTTCCTTCTCAGTAAAATCTTGAATCCCCATTCAGACACCTGCGTACAACTTCCTCTTGATTGACATTCAATAGCTTAAAAAAAGATCCACCAATAATTTATCATTAATGTTTTTAATTCAGAGGTTTTTATGTCTGCTAAAGTAACTGGTTCAGTAAAATGGTTCAACGAAACTAAAGGTTTTGGTTTCCTATCTCAAGACAACGGCGGCCAAGATGTATTCGTACACTTCAACGCTATCGTTGCTGACGGTTTCAAAACACTGACTGAAGGTCAGAAAGTAAGCTTCAACGTAGAGCAAGGTAAAAAAGGTCCTCAAGCGACTGAAGTTACTCCTCTATAAGACTGCTTTTCTTGGTGCAGCATGCCCATGCTGCACCAAATCTCTCTCCTTCAAAAATATCCTCTCAACATAAACTCAGCCTAATTTCAGGCATTGCTTAGTGCTACCCAAAATAAATGGGTCAGTACCGCTTAACTTATTATTTAAAGGAAAAATCATGTCCTCAAGAAGAACAGGCCGTCAAAGGCATTGGTATCAATTACTTAACAAAGAAAAAATTGTCAAAAAACAGGAGAATAAATGTTAGAAATTGAATTTAATTTACATCAACCTAAAACCACTTGGAGAGCTAAAATATATCAACTGAATAGCGATATACTGAAGCGACATATATTGCCAAAACTTCAATATCGTAGTCATCTGATTGACTTCCAATATTGTGAAAAAACCTGCTTAGGCACTATTCTGTGTGACTCAGGTTCAAAGTTAGGAAGTTTTATTATCCAATAGTGCTTTTTTAAGGCATTAATAATTCTCATCAATATTTTGGAAGATATCCAATGGCTAGAAAAAGTAAAAAGCAAATTGATAAGGAAAAGAAAGAATCTGAGGAAAATGCTGCCGCTGTAAAACAACGAACGCGTCGCCGTATCGAAGATATTATGGAGCAAAGAGCGTTTGATAAAATGTTTGATCTTTAACTCTGATTCCTACCTCTTCAAGCTTATTGTGCAAAGGTAACCGCCACCTACCTTTCCACTCCGCTTTCCAATCAGTTTGCTATCTCTTAGCCAAAAAATACACTTCTTAAAATAACCTTCTCCACACCCAAATTTTTCTTCATCTTAAGCTTCACGCTTTGCTTCATCACTGTAAGCCAACTTTAGTGTGCGCTGAAAAACAATCCAAGTTCGAACATCCACTCGATATCTATCAAACTCTAAAAACGTATCGCACTCTCATTTTCTGACGGGTCTAGATATATTGATAAATTTACGTATAATCGCAAGCGTTTGCTTCGTATAACCCCAATGATATGGTTTGGGGGTCTCTACCAGTTCCCGCAAAGTGCTGATTACGAAGAGTTGAGATCACTGTGGATCTTACTCTTTGTGATAGCGTTCGATTTATTCCTATCTATACCTATTCTTAGAGTAACTGCATCCACAATACACATAAGGTGGAATATGAACGCATTTATTCAAGGTCTTCCAAAAGTAGAGCTGCACTTACATATCGAAGGTTCACTCGAACCAGAACTCATGTTTAAACTTGCCAAGCGCAATGGCATAGATATTCCTTATTCGTCACCAAGCGAATTGAGAGAGGCATACCAATTTGAAGATCTGCAATCTTTTCTCGACCTCTATTATCAAGGCGCAAATGTTTTACGCACAGAGCAAGATTTTTATGACCTAACGTGGGAATACTTGGAGCATTGCACAGCAGACAATGTGATTCATACCGAGATATTCTTCGACCCGCAAACTCACACTGAACGTGGCATTGACTTCGACACCGTACTCAACGGCATTTCTAGAGCGCTGACAGATGGCCGCGAAAAATTAGGCATCACATCGCAAATCATCGCTTGTTTCCTTCGTCATTTGTCAGAAGAAAGCGCGATGGAAACACTGCAATCTGTTTTAAAGCATCGCGATAAAATCATTGGAGTGGGGCTAGATTCATCAGAAAAAGGCCATCCACCAGCTAAGTTTTTACGTGTCTTCCAGAAAGCGAAAGAGGCAGGCTTGCTTACCGTGGCACATGCCGGAGAAGAAGGACCAGCGCAAAATATTACCGACGCGATTGAAATGTTGGAAGTGAGCCGCGTTGATCACGGCGTTCGCTGCGTAGAAGATGAAGCTCTAGTGGGATCTCTAATTGAAACCAAAATGCCACTGACCGTTTGCCCGCTGTCTAACATCAAACTTTGCGTGTTTGATGAAATGGGACAACACAACATCGTAG
Organism: Vibrio sp. Y20_XG_PY13; assembly: GCF_024181925.1. NCBI lineage: Bacteria > Pseudomonadati > Pseudomonadota > Gammaproteobacteria > Vibrionales > Vibrionaceae > Vibrio > Vibrio sp. Y20_XG_PY13. The sequence continues at coordinate 6,611 of NZ_JAMZAL010000001.1, read as the reverse complement.
AACTTCTGCGTAAAGGCGTGGCGGTAACCATTAACTCTGATGACCCCGTTTACTTTGGTGGCTACATGACCGATAACTTCCTTGCAGTGAATCAAGCACATCCCATGAGCAAAGAAGAACTGGCGAAATTCACGCTCAACGCTATCGATGCAAGCTTCATCGACAACGAGTTGAAGGCTCAATATCGTCATAAAGTCGAACAATATGTTGCACAACATTCATCGATGTAATGCGGTATACCCTTACAAACCCTCTGTGGTTAAAACGGGACTTAAGCGCTAGACTGAAAAAGCTCAACAAAGCACTTAATAAAGGAAGAAAATCATGATTCAACAAGGCCAAGCACTACCTTCTGCAACCGTAAGTGAACTGACTGCCGATGGCATGGTCAACCACGATGTGACCGAACTGTTCGCGAACAAGAAAGTGGTGCTATTCGCGGTTCCTGGCGCATTCACTCCAACTTGCTCAGAAGCTCACCTACCAGGCTACGTAGTACTCGCAGATCAATTAAAAGCCAAAGGCGTTGATTTACTTGCTTGTGTGGCGGTGAACGATGCATTCGTAATGAACGCATGGGGTGAAGCTCAAAACGCTTCTGAGATTTTGATGCTAGGTGACGGTGATGCTAGCTTTACTAAAGCGCTAGGCTTGGAAATGGATACTGGCGGCTTTGGCGGCGTTCGCTCACAACGTTACGCGATGATCATTGAAAACGGCGTAGTAACAACACTTAACGTTGAAAAGCCAAGTGAATTTGAAGTAAGTAATGCAGAAACTATTCTTGCAGCACTTTAAGAAAACACAAAACGGAAGCTCAAGCTTCCGTTTTTTTCAGGCGATTAGCGCATTCTCACGACACTAGTTTGTTGCTTACGTTGCATCTCTGCAAAAGTCAGTACAAACGGAGATGACTGCTTCACGTGGCTTGGCAGCGACGAAAGCGCATTGTAGGCTTCTTGCTTCGATTTAAAATCACCAGCTGTCACCGTATACCAACGTGTACCTCGGCTATTTTTCCAGTTAACCCATACAGGGTGTTTAGGGTCGATATAGCGAATGTATTCTTTCACATCTTTTTCTTTCTTCAGTGCTAGTACCTGCATGGTGTAGTGGTTGGGATTCAGGTAGCCGTATGCATCTTGAGACGACATCACACCCACACACTGCCCATTATCGATAGGTTGATGAGGCATAGCGCAGCCCATGAGCGAAAAAATCAATGTCAAAGATAAAATCTTGTGCACGTGTCACTCCATTTTTGTTCTGGTTTGTTTTCTCTCATACCCATCACGCACAAATGGTTGTGCAAAAACATCACTGAAGGCTTGGACTAACAACGATTTGTGAGGATTGGGATCACATCCAATATCGAAAGCTACGGCATCGTTATTCTTTGACGTCGTTTTTAATAAAAAGCGATGGGAGAGCAAGAATAACAACACGTTTTAGCTTCTTTGGACATTACGAGTTGTTCAAAAAACTAAGGCGACCATTTAGGCCGCCTTAGTAAATTGATTTTATAAAAAACCTTTAAAACCAGCTTGCTACCAGTCGCTTAAACCAATCCAGAATACGTTTAAAAATCCCGCCTTCTTCCACTGGTTCGAGTGCAACTAGCTCGGTCTCTTTCACGACTTTTCCATCCACTTTGTATAGCACCTTGCCAACTACCTGATCTTGAGCAATTGGCGCAAGTAAATCACCGCTGTATTCCACTTCCGCTTTAAGTTTGTTTACGTCACTTTTAGGCAGAGTGAGATAAACATCGCGGTTCACACCAACTTTTAACTCATCCTTTTGCCCCATCCAAACGCGAGCGTTTGCGATATCAGTTCCTGCGGCCGTTGGCATCAAGGTATCGTAGAATCGAAAACCGTAACTAAGAAGTTGCTTACTTTCTGATTCACGCACACTTTGGCTCTTCGCCCCCATGACAACTGCGATAAGGCGCATGTCGCCATTGGTGGCTGACGTAGCCAAACTGTAACCTGCACCACTGGTATAGCCTGTTTTCATCCCGTCAACGTTCATGCTGCGATCACGAAGTAAACCATTCCGGTTGTATTGAGTAATGCCGTTGTACGTAAAAGACGTTTCGCTGTACATCGGATAAATATCTGGCAGATCACGAATGATTGCTTGACCCAACTTAGCTATATCATGCGGTGTTGAATACAAACCATCGCTATCTAAACCGTGAGGGTTAGTAAATGAGGAATTCGTCAAACCAAGTTGACTCGCCCAACTATTCATTAAGCTAACAAAGCCTGCTTCGCTGCCAGCGACGTGTTCTGCAATGGCAACACTAGCATCGTTTCCTGACTGAACCACCAATCCTCGATATAAATCAGACAGAGACACAGATGTGTTTACTTCGATGAACATTTTGGAAGAATCTGGGAAGTTTTTCGCCCAAGCGTTGCGACTAATGACAACTTGATCATCGAGACTGATATTGCCAGCGTTTACTTCTTGTCCTGCAACATAAGCAGTCATCAGCTTAGTTAAGCTCGCAGGGTTTAATCGCTTGTCTGCATCGCGCTCTACCAACACTTTACCTGTGTGATAGTCCATCAGTACATAACCGCGAGAGCTTAATTCAGGTGCATTAGGGACAACTGTTGGTGCAGCAAAGGCAAAGTGATAGAAGGTAGCAAGGCCGGTAAGGAAAGTCGTGTTGAATAAGGTATTTTTTCTCATAGTGACATCTAATCTTATTAGCAATCTGTGGCTTACAAACTAAGTCGAGTATATTGAAACGCCATACAGTTACAGCAGCAATGTTACGATTCGTTACCTTTACTCAATGTTTGTCGAGAAGAATGAGAGATGAGTAGAAATTTTCCGTCCACACATGTGATGCCCAAACGAGATCACGAAAGAACGGCCCCATGTCAATGGCAGCGAGAATCCACATTTTTAGATAAGCAGATCTCTAAAACAAATCGTTCAAAATATGAAAAAGCACCCGCACAAACGGTGATGTCAGGGAGAGTACCTGTGCGGGCTTAAAAGGACAATTCAACCCAATAATTACAGAGCTGAAAAACTAGGGGTAATGAAAATCGGATAATCCAAGATCTTCAGTTGCGCTTATATTACTCACCTTACGTTTTATCTTGTTAGCTTCGCGTCAATACCAGAGTAATAGAGACGTGATACACAAAAATTGGGATTGATTCTATTGACGACGAATAAAATAAAAAATATCGAAGAGAAAACTCGGTACTGGTTAATTATATTTATAATAACCCTAAATCAAATTTATGATTTCGGATATTTTTACCTTAAATAAACATCGTGAGATTTTTAATTTTCATTTTCTTTCATTCAGTCAGAAAGCGAAGAAAAGTACAACTTCCCTTTCTTAAAACTCAATGATGTCTTACGTGTTTTTTTGGAACTTTTACTTTCTGGATCAATAAATTGAGTATAGCAATGAGGGACTAAACACCCACTTTTCGCTCTAAACGATAAACCACTGTTGTTTAGATTGACACGCTGTTTCTTTACCACTAGGGATTCCAAACAATGGTTATCCTTAATTTGGGTGGCAATTCGATCGCGTACTCCTACCCAATACGCCTTAAACGACGACATCATAAACATCCTCTTTAATGACATGAATAACATACACTTGAGCTTTATTCCGTCACGACGAAGCTGGTCATTATTCCATATAAAAATTAATAACAGGAATTAATAGCCCCTACTTAGATATGGTTTGGCTCTTTTTCATTTAAGAAATACGCTTTCATCTCATAATGTATTGAGATGCATATAGTTAACACTTTATGACTATTAATTAGAAAAGCGTAAGACGAAATTGTGCATATTCCATACAAAAACAAAGGATATGTCAAAGGTTAATTAGCAATTAATCAGTTATAAAACTCAAAACTAAAATTCATAACGGGCTATTATCAATAAAGACAAAAATAAATAATATCGACTTTACCATTTATAGATTTAGATGATATCAACATACGCAGTTTACTATTATTGAAAAATACATAACCAATAAACATACGACCTATCTATTAATGATATTTAGGTCTTAGTAGAGAATATTGAGGAACGAAAAAGCGCACCTTTAATGGTGCGCTTAACATCTTTTCGTTTAAGGTTTCAGCTTCAAAACATTATCAATGTCTAAAGCACTGTGGCGCTCAGCTAGTTGCTCCCACTCTTCACCCCAAGAGCGGTTAACAATACGACCACGTTTAACACCTTCTCGCTCATCAATCGCTTTCGCCCAACGCACAACGTTTTTGTAGCTCTCCACATCTAAAAACTCGGCTGCATCGTATGCGCGGCCCAACACCAAGTTACCGTACCAAGGCCAAGTTGCGATATCGGCAATGCTGTACTCATCACCACCTAAAAAGGCGTTGTTTGCCAGACGTTTGTCCAGTACATCCAGTTGACGCTTAACTTCCATCGTAAAGCGGTTGATTGGGTACTCGAATTTCTCAGGCGCGTACGCGTAGAAGTGACCAAAACCGCCTCCTAGGTATGGTGCAGAACCTTGCAGCCAAAATAGCCAGTTCATTACCTCGGCACGCTTCGCGCCTTCTGTTGGTAAGAAGTGACCAAACTTTTCTGCCAAGTAGAAAAGAATGTTACCCGATTCAAACACGTTGATAGGTTCATCACCTGAGCGATCAACCAGCGCCGGAATTTTAGAGTTTGGGTTTACAGCTACAAAGCCAGAACCAAATTGGTCACCATCGCCAATCTTGATCAAATACGCGTCGTATTCGGCTTCCTTTACGCCTGCCGCCAAAAGCTCCTCAAACATGATCGTCACTTTCTGACCATTAGGAGTCCCCATTGAGTAAAGCTGGAATGGGTGCTCTCCAACTGGCAACTCTTGCTCGTGACGTGCACCAGAATCGGGACGATTAATGCTCGCCCATTGGCCGCCATTTTCACTGTCGTTAGTCCAAACTCTTGGTGGTGTGTATTCGTTAGCCATTGTTATTCCTTATCGTGTTTGAATGCACCTGTAGGCTGGTTCAAATCGCTACCAGCAGCAATGCTTAAAAATCCCCACCTTAAATTGGCTGGGCATAATCAAGATATTAGGTCGGAATCTTCAAATAAAAGTCCTTCCCTCTCGATTAATTAGAACCTTTGGTTATGGAAATTTCTTTCACGATATAAGGAAAAACGTCGCGGTAATGTGAACTAGGTTCGAGATGCCAACAATGAGGAACAGATAAGGTTTAGAGGCCCATCCAACATATCAGTCTTAATCAAGCTTGCATCGTGGCAACAGCTAATCGACAGCGCAAAACCGTGTAGGTAATCTGCCAATAGATCCAAACTGTCTTGCTCTACTTGCTGGGATAAACCCAAAGGTTGAACAATCAATTGATAGCGCTCAGTAAACACTTGAGCAGGTCCGTGGGATGTCATGCTCAACATAGTTTGCAACAGCCCGTTATACTCACGCAGCAGCTCAATATAACTAGCGCACAGGTGTTTGAGTTCGCTTTGCCAATCTTCATTCGCTTGCGGTTGATAAATGTCTTCCACCAGTGATGTCGTTAACGCTTCAAGCAAAGCATTTTTGTTTTTGAAGTAGTAATAGATCGCCATAGGATCCACATCCAATTGGGTCGCTAGCAGACGAACACTTGGTATCTTTCCGTCCTTTTTCATCAATAATTTAGCCGACTCCAGGATGCTTTCTGCACTCAGTTGTGACTGCTTTGCGGTCGGTCTTCCGCGTTTTTTTTCGTTGACAGACATTTGATCTTCTCGATAAACTCAGAATTATTCTACATTGTAGAATTAATTTTAAACCAACCTTTAACTTGGCTCAAGCATCACCATTTTGATGAGGTACTAATGGCAAATATCGTATTTATTGCAACCAGTCTGGACGGTTACATCGCAGATAAACAAGGCAAACTCGACTGGCTACAATCCGTACCAAATCCAGACAACATTGATACTGGCTTCGTCCCACTAATGGAGCGTATAGATGGCTTGGTAATGGGTCGTAATACATTAGATGTCGTACTGAGTTTTGGTTGCGATTGGCCGTACAGCAAGCCCGTGTTCGTACTCAGCAATACCATGACAGAAGTTCCACAAGGCTACGAAGACAAAGTTTTTTTAGTCAAAGGCGAGCTAAAAGATGTACTTGCTGACCTAAATACAAAAGGCTTTAACGAGCTTTACATCGACGGCGGCGTGACGATTCAAAACTTCCTCAAAGAAGATCTTATCGATGAAATGGTGATCACTCGCTTCCCTATCCTACTTGGCGGCGGCGCACCTTTGTTTGGTGATGTGGAACAACCACTCAATTTTAAAGTGATCAAGAGCGAAGTGGTGCTAGGCACCTTAGTTCAAACGACTTACGTGCGTGAAAGGTAATCTACCTAGATAATTTAAACAAAAGAAAAACGCCCTTCCTAGAGATAGGAGGGGCGTTTTTAAACGTTTTAACTTGGCGGAGCTCATTTTTGGACAAAATGTATGGTACGCCCCGTTTTGCAAGTGAAAATCCAAAAAAACGGAGTTGGTTTGCGCTAATGTATTCAGAGTCTAATTGAGACCAATTTACTTTAGCCCCAGCTCTACGATGAGATCCG
>NZ_JAMZAL010000019.1:0-28593 GCF_024181925.1 Vibrio sp. Y20_XG_PY13 | reverse complement strand
TGGCTTGCTAACCTCGACTTCGTTTCTTTCGAAGCGTTGCCGTGTCAGCGAGGTGGCATTATAGAGATTGCGATCACATTGGCAAGCCCTTTTTCACGTTTTTTTTGATTTTTTTATCGTTTGGGTGTTTTTTATTCTAAAAGGCGAGTTTTCACTACTATTCTACCTCCATGTCCCCTGTAATCGCCCCTAATAAGGAGAAAAGATGAGCTCAATTAGAAGCTACAAAGGTATAAAGCCTCAACTTGGTGAGCGTGTTTACGTTGACTCAACCTCAGTGTTAGTCGGAGATATCCGTATTGGGGACGATTCTAGCATTTGGCCATTAGTAGCGGCACGAGGCGATGTGAACCACATTCACATTGGTGATCGAACGAATATTCAAGATGCCAGTGTTTTGCATGTCACCCATAAGAACTCTGAAAACCCAAACGGCTATCCACTTATTATCGGCAATGACGTTACGATTGGCCACAAAGTGATGCTGCACGGTTGTGAGATACACGATCGTGTATTGGTTGGTATGGGGGCGATTGTTTTAGATGCTGTCGTTATTGAATCAGAGGTGATGATTGGAGCGGGCAGTTTAGTACCGCCAGGAAAGAGATTAGAAAGCGGTTATCTTTATGTCGGTAGTCCAGTGAAACAAGCTCGCCCTCTATCAGAAACAGAACGAGCTTTTTTACAAAAGTCAGCCAATAACTATGTTCAAAACAAAAACGACTACTTACATGAAGTAGAAGACTTGAACTAAAGGTCTGTTAGCCGATGATAATATGGCCTTCTTCGTTGAAGGCTTCATCTTCTATTAACTCTTCTGCTATTTCTTCCAGATCAAATCGGTAGTCAATAAAAGCGGCGATCACGGCCTGCTCCGTATCTAACTCTGAGCCAGATAACTTTTCTAACTTTTGTTTCGTCACAAAGCATTCTATTAGCGCACCAGATTGTTGCGCCGCAAAGTTTACTGATTGTGATACTTCATCCCATGATTGCATGTCTGGGAATAAGATGGATTGATTCATCGCTTATTGACCTTCAAGGTTCTTTCTTAATTCACGCAAAATCTGTTTGGCTCCAGGACGAAGACCGCGCCATAACATAAAACTCTCAGCAGCTTGGCCAACTAACATACCTAAACCATCATAAGCATGTGCCGCACCGTGTTGCTTAGCCCATTGGTTAAATGTGGTATCACCTTTGCCATACATCATGTCGTAGCTTGTACTATTGGCGGCGAACACCGAGGAAGAGATCGCAGGTAACTCACCACTCAATGATGCAGACGTAGAGTTGATTATGACATCGAACTCTTCAGCAATGGTATTCATCTCTTTTGCTGTAACAGGGCCATACGCAGAAAACAATTCTGCCAATTCTTCGGCTTTGGAAAATGTACGATTAGTTATCGTTAGAGATGTTGGTTTTTGATCGAGCAATGGTTTAATCACTCCTCGAGCGGCACCACCAGCTCCTATGATCAGGATGCGTGCGCCTTCTAAAACGACTTGATGTTGCAACAAGTCCTGCACTAAGCCTGCACCATCAGTGTTATCACCAATGATTTCACCATCATCAAGCTTCTTAAGTGTATTCACTGCTCCAGCAAGCTGAGCACGCTCGGTCAAACGGCTGGCAAATTGATAGGCATCTTCTTTAAAAGGCAAGGTCACGTTACAGCCTTTGCCGCCGTCAGCAAAAAATGCTTTCGCTGCTTCGATAAATCCACCCACAGGCGCACACTCTGCGGTGTATGTAAGCGACTGATTCGTTTGACGAGCAAAGAGTGTATGGATAAATGGCGACTTGCTGTGCCCGATAGGGTTACCAAACACGGCGTAACGATCGATTTGCGGGGTCATGTCCTTACCTTTATTCCTTACTTAGATATAGAGAAAACAGGGCCATCTGATTACAGATGACCCTATCACTATCTATCTATATAGAAAAGGAGATTCCGTGCTTACCATTCGCGTGGTTTCAGGTATCGCTCGTAAAGTTCAGCTTCAGGCGTTCCTGCTTCTGGTTCGTAGCGGTACTCCCAGCGAGCTAACGGCGGCATCGACATCAGAATCGACTCGGTACGCCCACCACTTTGTAAACCGAATAAAGTGCCACGGTCGTACACTAAGTTGAACTCAACATAACGACCACGACGGTAAAGTTGGAATTCACGTTCACGCTCGCCATATTCGATGTCTTTACGACGAGACACGATCGGCAAGTAAGCTTGGCAATAGCCTTCACCCACCGCTTTGATGTAATCGAAACACTTATCAAACTCCCAGTGATTCAAATCATCAAAGAACAAACCACCAACACCACGAGTTTCGTTTCGATGTGGCAAGAAGAAGTACTTATCACACCACGCTTTGTGCTCGGCATATACTTCTTCACCAAATGGGGCACAGATTGCCTTAGCTGTATCGTGCCATGACTGACAATCTTCTTCGAAAGGATAGAAAGGAGTCAGGTCGAAACCACCACCAAACCACCAAATTGGTTCTTCGCCCTCTTTCTCGGCGATAAAGAAACGCACATTCGCATGAGAAGTTGGGACGTAAGGGTTTTTGGGATGGATAACCAAAGAGACCCCCATCGCTTCAAAGCGGCGACCAGCTAGCTCTGGACGATGAGCCGTCGCAGATGCTGGCATTTCTTCCCCTTCCACATGCGAGAAGTTCACCCCACCTTGCTCGAAAACAAGGCCATCACGCAGAACACGTGAGCGCCCACCGCCACCAAGACGTTCGCCCGGTTCACGATGCCATGCATCTTCGACAAAGACGGCCTTTCCATCTTCTTGTTCTAACTGCTGACAAATGGAGTCCTGAAGTGACATCAGGAACTGCTTTACGGCGTACTTATCGATTGCTGACATACGTTATTACCTATTACGTGATACCTATTGATGGCTGGCAAGCAGGGTTAGCCCTGTCTTAATATTTGTGAAGTTTTGGCGTCACGAATCTCGCTGGGTTTATCACGACCGCTGGTTTCACCACGAAGAATGGCCACCAACTTGCCACCCAATTGCTGCTCTACCTCTTCCGTGGTCATACACGGTGGCAAGCCGGAAAGATTCGCGCTGGTAGAGGTTAACGGCTTTCCGAATGCATTACACATCTTTTGAACCAAAGGATGATCAGTCACACGAACTGCAATTGAATCAAACTGTCCTGAAACCCAGTTGGAGACTTTATCGCTCGCTGGCATGATCCAAGTGTATGGGCCAGGCCAAGTTGCATGAACGGTCGCTAATTGTTCTGGAGTCAGTTGAGATTCATCAATATACGGCAAGAGCTGCTCATAACTTGCGGCGATCAGAATCAGCCCTTTTTCCACCGGACGCTGCTTGAGATCCAGCAGTTTTTGAATTGCTTCTGGGTTATCTGGATCGCATCCGACACCAAAAACCCCTTCTGTTGGGTAGGCAATCACTTCGCCTTGTTGTAGTGCGTTGAGCACTTGTTCAAAGTTATCCACCGATTACTTCCTGATTGTCTGACTGTATTATTTTCACTAAGTGTACAAATATTCATTCTCAGACACTAAAGCAATTTTTTTATAAAATGTATCAATAGCGTCAACAACAAGACGCAAACGTTTGCTTGAGATAAAAATCCCCGTATAATGCGCACAAATTTATCAGCTCACCTAATTTTGCAGCTTGAAGGAGTTTGAGATGAAAGTCGGTATCATCATGGGTTCTAAATCCGATTGGCCAACCATGAAACTAGCAGCAGACATGCTGGATCAATTTGGCGTGTCTTACGAAACAAAGGTGGTGTCAGCTCACCGTACTCCTCAACTATTAGCCGATTATGCTAGCAGCGCGAAAGAACGCGGCATCAAAGTGATCATCGCAGGTGCCGGTGGTGCAGCTCACCTACCGGGAATGGCGGCAGCCTTCACCAGTTTGCCTGTACTTGGCGTTCCGGTTCAATCTCGCGCTCTAAAAGGCATGGACTCTTTGCTATCTATTGTACAAATGCCAAAAGGCATTGCAGTCGGCACGTTAGCGATTGGCGAAGCGGGCGCTGCAAACGCGGGCATCTTAGCGGCACAAATCCTAGGCACTCATGACGAGAGCATCATGACTAAGGTAGAAGCGTTCCGCAATGAACAGACGGAAACCGTACTGGCTAACTCAAATCCAGCTGAGGATTAATCAGATGCATGTACTGGTTCTCGGATCAGGTCAGTTGGCTCGCATGATGTCTCTGGCTGGTGCACCACTGAACATCCAAATCTCGGCTTACGATGTCGGCAGCGGTAACGTTGTCCATCCTCTTACCCAACAGGTGCTTGGTCATGGTTTGGAAAATGCCATTGAACAAGTGGATGCGATCACCGCAGAATTCGAACATATTCCTCACGATGTACTCGACATCTGTGAATTAAGTGGCAAGTTCCTCCCTAGTACCGAAGCCATCAAAGCAGGCGGTGACCGCCGTGTTGAAAAAGCGCTACTCGATAATGCTGGTGTGCGTAATGCAAAGTACTACGTGATTGAGACACGTGAAGATTTTGAACGCGCAATTGAACATGTTGGCATGCCTATGGTGCTGAAAAGTGCATTGGGTGGTTACGATGGTAAAGGCCAGTGGCGCTTGAAAGAAGCGGCTCAGATAGAGACGATCTGGACAGAAATGGCGGAGTGCATTGCAGCAACACCTACACAAGCGATTGTGGCTGAAGAGTTTGTACCATTTAACCGTGAAGTATCGTTAGTCGGTGCCCGCGGCAAAGACGGCAGTGTTGAAGTTTACCCTCTAGCAGAAAACGTTCATACCAATGGCGTATTGAGCTTATCCACCGCAATTGATGCACCAGAGCTGCAAGCCCAAGCCAAGCAGATGTTCACGGCCGTCGCAGATAGCCTAGATTACGTTGGCGTATTAGCGCTCGAATTCTTTGATGTCGAGGGCACACTGTTAGTCAATGAGATTGCCCCACGCGTGCACAACTCCGGTCACTGGACACAGCAAGGTGCGGAAACTTGTCAGTTTGAAAACCATCTGCGCGCCGTGTGCGGCTTGCCGTTAGGCAGCACCAAACTGATTCGCGAAACCTCAATGGTGAATATTCTTGGTGAAGATACGTTACCAGAAGCATTGCTCGCCATGGATGGTTGTCACATCCATTGGTACGGCAAAGAGAAACGTGAAGGACGCAAAATGGGTCACATCAACGTATGCGGTGACTACCCAGGAGAATTGCACCGTAGATTGTGCGCTCTCGCGGATGTCTTAGATCCAATGGCATTCCCAGCCGTGCACGAGTTTGCGAAACAAGCATAACGCTAAAATCTAGCCCCAAAAACCACAAAGGGTCGCACGATGCGACCCTTTTTAATTCCTTTGATGTATTTACCCTTGTTGGGTGTGCTGGCACTTACGGTTGGCACATTGCAATTTCACACCACTGGCGAGTTTCTTCTCCACCAACAAAGTAAAACCACATTCTTCGCATCTCCCTTTAACCGGAGGGAGATTAACTGCAAATTTGCATTTAGGGTAGTTATCACATGCGTAGAAAGTTTTACCAAAGCGCGTTTTACGCTCAACTAAATGACCTTTACCACATTCAGGACACGCGTGTTGCTCTTGCGGCTGCTTTTCTGGCTCAGGTTGATTAATCGACTCAATATGATGGCACGCCGGATAGTTACTGCAACCAACAAACATGCCATAACGCCCTTGGCGTAATACCAACTCGTTACCACAATCTGGACAAGGAACGCCAAGCTCTTTGACGATGTGTCCATCATTGTTGTACAGGGCTTTGATGTAATCACAGCTTGGGTAGTGGCTACAGCCAAGAAAGGGGCCGTGTTTGCCATGTTTGAGGGTCAACTCGCTGCCACATTTAGGACACGGCTCGTGTTCCAATGCGTGTTCATGGGCAGAGAAAAGGGTGTTGTCGATTTTACTACTCATACTTACCGTTTCGTGAAAAACACACCAAAAGACAAGCTCGCGTTCTTGCTAGCTAAACTCGAACTTGCCTAGATTGGATTAGTGAAGAATCCCTTGTTCCTTGGTGTACAACAGCTCTTCCATTAGCGTATAAGCGTTTTCATTGCCAGGCACATTAAACAGCACCATCAAAATGATCCATTTGAGGTCTTCAAGCTCAAACTCGCTCGTTTCTAGCCCCATCACTCGGTCAATCACCATTTCACGAGTTTCTGTCGTCAACACATTGATTTGCTCAAGGAACAATAAAAAGCCTCGGCACTCCAAATCCAAACGCTGCATCTCTTTTGCAGTGTAGATACGAGTCGATGATGACGCGATACAAGCCGAAATCGCAGAAGATGTATCACTTTGCTGCAGCGCTGCGAGCTCTTCTAACCAGACAAGGGCTTTGTAGATATCTTTTTGTTGGAAGCCAGCGCGAAGCAATTCTTCTTCCAACTCGTCTTGTTCGACCTGTAACTCTGCATCGCTATGGATGTAGGTTTCGAATAGATACATCAGTATATCCATCATCATAGCTAGCCCCTCCCCTTTCGAATATAGCCACCTGAAACCGCAACAACATGCCCAGAGAGCTCAAGCTCTAAGAGCTGCATCATGACTTCTTGGACAGGTATATTGGTCCTGTTTGCAAGAATATCAACCGGTGTAGCTTCACTTCCTACGTTAGCTAACAGCTGAGGAAATGGCAATTCTTCTTCATCATTTAACGTAGAAAATAAATCGATACTTTGATTAACAGACCAATCGAGTAAAGACTGTATTTCATCGAGGATATCTTGGGTTTTCTCTACGAGGCAGGCACCGTTGCGAATCAATTGGTTACCACCACTAGCATTGCGAGCATTAATTGAGGCCGGCAGCGCAAACACTTCTCGCCCTTGCTCAAGGGCATAACGCGCGGTAATAAGCGAGCCACTTTTCTCGGCCGCTTCCACCACTAACACACCTAACGATAAGCCGCTAATGATACGGTTTCGACGCGGAAAGTTTTCTGCTCGAGGCTTGGCATTGGGACGAAACTCAGAAACCAGTGCACCATTCTCTGTTACTCGCTGCGCTAAACTACGATGACGAGCAGGATAAATATGTTCTAAACCAGACCCGAGCACAGCTATCGTCTTACCACCCGCTTGTAGCGCACCATCATGAGCATGGCCATCAATCCCAAGCGCTAAGCCGCTAGTGACAATCAATTCTTGTTGAGCCAACTCTGCCGCAAATTGACGTGCATGGTGTAAACCATCAAAACTGGCGTTACGGCTGCCCACCATGGCTATTTGTGGTTGCGATAAAAAGGTAGGATTCCCCTCGACAAATAACAACGGAGGCGGAGCGACAACTTGCTTGAGTAAAGGGGGATATAAAGGATCGGCCAGCGTCAGAATGTGATGATTTGTAGAAGTGGCTAGCCACGTTAAACAAGCATCGACCTCTTTATCGGCCGAAGCCCAAGCTTGCAACTGTTTGTTCGTCAAACCCAATTGATAGAGCTGATCAGAAGAGGAACTGATGATATTGCGAGGCGTATCTTTGGCGAGCAGCTTATTCATTTTGACCCCACCGATGCCTGGCAAGCAACTCAGCTTAAGCCAGGCAGCAAGGTCACTGTCGTTATTGCGTGGTTTCATTGGTGGTCGACTCTTGCGTCAGAGGCGAAACCACAGAGACCTCTTTATTGATGGGTTTAGTGCTGGTTGTGATCAACGCCAAGCTAAAGTACTCATAAGGACGAATGACCAGCAACTCGCCAACTTTGCTTTGAGGTAAGGTTATTTTCTTATCGAGAACACCAAACTCTTTCTTGAATTCATCGCCATCTTTGTAAACGGGATGCGCGTCTTCTTTTAAATCAAACACACTGCCTTGTTTCAGACTGTCAGACGTCCCTTTATCAATCACCACGACTTGGTTGGTTGAGCTAAAACGAATACCTTCGATATTGCCTAGCAACTTTGCAGAACTGCCTTGTGGAGACGGCATAGGGTAGAACGTAGTTGTGAAGTCAGTGTTCTCAACCGATTGATTTGGCAACGCGATATCGTTGCGCAGGATTTCTTGCAATTGAGACGTAATCTTCAAACCAGAATAATCGCTCGAAGCCTCAACGAGTTCGCCTTTTGCAATCAAACGCAGCGCAGTGATCTCTTTAGACACATCGTCACGCGAAAAGGTTTCTACCGGTCGGTAAATAGCCCAGCCTGTAGCGGTCTGCTTGCCATCGATGTACAGCACATCTTCTGCCGTCAGATATTTACTGCCTTTGCTGCTGCCCATCACTTTTGCAGCATTGTTCAACGCATCTTGATCCAGCAACCGATCCGATTTGAGATACGGCATCACCAAACCTTCCGCTACCGTTGGTACGGCTTTCTTTTCTGTGATGCGTGCTTTCGGGCTCAGCTTCTTAACCGGTTTTAGGCTCAACACGGGCTGACCGTTAATCCACACCAAAGACAGCTTATCTCCGGGATAAATTAAATGAGGGTTATCGATGTCTGGATTGACTTGCCACAAACGAGGCCACAACCACGGGCTATCTAAGTACATGGCCGAAATATCCCATAGCGTATCGCCCTTCACGACTACATACGTTTGTGGCGCATCATCTTTAACAGTCAGTGGTTTAGCATCCACATTTGCTACAGCGTTGAAAGAGAAAAGTAACGGCAACGTAACACTGGCAACGTTGCGGAAAATTCGATTCATGACCCTCGTCCTTGGTCTGTTAAGCAGGAACCAGAATGGAAATTGGTGCAAGGATGCTGTCATTTAGGCTATAAAATGTCTAGAATTGAGCCAACAAGGTTTGTGCTGTTTCGGCACAGTTCAATATTTCGAGTGAATATGTCTGTATTACAAGTATTAACATTCCCAGATGATCGCCTGCGCACGGTCGCGAAGCCTGTTGACGCGGTGACTCCTGAGATTCAAAAAATCGTCGATGACATGATTGAAACCATGTACGACGAAGAAGGTATTGGCCTTGCTGCAACGCAGGTTGATATCCACAAACGTATCGTAGTGATTGATATTTCAGAAACTCGCGATGAGCCGATGGTGCTAATCAACCCTGAGATTCTGGAAAAGCGTGGCGAAGATGGCATCGAAGAAGGCTGTCTGTCGGTACCAGGTGCACGCGCACTTGTGCCTCGCGCTGCAGAAGTTACCGTTAAAGCACTGGATCGTGATGGCAAAGAGTTCACCTTTGAAGCCGACGACCTGCTAGCGATTTGTGTTCAACACGAGCTTGATCACCTACAAGGTAAGCTATTCGTGGATTACCTATCACCCCTGAAACGCAAACGCATTCAGGACAAGCTAGCAAAAATCAAACGCTTTAACGAGAAGCAGCAAAACGCTTAATCTCGAACCATACCAATTAGAAGGAAGTCTACCTTGAGTCAGTCTTTACGTATTGTCTTTGCAGGTACTCCGGATTTCGCCGCCCGTCACTTGGCGGCGTTGTTGTCTTCGGAGCATGAAGTAATCGCGGTTTACACAAACCCAGATCGTCCAGCGGGTCGTGGCAAGAAATTGGCTGCGCCACCGGTAAAACAACTGGCGCTGGAACACAACATCCCGGTTTACCAACCTGAAAGCTTTAAGTCCGACGAAGCGAAACAAGAACTTGCCGACCTGAACGCCGATCTCATGGTTGTCGTGGCGTACGGTATGCTCCTGCCACAAGCGGTTCTTGATACCCCTAAACTGGGTTGTATCAACGTACATGGTTCTATCCTACCTCGTTGGCGTGGTGCGGCTCCAATCCAACGCTCTATTTGGGCGGGCGATGCAGAAACTGGCGTGACCATCATGCAGATGGACATCGGTCTCGACACTGGTGATATGCTGAAGATTGCAACTCTACCAATCGAAGCGACAGATACCAGCGCTTCAATGTACGAAAAATTGGCGGAGCTTGGTCCAGAAGCCCTGATTGACTGCCTAGCAGACATTGCTGCGGGTAAAGCAGTGCCAGTGCAGCAAGACGATGAGCTAGCGAACTATGCGAAAAAACTCAGCAAAGAAGAAGCACGCATCAACTGGAACGACGATGCGGCGCACATTGAGCGCTGCGTTCGTGCATTTAACCCATGGCCAATGAGCCACTTTGAGGCGGCAGAAAACAGCATCAAAGTATGGCAAAGCCGTGTGGCAGAGCAAACCAGTGACAAGCCAGCCGGCACCATCGTGCAAGCAGATAAAACCGGTATCTATGTTGTGACAGGCAACGGTGTACTGGTGCTAGAGCAACTGCAAGTTCCTGGCAAAAAAGCCATGTCAGTTCAGGATATTCTGAACTCACGTGCAGCTTGGTTTGAAGTCGGCACTCTGCTGGTTTAAGCCATACTAGGGGTTATTATCCCCAATAATACGAACTTTTAGAGGGCAGAGATGCCCTCCTTTACTTTAAGGTACTCATCATGAATGTTCGCGCTGCGGCTGCTAACGTCCTGTATCTTGTCGTCGACAAGGGCCACTCACTTTCAAGCGCTCTTCCAGCGGCTCAACAAACGGTACGACCTCGTGACCACGCTCTGCTACAAGAGATCTGTTACGGTGCGCTACGTTACCTACCTCGCCTAGAAATGATCGCAAACCAGTTGATGGATAAGCCGCTCAAAGGCAAACAACGTGTATTCCATCACCTAATTCTGGTTGGTATTTACCAACTGAGCTTCATGCGTATTCCTGCGCACGCAGCAGTCGGTGAAACGGTTGAAGGCACTAAAGAGCTGAAAGGTCCTCGTCTACGTGGTTTGATTAACGCTGTATTGCGTAACTACCAACGCAACCAAGAAGAACTCGACCAAATGGCCGTCAGCAACAACGCTGGCAAGTACGGTCACCCAAGCTGGTTACTAAAACTGCTGCAAGAGGCCTACCCACAGCAATGGGAAAGCATTGTTGAAGCGAACAACCAAAAAGCACCAATGTGGCTGCGTGTGAACCATCAACACCACACTCGTGATGAATACCTTGCGCTGCTCAAAAATGAAAACATTGATAGCACGCCACACACAGAAGCAATGGACGCCATAAAATTGGCCGCACCATGTGACGTGATAAAGCTACCTGGCTTTGATAAAGGTTGGGTTTCGGTACAAGATGCGGCGGCGCAGCTCTCGATCAACTACCTAAAACCACAAGACGGCGAACTGATTTTAGATTGCTGTGCAGCGCCAGGTGGCAAAACTGCGCACATTCTAGAGCGCACGTCGGGCAGTGAAGTGGTCGCGATTGACTGCGACGACACACGCTTGAAACGTGTGCATGAAAACCTGAAGCGTCTCAACCTTCAGGCAAAAGTGGTTTGCGGTGATGCGCGTAATCCACAAGAATGGTGGCAAGGCGAGCAATTTGATCGCATTTTGCTGGATGCCCCATGTTCTGCGACTGGCGTGATTCGTCGTCACCCAGACATCAAATGGCTACGTCGTGCAGACGACATCGCCGCATTAGCAGAGCTACAAAGTGAAATTTTTGATGCCATGTGGACGCAACTGAAACCCGGCGGCACAATGGTTTACGCGACTTGTTCAATCACACCGCAAGAAAACGTGGAGCAAGTAAAAGCGTTTTTAGCACGTACCGCGGATGCGCAACTGCTGGATTCTGATCCCGACCAGCCTGGTCGTCAAATTCTACCAGGCGAAGAAGATATGGATGGTTTCTACTACGCAGTGCTAACTAAAACACACGCGTAACAGCATGCTAAATAGGGCGATTGGAGTGATTTCAATCGCCTTTTTCAGATAACGAGAAAAGAGTATGAAGATCATTATTCTTGGTGCAGGTCAGGTTGGCGGCACTCTGGCAGAAAACCTAGTGGGTGAAAACAACGACATCACCATCGTCGACAACAATGCCGACCGACTGCGTGAATTGCAGGACAAATACGACCTGCGTGTGGTCAATGGCCATGCGAGCCACCCCGACGTGCTGCACGAAGCTGGTGCGCAAGACGCCGATATGCTCGTCGCAGTAACCAACACTGATGAAACCAACATGGCCGCCTGTCAGGTCGCGTTCACTCTATTCAACACCCCAAACCGCGTTGCACGTATTCGCTCTCCAGAATACTTGGCAGAAAAAGAAGCCCTGTTTAAATCTGGCGCCATTCCTGTCGATCACCTTATAGCCCCAGAAGAACTCGTTACGAGCTACATCGAACGTCTGATCCAATACCCGGGCGCGCTGCAAGTGGTGAGCTTTGCTGAACAGAAAGTTAGCCTAGTGGCGGTAAAAGCCTACTACGGTGGCCCGTTGGTGGGTAACGCGCTGTCTGCTTTGCGTGAGCACATGCCGCACATTGATACCCGTGTGGCAGCGATTTTCCGTCAAGGCCGTCCGATTCGCCCGCAAGGCACCACCATTATTGAAGCCGATGATGAAGTGTTCTTCGTCGCCGCAAGCAACCACATTCGCTCTGTAATGAGTGAGCTACAGCGCCTAGAAAAACCTTACCGCCGCATCATGATTGTTGGCGGGGGTAACATCGGCGCAAGCTTGGCAAAACGCCTAGAGCAAACTTACAGCGTGAAGCTGATTGAGCGCGACTATCAGCGTGCAGAAAAGCTGTCTGAGCAATTAGAGAACACCATCGTGTTCTGTGGCGATGCCGCAGACCAAGAACTGCTGACTGAAGAAAACATCGACCAAGTTGACGTATTCATCGCTCTCACCAACGAAGATGAAACCAACATCATGTCCGCTATGCTGGCAAAACGCATGGGCGCGAAGAAGGTAATGGTACTGATCCAACGCGGCGCGTACGTTGACTTAGTCCAAGGCGGCGTGATTGATGTGGCCATCTCACCACAGCAAGCGACCATTTCCGCCTTGCTGACGCACGTTCGCCGTGCAGACATCGTAAACGTATCGTCTCTGCGTCGCGGTGCGGCGGAAGCTATCGAAGCCGTAGCGCACGGTGACGAAACCACATCCAAAGTGGTTGGCCGAGCGATTGGTGACATTAAACTGCCACCGGGAACCACCATTGGTGCTGTCGTTCGTGGCGAAGAAGTTCTTATCGCACACGATCGTACCGTCATCGAGCAAGATGACCACGTCGTGATGTTCTTGGTCGACAAAAAGTACGTACCAGACGTCGAAGCGCTGTTCCAGCCGAGCCCATTCTTCCTCTAGGATTTTCCTATGGTCAACTTACGTCCCGTACTGTTTGTTATCGGGCTGGTTTTATCCAAACTGGCCCTTTTTATGTACGTGCCGACTTTGGTCGCTTTCTTCACAGGTACGGGCGGTTTCCTCGATTTCGCCCAAGCCGTTGTGATCACGCACCTTGCCGCCTTCATCTGTTTGACGATTGGCCGAACCGCCAAGTTCAAACTCAGTGTGCGCGACATGTTCCTCATCACCAGTTTGGTCTGGACCATCGCCAGCGCGTTCGCCGCGTTGCCATTTGTGCTCATTAACCACATCAGCTTCACCGATGCCTACTTCGAAACCATGTCGGGCATCACCACCACGGGCTCCACAGTGCTCAGTGGCTTGGACAACATGGCGCCGAGCATTTTGTTATGGCGCTCCATCTTGCAATGGCTGGGTGGCATTGGCTTTATCGTAATGGCGGTGGCAATCCTACCCATGTTGAACGTCGGTGGTATGAAGCTATTCCAAACGGAATCGTCCGACTGGTCAGATAAAAGCAGCCCAAGAGCCAAAACCGTAGCGAAGAACATCGTGTTGGTGTATCTGATCTTAACAGGCATGTGCATTGGTGGTTATGTTCTGACGGGCATGAACCTGTTTGAAGCAATCAACCACGCCTTTACCACCCTATCTACCGGCGGTTACTCGACCTCCGATAGCTCGATGAACAACTTCTCCAACGGCGCGCACTGGGTCGCGACCACTTTCATGTTCTTGGGCGGTCTGCCATTTCTATTGTTTGTTGCCGCTTTACGCAAACGCAGCATCGATATTCTGGTCAAAGATGCACAGGTACGGGGCTTTGCATACTTGTTCTTGTTCTCAAGCTTAGTGGTTGCCGCTTGGCTAGTGATTCGCGATGGTTACACCATTTTGGATGCCCTGCGAGTGTCAATGTTCAACATCGTTTCTGTGGTGACAACCACCGGGTTCGGCTTGGAAGATTTCACCGCTTGGGGCGCTCTGCCAACCACGCTCTTTGCCTTCTTAATGATGGCAGGGGCATGTTCTGGCTCAACCGCAGGCGGGATTAAAATCTTCCGTTTCCAAATTGCTATGACGCTGTTGAACAAACAGATCATGAAACTGATTCATCCATCCGGCGTTTTCGTGCAACGTTACAACCAACGTCCTGTGAACGACGACATCGTGCGCTCTGTGGTGGCGTTTGGGTTGATGTTCTTTATCACCATCATCTTTATCGCTGGCTGTTTAAGTGCGCTTGGTCTTGATCCCGTGACCAGCATTTCTGGCTCAATCACCGCCGTTGCCAACGTGGGTCCTGGCATGGGTAGCGTGATCGGCCCAACAGGAAACTTCGCGCCACTACCAGATGCCGCTAAATGGCTTCTAAGCTTTGGTATGTTGATGGGCCGCTTGGAAATTCTGACTATTCTTGTACTGTTCTTCCCTGCGTTTTGGCGCCGTTAAGCAGACACAAATAAAAGGTATAACAATGAAAACATGGATCACTCTGGCGACCCTACTCGCCACCTCATCCGCCTACGCCGCTGAAGTCGTCACTTTAGCCGACGGTCGAGAAGTGAAGTTGAACGATGACTTTACTTGGGAATACGTGATGACACGTTCTGCGCCAAAAGAGGCCGTAGCCCAAACCACAACCAGCGCGGTTGAAACCGTCGCAGCTCCTGCGATTGCGACAATTCCGGTCGTAACAAAAACCGTCGGCACAACCGTGGTTGTGAACGCGAAAAAACCAACCATGCAGTTGTCAGACTCAGGGGTCGACGTACTGATTGGCTCTGCGAGCTACGAAGGTGGTGAACTGGTACTGCCAACGTCTATCACCAACCAAAGCTCTCAATCTGTCATTCAGGTGGAAGTTGAGGTACAAGTGTTTGATATGTCTGGCAAGCAACTGGCGAAAGAAAAGGTCACGGTTTGGCAATCCATCAAACGAATGGCGGATACCTACCTGCGACCACAGCAAGCAGAACAAGGTAAGAGCATTAAACTGGCCGTGTCACAATCTCAGCAATACCAGTTGTCTGCCAAAGTGTTAGAAGTGAAAACTCGCTAATACGGGTCTGATATTCTTTGTCGAGCGTATCTTGCCACGCTGACGCGTGAGGCTTAGGTCGCTAAGTTTAGATAGGCTCGACAAAGTAATAAATTGCGAAGAAGTGACACACACAACCCGCTAAAACGAAGCCGTGCCAAATCGCATGGTTAAAGGGGATACGCTTCGCAACGTAGAAAATCACCCCTAGCGAGTACACCAAACCGCCCACCGCAAGCAGCGTAAGTCCACCGATATCCAGATTGATCGCCAACTGATAAATCACAATCAACGACAGCCATCCCATCACCAAATAAGTCATCAGCGACAACTTCTTAAAGCGATAAACAAACGCGACCTTCATGATGATGCCGAGCAAAGCAATGCTCCAGATAACGATCATCAAGCCAAACGCAAGTGGCGTGCGTAAACTCACCAACAAAAATGGCGTGTAACTGCCAGCAATAAGCAGATAAATAGCGCAATGGTCGAAGGTTTTCAGCCAGCGTTTCGCTTTAGGGTGAGGGATCGCGTGGTACAGCGTTGAGGCTAAAAACAGCACAATAATACTGGAGCCGTAGATCGCCATGCTTGTCACGGTCAATGTGTCAGCTTGGTGGTTTGTCGCTTTGATTAACAACAGGATTAACCCGACAATGCCGAAAATCATCCCAATACCGTGCGTGATGGTGTTGGCAAGCTCTTCACTTTGACTGTATTGAGGTTTCTGCGGTGAGGACATCAATGCGCCTATACTAGAGTTTTGAATATTCGCTCTAGTATGGCACATTAAGCGTACACGTGTAAGCTAAAATTAAGACTCGTGAATCGCGGTCGTTTGGTCGAGGTAATTGAGGACAAGCTCACCCACTTCTTCCAAGTTTGTTGTCACCGGAATACACAGTTCGCGCTTGAGTTTTCCACTGCCGAGCAAGCTGGCAAGCATACCGCGAGAGCCACTGCGAGTGCGGTCAATCTCAAACCAAAGCTTGAGGTTTTGCTCATCACGATGCGCGACAAACTCTAACTCGCGCCATACGCCATGATACGGGCCATCAGTGGGCACCATTTCAAACTCTTGTACAAATGGCAGTTCGAAACCTTTTGCCTCTTCACATTCGACTTGGCGAATACGCAAGCCTTGGGCTTCAAACGCTGACAATATGGCATCCATAAGTGGGTCGGGTCTAACGGTGAGAATGTCTTTGTCGGTAGGGTCAAGCGCCATCGCCACATCTAAGCCGGTTTCTAGCCAGACTTTTGCATCGCCGATGGTCACTGGTGTGTTCCAAGGCACGTCGAGTTTGACGTCGAAGGTGCGCTCTTCACCAGGATGAATCGTAAAGGCGTACGGGAGATTCCATTTCGCCAAGACATGCGTTTGCGGTACTCGACGCATGCTGTGCCCTTCTCGCGCACCACGGTCGTCCGGAGCCTCTGCGATGTAGCGGCAACAAAGCTTCATATCGATATTATCGATCGCTTGTTCTGTCGCGCCACCATAAACGTGAATAGAAACATCCACACTTTGACCGGGATAAAGCACATCCTGATTTAGAATCGAATCTACCTTAGCGCTGCCGATCCCAAAGCTCGCAAGTGTCTTCTTCAAAAATGACATATGCACCTCCTTTGTCGAGATCTCATACTACTACTGCTGATCATGGGATCAAAACAAATTTTTGCGTCGATCCGAGCGACAAAATAACAAAATCGAGAGAATTCAATTGCTCAACTATCGACCAATTATAACAAGGGTGCTAACCTATACATGATATGCATGCATATCGGTATTCCTGACTCATTTATTGGACTGGCGAAAGCCAAAAGAGCCACCCTTCAAGCAGTTGAAGCTCAACTCATAATGAATCAGGCCATTACATCGGCAATGGATATGCCTGGCAGTTAGGTAATCGAATGCGCCCAACTACAGTCAGGTTCGCACACACCAATACAAGTGCAATGCGCCGCCGCAGTGGCTTCACTACTGCATCTAAGGCAAAACAAGTTGCGCCAGCTATGACACTGGTTGAGAAGACAGCAATAGTGTCGAGTGTTACAACCAAAGTTATCAAAGCAGCTTAACCAAAAGCGCGGCGCCAGCTGCGCTTTTTCTTTTCCTTCCTTTTCTATTTGTCTTCGCGATGCAATTTGATACCTTAAGCGCAAATACTTATAAATATTGTGGAGAAAGAAATGAAGTGTCATCGCATAGAAGAGCTACTTGAGCTATTAGAGCCTGAGTGGCAAAAAGACCAAGAAATGAACCTGCTGCAATTCATCGTCAAACTGGCGCAAGAGGCAGGCTACGACGGCAAGTTGGAAGATCTCTCCGACGACGTACTGATCTACCATCTTAAAATGCGCAACAGCAGCAAAGACGAAATGATCCCGGGCCTGAAGAAAGACCAAGAAGATGACTTCAAAACCGCCATCTTACGTGCTCGCGGCATCATCAAATAAACACGTCTCACGACTTTCGAAGCGACTCCTCAGAGTCGCTTTTTTTATAACTAAATCAAATAGATTCTTAATACTGTTATAACTGTTCAGCCGTTTATTAGGTTAACTGTACTGACTTTTGTTGTTAAACGTAGACTGCGTTAAAGAAAAGGAATTGTTATTGCTTGTATAATCGCCGTTTATCAGTATTAACTAAAATAATTAATAGCAATGTCACAGAGCGACAACACCAGAAATGTCGCCGTACATTATAAAAAAGCCTAAGAAGGATGAGTGCATGAGTCAGGATAAGATCGATATCAAAGATGTGACTCCCAAGACTTTCAACCCGAAAACCCACAAAGGAAACGGGGATCGTTTTAACCCAAGCAATCGCATCTACGTTCGAGAAAGTAAAGGGACTTACCAAAAACTGCGTCGCTACGGTGGTTGGTTCTTACTGCTACTGTTTGCTTTGGTACCGTGGATCCCATACGGCGAGCGACAAGCGATCTTGCTTGATATCGGCAACCAGCAGTTCAACTTTTTCGGCACCACGCTTTATCCGCAAGATCTGACCCTACTCGCTCTGCTCTTTGTGATCGCCGCGTTTGGCCTGTTCTTCATTACCACCTTTTTAGGCCGAGTCTGGTGTGGCTATCTCTGCCCGCAAACCGTGTGGACCTTCATGTACATCTGGTTTGAAGAAAAACTCGAAGGCAGCGCGAATAAACGTCGCAAACAAGACGCCAATAAACTCACCGCCAACTTAGCCATGCGTAAAACACTCAAGCACATCGCTTGGTTTGCTATCGCGCTCGCCACAGGCTTCACCTTTGTTGGTTACTTTGTACCGATGAAACAGCTGGTGATTGATTTCTTCACCTTCAACGCGAACTTCTGGCCAGTATTCTGGGTGATGTTCTTTGCCATCTGTACTTACGGCAACGCAGGTTGGATGCGCTCAATCATGTGTATTCACATGTGTCCTTACGCGCGTTTTCAATCAGCGATGTTCGACAAAGACACGTTCATCGTCGGTTACGATACCAAACGTGGTGAAAAGCGCGGTCCGCGTTCACGTAAAGCCGATCCAAAACAACTTGGCTTGGGCGACTGTATCGACTGTGATTTGTGTGTTCAGGTATGCCCAACTGGCATCGATATCCGTGATGGTTTGCAGTATGAGTGTATCAACTGTGGTGCATGTATTGATGCGTGTGACAACACCATGGAACGCATGGGTTACGAGAAAGGCCTAATCAACTACACCACAGAGCATCGTCTCTCAGGTAAGAGTACCAAGGTCATGCGTCCAAAACTGCTTGGCTATGGTGCGGTACTACTAGTGATGATTGGTTTGTTCTTCCTCCAAGTCGCATCGGTTGATCCTGCAGGCATGAGCGTACTGCGTGACCGTAACCAATTATTCCGAGTGAACAGCTCTGGCGAAGTGGAAAACACCTACACGCTGAAAGTCATCAACAAAACTCAACAAGTTCAAGAATACGATTTGAATGTAGAAGGACTAAGTGATGTCAGCTGGTATGGCAAACAAACCATTCAAGTTGAACCGGGTGAAGTATTGAACTTACCAATGAGCCTTGGCGCAGATCCTGACAAGCTAGACTCTGCGATCACGACAATTCAGTTTATACTCACCGATAAGAGCAACGAATTCACTATCGAAGTAGAAAGCCGATTTATCAAGAAGCTATAACTTCGATGACTAATGGAAAAAGGCTCAGCAATGAGCCTTTTTATTTATATGTCCCAAGGTACTTTCAACTTTGATGCCCTCACGCCCGACTTTATGTGGTATGCGCTAGAGAGCATCGGCATTCGAGCAGAATCGGGCTTTCTTGCTCTCAACAGCTATGAAAACCGCGTTTACCAGTTTACTGACGAAGAACGCCAGCGCTACGTGGTGAAGTTCTACCGTCCAGAACGCTGGAGCAATGAGCAGATTCAAGAAGAACACGACTTCACCCTTGAACTGATCGAAAGCGAAATCCCTGTCGCACCACCTATACTTATCAACGGTGAAACACTGCATCATTATCAAGGTTATGGCTTTGCTTTGTTTGAAAGTGTCGGCGGTCGTCAATACGAAGTCGATAACTTAGATCAGCTCGAAGGTGTAGGTCGTTTCCTCGGCCGTATCCATAAAGTAGGTAGCCGACAAGCCTTCCAACATAGACCAACTATTGGCTTACAAGAATACCTCTATCAACCGAGAGAGATTCTGCAAAACGCCAACATGATTCCGATGCATTTGGAGAACAGCTTCTTCAATGATTTGGATATGCTGATCAAGTCGATTGAAAACCACTGGCAAGAAGGCTTTAACACCATTCGGCTGCATGGCGATTGCCACCCAGGGAACATCTTATGGCGTGATGGCCCAATGTTTGTCGATTTGGATGACTCACGTAATGGCCCTGCGGTCCAAGATTTATGGATGCTGCTCAACGGCGAACGCCAAGACAAACTGATGCAATTAGATATTGTTTTAGAAGGTTACCAAGAGTTTTGCGATTTTAACTCGGCAGAATTGAAACTAATCGAGCCTCTTCGCGGTCTACGAATGGTGCACTATATGGCATGGCTAGCAAAACGTTGGCATGACCCGGCATTTCCGCTCGCTTTTCCATGGTTCAATGAGCCAAAATACTGGGAAGGTCAGGTCCTTGCATTTAAAGAGCAGATTGCCAGCTTAGAAGAAGCACCACTGTCTTTAATGCCTCAATGGTAAGTCAGGCCGAACAATTCAAAATGGAGATTATTAAATGAAAAAACTGTTCGCACTGTTTTCTATGCTGATGCTAAGCCTGTCGGCACATGCAGCGCAATTCAAAGAAGGTGAGCACTACAAAGTATTGGATCTAGAGGCGTCGAAAAAGCCTGTCGTGACTGAATTCTTCTCTTTCTACTGTCCACACTGTAATACGTTTGAGCCAATCATCCAGCAACTTAAGAAGCAGCTACCTGAAGGCGCGAAGCTACAAAAGAACCACGTTTCTTTCATGGGCGGCAACATGGGCCCTTCAATGAGCAAAGCCTACGCGACTATGGTTGCACTTAAAGTTGAAGACAAGATGGTGCCAGTGATGTTTAACCGCATTCACAACATGCGTAAAGCACCTCGTGATGATGCAGAGCTTCGTCAAATCTTCCTAGATGAAGGCGTAGACGCGAAGAAATTCGATGCAGCATTCAAAGGCTTTGCGGTTGATTCAATGGTTCGTCGTATGGACAAGCAATTTGAAAATAGCGGCCTAACTGGCGTTCCTGCTGTTATCGTCAACAACAAGTATCTAGTTCAAGCACAAGGTATTAAATCCACTGAGGAATACTTTGCCTTGGTTGATTACCTACTGACGCTTAAGTAACTAGAGTCGAACATCAAACGAAAGGGGAGCATCTTGCTCCCCTTTTTTAATTTTAACCTTTAGGTCTGATTACTTATGGATATCTTGCAGTAACTGATCTTTCTCTTGCCACACATCACCCAACCATTGTTGGAATTGGCGCTTGTATGGCTTGTCATTGAAGTAATCACCCAACACGCGTTCATCGACTGGTAAAACATTTACGCGCACGACAATCTTCGTCATACGTCCCATCATCATGTCTTTAAATGGCTTATTGGTGTTTTCTGGGTACGCTAAGGTCACATCAATGATGTTTTCAAACTGATCACCCATGGCCGCTAATGTGTAAGCAATGCCACCTGATTTTGGCTGCAGCAAATGTTGATAACCCGCACGACTCTTGCGTTGCTTTTCCTCGGTGAAACGAGTGCCTTCAACGTAATTTACTACCGTAGTTGGCGTGTGTTTGAACTTTGCACAAGAACGGCGCGTAGTTTGCAAATCCTGGCCGCGCTTGTGTGGGTTGCGAATCAAATACTCTCGAGAATAGCGACGCATAAATGGCATATCCAGCGCCCAGCAAGCCATACCAATAAAAGGCACATACAATAATTGCTGTTTTAAGAAAAATTTTGGCATTGGAATGCGATCTTTAAATACGCAGCACAGCACAACAATATCCGTCCAACTGAGGTGATTGCTGATCAGCAAATACCAACCATCTTTTTTCAGATTCTCGATGCCTTGAACGTCCCACTCCACACGGTTAGACAAGGCAAGAATCCCCGCATTGACGGTCGCCCAAATCCACATCACTTTGTTGGCAGCTTCCGTCCCTTTAGCTTTTAACTGCGCGGTCGGAAGTAGGATCTTAAAAATAGCGATGACACAAATTACGAGTGAACAAATCGCAGAATTGAGGATCACAAAAGAAGCGTTAAAAAAAAATAACAAATATGCCAACATGATAACCAAACAACAGTGATAAGGTGTGAGTAATAAAACAGCGTGTAATTATACTGCTCCGTTGCCACATTGGAACATTTGTGAGAATGGTCAGATTTGTTTTATGTAAACCCAGACTCATATCAAAATCACAATATTCATTCGACAACAAGGAGATAACGAATGAAACCAAGGCTAACCCTTTTGCCTTTGGCCTTTGTCGTCAGTGCTGCTCAGGCTCAACTCGCTGAAACTGCAGGGTTCAGCGGCGAAATCTCAATCAATGCTGGTGTGATTTCATCGGAATCGAACTTTAATACCGACAACAGCAAAACCATCGACTCGTTAAACCAAAGCGCTGAAAGCGACACAACCGTCATCGCAGCGCCGCTCGGAAGTATCGCCTACACGTTTGGTCACCAGCTCAACCACCAAGTGTATGCTGGTACAACGCGTTCCGATGTGGCAGTCGGTACACTGGCTTTTCAATTAGGCTATCAGTACGAACTACCGTCAGGCACAGTATTGGATGTCTCTTACCTTCCGACCGTCCTCAAAGGCGAAACGTGGCGTAATCCTTATCAAGTAGGTACGGCTCGTAAAACAACAGATGAAGGTGGTAACGCCTATCGATTTCAAATCAAAGGTTTGGTCGATAGAAACTTCACCCTCGATTTAGCTTATGCCGATAAAGATGTCGAACAAGATGAAGTCACCGACCATTCACTCGCGCGTGATGCCAGTATTTATTACGTAAAAGGCGAATATCGTATTTCACTAGACCAAACATCGCTACTGCAACCCGCGTTCACCTACATCAACCAAGATGCGGATGGAAAAGCAGAATCGTATGACTCTTATGCCTTTGACGTAAGTTGGTTTAAGTTCATCAACCGTCATCGTTTAGCCTTAACCGCAGGCTATGCACTCAAAGATTATCAATCGGCGAGCCAAACTTTTGCGAAAACGCGCAGTGATGACACCTTGAGTTTGTTTGCCGCTTACGAATACCAAAACGTGTTTGATTGGCAGAACTGGTCGTTCATTTCCTTCGCGGGTTATAGCCAAACCGATTCAAACATCACCTTTTATGACGAAAATGAATACCTTTTGTCGTTAGGCTTTAACTACAGCTTCTAACATGGTTCTCGCGGCGAACATGTGAATACTCGCCGCG
Source organism: Vibrio sp. Y20_XG_PY13 (assembly GCF_024181925.1). Classification (NCBI taxonomy): domain Bacteria; kingdom Pseudomonadati; phylum Pseudomonadota; class Gammaproteobacteria; order Vibrionales; family Vibrionaceae; genus Vibrio; species Vibrio sp. Y20_XG_PY13. The sequence goes on along the minus strand of NZ_JAMZAL010000019.1, from coordinate 5,475 downwards.
AACTCCTCTCAAATGACCACTACACGGCTTGAGCCGTGAGTTGTTTCAGCAATCGGTCCATCGCGCGATACCCCAAAGCTTCAGCCAGATGAGGCCGCTCAATCTGCTCAGCACCTTCTAAATCCGCTATCGTACGGGCTACTTTAATGATGCGATGATAGGCACGAATCGATAATCCCAGCCGATGGAGTGCAGTTTCGAGAAACTCCGCATCGCTTTTTTGCAACGGACAAAATGCCTCAATCTCACGGCTGCCAAGCAGTGCGTTTACTTTGCCGTTTCGATTGAGCATGCTCTCGCGAGCAAGACTGACGCGCTCTTTGACGAGTTCCGTGGGTTCACCTCGATCACCACCTTCCGCCAACGTGCCTTTTGGTAAGGATGGAATTTCTAACGACATATCAAAACGGTCGAGAAGCGGTCCCGATAAACGACCTAAGTAACGCAAAATAGCTTGAGGGTTAGTGCGAGCTTGATTCCCTTCGTAATAGCCAGTTGGGCTTGGATTCAACGCGCCCACCAGCTGAAAACGAGCAGGAAAACGCGTTTTTCCTTGTGCGCGCGAAATGATGATCTCACCCGACTCCAGTGGTTCTCGTAATGAGTCCAACACTTTACGGTCAAACTCCGGCATTTTCCTAATATCGAGTTTGAGTAATAAAAATTGTCAATTTGAGGTTTGAAATGTTGTGAGTGTTGTCAGAGTTAGTGGAGCACATCGCTTCAGATGCTAGCGGAACGATAGTGTCATTAATTTTTGTATATAGTCGAGCAAGTAGCTATGTTACCTATTCAATCTAACGTCTTCATCTAGCCCCTCCTCATGAATGAATATTCACTTAATCGTTAGGTGCAACAACTAATTCAGTCACAGAATTCAGATAAAGAGCGAAACTGCCAGCTAAAACAGTTATGCCCCAAAATCATTTAGAGTAAATGCTCTTTAATATCTTGCTGATGTAAATTTACCCTACAAAAAATTATCCGATAGAATACAAATCAACACGACTTGCCCCTTTACTATGCTTGTTTGACTTGGCAATTTGCCTATTTAATTGGTTAAATCATCATGTAATCTTGTTGAGGATGATAAATCACTGAAAATATTGTTATTATCCTTTTTATTTATCAGTAAAACCGATTCCCATGAGATATGAATCCGCTCCTGTAGCCCCAGAAGAAAGACAAGAAACCACTAGAGAACGAGCAACACGTCAACGCCGAGAACGTCAGGAAGAGCTGAGATCTACCGCGAGCGATGAGAAACGATGGGCTGAAAACAGAGAGCGCGTTCTTGCTGAACGCAAAGCTGTCCAACAAGCTTACGACCTAACAGAAAAAGAATGGAACGATGATTTACAAAAGCGAGCTAAAGAATATCAGTGGGACACTTCTCAACAAGAGAACGTGAGTATTGCGGTACTGACTGTTGAAGAAGGTAACGAGTATTTAGACTTGCTCATCAAAGACTCGCATGGACAACTTTCGAACGGCAAGGACTACACTGGCGTAGGTATGGGGCTTAAAGGCGCTTATGAGGTCGCTAAAGAGCTTGGTGGATGGGGAGCAACTGCCAAAGCTGTAAATATCAATGGTGTAATGAATATTGTGGTTGAGAACTACAAGCCTAAATATTTAGACCTAGGTATCCGTTGGCAAGAAGCAACACCACAAATGCTTAAAATTGGTCACGCCCTAAATACCGTTCAAGGCAATGTCAGTTTCTTGAAAGGCAACATCTATGTAGAGCTTGTGTTTAGTGGTGCGGTTAATGCAGTTGACTACATTTTGCATGATGAAAAAACGCTAGGTGAAGTGGTCGGCCAATTTACAGCGGATATATCTAAAGGTGTGGTTGCAGGTGTAATAGCTCAAGGTGCTACTTTAGTATTAAGAGCTGGATTAATCCTAGCGTTTGCTACCCCGCCTACAGCATTGTTACTAGGTTTCTTTGCCATAAGTGCATTTTACATTGGTAAGAAAGTATCTGAAGTAGATGACAAATATAGATATACTGAACCAATGAAGAAAGAAGTTGAGAGATTAATTGATGAAAATTAACCGCTTAAAGGCATTTGCTTTCTGTTTGATTTTTTCATCACTTTTCCTACTATCGGCTCACGATGTTATGGAGGTGTTTGATGCACATAAACTGCTTCATGATAGAATAGTCGTAAGTGGAGCGATTAATGATGCTTCTACATTTGCTTTTTCTTGGGCAATGTTTGTTGTGTCTGTATTCATGGTCATCTGCCTAATTACAGGGAAAAAGCTCCTCTGGATACCCAAGATATTTATAATCATTCTTGGGGGGATATCTGTATTAGCTTTTCTAACTGGCTGGAAGGTAAATGGAGCATTGAAGGTAAAACTTCATGAGAAAAGCTATATCGAATGCACCTCTGAACGAGAACTCACATTAAAATCCTCAAGTCGGACCTATGTTTTAGACCCTAGTTTGTGTGATTAAAATTGTCTTTCACGCTTTTGGCCACCACTCTGTTAGCGTATGTACACGTCATGCGCTAACTCTCCCAAAGCCGTTTTTTAATGCTTGAAGTTACTCATTAATTTCCAATGTTCAATTTTCCGAAACATCATTCTGGACGTTTCAGCTAGATCCTGTGTGATTACCAAGGGAGCCTGACGGGATAAATCCCAAGCGACTTTGTCGTTCACCTTTAAGTCTAGCCCACAGGCTAGACTTCTTTATTTAATGCCGCTGAGCGTTGTATTCTCAGCGCTCTGGTATTCAGTGCCTCGCGCTTCCAGATATTTCGTATCGTGCAACTGCTGACGGTGATGTTGTACTCCTTCTTTAGCATGGTTCTCAACTGTACTGAGGTTTGATACGGATTGTTTAAGGTCAGCTCGATAATTTTATGTTCGGTTTCTTCAGGTATGCTGTTTTTGCTGCGGTGCAGCGGTTTGTTAATGCGCTTAAGGCCAAGGATGCCTTCCTCGGCTAATACCTTTTGATAGTTGTAGATACTTCGGCGCGAGCAACCAGTGAGCCGAGCGGCTTCCGTCGCATTACCCAGGCGGTCGGCAAGCTCGATGACATCCAACTTGCGCTGGACTTCCATCCCATACTCACTCGCTCTTGGTGGCTCTTCTAACTCGGTAATATGCAGTTTTCGGTGACCAAAATAGGCTGAGAATGCACCATCGAACTGACAGCGTATTTCCAGTTTCTGATTGACGATGGAGTGCCTTATGGGCGAGTCGATGAGATACATTTTATTGTTATAACTGAAGGTATGATCTCGGCGAACCTTGCGATATTCCTTGTGAACACAGACCGTATCAAGGTTGATGTGTTCAGGTACAACCTTGAACGCCGACCTCGGGTTCTTCGCCTGTACCGCGATTTTCTGTTGCCAGTATAGTGGAATGAATTGGTTTTGAAGATACTCGTTGGCGCTTTGAATATCGGTAATATGATGCAGCCGAAGCTCTGGAACCAGCCTGTCTTGGAACGTATCGAATGCCCGTTCGACACGTCCTTTGCCTTGGGGCGAATTCGCAAAGATGATTTCGATCCCTAGCTCTTCACAAGCGCGTTGCATCTGAGAGAAGTTACTGCGTTTTGGACCACCGAATATACCCGCTCTATCGACGTAGAGCGTCTTAAACAGACCTCGCTTTTCGATATACGCCTTCATGACTTTCATACAGCCTTCCGTGGTTTCGGAAGGGAAGAACTCGGCATGGATATCACTGGTCGCATCGTCGATGATGGCAATCAAGCATGAGCGATGCTCACCAAACCATTGATGCGGACTGCCGTCCATTTGCAGCATCAGTCCAGGCTGCTCCATTCGTTCCCTGTACTTTCTTACTCGGCTACGACGACGCTTGGCTCGCTTCACATGGTGGATAGCGTGCGCCCACTTTCGCAAAGTTTCCCGCTTGATGGTCAAGCCTTCGTTGACCGTGAGCAACTCGGCCAGATGCTGCAAATTGAAATCGAAGTACTTAGTTTGGATCAGTTGCTGAACCTGTCTTTTTAGTGAATCAGGAGTTTTATTGACAGGCTCACGACCTTTATTGCCATGGACAACAAAGCGTATGCCTTCACGGCGATAGCGGTGGAGATAACGCTCTATGGTACGACGGGATTTATTGAGGAGTTTGGAAGCACTGTTAATGCTGATCTTACCTTGAGTGACTTTAGCGATCACATCAACAGTAAGCTGGGAGCGAGAGTCCATGATGATCATCCTTACTAACCCCTGAATGGTGATTTGACCTATTCAAAGGGTTAGGTATAGAAACGGATCCGTCATTTTCCCTTGGTAATTAATCAACCGACAAAATCGGTTGGTAGTTAAGGTACGACAGAATCGCTTGGTGATCACATTTCAGCTAGATCCTGGTTAGCAAGCCTCTGCCCCATGCTGTGTTAACGTAATTACTCAGTGGCAGATCTTGCCACTGGAATCACAGTACTTTTGTTCATGGTTACCAGCAGAGAGGCCGTGGAAGGAAACTCCCAAAAGCTTTCATTTTTAACGCTTATTGCGCAATCTTTCATGTGAATAACTATTCATATTACTCTAATGAGAAGCGCCTCCTAATCCAAACTTCTTGAACAATAAAGGCTACAAGGCAAAGTGCAAGAGGGCCCCATAACTGAAAAGCAATACAGCCTGAGGTGGCATAAAACAAAAAAGTATCAATATTTATCAGGAAATTATGCTCTTTCCTCTCAATGCCTTCGGAGCCATAATACTTCTCCATTTCATGGAAAGCCTCTTCATTTAAAAATTCAGATATGAGCATACGCCTTGATAGATACCAAATTACTATGAAGAATATCGAACTAGGAGCAATGAAGTTCTTCCCATGTTCTCGTCCGAAATCATATGGCCAAATATCAACAATGGCCTTGTAGTCAACGAGTTGGAGTAATAGTAGAAAAAACAAAGTTATATACACATAACTTAGAAGCCAATTAAGTTCAGTTATTGATTTCTCGAAAGCATTTTTTTCGGGAAAATCTCTCTCTATTTTAAGCCTGCCATAATGAATATTATATGTGATTAGTTTTATATTTTTTAACATACAGCATTGAAATTATTTACTAAAAGAAAAGACAATATCGCACTTCCCATCATACAGTATGTGACTAAACACAAACTCTAGTTTAAAAGGTAAATAAGAGAAGTTGGGTCAGCAAATGTCTTTGCATGAAAACTCACTATTTATGATTATTGCAATTTATACTTTCGAAAAGTACCATGCACAGAATTGTCCAGAACCTTCCATCTCAGGTACTGCGGTAAGTGGTGCCTGATTGCATTTTGAGATACGAGAAGTTATCTGAAAGCGGGATTGTAGAGCATTTAATTTAACTCACTAATTAGATGGTACGCCCCACACCTACACTAAACTCAGCTATGTCGCTGAACTTCGGGAGGTGCCATCATGTCGGCTATTAAAATTATCGGTATTGATCTAGGTAAATCTACT
>NZ_JAMZAL010000018.1:0-32227 GCF_024181925.1 Vibrio sp. Y20_XG_PY13 | reverse complement strand
AGCTAATCGCACCAATCGCAATGGACGAAGGTCTACGTTTCGCTATCCGTGAAGGTGGCCGTACAGTAGGTGCTGGTGTTGTTGCTAAGATCTTCGAATAATTCTTAACGAATTAAACGAATGCTTTCGGAAAATCTTGAATTAGATTTGACGAACCAGTAGCAAAAAGGGCATCATTTGATGCCCTTTTTCTGCGCTCAACATTATTTTTGCTGTTTTCTTGTCCAGAAGTGGGTTGGGTGCAGAGCAAGATTAGGCAAAGAGGCTTAATCTTAAGAAGAGTTCGCTGTTTTTCAGCGATATGGAGTTTGCCCTGCAACAGCGGGGTTGTTGTCGTCTATATTAAGACTTGTAACAGGTTGGTTTTATGAAAGCAAATAATGCTGAAACTCCTGATAGCTCAAATGCAGCAGATACGTTTAAGTGGGTTGCCGCTTTCGTATTGGCAGCTGCCGCTGTTGTGGGTAATTACCTGTATGGTGAAATGTCTGTAGTGGTTCGCGCTGCAGGCGTTGTTGTTCTAATTGCAGCAGCCCTTGGCGTTGCAGCAACAACGACTAAAGGTAAAGCAGCGATCAGTTTTGCAAAAGAATCGCGTATGGAAGTACGTAAAGTTGTTTGGCCTACTCGCCAAGAAACCATGCAAACAACACTGATCGTTTTAGCTGTAAGTATTGTAATGGCTCTAGTGCTATGGGGTATTGACGGAATTATGGTTCGTCTAGTAGCTCTAGCAACTGGGGTATAGAGGGTTTTAATTCATGAGTGAAGCTCCAAAAAAACGCTGGTATGTGGTTCAAGCCTTCTCTGGATTTGAAGGTCGTGTAGCTCAATCTCTGCGCGAGCATATCAAAATGCACGGCATGGAAGAGCTATTCGGTGAAGTACTAGTTCCTACTGAAGAAGTAGTGGAAATGCGCGCGGGTCAACGTCGCAAATCTGAGCGTAAGTTCTTCCCAGGTTACGTCCTTGTTCAGATGATTATGAACGATGAATCATGGCACCTAGTACGTAGTGTGCCGCGTGTCATGGGCTTCATTGGTGGTACCTCAGACCGTCCAGCACCTATCACTGATAAAGAAGCTGACGCTATTCTTAACCGTCTTGAGAAAGCGAGTGAAGCTCCTCGTCCACGTACTATGTACGAAGCGGGTGAAGTGGTTCGTGTTAATGAAGGTCCATTTGCTGATTTCAACGGTACCGTTGAAGAAGTGGATTACGAGAAGAGCCGCCTGAAAGTGTCTGTGTCGATCTTTGGTCGTGCAACACCAGTTGAGCTTGAATTTGGTCAGGTTGAAAAACTGGACTAATACTCTGATTTAAAGAGTATAAAAAATCACCTTTTTAGGGTTGTATAAGGCGCGAATTATGACTATAATTTCGCGCCTTTTTACTTCTTGTGAAGTAAAAAGTTTCTTACACAAACGGGGAGCTGATCCGTGATTAGCGTTTGTACCCAAACTTAGGAATTATCATGGCTAAGAAAGTTGAAGCTTACATCAAGCTACAAGTTGCTGCTGGCGCTGCGAACCCAAGTCCACCAGTTGGTCCTGCTCTAGGTCAACACGGTGTTAACATCATGGAATTCTGTAAAGCGTTCAACGCGAAAACAGAATCTCTAGAGAAGGGTCTACCAACTCCAGTAGTTATCACAGTATACAGCGACCGTTCTTTCACGTTCGTAACTAAGACTCCACCTGCTGCTGTTCTTCTTAAGAAAGCTGCTGGCGTTAAGTCTGGTTCAGGCCGTCCAAACACTGAAAAAGTGGGCACTGTAACTGACGCTCAAATCCAAGAAATCGCAGAAACTAAAGCTGCAGATATGACTGGTGCTGACATCGAAGCGATGAAGCGTTCTATCGCTGGTACTGCTCGTTCAATGGGCCTAGTGGTAGAGGGTTAATAAGATGGCAAAACTAACTAAGCGCATGCGCGTAATCCGCGAAAAAGTTGACGTAACTAAAGAATACGAAATCAACGAAGCTGTTGCTCTTCTTCAAGAACTAGCTACTGCTAAATTCGTTGAGTCTGTAGACGTTGCTGTTAACCTAGGCATTGATGCTCGTAAATCTGACCAGAACGTACGTGGTGCAACTGTACTACCTCACGGTACTGGCCGCGACATCCGCGTAGCAGTGTTCACTCAAGGTGCAAACGCTGAAGCAGCTAAAGAAGCTGGCGCAGACATCGTTGGTATGGAAGATCTTGCTGAGCAAGTTAAGAAAGGCGAAATGAACTTTGACGTAGTTGTTGCTTCTCCAGATGCAATGCGCGTTGTAGGTCAACTAGGTACTATCCTAGGTCCTCGCGGTCTTATGCCAAACCCTAAAGTTGGTACTGTAACTCCTAACGTTGCTGAAGCAGTTAAAAACGCTAAAGCTGGTCAGGTTCGTTACCGTAACGACAAAAACGGCATCATCCACACTACTATCGGTAAAGCAAACTTCTCTGCTGAGCAGATCAAAGAGAACCTAGAAGCACTTCTAGTTGCTCTGAAGAAAGCTAAGCCATCTTCAGCGAAAGGTACTTTCCTGAAGAAAGTAAGCATCTCTACTACTATGGGTGCTGGTGTTGCTGTTGATCAGGCTAGCCTGAACACTCAAGCATAATTTATTTGCTTAGGCGCAAAATTTGTGTATAATTTTGCGCCTAATATTTGTGGTTGGGGCTGAACTTTGGTTCTTTGAACTGTCTCCTAGTTCGAAATGAATTAAGACCCAGTCTCCGTCCAAGACCGTAGGTGTCAGCCTAACCGTTGACTTAATTATCCTACGTAGATGGTGCCCGAACTGACAGAAAGCTCTATGTAAATAGTTAACTTTCTTCTGGGAATGCACCTCAATAGCTCTCACTGTCGTGATGATAGTGAGTGGTGTAACGACAACCAGGAGTAAATCCAAGATGGCTTTAAACCTTCAAGACAAAAAAGCAATTGTTGCTGAAGTCAACGAAGCTGCCAGTGGTGCACTTTCTGCAGTTGTAGCTGATTCTCGTGGCGTTGAAGTTGGCGCAATGACTTCTCTACGTAAACAAGCTCGTGAAGCTGGCGTTTACATGAAAGTCGTGCGTAACACTCTAGCACGTCGTGCGGTTCAGGGTACAGACTACGAGTGTCTAACTGACACTTTCACTGGTCCTACTCTAATCGCGTTCTCTAACGAGCACCCAGGTGCTGCAGCGCGTCTTTTCAAAGACTTCGCTAAAGAGAACAAAGACTTCGAGATCAAAGCTGCTGCATTTGAAGGCGCGCTAACTGACGCTGAAGTACTAGCGACACTACCAACTTACGACGAAGCAATCGCACGCCTAATGATGTGCATGAAAGAAGCTTCTGCTGGTAAGCTGGTTCGTACAATCGCTGCTATCCGCGATCAAAAAGAAGCTGCTTAATAAGCCTTGCTTTTTACTGGTTGCTTAATAAACTTATTGTTGACTTAAAAGAGAATTGTTATGTCTATTACTAACGAGCAAATCCTAGACGCAGTTGCAGAAATGTCTGTAATGCAAGTTGTTGAACTAATCGAAGCAATGGAAGAGAAATTCGGTGTTTCTGCTGCTGCTGCTGTTGTAGCTGGCGGCGCTGCTGCTGGTGCAGCTGTTGAAGAGCAAACTGAATTCGACGTAATCCTAGAATCTGCTGGCGGTAACAAAGTTGCTGTAATCAAAGCAGTACGTGGCGCAACTGGCCTAGGTCTTAAAGAAGCTAAAGCTCTTGTAGACGGCGCTCCAGCACCTCTTAAAGAAGGTGTTGACAAAGCAGAAGCTGACGCTCTTAAAGCTCAGCTAGAAGAAGCTGGTGCAACTGTTGCTGTTAAGTAATTATTGCATAGTTTCTTAGCCTAACGGCTAATTGGCTGGTGGTTTTTTAACCACCGGCCTTTTTGCGCTGTAGGGTATAGGCGAATTTTCCCGCTGTTTAAGCGCCTGATATCCATGCAAAAAACATTTCATTCTTTCGAAATGAAATGTCACTACAGTAAACAGCTATATTAGTCACTGTCCCTTACCCCCCTTAAGTAACTAGGAGTGGGCGGACAGTTTGGGTCACTTATCAGCGAGCTGAGGAACCCCATGGTTTACTCTTATACCGAGAAAAAGCGCATCCGTAAGGACTTTGGTACTCGTCCACAAGTTTTGGACATTCCATACCTGCTATCGATCCAGCTCGATTCGTTCGACAAATTTATCGAACAGGATCCTGAAGGTCAATACGGTCTTGAAGCTGCTTTCCGTTCTGTATTCCCGATTCAGAGCTACAACGGCAATTCTGAGCTGCAATACGTTAGCTACCGTCTTGGTGAGCCAGTTTTTGACGTTAAAGAATGTCAAATCCGCGGTGTAACTTACTCAAAGCCACTACGTGTAAAACTACGCCTAGTTATCTTTGATAAAGACGCGCCAGCAGGTACTGTAAAAGACATTAAAGAACAAGAAGTCTACATGGGTGAAATTCCACTCATGACAGACAATGGTACCTTCGTAATTAACGGTACCGAGAGGGTTATCGTATCCCAGCTGCACCGAAGCCCAGGCGTGTTCTTCGACAGCGATAAGGGTAAGACCCACTCTTCAGGTAAAGTTTTATACAACGCGCGCGTTATTCCTTACCGTGGTTCATGGCTTGATTTCGAGTTTGATCCTAAGGATAACTTGTACGTTCGTATCGACCGTCGTCGTAAGCTACCAGCATCGATCATCCTTCGTGCACTAGGTAAATCGACTGAAGAAATCCTAGATATCTTCTTCGAGAAAGTGAACTTCGAAGTGAAAGACCAAACTCTACTGATGGAGTTGGTTCCAGATCGTCTACGTGGTGAAACTGCGTCATTTGACATCGAATCGAATGGTAAAGTTTACGTAGAGCAAGGTCGTCGCGTAACAGCTCGTCATATCCGCCAACTAGAGAAAGATGGCGTTGATCACATCGAAGTACCAGTAGAGTACATCGTTGGTAAAGTTGCATCGAAAGATTACATCAACGAAGCAACAGGCGAGATCATTGTTAATGCTAACCAGGAAATCAGCCTGGAAGCGCTAGCGAACCTGTCTCAAGCTGGCCACAAAGCGCTAGAAGTTCTGTTTACGAACGATCTAGACCACGGTCCATTCATGTCAGAAACACTACGCATCGACAGCACTGTTGACCGTATTTCTGCATTGGTAGAAATCTACCGCATGATGCGCCCTGGTGAGCCACCAACAAAAGAAGCTGCAGAAGCACTATTCGAAAGCCTATTCTTCTCTGAAGAGCGTTACGATCTATCGACTGTTGGTCGTATGAAGTTTAATAGCTCTATCGGTCGTGAAGATGCTCAAGAGCAAGGCACACTTGATGAAACAGATATCATCGAAGTGATGAAGAAGCTTATCGCGATCCGTAACGGCAAAGGCGAAGTGGACGATATCGACCACCTAGGCAACCGTCGTATCCGTTCTGTCGGCGAAATGGCTGAGAACCAGTTCCGCGTAGGTCTAGTACGTGTTGAGCGTGCAGTTAAAGAGCGTCTAAGCCTAGGCGATCTTGACGCAATCATGCCCCAAGACCTGATCAACGCGAAGCCAATTTCTGCAGCGGTTAAAGAATTCTTTGGCTCTTCACAGCTTTCACAGTTCATGGACCAAAACAACCCGCTGTCAGAAGTAACGCACAAGCGTCGTATTTCTGCATTAGGTCCTGGCGGTCTGACTCGTGAACGTGCTGGCTTCGAAGTTCGAGACGTACACGTAACCCACTACGGTCGTCTATGTCCTATCGAAACGCCGGAAGGTCCAAACATCGGTCTGATCAACTCTCTATCTGCGTTTGCGCGTTGTAACGAGTACGGTTTCCTTGAGACGCCATACCGTCGCGTTGTAGATGGTGTTGTAACAGACGAAGTAGATTACCTATCTGCAATCGAAGAAGGCCAATTCGTTATCGCTCAGGCGAACGCTAAGCTAAACGAAGATGGTACTTTTGCAGATGAGCTGATCACAGCTCGTCAGAAAGGTGAATCTGGTCTACACCCTCGTGAGCACGCTCAGTACATGGACGTTGCGACAAACCAGGTTGTATCTATCGCTGCATCGCTTATCCCGTTCCTAGAACACGATGATGCGAACCGTGCATTGATGGGTGCGAACATGCAACGTCAGGCAGTTCCAACACTGAAAGCTGACAAACCGCTTGTTGGTACTGGTATCGAACGTAACGTAGCCGTTGACTCAGGTGTAACGGCTGTTGCGAAACGTGGTGGTGTAATCCAGTCAGTAGATGCTTCTCGTATCGTTGTTAAAGTGAACGAAGAAGAGCTAGTACCAGGTGAAGCTGGTATCGACATCTACAACCTGACTAAATACACACGTTCTAACCAGAACACATGTATTAACCAGCGCCCATGTGTGATGCCAGGTGAACCTGTAGCACGCGGTGACGTTCTTGCTGATGGTCCTTCAACAGACCTTGGTGAGCTAGCGCTTGGCCAAAACATGCGTATCGCGTTCATGCCTTGGAACGGTTACAACTTCGAAGACTCGATCTTAGTATCTGAGCGCGTAGTTCAAGAAGACCGCTTCACGACAATCCACATTCAAGAACTGACTTGTGTGGCGCGTGACACTAAGCTGGGCTCTGAAGAGATCACAGCGGATATTCCAAATGTAGGTGAATCTGCTCTGTCTAAACTAGACGAGTCAGGTATCGTTTACATCGGTGCTGAAGTTAAGGGTGGCGACATCCTAGTTGGTAAAGTAACACCTAAAGGTGAAACTCAGCTAACGCCTGAAGAGAAGCTACTACGTGCAATCTTCGGTGAAAAAGCATCTGACGTTAAAGATACTTCACTACGTGTACCTAACTCTGTTTCAGGTACGATCATCGACGTTCAAGTCTTCACTCGCGATGGCGTAGAGAAAGACAAGCGTGCGCTTGAAATCGAACAGATGCAGCTTAAAGAAGCGAAGAAAGACCTAACTGAAGAATTCCAGATTCTTGAGGGTGGCCTTCTAAACCGTGTTAAAGCTGTATTGATTGAAGGCGGTTACTCTGAAGCGAAACTAGACGCGACTGATCGTAAGAAGTGGCTAGAACTAACGCTAGAAGATGACGCACTACAAACTCAGCTTGAGCAACTTGCTGAGCAGTGGGACGAGCTAAAAGCTGACTTCGATAAGAAGTTCGAAACTAAGCGTCGCAAGATCACTCAAGGTGATGATCTAGCACCTGGCGTACTGAAGATCGTTAAGGTTTACCTAGCGGTTAAACGTCGCATTCAGCCTGGTGATAAGATGGCGGGTCGTCACGGTAACAAGGGTGTAATCTCTAAGATCAACCCTGTTGAAGACATGCCATACGATGAGAAAGGTCAGCCTGTAGACATCGTACTTAACCCACTGGGTGTACCTTCGCGTATGAACATCGGTCAGATCCTGGAAGTTCACTTAGGTCTGGCAGCGAAAGGTATCGGTGACAAGATCAACCAGATGGTTAAAGAGCAGCAAGAACTAGCGAAATTCCGCGAGTTCCTACAAAAAGTTTACGATCTAGGCGACACTCGCCAGAAAGTAGACATTGCTTCTCTATCTGATGATGAAGTACGTACTCTGATCAAGAACTTGCGTGGCGGTCTACCAATCGCGACACCTGTATTTGATGGTGCTCCAGAAGCATCAATCAAAGCACTTCTTGAGCTAGCAGACCTGCCAACATCTGGTCAGCTAACGCTGTTTGATGGTCGCACAGGTGATGCGTTTGAGCGTCCTGTAACTGTTGGTTACATGTACATGCTGAAACTGAACCACCTTGTTGATGACAAGATGCACGCACGTTCAACTGGTTCGTACAGCCTAGTAACTCAGCAACCACTAGGTGGTAAAGCTCAGTTCGGTGGTCAGCGTTTCGGTGAGATGGAAGTATGGGCACTAGAAGCATACGGTGCGGCTTACACTCTACAAGAAATGCTAACCGTTAAGTCAGATGACGTTAACGGCCGTACTAAGATGTACAAAAACATCGTAGACGGTAACCACAGCATGGAACCTGGCATGCCAGAATCGTTCAACGTATTGTTGAAAGAGATCCGCTCGCTAGGTATCAACATCGAGCTAGAAGACGAAGAGTAATCCCCACGGGATTATCGGTAGAAAGGTGCTCACTTTTGCGGGTGAGCTCCTTTTAACTCCTTACAGGAGCTGATTGTGAAAGACTTATTAAACTTTCTAAAAGCACAGCATAAGACCGAAGAATTTGATGCAATCAAAATCGGTCTATCTTCACCAGACATGATCCGTTCATGGTCTTTCGGTGAAGTTAAAAAACCTGAAACGATCAACTATCGTACGTTCAAACCTGAACGCGATGGTTTGTTCTGTGCGCGTATCTTTGGCCCAGTTAAAGACTACGAATGTCTTTGTGGCAAATACAAGCGCCTAAAGCACCGTGGTGTTATCTGTGAGAAGTGTGGTGTAGAAGTTACACAAACTAAAGTTCGTCGTGACCGTATGGGCCACATCGAGCTTGCTTCACCAGTAGCTCACATCTGGTTCCTAAAATCGCTACCGTCTCGTATCGGTCTACTAATGGATATCCCTCTACGTGATATCGAACGTGTTCTTTACTTCGAAATGTACGTAGTAACTGAACCGGGTATGACTGATCTAGAAAAAGGTCAGATGCTAACTGAAGAAGAGTATCTAGACCGTCTAGAAGAGTGGGGTGACGAGTTCACAGCTAAGATGGGTGCAGAAGCTATCAAGGACCTACTAGGTTCTATGGATATGCACGCTGAAGCGGAACAAATGCGCGAAGAGCTTGAGACTACAAACTCAGAAACTAAGCGTAAGAAAGTCACTAAGCGTCTTAAACTGGTAGAAGCGTTCATCGCATCGGGTAACAACCCAGAGTGGATGATCCTGACTGTACTTCCAGTACTTCCGCCAGATCTACGTCCTCTAGTACCACTAGATGGCGGTCGCTTTGCGACTTCTGATCTGAACGACCTATACCGTCGTGTGATCAACCGTAACAACCGTTTGAAGCGTCTTCTAGAGCTAGCGGCTCCGGACATCATCGTACGTAACGAAAAACGTATGCTGCAAGAGTCTGTTGATGCGCTACTAGATAACGGTCGTCGTGGTCGTGCGATCACAGGTTCTAACAAGCGTCCTCTGAAATCTCTTGCTGATATGATCAAGGGTAAACAAGGTCGTTTCCGTCAGAACCTTCTAGGTAAACGTGTAGACTACTCTGGCCGTTCTGTAATCACAGTAGGTCCATACCTTCGTCTGCACCAGTGTGGTCTTCCTAAGAAGATGGCACTTGAGCTATTCAAACCATTTATCTACAGCAAGCTAGAGACTCGTGGTCTTGCGACTACAATCAAAGCTGCGAAGAAAATGGTAGAGCGTGAAGAAGCGGTTGTTTGGGATATCCTAGACGAAGTAATCCGCGAACACCCAGTACTATTGAACCGTGCACCTACACTTCACCGTCTAGGTATCCAGGCGTTCGAACCAGTACTAATCGAAGGTAAAGCGATCCAGCTACACCCACTTGTTTGTGCGGCGTACAACGCGGACTTCGATGGTGACCAAATGGCGGTTCACGTACCTCTAACTCTAGAGGCACAGCTTGAAGCTCGTACTCTGATGATGTCGACAAACAACATTCTGTCGCCAGCGTCAGGTGATCCGATCATCGTACCTTCTCAGGACGTTGTATTGGGTCTTTACTACATGACTCGTGAAAAGATCAACGTGAAAGGTGAAGGCATGTACCTTTCTGGCCCAGCAGAGGCTGAGAAAGCATACCGCACTAAACAAGCTGAGCTTCACGCGCGCGTTAAAGTACGTATTACAGAGACAGTTGTAGACGAAGACGGCAACAGCACAACTGAGACCAAGATGGTAGATACCACTGTTGGTCGTGCAATGCTATGGCAAATCGTGCCAGCTGGTCTACCGTACAGCATCGTTAACCAAAAACTAGGTAAGAAGCAAATCTCTAACCTACTAAACGAGGCGTACCGTAAGCTAGGTCTGAAAGACACTGTAATCTTCGCTGACCAAATCATGTACACAGGTTTCGCTTACGCGGCACTTTCTGGTGTATCTGTTGGTATCGACGATATGGTTGTACCGCCAGCTAAGTACACTGAAATCGCAGAAGCGGAAGAAGAAGTACGTGAAATCCAGGAACAGTACCAATCAGGTCTTGTTACTGCAGGCGAACGCTACAACAAAGTGATCGATATCTGGGCATCGACCAACGACCGCGTTGCGAAAGCAATGATGGAAAACCTTTCATCTGAAACGGTAGTTAACCGTGAAGGTGAAGAGGAACAGCAAGAGTCATTCAACAGCATCTACATGATGGCGGACTCGGGCGCTCGTGGTTCTGCAGCACAGATTCGTCAGCTTGCCGGTATGCGTGGTCTGATGGCGCGTCCAGATGGTTCAATCATCGAAACGCCGATCACAGCGAACTTTAAAGAAGGTCTAAACGTACTTCAGTACTTTATCTCAACGCACGGTGCTCGTAAGGGTCTTGCGGATACGGCACTGAAAACAGCGAACTCGGGTTACCTAACTCGTCGTCTAGTAGACGTTGCTCAAGACGTTGTTGTAACTGAACATGACTGTGGCACTCACGAGGGTGTTGACATGATGCCTCACATCGAGGGTGGTGATGTTAAAGTTGCACTGTCTGAGCTAGCTCTAGGTCGTGTAGTTGCTGAAGACGTTCTAAAACCTGGTACTGAAGATGTTCTTATTCCACGTAACACCCTGATCGATGAGAAGTGGTGTCAAATCATGGAAGAGAACTCAGTAGACAGCATGAAAGTGCGCTCTGTAGTAACGTGTGATTCTGACTTCGGTTGTTGTGCACAGTGTTACGGTCGTGACCTAGCACGTGGTCACCTAGTAAACCAAGGTGAGGCAGTAGGTGTTATCGCTGCTCAGTCTATCGGTGAACCGGGTACACAGCTTACGATGCGTACGTTCCACATCGGTGGTGCGGCATCGACAGCAGCAGCAGAGAACAGCATCCAAGCGAAGAACAACGGTTCTGTTAAGCTTCACAACGCTAAGTTCGTAACAAACAAAGATGGCAAGCTAGTTATCACTTCTCGTGCATCTGAACTAACCATCATCGATGAGTTCGGCCGTACGAAAGAGAAACACAAACTGCCATACGGCTCGCTACTAAGCAAGGGCGACAACGACGCAGTTGAAGCTGGTGAAACAGTAGCGAACTGGGAAGCGCACACACTGCCAATCATCACTGAAGTAGCTGGTCGTATCCAGTTCGTAGATATGATTGATGGCGTAACAGTTTCTCGTCAAACAGATGACCTAACTGGTCTATCTTCAAGCGAAGTAACGGACGCAGCAGCTCGTCCAGCAGCAGGTAAAGATATGCGTCCAGCTATCAAACTTGTTGACGAGCAAGGTAACGACGTAATGATCCCTGGTACTGAAATGCCAGCTCACTACTTCCTACCTGGTAAAGCGATCGTGAACATTGAAGACGGCGCAGAAGTCGGTGTGGGTGATACGCTAGCACGTATTCCTCAGAAATCTGGCGGTAACAAAGATATCACCGGTGGTCTTCCACGCGTTGCTGACTTGTTCGAAGCTCGTAAGCCTAAAGAGCCTGCGATTCTTGCTGAACACACAGGTACAGTTAGCTTCGGTAAAGAGACCAAAGGTAAGCGTCGTCTAGTTATCACGCGTGATAGCGGTGAAGTTTACGAAGAGATGATTCCTAAGCATCGTCAGCTTAACGTGTTCGAAGGTGAGCGCGTTGAACGTGGTGATGTAATCGCTGATGGTCCAGAGTCTCCACATGACATTCTACGTCTACGTGGCGTACACGCAGTAACTCAGTACATCGCTAACGAAGTACAAGAAGTTTACCGTCTACAAGGCGTTAAGATTAACGATAAGCACATCGAGACTATCGTTCGTCAAATGCTACGTAAGTGTACAATTACTCACGCTGGTGACTCTGAGTTCCTACCTGGCGAGCAAGTTGAATACTCACAAGTTAAGATTGCTAACCGTAATCTAGAAGCTGAAGGCAAAGAGCCTGCACGTTTTGAACGTGAACTTCTAGGTATCACTAAAGCGTCTCTAGCAACTGAGTCGTTCATCTCTGCGGCATCGTTCCAGGAGACAACTCGCGTACTAACAGAAGCTGCGGTTTCTGGTAAGCGTGATGACCTACGTGGTCTGAAAGAGAACGTAATTGTTGGTCGTCTGATCCCAGCTGGTACTGGTTTCGCATACCACCAAGAGCGTCAAGCTAAACGTGCTGAAGCGCAAGAAGGTCCATCTGCTGAACAAGCAACAGATAACCTAGCAGCACTTCTAAACGCTGGCTTCTCTTCTGACGAGTAATCGTTAAGAGCTTAAAAGAAAAGGCACCTTCGGGTGCCTTTTTTGTATCTATTCACTTCACTCGGTTGTGAGGTACAAAAAAGGGCTGATATATAGTCATCAACCCTTTCACTCCTTTCTATTATCATTTATGCACCAGGAGGCATCGCAAGGCTATCCGCGATAAGCTGGATCAAATGGTCTTCTACTTCAAAGCGCGTTTCAATGATCTCTCCGATCAAAGACATATCAGAGTCGAAATCCTCTAACTCATCATCTTCTGTCACGTCTGAATACTTATCGGTGAAGTTTAACAACGGTTCCGTGGTTAGCACGATTTTGCCGTAAGTTTGGTTGATTTCGTTTGTTGCGACAAAGCCAGTGGCTTTCCACTTATCCATCACCATATCGTAGATTTTGAAGTGGCCTTCGGAAATATAATCGACTAGGTGTTGGCAGAAGTTTTGTAGCTCGGAGGGAGAAGGAAGTTCTAGAACGTTGGATTTCGAACAAGGTTGCAGTGCTGCAAGCTTACAATATTCGACAATTAAGGATTGTCTCGTCTCTAACCAGTGATCAATGACATCACTTGAGCCACCCCACTGGTCTTGTGTTTGTTTGAATTTTTTTAGCATGACCATGCCCTCATGATCTGATCGCCGGCTGGCGAACGTATCCTTTGCAAAGCAAAGTTAGTAAAGTTATTACAAACTCTTGTCCTTACTAGAATTTATAGTTGCAAATATCGTTAAGAACAAACTCTAGTATGAAATTAGATTGCCAGTAAAATGAACGAACTTCAAGCAAAGGGATGATGGAATGTTAAGAAAAGGTGATGTTAACCGTGTGGCAAATGCACATTGGTGTGTTGTTGCAGGAAGTGAAATTTGGCTGGTGGATGGTGCTGTGCCTTTTGGTAGTGCGGAGCAGTTCTCACTGCCAGAAGAGAATGCGAGGCAAATTGGTGACTATCTTGGTTCGCCAGTGATGTGGATTAATTTTTCAGATTTGGAGCAAGATCTCCCACTCGTTTCATTGCGCGACTGTCTACATTTCCCTGAACCGCTATTTATGCTGTTGAGCAAGGCTATCCAATATGGGCACATGACCCAAAGCTTACGCTTTTGCCCGCAATGTGGTGGGCGCAACTTTCTTAATAATAATCAATTTGCCATGCAATGCGGAGAGTGTCGAACTTTGCACTACCCGCGCATTTTCCCATGCATCATCGTTGCTGTGCGTAAAGAAAATCAGATCTTACTAGCGCAGCACCCAAGGCATCGAAATGGCATGTACACCGTGATTGCGGGCTTTTTAGAGGCGGGAGAAACCTTAGAAGACTGTGTCGCGCGCGAAGTGCATGAAGAAACGGGCATTCACGTGAGAAACATTCGTTACTTTGGCAGTCAGCCTTGGGCCTTTCCATCCAGTATGATGATGGCATTCCTCGCCGATTATGATTCTGGTGAGCTCAATCCGGATTATACGGAGTTATCCGATGCACAATGGTTCGGTGTGAAAGAGATGCCACCAGTGGCACCAACAGGCACTATTGCAAGGGCGCTAATTGAGCAGACCGTTAGTGATATTCTTTCAGACTGAGATGCTGATCGTAAAGGAAGTAAAGGTTAAAAATTAATCATTTTTGAGACATCACTGTTGCTAGACTAGCTTGGTATGACGTTCTGTATTGATGGGTTTATAAATAATGGAGTATACCGAATGAAGTTGAAATCAGCGTTATGGCTAGGATTAGTATCGTGCACAATGGTAAGCATGTCGGCAAATGCAAGTATCGAAGTAAAAGCGAAGCGCATGTTGACAGAAAATACCATGACAGAAAATGTAACCAAGGTGCAGCAGGCTTGTGGTAATGAAGTACTAGAAACCAATATCGATTGGGCTCAGTGGGATAATTATGATTTTTCTGAAGCTCGACTTGATAAAGTAAAAACCACCGGTTGGTTAGGTGGCCTTATTAACTACATCTATGATGATATGGTGAAGTTGTGCACGACAACTGAGCACGCAGCTTTGTATAAAGAAGAGTTTCAAAAAGTTCAAAAAATCCAATTCGTAGGTCAAGATTCAGTGAATGCGAAAAAAGCAGGTTTCGCGTTAGATGAAGGTGGTAGCGTACTCAAAGTTGCCTTGAATCCAAATGCGGCTTACGACTCTTCAACGTTGAAGTACCTTAAGCAGGCATGGAACTAAAACGATGAAGAAAACGTTATTGTCGTTATTCATGGTGTCTGTCAGCTTTGCCGTGGTCGGTGAAGAAGCTCGTTACACCATGGACGACTTAAAGGCATTAAACGGCTCTAAAAATTGGAACGAGCTATTAGCGCATGCGGAAGATATTTGTCCATCTCAACGTAATAGCGAGTGGGAAAGCCTAGTTCAAAATGCGGCGTTGAGTGCGTTTGAACACTATGTTGCATCTGGAGCAAAAGATGATGCGATTGGTCTGGGTCAGCAGTTAATCCTATCTTACCCATTTCTCTCTCAATCTAAGAGTTTTACTCTGCAGTTCTCGAAAGAGCTGGTGCCTGCAGCACAACCATGTATTCAATATGCGATAGAGGGATGTGTGGAAAATTATGGTCAGCTTCTTAATACCTTGGCACCAAGCGCTGAGGTGAGTTACGAAGAAGGAACCAAAGTTTTCCAGAATGTCTCGAAGTCACTGTCGGTTCCTTTTTTTGCAGCAGCAGTGCAGCAAGCTGAGAACTACTGTGCGGATGAAAACGTCGCAAATGCGTTGCTCTACACCTTGGATAGACCAAATAATACCAACTTCGCTTTGGCGAAAGAGGTTGCTACACAAAGGTGTGCTAACACCGCACTAACAAACTTTGAAAATTACATTATTGAGTCGCAAACCGTAAGAGAAGCTCTTTGCCCGACATATTTGTCTAAAGGACATGTAAAAGGGTTAATGAAAAAAGTTTGCCAGTCATAACTGCTCGTTCTTAAAGCCACCGCAAGGTGGCTTTTTAATTTATTGAAATTTAGGCAAAAAAAACCCTCCGAGAGGGAGGGGGTAAGTAAGATGTCGTTATGAGATGCTGAGTACCGAGTACTCAGTTTATAATTGTAGTTTTCGCTAGCGAACAAATTTTTAACACTGATGTGGATTGTGTGCAAATTAAGCATTGATTTAAAAGTTAATAACTTGATCCAGGTTGCAAAGCACACAGCTATTGGCCTTAAATCAGTGATAGAATACCCCCTTTCAAAGAAAGCCTAACAATTGGAACTACGGAATGACTGAATTAAAAAATGATCGTTATCTGCGTGCGCTTCTTAAAGAGCCGGTAGATTACACGCCAGTATGGATGATGCGTCAGGCAGGTCGTTACTTACCAGAATACAAAGCTACGCGTGCTCAAGCGGGCGATTTCATGTCTTTGTGTAAGAATGCGGAGCTGGCGTCTGAAGTAACTCTTCAACCACTACGCCGTTTTCCTCTTGATGCAGCGATCTTGTTCTCTGACATCCTAACTATCCCAGATGCAATGGGTCTGGGTCTGCGTTTTGCTGCTGGTGAAGGTCCGGTCTTCGATAACCCAATTACTTGCAAAGCCGACGTAGAGAAAATCGGTCTGCCAGATCCAGAAGGTGAACTGCAGTACGTAATGAATGCCGTGCGTCAAATCCGCAAAGATTTGAATGGTGATGTACCTCTAATTGGTTTCTCTGGTAGCCCATGGACGCTTGCGACTTACATGGTTGAAGGTGGTAGCTCTAAGGCCTTCACGAAGATCAAGAAGATGATGTACGCAGAACCTCAAACTCTGCATCTTCTGCTGGATAAGCTAGCAGATAGCGTGATTGAATACCTAAATGCACAAATCAAAGCCGGCGCGCAGTCAGTTATGGTATTTGATACATGGGGTGGCGTTCTGACTCCTCGTGATTACAACCTGTTCTCATTGCAATACATGCACAAGATTGTGGATGGCCTGATTCGCGAAAATGACGGTCGTCGCGTACCTGTTACGCTATTTACTAAGAATGGCGGTATGTGGCTAGAGCAAATCGCAGCAACGGGTTGTGATGCGGTTGGTCTAGATTGGACGATCAATATTGCTGATGCGAAAGCGCGTATCGGCGATAAAGTGGCACTGCAAGGCAACATGGACCCATCTATGCTTTACGCTTCACCTGAGCGCATCCGTGAAGAAGTTGCGGGTATCCTAGAAGGTTTTGGTGATGCTGGTACAGGTCACGTATTCAACCTAGGTCATGGCATCCACCTAGATGTGCCGCCAGAAAACGCGGGTGTGTTTGTTGAAGCGGTACATGAGCTATCTAAGCCTTACCACAAATAATCTCGATTTATTGAAATCCAATACCGGCCATCAGTGCCGGTATTTTTTTACCTAAAATTTGAATTGTACAGCTTAGTAAGCATTTGGCCTGTCATGATCTAATTACTGACTAAGCTGTACAACAAATATTTAAGTCATTTATAAACAATGACTTAAACTCATGTTGTTTGTGTTTCAATTTTCTTGTTCAGATTAACCAGCAATTAGATCATCGGTAACTCAAAGCATCGAGTGAACGCGCTGTTGGAGATAGGGAACGACTTCCGACTCAAACCATGGATTCTTCTTTAACCACAGCGTATTGCGTGGGGAAGGGTGTGGTAGAGGAATAAACGCAGGTTCCCAATCTTGCCATTGCTGAACGGTTTGCGTGAGAGTTTTGGGCTTGTTGGTGAGGTAGTACTGCTGAGAGTACTGACCAATAAGCAGAGTCAACTCTATATTGGGGAGCTGTTCGAGAATCTTTTTGTGCCATGTAGGAGCGCACTCTTTTCTCGGTGGCAGATCTCCCGAGTTACCTTTACCCGGATAGCAGAACCCCATCGGTACAATGGCAATTTTATTCGGGTCGTAGAACACGTCTTTGTCGATATCAAGCCATTGGCGCAGTCGGTCACCACTTGGATCATTCCAAGGTATCGAAGTGCTGTGGACTTTTGTTCCTGGCGCTTGGCCAATAATCAGAATGCGTGCGTTTTTACCGGCTTGAACCACAGGGTTGGCTCCGAGAGGTAAACTCTCAGCGCAGATCTGGCACGCGCGCACTTGTTGGAGTAGATTCTCTAGAGACATCGGTCTTTAATACCCCTTTTCGAAATCCACTTGATTGTTTAATGAGAAACCATCGCGCCAAAGTCGGTAATTGTCGGCAAAAATGTCGACCACCTGTTCAGGAAAGCTCAATGCGGCGATGTGTGGCGTGATGGTCACTTGCGGTAACTTCCAAAACGGATGCGCTGGTGGCAATGGTTCTTGCTCAAACACGTCCAAGAAAGCGTGTTCTACCCAGCGATTCTTGATGGCGAGCAACAAGCTGGCTTCATCCAACACATCTCCTCTACCTACATTGAATAATAAAGCTTGGTTGAGATGTTGAAGTGTTTCACGGTTGAGCAAGGCACGAGTATTAGGTGTGCTCGGCAACGTATTAACGACAATATCTGCCTTTCTTAAAGCATTTGCTAGTTCATTGATGTGGAAGGTTTGTGCAAATTCATCATTGGCTGTTGGAATTCCTGTGCGATTAATACCAATCGTGTTAATTCCCATCGCCTGGGCCGTTTGTGCTAGGCATTTCCCAATGCTACCCGTACCGAGAATCACCATGGTTTTGCTTTGCAGTGATGTGTAGAGACGCGGTTGCCAATGTTTGTTTTGTTGTTGCTGGTGGTAGTGCATAAAATGACGATAGTGGCTGATGCAGTATCCGAGGACGTACTCTGCGATTAGCGGACCAAACACGCCACGCACATTCGTCAGCGTATAGTCTTGGCGAAATTCTGGGGTAATGAGCGCATTTACGCCCGCATAGGTAGATTGTACCCACTCAAGTTGTGAAAATTCGTCTAATCTTTGTGAGAGTAAAGGAGGATCGGCAAGAACAATGTGTGCCTCTTGCGGCTTGTCCGTAATGTTCAGGTCGGGCAGATTTTTCTCCGCCAATAACGTTTCGTAGGTGTCGCGATGCTCTGAGAGCAGGAAAATCTGATTTGGATGCTGCATTAACTTTTTTCCCTGTGATGAATCAAGTACACTTTCGCTGTTTTTTTCTTCAATGATTGAGTGACTATGCTTAAGAATCCTCTTCAGGTTCGTTTAGAAAAACTAGAACCTTGGCAACAAATTACCTTTATGGCGTGTCTGTGTGAACGCATGTATCCAAACTATGCGATGTTTTGTGAGAACACAGAATTTGCTGAACCGCGTGCTTACCGAGCGATTCTTGATAGTGTATGGGAAATTCTGACCGTTAAGAACGCGAAAGTGAATTTCGAGCGTCAACTAGAGAAGCTCGAAGAATTGTTCCCAAGTGCCGACGAGTATGATTTTTACGGTGTATACCCAGCGATGGATGCGTGTCAGGCATTGTCTACTCTATTGCATGGTCTGTTGGATCGCGACTACCTTTTCGATTCAATGCTTAAAGTGAGCCAACAGTCGGTACAAACCGTTGCTGATTTAGAGCAAGCACAGGGCAGTGAGCCAATCACAAACGACAATCAAAAAGAAAATGAAGCCGTATGTGAAGAGTGGGATGTCCAGTGGGCAATCTTCCGTCCGCTGCGTGAAGCAACGGAACGTGATATCAACTTGATCAAAGACTTGCGTGAAGAACTACGCGAAGAAGCCGTGAGCAACATCGGCATCGCACTGTAATGCGAAAGCGAATATGAAAAAGGCATCCCGTGGGATGCCTTTTTTGTTGGAAACGTGGTTACGATTCTTTTGAGTCTGGTTTTGTTGGCTCTTGTGTTTCTGGCTCAACGTTTTGTTTTTCTAACTCTTCGTCGTCGTCATCGCGGCTTTCGATTACACCGTGCATTTCTTTCCAGCTTTCCCAGCGTTGGTAGGCCAGTTCTTGCATGTCGGTGCTCTTGTCGGCTTCGTCGATGATTTCTTCACCAACTAAGTGCTCAAAGATGTCTTCTAGTGTCACAAGGCCAAGCACGGTGCCGTATTCGTCGACCACAAGTGCCAGTTGTAGGCGGTGCGTCATCATTTGATCGAATACTTTTGGTAGCGCTGTATTGTTCAGAACCACTTGGATTGGACGCATGACCGCACCGAGTTGTTTCTGACCACTGCCGGATTGCTGCATCTTAAACAGTTCTAGACGATGCACAAAGCCGATGATGTTGTCTTTCTGCTCGCTGTATACCAGCGGACGTGAGAACGGTGTGTCTTTGTGTTTGTCCAGAAACTCATTAATGGTCATCGTTGCGTCAACGCGGAAGACAACAGGGCGAGGTGTCATGACTTGTGTGACAGGCACATCTTGAATCCCTAGCAGGTTGCTTAAGATTTTAGATTCGCCTTCTGCAAATTCACCACTTTCGCGTGCCAAAATCGCCATCGCAGAAAGTTCATCACGCATTTTTGGTGCTTCGTGGTTACGAGCCAAACGCTTGGTGATTTGCTCTGAAAACCATACAAATGGCGTTAGCGCCCATACCATCCAACGTAGCGATACCGCCGCTGCTGGTGCAAGCTGACGCCAGTACGTTGCACCGATGGTCTTCGGTACGATTTCAGAGAGAACCAAGATCGCTAGTGTCAGCACAGCTGAGAAGATGCCAAGTGCTTCGCTGCCGAATACGACGGCCGCCTGTGCACCTGCTGTTGCTGCACCGATAGTGTGAGCAATAGTGTTTAGAGTCAGAATCGACGCTAATGGGCGGTCGATGTCGGACTTGAGTTTAGATAGCTGCTCAGCAGCAGGATGCCCCTGTTGATTGAGCTGCGCAATGTAGCTCGGACTGATACTCAGTAGTACCGCCTCCAGTACCGAACAGATAAACGAAATGCCGATAGCAATAGAGATATAAATGGATAACAGCAGCATAGTTGCCCTTGAAAGTAGTCTGATAGTTGTTATTTGCAGTGATTATAACCGCAAAAGTGCCTTATTAATTGGTCCAAATACGTAGGAAAGCAAGGGCTTTCAGACCGCATGTGGTAACAAATTGTGAGTTATTACTCATATTATGGCTAAAAGTACGTCAGAAAATCGAAAGATCGCTTACAAACCTTTGCCAGATGGGGCATTTATGCTTTAGAGTGAGACGAATTCGATAACATATGAGAAGGGAAACCTAATGAACAAGACCCAATTAATCGACTTTATCGCAGAGAAAGCAGACCTATCAAAAGCACAAGCTAAAGCTGCTCTTGAAGCGACTCTTGAAGGTGTAACTGGTGCACTTAAAGAGGGTGACCAAGTTCAACTAATTGGTTTTGGTACATTCAAAGTAAACCACCGCGCTGCACGTACTGGTCGCAACCCTAAGACTGGTGACGAGATTCAAATCGCAGCAGCTAACGTACCTGCATTCGTAGCAGGTAAAGCGCTGAAAGAATCAGTAAACTAAGTTAGAATGCACCGAGGTATCCTGCCTCGGTGCAATTTCATGAAAAAACATCTACTCACTTCACTCCTCCTATCTAGCCTTTCTCTTATTGGCTGTTCTTCTGTTGAAACGCCTAATCTAGAACAATTTACCCACTTTTCTGGCGGAAAAACCGCAGGTGACACCAGTAGTTTGTATTGGATGACTGAGCGATTAACTCGAGTCAGTACCGCGGCAGATTACGTCACGATGGGTGATCATGGCTGGTATAAAAGTGATTACCGTTGGGATGAAGGCGAGTTGCGTGAGTTGATTCGAAAAGGTGAGCAAATCGATGCCAAGCAAAAACTGGTGCCTTTTCAAATCCACATCCGCTTTAATAAAGATGGTGAAGCGATTTATCAGCAATATCGCGTAAATCGCAAAGTCTTGCCGTTGCAGCGCGAGCAACTTGATCGATATAAAGCCGAAGCTAATGATGTCGTTGTTGCCATCAAAGAGCAGTCTCGCAACGGGCAGAACCTCGTACAAGGCTATTGGAATGGTCAAGCATTTGAAACCTGCAAAGGGAAAGAGTTCTCGACGCTAGAGTTCAACCAAACCCTGCCGAAATTTGTCGTCGACCGTTTATCATCGGTCGATAGCTACATTGCCTTTGTTGGTAAAGAATCTCGTAATGAAGTGGTGGTAGACAGCCTCTTGATGCTCAATGATGACGACTTTGATTGTGTATCACGACCAAAGTTTATCTCTGAGTAAGGCTTCTACGTTTTTACGCTGGATGCGAAAGAACAATAAAAAAGGCGCTGAATGCGCCTTTTGTCTTTTTAGCCAACTGAAGTTGTTATTATTTTTCTTGCTCGCGAGCGATAGCACGGTAGCCGATGTCATTACGATGGAACATGCCATCCCAACTGATCTGTTTTGCTAGCTCGTATGCGCGTTGCTGTGCTTCTGATACGTTGTTGCCCAATGCAGTTGCACACAATACGCGACCACCATTTGTCACGATGTCGCCATCTTGATTGTCTGTCCCCGCGTGGAAGACTTTCTCGCCTTCAATTTCAACTTGAGGCAGGCCAGAGATCACGTCACCTTTGTTGTACGCTGCTGGGTAGCCACCGGCTGCTAGCACGATACCAATAGATGCGCGTGGATCCCATTTAGATTCCACTTGGTCAAGCTTCTCGTCGATTGCAGCTAAGCATAGATCAACAAGATCCGATTCCATGCGCATCATGATTGGTTGTGTCTCTGGATCACCGAAGCGGCAGTTGTACTCGATCACTTTCGGAGTGCCATCTTTGTCAATCATCAGACCCGCGTATAGGAAACCTGTGTATGGGTTCCCCTCAGATGCCATGCCGCGTACCGTTGGGTAAATGACTTCTTCCATGATGCGATTGTGAATTTCGGGTGTGACCACAGGAGCTGGAGAGTAAGCGCCCATGCCCCCTGTGTTCGGGCCCGTGTCTTTATCACCGACACGTTTGTGGTCTTGGCTGGTGGCCATTGGCAGAACGTTCTCACCATCGACCATTACGATGAAGCTTGCTTCTTCACCATCTAAGAACTCTTCGATAACTACGCGGCTGCCTGCGTCGCCAAATGCGTTGCCCGCTAGCATGTCTTTGATTGCGTCCTCGGCTTCTTCTAGCGTCATCGCAACGATTACGCCTTTACCAGCAGCAAGACCGTCTGCTTTCACCACGATTGGCGCACCTTGCTCACGCACGTAAGCAAGCGCTGGTTCAATTTCTGTGAAGTTTGCGTAAGCACCGGTTGGGATTTGGTGACGAGCAAGGAAGTCTTTAGTAAACGCTTTGGAGCCTTCAAGCTGCGCTGCGGCTTGGGTAGGGCCAAAGATTGGTAAGCCCGCTTCGCGGAACGCATCAACCACACCAATAACCAATGGTGCTTCTGGGCCAACGATAGTCAGTTCAATCGCCTTCTCTTTGGCGAAAGCAACAAGGCCAGCGATGTCTTCTACATCGATGTTTACGTTCTCTAGTTTTGGCTCTAGTGCCGTACCTGCGTTGCCTGGAGCAATGAAAATAGTCTCAACATTTGGGTTTTGCGCTGCTTTCCAGCCTAGCGCATGTTCACGACCGCCTGAACCAATTATTAAAACTCGCATATGAAAATCCTTAATCTTATAAATACTGTTTACTCAAAGTAGTTGATGATGTGGCTAGGCAACAATTGAGCCCATCCCGGAAACATAGCCAGCTACGTAACTGGGGTGGGCAAAAGCAGTTAACGACGCCACAGTGCCAAATACGATGAGGAAATTAGTGGCGGAAGTGGCGCATACCCGTGAAGATCATCGCCATGCCGTGCTCATCTGCTGCTGCGATAACTTCGTCGTCACGCATAGAGCCACCTGGCTGAATTACGCACTTAATGCCGGCTTCTGCTGCGGCATCGATACCGTCGCGGAATGGGAAGAAAGCGTCAGATGCCATTACGCTACCGGCAACTTCTAAGCCTTCGTCTGCAGCTTTGATGCCGGCAATTTTCGCTGAGTAAACGCGGCTCATTTGGCCTGCGCCCACACCGATAGTCATGTCGCCTTTCGCGTAAACGATCGCGTTAGATTTCACGTATTTCGCTACTTTCCAGCAGAACAGCGCATCTTTCAGCTCTTCGTCTGTCGGTTGACGCTTAGAAACCACTTTAAGGTCGTCTAGGCTTACCATGCCTTGGTCGCGATCTTGAACCAGTAGACCACCGTTGACGCGTTTCACGTCAAAGCCCGTTGTCTTCGTTGACCACTCGCCACACTCTAGTAGACGTACGTTCTTCTTCGCCGCAACGACTTCAATCGCTTCAGCAGAAACAGAAGGAGCAATGATTACTTCAACGAATTGACGCTCAACAATAGCGGTTGCTGTTTCAGCATCTAGCTCTTGGTTGAATGCGATGATGCCGCCGAACGCTGATGTTGGGTCTGTTTGGTAAGCGCGGTTGTACGCTTCTAGGATGTCTTTACCTAGCGCTACGCCACATGGGTTGGCGTGTTTTACGATTACACATGCTGGCTCATTAAACTCTTTCACACATTCAAGTGCGGCGTCCGTGTCTGCGATGTTGTTGTAAGAAAGGGCTTTACCTTGGATTTGGCGAGCAGTAGAAACAGACGCTTCTTGTGGGTTGGCCTCAACATAGAATGCAGCCGCTTGGTGGCTGTTCTCACCGTAGCGCATGTCTTGTTTTTTCTCGAATTGTTGGTTAAAGGTGCGAGGGAATTTACTCTCTTCATCACCTTCTTTGTTCTCACCGTAAGATGTAACCATGGTGCCGAAGTAGTTTGCGATCATGCCATCGTAAGCCGCAGTATGCTCGAATGCTGCAATAGCAAGGTCGAAACGCGTTTCTAGAGTTAGGGACTTGTCGTTTGCGTCCATCTCTGCGATTACGCGGTCGTAGTCTGAAGCGTTTACAACGATAGTTACGTCTTTGTGGTTCTTCGCTGCTGAGCGAACCATGGTAGGACCGCCAATATCGATGTTTTCTACTGCGTCAGCCAGCGTACAGCCTTCTTTGGCAACGGTTTCTGCAAATGGGTATAGGTTAACAACGACCATGTCGATTGGATTGATGCCATGTTTTGCCATCACTTCATCATCTTGACCACGACGACCAAGCACACCACCGTGAACTTTCGGGTGAAGCGTTTTAACGCGGCCGTCCATCATTTCTGGGAAACCTGTGTAGTCAGAGACTTCTGTTACGGCGATGCCTTGTTCGGCAAGTAGGCGTGCTGTACCACCAGTAGATAGGATATCGACACCGCGCTCAGCAAGAGCTTGTGCAAACTCAACAATACCTGTTTTGTCTGATACGCTGATAAGCGCACGGCGAATAGGACGAGCGTTATTCATGCTTCCATTTTCCTCAAATTCACGGAGTTAAAGATGTTTGCCAAAAATGAACTTGTTTTTACCTCTTGGGGTAAAATATTGGCCAGTTTTGGTAAAGACCTTTGCAGGTGTTTTCATGTTTAGAAAACAGTCTCCACATTTGATGGCGCGTATTCTAACCAATTTATTACAAAAAAGCTCGCGCAATCGTTTGGCATCTCAAAAATAATTGCAAAAAAGTCGTTCTTTAGCTTTAAAAGTAACGAGATAGTTAATAAGGAAAGTTATGTTTCAGATAGGTGAGTTGGCAAAACGCTGTGGTGTGACTTCAGATACACTGCGTTTTTATGAGAAAAATGCGTTGATAAAACCCGCAGGGCGAAGCGAATCAGGCTACCGACTTTATAATGAAGAGAATCAAAAGCAGGTGCGCTTCATCTTAAAAGCGAAAGAGCTAGGGTTGAGTTTGGATGAGATAAAAGATCTATTAGAAATTAAGTTAGAGGCGACAGAACACAGTTGTGCAGAGGTAAAAGCCATTACTTCTGCCAAGTTAGAGCTGATCGACGAGAAGATTAATGAACTGACGAAAATTCGCCGTGCTTTGAAGAAGATTAATGATGCGTGCTGTGGCCATACAAACGATGATGCCAGTCATTGTTCTATTCTTGCAGCACTTGAGTAGTCTCATTTTTGCATCACTTAACTTAAGTTTGCATTTTTGGCGGCTTGCTTTTCTAGGTGCACGCCGTTTTCCCACCTATAATCTCGCTTTTGGTCGACTGTGCGAATGTGAAGTTCCATCATTCCTACAGCGATAGCTGTCTGGTAGATACGAGAGTTTTCATACATGGTTGGAGTCTATTTTCAAATCAATGACTGGGTTTTAAGCGTTGATGAAAATAAGCTGTATCGACAAGATAGGGAAGTTACTGTTGAGCCGCGCTTAATTAATCTTTTGCACTTCTTAGCTGAGCATGCAAATGAGGTGTTCAATCGCGAGGAATTGATCCAGTACGTTTGGGCTGGAGCGATTGTGACCGATCAAGTGGTGACTCAGTCCATTTTTGAGTTGCGTAAATTGCTGCGTGACGGTCGGGAAGAAAATACCAGTTACGTCATTACAGTGCCGAAACGTGGCTACAAGCTGGTAGCGAACGTGACTCCGATGACGCATGAAGAGTTTGTCGCAAGTCGCCAAAGTGAAGAGGAAGAGAGCGCGCCTTTGGTTGAAGAACCAGAAGAAGAGACTCTGCCTATCGCACCTGCCGTTACTTTTCCTGCCGGCCCTCTGACTCGTGCGGTCTGCGAGATGTCGAAAGAGAAAAAGGCCCCTCAGAAAAAAAATAAAATCAGCCCGTGGCGCTTGGGACTGATGAACTTCATCTGGATCAGTGTTTTGGTCGTGGTGATGGGCGTGTTTACCTACAAGCAATCGGAAGTGCGTATTACCCAAGCCATCGATACTCACCTTATCGAATTCAAGTTTCAAGATAACTTTACGAGCGAAGGGTTAAGCTATGACTTGGCAGACGGGTTTGCACAAAAGTTGATGTCCGACATTGCTCAAGTCAGTGATTACCGAGTCATGCTAAAGAAGGCGTCGTTTACTTCTGGCATTGTGCCTGGTAAATCCGTTGTGGTACGAGTTCGTGAGAATGACGGTGGCAGCTTTTTAGAGGTGGAATATCGCAATAACTCATCTGAAAAGGTGTTGTTTAGTCGTCAATACGCGTTAACCAGTAGCCATTTAAAGACCGTGCTTCAACAAGCATCGTTGGACTTGATGCAAGTGCTGAAAGTGCCGGATGCCAAATTAAAATCTACGATGCTGGTGGCGGGAATGCCCATGAATCCCGATGCCTTGGAATTGTTTGTGCAAGCTAACCATTATCTTAATGTCTCTGATGCAAAGCAGTTTCGCCAAGGCATCGATTTGATGGAAAATATTTTAGAAATCGAGCCAGATAATGCTTATGTTCAAGCTGAATTGCTGATTGCTTACCACGTGCAGAAAGTGCTCGATTCGTCTCTTGAGCTAAAGAAAGGGCGAGTGCAACAACTCAGCGATGCGCTGGAAACCAACGTGAAAATGATGGTTGGGCCAATTCAACCTCGAATTTATGAAGCTTTGGCCCTACACGAAACCATTGCTGGTGACATGGCTTCAGCCAAGCTGCATCTTGGGCAAGCGTTGAGGTTACGAGATTCAGTGCTGTCTTATGTGATTCGTGGTAAGCATGCTGAATTGGATGGTGATCTGGATTTGGCCAGTGAGTCTTACAGCGAAGCTTTTTATATTGATACGTCGGTTGAGACGTACCTGCTGTGCGAAAACTTGGTCTTCCCAAGTAACATGAAGGCGATTGATTACGCCATGTATCGCGCCGTTCACCCTTCTGTCGTTCGAATGCTTTAATTTTCTCGGACTCAAATACTAGCCCCTCATTTCGGTGAGGGGCTTTTTTGTCGCTGTCGAAAAGTGAAAAGGGTGGGGCAATGACGTACGAAGGAGCTAACAACGCAAGCTTGCAACGGGAAAACATATCCGGTTTGCTTCTCTATCTCTATCTCTATCTCTATCTCTATCTCTATCTCTATCTCTATCTCTATCTCTATCTCTATCTCTATCTCTATCTCTATCTCTATCTCTATCTCTATCTCTATCTCTATTGATTGTATGGAGTGTCTGGCTGAGTTATGTGGCGAGAATGATTCTGATGCTTTCTTGCAGGCGAGATGAATATTGATGTGGGTCAAAAAGCGCGATCAGGGAGAGGTTTATGGAATCAACAGTTCAGGGAATTAACCCTTCGGGATGGGGAAGTTGATAGAGGTTGATAACTTTTATCGCGATTACCGACGAGTTGATGAGAGTTTATCTATCGGTAGAAGGTTTGATGTTTTTCTTATAACTGCATGAATAATTTGGTTTTATATTTTTGTGTTTATCATGTTTATCTCAACTTGATGTTGATTAACTAATCATTTTATTGATAACGCCAAGTTTATTTTTTTCCCGATTTTTGGGCGTAGTCTTCACTTCGAAATTTAGCGAGGTCGAGCAGGTATCTACTTCATAGCATCTCGCTAATAACCGTTCAGTTTGAGTCACGTTGACTTGAGTAGAATAGATTTGGAGATGTTATGTCATCGAATACGAAAAAAATCGGCCTAATTGCCTGTACGGGTGTAGTCGCCGGTAACATGATGGGTAGTGGTATTGCACTGTTACCTTCTAGCCTAGCTTCAGTAGGCTCTGTTTCAATTTTCAGCTGGCTGATCTGTTTGATCGGTGCACTGAGCCTTGCGTTTGTTTACGCTCGTCTGGCAACCAAAAACCCTCAAGAAGGTGGTCCTATCGCTTATGCGGGCGAAGTTTCCCCAGTCTTTGGTTTCCAAACGGGCGTGCTTTATTACCACGCGAACTGGATTGGTAACCTAGCTATTGCTATTACAGGTGTTTCTTACCTTTCAGTATTCTTCCCTGTGCTTAATGACCCAATCCCAGCAGGTATTGCGACGATTGCATCGGTATGGATCTTCACTTTCGTCAACCTACTTGGTGGTAGCTGGGTAAGCCGTCTATGTACGCTTGGTCTTGTTCTAATCCTAATTCCAGTTGTTGGTACCGCTCTATTTGGTTGGACGCACTTCGACACTGCGCTATACAGCCAAAACTGGAACGTATCTGCGGGCACTGACAGCCATGCGATTGTGACTGCGGTTCTTATCTGTCTATGGTCATTCGTTGGTGTGGAATCAGCAGCAGTATCGACAGGTATGGTAGAAAACCCTAAACGTACTGTACCGCTAGCAACCATGCTGGGTACTGGTATCGCAGGTGTGATTTACATCCTATCAACTCAAATGATCAGCGGCATGTTCCCTGCTTCTGAAGTCGCGGCATCAGGTGCGCCATTTGCATTGGCTACCACTGAGCTATTCGGTAGCTGGACAGCACCATTCGTATCAGCATTCACAGCACTAGCATGTTTTACTTCGCTAGGTTCTTGGATGATGCTGGTGGGCGAAGCTGGTAAACGTGCAGCAAGCGATGGCAACTTCCCTAAAATCTACGGCGAAACTGACAAAAACGGTGTGCCTAAGAAAGGTCTAATCCTTGCGTCAATCAAGATGACAGCATTAATGGTTGTACTGATGTTCTTCAGCTCTAAAACAGCACATGCATCAGACCTGTTCAACCAACTAACGACTGATGCAGTTCTACTAACTATGCTGCCTTACTTCTACTCGAGCATTAACTTGATTCGCTTTGAAGGTATGACAACACGTAACGGCTTCGTAATGCTGTTCTCTGGTGTAGCTTGTCTGTTCTGCTTCATTGCCCTTGCTGGTGCAGAAGGCGGTACGCTAACAGCAACCTTCATCGTGTCTCTCGTTATCTTGATGTTCTACAGCAAAAAAGCCGGCTTAGCTCAGTACATGAAGCTACACGCTGACGACATGCCTGCTCAAGCAAGCAACTAATCCCCAAACGCTGGCACTTTGGTGCCAGCCAATAAAAACAAATTCACTCGGCGCTCACCTTACTCACTGCCTGTAAATGGCAGAGAGCGCCTTCATTCGCCTTGGAGATGTCCAAATGAATATTTTCGCTATCTTGAACCACATGGGTGTGTTCTTTAAAGAAGAGCCAGTTCGTCAACTTCACGCTGCTCTTGAGAAAGCGGGCTACGAAGTGGTTTACCCAGTAGATGATAAAGACTTGATCAAAATGATTGAGATGAACCCACGCATTTGCGGTGTGCTGTTCGACTGGGATAAATACTCACTAGAGCTATGTGAACGTATTAGCCAAATCAACGAAAAACTGCCTGTTCACGCATTTGCTAACGAACAGTCTACTCTCGATATTTCACTAACAGACCTACGTCTAAACGTGAGCTTCTTCGAGTACGCTTTAGGTATGGCTGACGACATCGCTATCAAAATCAACCAAGCGACAGAGGCATACAAAGATGCCATCATGCCTCCATTCACTAAAGCGCTATTCAAATACGTAGAAGAAGGTAAATACACCTTCTGTACTCCAGGTCACATGGGTGGTACTGCGTTCCAGAAAAGCCCTGCTGGTAGCATCTTCTATGATTTTTACGGTCCAAACACATTCAAAGCGGACGTATCAATCTCAATGCCTGAGCTAGGTTCTCTACTAGACCACTCAGGTCCACATAAAGATGCAGAAGAATACATCGCACGCACATTCAATGCAGACAGCTCGTACATCGTAACTAACGGTACGTCTACATCGAACAAAATCGTGGGTATGTACTCAGCGCCTGCGGGCAGCACAGTACTGATTGACCGTAACTGTCACAAATCTCTGACTCACCTAATGATGATGAGCGACGTGACACCAATCTACTTCCGCCCAACTCGTAACGCATACGGCATTCTTGGTGGTATTCCACAAAGTGAATTCAGTCGTGATGTAATTGCTGAGAAAGTAGCGAAAACTCCAGGTGCAACAGCGCCAAGTTACGCAGTAGTGACTAACTCAACTTACGATGGCCTGTTGTACAACACACAATTCATCAAAGAGTCGCTAGACTGTAAACACATCCACTTCGACAGTGCTTGGGTGCCTTACACTAACTTCAACCCAATTTATGAAGGTAAATGTGGTATGAGTGGTGAAGCGATGCCAGGCAAAGTGTTCTACGAGACACAATCAACACACAAACTGTTGGCAGCGTTCTCACAAGCTTCGATGATTCACGTGAAAGGTGACTTTGATAAAGAGTCTTTCAACGAAGCATTCATGATGCACACTTCAACTTCACCTCAGTACGGCATTGTTGCTTCTACTGAAACTGCAGCGGCAATGATGCGCGGCAACACTGGTAAGAAGTTGATGCAAGACTCTATCGATCGCGCAATTCGCTTCCGTAAAGAGATCAAACGCCTAGAAGCAGAAAGTGACAGCTGGTTCTTCGATGTATGGCAACCAGAAAACATCGATACCACAGAATGTTGGAAACTAGACCCTAGCGATACATGGCACGGCTTCAAGAACATGGATGACAACCACATGTATCTTGACCCAATCAAAGTAACGCTACTGACTCCGGGGATGAATAAAGAAGGCGAACTAGAAGAATCAGGTATTCCTGCTTCGCTAGTGGCTAAATTCCTAGACGAGCGCGGCATCGTGGTTGAGAAAACAGGCCCATACAACTTGTTGTTCCTATTCTCAATCGGTATCGACAAATCAAAAGCAATGCAATTGCTACGCGGTCTGACTGAATTTAAACGTGGCTATGACTTGAACCTAACCATCAAGAGCTTCCTTCCTTCGCTATATAACGAAGATCCAAGCTTCTATGAAGGCATGCGCGTTCAAGATTTGGCACAAGCAATTCATAACCTAACTAAGAAATACAACCTACCAGAGCTAATGTACAAAGCGTTCGATGTTCTTCCAGAAATGAAAGTAACACCACACGCAGCATGGCAAGAAGAGCTTCGCGGTAACGTAGAAGAAATCAAACTGGAAGAAATGGTTGGTCGCGTAAGTGCGAACATGATCCTTCCTTACCCTCCAGGCGTGCCACTAGTACTTCCTGGTGAAATGGTGACTCAAGAGTCTCGCCCAGTGCTGGACTTCCTAGAGATGCTTTGTGAGATCGGTGCGCATTACCCAGGTTTCGAAACCGACATCCACGGTCTATACCAACAAAAAGATGGTAGCTACACCGTAAAAGTATTGAAGAACTAAGTTCCTCTCGAAGATGACGCCATTGGGAATGCAAGCATGCTCCACTCTTACGAGCTCAATGTGTCATCGAACAACCACGACATTTAGATATACCCCTAACTAATCTGTCGTAAAGAGAAGGGCAAGGATGCTCTGATCTTTTCTTCTATATAGAAGAAGCAATTTCCAAGACTTCACCTGAAGTACCCCAAGTAAAAAGCAAAGACCAAAGAGCAGTTCGTCATCGTTCTGCTCTTTTTTTATCTTTTATACAGCAGGACGAAGAGAAAAAGCGCGTTGAGCGAAGATCATTTGCTTCAATTGCATCAAATTTGAAGATCGTAATTCAGGTAGAAACGCCCTTTTTCTTGAGGAAAGATCCTTTTAAATGAGAGAAAATAGCCAAGATCGCTTGGTATATACACAAAGTGATTGCTATTTGTTCGGTTGAAAGTTTTTTTGCAAAAAACGCTTGTACTAATTTCTCAACTCCCTATACTGCGCATCCACCGACACGGAGTGAGACGAAAGTCACACAGCGAGTCGGAACTGAGAGAAAAGAAATTTGAAAAAAATGCTTGACTCTCTCACGGTGTGAAGTAAGATACGCACCCCTAACGACGAGCAACTAAGTTGCTGAAAATGTTAGAAAAGCTCTTTAAAAATAAGAACCTATCAATCTGTGTGGGCACTCGTTGATGATAATCCAATTAGATACCTCGGTATCAAATTAGGTTTCAATGAAACGAAGTGACCATTGAATTTTCGGATTCAGCACAGTCAATTCAAACATTACTTATGTAATGTTCAGTATTCATTGAGCCGAACAAAATCTTAAATTGAAGAGTTTGATCATGGCTCAGATTGAACGCTGGCGGCAGGCCT
>NZ_JAMZAL010000017.1:5544-35262 GCF_024181925.1 Vibrio sp. Y20_XG_PY13 | reverse complement strand
CCAAAATAGCGCTTTGGTCTTTAGTAAAACCACGCTCGTCATTGAGCTTGTCTTGTGTCGATTGCGTAGCGTAAAACGCCCATTTTTCTTCCCCAAGAATTTTGTATTCTTGGACAAGTTCGCCATCATTAAAGTGGTAGTAATAGCCTTCTGTAGGCAAACCTAAACGTTCACCCAATCGCACTGCAGGGACAACAGGTATAAAACCTTCCTCAGCTTTATGGCTGCCGGCTTTTTGTAATGTGACGGCTTCCAATGGTGTCAGTCCGAGATTGTCATCAGCGATGTGGATATTTAAACGCTTTGGCTCATCAAACACACATAACGCTGTGTAGCGGGTGCCTTGCTCGGTATTGGCTTGCTCCCAACGGGTCACCGCGTTCTCTTTTTCAGTTTTCGCTAAAGCAAAGTCACTGTGCACCATTTTCTTTATGGTGGTATCCGAGCATCCGACTTCGAAGCTGTACTCAAACTCCTTGATTAGTTCCTCTTCACTTTCGGTTGCGATTGGCGGCAACGTGTAAACTTGTTCGGGCGTCGAGGTTTCCCCGATACAAGAGCGGTAACCTCCCGTTGTTCTGGTGGTTTTCGTTATTGCTAACAAATTATTAGCCGCATCATCCGAAAGTTCAGAGATAACCTCAGAATTCAGCCGCCAAGTTTTAGGACCTATTGGGTCGTTGTAACTAAGTAGAGCGGGAATTTGAGGCGTATCACTCACGAGCACGAGATTGCCTTCGTAGAGATGCTGCTTTAGCTGTTCAAAAGTAAGATGTGAAGGAATAGCAGAGGCGATATCCGCTTCCGAAATATTATGGAAGTTGCCCTCTATCAATCCAAATTCATGAGACATCACTTCCGAAAGAGGGAGGACTTTATAAGACACGCAAATACCTAAAGTGAATACTAGTTATCACGGCAATAAGCAGTAAGCATGCCATTAACTTTCTTCCGCAAAATCAGCTAGGTAGGATGATAGTAGTGTATGCCGATACAATTTTTTGTTTATCGAGCCAAAAAGTTGGGTATAAATCCAAGAAGTTGGTCGGTGTTGGCTGTGGTCTTTGTGTATGGTAGCTGTTTAGCTGAAGCGATACATATGGTGTTTTTACCCGTGAACACATTCGTAGTGGGCACGTTGTGCATGTAATAGCTCTAAGAAGGCTTTGCCTCAAAGATTGTTACGGCTCTAAATACGCTCTAGCTAATCAGCTAGTTTTAATATACAAAAAGTAATGAGTAACAAAACCCGAGACCTGATCTTCTCGCCTTTCCCGCTTAAACACGAGCTTTCGCTACCGTATTGAGTCTACGGTCACAAATTAATCAAGGCTTAATTGCTACTAGTTGATAATCATCATGCTGTATAAGAGGATGGTGTTAATTGTTTTAAGATCAATCGATTAGATAAGATGTGAAGCTGACATGCTTACTCACTTGAAGTCTCAAAGAATTAAAGGATTCTAAATGTATAAGGTTGTGCAAACTAAAGCTCTAAATAAGTGCTTCAGAGATTTAAAAAAATGCGGAAAGAAAGGGAAAGATGCAATCACTAAAACTAGAGCGGCTCAGTCTGAGGCAGCCACAGAGGGTGAAATTCAGTCGTTGAAAAGGACTAACCATGGTGAGTCGAGATTAACTAATGCAGAAAAGTACGACCTTGGCAATGGATATAGGCTTGTTGTTCAACTTGTTGATGGAGTAAGTAAAACGAGAGCATTTATATTTGCTGGTAGTCATGATGATACAGAGAATTGGCTTGAAAGCCACAAAGACTATCGATGGGTAAAGAGTGATAAGGACGATACATTGGATTTTGTTCAAGTCACAGAACAAAAGCTTACACCCGCAAAAATAGTACAAATGGATCTCGAGTCTAGTGAGGGGGTGAGAGAACTGCCGCTACTCCGCCATGTTTCTGAAGATGAATGGGTGGAGTTAGGTTTAGTTAATTCCCTAAAAGACTATTGCCGTTCTGTTACCGCAGAACTGTGGGAATGTGATCCAAATGGCGTATTGGAGTATATAGAAAACTCTTCAAATCTAGACATTGCGATTCTTATGGATGACTTATTTAGCCACTCACATCGGTTCGAATTAAAAGAGTTGCATAAGAGGATCGAACTTTATTTAGGTGCTGCCGCAATAACCCATGGTAAGGAGTTTGACACAGCTGTTAGCTGCTCTTCCAACAGTGAAATTTTTGTTACATGGGATGAAGTGGCAGAGCTACCTGATGACTCTAGTTGGTCGGATTGGCTTCTTTTTTTACATCCAGAGCAAAGGGAGCTATCGATAAAAGATTTTAACGGTCCAACGCGTCTCAGAGGGGTATCAGGAAGTGGCAAAACATGCGTAATGCTGCATAGAGCAAGGTACCTAGCGAAGAAGTATAAAAAGCCAATTCTATTGGTTACGTTAACAGAAAGTATGAGAAAACTATTGGATGCACTAATCGGTGAGCTATGCGGAGTCGAGGCCACACTAATTGAGACTTATACAATACAGAGCTTGGCGCATAAGATCATCAGAGAGTTACATCCAAAAGGGGAGGCTGCATATCGGAAAAACAATAATACGGATATTATCAATGAAATTAATAAGGAAGCTGTTGAGTTCGTAAGAAAACATAAGTCTTATTCCTCTAC
Source organism: Vibrio sp. Y20_XG_PY13 (assembly GCF_024181925.1). Lineage (NCBI taxonomy): Bacteria > Pseudomonadati > Pseudomonadota > Gammaproteobacteria > Vibrionales > Vibrionaceae > Vibrio > Vibrio sp. Y20_XG_PY13. The sequence goes on along the minus strand of NZ_JAMZAL010000017.1, from coordinate 32,614 downwards.
GGGGCTTTCAAAATTACCACACCACGAACAGAAAAGATTTATCGAGGAAGAAATTTACTTTATCAGGAGTAGGCTTCTAAACTCAGATTTTGAAAACTACCTAGATTCTAAAGCTTTTAAGCGTCATGGTCGGAAGGTTGCTTTGAGAAACGAAGCAAGAGCTGCATTCTATGATGCCGCAAGACTAAAAGTAGATAAGCTTAAAGAACTGTTTTACATCGACTATGAAGGAGCTGTGGCTGCTGCATGTTCGTTACTACTTAGTAACCAGAAATCTTTTGATAGCTTTGGCTGGGCCCCTGTGGATGAGAAGCTACTATCGGCAAATATAAAGGAATTTAGTCCTTATCGATGTGTATTAGTTGATGAGGTACAAGACCTTTCGCAACTTGAAGTGAAAATGGTAGCAGCATTACGAACGGGAGAAGAGGCGATTTCAACTCTGGAAAATGGACTTTTCCTTGTAGGGGATGGCGCTCAAACTATTTATAACAAAGGCTTTGTTTTAAAACAATGCGGAGTCAATGTGTCAAATCGAAGCTATGTGTTAAAGAAAAATTACCGCAACTCTAAAGAGATTATGGAAGCTTCGTATGCCCTCATTGAAAAGTATGAATTTGCCGATGTTGACGAAGATAATATTGTAAAGCCTACAAAACCAGACCTACCCACAGCAGTTGGGGAAAAGCCGTTTGTTGTTAAGTGCAAGACCCAGAGAGATGAAGTTAGATTTGTTTGTGAGACGATACAAGAATTGCTAGAAAGCTTTTCTTATGATGATGAAGAACAGAAGAGTCATCCAGAAATTTGTGTTATTGGACTTAATAAGCGAATTAGGGAGTTAGTTTCGCAAGAGTTAAATGTTCGATCAATCGATAGCTGTGAGCTTAAGCAGACAGATAGTTTAGAAGGAACTAAGAGTGTAAAAATTAGTACTATTGAATCGGCAAAAGGTCATGAATTTCAACATGTTTTTATACTAGGAGTAATGGAAGGTGTAATGCCAAATAAATCGGTAGAAAACGACAACATATCTCGAGAAGCTTCTCGTCTATACGTAGCAATGACCAGAGCAAGAGAAACACTTTATATTACATATAATATTGCAAATAGAGCAGTTCCAAGTCGTTTTCTTATGGATATTCAAGATTATGTAAATGAGTATGATTGTAAGGAAAAACTATTAGAAGCGATCTGAGTAAACAAAACAGGTGATGCCAAGATTTTTTTGGATCACCTGACCGTACGTTTATGGTAATGCCTAGCGAATTCCAATTGTGCAGAGTTAGAGAAAACTACAGAGTCAGGTATTTCCTTCCGTCTGTCATGTTTCCATATTTGAGCTAATCCATTACTCGCTAATTTGGGAAAGTCGCTAACTCACCTTTGTCCAAAAGTGAGCTGTGGGATGTCGAGTGTGGATGTACGATTAAGCCACACTGTATAATCAAAATTGTCAGATCGTGTATAAGTAGTACAACTAAACAATTATGGTCTTCCACGTCTATCCTGTTTAGGTTGTTTCAACTCAGTTATCGCCTCTTCGTCAATCCAAAACGTGAGTGAACCTCTGTGGACTAAGGAGTTATTGTACTTGGTGGATAGCGATGCTTTGGCCTGAAATCAAAGTCAGTGGATGCACGTCCCTGATCTGAACGTAAGGTTCTGATTTAGTTCATTCGATTTCTGCAACAAAGCCCTGTACTAATTGCAGTACTGAGACTGAATCTCTCGATATTTTTGTTCTTTCAATGGCTCTAATTCAATACCATATTTCTTTTTGATACGAATAAATCTCAAAATGTATTGACACTGATTCTTAGGAGGTAGCCACTCATCAATCCCTTTTGCACCCTTTTGTCGGTTTAATGAAGCTTCCACTGCGATTAGGTTAGCTTTATCGTTAGCAATCGATATTCGCTTTTCATATGTCCAGTGCTTAGCACCATGCTCCCACGCCCACTTTAATGGAACAACATGATCGATGTCGACATCAGAAGCTGAATAGATCTCTTGCCCAGTAAAAAGGGAGCGCCACCTTCCTGAAACAACCAAACACTGTTTATCTGTTTTAAACTTAGCTAGTGATATGGATTGATCTATCAATACCTCTGCTCTCGAGTTCTGGCAATCCCTGTCGCTATCTGCCCAGCCGTGTCCAAACTTGCTTCTTTCATAGGGTTGATTGTCAGGTGTCTTATGAACCATTACTTGCTTTTGATTTTTAGCAAGCCTCCCTCCACTTTCTAAACAGGATTCAAGGCTATCAAAGGCCTTAAAGTTTTTCGTTCGACCAAAGCTAGGAGATTTTTCGTCGTGGCAGATACCACTATTGCTGAGTTTAACTTGTGAGAGAGAACTAAATGGTACAGCGAGCAATACAGCTGTGATGATGCTTCTGGGTAATAACAGCACGGAAATAAACACCCTAGCTTTGTTGATGAACTGCATTAAATATTACCAGTATTAGCAAATTACATCAGCTATTATCTCCTTGATATTTGATTACAGAGTTAACGTTTCATCTGTGTAACCACATTTTTAGAGTCATATTCTCTCTTTAGATTGAGAACTTCCTCTTGAAGCATATAAGCTCTATGAGTCATTTCAGCTAACTGCTTTTCTAACAGCTTCCTAGCCTCAACAGCATTATTGCGTTCAAGGCGGTATATATCCCTTTGCTTCTCAGACTTCTTCAACTTCCCTTTAATTTTGTCCACTTCCGAAATAGTCGCTTCGATATCAATATCAAGGCCGGTAGCCATAAACTTATCACGATTATGGTTGTACGCTTCAATTTGAGGTTTGGCTCGCTCGACAAACTCCTGGAACTTATGAATATAGCTGTGGCCCAGACCAGCTTCGTTGTTTATCTTGTTCAAAGAAAGCTTCCCATTAGCCTTAACAATTACTGGCTTGTTAGTAAGCAAACGCTTCAAAGCCTCCTCTAGTCTCTCTTCTGTTACTTTCAGTTGAGGACTCAAATCCTTCTTGTTCATATTGATATAACCTTAATTTCGTCACTAAATGGTTCAAAATCGAGATTGTGTTTACGAAGTGTGCTCTCAATGAAGATAATCTTTTCCTTCATCCCAGCCAAAATACGAAATAACGCATAGTCGTTCATTTCGTTCATTTCCCGAAACATTTTAACTAGACCTTTACGCTCATTAGCAAGCATTTTGGCTCCTCGTGTTGTCACAACTTCATATTCACAGTACTTATCCTCCGTGATAAAGTAAGAAATTGCACACAGGCGTTCACAGGTAGGATTAGTGCAATACGCCCCCGTTGGCAGCATGATAATAGCCTTATCTCCACTTTTTACTAAAGCTCGGAGCTGAGACCTACTCATATAAACTTTCTCGCCTTTGCGTAGTGCCTCGTTTTTAGCTTCCATTATGCGCTCTCCCTCAAGACCAGATAGAAACTCTGAGCCATTATAGATTTCGTCTAAGGCATCAATCACAGCATCTTCTGATACCCCTTCAAGTACACCTAATAATTCATCGTCCAATACCAGACCTTGGATACGCGCTAGCTCAGCATTATTAGCATAGTAATTAGACATGTTTAGGTTTTTATGCTTAAGTTGCTCTTTGACAGTTAATGCGTTGCCAAGCCCGTTTCTTACGATAAAGACAGCAAACGAGCGCCTAATATCATGAGGGGTGAATCTCGGAGGGTAGCCCCCAACTTCTAGTTCACCATCTCGATCTGGGTTGAGGATGTCAAAGTCATGAACCTCATCTTCAGTAGCTGGATTAAGAAAAAAATCGACATCAAAAAAAGCACCTCCTTTCGTTGTTATCAAGAATGAATCTTTGACTTGCTCAGAGTCTTCCACATTAAGTATTGCTGCTTGTATGAAGGAGCTTTCGAGCTCATTCATGAGTCGTTTGTAGTTATCAATATCAATAGTCTGCTGATCTAATTGAATTTCGAGCCTTATCTTTTGGGCTTTCCTTGCATATTCCGTAGCTTCATATGCAAGCTCTAAAGCTTTCTTTACAATTGAATGAGTCTGCCAAACTACTGTTACTGGAATTCCTTCATTTGATTTCGAAGACAAGCCTCTAATAAATGGTATTCCATTACTTTCCTGATAACTATCAGGGTTCATGAGAGATAGTTCCGTTTTTCTTGCGCCGGAGAATGCAGCAGCAACAAGAAAGCAGCACCGAACTAATTTAGACACAAACGTTGCTTGACTATCTAACCTCATATTCTTCAACGCTTGAGGCCGAACAATTTTTTTAGCTCTTCTTGAAATTCGCTGATTAACTTTCGGCTTTAGTTCCTTTAGAGATAAATCACCTTTAGACTCTCTTACAGCTCTAATCAACTCACTCTCTCGCATAGCAAAAAAATTTGCCATACAAGTTGATATTTCATGCCTGTAAGTGTAATGAGTCTCTACAAATTCTACGGCAACAGATAACATCTGATTATGCATCTGTTGTGGTAGGGCTATAGCTTGTTTGGGAAAACTATCCTTGCGGGCCAGAGATTCAAAATCCTTTACGGTTACGTATCGAGAAATAACACCTAACTTGTTGAGAAAGCAAAGCATGCTCCTAAAGGTGTTAAGAGTCGTTTTAGAATGTCTGTCTTTAAGCAAATCCCTAAAAGCTTGCCATTCTTGATTATTGTCAAGTAACCCAAAATCGGATTTACCCCATACATTGACTAACCGGCCCAAAGATTTCCTATATAGCAGAGCAGTAGCAACTGAAAAATGTCCAGAGGGAGACTTATCCTTATTGAACTCAATCATTTTTGCTACAAGAACCTGAATATCTCTACGATGAATATCCCTGATAGATTTAAAAGATATTTTATGCGTGTTTTGCCCTAACGCAGAAAAATCCCACATTATATCGTATACCCTAGATTTGCCGGTCCCATCACCGCAGTATGAAATAAATGGGTTTTCATTTTGATTAAAACGAATCGGATTTCGTGCAATGTTCATTGTTTACCACCCATTACATACTTGAGACTAAGTCGAGTCTCAAATAAGGGGTGGAGCATCCCTTTCTCAAACTTTAAATGGGCTTTCTCATAATTATCTGGCGACTTTTCCTTCATTCGCCTAAGCACCTTTGCGAGCACAGCTTCGATTTCATAGATACGAGCCTTGGGTACTGAATTTTTCGCAGGAAGCTCTCTCACTTGAAGCACTTGATAACGAAATGTCATCATTAACCAAATATCAGTTTCAGATGCAACTAAAACGTGGCTATCGCAGTCATAGCAAGCGAGAAAGTCTGTACATGTATTCTCCTTTTCTGGAAGTTTCACTCCCAGTTTCTTAGCCTTCCTACGTTCAGAAACAATTTTTTCAGTACTTGGACCTTTACAACGAATTCCACTTGGAGTTAGCGTAGTCACAGGGGCCTCAGCGCGACGAAGTCGCTCTCTGTAATCATAATCAGAAAGGATGTCAGAATTAATAGCTTTGGCTGAATCTACAGCTACTGAGATGCTCTCTCCTTTAGAAATGCTATACAAGGCATCGCTAGTAGCCTTAAGATTTTTTTTATGATCGGATTTATTACCGCTGCTATATGAGTGGATTATCACCTCAATCGTATTATTGGCTGCCTGAGAGACCAGAAACATATCTTCAGTAACACGCATCAGGATATCTAGCTTAGTTTTCCTTAGTCGTGAAGCATTAATATTAAATCCAAGTATTTTCGATAGGGCTTTATTTATATGGGTAGGGTTCGTTCCATGGGCAGTGAAGTCTTTAACAATACCTGTTGTGGAAATATGTGGAAAAATAGGGTCAGTAAGAGTGGTATTATAATTGAAGCTTTTATAAATTAACTTTGATGCTTTAAGCCACTCTTCAATAAGTTCTTTAGTGCGCTTCGTGAATCCAATTGAATTATCTAACTCTTTATGTGAGGCTCTACCTTTCACACCATTGAGTACATACCGACCACCACTTATATCTTTAAATTCAACGTCTGAATACCGGATAGAGGCCAATACATTAGTGTTCATTCCAGTTAGCATATAAAAAGCATAAAGGGCAATGCGGCTAGCGTGATTAACGAAGGTCCTGTAGTCATCAGCAACGTTACTGTTTAAGTTTTTTCTTCCTCGTAGCATATTTCTAAAACTAGCCTTGTTTACTCCTTTCTGTCTTTTAGACCAACCTTCCTTTTGAGCTAATTTTTCAAATAGAACGTCGTCAAAACATGGGTGAATATCAGGCACTGTAGATTGCTCAATAAACTGAATAGAGTTTAAGAGTCCCTTTCGCAAGACTCTTGCAATAAGCTTAATTTCTTCACTTGTGAAAGCGACTAGCTGCTCTGAAGCACTAGCTTTCTTGACCTCCGGTAAACTACGAACATCCTGCTCCCTTCCCATGAGTGTCAAAAAGTAACTCAGAAATGTCTGGGCCTTTCTTGCTGCCATCTTTGACTCACCTTTAAGCACTTTAAGGTTAAAATGCTTTAAAGTCTTTTCCATCACCTTGAAATCAAATATATCTCCTGAGTAATTAATACTGTCTAAATATCTGAAGTAACCAAGACTCGCGTCAAACATGTAAGCCGCATGGCTTGGGTTATGTGCTGACAACTTAAAGAGTTTCCTTATCTGATCATCACGCCCAGCATTTATTAGTTGTTCAGGTTTACTCTTTATAGAGCTAAGCTTTGGTACACCTCGATAACGTAGTCGATTTAAGTGAAACACTCTCCCTGTTGTAGCTTTTAGAACCATGTCCTCAAATGTAAGCGGGCTAACATCCGCCTTCCTTAATACAGAAACAGCCTTCATTAATGTTCGTCTACGAGCCATTAACCCAACTCCACGTCATTAAATGCACCAATATAATCCAATACATCTTCATAAATCTCATCACCTGAAGGGAGATCCTGAGCGATCTTGAGGTATTTTAGGGTAGTATCTAATTCCTCATGACCAAGTAACCCCTGCACGGTATTAAGTGCTTGTTCTGAGGTTTTGTTCTTTAAAAGATGACGAAATACGTCAACTGCAAACGTAGAACGCAAGTTATGGAGTGAACCAATAATCTTTTCATCATTGACCTTCAGATAGTTGGCAGTATTTCTCACATCAATCCAACGTTTGCTGAACTCAGCGACATCAAGCATCATTGGTTTGCCAGTTTGCGAAATAAACAGATAGTTCTTCGAAGGGTCAACAGCACCATCACCCTTAAAGATGTCTGACTGACCTTGCTCAGATTTCTCGTTACACCACTCTTTGAACTTCGCAAGACGTCTTTTGTAACGAGTACTTTGGGTATACTTGTAGAGCACTCGCATTATCCATGCAGGGATAATGGTAACTCGAGACTTGTTCCCATATCCTTTTGTCTTGGTTAATGAACCATACCTGTCGCCAACACCAAGCTTAAGTATAGGCGGGGAATATACCTCTATACCTTCAGTATTTATCTCCATGTTAGGGTTTACTATCTGTCCAGAGTGTAAACTAGCGGCTTCTTTTGCTCGCAAACCTGTTGTTCGACAAGTCATGAAGTGGTAGCTGAATTCGATACCTAGTGAATATGTTTTACTGTGGTCCCCGTACCTTATCACTCGCCGAGTTTTAAGAATGATGTCTTGCAGCCTCTTCCACTCTGAGTTGGTAAATGGCCTTAAGTCACGGCGCACAGGGCTTAAAGCAAGCCCATTGGTGCGTGTTGACTTGGGAAAATTAAGCGTAAGGTCAGTGGACCGGATCAATTTATGAATATATGGTTTAATGCTAGTAGCACCTGCGGCAAAAATGACCTTTTCATCCTTGACCTCAAACGGCTTGCCTGTAAATACCTTTCCTTTCAACATCCAGTACTTATAGAAATTCACAATTGCTCGCATATAGGCTTTGGCAGTAGTTCTAGCTAAAACCTCTTCCTCTAGAACCTGATACTTAAGCTGCTCACGAAACTGGTACGTGAGTCTATTTGCCTTATCAAACGGAAATACATCCCACTGTGGTCTAGGGTCGTCCCAATCGGGATCAATTTCCCCCTCTTCAAAGGCTCTATCCCACTCCTCTTGTTGAGTAAGGATAAAAGTAAAGTACAACGCCAAAGCTTGAGATATTTGGCGGCTTTCAAGTTTCTTATCTACGGTATGCTTACTAAGGATGAAGTCATTGGCTACATCAATTGGCTTATATGAAGTCAATCGACCTTTTTCATCAAATGTGGATATATATAGTAGTGTCATCTCCTTAATAAGTATTCCTCTGGATGAAAGAGAATATGTAGTAATGATTTCTTCGTCGTCGTTAACTGCAAGGATAGGTTTCCTGATGCGACATTTGGCATGAACTGAGGTAGTTACTTCTCGTCTAATTCTGTTGTTCATCATCCTGACTTATACAAGGTATTTAAGCTTATGCTAAAGTATATTCTCACCTTGTAAAGTGTATAGGTAACAGTTCTCATAAAAAGTCTAAAGGTACATGTGGTTCCTGCCTGGCAATTCGGCCACCAGCTCCAGTGTTGGCAAAGCGGTGGGCGCAAAAACTGTTCGCGCAACGACACGGCTTTTAAACTCATGGAAGCGGATTTACACAACCTGACCCCAGCGGTTGGTGAGGTGAACGGAGACCGTTCTAACTTCAACTTCAGCCAATGGAACGGCATGGATGGTGTCAGCTATGGCCACTGCGACATGCAAGTGAACTTCAAGCAACGCAAAGTAATGCCACCCGACAGAGCTCGCGGCTCGATTGCTCGCACTTACTTGTACATGAGCAAGGAGTACGGATTCAAACTATCCAAGCAGCAAACTCAGCTAATGAGTGCTTGGAACAAAACCTATCCGGTAGACAAATGGGAATGTGAGCGTGACGAGCGCATCGCCAAAGTACAAGGTAACCACAACCCGTTTGTTCAAGAGGCTTGCCGCGCACTGTAAAAACACAAGCGCACCCGAGCTTTGTTTGAGGCGTTTCCTTCATTCGAAACGCCTCTTGCCCCTTGTTTTTTCGGTGGAAAGCATCCATGTTAGGAACTAAGTTTATTCTCTTGCTGGAAATCTCATGCGTATCCCTCGAATTTATCATCCAGAAACCATTCATCAACTTGGCACCATCGCTTTAAGTGAAGACGCTGCAGGCCATATCGGCCGAGTACTTCGCATGAAAGAAGGCCAAGAAGTTCTATTATTTGACGGCAGTGGCGCAGAGTTCCCAGCAGTGATCAGTGAAGTCAGTAAAAAGAACGTTCTCGTTGACGTGACTGAGCGCGTCGAAAGCAACATTGAATCCCCTCTCGACTTACATCTTGGCCAAGTCATTTCACGTGGCGATAAGATGGAGTTCACCATTCAGAAATCAGTAGAGCTTGGCGTTAATACCATCACACCACTTATTTCTGAACGTTGTGGCGTAAAGCTGGATCAAAAACGTTTTGAGAAAAAGCTCGCGCAGTGGCAGAAGATTGCGATCAGTGCGTGTGAACAATGTGGTCGCAACGTAGTACCAGAAATTCGCCCAATCATGAGCTTGGAACAGTGGTGCCAAGAAGAGTACGATGGTCTAAAGCTCAACCTTCACCCTCGTGCAAAATACTCAATCAACACCCTGCCGACACCTGTAGAGAAAGTGCGTCTTCTGATCGGCCCTGAAGGCGGTTTGTCTTCAGAAGAGATCGACATGACTCGCGAATACCAATTTGAAGAGACGCTACTCGGCCCGCGCGTTCTACGCACCGAAACTGCGGCTCTGACAGCAATTACAGCCTTACAAGTTCGTTTCGGCGATCTTGGTTAAAACGGAGAAAAATAATGATCAAACTCGGTATTGTAATGGACCCAATCTCGTCCATTAACATCAAGAAAGACTCTAGCTTTGCCATGATGCTTGAAGCGCAACGCCGCGGCTATGAAATCCACTACATGGAAATGAACGATCTTCACCTAGACCAAGGCAAAGCGATTGCCGACACTAAAGTGGTTGAGCTGAAAGAAGATCCAAACGGCTGGTACGAGTTCAAATCTGAGCAGACGATCGAACTGTCTGAGCTCGACGCGGTACTCATGCGCAAAGATCCTCCATTTGATACCGAGTACATCTACGCGACTTACATTCTTGAGCGTGCTGAAGAACAAGGCGCATTGATCGTTAACAAACCTCAAAGCCTACGCGACTGCAACGAAAAACTGTTTACCGCTTGGTTCCCAGAACTTACGCCAACCACAATCGTGACACGCAAAGCAGAAAAAATTAAAGCCTTCCGTGAAGAACATGGCGATGTGATCCTAAAACCTCTTGATGGTATGGGCGGCGCTTCAATTTTCCGCGTAAAAGAAAACGATCCAAACGTGTCGGTGATCATCGAGACGCTGACTAACCATGGTCAAAACTACGCGATGGCGCAAACCTTCGTGCCAGACATCAGCAATGGTGATAAGCGTATTCTTGTTGTTGACGGTGAACCGATGCCTTACTGTCTTGCGCGCATTCCTGCTAAAGGCGAAACGCGCGGCAACCTAGCCGCTGGTGGTACTGGTGAAGCTCGTCCGCTAAGCGAAACAGATATGAAGATTGCTCAAGCTGTTGCTCCGACTCTAAAAGAAAAAGGGCTTATCTTTGTTGGTCTTGATGTGATTGGCGACAAGCTAACTGAAATCAACGTGACTAGCCCAACTTGTATTCGTGAAATCGAAGCGGCATTCGACATTTCTATTACTGGCAAACTGATGGATGCCATTGAACGTCGTGTGAAAGGCGAATAACTGAATTTATAGTACAGTTATAGTAGAGAACCAGACATTATCTTAAGCAAACTCATGCACATAGTCGCGAGTTTGCTTAAGTGCATTTACGAGTCTTAAAGGTCGGTATGAGAATGAACCTCACAAACCATTTTTTAGTAGCCATGCCTGGAATGAAAGATCCGTATTTCCAGAATAGCGTTATCTACGTTTGTGAACATAACGAAGAAGGCGCAATGGGCCTGATGATCAACGCGCCTGTTGATATCACCGTTGGCAACATGCTCAAGCAAGTTGACGTGCAGCCTGTTCACCCGCGCCTGTTTGAAGCCAGCTTAGATAGACCCGTCTACAATGGCGGTCCAATCTCAGAAGACCGTGGTTTTATTCTACATAAACCGAAAGATTACTATGAATCCAGCATTCAAATGACCGACGACCTTGCTGTCACCACTTCACGAGATATTCTTTCCGTATTGGGGACAGAGGCTGAGCCAAGTGACTATTTGGTTGCTCTTGGTTATTCCGGTTGGAGTGCTGGTCAGTTAGAAAATGAACTGGTTGAAAACTCTTGGCTAACCATCGAAGCCACACCAGAAATCATCTTCGATACGCCCATTACAGAGCGCTGGAAAAAAGCGGTAGAAAAGCTAGGTATCGACCCAAGCCAATTGTCGGCAGACGCAGGTCATGCGTAACGCAACCGCCTTCCTTAACTTCCACTTCATTAAGATTTGAGACACTGTATGTCACGCACAATAATGGCCTTCGATTTCGGTACTAAAAGTATTGGTAGCGCGATTGGTCAAGAAATCACTGGCACCGCTTCACCACTGAAAGCGTTTAAAGCCAATGATGGCATTCCAAATTGGGATGACATCGAAAAGCAAATTAAAGAATGGCAGCCAGACTTATTGGTCGTAGGCCTGCCAACGGATTTGCATGGTAAAGATTTAGAAACCATCACCCCGCGAGCGAAAAAATTCGCGAAGCGTCTGCAAGGTCGTTATGGCTTGCCTGTTGAATTGCATGATGAGCGCTTATCAACTTCAGAAGCGCGCGCAGAATTGTTCAGTATGGGTGGCTACAAAGCCTTATCGAAAGGCAATATTGACTGCCAATCTGCCGTGGTCATTCTGGAGAGTTGGTTTGAAGCGCTTTGGGGTGAATAAACCTCGCAAGCACAATGAAAAAGGTTGGCAGAAGCCAACCTTTTTTGTGTCTTGAATACGCTTAATCCATATCGATTTTGACGTTGGCAAGACTGCCTGTAGAGAACGGTTCACCACGCTGTGTTTTCAGCATTAAACGAAGATCGTTGGCTGAATCCGCACTGTGCAGTGCATCCTCTTCGCTGATCTTACCCTGCATCACCAGCTTGTAGAGCGATTGGTCAAACGTCAGCATGCCAAACTCATTGGATCGTGCCATGGTTGATTTCAATTCGTGTAAATCACCACGACGGATCAAATCCGACACTCGTGGACTGTTTAGCAATATCTCAAACACACCATGACGTCCTTGACCATTCTTATCACGGATCAGCTGCTGACCAATCACGCCTTTTAGGTTCATCGACAAATCAAACAAGAATTGCTCTTTTTGATCTTTAGGCACCAAATGGAGAATACGTTCTAACGCTTGGTTGGCGTTGTTGGCGTGCAACGTTGCCATACACAAGTGACCCGTTTCGGCGAAGGTCATCGCGTATTCCATCGTTTCTCGGCTACGGATCTCGCCAATCAAAATCATATCTGGCGCTTGACGCAGCGAGTTTTTCAATGCGACTTCATAGCTCTCGGTATCCAAACCCACCTCACGCTGAGTCACGATACAACGCTTATGCTCATGCACAAATTCGATCGGATCTTCGACCGTCAAGATGTGACCGGTTTTGTTGCTGTTTCGATAGCCCGTCATCGCCGCCATCGTGGTCGATTTACCCGAGCCAGTCGCGCCGACCACCAGCACCAAACCACGCTTGGCAATCGCTAAGTCTTGCAGCACTAAAGGCAGTTTTAACTGCTCAAAAGTAGGAATGATGGTTTCGATACGGCGAATAACTGCACCCGGCAGCTCTCGCTGAAAAAAAGCACTAACACGGAAGCGACCACAATCTCTGACGATAGCAAAGTTTGATTCGCGGCTTTTGCGAAACTCCTGACGCCGATCCGGATCCATTGCGCTATCAAGCAACTTTGCAACATCATGTTCGGTGAGTTTCTCCCCTTGCGGACGCAATTCGCCATCCACACGAAATAGAATTGGCGCACCAACCGTGATGTAAAGATCCGACGCTTTTAGCGTCAACATACCTTCAAGAAATTTATTCAGATCCATCTTCCGTATTCACCATTATCTGTATGAGCGTTACGAGAATTGCTGCACTTCAAGCCCAATCTTGCTGTCGACTTCTTCGCGCGAAACCATACCTTGCGCCATCAACTGACGGGCATTTTGTTCCATGGTTTGCATTCCATGCGCGGCACCCGTTTGAATGATTGAGTACATCTGCGCGACTTTGTCTTCGCGAATCAAGTTACGAATCGCGGGCGTTGCCATCATGATTTCGTGACAAGCGATACGACCACCGCCATTACGTTTCAACAGTTTTTGCGCGATAACTGAACGAAGGGATTCAGACAACATGGAACGCACCATGTCTTTGTCACTACCTGGGAACACATCGATGATACGGTCGATGGTTTTTGCTGCTGAACTGGTGTGCAACGTACCGAAAACTAGGTGACCCGTTTCCGCCGCCGTTAACGCTAGGCTGATGGTTTCTTTGTCACGCATCTCACCGACAAGGATCACATCCGGGTCTTCACGCAATGCGCTGCGTAGCGCGTTTTGGAAGCTATGGGTATCACGGTGAACCTCACGTTGGTTGATCAAACACTTATTGTTGTTGTGAACAAATTCAATCGGATCTTCAATTGTGAGGATATGCTTGTTGTGATTACGGTTAATGTAGTCAACAATGGCTGCTAAGGTTGTCGATTTACCAGAACCCGTTGGGCCAGTAACCAAAACCAAACCTTTTTCAGCATTCGCGATTTTTTTGAAGATCTCTGGCGCTTCTAGCTCTTCCAGAGTTGGGATGCTACTTGGGATGGTACGGAACACTGCCGCACAACCGCGAGATTGGTTGAAAGCGTTGACACGAAAACGGCCAACGTTATGCAATTCAAAAGAGAAATCGACTTCGAGTTTTTCTTCGAACTCACTGCGCTGGGCATCGTTCATGATTTCAAAAACCAAACGATGCACTTCTTGGTGTGTAAACGCTGGAATGCCCAGTTTTCTCACATCACCATCAATACGAACCATTGGTGGTACACCTGCAGAAAGATGTAGATCCGAAGCATTATGTTTTACACTAAAATCCAGTAACTCAGTGATATCCATTTAAAATCCTTAAGTCTAAAGTACAGCTATGAGTAGTATTCAACAAAATATTGAACATATCACCTCTCAAATTCGACGCGACGAACAAAAATGTGGTCGATCTCCAGAGTCAGTGCAACTTCTAGCGGTAAGCAAAACTAAACCTGTCGAGGCAATTCTCGAAGCCTACCAAGCGGGACAAACCGCGTTTGGTGAAAACTACGTCCAAGAAGGCGTCAGTAAAGTTCAGCACTTTGCCGAGCATTATCCAGATAATCGAATCGAATGGCACTTCATTGGCCCGATTCAATCGAACAAATCGCGACTTGTTGCTGAACATTTCGATTGGGTTCACACCATTGATCGCGCTAAGATCGCACAGCGACTCAATGAGCAACGTCCGCAAGAACTCAAACCATTGCAAGTGCTGATTCAAGTCAACACCAGTGGTGAAGATTCCAAATCTGGCGTTAGTGACGCAGAAATATTCGAACTGGCTGAGTTGATTTCTCGCCTTCCCAACCTCACTTTAAGAGGATTGATGTCGATTCCTGCGAACGTGTCAGACTACGACGCCCAGCTTCGTGAGTTCGAGAAGCTAGCGACACTGAAGCAAGCCCTTGAACAGCAATACCCAGAAATCGATACCTTATCGATGGGCATGAGTGGCGACATGACCGCTGCGATTGAAGCAGGCAGCACCATGGTTCGTATCGGAACGGCTATCTTTGGCGCGCGAGACTACAGCACGAAAAGTGAATAGTCATTTAAAAGCGAAAATGCTTAATTGATACCGCGATGAAACAGCGGTTAACGCAAAGCGGCGCCATTATACACCTGAGCGCACAATAAATCGTAAATATCATGATGGAAATCAGACAAATGGAACATAAAAAGATCGCCTTTATCGGTGCGGGAAACATGGTCAGAGCCATTGTTTCTGGCCTCGTGGCTAACGGCTACCCTGCACAAAACATTGTTGCAACCGCCCCATCAGAGGCGCGTCGTCTGCCGCTTGAGCAAGATTTTGGTATCCGCACCACCAGCGACAACATGCTGGCAGCGTCCGAGGCCGATGTGGTGGTTCTGTCTGTGAAACCACAAATGATGGCGGATGTTTGTAAACCTCTGCAATCTATCGACTTTAGCAACAAGCTCGTGATTTCTATTGCGGCAGGCATCAATTGTTCACGTTTGGATGAGATGCTAGCGACAAAATTGAATTTGGTTCGCGTAATGCCAAACACTCCATCTCAGTTGGGTTTGGGCATGAGTGGTTTATTCGCTCCAGAACATGTCAAAGAACAAGACAGAGCCTTTGCCGCAGAACTGATGCAAGCGGTTGGTAAAGTTTGCTGGGTGGAACAAGAATCAGGCATCAATAATGTGATTGCAGCAGCAGGCAGCGCTCCGGCATACTTCTTCCTGTTTATGGAAGCGATGCAAGCTGAAGCGATAGCTCAAGGTTTTGATAAAGAAACGGCTCGTTTGTTGGTTCAACAAGCAGCGCTGGGTGCGGCAAGTATGGTGGTGAGCAATCCAGACACCGAACTGTCGACACTGCGTGAAAACGTGACTTCGAAAGGCGGCACAACCGCCGAAGCACTTCGTACATTCAACGAACATCAGTTAACGGACATCGTTGCAAAAGCCATGCAAGCTGCGGTTGCTCGCGCAGAAGAAATGGAAAAACTGTTTTAATTATCTGGATGATTCTCAAGAAACATCATCCACTACTTGTTAAGGGTACCTTATGAATTCAATGAGTTTTCTCATCTCAACCCTATTTGACCTGTATATCATGGTCGTGATTTTGCGAATTTGGTTGCAAGCTGCACGTGCAGATTTCTACAACCCGTTCTCGCAATTTATTGTAAAAGCGACTCAGCCAGTCATTGGCCCACTGCGTCGTGTTATTCCATCTATCGGCAATATTGACCTTGCAACGGTTCTGTTCGCTTACGTGCTGTGTGTATTGAAATTTGTCGCGCTGATTCTGATTGCGTCTAACGGCTCTGTCTCTTTCAGCGTTGATTTCCTATTCTTGGGTTTGTTATCGCTACTAAAAGCTGCTGGTGGCCTTCTGTTCTGGGTATTGTTGATTCGCGCAATCCTAAGCTGGGTGAGCCAAGGTCGTAGCCCAATTGAATACGTGTTCCATCAATTGACCGAGCCAATGTGCGCACCAATTCGTCGCGTGCTTCCTGCTTTTGGCGGCTTGGATTTGAGCGTGCTGGTTCTGTTCATCGGTTTGCAATTCGCAAACTTCTTGATGGGCGATATCATTGGTCCTATTTGGTTCCAACTGTAATGTCCGCAGCAGTTTGGCAAGATGGCGAGGACATCGTCCTTAAGCTTTATATTCAACCAAAAGCAAGCCGCGATAAAATCGTTGGCTTGCACGGTGAAGAGCTCAAAATCGCCATCACCGCACCGCCTGTTGATGGTAAGGCCAACGCCCATCTCATTAAGTATCTCGCCAAGCAGTTCAAAGTGGCGAAGGGATTAATAACCATAGAAAAAGGCGAGCTCGGGCGACACAAACAAGTCCGAATCCAAGCGCCAATCAACATCCCACAAGAGATTAAAGCTATTGTTATATAGAGAAATAAAATAAACCCCGCCACATATTGACCTAAGAAAAAAGCCCACATGAATGTGGGCTTTTTTCTTTCTCCAATTAACTTCATCAGCCAAATTGGAGAATCAATAGAAATAGTGAGGAGTCATTCACTCAAATATGACGAGATAAAGCTCTCTACGCTGCTGTCAGCTTCTATAGCTGGGTGGATAAACATCTGCATTGAGAAAATACGTTTCTCGCTATAAAAAGAAAGGGGGACGCAAATCTCATGGTAAATAAATATTCTAAGCGATCTGCTAAACAAAGCTTTAAGCTTTAAGCTCTAAAAACTAAAAAAGCTCCCTAGGGGAGCTTTTCATTAGAGGAATGAATCGAACTTATGCGGCCTTCTTTTGTGCTTTTGAACCTTCTAGTGCTTCACGCATCAGTACAGCTAGACGATCAACCAATAAGTTCATCTTTTCTAGGTCTTTAACCATTTTGAGTTCGTTTTTCATATAAGACTCCATCGTGCTTGGTTACCACTTTAATTTTTACAAGGGTTTTTGTGCTCGAATAGACTTGCTTAACTAGCTTTATCTTTTCGAACGTTAATTTCTAAAAACTGCTCTAAGTGACAAGTACAATCAATAAGTGTGCCATGATCTTCATCTGAAATCGCTTCGATGATTTCGCTCAGAATTGTTACTACTTCTTCAGCTTGACGAAATGCAGTGTCAACGTCACGGTACTCTTTAAGAGACTCCAAAAGCTCCATACAGATCCTACGCAATTCGTCAAAAGATGGGTCATTTTGCGCTAGTTCAACTACGTTGTCTTTTTCGTTTAGGGTTGAGCAAGTGTACTCAGCGATTTCGACGACGCCGTTATATAATTTAGCAATCAGTTTATCTAGAAGTGCGTTCTCTGACATATAAAAACCTGTTTATTCCAATAGACGTATTGGGCGCAGATTCTATGTCTAATATGCACTTATGTAAATAACATTTATATGTTCTACTTAAAAAAATAGTAGAAATTTCGAACTATGCAAACACACGTTAAACTTACTTTCTTGAGCTACTAATCTCATATAAGCAAGTAAAAGGCCAGCACTTTTTTGTAAAATAATCGTTAACTTAGATACAGGACATAATTTCTTTTTGTGACCTAATCTAGCAAAGACACTTTTTCTGCATTAAAGCTTGTCCACTTCAGCGACAGCGAAGGTTAGCAGAAAATAATTCACAGCTAAATAAAAATGTTCATTTTTTACGCTTTTTTACTTAGGAAAACTTGATAGAATTGACTTAGAGGCGACTAACCAGTAACAAAAATGCAACAACACGATCTTCATAGGTAATGTCGTTGTGGAACTATCCGTGCTGTATTTAAGGATTGTTCCACAATAGGCTTAGCTCATTTCCCATTGCTTTTAGTATATTGCGGTTGCCTTCTGTTTGACGTTTTCCAACTTGTCTTAAACGATAATTCAACTCGTGATCTTCACTAATAAAGAGAGCCACAAAATGACCACAATCCAATACATGCAAATATAAATCGCATTAAAAATGCCTTTAAAGCAAAATAAATCAACCATTTAACTAGGATAATCAAGCCATCATTTGATGGTTTTTTATTTACGAAATTCGTACCAATAATTAAACGCCCGATTCGAGGAAGTGATAATGAGCAAATGGATTACCGCCCTACTGATCAGCCTATTGTCTTTACCAAGCATGGCAGGTCAGTTCAAAACCATGAAAGATATCGAAGTACACTATGTCGCGTTTAACTCGACATTCTTAACACCGAAAGTCGCACGTAGCTACGATATCAAGCGTAATGGATACCTCGCTGTGGTTAATATTAGCGTGCTAGATAGAGCTTCATTGGGTAAACCTGCATTAGAAGCAAAAATTGCTGGACGCGCGAAAAACCTCATCGGCCAAACTCAGACCTTGTCCTTTCGTGAAGTCAAAGAAGGCAATGCGATATACTATTTAACCGAACTGCCAATTACCCACGAAGAAACTTTTACTTTCGATATTGACGTAAAAGCTGGAAACAAAGGCTCAGGTAAGCTTAAATTCACCCAGAAGTTTTATGTTGAAGAGTAATTGGGTTGTGATGATCCAAAAGCTTTTGGATCTAAGCAGGCTAAAAACCACTTATTAGTTAAAGAATATCTAGAGGAGAACGATTTGTTCTCCTCTATCACTATTAAAAGAGATTCCCATGAAAAAAATTGTGCTAGCAACTGGTAACCAAGGCAAAGTTCGTGAAATGGCAGATTTGTTGTCTGACTTCGGCTTTGAAGTATTAGCGCAAAGTGAATTCAACGTATCAGAAGTTGCTGAAACGGGCACCACGTTCATTGAGAACGCAATCATTAAAGCTCGCCATGCCGCGCAAGAAACTGGCTTACCAGCGATTGCAGATGATTCTGGCCTGGAAGTCGATTTCCTAAAAGGTGCACCGGGCATCTACTCAGCACGTTACGCAGGCGAAAAAGCCTCTGACCAAGAGAACTTAGAGAAATTGCTAGCCGCAATGGAAGGCGTGCCAGAAGCAGAGCGTACCGCGCGTTTCCACTGCGTATTGGTGTTGATGCGTCACGAAAACGATCCAACGCCTATCGTTTGTCATGGCAAATGGGAAGGTCGTATTCTGACTGAAGCACATGGCGAAAATGGCTTTGGTTACGACCCTATCTTCTTCGTACCAGAAGATAACTGTGCGTCAGCAGAGCTAGAGCCGGCACGAAAAAAGCAGTTGTCTCACCGCGGTAAAGCACTGAAATCATTGTTTGCTCAGTTATCAGCGCAAACCGCACAGTAAGATCGAGTGAACTTGTTCATGTTAACGCCCCCAGCACTCAGCTTGTATGTACACATCCCATGGTGTGTACAAAAGTGCCCTTATTGCGACTTTAACTCCCATGCGCTTAAAGCGGAGATCCCAGAAGAAGAGTACATCAGTGCCCTTCTAGAAGATCTGGATACCGATATTGATAAGTACCGCTTAAATGACGCACCGCGCCCGCTGCATTCCATCTTCATTGGCGGTGGCACGCCAAGTTTGATTTCTGCAGAAGGCATTGAGCGTTTGCTAAAAGGCATCGAAGCGCGAATTCCATTCAAGCCAGACATTGAAATCACTATGGAAGCAAACCCTGGCACCATCGAAGCAGAGCGTTTCGTGGGTTATCGTAAAACGGGGGTCACGCGAATTTCCATCGGAGTTCAAAGCTTTGAGCAGGAGAAGTTGGAACGTCTAGGACGAATTCATGGTCAAGACGAAGCCGTTAATGCAGCGAAACTTGCCCATCAAATTGGTTTGAACAGCTTTAACCTCGACTTAATGCACGGCTTACCCGATCAAAGCATCGAACAAGCGCTAGCCGATTTGGACAAAGCGATTGAGCTCGCACCGCCGCACCTGTCTTGGTATCAGCTCACCATCGAACCAAACACCATGTTCTACTACAAGCCACCGACACTGCCAGATGACGATGACTTGTGGGACATCTTCGAACAAGGGCATGAAAAGCTAGCAGCAGCAGGTTACGTTCAGTACGAAATCTCTGGCTACAGCAAACCGGGCTATCAGTGTCAGCACAACCTGAATTACTGGCGCTTTGGTGATTACCTTGGCATCGGCTGTGGCTCACACGGCAAATTGAGCTTCGCTGATGGCCGCATCATTCGTACCACGAAAGTGAAGCATCCTCGTGGCTACTTGGCAGCTTATCAAAATATGGTAAAACCGTATTTGCATACCGAGCAGCTCGTTGCCGATGAAGACCGCCCATTTGAGTTCTTCATGAACCGCTTCCGCTTGATGGAAGCGTGTCCGAAGCAAGATTATGTGGATACCACGGGCTTACCGCTCAGTACCATTCAAGACACCATTGATTGGGCGTTAGAGATGGGCTATTTGAGTGAAACGGAGACGCACTGGCAGATCACCGAGAAAGGAAAGCTGTTCCTCAACGACTTACTTGAAGCCTTTATGGCAGAAGAAGACGAAGAGTAAACCACGCGAACTACAAAAAAGCCTCTCAGACGAGAGGCTTTTTGTATAGAAACAGTTAACACTAAAAAATCGAACGGCCAATTCGCTCAGAGAGCAGTTCCAGTGCTTTCGTACCCGCCAATGAGTTCCCTGACGCATCAAGTTCTGGAGACCAAACCGCAATGGTCATTTCACCCGGCACTACGGCAATAATACCGCCGCCAACGCCAGATTTACCCGGCATACCCACACGGTAAGCAAACTCACCGGCACCATCGTATAAACCACAAGTTGCGAGCAATGCATTCAACTGTTTCGTTTGTGTTGGTGACACCACTGGCTTGCCCGTTTGAACGGACGTGCCTTTATTAGCAAGGTAGCTAAAGGTTTTTGCTAAATCCACACAGCTCATCTTTAAAGCACAGGCATGGAAGTAGTTTTGTAGCACAGGAATAACCTCGTTTTCGAAGTTCCCGAATGAACGCATTAGGTAAGCAATCGCCGCGTTGCGATCGCCGTGCATCATTTCCGACGCGGCCACGACTTTGTCGTAGACAATGTGAGTATCGCCCGACAACTGACGAACAAACTCAAGTAAGCGCTGACGAGGTGCGGACAAACGACTTTGCAGCAAGTCAGCCACAACAATTGCACCCGCGTTAATAAACGGGTTGCGTGGAATACCCTGTTCCATCTCCAACTGAATCAGCGAGTTAAACGCCTGACCTGATGGCTCTTTACCAACTCTTGCCCAAATTTCTTCTTGTTTGTACAAGCACATGGCCAACGTTAGGCTCAGTGCTTTCGAAATAGACTGAATAGAAAAAGACTCATCGGCATCGCCAGCCTTAATCACTTCACCTTCATTGGTGTATACCGCAATAGCTAATTTATTATTCGGTACTTTTGCCAGAGCCGGAATGTAGTCCGCCACTTTTCCTTGGCCGATCAAAGGGCGTACTTCCGCCAGAATATCTGTCAAAATTTCCGCTGTCGGTTTCATTGTCTACCTTCTTGTCACAAGAGTATTCGCTCAGAGGTAAAAAAAGCCAACAGAGCGTTGGCTTTTCATCGGATTAGTTATCGAAGATTCGATTATGGTTTCACTGCCACAATAATATTGCGGTTGATAGATTGATCAACACGGTGAAGATAACCGATGTAAGGCTCTTCTGAAAGTACCTTCCACCCTTGCTCTTCAAATAATGCCGCGACATCTTTCCATTTCAACGTGAATTCATTGAAAGACAGCACTACAGAACCTTGTTTTTTCAGCACCACTTTCCATGCAGGCAGAGCCTCTTTCAAAAGCTCTAGTGGGCTACGGTTCAGCTTGCTGTCTTTGGCATTTTTACTACCGTGCTGCACACCATAAGGCAGGTCAGACACCATGACGTCAACCGAGTTTTTCTTCACAACTTGGTCAGCGATGCGGGTATCTGCTGAATACAACTTCATGGTTTGAAGATTACCCTGGAGGTAGTCTTCTTTACTTGCAGCCGCTTCAACAACGAAGCCATCTGCCACTTTCTTGCCACCAGAAGTGCGCTTTTCTTTGCTCACTTTGTGCTTGAAGCGGCCATTCTTCATAAACTTAACGATGAAGGTTTGGATCTCTTGAACCCACTTCTGGTTGATCTCCACACCCACGACATTCAAGCCATGGATCAAACCTTCAAACAGTGTTGTACCCTTACCACACATTGGATCCATCAGCGTTAGCTGCGTGCTGTCAGTATTTGCAGCACTCACGCCAAGATTAACCATCAAGCGAGTAAACTGCTCATTGGTTTTGCCGGTATAACGCAGAATCTGGCTCATGCTCTCAGGGAAAGTATTGAATGCAGGCGCCTGAATTGGACGAAGCAAACCATCTTCACGCACTTCAAACAGCGCGTAATAGATAGAAGATGAGGCAATCTTACGAGACTGCGCTTCACTTAACGCTTGCTCACAAGAAAACACCAGCGCCGCAGGTAAACCCACGTCTTTGCTGCCAATTTCAGTCACTTCAACACCTTCAGAGGCCAAAATCGCTTTAAGCTCTGAGCATGCAATGGTCATTGCGCTATCAAAGTAAATTCGGTTGTGACCCGGATTCGCTAATATCGCGTAGTGGTACATCAACTGACTCCTTAAGCAGTGCGTTTGTATTTAATATCCCACACACCGTGACCTAGACGGTGACCACGAGCTTCAAACTTCGTCAGTGGACGATCTTCAGGACGAGGAACAAAGTCACCGTCTTGCGCAATATTTTCGAAACCTGGCGCTTGGTTCATGATTTCAATCATGTGCTCCGCGTAGTTTTCCCAGTCTGTTGCCATGTGGAAAATGCCTTCGTTCGGGATAAGCTTTTGACGAACCATTTCAGCAAACTCAAGCTGCACGATACGACGCTTGTGGTGACGCTTTTTGTGCCAAGGGTCTGGGAAGAATAATTGTAGCGTAGCAAGGCTGTCATTTGGGATCATGTGCTCAAACACTTCAACCGCATCGTGACACATTACGCGAAGATTAGTGATACCCGCTTCGCGTGCATCAGAAAGACAAGCACCAACACCTGGGCTATGTACTTCAATACCGAAGAAGTTTTTCTCAGGCGCATTCTTTGCCATTTCAACCAATGAAGCACCCATACCAAAACCGATTTCTAGTACGACTGGATTATCGTTACCAAACACTTCTTTCCAATCAAGAAGTTCTGCTTTGTAGTCGATACCCATTGTTGGCCAGCACTCGTTCATCGCGTTCTCTTGGCCTTTCGTTAGACGACCTTCGCGACGTACAAAACTGCGGATTTTACGGATCAGCTTGCCGTCTTCGTTGTATTCGTTAGTGGTTACTTCACTCATTGATTTTGCCTGCACATTGATTAATCAAAGCGGGGATTATCCAAAGAATTTACTCGGGTGCAAGTATTTGTTGAGCTTGTGGCCTATCGCTACCCAAAAGCCATCACACCCCCTGCAATATCCCCACTGTTTACCAGTTGTACTTCTTACCCATTCTGTGGTGCAATTTTGCCCCTAACCAATAATAGAATACAGAGCAAGTCGTGACCCCTTTCGCCAGTGCCATCTTAGAATGGTATGACGCATACGGAAGAAAAGATCTTCCGTGGCAACAAAACAAAACCGCATACAGTGTCTGGTTGTCTGAAATCATGCTTCAGCAAACACAGGTCACTACCGTTATTCCTTATTACCAACGCTTCTTGGAACGCTTTCCGACTGTCGTCGACCTTGCGAACGCAGAGCAAGATGAAGTGCTACACCTTTGGACTGGCCTAGGTTATTACGCGCGTGCTCGCAACCTTCATAAAGCCGCTAAAGAGGTCGCCCATAAATACAGTGGCGAGTTTCCACTTAATCTAGAACAAATGAATGCGCTTCCTGGAATTGGTCGCTCAACCGCAGCAGCCGTATTGTCATCGGTACACAAGCAACCGCATGCCATTCTTGATGGCAATGTAAAACGAACGTTATCACGCTGCTTTGCTGTAGAAGGTTGGCCAGGTCAGAAGAAAGTTGAAAATCAGTTGTGGGAAATTGCCGAAGCGCATACTCCGCAAACTGATGTAGATAAGTATAACCAAGCCATGATGGACATGGGGGCGATGGTTTGTACCCGCAGCAAACCTAAGTGCACCCTATGCCCTGTTGCTGATTTATGTGTGGCGAAAAAACAAGGGAACGTGCTCGACTACCCGGGTAAAAAGCCGAAGAAAGAAAAACCGGTCAAACAAACCCGCTTCGTGATGCTTCATCACCACAATGAGAACGGACACGAAGTCTGGCTAGAACAAAGACCACAAACTGGCATTTGGGGAGGTTTATTTTGCTTCCCACAAACCGAACATGTGGACGTCGAAAGCGATATCGATTTACTACTTGAGCAACGTGGCATAAAAGCCAGCGACATCAATAAGCAGGAAACGTTAATCACGTTTCGCCATACATTTAGTCATTACCACCTAGATATCACACCGATTTTGATTGACCTGTCAAAGCAACCCGATGTGGTAATGGAAGGCAGCAAAGGTCTTTGGTATAACTTATCTCAACCTGAAGAAGTGGGCTTAGCCGCACCAGTGAAACTTTTATTGGAAGCGCTACCTCACGAACTTCGTTAATTGAATACAAGGAGTCATTATGAGCCGCACTGTGTTTTGTGCTCGACTAAAGAAAGAAGGCGAAGGTCTGGACTTTCAACTTTACCCAGGTGAACTAGGTAAACGCATTTTCGATAACATCTCGAAAGAAGCTTGGGCTCAGTGGCAACACAAACAAACCATGTTGATCAACGAGAAAAAGCTCAACATGATGGATCCGGAGCATCGTAAACTGCTCGAAACCGAAATGGTGAACTTCCTATTCGAAGGCAAAGACGTTCACATTGAAGGTTACACACCACCAAGCGAATAAAGCCAATTTGTTCAAAAGCAATGACATCACAACCTAAACTGTGATGTCATTTTTCCTCCAGCGCCTTGTCCTCATCACCTAAAAACTTATGAAGAAAATTGCTTTTATTGCCACCGCTCTCTTATTGGCAGGCTGTAGCCGCGAATTCGTCGAAAAAATTTATGACGTGAACTACGAGCCAACCAACCGCTTTGCAAACAACCTAGCAGAGCTACCAGGTCAGTTTGAGAAAGATACCGCCGCACTCGATGCGTTGATCAATAGCTTCTCAGGCAATATCAAAAAGCGTTGGGGACAACGTGAAGTGAAGTTCGCAGGTAAAAGTAACTACGTTAAGTACATCGACAATTATTTAAGTCGGGCAGAAGTGGATTTCCAGAAAGGTCTTATCACTATCGAGACCGTTTCTCCGACCGAACCACAAAAACACTTGAAGAACGCGATCATCACCACATTGCTAACGCCAGATGATCCAGCAAACGTCGACTTGTTCTCATCGAAAGAGATCAAACTCGAAGGCCAACCCTTTTTGTACAAACAGGTGCTCGATCAAGATAAAAAGCCCATTCAATGGTCATGGCGCGCGAATCGCTTCGCTGACTATCTGATTGCCAATAACATCAAAACCAAAGATGTAGACTTTAAAAAAGCGTATTACGTTGAAATTCCAATGGTAGAGGATCACTTCTCTCAGCGTAGTTACCAATACGCGGATATCGTGCGTCGCGCGTCAAAAAAATACGACATTCCTGAAGATCTGATTTACGCCATCATCAAAACCGAGAGCAGTTTTAACCCTTACGCAGTAAGTTGGGCCAATGCTTATGGATTGATGCAAGTAGTGCCCAAAACCGCTGGTCGTGATGTATTTAAGCTCGTAAAGAACAAATCAGGACAACCTAGTCCAGAGTATTTGTTCAACCCAGAAAACAATATTGACACAGGAACCGCCTACTTCTACATCCTCAAAAACCGTTATTTACGCGAAGTTCAGCATCCAACTTCGTTAGAGTACAGTATGATTTCCGCTTACAACGGTGGAACTGGTGGTGTTTTAAACACATTTAATCGCAGTGACCGAAAACGTGCGATGCGAGATCTCAATTCTTTGCAACCCAACCAAGTTTATTGGGCGCTAACTAAGAAACATCCGAACGCTGAAGCGCGTCGTTACCTAGAAAAAGTTACAAATTTCAAAAAGGAATTTAACTCTGAGCACACTTTGTAATGACAGTTGAATAAAAAGCGTTCGAACAACCACTTTTTTGAAATTATTTAAAAAAAGTGGTTGACGCAAAGCGGGAAAATCCGTTTAATAGCGCTCCGTTGCCCGGATAGCTCAGTCGGTAGAGCAGAGGATTGAAAATCCTCGTGTCGGTGGTTCGATTCCGCCTCCGGGCACCACAATTTGATTTGTTGGTGTCTTAGCAAAAGTTATTACACGAACAAAAGCACAAAGAATAAAGTGTGCCGACTTAGCTCAGTAGGTAGAGCAACTGACTTGTAATCAGTAGGTCACCAGTTCGATTCCGGTAGTCGGCACCATTCTTTTGCCTCGATAGCTCAGTCGGTAGAGCAGAGGATTGAAAATCCTCGTGTCGGTGGTTCGATTCCGCCTCGAGGCACCATTATTTGGTGCGCTTGCTTCATTTGATGATTAGCAAGACACAAACAACTTTTTGTTGTTAAAAGAACAATTCCTCCTTAGCTCAGTTGGTAGAGCGACGGACTGTTAATCCGCAGGTCGCTGGTTCGAGCCCAGCAGGAGGAGCCACTTTTCAGAGTTTCACTTAAGTGAGATTCTAAAAGATGAAGAGTTGAACTCTTCTAAAAAGAATAAAGTGTGCCGACTTAGCTCAGTAGGTAGAGCAACTGACTTGTAATCAGTAGGTCACCAGTTCGATTCCGGTAGTCGGCACCATTCTTTTGCCTCGATAGCTCAGTCGGTAGAG
>NZ_JAMZAL010000017.1:0-5445 GCF_024181925.1 Vibrio sp. Y20_XG_PY13 | reverse complement strand
GCAGAGGATTGAAAATCCTCGTGTCGGTGGTTCGATTCCGCCTCGAGGCACCATATTTGGTGCACTTGCTGAATGGCAAGACACAAACAGAATAGTTCCTCCTTAGCTCAGTTGGTAGAGCGACGGACTGTTAATCCGCAGGTCGCTGGTTCGAGCCCAGCAGGAGGAGCCAATTTAAAAAGCCGCATCACTTGATGCGGCTTTTTTGCATCTGCCCTATTCTCCATTTTAATATTCCTTTGCTTCGCACTTCATTTCCAAACATCACCGAATATTAAATCTCCTCTTCAAAAATACTTATTTCACGCTAAAAATTTAATCCTCATCATAGTTTCAATACGTGCTTGTAGGCGTAATACCACTTCTTCAATAAGATGCGTCGGCTATTAGATTATTGACATAAGCCATTCTTTGCATAGTAATGACACATTTTGTGAGCCAAATATGAAATTAAAAACTCAAGCCTACTTATTATCCGCGATCATACTGTTAGCTTTGCTAGCCTTGACCGCTACAGGTTTATGGACCTTACGCGTCGCAAGTAACCTCGATAACAAAGCTCGAGTAACTGAGCTATTCAAGAGTGCATACAGCATTCTGACTGAAGTAGAAAAAATGGCAGTTGAAGGCAAGATGCCTGAAGAGGAAGCAAAAGCACTCGCAACACGCCTACTGCGTAACAACATCTACAAAGACAACGAGTACGTTTATGTGGCGGACGAAAATATGATGTTTATTGCCGCACCACTAGATCCTCAACTACACGGAACCAGTTTCCATGACTTTAAAGATGGCAGCGGTAATAGCGTAGGCCAACTCATCCTAGATGTTTTGGGTCGCAAAACAGGTCAGATTGTTGAATATACCTGGAGCCAAAAACAGGCCGACGGCAGCATTGAAGAAAAACACTCAATAGCAGAAAAAACACCACATTGGGGTTGGGTTGTCGGTACAGGTATTGGCTTTAATGAAGTGAATGCACGTTTTTGGTCGACAGCACAGTGGCAGCTTATGCTGTGTCTGATTATCGCAGGTTCAATTCTTGGAGGCTTGATCATCTCGATTCGCAAAATGCTCAATCTCTTAGGAGGTGAACCTAACGATGTACGAGAAGCGGTTCAAGCGGTTGCACAAGGTAACATCCAAACTAGCTTTGATACCGTCGCTCCAAAAGGCAGTATCTACCATGCGGTTCAGAATATGAGCCAATCATTGGCAACCATGGTGACTAACCTTGAACAATCGATGCACGCTCTACGCGATGAGCTATCAGCAGTAGAGTCGCGCTCAAATTCCATCGCCGATCTTACCGTTTCTCAGCAGCAATCGACCGCTATGATTGCAACAGCGATGACAGAAATGGCTTCTTCCGCTAACCATGTGGCAAGCTCTGCTAGCGACACAGCACGTAATACCGATGAAGCAGATAAACAAAGTCAGCACACTCAATCACTGATCCACAGCACGGTAGATAACGTCCAAGGTCTTGCGACTCAGCTGAATACTGCAAGTAAAGCGGTTGCCGATCTCGATCAAGATGTAAACAACATCGTGAAAGTTCTGGATGTAATCGGGGATATTGCGGAACAAACCAACCTATTAGCCTTGAACGCTGCAATTGAAGCAGCCCGAGCAGGCGAACAAGGACGAGGCTTTGCTGTAGTAGCAGATGAGGTGCGTAATCTTGCAGGTCGAACTCAAGACAGCACAAAAGAGATCCAACACATGATCTCGAATCTTCAAGAAGGCTCTCGCAATGCCATTCATACAATGGAAATCTGTGCGGAAACAAGTGAAAGCACAGTAACTGAATCGATGAATGCATCAGAAGCTCTCCAACAGATCGTTACCGCGCTTGAATCTATCACAGCAATGAGTCAGCAAATTGCGACGGCAGCAGCTGAGCAAACGCAAGTCAGTGATGACATTGCACACCGCATAAATCTGATTGAAGAGAGCGGAAGTAAGCTAAATTCAGTGGTAACAGAGAGCCAATCGAGCACCCAAAGTTTGGCCTCTTTGGCAAATGAACTGGAAGGATGGGTGAATAAGTTCTCCGTAAAGCACTAGTTTAAAGTCAATTGTTCACTAAAAAGCACGTTTTCAAACGTGCTTTTTTTGTTTTCGTCGCATTTATTTAGCAAACAAGCTCGTAATTTCTTTCTTAGAAAAGCTTAAAACATGGTGTATCCCTATTTAAAACGCATAAAAACAGCCCACTCCGAGCACATTTTCATCAAACGATATTTTATTTTAATTTTATTGTTGACCTTAAAGCCGAAAAGCCTTTTAATACACCTCGTCGCCCGGATAGCTCAGTCGGTAGAGCAGAGGATTGAAAATCCTCGTGTCGGTGGTTCGATTCCGCCTCCGGGCACCACAATTTAAAATTGTTGGTGTCTAACACGAACAATATAAAGAATAACGGTACGCCGACTTAGCTCAGTAGGTAGAGCAACTGACTTGTAATCAGTAGGTCACCAGTTCGATTCCGGTAGTCGGCACCATTTATTCTTAAAAAGACAATTCCTCCTTAGCTCAGTTGGTAGAGCGACGGACTGTTAATCCGCAGGTCGCTGGTTCGAGCCCAGCAGGAGGAGCCACTTTCAATTGGCAAGTTAATTACTTGTTAATGAAAATGTGCCGACTTAGCTCAGTAGGTAGAGCAACTGACTTGTAATCAGTAGGTCACCAGTTCGATTCCGGTAGTCGGCACCACTTATTAAAATTTGTTCCTCCTTAGCTCAGTCGGTAGAGCGACGGACTGTTAATCCGCAGGTCACTGGTTCAAGTCCAGTAGGGGGAGCCATATTAGAAGAAGCCGCATCACTTGATGCGGCTTTTTTGCATCTGGAAGAAATACACCCTTCTCTCCTCTTTGCTCTATAAACAAAAAAGCCAGGTTTAGAAACCCAGCTTTCTCTTTTGCACTCTCATCCAAAGATCAGTTTAAGCCACCAAGACATATGTATTTCGTCTCTAGGTATTCATCGAGCCCTTGTTTCGCGCCTTCACGCCCAACACCTGACTCTTTAATACCACCAAATGGCGCAACTTCTGTCGAGATAATACCTTCGTTCACACCAACCATTCCGTATTCCAAGCCTTCAGTGAACTTGATAATTCGTTTAAGGCTATCGGTATAGAAATAACAAGCTAAGCCATACTCAGTATCATTGGCCATTGCTAACACTTGTTCATCATCTTCAAATGTTAATACGGGTAATACTGGCCCAAACAACTCTTGCTGCACGATAGCCATGCCTTGATCGACATTATCCAAAATTACAGGCTCCATAAAGCGCCCTGCGAGCTTTTGAGGACGGTTAGCAATGGTAGCCCCCTCTTGTAACGCCTGATCAATAACAGCCTCCAGACGATGCTTAGAAGCCATGGTGATCACTGGCCCAACTGTCACACCAGACTCCAAGCCATTCCCAACATTTAGCTCCATCATTTTCGCGAGCACTTTTTCCATAAAGCGCTCTTTGACATTTTGATGTACATATAAACGGTTTGTACACACGCACGTTTGCCCTACATTACGGAACTTGGACGCGATAAGCCCATTAGCAGCTGATTCCAAATCAGCATCCTCAAAAACAATAAACGGAGCGTTACCTCCAAGTTCCATCGATACCGCTTTAACAGTTTCACTAGCCTGCTTCATCAAAATTTTGCCGACGCGAGTCGAACCCGTAAATGAAATCTTCTTGATCCTAGGATCCATCGATAACACCTGACCAAACTCAGCGGCCTGTTCAGAAATAACAACAGGTAAAAGCGGCTTAGGGATACCAGCCTGATACGCAAGTTCAACAACCGCTAGTGCGGTCAGAGGGGTCAACTCGGACGGTTTGATGATCATCCCACACCCAGCAGCTAACGCAGGTGCCGCTTTTCGTGTGATCATAGCAATAGGGAAATTCCACGGTGTAATCGCAGCACACACGCCTACAGGCTGTTTAATTGTAGATAAACGTCTATCTACAGCAGGAGCAGGGATAATCTCGCCATAAGCTCGTTTAGCCTCTTCTGCAAACCACTCTACAAAAGATGCCCCGTAGCTCACTTCCCCGCGGCTTTCAGACAATGGCTTGCCCTGTTCCAATGTAATAATGGTCGCTATATCTTCAGCGTGCTCCATCAACAATTGATACCAGTTTTTCAAACAGCTAGAGCGCTCTTTCGCACTCAACTTAGCCCATCGAACTTGTTCAGCCGAACACGCTTCAATGAGGCAATCCAACTCTTCAATTGAACTCGGTTTCAAGCGAATTAACTCTTGCTCAGTTGCAGGGTTGATGACCACAACTCCATCGTCGGAAGCCCATTGTTTAAATACTTCTTTTAAGGTTTCATTTTTTATTTGTTGCATCACCAAACTAACTCCTACGAGAACTCCTTTTAGGGTAATCCTTCTAGTAGAAATCAGCAAAGCAAACAAAGTTTTCTGACAGTGTTGACATTAACAAGCGAAAAAGCCGTGAGTATAAGGACTAGGAATGGATCACATAGCTAGCCAGTTCGAAAATTCAAAGATTGCATAAATGCGAGACTCATTTAATAACTTCGAGTCTCAACATGATGATATGGCGACGAAATACTAACTAAACTGAAGCTAGACTCAAGACACGAATGAAAACCAAAATGAGTCAAATTAGTTTGTATATGCCTAGAATATAAATAAGCAAAGACAGGCGCTTGTAGATGAGAGAGCATCGCTATTGCGAATGAGGATTTCGTATCAACGGCCGGACGACAAGGGTTGGCATAAGTACCAGAGCATTGAAACGGAATTCGTTTCTCTGAAGGGGAAAATGACTTGGCCTTAAACGACGAAAGCCTTGCTATTTCTAGCAAGGCTTTCTAAATAAGTGGCGGAGCGGACGGGACTCGAACCCGCGACCCCCGGCGTGACAGGCCGGTATTCTAACCAACTGAACTACCGCTCCGCACTGGTTAGACTCTGGAGTCTAAATAAGAACCTGGCGATGTTCTACTCTCACATGGGGAAGCCCCACACTACCATCGACGCTACTTCGTTTCACTTCTGAGTTCGGAATGGAAATCAGGTGGGTCCAAAGTGCTATGGTCGCCAAGTAAAATTCTTTACATTTTGTTTTAGGCTTTAATTTAAAACATAAAACAAATAATAAATGGTGCTGATACCCAGAATCGAACTGGGGACCTCATCCTTACCAAGGATGCGCTCTACCGACTGAGCCATATCAGCACATTATTTGTGTCCGTGAGGACTAAAAAAGCCCGCTTTACAAACGGGCTCTCTTAACTTTTGTCTTCGCCTTTTAAAAAGGAAAAAACTAAATTTAAAGCCTGGCGATGTCCTACTCTCACATGGGGAAACCCCACACTACCATCGGCGCTATTTCGTTTCACTTCTGAGTTCGGAATGGGATCAGGTGGGTCCAAAACGCTATGGTC
>NZ_JAMZAL010000016.1:0-35342 GCF_024181925.1 Vibrio sp. Y20_XG_PY13 | reverse complement strand
GCGGTAGTTCAGTTGGTTAGAATACCGGCCTGTCACGCCGGGGGTCGCGGGTTCGAGTCCCGTCCGCTCCGCCACTTATTTGAAAGCCCTGCTAGAAATAGCAGGGCTTTTGTCGTTTTAGGGGCTGTCATTTTCCCTTCCAAGAGAAGTCATACCAATCTGGAAAATTAACTGGTCAGGTCTACCCATCTTCTCGAGCATATTTTGGTGACTCTTTTGGAGCAATCCAAAAACCGATACTATGCATCGCAGACTTTGGAGATGATGTCGTCGTAATCAGTAAAATATTGATTGGCTAAATAGCGTTGCCTCAACCAACGCCATACTTGTTCGATAGGGTTTAGCTCTGGAGAATAGGGAGAAAGTTTGATTACACTGACATTTAAAGTCATTGGCAATTTCTTTTGTATGCCATCCCGATTCATCCATAATAACGAGTCCGTGTTCGAGCTTTTTAAAGTCGATATTATTGAGGCTATCATAACTAATCAGCATTTTCTTCAAGTAGTACTTAAACGAGATATGTTTATCTAAACGGCAAATTCCCCTAAGAGTTCTTCCTATGAAAAATTGTTTGGAACGTATGTAAAAGTGACTCCTGTAACTTTTAAATATTTCAATGGTTTTAAAGCGATTATATTGTCGAATTCTAAGATTGTGTTACCGATGACTGAGCGATTTTGATTACAATATCATCAGAACTTATTGGGGGAATTATGGGGCAGTTTTCTATTTTAGGCTTTATCGCACTCGGTGGGGCAATCGGTGCGTGTTCTCGATATTTAGTGTCTGAGTTTTGTGTCTTACTTTTCGGGCGGGGCTTTCCTTACGGTACGCTGACTGTTAACGTTGTTGGCTCTTTCATTATGGGGTTGCTCATTGCTGCGTTTGAAAGTGAAATATTAGCAACTGAACCATGGAGACAAGTGATTGGTCTAGGCTTCCTCGGTGCGCTTACCACCTTTTCAACCTTTTCTATGGATAACGTACTGCTTATGCAGCAAGGTGCTTTCTTTAAAATGGGTTTAAACATCTTATTGAATGTTGTTCTTAGTATCTCGGCGGCTTGGATCGGTTTCCAATTATTGATGCGTAGCTAGCAAAAGTAACGAAAATGTAATCAGGTCGGCTTGGTTTAACCAAGCCGTTTTTATATACTGGCTTCACTTGTCGGAGTGCCATAAGGCTGAGACCGTTAATTCGGGATCCGTTGAACCTGATCAGATTAATATCTGCGAAGGGAACAAGAGAAGATACCTACACCAGACAACGTCTGGCTAACCTATCAAAACGTCGAATGCAGTAATAGACAAAGAGTGAGCACCTGAACTCTAATCGTCCATAATTCGACCCCTCTTGTCGCATCTATCCGCCAAGCATTTTTATCCCAATACTTTTTATCTAGCATAACAAGCAAGGAAAAATGCTATGTCGAGTCGCAAACAAGCGAGACTGGAAGCAAAACAGTTTATTGATACTCTCTCGGTACAGCCGTACCCAAACTCAACCAAAGTGTATGTAGAGGGTTCTCGTCCTGACATCCGAGTGCCAATGCGTGAAATTTCTTTGGCTGATAGCCTTATTGGTGGCACCAAAGAGGCTCCTGTTTTCGAGTCAAACGAATCAGTACGTGTTTATGACACCTCTGGTGTATACACTGACCCAAATCACTCTATCGACCTTTACAATGGCTTACCAAAGCTTAGAGAAGGGTGGATTGAAGAACGCAATGATACTGAAATCCTTGAAGATGTGAGCTCTGTTTACGCAAAAGAGCGTCTTGACGATGAAACCTTAGATGATTTGCGTTATGGCAACTTACCACGTATTCGACGAGCTAAAGCCGGAAAATGTGTCACTCAACTACACTATGCTCGCAAAGGCATTGTTACTCCGGAAATGGAATACATTGCACTGCGTGAGAACATGGGTCGCGCTAAATATCGCGATGACGTGCTGACTCAGCAGCATCCCGGCCAAAGCTTCGGTGCAAATCTACCTAAAGACATTACTGCAGAATTCGTTCGTAAAGAAGTCGCAGAAGGTCGCGCCATCATTCCTTCGAATATCAATCATCCAGAATCTGAACCAATGATTATTGGCCGTAACTTCTTAGTTAAGGTGAATGCCAATATTGGTAACTCATCGGTCACGTCTTCAATCGAAGAAGAAGTGGAGAAACTTGTCTGGGCGACACGCTGGGGTGGCGATACCGTGATGGACCTTTCTACCGGCCGCAACATTCACGAAACTCGTGAATGGATTTTACGCAATAGCCCGGTGCCAATTGGTACGGTTCCTATGTATCAGGCTTTGGAGAAAGTAAATGGCATTGCTGAGAACCTGAATTGGGAAGTCATGCGCGACACGTTAATCGAACAAGCAGAGCAGGGGGTTGATTACTTTACTATCCATGCTGGTTTACTACTTCGCTATGTTCCAATGACGGCGAAACGAGTGACGGGGATTGTTTCGCGTGGTGGCTCGATTATCGCTAAGTGGTGTCTAGCGCATCACCAAGAAAGCTTCTTATACACCCATTTCCGCGAGATCTGTGAAATTTGTGCGAAGTACGATGTCGCTCTATCTCTTGGTGATGGCTTGCGTCCTGGCTCGGTTGCAGACGCGAACGATGAAGCGCAATTTGCAGAGCTGCGTACGCTCGGCGAGTTGACGAAAATCGCATGGGAATATGATGTACAGGTCATCATTGAAGGCCCTGGCCATATTCCAATGCACATGATCAAAGAGAATATGGACCAACAGTTGGAACACTGTCATGAAGCGCCGTTCTACACCTTGGGTCCTCTAACGACAGATATCGCTCCGGGTTATGACCATATTACATCCGGTATTGGCGCGGCGATGATTGGTTGGTATGGCTGCGCTATGTTGTGTTACGTGACCCCTAAGGAGCACTTGGGGCTTCCAAATAAAGAAGACGTTAAAACCGGTATGATCACCTACAAGCTAGCTGCGCATGCTGCGGATTTAGCAAAAGGGCATCCGGGAGCACAAGTTCGTGACAATGCTTTATCAAAGGCGCGTTTTGAATTCCGCTGGGAAGACCAATTTAACCTCGCTTTAGACCCCGATACGGCACGTGCATTTCATGATGAAACGCTGCCGCAAGAGTCTGGAAAAGTAGCGCACTTCTGCTCAATGTGTGGCCCTAAATTCTGCTCAATGAAGATTTCTCAAGAAGTCAGGGAGTATGCCAAAGATACAGAGCAAGTTGCCGCGGATCAGGCGATTTCTATCAAGATGTTAGATGACCCGCTGGAAGGCATGCGTAAGAAGTCTGAAGAGTTTCGTGCGACAGGTTCCGAGCTTTATCACCCAGCCGTGCACGCCGAGGCGGATGAGTAATGGCTAAAATCCTTATTCCGTCGTCGTTAATTCCGCTGACAGGATCTGTTCAGCAGTGCTTATTGTTGGCGAAAGAACAGGGTTTTAGTATTGATGAGATTGAGTTGGGCGTAAGCCCAACTCAATTTATTCAACTTGTTCTTGGGCAAAATACCTTTCGTGTAGGTACCGATCTGATTGACCTATGTGAGGAAGCAGAGACTGCCGATTTTGTGCTTTACTACCAATCAGGTCTATCGGTTTCAGAATGTCGCCAACAACCATCCTCGGCCATTTTTATTGGTATTCAAGACGTAGAGTCTAAGCTCGACGATTCTGTTGAAACGACAAGCGCGGGCGTGTTGGATATCTGGCGCCATCCGATTAATGATGAAATAAAAGCTCTGTCAGTTGCTTCCACTTTTAGAACTACAACCCTTCAAACCGATCAACACTTAGCGTGGACAGTAACACTGCTTGCTCTCGATTTCCCTATTGAAGATGCTTTGACCTTAGCGCGCCCAATGACGAATGTTTCACGTGAAACACTCGTGAATGGTGAAACAATGGTTAAGCAGGAGTGGGCGTCTCAGTTTGCTGATTTTCCTACACCAGTCCTAGAAGATTGTCGTTTAGGCATCAAAGTAGGTTGGTCATCATACGGACAGTCGGTCAACTTTCCTCATGTGAGCAAACAGAGTTTGGGGCTCTATCCGGTAGTGGACGACGTCAGTTGGATTGAACGGTTGTTGCCATTGGGCATCAACACCATTCAACTACGTATCAAAGACCCCTATCAGCCAGACTTAGAACAGCAGATTGCACGCGCAATTGAACTCGGTCGTCACTATGACGCTCAAGTTTTTATTAATGATTATTGGCAACTGGCCATCAAGCATGGTGCTTTCGGGGTTCATCTTGGTCAAGAGGATATCGAAGATTCCAATTTGAGTCAGTTGAGCACCGCAGGCATTTGCTTAGGTCTATCAACCCATGGTTATTATGAACTGCTGCGTATCGTCCAAATTAATCCAAGCTACATTGCGCTGGGGCATATCTTTCCGACCACCACCAAACAAATGCCATCCAAACCGCAAGGTTTGGTTCGCTTAGCCTTGTATCAAAAGCTGATCGATAGCATTCCATATGGTGAAAGTGTTGGCTATCCAACTGTGGCCATTGGTGGCATTGACCAATCAAACGCAGAGCAAGTTTGGCAATGTGGCGTGTCCAGTTTAGCGGTGGTTCGTGCGATTACCTTGTCCGAATCGCCGAAACAAGTGATTGAGTTTTTCAACCAACTGATGAGCACAACGAGCACGTCATTGGTCATGGAGGACTATCGTGCTTACTGATCAAGAATTCATTCGTTATCAGCGTCAAGTTTCGTTACCTGAAATCGGAGAATCGGGCCAAGCTCGTCTTGGTCAATCTCATGTGTTGCTCATCGGCTGTGGTGGGTTGGGTAGTGCAGCAAGTTTGTATCTCGCGGCAGCTGGCGTGGGTAAGTTGGTTGTGATTGATGATGACCGTGTCGACAGCAGCAATTTGCAGCGCCAGGTTATCTATCGTGAAGGCGACATTGAACTGGCGAAAACCGAGGCGATGGCACAGCAGCTTCGTCATCTCAATTCATTAATTCAGGTACGCACGATTACCAAGCGCCTCGACCAAGCTCAGTTACTACTCGAAGTCATGTTGGCGGATGTGGTGTTGGATTGCAGTGACAACCTGCCAACGAGGCAGCTGATCAATCAAGTTTGTTATGAGCAAAACACACCTCTGATATCGGCGGCAGCGATTGGTTGGCAAGGGCAGTTTGCTGTTTTTGATTACTCAGACAAACCATCAAATTCAGGCTGCTATCGATGCTTGTATCCATTTGATGAATTGCAGCAAACAATGAAGTGCAGCGAAACCGGCATTATCGGCCCTGTGGTGGGCACTCTGGGGAACTACCAAGCTCTCGCTGCTATTCAAAAGTTGGCGATAGATCGCTTTCATGTTGAGTGTGGTCAGTTACACCTCTTTGATGGATTGCGGATGAACTGGCAGACCATGTCTATAACCAAAGACAAGCTATGTCAGGTTTGTGGTGACAAGAATCTTGCTCCAGTGAGCAGTTAAGAGATGACCGCCATGACAGTTTCAAATCAATTCGCAGCAAGTTCGTTTGTGCGTTCCTTTGTTAAAGGAGAGAGGTAACGTGATAGCTATCGTTATTAACGACCAAGCTCAGCTGGTCGAGTGTAATGCCAACCTACAGCAAATCATTACCCAGTTTTCTCTGCCTGAAATGGGCTGTGTTTTTGCCATTAATAATCAAGTGGTGCCGCGTAGCGAATGGGCGAGTACGGTACTTTCTGAGGGAGATAGCATCTCTCTGTTTCAAGCCATCGCAGGGGGATAATGTCGATGCTGAAAATTGGTGATAAAGAATTTCAATCACGCTTGTTCACAGGAACAGGCAAATTTTCTAATAGCCGTTTAATGGCCGAAGCCATCCAGGTATCAGGTTCACAGCTCGCGACGATGGCGCTTAAACGTGTGGATGTACATGATCAGCAAGATGACATTTTGCAGCCTTTGATTCACGCCGGTGTGAATTTGCTACCGAACACCTCTGGCGCAAAAAATGCCAAAGATGCAGTTTTTGCTGCGCAGCTTGCTCGCGAAGCGTTGGGCACAAATTGGGTCAAATTGGAGATCCATCCCGACCCAAAATACTTAATGCCTGATCCGATAGAAACCTTAGCCGCTGCCGAGCAGCTCGTGCGAGATGGCTTTATTGTGTTGCCATATTGCCATGCTGATCCGGTTTTATGTAAACGGCTGGAAGAAGTTGGCTGTGCTGCGGTGATGCCATTGGGAGCGCCGATTGGTTCGAACAAAGGTATCGCTTCGCACGATTTTCTAGAAATCATTATTGACCAAGCGAACGTACCTGTTGTCGTGGATGCGGGAATTGGTGCGCCTTCACATGCGGCAAGAGCGATGGAAATGGGCGCGGATGCCGTGTTGGTCAATACGGCCATCGCTGCCGCAAGTAATCCCGTTGCGATGGCGAAAGCGTTCAAGATGGCAGTCGAGTCAGGTCGTATGGCTTATGAAGCTGGGCTTGCAGGGAAAGTTTCTCATGCCGTTGCTTCAAGTCCACTAACGGCTTTTCTCGATGAACTGTAGAAGTGAGGGTTCAAGATGAGCTTTTATGATCGCTTTCAGCAGCTCGATTGGGATGACATCTCCATGTCGATTTATGCCAAAACGGCGCAGGATGTGGAAAGGGCGCTAGCAAAACCGAAACGAGATTTGGAAGATTTTAAAGCGTTGATTTCTCCTGCTGCTGAACTGTACTTAGAGCAGATGGCAAAGCTATCTTATTCGCTTACGCGTAAGCGTTTTGGCAACACTATGTCGCTGTATATCCCGCTGTACCTCTCTAATCTTTGCGCCAACGCTTGTACCTATTGTGGCTTCTCTATGGAGAACCGCATAAAGCGAAGAACGCTGAATAGGGACGAAGTTGAGGCGGAGATTGATGCGATTAAGCGAATGAAGTTCGATAGCGTGTTACTGGTAACGGGTGAGCATGAGACCAAAGTTGGGATGAAATACTTTCGCGAAATGGTGCCAATCATCAAGCAGCGATTTAACTATTTAGCGATGGAAGTCCAACCGTTGGATCAGGACGAATACGCCGAACTGAAAACATTGGGCCTTGATGCGGTGATGGTGTATCAAGAAACCTATCATCCCAAAACATATGCTCAGCATCATTTACGTGGCAACAAAATGGATTTCCGATACCGGCTTGAAACGCCTGATAGATTGGCAAAAGCGGGGATCGACAAAATAGGTATTGGCGCTTTGATTGGTTTGGAAGAGTGGCGCACCGACTGCTTTTTTGCTGCTGCTCATCTGGATTTCCTTGAGCGTACTTATTGGCAATCGCGTTATTCGATTTCTTTTCCTCGTTTACGCCCTTGTGCCGGTAATGTACCAGCGTCGGGATTACAACCGAAATCTGTCATGACGGATAAGCAGTTGGTGCAATTGATTTGCGCCTATCGGCTGTTTAATCCGGAAGTGGAATTGTCATTGTCGACGCGCGAATCACCACAGTTTCGCGACAATGTTTTGCCGTTAGGCATCACGAGTATGTCTGCGGCATCGAAAACACAACCCGGTGGTTATGCGACCGAAGAGGTGGAATTGGAGCAGTTCGAAATCAGTGACGAGCGTAGCGCGGCATCGGTAGAAGACATGATTAGAGCGAAAGGTTTCGATCCGGTCTGGCGTGATTGGCACTCAGTTTACTCAGGTTAACCGAGGCGTTTACTGTGTCATTGGCATGTTTCACGTGAAACATTGTGATTGAATGAACGCTTAGCTTTGAGTTTCATGGATGTGATTTATGGGCTGTGATTGACGAATTTAGCCCTAAACAAAGGCTCTCCAAGTGGAGAGCCTTTTCTATTTTATCTTTAATAGATGTTCGCACTTTTGTTTAAGAGTAAGCCAACGGCAGAGTTGCTTCGCGTAGCCATTCTTTTACTTCGCCTTCAACAAGCGGGCTGATTTGTTCCCATACTTTTTGATGGTAGTCGTTCAACCAAGCAAGTTCTGGACGAGTCAGCATATCGACATTGATGTTACGCTTGTCGATTGGACAGCGCGTCAAGGATTCGAATGATAGAACAGGGAAGTCGCCGTTAGTCGGTGTTTCAACTACGAGCTCTAGGTTTTCGATACGGATACCGAACGCATCTGCACGGTAGTAACCAGGCTCATTTGATAGCACCATGCCTTCAGTTAGCGGCACATCAATTTGTTTCTTAGAGATGCTTGCCGGACCTTCATGCACACTTAGGAAGTGACCTACACCGTGGCCAGTGCCATGGTCGTAGTCATAACCTTCCGCCCAAAGATGTTGGCGAGCCAATGTATCGATTTGGTAACCGCGAGTGCCTTTCGGGAAGCGGGCACGTGCTACACCGATATGACCTTTCAGCGCGAGAGTGAACTGCTTGATCATTTCTGCTGATGGCTGACCAATCGCGATGGTGCGTGTAATGTCGGTTGTGCCATCTAGGTACTGACCGCCTGAATCCACAAGGTAAAGCGTATTCAGCTCTAGCTTACCTGGCTCTGGTTGGTTCTCATGATTGTAGTGACACATAGCCGCATTGCCGCCTGCCGCAGAAATGGTATCAAAGCTCAGATCCATCAGCGTTGGGTCTTCTTTACGGAATGCTTCTAGGCGAGCAGCCAGTGTAGCTTCATCATGAAGATTGCCAGCAGCCACTTCGGCATCTAGCCAGCAAAGGAATTTGCTCATCGCTACACCGTCGCGGATATGACAGGCTTTCATGCCCGCAATCTCAACTTCGTTTTTCGCGGCTTTTGGCATTAAACATGGATCGGCTGCAGCAATAACCGATGCGCCCGCATTTTGCAGAACTAACTTAAACCATGCGTTACTGATTGCTGGGTCGAGCAATACCTTTTTGCCAGACATGGCTTCAAGGCGAGATTGAAGTGCTTCTGGATGATGAACCGTCACACCAGTGCCCACGTGCGCTGCAAATTCAGCAGGTAAGCGAGCGGGATCTAGGAAGTACTCTACACTTGAGTCGGCATGAAGAATCGCGTGCGAGAGTAAAACTGGCAAACGCGATACATCCAAGCCACGTACATTCAATAGCCAACAAATAGAATCAAGCGCTGTGATGACTGCGCTGTCTGCACCGGCTTTTGCTACCAGTTGAGCGATCTCTTTACGCTTACTTTCGCTTGATTGACCAACGGCTTTTGTTGGCATGAGGCGAACGTCAGAAACCACTGGTGCAGGGCGGTCATGCCACAATT
Source organism: Vibrio sp. Y20_XG_PY13 (assembly GCF_024181925.1). NCBI lineage: Bacteria > Pseudomonadati > Pseudomonadota > Gammaproteobacteria > Vibrionales > Vibrionaceae > Vibrio > Vibrio sp. Y20_XG_PY13. The sequence goes on along the minus strand of NZ_JAMZAL010000016.1, from coordinate 26,126 downwards.
CATCAATTGGGTTGCTGGAGAGAATGTTTAGCTCAAGTTTTCCGGCCAGTTTTGCTTGTGCCATATCTAGCCAAGCCGAGCTGTGCATGCGAGGGTCGATAGCCACGGACGCATTTGCGGTTAGATTGTCTTGAATCCAATCCAATGCCGGTTCTTCAATTAGGTGGCGATATTCAAACAAATCGCTAGGAACTTGTTTGGTCACTTGCACTGTATAGCGACCATCAACAAAAATCGCGGCTTTGTCTTTTGTGATCACGGCTGCGCCTGCAGAGCCTGTGAATCCGGTTAGCCAATGGAGGCGTTCATTGTGCGCAGGGACATATTCACCCAGGTATTCATCTTCATGAGGGATCAGTAGGGCATCAATGTTGTGTTGAGCAAGCCATTCGCGAATTGCGTTCACGCGGCTTAGGGTATCGTTGTGCATCTGTTTTATTCCTTCAAATTACCGCTCCTTCATGCTCAGGTGTGGGAGCTGTTTCCTTCTGCTTTGTGCAGTGATTGAGTTAAACGTCGTAGCAAGATGACGTTTAAGTCTGGGTACAACAGGCCATAGATGAGCCAAAAAGGACTATCGACTGTTAAGCTACTCATTTTAACCGCTAAGCGCAAATTGCGTCCGACATTTTTATCTAAGGTGATCGGTTTTTTGCGTGATCATCGTGCGCAGCCAATTCAAGGCTGGGTCGTTTTCTCTGTCTCTGTGCCAAAACAGAGTGTAAGCCATGGGCGGGAATTCAAGCGGCAATGGCAAGACCACCAAGTCGAGCTGTTTGGCAGCCAGTTGCACAAAATGGCTCGGCGCGGTAAAGATGAAGTCGGTGTAAGAACACAAGCTGGCGGCACTATTGAAATCTGGAACAGTGACTGCAATATCGCGCTCTGCGCCAATGTCCGCTAAACGATAATCCAACAGCCAACGGTCGTTTCCATCACAACGCACTTGTACGTGACGAAGTGCGAGATACGCTTCGAGGTTCCACTTCTGTTTTAGTGCGGGGTGGTTTTTACGAATGATGCACATCTGATGGTCGCGATAGATTTCGAGTTCGCAAATATCATCCGGTGGCAGCAGGGTAAGCTTTGCGTCATTGATGTCGATGTCTTTACCAGTTAATCCCAAATCCAACTCACCACGCTGCAACATTTTGAAGGTGTTATCTGACCAAGGATGCGTGCTGATGGTGACGCCGGGCGCCTGTTGAAAAATCGCTGGTAAGAAATGCGGCAAGATTAATGGGTAGACACTTTCCACCGCTGCAATTTGAAAACGGTATTCACTGCTTTGGGGCGAAAACTCTTCTGGCTGGGTCAGCACTTCTAATTGGTTAATCAACAGATCCAGTTTCGGTTTGAGGAACAATGCACGTGGTGTTGGTGTTAATCCATGTGAGTTACGCGTAAACAATGGATCATCAAATTGAATGCGAAGTTTGGCTAATGATTTGCTCACCGCGGATTGGCTAAGGCACAGTCGATGCGCTGCTCGAGTCACGTTAAGCTCTTCAATTAACACTTTAAAACAGACCAGTAAGTTCAGGTCGAGACGAGCGAGCTTTTCTATGTTCACGGTGAATTTCCTCTGGGGAATAATGGTCATGAGTATACATCATTTCCATTCATATCATCAGATGATTAAGCTCTCTGCAAAGTTCTTGTTCAATTTGGAGTGTTGTGTGTCTAGCCATATTTCTAATAGTAAAAAACAAATGGCGTTGTTGACCCTTTTGGTTCTTTTCAGTCCGCTTGCGATTGATATCTATCTACCTGCGTTACCTCTTATCGCTTCAACTTTTCAGGTAGACAATGCGCTAGCGCAAGACACGATTACATGGTTCCTATTTGCTATGGGTGTTGGCCAACTGTTTGCTGGCCCTTTGGCAGATAAACTCGGACGTCGAACTGTTGCATTGGGCGGCATCACTATCTACGCAATGAGCGCTTTATTGGCGTGGAGTGCTCAAAATATAGAGTGGATGTTGATGTCTCGTTTGCTACAAGGCTTAGGTGCGTGTGCGACATCGGTAGCAGCCTTTGCAACAGTTCGCGATATTTTCGGCCCAGAGAAAAGCGGCAAGATGATCAGCTACCTTAATGGTGCGATCTGCTTTATTCCGGCACTGGCCCCAATCTTAGGTAGCTGGTTAACACAGCAATTCGATTGGCGTGCAAACTTCAGCTTTATGGCTGGTTTTGCGGTTGTCTCAGGAACGTTGATGTTCTTGATGATGAAGGAAACCAACCCTGCAACAGAGAAACAAGCGGTATTCAAGGTAAGTCGTTACTGGTCGGTACTGAGCACGCCATCTTTCATTTTCCACGCGTCACTATGTTTGATGGCTATGGCAGTTATCTTAGCTTACGTGACGTCAGCACCGTCGGTATTGATGACAGGCATGGGCCTTTCAATGAATGAGTTCACATTCTGGTTTGGCATTAACGCGGTCATCAACATCGCTGGCTGTATGTTGGCACCGAAGTTCATGGAACGTTTTGGTACACACAACACGCTTGTGGTTGGTATCTCGACGTTGGCTCTGGCTGGTGTGGTGATGCTGGTGATGAATGGCCAAAACACGGCGCTGTCGTTCATGCTGCCAATCTTTATGTCGTCCGTTGGTTTTGCTTTGATTCTTGGCGGCGCCGCGGGCAAGGCGTTGGAACCATTCGGTGATAAAGCGGGCACAGCCGCGGCGCTACTTGGTTTGTTCCAAATGAGCGGTTCTGGTTTGTTAGTGGGTACCTTACAGCGTTTGCCGTTTGATCCACAAATATTGATTGCTATTCATATGTGGGTATTGCTACCGGCATTGGTGATTCTATTTTCAAAGGCTGGTAAGAGCTGGCACGCACGCTTCGCTAATGCGTAAATCAGTGTAATTTAGTATTTTCCAATGTATGTAACGCGTGTATATTTGTCGTTCACACTTTTCCTGACACCATAACGGAATTCAAAAAGTAATGTCGTTAACCACGTATGAAATGGCTCGTATTTTAGAGCAAATGGAAGAATCACCAGAAAAGGTGATGTTTGGTAAGTTGCTTAATGAGCTGGGCAATCAAAGCTCCGAGCGCATTCGTAGTGCGGCAAAACAAGTACCTCTACCAATCTTGCGTGATATTGTGTACCAATTTCAACAAGTGATTGAGTCACGCAAGGGCGAGCAAGTTGAGCTATTAGCAAAAGACCTCGCACAACAAGGTATCTCAGCGGATGAACTGCTGGCTTATCTAAACAAGCAATAAAAGAAATCCCCGCAATCGCGGGGATTTTTCTATCTGACGAATTTGTCTTTTAGCAATCGGTCGAGCGAAAACGGACCGGCTCCCCACAGCGTCACAATCAAAATCATTAACCCCCAGAGTTGGTGGTCATGGAAACCTTTCTCCCACAGTAGCGGGTAAGACAGGACAGCGATAATGTTGAACACAAACAACATGGCAGCCATAGGGCGAGTAAATAATCCAAGCGCTAAAAAGACCGGAAGCACTAACTCTGCGAATGTGCCTGAATAGGCGGCAAATTCCCAAGGTAGCAACGGAACTTGATACTCAAATTCGAATAAGTACAAGGTGCTATCCCATGAGGCAATTTTGATAAGGCCGGAATTAAAAAACACCCAAGCGACCCATAAACGGCAAAACAGCAGCAACAACGGCATTGCGTGAGTTTGTAAGCTGTTGGTGTATTCGTCGTAGCGGCTAATCAGGCTTTTAACAGAATCTGTCATCGTATCCTCCTTACGCGGTTTGCAGCGTAAAACCTTCAATCAGGTCAAGCGTCATGATGTGATTAAGATGAGCGAGCAACGGCTCAGGGATATCGCTCAAACATTGCTTTTGTTCCAAGCTGGCAAGCAATTGATAGGCTTCGTCATCCAGCGCGAAACACTGCGCTTCACCATTGGGCTCGACGCGGATCACCCCTTGTTGTAATTGGTTGATGTTGAGCTGATCGAATTGCTGAGTACGAACAGCTGCGAATAAATCAAACACCGCGTAATGAGCATCAAAGCACTTACACCCAGGACGAAGGTGGAAAACTAAATGAGAGTGTTGCGACTCTGGTACGTGTGGTAATTCAGTCAGCGGTTGCACGGCTGTGTCTGCTTGATGCTCATAACGAGCTTGGCGAGCAAGGTCGATGTTCCATTCAAAGAGTGCGACTTCTGGGCTGTATGGTGCTTGAGCCATGACCTGACCAAACAACATCACAGTGAGGTGAAAGTCTTTTCCGTAGTGAATAACACTGCCTTCTTGGAGTGGGTGCGTTAAAACATGTTGGCGTGCTATTTGGGCAAAGCACGTTTCCCCTAGTAACGCTTCAACCATCGGATAAGTAGCAGAAAGGACTTCGCTCAAGCTGATGATAAAGTTGTTGCGATATATCTGCATGCGCTCGTCAGCGGTAAACTGATCGCTCGCAATATCACAGTCATCGCCCAATGCCTGATAGTGAAGCGCTTTCGCAAACTGGTTTTGTAAGGTGGCTAGCTTCATGAGGCTTTCCTCGTAGCACTAAGCGGGGTGGTAATTTGGGAGAGAAGGAGCGAGGCCTTTTCCGCTTCTGCCAATAACACTTCTGGTGCTGGGATATCTAAGTCCCATTCAATTAAGGTATGGCGCGGACCATACTGTTCAACCCAGTGTTGATATAACTTCCAGACTTCCGTGCTAACTGGACGGCTGTGAGTATCAATCCAAATTTCGCCTTTATCGAGTTGCTTGATGGTGAAACCCGCCAAATGAATTTCATCCACTTTGTCTGCCGGAATGGCGGACAGATAGGTATTGCAATCAAAGCCGTGATTGAAGGCTGATACGTGTACGTTATTCAGATCGAGCAGTAACCGGCAACTTGTGCGCTGCTGAACCTCAGCGAGAAACTCCCACTCGCTGATCGTCGAGTGTTGAAACTTCACATAGCTCGATGGGTTCTCAATTAAGATTTCGCGTTGCAGATAATCCTGAACTTCAAGCACATTGCGAGTAAAAACGTTCAGTGCTTCTTCGGTGTATGGTAGGGGAAGCAAGTCGTTAAAATAATGCCCACCATTTTCACTCCAGCTCAAATGGTCAGAGACAAACATCGGGTCAATGGCATCAATCAACGCTTTCAGTTGAGCGAGGTGTACTTGGCTAACGCGTTCAACAGAGCCTAACGATAAACCAATTCCGTGGCAGCTGATCTGGTATTGCTCTCGCAAAGTGTGTAGATATTTTCGTTCGGCTGCATTGGGTTGAAAGTAGTTCTCGCTGTGAATTTCTAACCAAGACAGTTCTGGGCGTTGTTGCTGAAAAAAGTCCAAATGAGGAGTCCGTAAACCAACGCCAACAAGAGGGTGAAAATCGTAGTGTTTCACGTGAAACTCCTTTTCGAACTGGATGAGAAGAGGTTGTGGGGTGTGAGTTGAGCCATCACACGCCCACAACAATTAACGGAGAAATTAAGATGCGCTGGTGCTGCCGCCAGCCAATTTGTCGCAAAGACCTTTTGGAACCACCACAAATGCGTCTTTCTGGTGGTCTTGTTTTGACGTGCCAGCGCAAGAGCTGTTCTTCGTCGCGCAGTCATTTTTCCCCGCTTTTGCCACGCCGTAGCACTTTTCTTTTTCTGCCGCGACAGCTGGTGTTGCTGTTAGTAGAGTGCCACCAAGGGCTAGTAGACCAGTAACCGCAGCAGTAACAGCAAGATTCGACTTTTTCATAATAATTTCCTCTGAATGATTTCCTTTACGTTGAGATGGGCAAGCAGACGAGCGATTGAGATGCACAGTTTTTGTCCGCTTGCTTAACTTAAGAGATAGGAAGGTGAGTGAAAAACTTTCAGGGAAATTGTTTGGGAGAATGCTTTTTGATGGTTTGATTTACATAACCGATTGAATGGATGAGTAAAAAATCGTCGAACTTTTTATCTAGTTTTGTCTCAACACACCCTAGTTGTTTAGGTTATAATCTATTTTTATGTATAAATAACCAGTAGCTCATCATGATGGATCCATCTCTATTACTCGACGGTTTGAACGATAAACAGCGTGAAGCCGTTGCAGCACCTCTAGAAAACTTGCTCGTCCTTGCTGGTGCAGGGAGTGGTAAGACTCGCGTTCTTGTTCACCGTATCGCTTGGTTGATGTCGGTAGAACAAGCGTCTCCGTTCTCAATTATGTCGGTAACCTTTACCAACAAAGCGGCGGCGGAGATGCGTGGCCGTATTGAAGAGTTGATGATGGGCAGCGCGTCAGGCATGTGGAATGGTACCTTTCACGGTATTTGTCACCGCATTTTGCGTGCGCACTATCTTGATGCCAAGCTACCGGAAGATTTTCAAATCATCGACAGCGACGATCAACAACGTTTACTGAAGCGTCTGATCAAAGCACAAAATCTGGATGAAAAGCAGTGGCCTGCACGCCAAGTGGCTTGGTGGATTAACGGCAAAAAAGACGAAGGCCTGCGCCCAGCACACATCGATGCTTACCACGATCCTGTGACCAAAACCTACTTGCAGCTATACACCGCTTATCAAGAAGCGTGTGACCGTGCAGGTTTGGTCGACTTTGCAGAAATTCTGCTTCGCGCTCATGAGCTACTGCGCGATAACAAGTTTGTCCGAGAGCACTACCAGGCACGCTTTAAACACATTCTGGTTGACGAGTTCCAAGACACCAACAATATCCAATACGCTTGGCTACGCATGATGGCGGGGCCTGAGTGTCATGTGATGATTGTGGGTGACGATGACCAATCGATTTACGGTTGGCGCGGAGCAAAAGTCGAAAACATTGAGAAATTCACCCGTGAATTCCCAAGCGTAACCACCATTCGCCTAGAGCAGAATTACCGTTCCACCAAGACCATTTTGGAAGCTTCCAATACCTTGATCGCCAATAACACCGAGCGTATGGGTAAAGAGCTGTGGACTGACGGCGTCGTTGGTGAACCGATTTCGGTTTACAGTGCTTACAACGAGTTGGACGAAGCCCGTTTTGCGGTTAACAAAATCAAAGAGTGGCAAGACAAAGGTGGAGCATTGAATGATGCAGCGATGCTGTACCGCAACAACGCCCAGTCTCGTGTACTGGAAGAAGCGTTGATTCAAGCTGGTCTACCATACCGTATTTATGGTGGTATGCGATTCTTCGAGCGTCAGGAAATCAAAGACGCACTGGCCTACATGCGTTTGATGGCCAACCGTAATGACGATGCTGCATTTGAACGTGTGGTGAATACGCCAACTCGTGGTTTAGGTGACAAGACACTAGAAACCATCCGCCGTGCGGCGCGCGATCGTGGTTGCACGATGTGGGAAGCCAGCGTTGCGATGTTGGATGAACAAGTGCTCGCGGGTCGAGCGGCTGGGGCATTAGGTCGCTTTATCGAACTTATTACCGCACTCGAAGATGACACGTTAGAGATGCCGTTGCACGAGCAAACAGACCATGTGATCAAGTACTCTGGCTTGTTTGCCATGTATGAGCAAGAGAAGGGCGAAAAGTCTAAGGCTCGTATTGAGAACTTGGAGGAATTGGTGACCGCAACTCGTCAATTCGAGAAGCCAGAAGAAGCAGAAGAGATGTCGCTGCTGACTGCGTTCTTGACGCATGCGGCGCTAGAAGCGGGTGAAGGGCAAGCCGACGAATTTGAAGATGCAGTTCAATTGATGACACTGCATAGTGCAAAAGGCTTGGAATTCCCATTGGTGTTTATGGTGGGCGTTGAAGAAGGCATGTTCCCAAGCCAGATGTCGGCGGAAGAGGCTGGGCGTTTAGAGGAAGAGCGCCGCCTGTGCTACGTCGGTATGACGCGCGCGATGCAAAAACTCTACATCACTTATGCGGAAATGCGCCGTTTGTATGGTCAAGATAAGTACCATAAGCCATCGCGTTTTATTCGTGAGTTGCCGGAAACGTGCCTGGACGAAGTGCGGATGAAAGCGCAAGTCAGCCGACCTGCAAGTAGTGGTCGCTTTAGCCAAACTGCGGTGAAAGAGAACTTCAACGAGACGGGCTTTTCACTTGGTTCACGCGTAATGCATCCAAAGTTTGGCGAAGGCACCATCATTAACTTTGAAGGCAGCGGTCCACAGAGTCGCGTTCAAATCGCGTTCAATGGTGAAGGCATTAAATGGTTAGTGACTGCTTACGCTAGACTAGAGAAACTGTAAGGTTTTTATCGAAAGCTAGCTTGCATTGTTCGCAAACTAACTCAAGGGCTGCTTCGGCGGCTCTTGTTGTATCTGGAGCCTACAAAGTACCTTATTTGAGTTTGAGTTTGAGTTTGAGTTTGAGATGGGGACAACTGTGCTTGGCAGGTCGGGCGGAAATGGCAGAAAAGAAAAACCCCGAGGGCTTGCGCCCATCGGGGTTATAGTCTTACTCGCAGCAATCCAGCTACTAAAAAGTGCTCCTTGCATCGAATCCTTGATAGCGTGCTGTATTCCTTCAGCTTAATCCTTTCGTCGCCTTCCTAGCGGTGTCCTTGATGACCTTATCCTGGTCTGCTAACTATCCTCGTCAGCTCTCATCACTTGTTCCCTGAGCGGTGTCCATGACATCATCCTGATGTTCAGTCCTTGCCTCGTCCAGAGGTGTCCATTTCCCGTCCTTAGTAGCAACCATCCTAGTCGCTATTGATTCCGTTCAATGTCCAGTTTTGCATTCCATGCCCGACTATTCATCCTGAATAACCGTTTCTTCTTCCTGAAGTTCACCAAATCCGTGGTGTTTCCTGTTCCGTGTCAGCATCCTTCCGACAGGTTTAATATTACGTTTTTGGCGCTATCCAACAACGGTGCAAGTTCACATTTTTTTATTCCGCAAACGTTTAAAAACTGCACGTATTTATATTATTCAATAGCTTATGAGTTGTTTGGGGTGCTTTTACTGCTAAAAAAGAGAGTTTTACCCAACCCTTTGTGAGAGATCTCGCACAAAGGGTTGAGCGAAAGGCTACTATTTTCCGATGGCTGCACCTTCTCGACGCGGATCGGCAGCACCTTCTAAGCCATTTTCAGTGATGCGAATGGCGTGTAAACCGGAATTTAAATCGCGAATTTCGGTCTTAAAGCCCATCTTTTCGAGTGCCGGTTGCAACTGAGTTGCTGCGCTATCTTGCTCGAGGTCGACAGTGCCAAAACGGTTTAACACTCTTGGTTGGTTGATCGCTTGCTGAATGTCCATGTCCCATTGAGTATGAGCAATGATGGCTTGTGCCACGTAGCCGATAATGCGACTGCCACCCGGAGAACCAATTGCCATGTATGGTTGATTATCTTTCATGATGATGGTCGGTGCCATGGAGGAGCGCGGACGTTTGCCCGGTTCTAATCGGTTGGCGATTGGCACGCCATTTTGATGAGTGCGGAAAGAAAAGTCCGTTAGCTCGTTATTGAGCAGGAAGCCGCGAACCATTAAGCGCGAGCCAAAAGCGTTCTCGATGGTGGTGGTCATTGAAACCACATTGCCTTGCTTGTCGACGATGTTGAAATGGCTGGTGGAAGGAAGTTCTATCGATTCATCCATACTGAGATTCATTGCATGTGACCACGGTGGGTTACCGGCTTCCACTTTCGTCAGTGCTTTGCCGACCTGAATAAGCTCGGCACGTTGTTTGAGATAGTCTTTGTCCAGCAAACCTTCGGTTGGCATGGGTACATAGTCTTGATCGGCCATGTACTTACCGCGATCAGCAAACGCGAGACCTGATGCGTCCGCAATGACCTGCCAAGATTTGGCGCTGTCTGGTCCCCAGCCTTTGAGATCATATTGCTCGGTGATAGCCAAGATCTGCCCGACAGTTAGCGCGCCTGAGCTTGGTGGCCCCATGCCGCAGATGTCGTAGCTTTGATAAGCCGCGCAAACAGGCTCTCTCTGTTTGATGCGGTAAGTATCAAAATCTTGTTGTGCCAATACGCCCGGGTTACCCACTGCAGTTTGCACGGTTGCGATAATGTCTTTGGCAATATCACCTTGATAGAAGGCTTGAGCACCTTGCTTGGCGATGGCTTGCAAGGTTTGCGCGTATTCTGGATTTTTTAATCGTGTGCCTTCGGCTTTTGGTGAGCCATCGGCGTTAAAGAAATACGCTTTTGTGGTCGGAAAACGTGATAAACGCTCGGCGTCGTTGGCAATCAAACTGGCGAGACGAGGACTGACGGCAAAACCTTCCTCAGCCAAGTTGATCACTGGCTGAATGATCTTTTTCCATTCCAGCTTGCCGTATTTTTGGTGGGTATCCCACAACAGTTTGACGGTGCCCGGCGTCGCGACAGATCGTCCGCCTACAACGGCATCATAAAATTGCAGCGGCTGGCCTTGGTCGTCCAAAAACAGTGTTGGGGTTGCGGCGAGGGGCGCAGTTTCTCGACCATCATAAGTGGTGAGCTTTTGTTGTTCGCCATCCCAATACACCAAAAATGCGCCGCCACCAATACCGGAAGACTGTGGTTCGACTAAGCCAAGCATCAGTTGTACCGCCACCATAGCATCGATGGCATTGCCGCCTTGCTCCAGTACATCAGCACCAGCTTGGGTGGCGATTGGGTTCGCTGCTGTCACCATATAGTCTTTGGCTTTGACCAGTTGTTTGTGCTCAAGCCCAGTACTCTGCTCTGGGGCAATCGCATCGGTGGCTTGGTTTGCAAACGCGGTGTGGGTGATAGAGGCGCTAAGAAAAAGACCCGTAGACACGAGTCGGTTGAATGTCCATTGCATGATGACTCTCCATGTTGCCAGTTTGATTGTTCAGCTTGGCAGTCATGGAGAAGATCGTCGAGTCAGCGTTTTAATAAATGTCGGGTGTGCGACGCTTTTAAATCAGAGAGTTAACCGATTAATGTGCTGATGGTTTGCACCAAGATACTGCCGCCAACGAGGGTAAACACCACACCACAGATGCCATCGATGTAGATGCCTGCCTGTTGTAATCGACGTTGTAAACGTTGCGTTGAGAGCATCCACGCCAAGCTAGAAAACCAAACCAGAGACAAGCTGAACAGGATAACTAACGCGATGCTTTTGCCTGAGACTGACATTCCGGCTGGCACCAAGCTCGACATCAAGCTGATGAAGAAAACCAGTGCTTTGGGGTTGAGAATGTTGGTTGCAAAACCTTTGGCAAAAGCCTGACGCTTGTTGCTGATCACGAAGCTGTTTGTTTTATTTTGTTGATCCGTTTGCGGGTTTTTGATCGTAGCGATCACGCCGCGCAGGGCCCCAACACCGAGGTAAAGTAGGTAACTGCCACCTAGCAGTTGTAATACCGAATACAGCAAAGGATGTTGATGCACAAGGTAGCTCACACCAGTCAGGCTGAACAATGAGTGCAGCAAAATACCAACGGATAAGCCAAGAGCGATGTATAAGCCCGTCTGGCGACCATGACGCGTGGCATTTTGCACCACTAATGCGAAGTCGGGGCCTGGGCTCATTAAGGCAATAAAGTGAATGCTGGCCAATGTCAGCAGGATAGTGGATTCATTCATAACACATCTCAAAGATTACCAATGCAGCTATTGTGGAGGCTTGTTGTGGCATGCGCTTGTAAAAAACTGACAGCCTAAGATGAGCGTGCTGTTATCGAGTGACTTGAGACGGAGAGACGCCATAAGTCTGCTTAAAGGCTTTGCTGAAATGTGCCTGATCGTAAAAACCAATTTGATGCGCGACTTCAGTACCGCATTGTCCTGCTTGTAGTAGCTTCATCCCTTGCTCGAGTCGTAAACGGGCAAACCACGCATACGGTGTCATGCCGGTTTGCGCTTTGAAATGGCGTTGAAATTGAGTCGGGCTTAACTGGCAAAGCTCAGAAAGAGACTCCAGCCGTACCGATTGGTCGAGGTTCGCCATTAAGTAATCTTTTAAGGTGTTGAGAGATTGCTTACCTAATGGAATGACTTTTTGCCTTGCCAGCGATCCGTAGCGATCAAAAAGTTGGTTAAATCCCTCAAAAGGCAGACAATCTTTGGTTAACTGACTGAGATTTTCGCGTCTCAACAGAGCATGTAAGTTACTAAGTTGTGAAAATATCTGTGGATCGGAGATGATCAACTCATTAAAGCGGATAATTTGACCATTTTGCTTAAGATCTGCCAGATCGCTAAGTAAGTGTGGTTCGATCGAAAAAACATTCACTTGATAGCCACTGGCAAGCTTAGATTGGCCGTCGTGCAGTTCATCGGGCGGCATAATAACGATTTGCCCATGACCGACTTGGTGATGAGAGCCTTGATAATGAAACTTCTGCTCACCGTGCGTGATCAAGCCGAGGTGAAAATCCAAATGATAGTGCCTTTGAAAGGCAAACTTTTGGTATTTCGCCTCGATCAGACTCAGTTGGTCATGGTCGGTCGCGTAGTATTGAATCTGTTCCATTACATACAAAAAAAGCTTGGTCACATAATGACCAAGCTTATCCATCAATTGTTAGCTTGTCTTGTAAAAAAAGATCACTGTGACTGAATGGCTCGGCGTGAACGGCGATTGTTGCGCAGCCCATCGAAGCTAAATACCACAAGGGCTCCCCAAATAAAGGCGAACGTAATCGCTTTATCCATCGTGAAGGTCTCGCCGTAAATTAACACTGCAAGCAAGAACATCAGGCTAGGACCGATGTACTGGAAAAAGCCAAGCGTTGATAATTTGAGGCGAGTCGCGGCACCAGTGAAGCACAGCAATGGCAAGGTCGTCACCACTCCGGCTGCAATCAACAACGTATTGAGCTGCCATGTGTTTTCAATCATGTTTGCCGTTGGTGAGCTGGCAATAAACAGAAGATAAACGGCTGCAGCTGGTAATAAGATTAGCGTTTCGACAAACAAACCCGTTTGAGCATCCACCGCGACTTTCTTACGTAGCAAACCGTAAAAACCGAAGCTCATCGCCAACGCCATCGCTACAATTGGCACCGAACCAAAGGCGATCAACTGCACCAAAACGCCGCATCCAGCCAATACCACAGCAAACCATTGCAGCTTACGTAGCCGTTCGCCCAAGAACACCATACCGAGCAACACGTTAATCAGCGGGTTGATGTAATAGCCTAAGCTGGCATCCAGCATGTGATTGGAGTTAACCGCCCAAATGAAGATCAACCAGTTGCCACCAATCAATACCGAACTGGAAAGCAAATACGCGATTTTCTTTTTATCTGTGGCGATGTGATAAACCGAGCGCCAGTGACGGCCAAAATGAAGAAGTGCGGCAAGCAAAAAGAAAGACCAAATCACTCGGTGGCTTAGGATCTCGAGAGGAGTCACTTGTGCTATCGATTTAAAGTACATGGGCGCAATGCCCCACATCGTGTACGCGCCAACCGCAAGCAGGACACCTTGCCGCGCGCGCTGTTGTTCTTCTGGTGTCATGAAGTGTCACCTAATTGTGTGTTTATAGAGCAGAAAATCAGTATACGAGCCGTGGTGTGAAACACCTAACAATTTGCGGTTTTATTCGCCATGAAACCCCATTACAATGTGCCCTCACTTTGTGTGCTGGTGGCATGCAAAAGCATTTCTACATCACCCAATCTGAGATTTTTCATGACCTCAACTTTGTTAGCCGAACAATCAGACTCACCGGTAACGCCTCAACGTGTGTTGGAGGAAGTTTTCGGTTATCAAACGTTTCGTGATGGCCAGCAAGAGGTCATCGAATCGGCGGTCGAGGGCAAAGACAGTCTGGTGATCATGCCGACAGGTGGTGGTAAATCTCTTTGCTATCAGATACCTGCGTTGGTTCGTAGTGGCATCACCTTGGTGATTTCGCCGCTGATTTCTTTGATGAAAGACCAGGTCGATCAGCTCAAGGCTAACGGCGTTGCGGCAGAGTGTGTGAACTCCACCATGAGTCGTGAAGAGCTGCTGAGTGTGTATAACCGCATGCACAGCGGTCAACTCAAATTGGTTTACGTCTCACCAGAACGCGTGTTAATGCGTGACTTCATCGAGCGACTCGAAAATCTGCCTTTGGCGATGATTGCGGTGGATGAAGCGCACTGTATCTCGCAGTGGGGACACGATTTCCGTCCCGAATACGCCGCGCTGGGTCAGTTAAAGCAGCATTTTTCGCATGTGCCATTTATGGCGCTCACCGCCACTGCGGATGACGCTACACGTCGCGACATTCTTGAACGCTTACGTTTGCATGAACCTCATGTCCACTTAGGCAGTTTTGACCGTCCGAATATCCGCTACAACCTGGTCGAGAAGCACAAGCCGATTTCTCAGATCATTCGTTATCTCGACACCCAAAAGGGCAATTGCGGCATTATTTATTGTGGTAGCCGTAAGAAAGTCGAAATGGTGACGGAGAAGCTGTGCAACAACCACATCCGTGCGGCGGGCTATCATGCAGGGATGGACGCTGATGAGCGTGCTTACGTTCAAGAGGCGTTTCAGCGTGATGACATTCAAATCGTGGTCGCGACGGTTGCCTTTGGTATGGGCATCAACAAGCCGAACGTCCGTTTTGTAGTGCACTTTGATATTCCGCGCAATATTGAATCCTACTACCAAGAAACGGGACGAGCAGGGCGAGATGGTTTGCCTGCTGAAGCGATGATGTTGTACGACCCTGCAGACATCAGTTGGCTACGCCGCATGCTGGATGAAAAAGACGATGGACCGCAAAAGCAAGTAGAAAGCCATAAACTTAATGCGATGAGTGCCTTTGCAGAAGCGCAAACCTGTCGTCGTCAGGTTCTGCTCAACTACTTTGGTGAATACCGCGAGAAGCCTTGTGGTAACTGTGATATCTGCCTCGATCCACCCAAACATTTTGATGCGACAGAAGAAGCGCGAAAAGCGTTGTCGTGTGTTTACCGCGTTAACCAAAGCTTTGGTATGACGTATGTGGTTGAGGTGCTGCGTGGTATGCAAAATATCCGCGTGCGTGAACATGGCCACGATAAGATCTCTACATACGGCATTGGCCGCGATCACAGCCATGATTACTGGGTGAGTATCTTCCGCCAGTTAATCCACAAAGGACTGTTGTTTCAAAACATCACCCGAAACTCGACGTTGCAATTGACCGAGGAAGCTCGACCATTATTGCGCGGGGATGTGTCACTCGAGCTAGCGGTTCCTCGTTTGGATACCGCAGCACGCGCTGCGAAGTCGGACAAACTGACCAGCAAAAACTACGATAAGAAGCTGTTTGCGAAATTACGCAAGCTGCGTAAGTCGATTGCCGATGAAGATGGCTTACCACCATACGTTGTATTTAGTGATGCGACCTTGATTGATATGGCGGAGATTCTGCCGACGTCGTATGGCGAAATGCTGGCGG
The DNA here is from genome assembly GCF_024181925.1 of Vibrio sp. Y20_XG_PY13. Lineage (NCBI taxonomy): Bacteria > Pseudomonadati > Pseudomonadota > Gammaproteobacteria > Vibrionales > Vibrionaceae > Vibrio > Vibrio sp. Y20_XG_PY13. The sequence goes on along the minus strand of NZ_JAMZAL010000016.1, from coordinate 10,839 downwards.
TGAGCGGGGTAGGTCAACGTAAATTAGAAAAATATGCCGATCCATTCTTGGATCTGATTCAAGAACACATCACTCACCACGGATAAGGAACCGAAATGCAGAAGGAATTTGGCCTAACAGAATACATTGCCGAAGAAGGTCGTTTGCTGATTGCAGCCCCAAGATTTGATTTAGACACCTTTCCGGCGTTAGGTGAGCGTTTGGTGGGTTTACTCTCTGCGACGGTAATCGAAAAACAGTGGGATGCGGATATCCACTCTTGGCTGATCGACTTTGAAGGTTGCCGCTTATTTATGAAAGCGGAGCATTACAGTGAAGCGATTTGGTTTGAAGCGCTGAACATTGAAGAGAGCAGGGAAGAGCTCGATTATCTTGCTGGATTATTTCAACGCGGCTTCTAAACTCAACTTATCAACTCTTTAAATCATTTCCTTATAGGGTGTTTCACATGAAACACCCTTTTTCGTTTTTCGCTCAATTCTTTGGTGTAAAGGTGAAATTATCGGATAAACGTTTGCGTAAAAAGCACCGCTTGCGAGCGCAATTGGTTAATGTATAATCGCCCACCGCTTCGCTTGGAATGAGTGAAGCCGATTTGAATTTTCGTTTTACATTGTTGGTAAGAGTCGTTTTCGTTAATGAAAATGCTCGATTTGGGTTCCCTCGCCCCCAAACCAAACTAAAAAGGTATCGCATGAGTAACTTTACCCCTGCGCAGCAGCGCAACGCCCTTATTTATCTGGTTTTATTCCATCTAGTCATTATTGCATCCAGCAATTATCTGGTTCAGCTACCGTTTACTATCTTCGGTCTGCACACCACTTGGGGCGCATTCACCTTCCCATTTATCTTCCTAGCGACAGACTTAACCGTTCGTATTTTTGGTGCTCAGTTAGCGCGTAAGATCATCTTCTTAGTGATGTTGCCTGCGTTAGCGGTGTCTTATTTCCTGTCGGTTGTGTTCTTTGAAGGTCAGTTCCAAGGATTTAGTCATCTAGGGGAATTTAACCTGTTTGTCGCACGTATTGCGATTGCGAGTTTCATGGCTTACTTACTTGGTCAGATCATGGATGTGCATGTGTTCAACCGTCTACGCCAAATGAAGCAGTGGTGGGTAGCACCAACGTGTTCGACACTCTTTGGTAATGCGCTAGATACCATCGCGTTCTTTGCGATTGCATTCTACCAAAGTCCAGATCCATTTATGGCTGAGCATTGGACGGAAATCGCACTGGTGGATTACGGCTTCAAGTTGGTGATCAGTCTTGGCTTGTTTGTCCCAATGTACGGTGTATTACTGAATTATCTGATTAAGAAGCTAACCGCAGTAAACCCAGACTTCAAAGTGAGTACGGCTGCGTAATCTCGCTGATTGAATGTGAATAACAAAAAGCCGCTGAATCCAGCGGCTTTTTTGTATTTGAAGGACGGGTACAAGTCTCGTTGTACAGCACAAGAAGCAATAAGATCATGGGTGTTCTAAAGCTCCAAGCACTGTGCATTAGAATGCCAAATAACAAAAAGGCTCCATAAGGAGCCTTTTTACTCGATAACAATCATTAGCAAGCGGTAATCGTTAATGGCCAACCAATGTCTGTTTGACGGTTCGATTCTATTTCTAACTCAGCAGCCGTAAGCGGGTTAGCTTCTAGCCATTTCGCATCAATGCTCAACGTCAGTTTATCACCTTCAGCCAATAGCTCGACTTGTGGTTCTAAGCTTGGGTTGCGGCGGTGGGTCAGTAGAACCGCAAGACGCAGCAAGCGCAGCACGCGTTTGGCACTTGTTCCAGATATAGCATGTTGCTCTGGTAGTGAGCTTAGCTGCTCGCGGTAACGGCGTGCAATTTCACCAATAAAGAACTTCTGCGCACGCGTATAGCCTGGCAAATCGAGGTTTTGCAGTAAGTAAGCACTATGTTCACCGCCTTTTTTAAAGTCGATGGTTAGGCCAATTTCGTGCAATTTTGCTGTGGTTTCGAGCAGAACTTTACCTTGAGGCTCAGCAATCCACTCATCGCCACCGGCTTGCTCTAAAAGCTTACCAGCCAGCGTTGCCACTTGTTCACCATATTGGCAATCAAGCTGATAACGGCTTTGCACGCTACAAATGGTGCGAGCACGAATGTCATTTTGACGCAGCTCGTCGACCATTTCATAAACCAAGCCTTCACGCAGTGCGCCGCCCGCGAGTGTCATCGCATCGATTTCAAGTAACTCGAAAATCGCGATAAGAATAGACAGGCCGCTAGGGAAGACCAAGGCACGCTCAAGCGTTAAACCTTCGATGTCGAGCTCTTCCAAATGATCGGCTAGCATGGCTTGCTTTTGTAAACGCTTAAGTTTGGAGTGAGTAATTACTTCGTCCATACCCTGCGCCAGCATGATTTCTTGTAGCGCCTGAACGGTACCAGATGCACCTACGCACACATCCCAACCAAGATCGGTGTACTGTTCTAAGATTGGCTTGATGGTTTGCTTTGCGCCTTCAATCGCAGCTTCGAAGTTACGGGCATTCAGTTGGCGATCTTTAAAGAAGTTCTCCAACCATGTCACGCAGCCCATTTTTAGGCTGGTGAGGGCTTTCGCTTCAAAACCTTCGCCAATAATCAGCTCAGTGCTCGCGCCACCAATATCAACCACAAGGCGACGACCACTACCACCTGACGTGTGGGCAACACCTTTATAGATAGTGGCTGCTTCTTCTTCACCAGAGATGACTTCGATTGGCTGCCCCAGAATCTGGTTCGCTTTCTCTAGAAATACATCCACATTGGTGGCAGTACGTAAAGTCGCTGTGCCGACAATGCGAATGTTTTGTGTAGGAATATCCTGCAAGCGTTCCGCAAATAGACTTAAGCAGTCCCATCCTCGCTGCATAGCTTCCATACTAAGAGAATTATGTTCATCTAAGCCCGCCGCTAGACGAACTTTGCGCTTAATTTTAGCCATTGTTTGAACGCTGCCATCGATGTGACGCACAACGAGCATGTGAAAACTGTTCGACCCGAGGTCGATGGCTGCGTATAGCGGTGATGATCCTGCTTGACTCATAAACGACTTCAGTTTCCTTTTATGATTGTTTCGGCGCTGATTGACGTGGCTGACGAGGACGACGTCCTTGAGGCTTACGGTTACCAGAGCGAGTACCACCGGTGTTGGTGCGGCGTTGCTGAACGCGCGGCGCACGCATGCGGATTGGCGCAGGCAGATCTTGAATCAGAGCTGATGCATCGTATTCCGACACAGGAATGGTGTGTTCGATGTATTCTTCAATCGCAGGCAAGTTGATTGCGTATTCTTCACACGCAAAGCTGATTGAGTGACCGCTCGCGCCCGCACGACCCGTACGACCAATGCGGTGTACGTAATCTTCACAGTCGTCAGGCAGGTCATAGTTGAATACGTGCGTTACTTGAGGAATGTGTAGCCCACGGGCTGCAACGTCAGTCGCAACAAGAATGTCGACATCACCTTTAGTAAATTGCTCAAGAATCTTTTCACGTTTCTTCTGTGGAACATCACCTGTTAGTAGGCCAACGCGGTGACCATCTGCCGCCAAGTGGCCCCAAACTGACTCACATTTATGTTTGGTGTTCGCAAACACGATTGCGCGATCTGGCCATTCTTCTTCAATCAGAGTTTGAAGTAGAGCCATCTTGTCTTCATTAGATGGGTAGAACAGCTCTTCTTGGATACGGTGACCGGTTTTTTGTGCTGGCTCAACCACAACATGCTCAGGATTGTGCATATGCTCGAAAGCCAACTCTTGCACGCGGTAAGACAAAGTCGCAGAGAACAACATGTTCAAACGCTCTTTTGGCTCAGGCATACGACGGAACAAGAAACGAATGTCTTTAATAAAGCCAAGATCGAACATGCGGTCGGCTTCATCTAACACAACTGCTTGAATGTTGTTTAGATTGAAAACGCGCTGTTTGTAGAAATCGATGATACGGCCAGTCGTGCCGATAAGAATGTCTACGCCATCTTGTAGCTTCGCAAGTTGCTTATCGTAGCTTTCGCCACCGTAAGCTAATGCGGCTTTTAGACCTGTGCTTGCAATCAGCGGCTCAGCATCGTTGAAGATCTGAATCGCTAGCTCACGCGTTGGCGCCATAATAATTGCGCGCGGTTGCGTTGGTTGACGGCCTTCGTGCTCAGGTGTCGTAAGTAGGTGGTTGAAGGTTGCAGTTAAAAACGCAAGCGTTTTACCAGTGCCCGTTTGGGCCTGGCCTGCGATGTCTTGGCCGGTGAGCAGTACCGGCAACGCCAAGGCTTGGATAGGGGTACAATATTCGAACCCTTTTTTTTCCAATCCTTCAGTAACTTGGGGCTGTAAACCCAAATCGGCGAACTTTTGCTCTGTGATATGCGTCTTTTTCATGGCTATAGAATATCAGCTAAAGCTTGCAATACGAAAGTAAATACATTCCAATAGGGCATCTAATTACTGGTTATCATCCAACCAGTTTCGAAAAACACATTGGAGTGGAAGATGAGTGATAAGATTTTGCAGCTAACTGATGACGGTTTTGAAAACGATGTAATCAATGCTGCAGGCCCAGTTCTCGTAGATTTTTGGGCAGAATGGTGTGGTCCTTGTAAAATGATCGCTCCTATCCTGGACGAAATCGCTGAAGAGTACGAAGGCAAACTCACTATCGGTAAACTAAACATCGACCATAACGCAGGCACGCCGCCTAAGTTTGGTATTCGCGGTATTCCAACGCTACTGTTATTCAAAGACGGCAACGTAGCGGCAACGAAAGTTGGTGCTTTGTCTAAGACTCAGCTTAAAGAGTTCTTGGACGCAAACTTATAATCACCAAGTGATTACAGATAAAACCGTGCAATGTAACAATGCGCGGTTTTGTTTTTCTAACTCTGGACTAGAATATTAATTAGTGCTAACTTATCGCGCGTTAATTGAACAAATTTCTCTTCTTGGTCGATCCTGAGACCAAATCCATCTTAACTAGAAAACAGATCTTATTTTGACTAAACAAGAATCCACCACCATGAACCTTACCGAACTGAAGAACAGACCTGTGTCTGACCTTGTAAAACTGGGCGAAAGCTTAGGACTAGAGAACCTAGCTCGCTTAAGAAAACAAGACATCATCTTCGCGATTTTAAAAGCGCACGCTAAAGGCGGCGAAGACATCTTTGGCGATGGGGTTCTGGAAATTCTGCAAGACGGCTTTGGTTTCCTACGCAGTGCAGACAGTTCGTACCTTGCTGGTCCGGACGACATCTACGTATCACCAAGTCAGATTCGTCGTTTTAACCTACGTACTGGTGACTCAATTGCTGGTAAAATTCGCCCACCAAAAGACGGTGAACGCTACTTTGCCCTTCTAAAAGTCAATACAGTTAACGACGACAAACCAGACAACGCTCGTAACAAGATCCTATTTGAAAACCTTACCCCTCTGCATGCGAATGAACGCATGGTAATGGAGCGTGGTAACGGTTCTACAGAAGACATCACAGCACGTGTTTTAGACTTGGCATCGCCTATCGGTAAGGGTCAACGTGGTCTGATTGTTGCTCCGCCAAAAGCGGGTAAGACAATGCTTCTGCAAAATATCGCTCAAAGCATCGCATACAACCATCCAGAGTGTGAGTTGATGGTACTTCTTATCGACGAACGTCCAGAAGAAGTAACAGAGATGCAGCGTCTAGTTAAAGGTGAAGTAGTAGCGTCAACGTTCGATGAGCCAGCATCTCGTCACGTACAAGTGGCAGAAATGGTAATCGAGAAAGCAAAACGTCTTGTTGAACACAAGAAAGACGTGGTTATCCTGCTTGACTCTATCACTCGTCTAGCTCGTGCTTACAACACCGTAGTGCCTTCATCAGGTAAAGTACTAACAGGTGGTGTGGATGCAAACGCATTGCACCGTCCTAAGCGTTTCTTCGGTGCGGCACGTAACGTAGAAGAAGGCGGCAGCCTAACTATCATCGCAACGGCACTAGTAGATACTGGTTCTAAGATGGATGAAGTTATCTACGAAGAGTTCAAGGGTACAGGTAACATGGAACTGCACTTGAACCGTAAGATTGCTGAGAAGCGTGTATTCCCTGCGATTGACTTCAACCGCTCTGGTACACGTCGTGAAGAGCTACTGACGAAGACTGACGAACTACAGAAGATGTGGATTCTGCGTAAGATCGTTCACCCAATGGGCGAAATCGACGCAATGGAATTCCTAATCGATAAGCTAGCAATGACGAAGACGAATGATGAGTTCTTCGATGCGATGCGTCGTCAGTAATAACTGAGTTCTTATTTTGAAAAAGCCACCACAAAAATGGTGGCTTTTTTATTGCTTTCTATCAATAGAAGCAGCAGAATGAGAACAAATGTTATCGGGAGGTTAACATGCAACAAGGAATGTTGTCGTCATTACTCCTGAGCTTGTCACTGCTCACTCTACCCGTGGCCGTTTCTGCGAAGGAAATGCAGGAGTCTGTGGTAGAACAGTGGCTTCAGGATACTCAAATTCAAACCAAAGTTTCTGAACTCCTTGAGTACGTGGTCAGAGATGAGGTTGATTCGCTTAAATTTTCCCTCGATCGGCTCGCTTTTCCTCAGCAAGAAGTGGTGCGTTTTCGCCTGTTGGAAAAATTAGAACAGCAAAACATCATACTTACCCCGCGCATGGCACTGTTCGTGGAATCGCAAGTTCGTTTGACACCCACGTATCAAATGTTGGAGCGAGGCGATGGCTATGAATTCAGTGTACCCGCATTCAATTACCCAGCGATTGCGAGTCGTTTAATTAAGCGTTGGAAACAAGACCAAAGCACGTTAGATTTTGTGCTGCAAGCTGAACGAAAAGAGTTAAACCTGCAACAGTGGTTAACGGGGACGTCTCAACAAATTCAGACGAGAGAATCCTTGCTCATTCGTGAGCTAGATAGCTTATCGCCAAGTGCGTTAAAAGCCTTAACGACGCAGTTAACTCAAGCGAATGTCACCAGTTGGCTACCGTCCACAGCAGTGGTCGTTCGTATGGCGCAAGTCAGCCAAGACAAAGCCATGTACGATTTACTATGGCGAATGCGCGCCGATTACAATAGCCAACAGGAACTCAAGCGCTTAGCTGATACAGGAGATGCTTTCTCTTTGCAGCAGTTGATGAATGCCACGATCAACCCAAGCCTCAAACCTCACGCGATTCGCTTACTCACCAAATCCAATCCATTATCGCCGGAAGTGAAACAGTTTCTTATTGCGAAAATGGCATTATCTGAAGAAGCGACACTGGTCGCTCGTCAACTGGCTCAACAAGGCCACCAAACATGGCTTGAAGAATTAATTTCAAGTAACCGCCAAGTCAAGGCTCGTCAGATCGAGCAAGTACTAAAGTAACCCTGCTCACATACCCACACAAAATAGGAGGATCTTAGCGTCCTCCTATTTGTTATACTGCGGACAGTTTAATCAGCCAGCATGAAGGCCTATGAGTTTTAAGGATTTACGCGAATTAATCGACCATCTAGAACAGAAAGGTCGACTTAAACGCATTACTCACCCTGTCGATCCCGCTTACGAAATGACAGAGATCAGCGACCGCACCTTACGTGCTGGTGGCCCTGCGCTGTTGTTTGAAAATCCAATCGGCTACAACGTTCCTGTTCTGACCAACCTGTTTGGTACGCCAGAGCGCGTTGCGATAGGTATGGGGCGTGAAGACGTAAAAGAATTACGCGAAGTCGGCAAACTGCTGGCTTATTTAAAAGAACCTGAGCCACCAAAAGGCTTCAAAGACGCATTGGAAAAACTGCCAGTATTCAAACAAGTGTTGAATATGCCAGCCAAGCGACTGCGTAAAGCACCATGCCAAGACATTGTGTGGCAAGGTGACGAAGTCGATTTGGATAAAATTCCGGTGATGAGTTGCTGGGCGGAAGACGTAGCACCACTATTAACGTGGGGTTTGACGGTTACCAAAGGGCCGAATAAAAAACGTCAGAACCTCGGTATCTACCGCCAACAAAAAATCGCCAAAAACAAAATCATCATGCGTTGGCTAGCTCACCGTGGTGGCGCGTTAGATTTGCGTGACTGGATGGAAACCAACCCGGGTAAGCCGTTCCCAGTTTCCGTGGCGTTTGGTGCCGACCCTGCCACTATCCTTGGTGCGGTGACGCCAGTGCCGGATACGTTATCAGAATATGCCTTTGCTGGTTTGCTGCGTGGCAGTAAAACCGAAGTGGTCAAATCCATCAGTAACGATTTGGAAGTCCCAGCAAGTGCTGAAATCGTCATGGAAGGGTACATCGACCCGAACGAGTTTGCCGATGAAGGCCCTTACGGCGATCACACTGGCTACTATAACGAAAAAGAAAAGCATCACGTCTTTACCATTACGCACATCACCATGCGTAAAGACCCAATTTATCACAGTACCTATACTGGTCGTCCGCCAGATGAGCCAGCGGTATTAGGCGTGGCACTGAATGAAGTATTCGTGCCAATTCTGCAAAAGCAATTCCCTGAGATTGAAGACTTCTACCTACCGCCAGAAGGTTGTTCGTATCGCATGGCCGTTGTAACTATGAAGAAGCAATACCCAGGTCATGCGAAGCGCGTGATGATGGGAGTGTGGTCCTTCTTGCGTCAGTTCATGTACACCAAGTTTGTGATTGTGTGTGATGAGTCGGTAAATGCGCGCGACTGGAATGACGTCGTCAAAGCGATGACCGAACATATGGATCCAGTGCGCGATACCTTGGTGATAGACAACACGCCAATCGATTCTCTCGACTTTGCGTCGCCAGTGGTGGGGTTAGGTTCCAAAATGGGACTAGATGCGACCATCAAATGGGATGCGGAACTTGCAACACGTCCCCAAATCAGTAAGCAAGACAGTAAAGTAATAACAGAAGCCGATTTGGAATCACTGAAACAACAGCGTCCAGAGATTATTGATATCTATCTACCACCAACAACCAATAATCGTTTTGCCGTCGTTACGATGAAGAAAGACCAAGCGGGCCAATCTCAAGTATTAATGGAATACCTGTGGGACTTCTTCGCGCAGTACACCGACAACAAGTTCGTTATCTTGTGTGATGAGGACGTCAATGCGCGAGATTGGAATGACATCATTTGGGCGGTGACCACTCGTATGGATCCGGATAGAGATACCACTCAAGTATCAGGTAAGGCAGAACGTTCGTCCAAACTCGGACTGGATGCGACTAACAAGTTCGAATCTGAAGTCACGCGTGAGTGGGGTACGCCAATTAAAAAAGATCCTAAACTTGTGGCTAAAGTCGATGAGATTTGGGACCAGTTAGGTATTCTATGAGTCATCAAGTCCACCTTCTGCCTATAGACGTAACATTTGAGGTTAAAGAAGGGGAAACGGTGTTGGAAGCCGCGCTCAACAACAATATTCGCTTCCCACATCGTTGCCAAGTTGGCGCTTGTGCCATGTGCATGTGTAAAAAGCTATCGGGCGAGGTGACATATCACCTCGAACCCATGCTAACCAATAAAGAGCAGCAGCAAGGTTGGATATTCCCTTGCCAAGCCTATACAGAAAGTAATTTAGTGCTTACTTTTGATGAGTAAGCGAGAGGAACACCATGACCATCCAATGTAAAGTAAAGTCTATTCAGCCGTTAGCTTGTAATACTTACCAAATTCTACTGCACCCTGAGTCTCCAGTTGCGTTTAAAGCTGGCCAATACCTGATGGTTGTGATGGGAGAAAAGGACAAACGCCCATTCTCGATTGCAAGCAGCCCTTGCCGACATGAAGGCGAATTAGAACTTCATATCGGGGCTGCTGAACACAACGCTTACGCCATCGAAGTTGTCGAAGCGATGAAAGCCGCGTTAGAAACGGGTAATGATATTGAAATCGATGCGCCGCACGGTGATGCGTGGGTACAAGAAGACAGTGAACGCCCGCTGTTATTGATCGCTGGTGGTACAGGTTTTAGTTACGTACGTTCGATTCTGGATCATTGCGTAGCGCAGAATAAAACCAACCCTATCTATTTATACTGGGGTGCTCGTGATAATTGCCAGCTGTATGCGAAAGACGAATTGCTCGAACTTGCACAGAAATACGCAAATGTTCACTTTGTTCCGGTTGTTGAGGAAGCCCCAGCAGATTGGCAAGGGAAAGTCGGTAATGTACTACAAGCCGTGAGTGATGATTTCGAAAGCCTAGAAAACTACGATATCTATATTGCAGGTCGTTTTGAAATGGCGGGCGCAGCTCGTGAGCAATTCACTCAGAATAAAAAAGCGAAGAGTGAACGCATGTTTGCAGACGCGTACGCATTCATTTAAATTCCGCGTTTCAGGCAGAAAAAGAGGGTTTTTTACCCTCTTTTTTGCTTTTTTGATGAAATAGTCATCGAACAGCTAGTTTTATCCATTTTTTTTCAAAAAAGGGTTGCGCTCGGAACTCAACTCCCTATAATGCGCATCCACCGACACGGCAGACGCGATAAGGCTTCAGCAGGGTCGGAGAGGTAAAAAGCTTCTGAGAAAATAAATTGAAAAAAGTGTTTGACTCTTTCAATTATCTCGCTAGAATGCACCTCCGCTTTGAGAGAAAAGCTTCTCGCAGAGCAAGCTCTTTAACAATATAGACCTATCAATCTGTGTGGGCACTCGTTGATGATAATCCAATTCGATACCTCGGTATCAAATTAGGTTTCAATGAAACGAAGTGACCATTGAATTTTCGGATTCAGCACAGTCAATTCAAACATTACTTTATGTAATGTTCAGTATTCATTGAGCCGAACAAAATCTTAAATTGAAGAGTTTGATCATGGCTCAGATTGAACGCTGGCGGCAGGCC
>NZ_JAMZAL010000015.1:0-65378 GCF_024181925.1 Vibrio sp. Y20_XG_PY13 | reverse complement strand
TTTAAGATTTTGTTCGGCTCAATGAATACTGAACATTACATAAAGTAATGTTTGAATTGACTGTGCTGAATCCGAAGATTCAATGGTCACTTCGTTTCATTGAAACCTAATTTGATACCGAGGTATCGAATTGGATTATCATCAACGAGTGCCCACACAGATTGATAGGTCTATATTGTTAAAGAGCTTTTCCTGTTGAGCTTTGCTCAAAACAGGACGGCCATTTTAGCGAGTTAAAGTTTAGTGTCAATCACTTTTTTCAAACTTTCTTCAAGCGTTTCCGCTTGGCTAATTTGGCTTGCTAACCTCGACTTCGTTTCTTTCGAAGCGTTGCCGTGTCAGCGAGGTGGCATTATAGAGATTGCGATCACATTGGCAAGCCCTTTTTCACGTTTTTTTTGATTTTTTTATCGTTCGGATGAAATTGCAGCAAAACCACTTAAAAGAGCACGTTATTTCTACAGTTCTTTGAATTTATCCGCGAAAAGAGCCACTTTTTCCCAGTTGGTGTACTCCACTTCTTTAGTCGTGTCCGTTTCACCACCAGTCATCGACATAATGAACTTGATCATCATTTTGTCGAACCAACCGTAGCGCGGATAATAAAGGGCACCAGCGAAGACTCCAATTAATGTTGGCTTCCAAGGAGATTTGATTAGGAACTTACGAATGTAGGCACTTCCTTCTGGGGTATCTTTCCCTTGGTCTTCTTTACGGGCGGTTAAGTTCACACAGAAGAAAGCCACTTTATTCTGTTCTAGCTGAGTGAGGTTGCGTTCAATAAATTGGTATAGCTTATTATTTAGGTGACCATAACGAATAGAGGCACCAATGAGCACTTTTTCATATTGGCTGAAATCCATCGTCTCTACATTATGTAAATCCACCAGCTCACATTCAAAGTCTGTTAATTGCTCTTCTATATAGTGGAAGATTTTTTTGGTTTGCCCTTCACGAGAAGAGTATAGAAATAATGCTTTTGCCACGATTTCCCCTTAACTACGCCAAAACGTCGGCGTGAGTAGAATAAGTAAGGTAAATATTTCCAGACGACCAAATAGCATGGAGACGATCAGCACCCATTTCGCTTTGTCGTTTACATCACCAAAGTGAAGTGCGACTTCGCCCAATCCAGGGCCAAGGTTGTTGAGTGTCGCTGCTACGGCAGAGAATGCACTTAACTCGTCCATGCCTGTTGCAATCAAACCCAACATACATACCACAAACACTAACGCGTATGCTGAGAAGAATCCCCATACAGCATCGACCACACGTTGAGGTAGTGCACTACCACCCACTTTGATGGTGTAAACCGCACGAGGGTGAACCAAACGTTTAAGTTCACGCGCACCTTGTAAGGTAAGAAGCAGAATGCGGATCACTTTCATACCACCACCGGTCGAACCTGCGCATCCTCCTATAAAAGAGGAGAACAGTAACAGTACTGGCAAGAACAATGGCCAATCTGCAAAACCGGTTGTGGTGAAACCTGCGGTTGTCGAGATTGAGACAGTTTGGAACAATGCTTGGTCAAACGCATCATAAGGTGATGTGTAAGAGTGGTGCTTCAATAGTAGTAAGAAGCAAACCAAAAACAGTAACACCTGAATAAAGATGAATGCGCGGAACTCTGGGTCTTTCCAATAATACTTAGGATGAACCCCACCAGAGGCAAATGCCGCAAAGTGCAGAGTGAAGTTACAAGCAGAGATCAGCAAGAACACCACGGTAATCAGGTTAATCGCGTAACTGTCGAAGTAGCCCATGCTGGCATCGTGAGTTGAGAAGCCACCAATCGCAATAGTAGAGAAGCTGTGGCTGATGGCATCAAACGGCGTCATGCCCGCGAGCCAAAAAACAACCGCACAAGCGATTGTCAGGCTTAAATAGATGTACCACAGCGCTTTTGCTGTCTCGGCTATGCGCGGGGTCATTTTGGTATCTTTCACTGGACCCGGAATTTCTGCGCGGTACAACTGCATCCCACCGATACCCAACACTGGCAAAATAGCGACCGCAAGTACGATGATCCCCATCCCACCAAACCATTGTAGAAATTGGCGGTAGAACAAAATCGCTTTAGGTAACTCGTCAAGTCCGACAATAACGGTCGCCCCTGTCGTAGTTAAAGCAGAGAAGGATTCAAAAAAAGCGTCAGTCACAGAAATGTTGGGATTATCTGCGATTAAAAATGGAAGCGAACCCGCGCTGCCCAAAACCGTCCAGAAAAGAACAACAATAAGAAAGCCATCACGTGATTTGAGCTCATGTTTATGCCGACGGTTAGGAAACCAACACATCGCTCCACAAAAAAGCAGCACAAAAAAAGTCGTGACAAAAGGTACACCAGCGCCGTCTCGATAAAGAAGCGCAACCAGTGCGGGTGCCAACATGGTGACACTAAAAAGCGCGAGCAAAAGCCCGACGATTCGAATAATTGAACGAAATTGCATGGATTGATTGACTAGCGAAGCTGTCCCTGTTGCTTCCTGGTTTTCATTATTGTCCGTCGAGTGGGGTTACAATTGCCTTTGCCCCACTTTTATTGATGATAGCTTGGGTAAACGCGCTCACTTCACGAAGCTCAATTTCCACCACTAATATTACCTGATCGCTATATTCAGCAGCGACTTCTACCGCACCAAATTGAGGCATGATCGACTGTGCGATAGGCATAAACCCATAGTCTAACGTTAGTCTGAGTTTTGTGGTTATTTTTTTCTCAATAGTTTGAAGCAGCTTGAGAGCTTGCTGCACCCCGCCGCCGTAAGCTTTAACTAAACCGCCAGTACCAAGCTTGATGCCCCCTGAATATCGCGTCACTACCGCAGTGATTTCTCCCACGCCAGAGCCCGATAGCTGCGCCAAAATTGGCTTGCCAGCAGTCCCGGACGGCTCGCCGTCATCGCTAAAGCCCCATTTCATTGAATCTTCAGGTCTGCCCGCTACGAATCCCCAGCAATTGTGTCTTGCATCCGAGTGTTTGGCTTTAATTTGATCAACAAACGCCTTCGCCGCATCAACGCTTGGCGTGTGTGCGAGGTAGGTAATAAAGACACTTTTTTTGATTTCTTCTACAAACAGAGCTGGCGCTGAGGGAATCAGATAAGGCTGGTCATTCATAGCATTAGGTCAATGTTTACTTTGCTCGAAGTCTATCACGAGAGTGAATTCAGAGTCGCATAAGATCTGCCACAGCGCACAATGTTAAACACTTGTTTAAAAAATGTATTGAAATTAAACAATCCGCGATCCAAACTAACTTTACTGGTCAAACCAGAATAAGAATAAACGACTTCCTCGATACTTATTTGCCGACGAATTCAGCACTAACAATAGGTATACAGACAATCCACGATTGTATGTCATGGAGATAGACAATGATTTACCAAGCCGACACCCTACAGGTAAAGGAAATACAAGATGGCATAGCAGAGCTGAGCTTCTGCTCCCCTAAATCCGTAAACAAGCTCGACCTAGCAACGCTAGAGTCTCTCGATAAGGCTCTTGATGCGTTGACTTCACATCAAGGTCTAAAGGGCTTAATGCTCACTTCAGATAAAGATGCGTTCATCGTTGGCGCAGACATCACTGAATTCTTGGGCCTCTTCGCTAAAACAGACGCCGAGCTCGATCAATGGCTACAATTTGCCAATAGCATCTTCAATAAACTAGAAGACTTACCCGTTCCGACAATCTCAGTACTTAAAGGTCACACACTTGGCGGCGGCTGTGAATGCGTACTGGCTACCGACATGCGTATCGGTGACAAAACCACCAGCATTGGCCTACCAGAAACCAAACTGGGCATCATGCCAGGCTTTGGTGGTTGTGTGCGTTTGCCGCGTGTTATCGGTGCAGATAGCGCGATGGAAATCATCACGCAAGGCAAAGCATGTCGTGCAGATGAAGCATTGAAGATTGGTTTATTGGATGCCGTGGTTGAAACTGATGCGTTGTATGAATCCGCATTGCAAACACTGACTTCAGCTATCAACGAAAAGATCGATTGGCAAGCACGTCGTAAACAAAAAACCTCGCCACTGACACTCAGCAAGCTAGAGTCGATGATGAGCTTCACAATGGCAAAAGGCCTAGTGGCACAAGTAGCCGGTCCACACTACCCTGCGCCAATGACTGCAGTTATTACGATTGAAGAAGGCGCACGCTTTGCGCGTAACGAAGCACTCGACATTGAACGCAAATACTTCGTTAAACTCGCGAAATCAGAAGAAGCCAAAGCTCTGGTTGGTCTGTTCCTCAACGACCAATACATCAAAGGCATCGCGAAAAAAGCGGCGAAATCAGCAAGCAAAGACACTGAGCGAGCAGCGGTATTAGGTGCAGGCATCATGGGTGGTGGCATCGCTTACCAATCTGCGCTGAAAGGCGTGCCAGTATTGATGAAAGACATCGCCCAACCATCTCTCGATTTAGGCATGACCGAAGCGTCTAAACTGCTAAACAAACGCCTTGCTCAAGGTCGTATCGACGGCTTCAAGATGGCGGGAATTTTGGCATCAATTACCCCAAGCCTACATTACGCAGGCATCGAAAACTCAGATGTGATTGTTGAAGCCGTTGTCGAAAATCCAAAAGTAAAAGCAACGGTACTGAGCGAAGTCGAATCGCACGTTGGTGAAGACACCGTCATTACATCAAACACATCGACGATTCCAATCAACCTATTGGCACAATCACTTAAACGCCCAGAAAATTTCTGTGGTATGCACTTCTTTAACCCTGTGCATCGCATGCCTTTGGTTGAAATCATCCGTGGTGAGAAAACTTCTGATGAAACCATCAACCGCGTAGTGGCTTACGCAGCGAAAATGGGTAAATCCCCAATCGTCGTGAACGACTGTCCGGGATTCTTCGTCAACCGCGTATTATTCCCGTACTTTGGCGGTTTCAGCATGTTGCTTCGTGACGGTGCAGACTTCACTAAAGTCGACAAAGTCATGGAACGCAAATTTGGCTGGCCGATGGGCCCGGCGTACTTGCTTGATGTAGTCGGCATCGATACTGCGCACCACGCACAAGCGGTGATGGCAGAAGGTTTCCCTGAGCGAATGGGTAAACAAGGTCGTGACGCGATTGATGCTCTATTCGAAGCCAACAAATACGGTCAGAAGAATGGCAACGGTTTCTATAGCTACACCATTGATAAAAAAGGTAAGCCTAAGAAAACCTTCACTGAAGATATCTTGCCAGTACTGGCAGACGTCTGCGCGGATAAACAAGAGTTCGATGAGCAGACCATCATCCAACGTATGATGATTCCGATGATCAACGAAGTGGTGCTGTGTCTGCAAGAAGGCATTATTGCAACTCCTCAAGAAGCAGATATGGCGCTGGTTTACGGCCTTGGTTTCCCTCCATTCCGCGGCGGTGTATTCCGCTACCTAGACAGCGTAGGTATTGCTGAATTTGTTGAAATGGCAAAACAGCACGCTGATCTAGGCGCGATGTACCATGTTCCGCAAATGTTGATTGATATGGCGGCGAAAGGCGAAAGCTTCTACGGCGCGCAACAGCAAGGTTCTATCTAAGGAGGGATTCCCAAAATGACTAATCAAACCAGAAACGTTGTCGTAGTCGATTGTCTACGTACCCCAATGGGTCGCTCTAAAGGTGGTGCTTTCCGTCATACTCGTGCAGAAGACCTTTCTGCGCACCTAATGAAAGGCATTCTGGCACGCAACCCGCAAGTGAACCCAAGTGAGATTGAAGACATCTACTGGGGCTGTGTGCAACAAACGCTTGAGCAAGGCTTTAACATCGCGCGTAATGCAGCGCTGCTTGCTGGCCTACCAATTGAGATTGGCGCAGTAACCGTGAATCGTCTGTGTGGCTCATCTATGCAAGCCCTGCATGATGGTACTCGTGCAATCATGACAGGTGACGCGGAAATTTGCCTGATCGGTGGTGTCGAGCACATGGGTCACGTACCAATGAACCACGGTGTAGACTTCCATCCTGGCATGTCGAAAAACGTCGCCAAAGCCGCTGGCATGATGGGTTTAACCGCTGAAATGCTTGGTAAGCTTCATGGTATCAGCCGTGAGCAACAAGATGAGTTTGCGGCGCGCTCTCATGCTCGTGCTCACGCAGCAACATTGGAAGGTCGCTTTAAAAACGAAATCCTACCAACCGAAGGCCACGCAGCAGACGGTACGTTGTTCCAGTTAGATTACGATGAAGTGATTCGTCCAGAGACCACCGTTGAAGGTCTGTCTCAACTTCGTCCGGTATTCGACCCAGCGAACGGTACTGTAACAGCCGGCACGTCTTCCGCTTTATCTGATGGTGCATCCGCAATGCTGATCATGAGCGAAGAGAAAGCCAATGAACTTGGTTTGAAGATTCGCGCACGAATCAAAGGCATGGCGATCGCAGGTTGCGATCCATCCATCATGGGTTACGGCCCTGTACCTGCAACGCAAAAAGCGCTGAAACGTGCAGGTCTTGCAATTGAAGATATGGACGTTGTCGAGCTAAACGAAGCGTTTGCAGCGCAATCTCTGCCATGTGCGAAAGACCTAGGTCTGCTTGAGGTGATGGACGAAAAAGTGAACCTGAATGGCGGCGCGATTGCTCTAGGTCACCCATTGGGTTGTTCTGGTGCACGTATCTCAACAACACTTATCAACCTAATGGAAGACAAGGACGCCAAATACGGCCTTGCGACCATGTGTATCGGTCTTGGTCAGGGTATCGCTACTGTCTTTGAGCGCCCGTAGCCCTTAACATCACCAGTTAGGTATCAACCAATACCAGCAAAATTTGGTATTACACTTAAGGCGGCATCTTATGTCGCCTTTTCTTTTATCAGGCACCCTACAATTTATGCACAAAACGCATAAATTAGATGATGAAGTTTCATTTTATTCATAAATAAAGAAGGCATACACTTACAGGCAGTTAATGGCTTGCTGCTCGTGGCATTCCTGCCGCGCTATCGCACACTCGGAGAACCTTATGTTTAATGCTCTAGTTCTAAACCAAGAAGACAAACGTACTATCGCAAACATCGAACAAATCGATGAAACACAACTGCCGGAAGGCGACGTACTGATTGACGTTGATTACTCATCGTTAAACTACAAGGACGGCCTTGCGATCACAGGGAAAGGTAAAATCATCCGCAACTTCCCAATGGTACCAGGCATTGATCTAGCGGGTACGGTCGTAAGCTCTGACGATGCACGCTACCAAGCAGGCGATAAAGTCGTTCTTACTGGCTGGGGTGTCGGCGAAAACCACTGGGGCGGTATGGCGCAACGTGCTCGTCTAAAAGCGGATTGGTTGGTTCCTCTACCAAAAGGCGTAGACAGCAAAAAAGCAATGATGGTCGGTACAGCTGGCTTTACCGCAATGCTGTGTGTTCAAGCTCTGCTGGATGCTGACATCAAACCAGAAGCTGGCGAAATCCTTGTCACTGGCGCCAGTGGCGGCGTAGGTTCGGTGGCAGTGACGCTTCTGGCTCAACTGGGCTACAAAGTGGCAGCCGTTACTGGTCGTGTTGAACAAAACGGTCCACTTTTAGAAAAACTGGGCGCAAGTCGCATCATCGACCGTGTTGAATTTGAAGAGCCTGCACGCCCACTAGAAAAACAAATTTGGGCTGGCGCAGTCGACACCGTTGGCAGCAAAGTGCTAGCGAAAGTATTGGCGCAAATGGATTACAACAGCGCCGTCGCGGCGTGTGGTCTTGCTGGCGGTTTTGACCTGCCAACCACAGTAATGCCGTTCATCCTACGTAATGTGCGTCTGCAAGGTGTGGATTCCGTGATGTGTCCAACCGAAAAACGCATCGCAGCGTGGGAAAAACTGGTTGAGCTACTACCAGACAGCTACTTCGAGCAAGCGTGTACTGAAGTAGAGCTCGCTGAAGCGCCCAAATACGCCGAAGATATTACCAACGGCCAGGTAACCGGTCGCGTAGTCATCAAGCTGTAGCTATAAAGCTATCGTTATCAAGCTACAAATCAGCACTTCACGTAAAAAGAGCCAGCGTTGCTGGCTCTTTTATTATCAGTTCAATCCCATGTCTTCGATTCGCTTCGCAATCAGCCTGCTGCACTCTTCACGCACAACGGAGCGCAGCCATTCTTGAGCAGGAGAATGCTCACAGCGCGCATGCCAAATCATCGAATAATCAAAAGGCGTAAATTGGAATGGCAACGGTTTTACGACTAGGTCATAGCGCTCAGCAACCAGATACGCCAAATCTGCCGGAACGGTAATGATGATAGGTAGTGTATCCACAATCGCCAGCGCAGCTTCTAAATGGTACGCACGCAGCACCATTTTGCGTTGCGGCTTGTCGATCAAAGCTTGCTCAATCAACGCTTTCACTCCGTCACTGATGGCAATCATCGCGTGAGGGTGGCTCAAATAGTCGTCCAAACTCATCTCTTGATTCGCCAAAGGATGCTGTTTGGACAGTAAACACAACACGCCAACGCGACCAAGAATCTCGCTACGCAGCGGCTCTACGGGGCCAGTTGGGCGACAAATGGCAAGATCGGCCCCTTCATAAGTCAACTGATCGGATAAACGGTCATGCTGCAAAGGCAAAAAGTTAAACGACACATTCGGCGCTTCTTGATAAATGCGCGGTAAAGCAAACGGCAGGATAGTTTGCATAGCGTAGTCCGTGGTCGCGATGGTGAACGTCTGATCGCACTGCTGAGGATCGAACTCGACGGGCGACAATAATTGGCGCAGCGATTCCAACGGTTCACCTAAAGAGCGATCAATTTCTAGCGCTTTTGGGGTTGGGATCAAGTGCTGACCTTGGCGCGTAAACAGCGGATCGCCAAGCAGATCGCGTAATCGCCCTAACACACGACTCATCGCCGATTGGCTTAAATTAAGGCGAGTTGCCGCCTTACTGACGCTGCTTTCTTCAATCAGTACACGCAACGCGACTAATAAATTCAGATCTCGGCGATAGATGTCTTCTAGTTCCACGATTTGCCACTTACAATGCGAGGGTTTTATCAAATTGTACTCTTCAGGCAAAAAAAATCCCGCCTTTCAGCGGGGAAGCCCAAGAAAAATGGGGATAGTGTCGGAATGAAGTGTTGGTAAAAATAGGTGAGCGGTATTGTTCATGTTTGATTGAGGCAAGAGGCGCTAATTCTCTTGCTCTGATGCACCTGACCATTTGTGCATCTCAATCCAAATCCCAATAATGGTTGCACTCATGCCTGCTAAAGGCATCAATGAGGTTTCAGCTGGCGTTCTAAGTACCAATGCACAGAACGAGATAAAACACAGCACTGAGTAAATCGTGAGTCTGTCTAACGCTGTTAACATCGCCTCTCCTTGCCAGTTGTTACCAAATTGTTAATTTAAGGTAAAACAAAAAAATCCGTTTGCCAAGTGGTTATTGAATATTTTTTCAACGAACGTAAAATTCACCGCTAAGTTAGTTACGAGAATCACACTATGAGCTTTAATCCTGAACTGGCAACAAAGACGTTAGAGGCGGAAGGACTGCGCTGCCCAGAGCCAGTGATGATGGTCAGGAAGACAATTCGCAACATGCAAGATGGTGAGGTTTTGCTAGTAAAAGCGGACGACCCATCGACAACTCGAGATATTCCGAGTTTCTGCCGCTTTATGGATCACCAGTTGATTGCAGCGCAAACAGAACAACTGCCTTATCAGTACCTGATTAAGAAAGGTTTGGAATAATCTCAGTGAGATCAAAAACGGCAGCCCAGTGGGCTGCCGTTTGTTTATTCGTCATATTCTAGTGTGCGAACTTCAGATTGGAGTTTGTTAAGTTGTTTCTGCATCGCACGTATTTCTTCATGCATTGGAATAATGTGCGCCACCCGAATCCACGCTTCAACCGTCAAGCCAGTAAGAATGAACGTCCCTGCCACAATCGGCAACCACATATCAGTCAGTACCATCGCTAACAAGCACAGCGCCAAACCAAAGGTGAATAAATAACTCTGACTCTTTGGGGTCATCCCCATGTAACGTGTAAGCATAAACTTGCCCTCTCGCTATCATTCACACCATTAAACTACCATGACAAGTATGACACTAATATGTCATCCGTCACGCTACGGAGCGATTTTAAGTCAGAGTTTGAGCTGCGCCACTAATTCGCTAGTTATTGATAATTCGCACCATTTTAACGATTGTTCGCAGATAACGTTTTTCCTTTTCAGGCTACTTTATCTGCTTCAAACCATTAAAAGAAGGCCGCACCAATCGCCAACAACACGAATAAAATAGCGGTTACTTTACGGATCAAACCCAATGGCATCTTGTCTGCTGAAAGCTTACCAATCAACACCACTGGCACGTTGGCCAACAGCATACCAATGGTCGTGCCAAGTATGACCCAACTCAGCGCATCCGCGTATTGCGCGCCTAGAATGGAAGTCGCAATCTGAGTTTTATCACCGATTTCAGCGACAAAGAAGGCAATAAAGCTGGCAATGAATGGTCCACGATTCGAGATCTCTTCGTCGTCATCCAGTTTGTCTGGGATCAGAACCCAAGCGGCCATGGCAACAAAACTGACCACCAGCACCCATTTTAAAACATCAGGAGATAGATAGTCGGCCACTACCACACCTAACCATGCAGCTAAAGCGTGGTTGGCAATGGTCGCCAAAAAGATGGCTGCAATAATTGGAATGGGTTTGCGGTAACGACTGGCAAGTAATAGGGATAGCAATTGGGTCTTATCGCCAATTTCTGCTAACGCCACAGTAGTAATTGAAATAGCTAAAACGCTCACGACATGCTCATTGGGGCGGGATAATTATTTTAACCATAGACAAACCTCACGCCCCACCCCGGTTCGTGATGATTTGTCTAAGGTCTTGCTAAACTTGAAAGGCTTCAAGTCTCGAACGCCATGGTGATTTTGCACCAATTATGTTGACGAACGAACCGGATGAAACAGAGACTTCATCAGGTAAGCTACTCCCCAAAGACAGGCGCAATTCTAGCCACCTTTGTTGCTCATCACAAGAGCCAAAGCAGGTGAAAACTCCCTTTTAGGAAAAATACAGCAGATAACGCGGTAAAAATTCATTAAAGGAGAAAATTGCCCACGAATTAATCAAGATTAGCTCTACTCCCATGCTCAATATCTGGTTATACTTGATTGTTATTTTATTCAACCGTAATTACTCTTTATCGCCCTTGTTTGAGTTGAAAAACTCGGCATACGAGACGAATTAATGAGTAACTAGAGAATCGCGCGAACCTGACTTATGCAAAAATACGATATCAAAACCTTCCAGGGAATGATCCTCGCGCTGCAGGATTATTGGGCTCAAAATGGTTGTACCATTGTTCAACCGCTAGATATGGAAGTGGGTGCGGGTACCTCTCACCCAATGACCTGTCTACGAGCGCTTGGCCCAGAGCCAATGTCGACAGCTTACGTACAACCTTCACGTCGTCCTACTGATGGCCGTTACGGTGAAAACCCTAACCGTCTTCAGCACTACTACCAATTCCAAGTAGCGCTAAAACCATCGCCTGACAATATTCAAGAGTTGTACCTTGGCTCCCTTGAAGTTCTTGGTATTGACCCACTTGTACACGACATCCGTTTCGTAGAAGACAACTGGGAAAACCCAACACTAGGCGCATGGGGTCTAGGCTGGGAAGTTTGGCTAAACGGCATGGAAGTAACTCAGTTTACTTACTTCCAACAAGTTGGCGGCCTTGAGTGTAAACCAGTGACTGGTGAGATCACTTACGGTATCGAACGTCTAGCAATGTACATCCAAGAAGTAGACTCGGTTTACGACCTAACTTGGAACATCGCGCCAGACGGCAGCAAGGTAACTTACGGTGACATTTTCCACCAAAACGAAGTTGAGCAATCAACTTACAACTTCGAACACGCAGACGTTGATTTCCTATTCAGCTTCTTCGACCAGTGTGAAAAGGAATCGAAAGAACTACTCGAGCTAGAAAAACCGCTACCTCTGCCTGCTTACGAGCGCATCTTGAAAGCGGCACACGCGTTCAACTTGTTAGACGCACGCAAAGCAATCTCTGTTACAGAGCGTCAACGTTACATCCTGCGCATCCGCAATCTGACTAAAGCAGTAGCAGAAGCATACTACGCATCGCGTGAAGCTCTTGGCTTCCCAATGTGTAAGAAAGAACAAGCGTAAGGGGTAGAGTAACATGGCAAAAGAATTTCTAATCGAGCTAGGTACAGAAGAGCTACCACCAACGCAACTTCGTACTCTAGCTGAAGCATTCGCAGCAAACTTCGAAGCAGAACTAAAAGGTGCTGAGCTTGCTCACGAAGGCGTAAAATGGTTCACGGCACCTCGTCGTCTTGCATTAAAAGTCGCAGCATTGGCAGAAAGCCAATCAGACAAAGTTGTTGAAAAACGTGGTCCTGCGGTTTCTGCAGCATTTGACGCGGAAGGCAACCCGACCAAAGCAGCTCAAGGCTGGGCACGCGGTTGTGGCATCACTGTTGACCAAGCTGATCGCATGGTAACCGACAAAGGCGAATGGCTACTGTTCAAACAAGAAGTGAAAGGTCAGCCAACGTCTGAGATCGTAGTTGAACTTGCAGCAAAAGCACTAGCCAACCTACCTATCGCAAAACCAATGCGCTGGGGTAACAAAACGACTCAATTTATCCGTCCAGTTAAGACGCTAACCATGCTAATGGGCAGCGACCTAATCGAAGGCGAGATCCTAGGCGTAGCATCAAGCCGCACTATTCGTGGCCACCGCTTCATGGGTGAAAAAGAGTTCACTATCGATTCTGCTGAGCAATACCCTGCAATCCTAGAAGAGCGCGGTAAAGTCATGGCAGATTACGAAGCGCGTAAAGCAATCATCCTAGCTGACGCACAAAAAGCAGCAGCAGCGGTTGGCGGTATCGCTGACCTAGAAGATGACCTAGTCGAAGAAGTAACGTCTCTGGTTGAATGGCCAGTAGTTCTAACAGCGAAGTTTGAAGAAGAGTTCCTAAAAGTGCCTTCTGAAGCGTTGGTTTACACTATGAAAGGTGACCAAAAATACTTCCCTGTTTACGATGAAAACAAGAAGCTACTACCTAACTTCATCTTCGTATCGAACATCGAATCAAAAGAGCCTCGTTACGTAATTGAAGGTAACGAGAAAGTGGTTCGTCCTCGTCTTGCTGACGCAGAGTTCTTCTTCAACACAGACCGTAAGCGTCCGCTTATCGACCGTCTGCCTGAGCTAGAACAAGCGATCTTCCAACAGCAACTGGGTACGATCAAAGACAAAACAGACCGCATCACTGAACTTGCAGGCTACATTGCTGAGCAAATCGGTGCTGACGTTGAGAAATCAAAGCGTGCTGGTCTACTAGCAAAATGTGACCTAATGACCTCAATGGTATTCGAATTCACGGATACTCAAGGTGTGATGGGTATGCACTATGCTCGTCACGACGGTGAAGCAGAAGAAGTTGCAGTCGCGCTGAACGAGCAATACATGCCTCGTTTCGCAGGTGATGAACTGCCATCAAACGGCGTTTCAACCGCAGTTGCAATGGCAGACAAGCTAGACACTATCGTAGGTATCTTCGGTATTGGTCAAGCACCTAAAGGTTCTGACCCATTCGCACTACGTCGCGCATCTCTAGGTGTACTACGTATCATCGTTGAATACGGCTACAACCTAGATCTTGTTGACCTAGTAGCGAAAGCGAAGTCACTGTTTGGTGAGCGTCTAACCAACGAAAACGTTGAGCAAGACGTGATTGAATTCATGCTTGGTCGTTTCCGTGCTTGGTACCAAGACGAAGGCTTCAGCGTAGACATCATTCAAGCGGTACTAGCGCGTCGTCCAACGAAACCAGCAGACTTCGACCAACGTGTTAAAGCGGTTTCTCACTTCCGTGAACTAGAAGCAGCAGAGTCTCTAGCAGCAGCGAACAAACGTGTAGGTAATATCCTAGCGAAATTCGACGGCGAACTAGCAGAAGAAATTGACCTAGCACTTCTACAAGAAGACGCAGAGAAAGCACTAGCAGAAAGCGTTGAAGTAATGACAGAAGCGCTAGAGCCAGCATTTGCAACCGGTAACTACCAAGAAGCCCTAAGCAAACTAGCTGACCTACGTGAGCCAGTGGATGCGTTCTTTGATAACGTAATGGTAATGGCAGACGACGAAGCGCTTAAGAAGAACCGTCTGACACTGCTAAACAACCTGCGTAACCTGTTCCTACAGATCGCAGACATTTCTTTGCTTCAAAAGTAATTCATTACTCTTCGAAGTGATTAAGAGATAAGCAAAAGGGAAGCGTCAGCTTCCCTTTTTTGTTGCCTTCAAACGGAGATAACCGGTTCTTATTATTCATTTTGTGAACAAGGCAAAAATTTGTAGGGTGAGACGCGTTGAACTTGTTGGTGCAGAGCTCGGATTGTAGAGGCACAGTTTTGCTATAACTGGGTTGTTTATTCGGGGGAAGGACACAATGAAAAAAACAATTCTCGCACTCTCTATCGGCCTACTGAGCGCCTGCAGCCAAATTCCAGAAAATGCCATCGTATTAAGCGTTGGAGACGATACTGCCGTCTTCGAACCAAACTCAGACGGTTTACTCGTCGCAGAGCAAAAACTAGAAAAAGGCAACTACACCTTTACCATTGCCGACAGCAAACAAACCTGTGGTAACAGCTTTGCGCTAGCGGAAGAAAGCCGCATCAAATTCAATACACCATTAAAAATGGATAACTGCGCAACCGACACATCTATGCCGCTGCGCATTTTCAAAGCCAATACCTACCTCTTCACGCTCAATCCAGACACCAATGAGCTAACCGTTAAAATCAAACCAAAACAAAGTCAGGACATCACCTATTCTTGCCCTGTTGCAACCGACACAGCTAAAACCATCAACGTAGCCCAAACCTTTACTGATGGCACTGTTGTTCGTGACGCCTTAACCGGGCAAGAAACCACCGTCGCCAATGGCAGCGTAACCATGCAACCAGGCCCGATGAGCCAAGGTCTATTGCTGTTAGAAGAGGTTGAAACGCAAGCCGATAAACCGTTCAACTGGGATAACGCGACGGTGTACTTCGTCATGACCGACCGCTTCTACAATGGTAACCCAGACAATGACAACAGCTACGGTCGCAGCAAAGACGGCAAATATGAGATTGGTACCTTCCACGGTGGTGACTTAGCGGGTCTAACGAAAAAACTCGATTACATCGAATCACTTGGTGTGAATGCAATCTGGATAACCTCACCACTGGAACAAATCCACGGCTGGGTTGGCGGCGGCGATAAAGGCGACTTTAAACACTACGGCTACCACGGCTACTACCACCAAGATTGGACCAAGCTTGATGCCAACATGGGTACCGAAGATGAGCTGAGAACCTTCATCGATACCGCCCACAAGAAAGGCATCCGAGTAGTCTGGGATGTGGTCATGAACCACACCGGCTACGCCACATTAGCTGACATGCAAGAATTTGGATTTGGTCAGCTTTACCTTGATGACCAAGAAGCCAAACAAGTACTTGGTGAAAAATGGACCGACTGGCAGCCAAAATCAGGACAAAGCTGGCACAGCTTCAACGACTACATCAAATACGGTGATAGTGAAGCGTGGGAAAAATGGTGGGGCAAAGATTGGATTCGCACCGACATTGGCGATTACGATGCGCCGGGATACAACGACATCACCATGTCTTTGAACTACCTACCGGATCTCAAAACCGAATCGACGCAGAAAACCGGACTACCAAACTTCTTCCGCAATAAAAACACCAATGCGCAAGATGAGTTGAAAACCCCACGAGAACATCTGATCACATGGCTATCGGATTGGGTACGTGATTACGGCATTGATGGCTTCCGCGTCGATACCGCCAAACACGTTGAGATGGAAGCCTGGGCAGAGCTCAAAGCAAGTACCACTCAAGCCCTCGCCGAATGGAAACAAAAACACCCCGACAAAGCACTAGACGATCTTCCATTTTGGATGACCGGCGAAGTGTGGGCACACAGCGTGGTGAAGAGCCCGTATTTCGATAACGGCTTCGATTCGATCATCAACTTCGAGTTCCAATCTGACGTGGCTCCAAAAGCGCTAAAGTGTTTCGCTCAACTTGATAATGATTACCGCCGCTATGCAGAACGTATTAACTCCGATCCTGAGTTCAACGTGTTGAGTTACCTGTCTTCGCACGATACTCAACTGTTTTGGTCGGCACGCAGCCGCAGCTTTGATGACCAAGCTCGCGCCGCCAATGCGTTAATGCTGGCACCGGGTGCAGTACAAATCTACTATGGCGATGAGATTGCCCGTGACTTTGGCGTGACTGGATCCGATCCGACCCAAGGTACACGTTCCGACATGCCATGGGACAAGATTCATGGCGAGCGTGAAGACTTACTACAACATTGGCAGAAATTGGGCGAATTCCGTCAACGCCACCCAGCGGTTGCTCAAGGTAAGCACATCACTCGTAATCAAGAAGGCTACTACGCATTCGAACGCCAATACCAAGACGACAAAGTACTGATTGTTTACACTGGCGAATAACCGACTCACTCCACCAGCAAGGGAAGCATTTCGCTTCCCTTTTTTAATTCCAAATCCTCTCCATCTGGTCTGATGACAAACTTTTTTCTTCTTCGAGTAAATTCACACTTTGCGTCGTAATAACATTAGGGTAAGGTCAAGTATTACTCTATAAGCTGATGTTTCGTCAGCAATCAAGACACATAAAGCAATCACAATGAATTAGGTATATGTAAGCATGCAGTTCTCAAAGTTTGGTGAAAAATTTAATCAGTATTCAGGTATTACGCAGCTAATGGACGATTTGAATGATGGCCTACGCACGCCAGGTGCCATCATGCTCGGTGGGGGTAACCCGGCCGCCATTCCTGCCATGCTCGATTACTTTCACCAAGCCAGTGAAGAAATGCTCGCCAGTGGCGAACTCGTCGCCGCGCTCACTAATTATGATGGCCCTCAGGGTAAAGACGTGTTCGTCAAAGCGCTCGCTCAGCTGTTTCGTGAAACATACGGCTGGGACATCAGTGAGAAGAATATTAGCCTGACGAATGGCAGCCAAAGCGGGTTCTTCTACCTATTTAATTTGTTTGCTGGTCAGCAGCCAGATGGTTCGCACAAAAAAGTCCTGTTGCCTATCGCACCGGAATACATTGGCTACGGTGATGCAGGTATCGATGAAGACATTTTTGTTTCGTACCATCCAGAAATAGAGCTACTCGACAACGGCCTATTCAAATATCACGTTGATTTTGAAAAGCTCACCGTCGATGACTCCGTCGCAGCAATTTGTGCATCTCGCCCAACCAACCCAACAGGTAACGTACTGACTGACGAAGAAGTGCGTAAACTGGACAAGTTGGCGCGCGAGAACAACGTCCCACTGATTATCGACAATGCGTACGGCTTGCCGTTCCCGAACATCATTTTTGAAGATGTCGAACCGTTCTGGAATGAAAACACCATCCTGTGCATGAGCTTATCAAAACTTGGCTTGCCGGGTGTGCGATGTGGGATTGTGATTGCAAGTGAAGAAATCACCCAAGCACTCACCAATATGAATGGCATCATCAGCTTAGCGCCAGGCAGTGTTGGCCCAGCATTGGCAAACCACATCATCGCTAAAGGCGATCTACTCAAACTGAGTTCAGAGGTGATTAAGCCGTTCTACAAGCAGAAATCACAACGCGCGGTAGAACTGCTACAACAGGCGATTACAGACAAGCGATTCCGTATCCACAAACCTGAAGGAGCGATCTTCTTGTGGTTGTGGTTTGATGAGTTGCCAATTACGACAATGGAGTTGTACCAACGCTTGAAAGCGCGTGGCGTATTGATTGTTCCGGGTGAGTACTTCTTTATTGGTCAGAAAGACGAGTGGGACCATGCTCATCAGTGCTTGCGCATGAACTACGTTCAAGACGATGAGATGATGCAGAAAGGTATCGCGATTATCGCGGAAGAAGTCGAAAAGGCTTACCAACAAGGTCAGTAAAGCAAACTCCCGCATCAAAGACACAAATTAAAAAGAGCGCCAACTGGCGCTCTTTCTCACTCTATAGGGCAAATAACTTGCTGATTAGTTGCTTTCTAGCAGGTTGTTGCCACCGATAGCAATTTTGCGTGGTTGCATTGCTTCTGGAATTTCACGAACCAAGTCAATGTGTAATAGGCCATTTTCCATTGAAGCGCCAGTCACTTTTACATAGTCCGCTAGTTGGAACTTACGTTCAAAATCGCGCTCTGCAATGCCTTGGTACACGTAGTTTTTGCCTTCTTCTGCTTTACGCTCGCCCTTCACGATCAACATGTTTTCATTTTGAGTTAGATCGAGTTGGTCTTCAGAGAAACCAGCAACTGCCATAGTAATACGGTAGTTGTGCTCATCTTTTTGCTCGATGTTGTACGGAGGGTAACCGCCAGAAGTATTTTTCGCTGTATTCGCTTCCATCAGGTTTAGCAGACGATCAAAGCCAATTGCATTACGGTATAGTGGTGAGAAATCTACGTTACGCATAAATCTATCCTCTTAATTAAGCAATAGTCTTAGTTCGGATGAACTTCATCCTACTGGCGTGTTTATGCAAAAACCGACGCCGAACTAAGAGATTCTTATCATTCCACTGGCCTTGGTTTGGCTCGGAGACATGATATTGAATCTAAAGGTTTAAGTTGTGTGCTAAAACACCATATCCTCTTTTGAGCGATCTCGTTTTAGCGATTCCAGAGGGCTGGTCTTCTAGTCTCTAGCAAGCCAGTCATCCTCTTCACAACTAGATATAAGGTCATCAAAAATCGCTTTCAAGGGACAAAATGAAAAAAATTTCAACTCGCCTATCAAAGACCTCAAATTAAGCTCGCTTTTCCTACGCGACAACAATACAAAGCCCACCTCTTACGGCGGGCTTATAAGCCGCAATTTTTATTTGCGAGATGGTTTACGCGCTTTCACCATTCCTTGCTCGGCCGCTTTCTCTTGCTTCAACTTACGTTTTTCTTTCAAGCTTAACTGGGGTTGCTTCTTGTCTTTTTTACTCATGACTTCACCTCTATTTTACTGACATAACATACAGCTACACACCAGATGCGGTGGCTGTGATTGATGAATGATTTCGGTAATCACAAAGCAGCGGCGCTGGTTGAATATCTCGAGTTCTAAGACCTCATCCTGAGAGCGCCCCAACAATCGGGAACCTAAGTACGAATCAACAGCTAGCATCCCCGCAAGAGGTTGGCTCTTACGTGAATCAACTAACGTCATGCGATATTGATAGGAGCGGTCAAGATCCACTAAGCGAACGGTGTCGCCAATCGCAATTCTGGCTAAGTTGCGACACTGGGTTTGCTGTTCGTAGGCTTCAAACAGCGACAGTAATCTTAGTGGTGATTGATAGGTTAAAAAGCGACTGGTTAACCACCAAGTTCGCAGCGCCAAGCAGTACGCAGTGAACCAGCGTTCAAACATGATATTTTCCTTCTTAATGCCTTGTCTTACAGATAATTGCAGTGCATTGAACCGGAAGTGCGTCACCTCCGGCTTAGTTCAGGAAAATCGTCACCATGTTTTCTAACCTCGTATGATTGGAAAGCTCTACAGCACTATAGCGAGCAGGAAAAAGAAAGCAAAAGCACTCAAGCGAACAAAATGGCAAGAAAAACAGAAAAGAGAAACAAAATGGTGCCGCTACTCAAGCCTCTGGTAGTTAGTAGCAGAAAAGCCAAAGTCTTGGCATAAAGTGGTGATTTTCATACCACCAAGAAACAAAAAAGCAGCGATGGCTCGCTGCTTTTTTCTATCTAAAAATGCTTGTCGCTACACGTCTAGGTTTGCAACCTTCAGTGCGTTCTCTTCGATGAAGTGACGACGAGGTTCAACTTGGTCACCCATTAGCGTTGTGAACAATTGGTCTGCGCCTACCGCATCTTCAATCGTTACTTGCATCATGCGACGCGTCTCTGGGTCCATTGTGGTTTCCCAAAGCTGATCTGGGTTCATCTCACCTAGACCTTTGTAACGCTGACGGCTTAGACCACGCATCGATTCTTTAACCAACCACTCAAGTGCTTCAGCAAAGCTTGATACTGGCAGAGTACGTTCACCACGTTTGATGTACGCGCCCTCTTCTAGAAGACCGTCTAGGACTTCAGAAAGGTCTGCCAGCTTGCCGTATTCTTTTGAGTTTAGGAAATCAACACTTAGCGCGTGCTCGTGAGTCACACCGTGTGTACGAACGATGATCTTCGGCAGGCTCAAACCAAGCTCTGCGTGCAGCTCCACTTCGTAGCTGTATTGGCTTGCACCCACTTCTTTCGCGTTTAGTTGCTCAACAAGTTGTTTTGTCCAAGCTTCTACTGCTGCTGCATCATGACACTGCTCAGCCGTTAGACGAGATGTGTAGATAAGCTCATGCACTAAGGCGCGAGGGTAACGACGGCTCATACGATCAGCAAGCTTGATACCTGCATTGTATTGTTGAACCAGTTTTTCTAGCGCTTCGCCAGCTAGAGCTGGAGCTTCTGCGTTTACGTGCAGTGATGCGTTGTCCAATGCCAATGATACTTGGTACTGGTTCATCGCTTCTTCATCTTTGATGTACTGCTCTTGTTTACCCTTCTTCACTTTGTATAGTGGTGGCTGAGCGATATACACGTAACCACGCTCGATAAGCTCTGGCATTTGACGGTAGAAGAAAGTCAACAGTAGCGTACGGATGTGCGAACCATCGACGTCAGCATCGGTCATGATGATGATGTTGTGGTAACGCAGTTTGTCCGGGTTGTACTCGTCACGACCGATACCACAGCCAAGTGCTGTAATAAGCGTTGCAACTTCTTGCGAAGACAACATCTTGTCGAAACGTGCTTTTTCTACGTTCAGGATCTTACCTTTCAGCGGTAGGATTGCCTGATTCTTACGGTTACGACCCTGCTTAGCTGAACCACCCGCAGAGTCACCCTCCACAATGTATAGTTCAGAGAGTGCCGGATCTTTTTCCTGACAGTCTGCAAGTTTGCCTGGTAGGCCTGCTAAGTCTAGCGCACCTTTACGACGAGTCATTTCACGCGCTTTACGTGCGGCTTCACGTGCACGTGCTGCATCGATGATTTTCGAACAAACCATCTTCGCTTCGCTTGGGTTTTCGACCAAGAACTCAGATAGCTTCTCACCCATCGCCGATTCAACCGCTGATTTTACTTCAGAAGAAACCAGTTTATCTTTAGTTTGGCTCGAGAATTTTGGATCAGGCACTTTTACCGAAACAACGGCTGTCAAACCTTCACGCGCATCGTCGCCTGACGTTGCTGTTTTCGCTTTCTTCGAGAAGCCTTCTTTATCCATAAAGCTGTTTAGCGTACGTGTTAGTGCCGCACGGAAACCAGCAAGGTGAGTACCACCATCGCGCTGTGGAATGTTGTTGGTGAAACAGAAGATGTTCTCTTGGAAACCATCGTTCCACTGCATTGCCACTTCTACCGAGATGCCGTCTTCACGTTCTAAGTCGAAGTGGAAGATTTTCTCGATGATTGGTGTTTTGTTGGTGTTTAAGTGCTGAACGAACGCTTGAATACCACCTTCATACATGAAGTGGTCTTGCTTGTCCGCTTCGCGCTCATCAATAAGCTTGATAGAAACGCCTGAGTTCAAGAACGATAGCTCACGCAGACGTTTTGCTAGGATGTCGTAATGGAATTCAGTGTTAGAGAAAGTTTCTGCACTTGGCCAGAAACGAATTTGTGTACCGGTTTTATCCGTATCACCCACAACCGCTAGAGGCGCTTCAGGCTCACCATGACGGTAAGTTTGCGTGTGGATATGACCGCCACGATGGATGGTTAGTACCACTTTTTCTGACAGTGCGTTTACTACCGAAACACCCACGCCGTGAAGACCGCCTGATACTTTGTACGAGTTATCATCGAACTTACCACCAGCGTGCAGTACGGTCATGATAACTTCTGCTGCTGATACTTTTTCTTCTGGGTGCATTTCTGTTGGAATGCCACGACCATCATCGCTAACGGAAACCGAGTTGTCCTCATGAATTGTCACAACGATGTCTTTACAGTGACCTGCCAACGCTTCATCAATTGAGTTATCCACCACCTCGAAAACCATGTGGTGAAGGCCGGTGCCGTCGTCCGTGTCCCCGATGTACATACCTGGACGCTTACGTACCGCATCCAGACCCTTCAGTACCTTAATACTCGATGAATCGTAATTTTCAGACATGAGTTTCTCTCTTCTAGTTTGACTCTATCCTGCCATGTTCCACATGAAACAATTTGCCATTATCGTCGAGCATGTCGGCGATTTGGTTTTCAGTGATAGAGCTTACAAATACTTGTGCGCCTGTCTCTTTCAAGCAATCTGCAAGACGCTTGCGACGTTGGCTATCTAATTCCGACGCAAAGTCGTCAATTAGGTAAATGCATTGTTTATCGGTCATCGCTGTAAGATGTTGCCCTTGCGCCACACGCAACGCACACACCATCAGCTTTAACTGACCGCGTGACAGAACATCCTCAACGGGCGTTCCATTCACTTTAATGCGCAAATCAGCTTTGTTTGGGCCACTAAAGGTGTACCCCAAAGACTGATCACGCTCGAAATTCTTTTCTAGTATTTCTTGGTATGGAGTGTCTTTATCCCAACCACGATAATACTTCAATTGGATCTCAAATTCTGGCAAAAATGTCTGACAGATCGTTTCTGCGACGGTTTTCATCTGTTCAATGTACAGTGACCGCCACTGGCTGATGTTTTCCGCCAAACGCGCCATCTCTTGATCCCAATAACTGAGCTCACGATAGCTACTCGCGGTCTTCAACAACGCGTTTCTCTGTTTGTTGAGACGCTTAAAACGACCCCATGCATCATAAAATGCTGGCTCGGTATGAAACACGCCCCAATCGATGAATGCACGGCGATGTTTTGGACCATCCGTCAGTAAATCAAACCCTTCTGGATGTATCAACTGCAGCGGTAACACTTGCGCCAATTGCGCCAATTTTTGCCCAGATTGACCGCCTATTTTAACCTCTGTCGAGCCATCGCGCTGCTTATTAATGCCGATAGGTAGCTCAAATTGATCCGAGTTCAAAAAACGACCATGAACAAACAGTTCATCACACTCATTTTGAATCACACGACCAGTGAGAGAGCTTTTGAATGAGCGACCATGCCCGAGTAAATAAATCGCTTCTAGGACACTGGTTTTGCCACTACCGTTCGGTCCAATAAGAAAGTTAAAGCCTGCTGATAACTGAATATCACAGGCTTTAATGTTGCGAAACTGCTGAATGATGAGACGAGAAAGAGGCATTCAGTTGGCTTATAGACGAATTGGCATCACCACGTACATGGCACTGTCATCGTCGGCATTTTCAATCAATGCACTGGCATTGGCATCCGACATCGACACTTGTACCTTCTCGCAACGTAGCGTGTTCAGCACATCCAACACGTAGCTAACGTTGAAGCCGATTTCGATTGGGTCACCTTCAAAGGTCACATCCAGCATCTCTTCGGCTTCTTCCTGCTCTGGGTTGTTTGCCGTAATGCGCATTTCGCTGCCCGCTAAGTTAACACGCACACCACGGAACTTTTCGTTAGAAAGAATCGCAGCACGC
The DNA here is from genome assembly GCF_024181925.1 of Vibrio sp. Y20_XG_PY13. Classification (NCBI taxonomy): domain Bacteria; kingdom Pseudomonadati; phylum Pseudomonadota; class Gammaproteobacteria; order Vibrionales; family Vibrionaceae; genus Vibrio; species Vibrio sp. Y20_XG_PY13. The sequence goes on along the minus strand of NZ_JAMZAL010000015.1, from coordinate 41,716 downwards.
GAGAACGCTTGGCGCAATTCATCACAACTTGCGATCAGTGTTTTGTTGGTATGTTGCGGTAATACGCGGCGATAGTCAGGGAAACGGCCATCAACCAGTTTAGACGTGAAGATAAAGTTGTTCACTTCTGCACGCACGTTTGAGCTGCCAATTTGCAAAACGACAGGTTGCTCTGGCGCATCCATCAGCTTAACCAATTCCTGCACACCTTTGCGTGGCACGATGATTTGCTTTTGGGCGAAGTCAGCACCTAGTTGAGTTTGCGATACTGCCATACGGTGACCGTCGGTCGCCACACTACGCAGTGTCGTGCCATCGATTTCAAACAGCATACCGTTGAGGTAGTAACGTACGTCTTGGTTTGCCATCGAGAACTGAGTTTTGTCGATAAGCGTACGCAGGTCCGCTTGGCTCAGTGATACTTCAACTTCACTTTGCCAATCTTCAATGTTCGGGAAATCATTCGCTGGTAGCGTTGCCAGTGAGAAACGGCTGCGACCAGAACGAACTTGCACGCGATCGCCTTCTAACACGAAAGTGATGATCGCATCGTCTGGCAAGCCACGGCAAATATCGAGAAACTTACGCGAAGGAACGGTAATGCTACCCGCTTCGAAATCCCCTTCTAGAGTCACTTTGCTCACCAATTCCACTTCTAAGTCAGTCGCGGTCATTGATAGCACGTTCTCTTCTACTTTAATCAGTAGGTTGCCCAAAATAGGCAGGGTTGGTCGGCCACCCAAAGCGCCCGAAACCTGTTGTAGCGGTTTGATTAAATGACTACGTTCAATAGTAAATTTCATGCTTGGCTCTTTACGCTGTCAGCTCAAAAATTGATTTGCTTAGAATACCGTTATTCTAACCGATTAAGAAGACAGGGTGCGAATCAAGTTCGAGTAATCTTCCTTAATATCGTGGCTCTCTTCACGCAGCTGCTCAATCTTGCGACATGCATGCAAAACGGTCGTATGGTCTCGGCCACCAAACGCATCACCGATTTCTGGCAAGCTGTGGTTAGTTAGCTCTTTAGCCAGTGCCATCGCCAATTGACGAGGACGTGCAACGGAGCGAGAACGACGTTTAGACAGCAGATCCGCCACTTTGATTTTGTAGTACTCAGCAACCGTCTTTTGAATGTTGTCAATGGTCACCAACTTCTCTTGCAGCGCCAGCAGATCGCGCAGCGCTTCGCGAACGAAGTCGATGGTGATTGGGCGGCCAGTAAAGTTCGCGTTGGCAATGACTCGGTTCAACGCGCCTTCCAACTCACGAACGTTGGAACGCAGACGTTTTGCAATAAAGAACGCGACTTCGTCAGCCAAATGAATTTGATGGTCTTCAGCTTTCTTCATCAAAATCGCCACACGCGTCTCTAGTTCAGGCGGCTCGATCGCAACCGTTAGACCCCAACCAAAGCGCGATTTCAGACGATCCTCTACCCCGCTGATCTCTTTTGGATAACGGTCAGAAGTTAGGATGATCTGTTGGTTACCTTCCAACAATGCGTTGAAGGTATGGAAGAATTCTTCTTGTGAGCGCTCTTTGTTGGCAAAGAATTGGATGTCATCGATAAGGAGTGCATCCACACTGCGGTAGTAGCGCTTGAATTCTTCAATCGCATTGTTTTGCAGTGCTTTTACCATGTCTTGCACGAAACGCTCAGAGTGCATGTACACCACTTTCGCGTTCGGGTTGTTATCCACAATCGCGTTACCCACAGCGTGAAGCAAGTGAGTTTTACCTAGACCAGTACCACCGTAAAGGAACAGTGGGTTGTAGGCAGCTCCTGGGTTATCCGATACCTGACGCGCCGCAGCCAAACCCAGTTGGTTCGATTTACCTTCTACGAAGTTGTCGAACTTATGTTTTGGGTTCATGTTTGAGCGGTGATTGATCGCTGCAATCGCTTGAGGGTCGTCATCCCATGTTTTGTGCACAGGTTTACGTGCTTGCAACTGCGCAGGCGCTGAAGATTCCGCAGCCACATCCGCCGGCGTACGTGTCGGTGCTGGCTTAGGCGCAGAAACTGGGCGACTGCCCACTTCAAAGCGTAAATTCGGGATGTCGTTACCACAGTATTCCTGCAGTAAACGAGTAATGCTGTTCAGATACTTATCACGCACCCAATCCAACACAAAGCGGTTTGGCGCGAATAGAGTGAGAGTATTGTCATTGAGCTCCGCTTGTAACGGACGAACCCACATACTGAATTCTGTAGCTGGTAGCTCTTCTTGAAGCTGCTGCAAACATTGCAGCCAAAGCGAAGATGACACGGTGCCCCCACTGAGTAATTGAATTATCGGAAAAGACTGGCAATTTTACCTGTTGATAACCAAGATCGCCAGCAATTGATCGACGATCAAGTGAATAAGATCTAAGTTATTCACAATTATTTCGCCAAACTTGGTGAGATCAACACACCTTGCCCCAAATTTGCCCACACATTGATCCACATTTGGGCAAATTTAGCGAGATCGACAGATTGGTGATAACTCTGTGTATTATTTTCTTTCCAGCGCCTCTTTTTTCGATCCTTTCGCTTTAATTCGATCGTTTTTCCATCGCCTCCTTGCCAAATTGTCTATTATCTAAACCAAATGAGAACTTATTACTCTCTGGTCTAGGTTATTGCTCTTGGTTATTTATTTAATTGAGCTAACTAACAGTAGTATTTCTAACTATAAAAATATGGAGATGTATTATGAAAAACTGGGTTAAGGTTGCCGTTGCAGCCATCGCACTATCTGCCGCGACAGTTCAAGCGGCAGTCGACACTGCCGCAACTGAAGTCAAGGTGGGCATGTCTGGCCGTTACTTCCCATTCACTTTCGTGAAGCAAGACAAGCTACAAGGCTTTGAGGTGGATATGTGGGATGAGATCGGTAAGCGTAACGACTACAAGATCGAATACGTGACGTCGAACTTCTCAGGTTTATTTGGTCTTTTAGAAACTGGCCGCATCGATACAATCTCAAACCAAATCACCATGACAGATGAGCGCAAAGCGAAATACCTGTTTGCAGACCCTTATGTGATCGACGGCGCGCAAATCACGGTACGTAAAGGCAACGACAGCATCAAAGGTGTAGACGATCTAGCAGGCAAAACCGTTGCGGTTAATCTAGGTTCTAACTTTGAGCAGCTACTACGCCAATACGACAAAGATGGCAAAATCAACATCAAAACTTACGACACTGGTATCGAGCATGATGTTGCGCTTGGCCGTGCAGACGCTTTCGTGATGGATCGTTTGTCCGCGCTAGAACTGATCAAGAAAACAGGTCTGCCACTAGAACTGGCTGGTGAACCGTTTGAAACCATTCAAAACGCATGGCCTTTCGTCAACAATGAAAAAGGTCAGAAGCTACAAGCGGAAGTGAATAAAGCACTAGCAGAGATGCGTGCAGATGGTACAGTAGAAAAGATTTCAGTGAAGTGGTTTGGTGCTGACATCACGAAGTAATGCTACTTTGCTTTCGAGAATGCGAACAATCGCAACTCTCGACCTAAAATAAACTCATGTGAAGGTGGAACATTGTTTTCCACCTTTTCTTTTCTCTAGCCTTTAGGTAAGCCGTAATGGGATTTGATTTTAATTACATGTTGGAACTGCTGCCGATATTGCTCAAATATCTTGGCACAACCATGGAAATGGCCACATGGGGCTTGGTCTTTTCACTGATTTTAGCCGTCATTTTGGCGAACATTCGCGTATTTAAGCTGCCAGTTCTCGACCAATTGAGTCAACTGTACATCAGCTTCTTCCGTGGTACCCCACTGTTAGTACAACTTTTCCTGCTTTATTACGGCTTGCCACAAATCTTCCCTGTGATGGTGGGTATCGATGCATTTTCTGCCGCAGTAATTGGTTTAACGTTGCACTTTGCCGCTTATATGGCCGAGAGTATTCGTGCTGCAATCATCGGTATTGATCGTAGCCAAATGGAAGCGAGCCTATCGGTCGGCATGACAACGCCACAAGCGATGCGTCGCGTGATTCTGCCACAAGCAACACGAGTAGCACTGCCCTCATTGATGAACTACTTCATTGATATGATTAAGTCGACTTCCCTAGCCTTTACGCTTGGCGTGGCAGAAATCATGGCTAAAGCGCAAATGGAAGCCTCTTCAAGCTTTCGTTTCTTTGAAGCATTCCTAGCCGTTGCTCTGATTTACTGGGGCGTGGTGGTGATTCTGACTCGAGTACAAATTTGGGCTGAAGCGAAACTGAATAAGGCGTACGTACGATGATCAAATTAGAAAATATCCACAAGCGCTTTGGCGATACTGAAGTCCTGAAAGGCATTGATCTCGATATCAAACAGGGTGAGATCATCGTGATTATCGGCTCTAGCGGTACGGGTAAGTCGACCCTGTTGCGCACCGTTAACTTCCTTGAGCAGGCCGACGAAGGTCGTATCACTATCGACGACATCTCTGTCGATACACAAAAGCACACCAAAGCCGAAGTCTTGGCGCTGCGTCGCCGTACTGGGTTTGTTTTCCAAAACTATGCCCTTTTTGCGCACATGACGGCTCGCCAGAATATTGCCGAAGGTTTGATTACCGTGCGTGGCTGGAAGAAACAGGAAGCTCTGACTCGTGCACAGCAGATTCTGGATGATATTGGCCTTGGCGAGAAAGGTGACAGCTACCCGGCAGCTCTATCTGGTGGCCAGCAGCAGCGTGTCGGCATCGGCCGCGCTATGGCGTTACAGCCAGAACTGTTACTTTTTGATGAGCCAACTTCCGCACTGGATCCGGAATGGGTCGGTGAAGTTCTCTCATTAATGAAGAAGTTAGCCAATCAGCATCAAACCATGCTGGTGGTAACACACGAGATGCAATTTGCTAAAGAAGTCGCCGATCGGGTGATCTTTATGGCGGAAGGCAACATCGTCGAACAAGGTTCTCCACAGGATATTTTCGATAATCCACAAGATCCTCGTTTGAAAAAATTCCTTAACCAAGTAGGAATAGAGTAACGATCAAGCAACAGGATCGATTGATCCTTGAGATTTTACTCACACTACGTATAATCGCCCGGCCGGAATTTCGTACTCATTGAGTCATTGACACATTATGTGAGTGTGATTACAATTCCGCCTCTTTGTTGAGAGGCGTCGGTTGTTCTTCTCTATATAAAGAGCTTCTTTATAAAGAAAACAGATGCCCACGCCGGGTTTAACAAGAACCTAAAACTACTGATCAGTAAAGGTAATTATCATGAAACGCACTTTTCAACCTACAGTTCTAAAGCGCAAGCGTACTCACGGCTTCCGTGCTCGCATGGCAACTAAGAACGGTCGTAAAGTTATCAACGCACGTCGTGCAAAAGGCCGTGCGCGCCTATCAAAATAATCGCTAGTTTATTTTGAACACGTACGCGTTTAATCGGGAGTTACGCTTGTTAACTCCCGAGCATTATCAAAACGTCTTCCAGCAAGCTCACCGAGCTGGCTCGCCTCATTTCACCATCATTGCTCGTAATAACAAACTTTCTCATCCACGATTAGGTTTAGCTGTTCCGAAAAAGCAAATCAAAACTGCTGTCGGTCGTAACCGCTTTAAGCGTTTGGCTCGTGAAAGCTTTCGTAACTCTCAACATCAACTTCCAAACAAAGATTTTGTTGTGATCGCGAAGAAAAGCGCGCAAGATTTAAGCAATGAGGAAATTTTTAAGTTGTTTGATAAGCTATGGCAACGCCTGTCTCGCCCTTCACGTGGATAGCCATTGGGCTCGTTTATCTTTATCGCTGGTTTATCAGCCCTCTGATTGGTCCTCGTTGCCGGTTCACACCAACTTGTTCCACTTACGCGCTAGAAGCTTTGAGAGCTCACGGTTTTGTAAAAGGATGTTGGTTATCAGGCAAACGTCTATTAAAATGCCACCCTTTGAATGAAGGGGGGTATGACCCCGTTCCACCAGTCCAAAAACAAGACAGAGATAACTAACGATGGATTCTCAACGTAATATCCTGCTCATCGCTCTGGCACTGGTTTCTTTCTTGCTATTTCAACAATGGCAAGTCGCAAAGAATCCAGCACCTCAAGCGGTTGAACAGGCTCAATCAAGCAGCACTCTACCTGCACCATCTTTTGCTGATGAGCTGGACCCAGTTCCTGGTCAACAGCAAGCTTCTGCAAAAACTATCACAGTAACGACTGATGTTTTAACTCTGTCGATCGACACCGTTGGTGGCGATGTGGTACATGCCGACCTAAACCAATACTCTGCTGAACTTGATTCATCAGACCCATTCGTTCTGCTAAAAGACACACAAGGTCATCAATTCATCGCACAAAGCGGTCTTGTTGGTCCTCAAGGTATCGATCTAAGCAGCTCTAACCGTCCTCACTACAATGTGAGCGCAGACAGCTTCACTCTAGCTGACGGTCAAGACGAACTACGCGTTCCGATGACATTTACTGCAAACGGCATCGAATACACAAAAACTTACGTATTAAAACGCGGCAGCTACGCGCTGAACGTTGAATACGATGTAGCGAACAACTCTGGTAACAACGCAACCTTCGGTATGTACGCACACCTACGTCAAAATCTAATGGACGCTGGTGGTAGCATCACAATGCCAACCTACCGTGGCGGTGCTTACTCAACTGAAGATACTCGTTACAAAAAATACAGCTTTGAAGATATGCAGGATCGCAACCTGTCTATCAACCTAGCAGATGGCCAAGGTTGGGCAGCAATGATCCAACACTACTTCGCAGCTGCTTGGATCCCTCGTAACGAACCAGGTACTAACCTTTACACTCGCGTAATTGGCAACCTAGGTGATATCGGCGTACGTATGCCGAACAAAACGATCGCGACGGGTGACCAAGCTAAGTTTGAAGCAACACTTTGGGTTGGTCCTAAGCTACAACAAGAAATGGCAGCAGTGGCACCAAACCTAGACCTAGTTGTGGACTACGGCTGGCTATGGTTCATCGCTAAACCACTTCACTCACTGCTTGCTTTCATCCAAAGCTTCGTGGGTAACTGGGGTGTGGCAATCATCTGTTTGACCTTCATCGTTCGTGGTGCAATGTACCCACTAACGAAAGCGCAATACACGTCTATGGCGAAAATGCGCATGCTACAGCCTAAGCTGCAAGCTATGCGTGAGCGTATTGGCGACGACCGTCAACGCATGAGCCAAGAGATGATGGAACTGTACAAGAAAGAGAAAGTAAACCCACTGGGTGGCTGTCTTCCTCTTGTTCTACAGATGCCTATCTTCATCGCACTATACTGGGCGCTAATGGAATCGGTTGAGCTTCGTCACTCTCCATTCTTCGGTTGGATTCATGACCTTTCAGCGCAGGACCCTTACTACATCCTGCCACTACTGATGGGTGCTTCAATGTTCCTAATCCAGAAGATGAGCCCAACAACCGTAACGGATCCAATGCAGCAGAAGATCATGACCTTCATGCCGGTTATGTTTACCTTCTTCTTCTTGTTCTTCCCATCAGGCCTAGTTCTGTACTGGTTGGTGTCGAACATCGTTACTCTGATCCAGCAAACCTTGATTTACAAAGCGCTGGAGAAAAAAGGCTTACACACTAAGTAACCTTTAACAAAAGAATAAGAAAGGCGGCCAAAAGGTCGCCTTTTTGTTTTTGGCTGATTACAATTCAGCTAATTAATAGTGATGGCTCCACCGAGCCCAGCTCAAAAGGCAAGATTATGACTACAGATACGATTGTCGCTCAAGCTACCGCACCCGGTCGTGGTGGTGTCGGCATTATTCGTGTTTCTGGCCCTAAGGCCAATCAAGTGGCGCTAGAAGTCACAGGTAAGACGCTAAAGCCTCGCTACGCAGAGTATCTGCCATTTCAAGCGGAAGATGGCACCGTGCTAGACCAAGGCATTGCCCTGTACTTCCCTAACCCACATTCGTTCACGGGCGAAGACGTATTAGAACTGCAAGGTCACGGTGGCCCTGTGGTCATGGATATGCTGATTAAACGTATTCTGGGCATAGCTGGCGTACGAGCAGCCCGTCCTGGTGAGTTCTCGGAACGTGCGTTCTTGAACGACAAGATGGACTTGACTCAGGCAGAAGCGATTGCCGACCTGATTGATGCTAGCTCTGAAGAAGCAGCGAAATCGGCGCTACAATCGCTACAAGGCCAGTTCTCGCAGCGTATTCAAACGCTGGTGGAATCACTGATTCATCTTCGCATCTATGTGGAAGCGGCCATCGACTTCCCTGAAGAAGAAATCGATTTTCTTGCCGATGGTAAAGTTGCAGGAGATCTGCAAGCTATCATCGATAACCTCGATGCGGTACGCAAAGAAGCGAACCAAGGCGCGATCATGCGCGAAGGCATGAAAGTCGTAATTGCTGGTCGTCCCAATGCAGGTAAATCAAGCCTACTGAACGCGCTGTCGGGCAAAGAGTCCGCAATCGTAACAGACATCGCAGGTACCACGCGTGACGTGCTGCGTGAGCACATCCATATTGACGGTATGCCTTTGCACATCATCGATACTGCTGGCTTGCGTGACGCTTCTGATGAAGTCGAAAAAATCGGTATCGAACGCGCTTGGGATGAAATCGCGCAAGCCGACCGCGTATTGTTTATGGTGGATGGCACAACGACCGATGCCACCGATCCAAAAGAAATTTGGCCCGATTTTGTCGATCGCCTGCCAGAAAGCATTGGCATGACGGTGATCCGCAACAAAGCGGATCAAACAGGTGAAGATATGGGGATCTGTCATGTGAACGATCCTACTCTGATTCGCCTTTCAGCAAAAACCGGGGCGGGTGTCGATGCGCTGCGTAACCACCTAAAAGAGTGCATGGGTTTCTCAGGTAATACTGAGGGTGGCTTTATGGCGCGCCGTCGTCACTTGGATGCACTAGAACGTGCAGCTCAACATCTGCAAATCGGCCAAAAGCAGCTTGAAGGCTATATGGCAGGTGAAATCCTTGCCGAAGAGCTACGCATCACTCAGCAGCATCTGAATGAGATAACCGGGGAGTTCAGCTCTGACGACCTACTCGGGCGCATCTTCTCTTCATTCTGTATCGGTAAATAATCCAATACGCGGCACAAAACCTTGTTTTAGTGCCGCGTTTCTTTTTATATGGACACATCCATTCGCGACTCACATCGTGTCCATTGCATTCAAAAGGAAGAAGTATGATCCACATTATTACAGGTAGCACTCTTGGTGGTGCGGAATACGTCGGTGATCACCTGAGCGATCTGCTCGTTGAACAAGGATTTGAAACCACGATCCACAACCAACCGTCATTAGACGAGATCGATAACCAAGGGACTTGGCTTGTGATCACCTCCACCCACGGTGCGGGGGAATATCCAGACAATATTCAACCTTTCATCGCAGCATTGCAAAATACGCCACCTAAGATGGCCGACGTAAAGTTTGCAGTCATTGCGATTGGTGATTCGAGCTACGATACGTTCTGCGCTGCCGGTAAGCACGCTTACAACTTGTTAGAAGATATTGGCGCAACGCCGATTGCAGATTGCTTGTTGATTGATGTACTGGCTCATGACGTCCCAGAAGATGCTGCAGAAGCATGGTTAAAAGAAAATATCGAGCGCTTTTAACCCCAGATTCATCTCCTACAGAGTCGCGATGCGGCTCTGATTTTCCCTCTGTGAATAACCTTCCGTAGAAAAAATCTTTTCAACTGAACAAAAAACACCCAAACCATCTGTGGATAAGTCAGGTAAGATCCAGTGGTTTTCCTTTAGTTATCCAAATAACAACTTTGATCTATTTTAGCCCCTGTGTATAAACCCCATTTTTGATCCCAGGTAATCCTCGATCAGATCCAACCATGATCACAAGATATGATCCAAAGAAGATCCATGATCTTGTTGATCATTTTTCACTTATCCACAGAAGTAGTCGATCCTAATAATAGATCCAATAAAAGATCATATATATAGATCTTATATATATTTATCTTGAAGCCTAAAACGGAAAAACGAGAAAACGATTTTCTCTCTGGCATAAAGCAGGTAAAATACTGCTCCTTTATCTGTCCATTAAATCCTTTGAATACCTGAGGTCAGTTCATGCTTTATCACGAAAACTTTGACGTCATTGTTGTCGGTGGCGGACACGCAGGAACGGAAGCCGCGCTCGCATCTGCACGCACAGGACAAAAAACTCTTCTCCTTACCCATAACATCGATACATTAGGCCAGATGTCTTGTAATCCGGCGATTGGTGGTATCGGTAAAGGCCACTTAGTAAAAGAAGTGGATGCTATGGGCGGTTTGATGGCAGAAGCTATCGACCATGCAGGTATTCAATTTCGTACACTAAATGCTTCGAAAGGTCCTGCAGTACGAGCTACTCGAGCTCAAGCCGATCGCGCTCTGTACAAAGCGTACGTACGCAACACATTAGAAAACGCGCCAAACCTAACCCTGTTCCAGCAATCGGTTGATGATCTGATTGTTGAACAAGATCGCGTTGTTGGCGTTGTGACTCAAATGGGCCTTAAGTTCCATGCCAAAGCGGTTGTGCTGACCGTAGGTACCTTCCTGGGTGGTAAGATCCACATTGGTATGGAAAGTTCTTCAGGCGGTCGCGCTGGGGATCCACCATCGATCGCATTGGCGGATCGCTTACGTGAGTTGCCATTCCGAGTGGATCGTCTAAAAACGGGGACACCACCACGTATTGATGCTCGCACTGTTGATTTCTCAGTGCTAGAAGCGCAACACGGTGACAACCCAACACCAGTTTTCTCATTCATGGGTAAGCGCGAACACCATCCGCGTCAAATTCCTTGTTTCATTACGCATACCAATGAACAAACTCATGAAGTGATCCGCAATAACTTAGATCGTAGCCCAATGTACGCAGGTGTGATCGAAGGCATTGGCCCGCGTTACTGTCCGTCTATCGAAGACAAAGTGATGCGCTTTGCGGATAAGAACAGCCACCAAATTTTCATTGAACCTGAAGGTCTTACCACGCACGAGTTATACCCGAATGGTATCTCCACCAGCTTGCCGTTTGATGTTCAAGTTCAAATCGTTCGTTCAATGAAAGGCTTCGAGAACGCACACATTGTTCGTCCTGGTTACGCGATTGAGTACGATTTCTTCGATCCACGTGATTTGAAGCAAACTTACGAGACTAAATTCATCAGTGGTCTATTCTTTGCTGGCCAAATCAACGGTACAACAGGCTACGAAGAAGCTGCGGCACAAGGCTTAATGGCGGGCTTGAACGCAAGCTTGTACAGCCAAGGCAAAGAAGGCTGGAGCCCGCGCCGTGACCAAGCATACATGGGCGTTCTGATTGATGATTTGTCGACCATGGGTACCAAAGAACCGTACCGCATGTTCACTTCTCGCGCGGAATACCGCCTATTGCTTCGAGAAGACAACGCCGACCTTCGTTTGACAGAAAAAGCTCGTGAACTTGGCTTGATTGATGATGTGCGTTGGGCGCGTTTCAACGAAAAAATCGAGAACATGGAAACCGAGCGTCAGCGTCTGAAGTCTACTTGGGTAAACCCAAACTCGGCGGGCATTGATGAACTGAACCAACTGCTGAAAACGCCAATGGCGCGTGAAGCAAGTGGTGAGGATCTTTTGCGTCGTCCAGAGATCTCATACTCACAATTGACTCAACTTGATGCCTTTGCTCCTGCTCTTGAAGATCAACAAGCGGCAGAACAAGTAGAAATTCAGGTGAAATACGACGGTTACATCAAGCGTCAGCAAGAAGAGATCGAAAAATCACTTCGCCACGAACACACAAAACTGCCTGCGGATTTGGATTACAAAGACGTAAAAGGTTTGTCGAACGAAGTGGTTGCGAAACTGAGCGAAGCCAAACCGGAAAGTATTGGCATTGCTTCGCGTATTTCCGGCATTACACCTGCTGCGATTTCAATTCTTCTTGTGCATCTGAAGAAGCACGGCTTGCTGAAAAAAGGCGAGGAAGAGTAATGAGTGCACTACGAACCAAGCTTGATTCACTGATTGCACAGACCGATTTAGACGTTTCAGAAAAACAACGAGAGCAGTTAGTCGGTTACGTCGAGCTGCTCGATAAATGGAACAAAGCGTACAACCTAACTTCGGTTCGCGATCCTCTAGAGATGTTAGTGAAACATATCCTTGATAGCATCGTGGTCGGCACGCATCTGCAAGGTGAACGTTTTATCGATGTGGGCACTGGCCCAGGATTGCCAGGTATTCCTTTGGCGATCATGCATCCGGAGAAAACGTTCTTTCTGCTCGATAGCCTCGGTAAGCGCATCCGTTTTATCAAGCAAGTTGTCCACACGTTAGGTTTGAAAAACGTGACACCAATTCAAAGTCGCGTCGAAGAATTCCAACCGGAAGAAAAATTTGATGGCGTTTTGAGTCGAGCTTTTGCTTCAATGACGGACATGGTGGAATGGTGCCACCATTTGCCGAAAGAACAAAACGGCGTCTTTCTTGCGTTGAAAGGACAGCACCCTAAAGATGAAATGGATCTGCTTCCTGAATGGTGTAGTGTGACCGAGATCATATCTTTAGCTGTTCCTGAGTTGGAAGGCGATCGTCATCTAGTAATCTTATCGCGCAAGGAAAATTAGCGAGGTAGTCGTGGGTAAAATTGTAGCAATCGCCAACCAGAAAGGTGGGGTCGGCAAAACAACAACGTGCATTAACTTAGCGGCTTCGATGGCGGCAACAAAGCGCAAGGTTTTGGTGATCGATCTCGACCCTCAAGGCAATGCTACGATGGCCAGTGGTGTCGACAAATACATGGTTGACGCCACCGCATACGATCTTTTGGTGGAGGAAACCCCATTTGATCAAGTGGTCTGTACTCAAACGACAGGGAAGTACGATCTAATTGCTGCCAACGGAGACGTAACGGCAGCTGAGATCAAATTGATGGAAGTGTTCGCGCGAGAAGTTCGTTTGAAAAACGCACTGTCGACAGTTCGCGATAACTATGATTTCATCTTTATTGATTGTCCTCCTTCTCTAAACCTTCTTACAATCAATGCTATGGCTGCAGCCGACTCTGTGCTGGTGCCGATGCAATGTGAATACTTTGCGTTAGAAGGTTTAACTGCTCTTATGGATACGATCAGCAAGTTAGCGGCTGTGGTAAACGAAAACCTCAAGATTGAAGGTTTACTGCGTACGATGTACGACCCGCGCAACCGCCTGTCTAATGAAGTATCCGACCAACTTAAAAAGCACTTTGGCAATAAAGTCTACCGTACTGTCATCCCGCGTAATGTGCGTTTGGCAGAAGCCCCAAGTCACGGTAAACCAGCTATGTACTACGACAAGTACTCAGCCGGCGCCAAAGCGTATCTTGCTCTAGCGGGCGAAATGCTCCGCCGCGAAGAAATCCCAGTTTAACTCTAACCTAAGGAATTCAATCCATGTCTAAGCGTGGTCTAGGAAAAGGACTGGATGCGTTGTTGTCGACCAGTTCGTTTGCTCGTGAAAAACAGCAAATTGCATCGCAAAGCCAAGCCTTGTCAGCAGACGGTGAACTCACTGAATTAGCCATTGGCCAATTGCAGCCGGGGATCTACCAACCGCGTAAAGATATGGCACCTGAAGCGCTTGAAGAATTAGCGGCTTCTATTCAATCGCAAGGCATTATCCAGCCGATCGTGGTTCGTCAGGTTGTTGGCGGACAGTTTGAGATCATCGCTGGCGAACGTCGCTGGCGTGCCGCTAAACAAGCAGGCTTGAAACGCGTGCCTTGCTTGGTTAAGAAAGTTGAAGACCGCGCAGCTATTGCTATGGCTTTGATCGAAAACATTCAGCGTGAAGACTTGAATGTGATTGAAGAGGCGCAAGCATTGGAGCGCCTGCAAGATGAGTTCTCGCTAACGCATCAACAAGTGGCGGATGTGATTGGTAAGTCAAGAACTACCGTGAGTAACTTGTTGCGTCTCAACCAATTGGATGCCGACGTCAAACGCTTGGTGGCGGAGAAACAACTTGAAATGGGTCATGCTCGTGCGCTGCTGGCACTGGAAGGTGAACAGCAAGTCGAAGTGGCTCAAATGGTGGCAAAAAAGCAAATGACGGTTCGACAAACCGAACAGTTAGTAAAAAAGTGCTTAGCCCCACAAAATGAGCAAAAAGCTCAACAAGAAGATACCGAAGCCGAGCAAATGTCGCATAAATTGAGTCAACTACTTGATGCGAAGGTTTCCTTAAGCCGTTCTGCAAACGGAAAAGCGAAGTTGACGATAAGTATTGATGAGCCTCACAAATTAGATCAACTAATTGCCAAGCTAGAGGCCTAGATGAGATAATTGATTTAGGTCAATTAATCTAATTAATCGAATTTTGTGCGAAAGTTGTCGTTTTGTAAACAAAACTGTAAGTTTTTGATGCAATATAATTGCATTAACTCCGACTGAACGTATAATTTTCGCCAATTTCCCTGCACATAGAGAATTAGTGCGAAGTGGATATTACTAGAGGTACGAATACATGGTAGCTGCGTTAGCTAGACCAGGACGAGAGCTCGCAAGGCAATTGTTAATGATCCAGTCTGGCGCGGTTATTTTTGTGGCAGCAGGAATGGCGGTAGCCGTAAATCCTGAATGGGGAATTTCAGCGTTGATTGGTGGTGGCATCTTTGTTGTCGCCAATGCAGTATTCGCGCTATGTGCTTTTATGTTTAGTGGGGCTCGCGCTGCCAAGCGCATCGCTGCGTCCTTCTACACGGGCGAAGTACTGAAAATTCTCATCACGGTTGCACTGTTCTACGTTGCCTACATGTATATGCAGGTGGAACTCGTTCCCCTCAAACTAACCTATTTGCTGGTACTAGGTATTAATATCTGTGCACCAGTGCTATTCATTAACAACAAAAAATAGGATGAGTTATGGCTGCGCCAGGTGAAGCGCTAACATCGTCCGGATACATTGCCCACCACCTTTCTAACCTATCGCTGTATAAGTTAGGCTTAGTAGGGTCGGAGACAAGTTTCTGGAACGTACATATCGATAGCCTGTTTTTTTCTTGGTTTACTGGTTTAATCTTCCTCGGAATTTTTTACAAAGTAGCAAAGAGAACAACAGCGGGTGTACCGGGTAAGCTTCAGTGTGCTGTAGAAATGATCGTTGAATTTGTCGCCGATAACGTCAAAGACACGTTCCATGGACGCAACCCACTGATCGCGCCTTTAGCACTGACTATCTTTTGTTGGGTATTTTTGATGAACGTGATGGACTTAGTCCCGATCGACTTCTTACCATACCCAGCAGAGCATTGGCTAGGTATTCCTTACCTTAAGGTCGTACCTTCTGCTGATGTGAATATCACCATGGCTATGGCTCTAGGCGTTTTCGCATTGATGATCTACTACAGCATCAAAGTGAAAGGTCTAGGTGGATTCGCAAAAGAACTTGCACTACATCCATTCAATCACCCACTGATGATTCCGTTTAACCTACTGATCGAAGTGGTATCGCTACTTGCGAAACCTCTTTCACTTGGTATGCGTCTATTCGGTAACATGTTTGCGGGTGAGGTTGTATTCATTCTTTGTGCGGCAATGCTACCATGGTACTTACAATGGATGGGTTCACTACCGTGGGCAATCTTCCATATCTTGGTTATTACGATTCAAGCCTTCGTATTTATGATGTTGACAATTGTTTACCTGTCAATGGCACACGAAGACTCTGATCATTAATTTTTTAAGCTTTTTATTTGGGCACTAAGCCAACAACTATAAATTGGAGATAGTAATGGAAACTTTACTGAGCTTTTCTGCAATCGCCGTAGGTATTATCGTCGGTCTTGCTTCTCTTGGTACAGCGATTGGTTTCGCACTACTAGGTGGTAAATTCCTAGAAGGTGCAGCACGTCAACCAGAAATGGCTCCTATGCTACAAGTTAAGATGTTCATCATCGCAGGTCTACTTGATGCGGTTCCAATGATCGGTATCGTAATCGCGCTACTATTCACATTTGCAAACCCATTCGTTGGTCAACTAGGTTAATCACCTTTAACTCGGGACAAGCTTTAGCTTGTCACTGATTAACACTAAGTCCAAATAGAGGGGTAGCTGTTGTGAACATAAACGCAACTCTGCTAGGTCAAGCAATCTCGTTCGCACTATTTGTGTGGTTCTGCATGAAGTATGTATGGCCACCATTGATGCAAGCGATTGAAGAACGTCAGAAAAAAATTGCTGATGGTCTTCAAGCAGCTGAACGTGCTGCTAAAGACTTGGATCTAGCACAAGCCAACGCTTCTGATCAGTTGAAAGAAGCGAAGCGCACAGCAACTGAGATCATCGAACAAGCGAACAAGCGTAAGTCTCAAATTATTGATGAAGCTCGCGAGGAAGCTCAGGCAGAACGCCAGAAAATCCTAGCGCAAGCGGAAGCAGAACTTGAAGCTGAACGTAATCGTGCACGCGATGAGCTGCGCAAACAAGTTGCTACTCTGGCTGTAGCTGGTGCTGAGAAAATCCTTGAGCGTACAATCGATAAAGATGCGCAAAAAGATATTCTCGACAACATTACTGCAAAACTTTAAGTCTGGGGGCGCATATGTCTGATTTGACTACAATCGCACGCCCCTATGCTAAAGCAGCCTTCGACTTTGCGGTAGATAAGGGCCAGCTAGACCAATGGGGTCAAATGCTGTCTTTTGCTGCTGAAGTTGCCAAAAACGAACAAATGAATGAGCTTCTAACCAGTTCATTCTCTGCTGAAAAAATGGCAGAAATCTTTGTTGCAGTTTGTGGCGAACAAGTTGATGCGCACGGTCAAAACCTTCTTAAGGTTATGGCTGAGAATGGTCGTTTAGCGGCCCTTCCTGATGTTTGTGAGCAATTCTTCATTCTGAAGAAAGAGCATGAGAAAGAAATCGATGTTGAAGTCATTTCAGCATCAGAGCTTTCTGATGAACAACTTGCAAATATTGGCAGCAAACTTGAAGCGCGTCTTGAACGCAAAGTGAAGCTGAATTGCAGTGTAGATGAGACCCTACTTGGTGGGGTTATTATTCGAGCCGGAGACCTAGTCATCGATGACTCAGCGCGTGGTCGTTTGAACCGCCTGAGCGATGCATTGCAGTCTTAATGGGGATTGGAGCATGCAACTTAATTCCACGGAAATTAGCGATCTGATCAAACAGCGTATCGAATCTTTCGAAGTTGTTAGTGAAGCTCGCAACGAGGGTACTATCGTATCGGTAAGCGATGGTATCATCCGCATCCACGGCCTAGCGGACGTGATGCAAGGTGAAATGATTGAATTACCGGGTGGCCGTTATGCACTGGCACTTAACCTTGAGCGTGACTCGGTTGGTGCGGTAGTAATGGGCCCATATGCTGACCTTAAGGAAGGCATGAAAGTTACAGGTACTGGCCGCATTCTTGAAGTGCCAGTTGGTCCAGAACTACTAGGCCGCGTAGTAAACACGCTGGGTGAGCCTATCGATGGTAAAGGTCCAATCGAAGCGAAATTGACTTCACCTGTAGAAGTGATCGCACCAGGTGTAATCGACCGTAAATCGGTAGACCAACCTGTACAAACTGGCTACAAATCAGTTGACTCAATGATCCCAATCGGTCGTGGTCAGCGTGAGCTTGTAATCGGTGACCGTCAGACTGGTAAAACAGCAATGGCGATCGATGCGATCATCAACCAGAAAAACTCTGGTATTTTCTCAATCTACGTAGCAATCGGTCAGAAAGCATCGACTATCGCTAACGTAGTTCGCAAACTAGAAGAGCACGGCGCGCTAGCAAACACTATCGTTGTTGTTGCATCTGCTTCTGAATCTGCAGCGCTACAATACCTAGCGCCATATGCAGGTTGTGCGATGGGCGAATACTTCCGCGATCGCGGCGAAGACGCACTGATTGTTTACGATGATCTATCTAAACAAGCGGTAGCTTACCGTCAGATCTCTCTACTACTAAAACGTCCACCAGGCCGTGAGGCATTCCCAGGTGACGTATTCTACTTACACTCACGTCTACTAGAGCGTGCAGCTCGTGTAAACGAAGAGTACGTAGAGCGTTTCACTAACGGTGAAGTGAAAGGTAAGACTGGTTCTTTGACTGCTCTTCCTATCATCGAAACTCAAGCAGGTGACGTTTCAGCATTCGTACCGACTAACGTAATCTCGATTACCGATGGTCAGATCTTCCTACAAACTGAGCTATTCAACGCAGGTGTACGTCCAGCGGTTGACCCAGGTATCTCAGTATCTCGTGTAGGTGGTTCAGCTCAGACAAAAATCATCAAGAAACTATCAGGTGGTATTCGTACAGCACTAGCTGCATACCGCGAACTAGCAGCATTTGCTCAGTTCTCTTCTGACCTTGATGAAGCAACGAAGAAACAGCTAGACCATGGTCAAAAAGTTACAGAACTAATGAAGCAGAAGCAGTACGCTCCAATGTCTGTATTTGACCAAGCACTAGTTATCTTCGCGGCAGAGCGCGGTTACCTTGATGATGTAGAACTGAACAAAGTTCTAGATTTCGAGGCGGCTCTACTATCGTACGCTCGCGGTCAATACGCTGAATTAGCAGCTGAGATCGACAAGTCTGGTGCTTACAACGATGAAATCGAAGCTCAGTTGAAGAAACTGACTGACGACTTCAAAGCAACCCAAACTTGGTAATTAGGTCGGTGGCAGTTTCTGCCACCAACTAACGGAGAGTAACGATGGCCGGCGCAAAAGAGATACGTAATAAAATCGGTAGTGTTAAAAGCACGCAGAAAATTACGAAAGCGATGGAAATGGTAGCTGCTTCAAAAATGCGTCGCTCTCAAGATGCAATGGAAGCTTCTCGTCCATACGCTGAAACAATGCGTAAAGTGATCGGTCACGTGGCAAACGCAAATTTAGAGTACCGTCATCCGTACCTAGAAGAGCGTGAAGCGAAACGTGTTGGTTACATCATCGTTTCGACAGACCGTGGTCTGTGTGGTGGTTTGAACATCAACGTGTTCAAAAAAGCCGTTACAGACATCCAAACATGGAAAGAGAAAGGCGCTGAAATTGAGCTGGCAGTGATTGGCTCGAAAGCAACAGCTTTCTTTAAACATGGTGGCGCAAAAGTTGCGGCACAGGTTTCTGGCCTTGGCGACAGCCCTAGCCTAGAAGACCTAATCGGTTCTGTTGGCGTAATGCTTAAGAAATACGATGAAGGTGAACTGGACCGTCTATACGTAGTGTTCAACAAGTTTGTGAACACTATGGTTCAGCAACCAACGATCGATCAATTGCTACCTTTGCCTAAATCGGACAGCAAAGAGATGCAGCGTGAGCACTCATGGGACTACATCTATGAGCCTGAGCCAAAGCCTCTACTGGATACGCTATTAGTGCGTTACGTAGAGTCTCAGGTATACCAAGGTGTGGTTGAGAACCTTGCTTGTGAGCAAGCGGCTCGAATGATTGCGATGAAGGCTGCAACGGATAACGCAACCAACTTGATTGAAGATCTAGAACTTGTGTACAACAAAGCCCGTCAGGCAGCGATCACACAAGAACTGTCGGAAATCGTTGGTGGTGCATCTGCGGTTTAAGCTTAGGTAAAACGAAATAGTTTAGAGGATTAACGATGGCTACAGGTAAGATCGTACAGATCATCGGTGCGGTAGTCGACGTAGAGTTCCCACAGAGCGAAGTACCTAGTGTATATGACGCTCTAAACGTAACGGACTCAAAAGAGCGTCTAGTTCTTGAAGTTCAACAACAGCTAGGCGGTGGCGTAGTTCGTTGTATCGTAATGGGTAGCTCTGATGGTTTACGTCGTGGAGTTGAAGTGGTTAACACTGGCGCTCCAATTTCAGTACCAGTAGGTACTAAAACTCTAGGTCGTATCATGAACGTCCTAGGTGACGCGATTGATGAGCGTGGTGAGATCGGTGCAGAAGAGGTTTACTCTATCCACCGTGAAGCACCAAGCTACGAAGAGCAATCAAACGAAACAGCACTTCTAGAAACTGGTGTTAAAGTAATCGACTTGGTTTGTCCATTCGCTAAGGGTGGTAAAATCGGTCTATTCGGTGGTGCTGGTGTAGGTAAGACCGTTAACATGATGGAACTTATCAACAACATCGCACTTCAACACTCAGGTCTATCAGTATTTGCTGGTGTTGGTGAACGTACTCGTGAAGGTAACGATTTCTACTTCGAGATGCAGGAAGCGGGCGTTGTAAACGTTGAGAATCCTGAAGAATCTAAAGTAGCGATGGTTTACGGTCAGATGAACGAGCCACCGGGCAACCGTCTACGTGTTGCTCTGACTGGTCTAACAATGGCAGAGCGTTTCCGTGACGAAGGTCGTGACGTACTACTGTTCGTTGATAACATCTACCGTTACACGCTTGCAGGTACTGAGGTATCAGCACTTCTAGGTCGTATGCCTTCAGCGGTAGGTTACCAGCCAACTCTTGCAGAAGAGATGGGTGTACTACAGGAGCGTATCACGTCAACTAAGCAAGGTTCTATCACGTCTGTACAGGCGGTATACGTACCTGCGGATGACTTGACTGACCCGTCTCCAGCAACAACGTTCGCGCACTTGGATGCAACGGTTGTACTTAACCGTAACATCGCAGCAATGGGTCTATACCCAGCGATCGACCCACTAGATTCTACGTCTCGTCAGCTAGACCCACTAGTTGTTGGTCAAGATCACTACGACATCGCTCGTGGCGTTCAGCAGACACTTCAGCGCTACAAAGAGCTGAAAGACATCATTGCGATTCTAGGTATGGACGAGCTATCTGAATCAGATAAGCAAGTTGTATCTCGTGCACGTAAGATTGAGCGTTTCCTAACTCAGCCTTACCACGTAGCAGAAGTATTTACAGGCGACCCTGGTGTTTACGTACCTCTTAAAGAGACTCTACGTGGCTTCAAAGGTCTACTAGCTGGTGAGTACGATGACATTCCAGAGCAAGCGTTCATGTACTGCGGTACGATTGACGATGCTATCGAGAATGCGAAGAAGCTATAAGGCTAACTAGGAGGCGATATGGCACCAATAACCTTTCACCTAGACGTAGTGAGCGCTGAGAAACGTATTTTCTCTGGTCGCGTAGAAACGTTTCAGGTGACCGGTAGCGAAGGTGAGCTGGGTATTTTCCACGGCCACACTCCGCTGCTGTCCGCTATTAAGCCTGGTATGGTGCGTATTGTGAAACAGCACGGCCACGAAGAGTTCATTTATGTCTCTGGTGGTATGGTCGAAGTTCAGCCTGGTACTGCTACAGTATTGGCTGATACAGCGATTCGTGGTGAAGATCTAGACGCAGCGAAAGCAGAAGAAGCCAAGCGCCGCGCTGAGGAGAAAATCCAGAATCAGCATGGTGACATGGACTTCGCACAAGCGGCCAGCGAACTGGCTAAAGCCATTGCTCAGCTTCGAGTTATCGAGCTGACCAAAAAGCGTCGCTAAGCTCAATTAGCAACGTTGCATGACAAAAGGCGACCTTTAAGGTCGCCTTTTTGATTATTTTTAGTTGGAAATTTACTTAATTCCATTAACTATTCAAAAAGAGCTGTTTAAAATAACGGCCAATTAACAGAAAACGTCTATAGGTTCTCAATGAAGTTCAGTGCTGTGATTCTTGCAGCGGGTAAAGGTACTCGTATGCACTCAAATATGCCTAAAGTGCTACACACTTTGGCAGGGAAGCCAATGGTTAAACATGTTATCGATACTTGTACTGGCCTTGGCGCACAAAACATTCACCTAGTCTTTGGTCACGGTGGTGATCAAATGCAAACCACACTTGCAGATGAGACTGTCAACTGGGTACTTCAAGCGGATCAGCTTGGTACTGGCCACGCGGTGGATCAGGCTTCTCCACGTTTCGAAGACGATGAAAAGATCCTAGTTCTTTATGGTGATGTTCCACTGATTTCTCCTGAAACCATTGAAAACCTACTTGATGCACAACCAACAGGTGGCATCGCGTTACTTACTGTAATGCTCGATAACCCGACTGGTTACGGCCGTATCATTCGTAAAAATGGTCCAGTGGTTGCTATCGTTGAGCAAAAAGACGCAAGCGAAGAACAAAAGCAAATTAAAGAGATCAACACTGGCGTAATGGTTGCGACTGGTGGTGATCTGAAGCGTTGGTTGTCAGGCTTAAACAACAACAATGCTCAAGGTGAGTACTACCTAACAGACGTTATTGCTGCTGCGCACGACGAAGGGCGTGCCGTTGAAGCGGTTCACCCAGTGAATGCCATTGAAGTAGAAGGTGTTAATGATCGCGCTCAACTTGCTCGTCTAGAGCGCGCGTTCCAATCTATGCAAGCACAAAAACTACTTGAACAAGGTGTGATGCTACGTGACCCTGCGCGTTTTGACTTACGCGGTGAGCTTCAGTGCGGTATGGATTGTGAAATTGATGCAAACGTGATCATTGAAGGTAACGTATCGCTGGGTGATAACGTCATTATCGGCACTGGTTGTGTTCTGAAAGATTGTGAAATCGACGATAATACTATCGTTCGTCCTTACAGTGTGATTGAAGGCGCAACCGTTGGTGAAGAGTGTACCGTCGGTCCATTCACTCGCCTGCGTCCTGGTGCTGAGCTACGTAACGACGCGCACGTCGGTAACTTCGTGGAAGTGAAAAACGCGCGCATTGGTGAAGGCTCTAAAGCAAACCACCTGACTTACCTTGGTGATGCGGAAATCGGTCAACGCACTAATATTGGTGCGGGCACGATTACGTGTAACTACGATGGCGCAAATAAGTTCAAGACCATCATTGGTAACGACGTGTTTGTTGGCTCTGATAGCCAGCTGGTGGCACCTGTCACTATTGCTGATGGTGCCACTATCGGTGCTGGTACCACATTGACTAAAGACGTGGAAGAGGGTGAGTTAGTGATCACTCGCGTTAAAGAGCGTAAGATCACTGGTTGGCAACGTCCAGTTAAGCAAAAGTAAGCTTTACCTGAGCTTAAAAGCTAAATTCTCAAAGCCGCTCCAGTGAGAGCGGCTTTGTCGTTTTTAGTGCAAGTATCAGTAACTGGGAATCGCGATACGCTTTTCCAACCAACGTACTGCTTGAGAAACGAATAGAATGAGTAACAAGTACTCCAGAACCAAGAAGGTATAAATTTCTAACGGTAAGTACTCATTAACCACTAACTCGTTGGCACGTCTCGTTAAGTCACTTAAACCGATTACGCTCACCAGAGAGCTCATTTTGAGAATGTAGACAAACTGATTCCCTAACGGCGGTAAAATTTGTCGAAATGCTTGCGGAAGAATCACCAAGCGCATCTTCTGCCAATAATTCAAACCAAGTGATTCTGCCGCTTCATGCTGACCTCGGTTGATCGCTTGAATCCCACCGCGAAATACTTCTGCCATAAACGCACTTTCAGCAATGGTCAGTGCAATTACCCCCGCCCAAAAATGATTGAGAGAGACATCGAGCAGCACTGGCATGCCGTAGTAAACCCATAAGAGCAACACCAATACTGGGATTGAGCGGATCACCTCAACGTAGATGCGATTCATCCATTTGAGCGTTGGTGAGCGAGAAAGTGCAGGCAACGCAATCAGCAGCCCAAGTGTCATGGCAAAACACATACTCAAGAGTGATACTTGAATGGTGTCATTAAACCCCGCGACTAAAAACTTTAGGTTGGTTATCCCTTGTTCCGTTGACGGGTCGAGTACATACCAGCCCCATTGGTAATCTGAGCAACCCGTTAACAACAGCAGCGAAATCAGCCATAGAGTTCGAAAGGTCACATTTACTCCCTGAATTAACTAAAAAACTTCCATTGTTACTGCTATGTTATCAATGGGGTTGTAATAAAGGTTAATAATTAAACCGTATAAGGTCATTATTTTTAAGGGAATAAAAATGAAAAAGATTTTGTTTGCGCTAGGAATATGTCTGCTTATGGTCACTCAAGTTGTTCATGCTCAGAGCCGTCTTCAAGAAATTCTGGATAAAGGCGTGTTGAGAGTAGGGACGACTGGGGACTGGAATCCAATGACAATGAAAGATCCAGCCACGAACAGTTATCGTGGTTTTGATATTGATGTCACAACCGAGCTTGCTAAAGATTTGGGTGTCAAAGTGGAGTACGTTGCCACCGATTGGAAAACGCTGGTTAATGGCATTACGGCCAACAAGTACGACATCACTGGCAGTGCGTCTTTAAACATGTCGCGTGCGAAGGTGGCTGGTTATAGCCAACCCTATTTCTACTTGGCGTTTGTGCCAGTGGTGCAGAAAAAAGACCTCGCCAAATTCTCTGATTGGGAGGATTTTAATAAACCCGATGTGAAAGTGGCTGCGACGTTAGGTACGGTACAAGAAAAAATGGTGAAAGAGTTCTTCCCATCGGCGCAGCATATCGTGATTGAAGCCCCCGCGCGAGACTTCCAAGAGCTGTTGGCTCGCAGAGCGGATGTGTCTGTGACTTCCAATGTGGAAGCGGCGACGCTGGTGAACAAGTTCAAACAGTTGGCGATTGTGCCTGTTAAAGCACCTCGCAGACCGACTCCAATCGCCATGTTGTTACCTCAAGACGACCAAGTCTGGATTAACTACATCAATCACTGGGTGGAGTTAAAAAAAACACAAGGCTTCTTTAAGCAGACTGCTCAGAAGTGGGGACTGAAAAGTTTATAAATGAAAAGAGCCGCTTTACGCGGCTCTTATTATGATCGGGTGGACTGAAGTACAGACTTAAAGTTCATCTTCGCTGACGACGCGAGCGTTGTCAGGTGTAGTGAAATGCTTAGAGAGTTCACGATTCGACAGAATGTAACCCATCCACAAGCCACCCATACAAATGACGATTGCCACGCCCGTAACCATTTGAGCTTGGCTTGCCATCGCGGCAACTAATGCGCTCGATAAGCTGCTCACACAGATTTGCAGACTATTCTGTAGGCCTGCTGCTGTCGCTGGGCTTTGGTGTGCACTAGCTAGGGCACGGTTTACGACGATTGGGTACAACGCACCATTTGCAACGGCAATCAAACAGAATGGCGCAAGAATTGGCCAGATTGACGTGAGCTCCCACTGTGAAGCGACGAAAATCAACAATGCAGCAACGCTGAACAGGCCGATTAACTGGCGTAATACTTTCTCATCACCAAACTTACGTACGCCGACTTTACCTAAATAGCCACCAGCCATAAACGCAATGGTTTGAGGGATGAAGCTCAGACCAATGTCTTTGGCTTCATAGCCTAGTTGCGCCATGATTTCTGGCATACCAGTAAGGTAAGCAAAGAACGCTGCCGACGCGGTTGCAAACATAAACACGTTACCTAGGTAAGTTTTTGAACCTAGTAACGCTTTAATATCCGCAGACATGCTGGTTTGTTTGATTTCGGCTTGTTCGTTTTTTTGTGCCATGGTTGCTGCAACGAGCACCACGCCAACAAGTGTTAACGCGATGAAAATACTGTGCCAACCAAAGCTATCCGCTAAAACCACACCCAGTTGAGGTGCAAGTGCTGGTGATAGTGCCACCAACGGCATGATGGTGGCAAAAATTTGCTGGCTACTGCTGGAGTAACGCTTGATCACCATCGCTTGCCAGATAACCGCAGGAGCACACACGCCGATTGCTTGCACAAAGCGCAGTGTCAGTAGCTGCCAAACTTCATCGCAGAATGCTAAGCCGAATGAGGCAATGGTAAAGAGTACCAGACCTGCGGCCAGCGTATTGCGGTGACCAAATTTATCCGATGCCAATCCCCACATCAACTGACCAAAAGCCATACCTACAAGAAATACGGTCAGAGAAAGTGCGATTTGTTCGGGACCTGTAGCAAAGTCGATTTCCATCGCTTTGAACGCAGGTAAGTACATGTCAGTGGCAACAAAGCCAAGCATAGATAAAGCTGCAAGATAAACGAGCTGTAGTTTTGATATTTTCATGATTCAACCAATCAAATTATTTAATCATTTTTTAATCAATATCAGTTGGCGCCAACCCTGATTTATTTACCTTATTATTCTATTTTTCGATTTTGAGAAAATAAAACGCTAAAATTGTTGGTTATCAATCAAATTTTTTGAAAGGTCAGAAATCATGTTCTCCAAAGCATCATTGGAAATGCTCGATACGGTTGCTCGGTTAGGCAGTTTCACGGCCGCTGCTGAAGTGCTTCACAAAGTTCCTTCGGCGATCAGCTATGGCGTGCGACAGGTAGAGCAGGATTTGGACGTCGTGCTATTTCGCCGCTTACCAAGAAAAGTTGAATTAACACCAGCGGGTGAGCTATTCATGGCTGAAGCTCGCTCGTTACTGCGTCAGATGGAAGAGGTGAAAGCACAAACTCGTCGCGCTGCGCACGGCTGGAAAACAACGCTGAAACTGACGCTGGATAACGTAGTGAAGCTCGAAAAGCTCAAGCCGCTAGTGGAAGATTTTTATCGAGAGTTTGAATTTGCGGAACTGCAAATCAACATGGAAGTCTTTAACGGCTCTTGGGAGGCGATCGCTCAAGGTCGTGCAGACATCGTCGTCGGAGCCACGTCAGCGGTCCCGGTCGGTGGGGACTTCGAAGTGAAAGACATGGGTGTGTTGGATTGGGCGTTTGTCATGTCGCCTGCTCATCCTTGTGTACGTCAGCAGGTTCTCACCGAAGAGTTTGTTAGCCAGTTCCCCGCGATTTGTCTGGATGACACATCGAACGTACTGCCAAAACGACACACAGGTCACTATGCCAAGCAGCGTCGTTTATTATTGCCCAATTGGTACAGTGCGATTGAATGTTTAAAAAATGGCGTTGGAGTCGGGTATATGCCGCGTCATATTGCGATGCCACTTATTCATGAAGGTGTGCTGGTGGAGAAACTGCTGCAAGATGACAAGCCATTGAGCCGATGCTGTTTGGTATGGCATAAAGATGACGATCATAAGTTGATCCAATGGATGGTGGATTATTTAGGATCACCGAATCAGTTGCATCAAGATTGGTTGCAGTGTTAGTCAAAAGAATCATCCGATCTCAGTATTAGCTCATCACTTGGTCCATGAAACCGTAAATTGGAAACAAAACACCTCGCTGCAGCGAGGTGTTGATAAGGCGAATTAAGACAAGAAAAACTTGTAGGATGGATTATCGGTTTCATCCTTACATTGGTAGCCAAGTTCTCGTAAATGCGTTGAAAATTGGGCTAAATCGCTTTCATCTAACTCGAAACCACATAGAACGCGTCCGTAGTCGGCACCGTGGTTACGGTAGTTGAATAGGCTGATGTTCCAATGGGTGCCAAGCGTGCTTAAGAACTTCAATAGTGCGCCTGGATACTCAGGAAATTCAAAGCTATAGAGACGCTCTTTCAGCTGTTTAGAGGGCTTGCCACCGATCATGTAACGAATGTGCAGTTTGGCCATTTCATCGTCGGACAAATCAACGACTGGGTAGCCACCTTCGCGTAGATCGCGAATGATGTTATCCAGCTCTTCCTGACCACCTTGCAGGCGTACACCAACAAAGATATTCGCCAGTTCATCATCGTTGTAACGGTAGTTAAACTCGGTGACAGCGCGGCCGCCAATCAGATTACAGAATTCAAAGAAAGCGCCTTGGCGTTCTGGAATCGTCACGGCCAATAGACCTTCACGCTTCTCACCTAATTCACAACGCTCTGAAACATAACGTAAACCATGGAAGTTGGTATTTGCGCCAGACAGCACCGTGGCAAGGTTTTTGTTTTCCAGTTGGTTTTGCTCAACAAACTTCTTCAAGCCAGCAAGCGCAAGCGCCCCGGATGGTTCAGCAATCGCGCGAGTATCCTCAAAAATGTCTTTTACGGCAGCGCAGATTTCATCGCTTGAAACCGCCACATGACCATCAATGTATTTCTGACACAAGCGGAACGTTTCTTCACCGATGCGTTTTACCGCGACACCATCAGCAAACATGCTGACTTGGTCGAGTACCACTGGCTCACCAGCATCAAGCGCCGCTTTCAGACAAGACGAGTCTTCAGGTTCGACGGCGATGACTTTGATTTCTGGCATCAGTTGCTTGACCAGAACCGCTACACCAGCCGCCAAGCCACCGCCTCCAACCGGCACGAAGATGTAGTCGAGATGACCATTTTGCTGCAGCATTTCCATGCCGATGGTGCCTTGGCCTGCGATCACCAATGGGTGGTCGAAAGGAGGCACGAACGTATAACCGTGTTGTTCTGACAAGCGTTCGGCTTCGGCTTTTGCTTCATCAAAGTTGCTGCCGTGCAGCACCACATTGCCACCGAAACTGCGTACCGCATCGACTTTGATGTCTGGCGTTGTCTTTGGCATAACAATCGTGGTTTTGATACCTAGCTTGGTGCCAGACAGTGCCATGCCTTGAGCGTGGTTACCAGCTGATGCTGCAATCACGCCTGCGGCTTTCTGTGCTTCAGTTAGGCTTGCCACCATGTTGTAGGCACCGCGCAGTTTGAACGAGTGTACGGGTTGGCGGTCTTCACGCTTGAGCTGCACGTTATTCCCGATACGTGCAGATAAACGAGGCATTTCTTGCAGCGGCGTTACTGTTGCGACTTCATAAACAGGTGCGCGAAGGATTTGGCGCAGATAGTCAGCGCCAGATTGATTCACTTTTTTTTCGGGTTGAGATTCCATCATGGCTAGCCCTCTAGCTTCGATTTATCTCGTACTGCACCTTTGTCAGCACTGGTTGCCATGCTGGCGTACGCTTTTAGGGCGAAAGACACTTCACGTTGACGATTTGCTGGTTTCCAACCCAGTTCGTCTTGTTTTACGCGGCGCTCTGCAAGTTCCTGTTCAGAGATCTCAAGAGAGATGCTGCGATTTGGAATATCAATCGCAATCAAATCGCCGTCTTGAACCAAGCCGATCGCACCGCCATTGGCCGCTTCTGGAGAAGCATGGCCGATAGACAGACCAGAGGTACCACCAGAGAAGCGGCCGTCAGTTAATAACGCACACTCTTTACCTAAGCCCATCGATTTTAGATAAGTGGTTGGGTAGAGCATTTCTTGCATGCCCGGGCCACCTTTTGGACCTTCGTAGCGAATCACAACTACATCGCCCGCTTTCACTTTGCCGCCAAGGATGCCGTCTACCGCATCTTCCTGGCTTTCAAACACTACCGCAGGGCCAGTAAATTTCAGGATGCTTTCGTCTACACCAGCAGTCTTCACGATACAACCATCCAGCGCGATGTTGCCTTTCAGAACGGCAAGGCCACCATCTTGGCTAAACGCGTTTTCTTTGGTGCGGATACAGCCTTCCGCACGGTCATTATCGAGGGTATCCCAGCGACAATCTTGCGAGAACGCTTGTGTGGTGCGGATACCCGCAGGGCCAGCACGGTAGAATGATTTCACTTCTTCTGAATCGGTCAGCATGATGTCGTATTTGGCTAGCTGTTCTTCCCAAGTCAGTCCTAGGACTGTCTTAGACTGATTGTGCAGCAGACCTGCACGGTTCAGTTCACCAAGGATACCGACAACACCACCCGCACGGTGTACATCTTCCATGTGGTATTTCTGCGTTGAAGGAGCCACTTTACAAAGGTGTGGTACTTGGCGAGACATGCGGTCGATGTCCGTCATATCAAAATCGACTTCACCTTCTTGCGCTGCAGCTAAAAGGTGTAACACCGTATTGGTCGAACCGCCCATTGCGATGTCGAGTGCCATCGCGTTTTCAAATGCGGCTTTGGTCGCGATATTGCGTGGTAGAGCCGTTTCGTCATCTTGCTCGTAGTAGCGTTTGGTGAGTTCAACGATGCGTTTACCTGCATTGATAAACAGCTCTTTACGATCGGCATGCGTTGCCAACAGCGAGCCGTTGCCTGGCTGAGACAGACCCAGAGCTTCTGTCAGACAGTTCATTGAGTTTGCGGTGAACATGCCTGAACACGATCCACACGTTGGGCATGCACTGCGTTCGATCTGTTCGCTTTGTTCGTCAGACACTTTTGGATCGGCACCTTGGATCATGGCATCGACAAGGTCTAGCTTGATGATCTGATCTGAAAGCTTGGTTTTGCCCGCTTCCATTGGGCCGCCAGATACGAAGATAACTGGAATGTTGAGACGCATTGACGCCATCAGCATCCCTGGAGTGATTTTGTCACAGTTAGAGATACACACCATGGCATCCGCACAGTGCGCATTAACCATGTATTCGACTGAGTCGGCAATCAATTCACGTGATGGCAGCGAGTAAAGCATGCCGCCGTGACCCATTGCAATGCCATCATCGACGGCGATGGTATTGAATTCTTTTGCGATGCCGCCTGCCGCTTCAATCTCTTGAGCAACAAGTTGGCCCAAATCTTTAAGGTGTACGTGGCCTGGTACGAACTGAGTGAATGAGTTCACCACGGCGATGATTGGCTTACCGAAATCTTCGTCTTTTACACCGGTTGCACGCCAGAGCGCACGAGCTCCCGCCATGTTACGACCATGTGTGGTGGTTGCTGATCTATATTTTGGCATTTCTTAAATCCTTCTTACTGCTGCTCTGGGTACACATAGTCTAACCAGCCCCACTTATCCTCCGTGGTGCCGTTAAATAGGCCAAAGTAGGCTTCTTGCAATTCTTTGGTAATCGGACCGCGTTTACCGCTGCCCACTTCAATTTTGTCGATGGTTGCCACAGGCACAACTTCTGCTGCGGTACCGGTCATGAATACTTCATCCGCAAGGTATAGCGCTTCGCGGGCAATGTTAGCTTCACGGACTTCGTAACCTTTACCGCGAGCAATGGTCATGATCGAGTCACGAGTGATGCCCGGTAGGATAGCGCTGGTTGCTGGTGGTGTGGTGATCACGCGATCTTTGATGACAAAGATGTTCTCGCCCGCGCCTTCTGACAAGTAACCGTCAACACTCAGTGCGATACCTTCGTCGTAACCATGACGACGTGCTTCACCACCAACGAGTAGTGAAGAAAGGTAGTTACCACCCGCTTTTGCAGCGGTAGGGATGGTGTTAGGTGCCGCGCGATTCCAGCTTGAAATCATCGCATCCACGCCTTTTTCTAGTGCTTCTTCACCAAGGTACGAGCCCCATGGGAACGCCGCGATGATCAGCTCCATTTCGGTGCCTACTGGAGGACACACACCTAAACCGACATTGCCCACAAATCCCAATGGACGAATGTATGCGCTGTCGAGTTTGTTTTGACGCAGAGTTTCACGCGTTGCTTCCATGATTTCTTCAACAGAGTATGGAATAGGGAAGCGGTAAATTTTGGCGGAATCTTTTAAACGCTGTGCATGTTCACGGTGACGGAAGACAATTGGGCCTTTTGGTGTGTTGTAGCAGCGTACCCCTTCAAATACTGAGGTTCCGTAATGCATGGCGTGAGTGAGAACATGCACGTTCGCCTCTGCCCATGGAACCATCTCACCATTAAACCAAATGAAATTTGCAGTTTTCGTTGCCATTTGTTGCCTTCCTTATGCACTTACGTGTTGTTGTAAGTTGTGATTTGGCAGTTCATCGTTGCGGATTTTCAGCACCTCAACTTTACGAACGTCCCACAACTTCTCAATTTGATTGATCAAAAACGAGATTGGTCGATCGCTGTCGACGATGATCTCGACGCTGGCTACTTTACTTTCGTGGTTTTGAGTAGCGGCCACCTGTTTGATCACAAAGCCTCGGTGACGAATCACACGTAGAACGCGCTCTAACAGTACCGGTTTGTCGTCGGCTTTGATGTCGAGTAAATATCTGTCCATGTGATGTCTCCTACGTGTTTTCCAACATATCACTGTTTGATGCACCAGGTGGTACAAGTGGCCACACGTTTTCTTCTTCATCAATTAAAACGTGAAGCATGTAAGAAGTTTCGCTCGCTAGCATCTCTTTAAGTGCTGGTTCGACTTCTTCTTTCTTGGTGATGGTTTTGCCCGGAATGTCGAAGGCTTTTGCCAACATCACGAAATCTGGGTTGTCATCAAGAATGGTTTCACTGTGGCGACCGTCGAAAAACAGTGATTGCCATTGGCGAACCATGCCAAGACGTTGGTTGTTTAGGAGAACAATCTTCACTGGAATTTGGCGACGTTTTAGCGTGCCTAGCTCCTGTACGTTCATCATGAATGAACCGTCACCTGTAATAAGGATAGACTGATCATCCGGACGCGCGACTGATGCGCCCATTGCTGCTGGCAAACCAAAACCCATGGTGCCTAAGCCTGCGGAAGTAATGAAGTTTTGCGGATCGCGTGGCTGAATGTGCTGAGCTGCCCACATTTGGTGCTGGCCTACGTCAGTCGAGACGATGGCGCTGTCTGGCATCATGTCAGATAACTGCTTAAGCAGCAGCGGTGCGTAGATAAGATCGCCAGGGTGGTCGTAACGCCACTTAAAGCCGCTACGCAGACTTTCACTATGGTGAACCCACGATGAGATATCTTGAGTCAACTCCAATTGAGGAAGAATGGTATTGATGTCGCCTCGCAGTGGTGCGTTTGCGTGGCGAAGCTTATGGATTTCTGCCGCATCGATGTCGATATGGATGACTTTGGCGTGCGGCGCAAAGGTATCGAGTTTGCCCGTCACACGGTCATCAAAACGCGCACCTACGACAATCAATAGATCCGCTTCTTGAACCACAAGGTTGGCCGCTTTGGTGCCGTGCATACCCAACATGCCTAAGTAGTGAGGGTCATGTCGTTCAATCGTACCTAAGCCTTTCAGAGTGCTTACCGCTGGCATCGGGTTCAGACGTAAGAACTCTCTCACTGCATCTGTTGCTTTCGCTAGCTGCACACCGCCGCCGACATACAATACCGGGCGAGTGGACGCCGCCAGTACGTCTTGCGCGCGTTTGATGTCTTCAGCGCTGACGTCTTCGATTTCAGGTGCAACGTAAGGTGGCAGTAATTCTGTTGGGGCTTGAGCAAGCTGAACATCTTTCGCAATATCGACAATGACCGGGCCCGGACGACCCGTTTTGGCCACTTCAAACGCTTCAGCTAGCGTTGGCGCAAGATCTTCAATGTCAGTAACGAGATAACTGTGCTTAGTACAGGCGAGAGACATACCAATCACATCCATTTCTTGGAACGCATCGGTACCGATATGAGAGCTGGCAACCTGACCTGTGATGGCTACCAAAGGAACGGAATCAAGGAAAGCATCGGCTAGGCCGGTAACAAGGTTGGTGGCCCCAGGGCCGGAAGTTGCCATGCACACGGCAACATCTTGAGTGGATCGAGCCATACCGATGGCGGCCATAGCGGCCCCTTGTTCATGACGGCATAAGATGTGCTCGACACCTCCGTCATACAAGGCATCATAGATTGGCATGATGGCTCCACCGGGATAACCAAACACCGTCTTGATGCCTTGCTGTCTTAAAGCGGCTACGACAAGTTGTGCACCAGTCATCGTAAACCTCCTTTGCTACGTTGTGGCTCGTAGCGATTGCCATGTGTGTTGCACTTCATGTGCGCTCCCATTCTTCCCGTTAAACTGTCCGAGGGTTAGACAGATGACAACTTGTAGTTGTAAAAAAACCCCCGGACTTTTCAGCGCGGGGGTTTTTTGTAATTTGTGGTTACCTTTCGCCCACAAGCCCCCGCGCGGTGCCAATAATGACCACGATAATCAGGGCTAGCAGTGTGTTGATGTGAGCGAATAGGTTCATCTGTCTGTCGTTCTTTTTTCGTTAAATAGTATTGTGTAATGTTCTACGAAAATGTTTGCGTCATTAGTGGTATCACACAAATCCGCTGCATGACAAGCAAAAAGTCATTCTTTTTTCACATTAACTCTCAATTTGGACGCGGTATATAACATAACCACATAGATAAAACATTTGTTTATATAGTGTTCAATAGATTGGGGAGTTTATGGGGCTGGCAATCATTCATAGTCGGGCAAGTGTCGGGGTGCAAGCGCCGTCAGTTAGTGTGGAAGTGCATATCAGTAATGGCATGCCCGGCTTTACTCTCGTTGGGTTGCCGGAGACTACGGTAAAGGAATCCAAAGATCGTGTACGCAGTGCGATCATCAACTCAAATTTCCAGTTTCCAGCCAAGCGCATTACGGTCAATTTGGCCCCGGCGGATTTACCTAAAGAAGGCGGACGTTTTGATTTGCCTATCGCATTGGGTATTTTGGCGGCTTCAGAGCAAATCGCGACAGATAGGCTCAAAAACTACGAATTTGTTGGCGAATTAGCCCTGTCTGGAGGATTAAGACCTGTCAAAGGTGTGCTTCCTGCCGCGTTGGCTGCAAGCAAAGTAGGACGTCATTTGGTGGTGCCTCATGTCAATGGCGATCAAGCGGCGCTGGTGGGCAAAGAGCAACATAAGTCAGCGCAATCCTTACTTGAGGTGTGTGCAGAGTTATGTGGTCAGCATCGTCTCAATCTTTATCAAACTCCGAAGCGAAAAACGGTTGAAAAACATGGTCGAGATCTACAAGACATCATTGGGCAGCAACAAGGAAAGCGTGCTCTAGAAATTGCGGCGGCTGGAAACCACAACCTACTTTTCCTTGGTCCTCCTGGTACAGGAAAAACCATGCTGGCGTCGCGTTTATGCGACTTACTGCCGGAGATGAGCGACGAAGAAGCGATGGAAACGGCTTCAGTCGCATCACTGACGCAAAGTGAGATTAATGAGCACAACTGGAAGTCGCGTCCGTTTCGTGCGCCGCACCATTCCAGTTCGATGGCGGCATTAGTTGGTGGTGGCTCGGTGCCAAGACCGGGAGAGATCTCTTTGGCTCACAATGGGTTATTGTTCCTTGATGAAATGCGAGTAATCCCAATAATTAAAACTTATCAAAATCTAAATAAATTGATGAATATTAATAACTAAAATTCTAATTAATATCTTAAATTTACATTGATACTAATCACTATGACAACTAATGTTATTATGAGTTGTCAATCTATGGAATGTGGTTGTGAATGTAAAAACACTAAATGAGCTTTCATTATTAAAATCTGCATTGTCAGTCGAATACTCTAACTACCTAACTCTTGCTGCTGAATCCTCAATCCCCCCCAAAAAAATACAGCCAGTATTGAATGTTTATGCAGCTTACAGCTACTTGGTTGGACAAGGTAACTACAGTGTATTGGATATACTGAATGACTCAAGTTCACTTAATGCGCACTTCCAGTCGCTCATTGGATTTGTTTATAGCAATGATGATATCACTATCAAGCACCGATATACCTTCGGTAATCTACTCAAAGTCCTTTTCCTCTACATTGCGCAAGATAAGCAACTTGACCTCAATGACGTAAAGCTTTCGTCCACTAAAATCTCAACAGACGTTTCGAGCTGTCTAGCTCAGTTCCGAAAGCTTAAGTTAGATAAAGCCAAAGCTGACTACTTAAATGGTTGGCCGGTGCTATCAAAAGAAGGTAAAGAACATGAGGCTTATCTTGATACGCTTTATGTGAATTTTGGCGAAGTATTTGCTAACAAGGTTCATTTCGCTCTAAAAAACTATGCTTTTACACAAAAATCATCAACTCTTGGTAACGTATTGACGACCCTCAAAAAACTATTTGTGGGTTTCTCCATTGTTTATAACGAAAGAGACGGACTATCAATAGAAACCCTTCTCAGTCGTAATCATGTGCAGCTATTTTTCCACAAGCTGTTTAAAGTGCTATTTGTGCGCTCCCAAGCAGCTCAGAACTGTCCAAAGTATTTTCATGCTCAATGGCGAGATACCATTAACTATTATACCGAGTGTTTTATCAACACGGGTATTTTTGCTGAGCCTCACAAACCATTCATCGTTCCAGTCTGGAAAGACCCAAAAGATGCAGCGCCTACCTTTTCAATTGGCGGCAATGCTACGCAGCCAGAAAACCTTAGATGGTTTGCTAACATCCCACTTAAAATTAAAGATGAAGAGGCTGTTTCAATTATTCAGCAACGTGTAGAAAGAGATATGGCGCATATCAAGCATGTGTGTCTCTTGAAATTCGGTGAGCTTTTAGAGCGAGAGGATAGAAATAAAGCTTTTCAGAACAATGGTTCCGTCAAGCCACTGAGTAGTAATAGCCATAATCCTCAATATAAAAACTTTGTCGGTGCAGATAAGTTAGACAATACCGTAGCAACCTTTTATGCACATGGCATCGCTGCGAAAGACACCAACTATCTATCATTTTTGGGGTTTCACGGTAATGCTAGCCAACTCAACGCAGAGTTAAACTTACCAAACACTTCAACACTGAACGTTCTTTTGACGCTTCTTGTGATGGAGCATCCTCTGATAACACCGTCTTGGTTAGCAAGGTGGGACTTATTTGATGTTAATGGCAATATGGTAGGCTATAAGAAAGTTGGTAATCAACACATTGCGGTCAGTTACAAATCACGCAAAGGGTCTACCAATGCGCAACAAGAAGTAGTGCTTAATGAGTTTTCCAAATCTGTTGTTGAGTTCTTGATACAGCATACACGCATGAGCCGTGAACACCTGAGGCAAAAAGGGAATGTGAGTTGGCGAAAGATGATTTTGACTGCAACCACTACCAGTGCGATGCGCCCAATCAACCTCAATACTACTCTTTTTTCGGCAAATGATTTTTATGATTGGCTTCAGGATAAAACACTCTTTGATAAGAGCAGCGATGTCACCCTGAAAGATGCCCAAGCTATTTCTGACATCCATTCATTACGCTCAATCAGACGACACAGAGGCTTTCAAATTTACTTGGAAACACGTTCAATGGATGCCGTTGCCGAGGCGCTTGGTCATGAAAAGAAGGATGCAAACCTACTGACCTCTTACCTTCCTAAACCACTCATGGACTTCTTTAATGCACGTTGGGTACGTCAGTTTCAGAACGCTATTTTACTTGAAGCCATGAAAGATTCAGTGCATCGACTTGATGCTGTGAATATGAGTACAGAGGACATTGAGGAACTCTTAAACAATCACGGTATCAGTAATATTCCAGAGCGTTTCGACCACGGTTTTGTTCAAAAGACCACAACTGATAATGAAAAATCTGAATCCTTAGCGTTCGACCAGTTGACCTACACTATTTCCACCTCTCTTTTGCAGCTTTTGATGGCGATACGCCTTGTCGTTGAGAGTAGTGATGATGAGGAATCTTTTTTAGATATTGTGGCTCACTGGTATCAATCAGCAGTGTTTGTTTTAGATACCCTGAGTTCAGGCAAGCATAGTGCTGATGATGATTTGATGGGAATGCTTGATATTGCAACCAATAACAAACTGAATGCTGACACTATTAAAGGAGCGCTGCTATGTTAAGTGTTGCTATCGACAATACCTCAATTGCTAACCTCATTGAAAGCATCGTGCTAGACCATTCGCTTTTGAATGGTCTAAGTGCCGAAACTCTTGAAGATATTATCAATTTCTCAGTAGCAAATGATGACTATCGAGCATTAGATATCATCACGAATATCCATACTGGCATCTACGGTTACGATGACAGACAGCCCGAATGGTTAGAATCCAGCTTTTCTGAAAACAAGTGGGTACTGACATTTGGCAAACACCCAAAAACGATACATTGGGATACAGTGTGCTTAGATGATGGTAAGAAACTCACGGATAAAAAACACCAAAAGTTGTTAAACAGCTTTAAATACTGGATCACAGCGGCAGATAATCCGCTGGAAAACGGTGGGAAGATTATTAGTCCAATAACCGCTTATAATAAAGTTAACAAAGTTATCGCTCTCATCAATGCCGTCTTGCTGCACTCGAAAGAGTTGAAGCTGGCAAAATATCACCTTCTGAATGTGAATGATGACTTCTGGTTGAACATCTTGACGAAATACGCTGAGCCCGGAAATTTTCAAGGTGTGTATGAGATTGATAAGCGCACCAAGGTATTACTTGATAACGCTTCCCAGAGTGTTTCAGATGCAGATGCACAAACGTTTAAAGAGAAGTTTCCCTACGTTACCCAAAACATTGCGCAAGATGAAAGTGTCTTATCCTTAGCAGAGAGGGAGAAGGCGTGCGCTTGGCTTTTTGAGCGAGGTTATTATCACGCTAGAGAAGGCATAAAATACGCTGGCAGCAGTGCTGTGCTAGGTAAACTGTTGTTTGATGGTAAGATGCTTTATCACGACATTAATCTCCCCAACTACGCAGAACTACACCTCAAAGCGCCAAACCAATACTCAGAGTATCGTGCAGTTGAGAATAGAGATACCTCAACAGGCACGAATCAACGGACTATCTCGACATACATTGAAGCCATTCGATTGATTCATACCAACCTTGAGCGTAAAGATGCGGCAAGTCCTTCAATCTTGTCCGAGCGTGTCAGTGCAGGTCACATTAGCCAGTTAGTTAGCTTAAAAAGAGTAGGACGTACCCGCACCTTGCCGCCTACCTTTGTGTTTAATTTAATTCGTCAGTGCTATGAGTTTGCCAAAGAGCATCTACCTACAGAGGAAGGCTCTACTACTTTACTAGACGAAACGTTAACGCTGTTGTCTAAAGCAAGAAGCAAATCTGCTGCAAAAAAATCCAACACACTCCGCCCGCAACAATGCGCTCTAGCTTGGAATGAAGAGTTGCATCGAGAGATGTCTGGGACGGAACGAGGTTACTGGTTTCAAACGGAAGCCATCAATTGCCTGAGCGATGAATATTTGAGAAAAGGGATTAAACAGGTTCAAGGCTTTGCTGAAAACGTTGAAAATCGCTTTGAGCGGATTCGAGCTAATGAGAGCTTGTTTGATTTGTTCTCTGTACTGCAAGGTGCAATACAGGTCTTGGTGGGTGCCATCATGGCTCGAAGACAAGATGAATTAATCAAGTTGAAGTCACATGGTAATCTATCACCTAATGTAAATCCCTTTTCAAAAGAAGGTGCAAAAGCAGAGTACAACCTGATATTTAAGGTAAAAAAAACTGGCTCAAAAGGGGTAAACGCAACAATAGAAAGACCAATTCCCTTATCTATCGCAAGGTTCATTTGGCAACTGGAGCAATTTAACATCAAAGCTAATGAGTTAAATTTAGCCAAAGGAAAGTTGTCTCTATTTAATAATTTAAACTCAAAAGATTGCCAGTTAAGTCAGGTAAGTAGCGATACCTACAATACACACCTCGATGCTTTGTGTGATTACGTCGAAACGGACTTGGTTGAGTACGACAACGGTGAGTATCGCCGTAATTATGTTCGTCAGCATCAATTGCGCCGCTTCTTTGCAATGGCATTCTTCTGGTCTAAAGGATTTGATGGCATGGATGCTCTGCGCTGGATGCTCGGACATTCAGACATGGAACATCTGTATCACTATATCTCTGAATCGGAAACTGGGGCGGTACTAAATGGGGCTAAAGCCAGTGTGATTGTTCATGGTGTGGTTGATTCCACCTCTGAACTTGCCAAGCTCGACGGAATAGAAGAGGTTCGCAAAATCATTGCAGAGCGACTGACAGGTGATAGCTCAACGCCGATTACGATAGAGTCAGTGAGCGAAGCGGTAGAAGATTACGATGATGAGTCTTACCTAACCGTTCCTCATATTAGCCAAATTCAAAAAGAGCAGGACATTGAAACAGAGGTTATTCACCTTCTGGAAGAGGGGCAAATCACACTGGAACCAGAGTTTTTTATCATAGATGATAGTGATGGCAATGCCACTCAAACCTTTAATCTTATTTTAAAAATCAAAGACATTGATTAAGGATTCGGCTAATGAAAGTTTTAGAGAAAAACCAAACCAAGGTACTTGAAACAGAAAAGCTGTTGAGAGAGATAATCACATCTCCCGCTGAGTTTAAAGATGATGTGGAGCTGATGATGGCTCTCAAATCCCAATCTGGCATCGCTAAATATCAGAATCAAGAGCGTAATATCACATCATGCTCATTAAACACGGTCAAAAGCATCTCAGAAGCACTTCTGGAAAGAGGCTTCTTATCCTTAGATGAGCTTCGTATTAATGCAAAACTGGCGGTAGAGGCTGCACATCATAATGAGAAGGCTTCCAAAGGCAACAAACAAACTGTAGTGGGTCTAAAGCACAAAGTTTCTAAGCTTGAATCGGAGCTGGATGCAGCACAGCGCAGCAATTCTTTACTGACCGTTATGGTCTCTGAGCTGCGCTCTAGACTAAAGCGGATAGCGCAGCATGAGGGCACAGTAGAAGAGCGACAGGAGCTTTACCGAGAGCACAATCGGAAGATTGAAGCGCAGATGAATTACAGTCTGCATGGAGAGGTATGATGGCGGTTCGTAAGCTTAAAGACTTTGAGCAATGGAGTCATCTTGGGTTTGATGGCAAGCTTGTCTTTCGTAAGCCACTGGATATTCCTTTCGTAACCTACAGTAACCATGTGCCTTGCTATGAAGCCAATGCCTACATCCATAGTTTGATGGTGAGAAACTTAAAAAGTGACACGATTCGTGGATATGCACACGATATTATTCACTTGGTTCACTTTATTGAAAAACAGCCACGATTGAGCCGATTTAGCCAGCTTACAGACGCAACATTCACCCTTTTTATTCAATCGTTACAAGCAGAGAAAACACCGCTCGGTGAGCTAAAACGCCGTAATAATTCGGTTATAAAGATTGCTCATACCTGTCTTGATTTTTTGCAGTTTATCCAAGATTTTCATGATTTGAGTTCTTTTATTGGTAAGGATAAAGCTAACTCAATTCAGATACTTGAAAAACCTTATAAGCGCAAGCAGGAAGGACACAAAGGGTTCATTGAAGGCACTAAAATTACGCACACTGCCGTACCAACTAAAGATGAGATCAAGAAACGCCACCCTGTTTCGGAAGATGATGCCTTGCGTGTGTGGGAGTTTATAAAAACTCAGAAAAACAAAGATAAGCGCAGAAGGGACATGGCGTTATACACCGCAATGGAGCAACTAGGCTGTCGTGTGTCTGAGCTTCATTTGATTAAAATGACCGATTACGAGGAAGCTAGACGCACAGGTATGCTCACTCTTACCACTCTGAAGCGAAAGGACGATAACACCACTCGAAAGATTCCTGTACCGCACCTTTTATTATCAGTGATTGCGGATTACATCAAAGTTCGAAAGAAGGTAATGAGGAAGAAGAAAGTTCAGCATGACTATCTCTTTATTAGCTTAAAGACAGGTCATCGCTTATCCGCCGATTCATGGACAACATACATGATCTTATGGAAAAAAGAGCTTGGTATCGAGGGAGAATTGCATCCCCACTTGTGGAGACATGCATTCATAACAGATAAGCTTAAAGAGCTTATTCTTGCCACTAAAGAAGTGAATGATAAAGATGATTTCCGAAAGCATTTACTTCATACGCAAACATTTAAAATGCAGCTTCAACAGTGGACAGGTCATACAATGCTCCGTTCTCTAGATACTTACATTGACCTCGCTTTTGCAGATATACACGGTTATACAGAGGTTTACAACGCTGTTTCTCTGAAGACAAGTGTTGAGCTTGCTAAACGTCAGATCGAGTTGTTAGAAGAACAGATAGCAAGGAAGGAGTTAACATCTACCGCAGCGCTCGTGGAGATCAAGATATTGTTAGAAGCTTTTCAGTCTGATATCGATAAAAGCATCGTCTCATCGTGATAATAAAGTTGAGCTAGCCAGAGGTAGCCAGCTCGAAGCTGGACAGAATGTATGGTACGCCCCGTTTTGCAAGTGAAAATCCAAAAAAACGGAGTTGGTTTGCGCTAATGTATTCAGAGTCTAATTGAGACCAATTTACTTTAGCCCCAGCTCTACGAT
>NZ_JAMZAL010000014.1:0-71425 GCF_024181925.1 Vibrio sp. Y20_XG_PY13 | reverse complement strand
ACAATTTGTGGAGAGATGGCTGAGTGGTTGAAAGCACCGGTCTTGAAAACCGGCATACGTTAATAGCGTATCTAGGGTTCAAATCCCTATCTCTCCGCCACTATACAGAAAGCCTGCAAAGAAATTTGCAGGCTTTCGTCATGTTTGACGTTTGAGAATTGGATGGGGTTTGTATTTAATCCCAAGTCGGTCGCGGCCCAGACTCTCGGTACAATTAAGAAGCCTCGCTAGAAATAGCGAGGCTTTTTTTATTTCAGCGCAAGTTGGAAATGAGAGGGGGTTGTCCCAATCTGGAAAACTAACTGGTCAGGTCTATCCATCTTCTCGAAGACATTTTGGTGACTCTTTTGGAGCTATCCAAAAACCGATTCCATGCATCACAGACTTTGGAGATGATGTCGTCGTAACCCGTAAAAGATTGGTTGGCTAAATAGCGTTGCCTCAACCAAAGCCATACTTGCTCGCTAGGGTTTAGTTTTGGGAATAGGGTGGAAGTTTGATGACACTGACATTTTAAAGTCATTGGCTTTATCTTTTATGTATTGGCTCAACAGCTCTCTTTGCTCAGAAGTTAAGAATGGTGGTCTTCCTATTCTTGGCTTTTCTTACCGTCCTTCCAGCCCTTCTTCAAGAAAGGTTTAAACCTACTTATTGACACTGGTTCGGCTTACCTTGAGAAACTTGACGATTTGTGTGCGCGAGTGTCCATCTTTGAAATGAGCAAGGGTCAGTGGCCTCATTTTCATCTGAATGGATTTTTGCTGACTTGCGAGTTTTTAAAGTCGATATTATTGAGGCTGTCCATAGCGAATCAGTTCTGTTGTTGGACAGCCTCAATTGGATCATGTTTTTACTTAGATAGGTATTACTTGTCTGTTGAGTGGTGCTCATTGGCGTGGGTGGAGAAAAGCCGAAAAAACGATAAGGGTCAAACTGTAGCGAGTGGTTTAAGAGAGAGGGGCTGGGTTTCTAGTTAATTTAATACGTGTTGATGGTTATGGATAAACGGCAGGCAATAAAAAGCCGACAGTGAACTGTCGGCTTGATAATGTTGTTACTGGTTAGTCGTGCTGAACCAGCATCAGAGCTTTACGAGAGACTTCATGAGCTGCTTTGGTTAGATTTTGCTTCTCTAGTGTGTCTGCTAGGAAAGCATAGTCAGATACGTCTGAGCGAAGTTTTAGAGCTATTTCAAAGTGCTCCTGAGCTTGTTGCCATTTCTCTTGACGGAAGTAGAAGTGTGCTAGAGCGCTGTGTGCCGCTGCGTTGTCAGCTTCTTTCTTTACTACGCCTTCTAGGAAGACTACTACAGGATGGATATCTGGTAGGTTTAAGTCTGGCAGTAGTTGGTAAAGTTCTGGTTCAGGCTGCTTTTTCAGTGCTTCTTTTAGTACGGTAAAGGCTTCGGTATCGGCTTTACGAGCGATAAGCTCACGTGCAAAACAAGCAATAAGATGCGTGTCTTGCTTCACTTTACGAGCCAGACTGTTCCAATGAGAAATTAGCCCTTCGCTACCTT
Source organism: Vibrio sp. Y20_XG_PY13 (assembly GCF_024181925.1). Lineage (NCBI taxonomy): Bacteria > Pseudomonadati > Pseudomonadota > Gammaproteobacteria > Vibrionales > Vibrionaceae > Vibrio > Vibrio sp. Y20_XG_PY13. The sequence goes on along the minus strand of NZ_JAMZAL010000014.1, from coordinate 69,906 downwards.
GTTGTTGCGCAATTTCATGCAGTAAACCACATTGTGCTTTCTGAATCAGTTCTGCTTGCTCTTCTTCCGTTACTAGCTTTGCTTTCGCCAGTTGTGGCATTAGGTCAATCAGCGGCTGCCACAATTTAAGCTGCATGTAAGTTGTTTTGAGTAAGTTCAAGACAATCGAGTTATTTGGGTATTGGCCTTTTAGCGATTGCAGGGTATCGAAAGCGGCTTCGAACTCATTATCACGAATAAATTGCTTGGCTCGAGTCAGTTCGACAGCGAGATGAGCATTCTCCTGTTGGCTAGCTAATGCAAGATAATGATCGCGTTTTGCTTTATCACCTTGACCTTGAGCAGCTTCAGAAGCAACGAGATAGCACAGTAGTGGCATATCGTGGTGATTTGCCCAACGAGTGACTTTCTTTTCAGCACCTTTCCAATCACCTTCAAGGAGCTTGATAATGCCTTCATTGGTGTAGCGACGAGAACGACGCATTTTACGTACGCTGAAGTAGTTCCAAGTGTTTGAGCTTGCGTAAACCAACTTTTTAATCAGGTATTCAAGGAGGAAAAGACCAGCTAGCGCAGCGATAACGAAGATCACCAAAGTGGTCACGCTCATTTCGATGGTCTTGTTTGCTATTGAGATCAGTACATATCCTTGTTGACCAGAAAACTGAGTACCGGCAAATAGACCTGCACCTAGAACGACAAATAGGAAAATAAGGCGAATCATTATTTATCCCCCGTACCTGTCATTGTTGTGACTTCACGACGTAGTCGCTCACGAATCACATCCGATAGCTGAGATTGGCTTTCCAGTTTTGCAGGATACTCAACTTGAATATTTTGTTGGCTTAATTGGTTGAGTGCTTTGTTGAATTCTTTCACCGCGTTGTCGTCTTGATTGAAGAAAGCCATCGCCCACTTGTCAGCTGTCGTTAACGACGTGGTGTAGATTTCGCCTTGCTCTTGGTAAACCGCTTTGATTGCTGTTTCAAGTTTGGCCTTGATGTTTTCTTTTAAATAGAAATGCTGCTCTGGAGACAATAATGGGATGACGTTGCCATCGCGAGTACGGAAAGTAATAAAGTTCTCAGAGAAGTCTTTCAGAGAGGTCATCAAATTATCTTGCCAGTTTGAAATGTCTTCTGATACTTCATGCTGAGCAACGGCTTGGGCTTCCGGCAGTAGTGCATTGGCTAGAGGCAACTTATCTACTTGCTGCTGTAGAGCGGTTAAACGCAGAACAAGACCGTCACGGTCAATCAATGGGACAGTGCGTAGTTTGGTGATGTCGTTTGCCATCGCTTTACGCAGTTTAACTAAGCTTGGGTCGTTTAGCGCGGCAATACGTTGGTCTGCGCTTTCCATTAGTTGAGTTGCGCTTTCTACGTCATGCTCTAAGAACAGTTTACGACCAGCCAACTTCACAAGGTAATCGGCCTCTGCCAATAGCCAGTCGTTTGGACGTCGGCCTTTCACATCTGCGACGGAGAGTTGTAAACTTTCAATGCTCTTTTGTTGTTGACCAAGCACCACTTCTGCTTTGTGCGTTACTGTGGTCGCTTTCTCGATGGTTTCTTCTTTAACTTGGTTTAGCTCTTGCTTCATCGAAGCTTGCGCTTTTTCTAGTTGGTTTTGTAGCTGAGCGATTTGGGTTTGGTAATCGGCTTGTTGTTCATGAAGTTTATAAGCGAGACCGCCACCGAAGATGATTGAAAGAATGATCGCTACTGTGCCGAGTTTGACACCACGTTTGCCTTGCTTCTCTTCAAATTCAACCTTTGTTGGTTCCGCTGGTTTTGCTGGCTCAACCGGTTTAGAGGCTTCCTTTTTAGATTCAGCATCCTTTTTCGGTGCGTCTTTTTCAGCTAGCGGTGCCGATGAGGTTTCTTCGGAAAGGTTTTTATCGTTATTTTTTTGGTCGTTATTTTTACTTGTCATGCCTATATCCTGTGTAGCTAGGGCTGGAGAGCAGCCAGTAATTCTTGGTTGGATGCGCTTCCTGTGCACCTCACCCGAGTGAACCCCCTTTGAATTGCAATGTCAGCGATGCGCTGGCTGGGGATATACAACTCTTGTTGATTAAGCCAAGTCAATTGCTCTGACGTCAATTGGCTGCACAAATAATCCAGTTGTTCACCACTGGTGACGACGATCTGGTCAATTTGTAGGGTTTTCCATAGTGAGACACAGCTTACTGGATCGAATGGGATGAATTCTCTCTTGTAAGTCTCACTATAGTGAACTTTTGCTCCGCGTCTCACCAATGCATCTTTGATCAGCTCTCTTCCTCCGTTACCACGAAGGATAAGAACCTGCTGCTGTTCTACATTCTGTAACGCTGGAAGTCGCAATAAGTGTTCACTATCACTGACTTCGGGATAGTGTACTTTCTGTTGGGTGCATTTGCTTAAATAGTGTGCTGTTTTTTGACCAACGGCAAGGTATACCGCTTGTTTCGGCCATGATGCGCCATTGCTGGTTAGGATTTGCTGGGCACATTGCACGGCGTGTCGGCTAACGGCGATAACTATTTGAGCTTGATGGAGATGAGTCGTGAGGTGCGTGTCCGTGAGATCGGCAACAATGTCGATCAGCGGATGGTGGTGTGCGGAAATGCCGTGCCTTTCGAGCAGAGAGCAAAGCGCGCTGCCTTGCTCTCCCGGCCGAGTGACCAACACTGCCATGATTAATCGTGGTCTGCGTACAGCTTGGTTAGAATGTCGCGGGCACCGTTATCAAGTAGCTCGTTAGCCAACTGGATACCGAGCGCTTCTCCATCTTTACGGTGACCACGCACTTCGCCACGCACAATTTCGCTGCCATCTGGTTCACCGACGAGCGCGCGAAGCCAAATTTCATCACCTTCAAGTAGCGCGTAGCTACCGATTGGCACCTGACAGCCACCTTCAAGAGTTAGGTTCATGGCACGTTCGCACAACACGCGATCGGCGGTGTCTTTATGGTTGAGTGGCTCCAGAAGTTTGAGTAAGCGTTCGTCGTCTACGCGGCATTCAATACCGACTGCGCCTTGGCCAACCGCTGGCAGTGATTGTTCTGGTTCGATAAAGCTGCGAATTCGGTCTTCCAATTTCAAGCGCTTTAGACCTGCGGCTGCAAGAATGATAGCGTCGTACTCACCCGCATCCAGTTTGCCAAGTCGAGTACCCACGTTGCCACGCAGTTCTTTGATAATGATGTCTGGGCGGTATTCTTTCAGTTGGCATTGGCGACGCAAACTGCAAGTACCGACGACCGCACCTTGAGGGAGTTCATCAATGCTGCTATAGGTATTAGAAACGAAGGCGTCGCGAGGGTCTTCGCGCTCGCAAATGGTCACGAGGCCAAGGCCTTCAGGGAAGTCGACAGGTACGTCTTTCATTGAGTGCACGGCTAGATCGGCGCGGCCTTCAAGCATGGCAACTTCAAGTTCTTTAACGAATAAGCCTTTGCCACCAACTTTAGCCAGCGGTGTATCCAAAATCACGTCACCTTTGGTCACCATGGTTACCAACTCGACTTCCAAGCCAGGATGAGCGGCTTGAAGAGCGTCTTTAACAAAATGAGCTTGCCATAGTGCAAGTGGGCTTTTTCGAGTTGCAATGCGAATTGGTGTGGATTGGGTCATGATCTTCTCAATGCTGTTTGGATTTGGCTTTATCCTACCATTCTCATAAAGAAATGCTTACTGTTAGTTAGTTATCTCGTGGTGCTAAGGAAGGATTTACATAAGGTTGTGAAAATAGTGTGACTGGATTCTCAATTAGACTAAGGACTATTATTAGTTAGAGGCGATTACAAGCGACACTACCGCGTCTTCATTTTTGTGACTAAAGTATGGTTTTACGTCCGGTGCGAATTACGGGTGGAAAACTTTACCAACTCCAATGAAAGTGTTAAATTGATCACGTTTTTAGGCCGTTTTGGTTTAAAACATCAGCAGATGTCCGTGATTGTTCAACCAAGGAATTACCCTTGCAGGCTTACACCTATACCATCATTCAGCGATTAGACAATTTGAACCAGCAGCGTATCGATCGCGCGCTGGCGCTTATGGATTCGCAAAGCCAGCAAGTTTTCCACTTGATTCCTGCCTTACTGAACTACAATCACCCAGTTATTCCGGGCTACTACGACGCTGACGTTCCATTCGGCGTACACGGGCTTGAACTCAATCCTATCCAACAGCAATTCATCGACGACATACAACTCGCCATTGGCCAGCCACTCAAGACGGCAGAAAAGCCAGCGATCTTGGGCTTATATACCATGGGTAGTACGTCATCGATTGGTCAAAGCACTTCCAGCGATTTAGACATTTGGGTATGTATTTCGCCAGAGATGGATTGCGACGAACGTGAACTGCTCACCAACAAATGTTTGCTGATCACCGATTGGGCGCAAAGCCAAGGGGTGGAAGCGAACTTCTTCTTGATGGATGAAGAGCGTTTTAGAAGTAACCATTCTGAAGAGATGACGGGTGACAACTGCGGTTCCTCGCAGCATTTGCTTTTGCTTGATGAGTTCTATCGCAGTGCGGTGCGTATCGCTGGCCAGCGCCTGTTATGGCAAATTGTGCCACCAGAAATGGAAGAGTGTTACGACGAGTACGTTTCTCAATTGTGCAGCGATGGCTACATCGACTGTAGCGAATGGATCGATTTTGGTAAGTTGAACCGCATTCCTGCCGAAGAATACTTTGGCTCGAACTTGTGGCAACTGTACAAAAGTATCGATTCGCCATACAAATCGGTATTAAAAGCCATTCTGCTAGAAGCTTACTCGTGGGAATACCCGCACACACAACTGTTAAGTATTGATACCAAGCGTCGATTCTTTGCCCATGAGCCAGATCTCTATGGCATGGACGCATACTACTTAATGTTGGAAAAAGTTACGCGCTATTTAGAACGAATTCAAGACGATACACGTTTGGATTTGGTGCGTCGTTGTTTTTATCTCAAAACCCATGAAAAGCTGTCGCGTGAACCCGATGTCGGTTCGGTGGCTTGGCGTCGTGAAGCGCTGAGCGACATGATTGCGAAATGGAATTGGGATGACAGCGTGGTTGCCGAGCTCGATGACCGTCGCAACTGGAAAGTTGAACAGGTGAAAGTCGTGCATCATGCGTTGCTTGATGCATTGATGCAGAGCTACCGTAACTTGATTCAGTTTGCGCGTCGCAACGACATCACATCCGCGATCAGCCCGCAAGACATCAGCATTCTTGCGCGTAAGTTGTACGCTGCGTTTGAAGTGTTGCCGGGCAAAGTAACGTTGCTGAACCCACAAATTTCCCCTGATTTACATGAACCAGATTTGAGCTTCATCGAAGTTAAAGAAGGTGGGGTGAACAAATCGGGTTGGTATCTCTACAAGCAACCATTGATCGCACATCGCATTCTTGGGCAGCCATGTCTTGAGCATCACGAGTACTTGAGCAAACTGGTCTCGTGGGCTTTCTTTAATGGCCTCATCACCGAATCCACGCGTTTGCATGCCGTGGTGCGTGAAGCACAGCTAGATATCGATAAGTTCTACCAAATGGTGAGTGACTTACGAAATACCTTTGCACTGCGTAAACGTCGTCCGACGATGCAAGCGTTAGCGAGCCCGTGTGAAATCAGCCAGTTGGCGATGTTCATCAACTTCGAAAATGACCCTACGTCGGAGCTGTCGGGGCGTTCACTGAAAGTGGATGTGAAAAATACCGATATCTTCAGTTTTGGCCCTGAGCATAAGAACTTAGTCGGCAGTGTCGATTTGGTTTACCGCAACTCCTGGCATGAAGTGCGTACACTGCATTTCAAAGGTGAAACGGCGATGTTGGATGCGCTAAAAACCATTTTGGGCAAAATGCACCAAGATGCGTTGCCACCAGAATCGGTCGACGTGTTCTGCTACGCGAAAAACATGCGTGGTGTGATGCGTAATATGGTGTATCAGCTTCTTGCGGAATGCATCGACTTGCGTTTGAAGCCGGTGGAGCAAGAAAAACGCCGCCGCTTTAAAGCGATGCGTCTTGGTAACCAAACCTACGGATTGTTCTTTGAACGCCGCGGAGTGTCGGTGCAGAAGTTAGAAAACTCCATCGATTTCTACCGCAGCATTTCTACCAACAAGCTAAAAGGCTCGCCGTTGTTAATGCTCGACCGTGAGCAAGAATACCAATTACCAGAAGCGGTGGATGGTTTTGCCAGTGAAGGTTTGGTGCAATTCTTCTTTGAAGATAACGAAGACGGTTTCAACATCTATGTATTGGATGAGTCGAACCAAGTGGAAGTGTATCACCAGTTCAGTGGCTCAAAAGATGAGATGATCGCCTCGGTTAACAGCTTCTACACTTCGGTTAAAGACGACAGCCGCGTGGCGTCTAAGTTTATTAACTTCAACTTACCGCAGTACTATCAGATCATTCACCCTGAAGAGGGTAACGCTTACATCATTCCTTATCGCAATGATGGGTGCTCACCGCATCGTCCTACTAAAGCGGTAAACGCGTAACCATATCCATAAACAAAAAGAGCACCGAGGTGCTCTTTTTGTTTTGGTGTTCATCGAGAGGATTTACGCCCAATCAATCTCTTCGCCAGCGTGTTTTTCACACTCTTGCTTCACCATTTCAAACAGCTCCATACCCGTTTTTGAGCAGGTCCATTTGTCTTCCACTAACTTGAAGTGGAAACCGCCCGATTTTGAGGCCAACCAAATCTCATGCATTGGCTCTTGGCGGTTGATGATGATCTGGCTGCGGTCTTCAAACTCTAATGTCATTACGTTGCCAGACACCTCGTAATCAATGTCTGCGCCTGAATCATCGATGGATTCTTCGATGATTTGCATCTGCGCATCCACCAGTTGATGAAATTCAGTATCGTTCATCCGTCTATCCTATTGCTTTTCCTGAGTGTGGTGCGATTATAGGGGGCATTGATTCAATAATCACGATATGCCAAATGAAAAAATTAGTAACAGTGTTGTTTGTGATGGCTGCCGCGATGCTGGCAGGGTGTGGCCAATCTGGCTCGCTGTACATCCCAGATGACGCACAACAAAACGAGCAATCACAATAAATAACCGCACCTTAGGGTGAAATTAGGGTTCAGCAGTCGAATTAAATAAGGGAAGCGAATTTTGGATTACTTCAACTATCAGGATGATGGCCAACTTTGGGCCGAAGACGTCCCACTTCAAGCTCTTGCCGAGCAATATGGCACTCCTCTTTACGTATATTCTCGAGCCACGCTAGAGCGCCACTGGAAGGCGTTTGATAGTGCTGTGGGTCAACATCCTCATCTTGTGTGCTACGCAGTAAAAGCCAACTCAAACTTGGGCGTACTGAACGCGCTGGCTCGTTTGGGTTCGGGTTTTGATATCGTATCTGGTGGTGAACTAGAGCGTGTGATTGCAGCGGGCGGTGATGCGAAGAAAGTCGTGTTTTCTGGTGTGGGTAAAACGCCAGCAGAAATGAAGCGCGCACTAGAGCTTGGCATCAAGTGCTTCAACGTTGAATCAGAGCCGGAACTCGAACGCTTGAATAAAGTTGCGGGTGAGCTTGGTGTGATTGCGCCTATTTCGCTACGTATTAACCCAGATGTTGACGCGAAAACTCACCCTTATATTTCGACTGGTCTTCGTGACAACAAATTTGGCATTGCGTTTGACCGCGCGCCAGAAGTGTATCAATTCGCCCAGAGCCTACCTAATCTGAATGTGCAAGGTATCGACTGCCATATTGGCTCTCAGTTAACGAGCATTGACCCATTTATTGATGCAACTGACCGTTTGCTGGCTTTGATTGATGACCTGAAAGCGCAAGGCATCAACATTCGTCATCTCGATGTTGGTGGTGGTTTAGGCGTGGTATATCGTGATGAATTACCGCCTCAGCCTTCTGATTACGCGAAAGCGTTGTTGGGGCGTCTTGAAAATCATCAAGACCTAGAACTGATTTTTGAACCAGGCCGTGCGATTGCAGCAAATGCCGGTATTTTGCTCACTCGTGTGGAGTTCCTAAAACACACCGAGCATAAAAACTTTGCCATCATTGATGCGGCGATGAATGACTTGATGCGTCCAGCACTGTACCAAGCTTGGCAAGATATTGTGCCTGTTTCCCCTCGTAATGGTGAGCCACAAACTTACGATTTGGTTGGCCCGATTTGTGAAACTGGTGACTTCTTGGGTAAAGATCGCGCGCTCGTTTTGCAAGAAGGTGATCTACTCGCGGTTCGTTCAGCAGGTGCCTATGGTTTTGTGATGTCTTCGAACTACAATACTCGTACCCGAGCGGCAGAAGTAATGGTGGATGGTAATCAAAGCCACCTTGTTCGCCAGCGTGAAGAGCTGACCAGTTTGTGGCAGCTGGAACAGATTCTACCGGAGTAACACACAACAAATGCATTTCCACTTTTCCAAAATGCACGGTTTGGGCAACGACTTCATGGTCGTCGACTGCATTACCCAGAACGTGTTTTTCTCGCAAGACTTGATCCGTCGTTTGGCGGATCGTCACACTGGCGTCGGTTTTGACCAATTGCTTGTGGTAGAAGCACCTTATGATCCTGAAACCGACTTCCACTATCGCATTTTTAATGCCGATGGCAGTGAAGTGGAGCAATGCGGCAACGGCGCGCGCTGTTTCGCGCGTTTTGTTCGTTTGAAAGGGTTGACCAATAAATACAGCATCAGCGTGAGCACCAAGAAAGGTAAGATGATTCTTGATGTGGAAGACGACGGTGAAGTGACGGTCAACATGGGTGTGCCAGAGTTTGAACCGAACAAAATTCCGTTCAAAGCGAAGCAGAAAGAAAAAACCTACATCATGCGCGCGGGTGACAAGACGCTGTTTTGTGGTGCCGTCAGCATGGGTAACCCGCATGTGGTGACAGTAGTGGATGACGTGGATACCGCAGATGTGGACACTCTAGGTCCGCTGCTTGAATCACACGAACGCTTCCCTGAACGTGTGAACGCTGGCTTTATGCAAGTGGTGAGTCGTGACCACATTCGTCTTCGAGTTTACGAGCGCGGCGCAGGTGAAACACAAGCTTGTGGTAGCGGTGCATGTGGCGCGGTGGCTGTGGGTATTTTGCAAGGACTTTTGGATGAGAGTGTGAAAGTATCGCTACCTGGTGGTGAGCTGCATATTTCTTGGCAAGGCCCGGGCAAACCACTCTTTATGACCGGCCCTGCTACTCACGTATTTGATGGTCAACTGTCGTGCTAGTCAAAGAAAAAGGAAACGGTTTGTCTCAAGTTGAAGCTGACGCATTAACGGCAGAAGTGGTGGCTGAATACCTAAAAGATCACCCTGATTTTTTTGTTGAGCGCCCTGAGCTGGTGGATCGTCTGTCTTTTCCACATTCGGATTTAGGTACGGTTTCGTTGGTGCATATTCAAATGAATCGCCAGCGTCAGCGTATTGAAGAGCTTGAAGAAGAGATCACCACGTTAATGTCGCTTGCGGCAAACAACGATCGTACCTTCTACGAGTTCATGGATTTGCAGGGCTCGATTCTAAAGTGCGGTGACTTCAAGCAAGTTATTAGCGCGATAGAGCTAAAAGCCAAAGATCTCGGACTGCGTGCGTATGTTCGCTTGTTTAGCCAATGCGATGCATCGACGCAACTTAGCAAAGAACATTACCAGCGTTTTGCGACCAACCACCTAAATGGCAAAGAGGCTTATTTGGGCCGCTTGCGTAAAGTGGATCGTGAAGCGTTGTTTGGCAATATGGATGTGCCAGAAATGGGTTCCTATGTGGTACTGCCGCTGGTGAAGAAGCAGACGCTTGGCGTTCTTGCGTTTTCTAGCGAAGATGGCGGTCATTTCCAACCAGATATGGATACCTTGTTTTTGCGTCACCTATCCTTAGTAGTGGCACATCTTGCTCAAACATTGGTATGGCAAAGTTACGATGACGACAACACCCAACACTCCTCTGCCAAATAGTCTTCAAAAGCCTCTTGAACGCTTCTACGAATTCTTGCGAAGCGAAAAGGGGCTCAGCTTGCACACTCAACGCAATTACAAGCAACAGTTGGAAACCATGGCGCAGCATCTTGCCGAAATGGGACTGAAAGATTGGTCTCAAGTTGATGCTGGCTGGGTTCGACAACTTGCGGGTAAAGGCATGCGAGAAGGCATGAAGGCCAGCAGCTTAGCTACGCGCTTGTCTTCGCTGCGTAGCTTTTTCGATTTCTTGATTTTGCGTGGTGAGATGTCAGCCAACCCTGCCAAAGGGGTGTCTGCACCTCGTAAAAAGCGCCCGCTGCCAAAAAACCTCGATGTGGATGAAGTGAATCAACTGCTCGAAGTGAATGAAGATGACCCATTGGCGATCCGCGATCGCGCAATGATGGAGCTGATGTACGGTGCCGGCCTGCGTTTAGCCGAGTTGGTCAGTGTGGATGTGCGAGATGTGCAGCTGCGCAGTGGCGAGCTTCGTGTTATCGGTAAAGGTGACAAAGAACGTAAAGTGCCTTTTTCGGGGATGGCAACGGAATGGGTTGGTAAGTGGCTGCGCGTTCGTGGTGACTTAGCAGCGCCAGGTGAACCTGCACTATTTGTGTCTAAACTCGGAACCCGTATTTCGCACCGCAGCGTGCAAAAACGCATGGCCGAGTGGGGACAAAAACAGTCTGTAGCTAGTCACATTAGCCCACATAAGTTGCGCCACTCATTTGCTACGCACATGCTGGAGTCGAGCAACAACTTACGTGCGGTGCAAGAGCTTTTAGGTCACGAGAACATATCGACGACCCAAATCTACACACACTTGGATTTCCAGCATTTAGCGCAAGCGTATGACCAAGCCCACCCACGCGCCCGCAAAAAGAACGGGGAGTGAGCCAAAGCATGAAATTTTACCGCCGTATCGAGCCGATTAAGGCCATGACATTCGATCTGGATGACACGCTGTATGACAACCATCCAGTGATTGTCCGTATGGAGCGCGAGTTACTGACCTGGTTGCAACAAACGCATCCTGCAGTGGCGCACATGGAAAAGGCCGACTGGTTGCAGGTAAAAAAACATGTTCTCCAGCAAAGTCCTGATCTCAAAAGCGATGTGACGCTTTGGCGCCTAGTGCAGTTAAAGCATGGTTTTCTATCGGTTGGCTACGATGAAGCGCAAGCTCAAGTTGCAGCGGAAGAGGGCGTGCAACTGGCGTTGGAATGGCGCAGTCAGTTTGACGTGCCGCAGCAAAGTCTCGATGTATTGGCGGAGTTGGGAGAACACATTCCTCTGGTGGCGATCACCAATGGTAATGTCGACTTAGATAAAATCGGTTTGACGCCATACTTCCAACTCGTATTAAAAGCGGGCCCTGACGGTCTTGCCAAGCCTGCTGCTGATTTGTTTGTCAAAGCGCAGCAGTTTCTCGATTTACCTGCCGAAAACATTCTGCATGTTGGTGACCACCTCACGACGGATGTACATGGTGCAAAGTTAGCGGGTTTTGCCGCATGTTGGTTTAATGATATGAATAAAAATGTCATTAGTCATTCAAGAACACGTACGTTACCTGACATTGAAATCAATAGTTTGCAGCCGTTACTCACACTTTTTTAATTGCTTTCGCATTAATCCATTCTAAAGTCATTTTGTGCCTAGAAAAGCATCAAAAAGAAACGTAAATTACTAAGCCTAAAGTAAAAATAACGACGCCACTCATCGTGGTGAAAATAGTGTTACGGCAGTAGTAGGGTACATGCGAGCTTTTTCCAAACGGGTCCACGATGTAAGTCAGCTTAATGACTTTTTAGTCACTTCTCAGTTGCACCCAGATAAACAGTATTTGGTGCAACTTTTGTCTACGCAATCGCGAGAATGTACGGTTGCGCTCGCCAAAGCGGTTTTGTCGATGTTGCCCAATGCTCATGTCATCGGCCACAGCACTCGCAATGTAATTTTGGATGGCGACATTTTTACCTCTGGCTGCCTCATCAACCTGATTGAGTTTGACCAAACCACGCTAACGTCTGCCGTCCAAGCGTATTCTTTCTCTCCCGATATAGACGGTGGCGAGCTCAAACGTTCGCTGCAGTTACAAAGCAACTCTCAAGTCATCATCAGTTTTGCCGTGCAAATCGAACGTCGTGATTATCCTTTGTATCAAACTTTTGCGACCGAAAACGTGCGAGTGTCTGGTGGATTAGCGCAAACCATAGAAGACGGTTGTTGGGTGCTCTATCAAAACCAGACATACGACAACGCCGTAGTGGCAGTGGCTTTGCACAGTGATACTTTGAAAACTTGGACAGACGCGTATTCCGAGTGGAACCCAATCGGCATGCCGCACAAAGTGACGCATGCGAAAGGCACGCGCTTGTATTGCTTAGGAGAGCGTAAAGCCCTCGATGTTTATAAGCATTATCTTGCCGACGGGCACGACGTGACGATTAACCAATTACTCAGTTTCCCGTTGTATCGAGAAACGTTGGGGCGCAAGGAAGTTTGTACCGTCACAGAACTTCACGCCGATGGAAGCATGAGTTTCGATAGGCCGTGGTGCCTCGGTGATGAGGTTCAGTTTTGCTATAACCATCCTTCTCTGACGTTAGAACAAGTGCGTCATGGGGTGGTGGAACTTGCTATGCATCAGCCAGAAGTAGTGATGATTTACAACTGTGCCTCACGGCTGGATTTTATTGATAGCAGCGATGAAGTGCAGGCGTTTATGGATATTGCCGCGAGCTTTGGCAGCTACTGCATGGGTGAAATACATGGTGACATTGGCCAACCAGAAATTCTTCACCACAGTTTGACGTACCTTGCGATGCGCGAAGGCGATGAAGTGCAATCGCTGAATTTGCCTAAACCACAAGTGAGCGCTTCGATTTCACCGCTGTTTAGCTTAATACGCAATGCGATTGGCGATTTGAATCATATGAACGCTCACATGGGTTATCAACTTGATCGTCAAACTCGCAAGTTACAAGAAAGCTACCGTCGTGACAGTCGCACGGGGCTGCAAAATCGCGTGGCGCTGCAAGAGCGCTTAAGTTACATCGATTGTGACGAGCATTTGTTAACGCTTAAGCTGCTCAATTTCAGCCACATCAACGAAAAGTACGGGTATCGAGTCGGAGACCAGCTGCTCAAAGATCTGTCGATGCATTTTACCAATCGATTGAGAAAGCGCTTAGGCATGCCAGCGGCGCTGCAACTGTACAGCATTGGTGTAGGTGAGTGGGCTTTTGTGTTTAAGGCTGAACAAAGTAGCGAGACTATCAAACAACACTTTACTCGTTTTGCTGATGCAGTTGAGCAAACTAACTTTGAGCCGCTCGGCCTGCGCGAAATTGATTACCTGTCTATTTCCTTGTGTGGTGGCTTGGTTAGCCGTCGTGATTTTCCTTCGGCTTCTCCTGATGAGCTCTTATTAAAAGGCATAGAAGCGCGTCGTTCTGGCGTTCGCAGCAACACGCATATTTGCAACGCTAAAGACATCGAAGTCAGTGAAGATGTACGTAAAGAGCAACTAGGGTGGTTGAGTTGCGTCAGTCGCGCGATTCTTAAGCAGAACATCATTACGTATAGCCAACCGATTGTGCACGCTTACAGTCATCTTCCTGCCAGCCAAGAATGTCTGGTGCGGATTTTAGAAGAAGACGGAACAGTGATTGCTCCAGGGCGATTTTTACCGATCATCTCAGACACGCATTTGTACACCAGATTGAGTCGTCACATGATCCGCTCGACGCTGCATTACATGCGAGATAAGAAAGGGGATTTCTCGATTAACCTGTCTCCGCAAGATTTGTTGAGCGACAAAACGTTGATGTTGCTGGAGCATGAAATCAGCCAGTTGAATGACCCGACGCGGATAGGGCTGGAAGTACTGGAGTCTGAACAGATTAAAGATTACGGTCGTATGATAGAAGTGTGCAGCCATTTCAGAAAACTGGGTGCGCGCATTATCGTGGACGATTTTGGTTCTGGATACTCCAATATTGATGAGATCTTAAAGCTAGAGCCGGAAGTGATAAAGCTGGATGGCAGCTTGATTCGAGACATCGATAAGGATTTAAAGCAGCGAAAAATAGCTTCTCAGTTGGTGCGTTTGTGCCAGGTGTTTAATGCAGAAACGGTCGCGGAGTTTGTGCACAATCGAGAGGTGTGCAAAATCGCGCAGGATATGGGCGTCGATTATCTGCAAGGCTACTACTTAGGTGAACCTACGCGTCTGTTTTAATCGTGTTTCACGTGAAACAATGCCAATAAAAAAACGCAGCCTTGGCTGCGTTTTTTGTTTCGTCGATTGGGTTTACTCGAGAGTGCGTGGTGACGGTTTGATAGCATGGCCACTTTTCTCGGCTTGGAACAGTACAAGGTAGTGAGCAAAAAACGTATGCATTTGCTGTTGGTTATCCTGTTCACCAAGTTGACCTAATAAGTGGGCAGCAACCTCAAAGGTGCACAAATTGCCTTGTTGCTGATTACGTCGCAGTTGATATTGAGAATCGGCGAGTACGGAAAGTCCCATGGTAGGGATACCTTCTAACCAGCGACTCTTATTGATCATCTTGCGCGCTTCTTGCCAGGTGGCATCCAAAATAATGTACAGCGGCATTTTGGCTTGTTGCTGGCTTTGCATTTCCACATGTTCGAGTGTGATGCTTTCTTCGCTTGGGAATAGAATCACCGGGTACAGCGAAGGATCGGCCAAGCGAGTGAGCAACTCTGCTGGTGGTTGTTTGCGATCCCAGATTGCTTGCTCGACGTTGAGTTGGCAATGCTGTAATAGCTGGCCCGTATTGGTGTCACGAGTAAGCTCATTTGGGTGCATCAATAGCAGTATGTTGTGCTTGCTGGTGAGTTTCGGCACCAGCGAGCAAATACAGTTGAACTGAAAACCGCAATGGGGACACGGTTGTGACATTACAGTCGAACCCCTTCACGAACTGGGCTAATACCATCCGAGAACAGACGAACACCACTGATTTGTTCAGGTGTGGCTGTTGGTGCCATGCTCGGGTTCAGAGGGTAGCTTACGCCTGTGTACTGCATGACATGTTTTGCTGGTGTTGCGCCGCCGCCACTAACATCGAAAATCAGGTCGCGCCAACCGTGCGACGTTTGTTGGCCGAGCATCATTGGGCTTCTTACCAGTGTAATTCGACTGTTGAAGCGCCATTCTTTTTCATGGTTTTCGAACACCAAGAGCGTACAACCGCCTGAGCCGCACCAATCCAATTGAACCAGCAGTTCTTCATTACCATCACCATTGAGATCGTACGTTAACCAGCGGTATTGGTTATTGCTTGGGTCGGTTTGGTGAATGAAGAAGTAGTTACGTACCGCAGCATCGACTTTGGAATCGAAATCGGCACTGGATGGGACGTCAGCACTGCCGATAGGTTGGTCTGCGCGCTTCGCCGCCGGTTGTTGAACGCCTGCATCACGAACGGTTGCTGGGTAAAGCACTAAGCCACCATCGGCGATCGGGTACACCATGCTGCCCACTTTTTCCTTGGTGGCTTTGAGTTGGTTGCCTTCGCGCGTAAAGAGTCGCTCAGACATCAAACGTTGTTGCTGGTGGTGGGTCATCACAACTTGAACTTGCGACGGGCTCAACTGTTGCCAGAAGCCGCGTTCCACTAATGGGTCTTGACCGTTTGAGTAGCTGTATTTCGTCGTGGCGCTGTGGTCAGGGTTTAAGGTCATTTGCACCTCAAAACCTTGTGATTGCGTTGAGGTGGCTACATAGGTATTTGCCCAGCCAAGCGTTGCATCAACGTTCGCTGCCATGCCACACCCTTGGTAAGTGTTTCCATCGTGTTGGAGTGTTGCTTTCCAGCCATATAAAGAGTCGCTCATGGTGTCTGAACAGAGGTTTTCCGTCATACGCAGTTCACCATCATCAAGCCTATAAGTGCGTTGGCGCGGCTGCAGTTGACTGCTTTGAATAGGCAGCATTTCGGTGGTTTTTCCCATCTGTTGGAACTTAAGCGCATTGGCTTCAAAACTGGCTGCCCAAGACGGCTCGTTGCCAAATACACGCGTCGGTTTTTGCGGTTGGCTGCAACGATTTGGGTTTTCGGTGGTGAGAAAGTTCACTTGCTCAACCACAAAGTTGGCGTCGAAATCCGCAGAGAAACCATCAATGCCCGGAGGATTAAGATGACCGATGACTTCGCCATACATGGTTTGGTACGGTTCATTGCCGAGCTTAATGGCGCGTTGAATTTGTTGTGGTGACAGTTGCAACCAATATTGTTTGTCGCTGCCGCAAGGCATGATGTATTGGCTTTCATGGCCGATGATTACTTTGCCGCGCAACATAAAAGTTTGAGGTTGAATAGTTTCAGGCTTATCTAATGATGCTGGTGGAGAGGTTGGTGTTTCCGCGCCAGATTGTGGCGGTTGCGAACTACATGCTTGCAGAACCAGCAGAGTGGCGAGTGCCACTGGGTTTTTCAAAGCCTTCATGTTATATCTTCCTCATTATTGTTACTCAATCGGCATCGGATGGCATTATGGCATATTGGTTATTTAAAACAGAACCAGATACCTTTTCTATTGACACGCTTAGAACCCAAAAGGTTTCATGTTGGGAGGGAGTTCGTAATTATCAGGCGCGCAATATGATGCGTGACCAAGTAAAGGTGGGCGATTTCGTCCTGATTTACCACTCTTCCTGTAAAAATGTTGGCGTGGCGGGGATTGCCAAAGTCGTGCGAGAAGCCTATCCCGACCATTTTCAGTTCGACCCAGAAAGTGATTATTACGACCCAAAATCGGACCCAGATAACCCTCGTTGGATCATGGTCGATATTGAGTTTGTGCGTAAAACCGCGCGGGTGATCCCACTGTCGGTCATGAAAGCGATGCCTGAACTTGAGAACATGCCGCTGGTGAAACGCGGAAATCGTCTTTCGATCATGCCTGTGACCGAAGATGAGTGGGAAGCGATTCTTGGCAAAGAGAAGTTACCAAGCCAGAGATAAAAAAAGGGCTGCAAATTGCAGCCCTTCGTGATTTTGTTGTTAACCCAAGGGTTAGAGCAGGTGATCTTGCAGGTAATGCGCCACGGCATCGTCTGCGTTGCTGCCAATCACTTCATTGTTTGGCAGCGCTTTCATCACTTTCTCGTGTGATGTGCCCATTACTAAGCCTTTGCCTGCCATTGATAGCATTTCGACATCATTCATGCCGTCGCCAAATGCAATGCAGTTTTCGAGCGTTAAACCCAGAGTTTCCGCGACTGCTTGTAGCGCGTGGCCTTTCGAAACGCCCGCACTCATTACTTCTAAGCACCAAGGAGTAGAGAACGCGATATTCAATTTGTCGCCAAACTGTTCACGCAGTTTGTTTTCAAACACCACCAAACGTTCATGATCTTGCGCTGGATGGGTGAAGAAAATTTTCGCAATGCCGTCGGTAGGCGCTTGGTCTTCATCGAATAAGACGTATGTAAATTCGTCATGGAAATCACGCAGTGTTTCGTCGTCTTTGTTCATCAACCAACTGTCGTTTTGATACATGTGGATAAGTATCTCGTGATCATGTTTGATCGTGTTGATCACGCCTTGAACCAAATCTGCAGGTACGTTTTCACTGTACATCAGTTGATCGTTTTGGTCATGAACACGCGCACCGTTTGAGGTGATCATGTAAGCCGGAATGCCCACTTGGCGACGAATGCTTGCAACGTCTACGTGGTGGCGACCCGTTGCAAAGACAAAGGTGTAACCCTTTTCATGCAGCGCTTTTAGCGTCTCTTTTGAGTAAGCACTTAGCTGATGGTTTGGTGCCAGTAACGTGCCATCCAGATCTGAGGCAACGATTTTAGTGATCTCTTTGCAAGGTAGCGATGTGCTCATGAAGCCCTCGTAAACGGTTTGGATAGAGTGGAACAGGTTGATTGCAAACGGAGTACAGTAGACTGACTAGATCATACTGCTCCGAATGCGGGGGAACTTAATGCTGCCTGCTTTCCTCGTTAAACGTGCGAGGTGGGCGAAACAGACGCAAGCAGTGTACGCCAAAATAAGGATGAAAAAGAGGGTAAATCGTTTGAGAGACATTTCCTCTTTAATCATTGCGGTGAAGTGGTCGCCTACAACTCTTATTGCATTTTTTCGTCTGACGACGAAGTAGGGTCATCCATAAAGCGGAAGATCGCATCGAGCGCTTGATTGCGGTACTGGTCTGTTTCGAACAAGATTTCATGCTGTGCGCCTTCAATAGAAAGCAATGCCGCATGAGGATTGGTTTTACGCAGCTTCTCGATAAAGCGTTTTTGCGCGAGATTGCTGACGATACGATCATTGCCTGCTTGAACCAGTAGCACAGGCACTTTTACTTGGCGAGTTAACAAAAAGCACTGTTTTGCTGCCATGAGTCCTTGCCATACCCAGCGCGTGCTTGGTCCGCCGACTTGCAGTTCCGGTTTTTCTGTATAGAGATTGCGAAACCACTGGTAGCGGCCTGCGCTTTGGCTGAGAGGATTGTCCTCAAAAGGCTTGGGAAAGTACGGCTTGTGGCCCGGCGCATAACGCGGCAGTGGTGACACGGCAGAAAGAATTTGCGTCACTGGGATAGCGATAGGCGATAAGTACCACGGCAAGTTAATGCCAAACATGGGTGCGCTTAAAATCAAACCAGTGAATGGGTGCTCTGGGTGGGTTTGTAGGTAGCGCGTCGCGATGGCACCGCCCATGGAGTGCGCGATGATAAAGCACTGCTGATATTGTTTAAGGTCGTGTTGTTTGATCACCACGTCCATATCATCAATATAGTCAGTAAAGTCATAGACGTGACCCATATCAGAGTCAGATAATAGGCGATCTGATAAACCTTGTCCTCGGTGGTCAAAGGAATACACATCGTAACCTTGGCGGTAGAGATCGTAAAACAGCTCTTGGTACTTCCAGGAAGATTCGATGCGGCCATTGACGATCAGCACGGCTTTTTTGTGTTCAGGGTTGGTGAGTTTGCACCAGTAGATTTTCTTTTTCTCTGTCCCTTTAACAAAGCCCTCTTGGCGAGTTTGCCAAAGTGCTGCGATCGGACCACCAATTGCTTGCTCAAATAAAGTCTCTTGAGTATAAGTCAAAGGTGAATGGTTAGTAGCCATTAGTCGATTACCTGAAGATACATTGTAGACGCGATGTATCATCGAAGAATTAGTGAGGAAATGCAATGGATACCCACGTTTGGTTGGCCTATGTGGTAACTGCAATCGTTTTTAGTTTGGCTCCGGGTTCTGGCACGGTTAACTCAATCAGCAATGGCTTGAGTTACGGCACGCGTAAATCGCTTGGCGCGATTGTTGGTCTGCAAATCGGACTCGCGATTCACATCGCCTTGGTTGGCGCTGGCATCGGTGCGCTGGTGGCGCAATCGGCAACTGCGTTTACTATCATTAAATGGGTAGGCGCGGCTTACCTTGTATGGTTGGGTATTCAGAAATGGCGTGATACTTCAGGCTTGATTGCCAATGAGAGTCACAAAGAGATGTCAGGTAGCGCATTATTGTATAAAGCCGTTTTAATTAACCTGACTAACCCTAAATCGATCGTCTTTTTGGTGGCGTTGTTCCCACAGTTTATCGACCCTGCAAAAGACCAACTGACGCAATTGTTGGCGCTAGGGGTGACGACAGTGGTGATTGATGCGTGCGTAATGCTGGGTTACACCACGTTGGCGGCGCAGATGGGACGCTTTATCCGTTCAGACAAAATCATGGGTAAAATTAACAAAGTATTCGGTTCAATGTTTATGGGTTGTGGCGCATTATTAGCGGCTGCAAAATCCTAAGCCATTTATAGGTAGTTCTATCGCATGAATACAACGTATGTCGCTCGTCAGCCGATTTTTAACCGTAAAAGACAGACGCTGGGTTATGAATTGTTATTTAGAGATGGGGAAAGCAACGCCTATCCCGCTCATATCGAATCAAACCGAGCGACATACCGATTAATCGTCGAGAACTTTCTATCACTGGGTACTAACCCAGTAATTGCTTCTTCGCGATGCTTTATCAACTTTCCTCATCAGAGCTTGGTACGTCGTTTGCCTCGCAGCTTGCCAAAAAACAAAATCGTCGTAGAAGTCTTAGAGACTTGCCAACCTACCGATGATCTTCTCGATGCAATTCGCGAGTTATATCGAGAAGGTTATTTGATCGCGCTGGATGATTTCACCTTAACGCCGGAGTGGCGTCGCTTCTTACCTTATGTGCACATCGTTAAACTCGATATCATGGCGATGGGGCTAGAAAAAGCGTGTGAGCTGGTTAAAACCCACCTCGCTAAGCGCGTCAAATATCACTTTTTAGCGGAACGCGTCGAAACCGCAGAAGAGTTTGAGCAAGCCAAAGCGGCGGGTTTTAAATTCTTTCAAGGCTACTTTTTTAGCAAGCCATTGGTGTCGCAAACCAAATACGTCAGTCCGGAGCAGGTGTTAGCGTTACAACTGTTTCGGGAAGTCTGCGCGCCAGAGCCGGATTTTGACCGCATTGAAAGCATCATTACGCAAGATGTGGCCTTGTCGTACAAGTTACTGCGTTTTGTGAATACCCAGATCACCACATTAGAGGTGGAAATCAGCTCGTTCCGTCAGGCGCTGATTTACCTTGGTCAAGACAAGCTGAAGCAATTTGTCTCTTTGGTGGTGGCGTCTTACATCTCAAGCAACAAACCGCGTGAGTTGTACAACCTCTCTTTGCAACGTGCCCAGTTTTGTGAGCTGATGTCGCGTTACCAACCTTTTTCTCATCTCAATGAGCAAGGCTTTATGGTCGGCTTATTGTCGATCTTAGATGCCATGCTCGACTTATCGATCGAAGCTTTGGTGAAGCAACTACCGTTGAGTGATTCTGTGCAGCAAGCGTTACTGCATCGTAAGGGTGAGTACGGTGTGTTGATCTCGCTAGAAGAATGCTACGAGCGAGCTGATTGGCATGGCGTCGAAAAGCTCTCGGGTCAGTTGGGTTTGTCATTTGATGAAGTCAAAGCCTCGTTAAGTGAAGCGGTTCGCTGGAGCCAAAGCGTCGTCGCGGTCTAATTCTCTCTATTAGTATGAAACTTTTATGAAGGCAAGGGTGTGGCTCTTGACGCCTTGGCACAATTAAATAAATATATACGCATATCCATATATAGGTATGTTAACTATGCTTCCACATCAGTTTTTCAAGCTTTTATCTGACGAGACTCGTGTGCGCTGCTTAATGCTGGTGGCCCGCGAAGGAGAAATTTGCGTAGGTGATTTGGCGTTTGCATTGCAAGAGAGTCAGCCGAAAGTTTCTCGTCATCTTGCTCAGTTAAGATCGAGTGGCATTTTAGTCGATAAGCGTCAGGGACAATGGGTGTACTACGAGTTATCGCAGCAATTGCCAGGATGGATGCGCAAGTTGATTGAAGACTTAGTAGCATCGAATTGCTTGAAGCAAGAATACCAAGACGACATTACACGCTTGCACGATAAAAGTCGTGAGGCTTGCTGTTAACAGCGAACAAAGATTCAAGGTTGAAGATTAAAGGGTAAGACTATGACGATTAAAGTAGGGATTAACGGGTTTGGGCGCATTGGGCGTTTGGCGCTGCGCGCGGCATTCGATTGGCCAGAATTGGAATTTGTGCAAATCAATGATGTTGCGGGCGATGCAGCAACGTTGGGCCACTTATTGGAGTTCGACTCTGTTCAAGGCCGTTGGCACCATGAAGTGCAGGTTGAGGGAAATGAACTCGTCATCAATGGCAAGCGCATCGCGACGACACAGCATCGCGACATCGATGCTGTGAATTGGTCTGGTTGTGATGTTGTGATTGAAGCGACAGGCGTGCACCGCAAAACATCGTACCTTGACCAATATCTCGATCAGGGCGTGAAGCGAGTGGTGGTTAGCGCACCAGTGAAAGAAGAAGGTATTGCGAACATCGTTGTTGGCGTGAACGACCACATTTTCGATCCTGACAAACATCGTATCGTGACAGCGGCTTCGTGCACGACCAACTGCATCGCACCAGTAGTAAAAGTCATTCATGAGAAATTGGGCATTGAGCAATCCTCTTTCACGACGATTCATGATTTGACCAATACGCAAACCATTTTGGATGCACCGCACAAAGATCTGCGTCGTGCCCGTGCGTGTGGCATGAGTCTTATCCCGACCACCACGGGCAGTGCGACTGCGATTGTGGAAATTTTCCCTGATTTAAAAGGCAAGATTAACGGCCACGCAGTGCGTGTACCGTTGGCGAATGCGTCACTGACAGACATCATCTTCGATGTGAAACGCGATACCACCGCAGAAGAAGTGAATGCTTTGCTGAAAGAAGCGTCAGAAGGTGAGCTAAAAGGCATTCTTGGCTTTGAAGAGCGTCCGTTGGTGTCGATCGATTACAAAGGCGATCAACGCTCAACCATCGTTGATGCACTCTCAACAATGGTCGTTGGCTCTCGCATGGTGAAGATTTACGCGTGGTACGACAATGAAATGGGTTACGCAACGCGCACCGCAGAATTGGTTCGTAACGTTGGTTTGGCTTAATAGGAGTTCACAATGTCTCATCCTACATGGCAATTAGATTTGGACTCTGGTGCATTAGTCCTAACACCGTGCCCGGGTACGAAAGGCGTCGATTTGCAAACGTCTTTACAGCAATTAAAAGAGCAGGGTGTTCAAGCGGTGGTTACGGCATTGGACAATGCTGAGCTAGCATCGAAAGACGTCGCGGATTTGGGTGAAGTTACCCAACAACTGGGCATGAAATGGTTCCAGATCGAGATTGAAGATGATTGCGCACCCAGTGAGGATTTCGCGGTGAAGTGGCAACAAGCTAGCCCTGAACTGCATGCGATTCTTGCTCAAGATGGCAAAGTCGCGATGCACTGTATGGGCGGCTCGGGTCGCACTGGTTTGTTCGCAGCTCACTTGCTGCTAGAAAAAGAATGGATGCTGGACGATATCGTGCGAGAAGTTCAGGCACTGCGCCCAGGCGCGTTTACCAAACCAGTGCAGCTTGAGTACATCGAACGAGTGGCAAAAGACGCGTGATCAGCTTAAATAGCTTTTGGAACATTATGATCCAAAAGCTATTGTCTGGTTTTTATAATGGAATATAGATCAGAGATAAAACGGAAGGTGACAGGTTAACCTTTTGTTTTTATTGCTTATTAATTTTCAATTATAAATGCCAGCGTGTTTGTAAACTCGAACTAAGGTTGTATCGCCTTATGGTTGGTGTACAGGTTAATCAGTATTTAGAACATGATGATCTAAATGCGTCTATCGCTGTACATAAGAGGTCAATATGATTTCTCAATTGAGCAAAAGTATTCGTCAGTACATGTTAGTGACGTTTAACTATTGGAACTTTACCGTAACCGACGGAGCGCTGCGTATGCTGGTGGTGCTCTATTTTCACGACTTGGGTTATTCAACGTTAGCCATTGCCTCGCTCTTTCTTTTCTATGAATTTTTTGGCGTGGTGACCAATCTGATTGGTGGTTGGTTAGGGGCCCGGTTAGGCCTGAACAAAACCATGAATATTGGCCTAGCGATGCAAGTGTTTGCGTTGTTAATGTTGGCAGTGCCCAACGCTTGGCTGACGATTCCTTGGGTGATGGCTGCGCAAGCTTTGTCTGGTATCGCTAAAGACCTCAACAAGATGAGTGCCAAGAGTGCGATTAAGACGCTAGTACCAGATGAGCAGCAAGGCGCGCTTTACAAATGGGTGGCGATTTTGACGGGCTCGAAGAACGCACTCAAAGGGGCGGGTTTCTTTGTCGGTGGCTTGTTGTTGTCTTGGGTGGGTTTCCAAAA
Source organism: Vibrio sp. Y20_XG_PY13 (assembly GCF_024181925.1). Classification (NCBI taxonomy): domain Bacteria; kingdom Pseudomonadati; phylum Pseudomonadota; class Gammaproteobacteria; order Vibrionales; family Vibrionaceae; genus Vibrio; species Vibrio sp. Y20_XG_PY13. Next base: position 46,130 of record NZ_JAMZAL010000014.1, on the reverse strand, counting down.
CTCGATGTTTATTATGGCGAGTGTGCTCGCGGTAGTGTTCATTTGCAGCATGATCTGGCTAGAAGCCGACATGGGCAAAGCGAAAAATAAGCCTAAGTTTAGCCACATCTTTTCTAAGTCTGAATCGGTCAACATCTTGTCCGCAGCGCGCATGTTCCTGTTTGGTGCGCGGGATGTCTGGTTTGTGGTGGCTTTGCCGGTTTATCTCGGCAGCGTATTTGGCTGGGATCACTTGTGGGTTGGTGGCTTTTTAGCATCATGGGTGATCGCGTATGGCTTTGTGCAAGGTTTTGCGCCGCGCATTACGGGTAAAGCGCAAGGTCGCGTGCCTGATGGAAGTGCGGCATTAGTGTGGGCGGGGGTTCTTGCCTTAATCACCGGCGGGATTGCTTACGGAGTACAAATTGGTTGGCAGCCGGAAATCGTGATTGTGGTTGGGCTGATGATTTTTGGTGCGGTCTTTGCCATTAACTCTTCGCTGCATTCGTATCTGATTGTGAGCTATGCCAAAGGCGACGGCGTCTCGTTGGATGTCGGTTTTTACTACATGGCCAACGCCATGGGACGTTTGATTGGAACGGTATTGTCGGGGTGGATTTACCAAGAAGCTGGACTAGCGGCGTGTTTGTGGGTCTCTTTCGCTTTCTTGGCGCTGACAACGTTGATTTCGATTAAGTTGCCTAAAGCTAATATCGCCACGGCTTAGTTCTGATGAATGTGATGGGCTGAACAGAACATCGTGAATAAAAATGGCTCCAATCGGGAGCCATTTTTTATGTCTGCATATTATGAGCAGAAGCGTCCAAGCTTTGCAGGTTGCGTCATTTTGATTTCGTCGTCTAACGAACGGTAGACAATCGTATTCCAGATTTCGCCATTATCCATTTCAAATTCAATCGCGTAATTCATGCCGCTTACCACCTGAGTGCGAACACTGAGGATTTGCTTTAACTTAGCGGAAGTGTTCATTTGCGCGAGTACCACATCAAGCAATGGTTGCGCTTCATCGGTCATGTCACTTTGCGACCATCCGCCGGGCAGTTTTTCTAAGTTACAGATTGGGTTCGCTTCCTGTTGCGATTGGGCAGGCGCCTCGGTCTCTTCCTTTTGATTACATCCAGCTAAAGCCACTACACATACGAGTGACGCCAATAATGTTTTCTTCATAACAAGACCTTTCTTTGTAATGTGCTCAGTATCCTAGGGGGTTCTGTTCATTATATCTGTTTCATATTCGAGAAAGTGTTGGTCACATATCGTTTTGTTTCAATTGATTCTGTTCAGCAGTATTTATCGGTTAAATACAATTAACAGGTCATTGTTGGGTTAAAAATAAGCAAAAACAGATTGTTAACTATTTAATTGAGTGAAAATTGCCCTATGCTATAAACGATAAGCGATCCAAGGTAGGAAAGGATATGAGAGAAAGGGTTCTGTTTTTTGATTTATTGCGCTGCGTCGCCGCAGTGGCCGTGATCGCTATTCATGTCTTGGCGCCTTATCGAAACGAGTTGGGCGTGATCCCAATGGACCAATGGCTCACCGCCGTTGGAGTGAACAGCGTGACCCGATGGGCGGTGCCGGTATTTATTTTGATTACGGGCGCTCTGATGCTCAGTGATACACGTCCTTTTGATGGCAAGTATTACGTGAAGCGGCGTTTGGGGAAGGTGTTGGTGCCTTTTCTAATTTGGTCGACGTTCTACGCGTATCTATCGGGTTGGACGGCACAAGGATTCGATTTTGAAACCGTCAAAGAAGTGCTGAGTAATAGTCCGTTTCATGCCACCTATTACCATTTAGGCTTCTTCTATTACTTTATTCCACTGTATTTTGTGATTCCTCTATTCCAATGGATGGCACGTAATGTCGATGACAATGTCCTCTATACCTATCTGGCTTTTTGGATGTTCACTAGCACGTTATTCCTGTTCAAGATTGATGGGCCATGGAGTAACCAAATGTGGCTCTATATGGGCTATCTGCCTTTGGGTTATGTACTATTTCAAAAAGTGCCACTAAATCGTTCTATGGTGACGTTGTTCACTGGGTTTGGATTGGTGGCGTTAGCCGTGACATTCACCATGGTGGTGACCAACAGTTTGGAAGCGGAGAAATACACCGTGGGGCGTTGGTTGTCATACAAAACATTGAACGTGATTTTGGCGGCATCGATGATTTTTATGCTGTGTCGGTATTTTGGGGAAGGGTTGCCGAAGAACGTGCAGAAAGTGGTGAGTTTTATCAGCCAGCACAGCTTAGGCATTTACTTACTTCACCCAATCTTTTTATGGCCGATGAAAGAGTTCGGTTGGTATACCGGTCATCCGGCATGGGTGATCCCTGTGTGGATTGTGTTAAGTGGGGCGGGAGCCTTGGCGATGAGTTATTTGTTCTCGAAATCAGCCAAGACTCGTTGGTTGCTGCCGTAAGTTAGCGTTTGATTGCGAAATGTAGGAATTTGTCGCCGCAGTAGGTCAGGGTGCCTTTATCACCTGGATTAAGCGCGTGGTAATAGTGCACACCAATTTGGAATTCTCGTTTCGGGCCGATTGGGCCACGTTGCACATAAATCCAATATTCTTGGTCGTCCTGTCCCGGCTGCGCATCCGGCACATCGATCGCTTGTTTGTCTAAAATCGTGACTTGAACACTTTGTTCTGGCGCATCTTCACCAACGTAATGTTTGCTGTAGAAACGAAAGAACACCCATGCGCCAAGAGCGATGAGGGCAAAAGTGGCCAAGATAAGTGAGATTGGCATGATAACCTCCAATGTTTCATTGGGCCTTATTCTACAGAACTCCCTGATTAAACTATGAGTTGAGATAAACTATTCGTGATCTAATAAAAGGGGTGTAGATTTTATTCGGCGGACTTCACAGTTTATATGCGTGCAAGGGCACAATTTGAAAGGAAAATTGCACTTAACCGCTCGAAAAAGCTCTAAATTTATAGAAGAATGAAATGACTAACGAAGGGAAGGTCAGTAAAGGAGGGTTACGATGTCAGATATCGAAAAAGTAGTCATGCGTACCCGAACGATCGAAAAGCTTTTGCGTACTCAATATCACGCAGAAGGGAAAGGGTTGCACCAACTTATCAGCAGTTGTGAAGAGCGCTTACCTCATGATGTGATCGCGAAATTGCGTTTTATCGCCACTGTGCGTAATAAAGTTGTGCATGAGGACAACTATAAGCTGGATGATCGAAAAGGTTTCATGGCAGCGTGTGATGACTGTGAAAAAGAGTTAACGCCAAGAAGTTCCCGTTTTATTTGGCGAACCGCTATTTTGCTAATGGCGCTAATCACACTCGCTGCACTCGGTTTTTACTACATGCATTGGGACATCTTGTCAGAGCACATACAGTAAACCTAAAAATTGAGAAATAAAAAAGGACGCGAAAGCGTCCTTTTTTATTTTTAATCAGTGACTTAGTACATCATTGGCAGTGTCATTAAACCCACAACCACTGCAATCATAACCAGCCCTTGTTTTTGAGAAGATGAAATCATAACACTACCTCTTAAATCTTTGATGAACTCGATGGAGTAAATATAGCACTGTTTTTGGCTGTTGATCAACGTATCTGTAGAAAACTTTTCAAAACTCATACTTAACTTGGCTGTTTTTACTTTAAATTGACCAATAAAACAGTGTTTTTTGGGCTGTATTTAAAGTGTTCGCTTTGGGTCTTAATTATGCTTTCGTATTTTAAGTTATTGATTTTAATGTGTTATAAATGGTTAATAAGTGGCTGTTATATTGTTTTTTGTCTCAGTTTGGTGGTTGATTTAGTATTTTGTCTGTATTTCTCAAAAGTTGAGAAAAGTGAGTGTTGTGCTATGGCGGTGGTTAATGAAGGCACTAGGATGGTGCAAGAATTTCTTACCTGATGAGAAAATTTGGCAAGGAAGTATAATTGGTGGGTCGTAGAGCGGCTAATAGTGTTTTTGCCCTCATTAACGTTAATGTGTTTTTATTTATCATTGGGTTACGTTTTTTTAATGATATTTTTAATACAAACAAATCTACTTGGGGAGTGATGTTTAGATGGGCTTATCATGGCATTCTTTCCCATATCAGGATGAATAGGGGTAACTAGACTTTTTGTGGTTGATGTTTGTCCGTGTTGATGGTCATACACACAAGTTGGCTTTTTTATACACACTATGAAATCGTGTGAGCACTAACCACGAATTCCAATCCACATCATTTTTGCTAGCGCTAGAGAGGGTTACAAAATGTTTCGAATCGCTAGCGAGATCCAACTTTCGTAGATTGTGTCTTTACATCAAAACTGGTCTACCTAGACTAGCGGCGAGTTTAAGTAAAAGGTATGTACGGCATGTGGAGTTGGCTGGCGATAGGGTTATCAGGTATGTATTCCGTGTTGGGTGCAAAGCAAGCGAACCCGACACAATCCTTAGTGTTTAAAATCTTTACGCTATTACTTCTTCTTATTTTGGTGCTAACCCAAGGGCCGTCGGCCGATCACAGCTACTGGATTGCTGGTGGTTTGGTGGTTTCTATGTTCGCCGATACGCTGCATTCGTTTAAAACACGCAAGCTGATCTATTTTGCTGCCTATCTCGCAGCGCAAGTGTGCTACAGCAAATCTTTTTGGGTTCAGCTCAATGGCGATATCGTGTGGTGGTTGCTGGCTTTGTTGCTTGCCGCCAGTATCGTGGCGTTTTTCCTTCTTTTACCGCAGTTAGATTCGCTCGTTTTTCCCGTAGTGACTATGGGCATAATGCTAGTGCAGCTCGCTTGGGCAGCCGGTGAGGTTTGGCTACAAACGCCTAGCTACGCGAATGCCATTGGCTTTAGTGGCACCGTCATCATGACGTATTCCGCGCTCGCTTACGCCATACACGGATTCCGTAAACCAATGAAGCGCGCGTATGTTTGGGTAAGTGGAAGCTACTTTCTTGCTCATGCACTCATTGTTGCTTCTATCATTTACTAACGTAAGTCAAAGCAGTGCTCGACGATTTCAGTACACTGGTCGGGTTCTATTTGCTAACTGGAGTTAACGATGAGTGACATTCATGCTCACAACTTACTAAACCTACTACGTGAAACCCCAATGAGCCGCGACGAGCTCGCACAACATTTTGGCGCAGACGTACGCTTTCATACCTGTAAGTTGAATGATCTAGACTTAGATGCATTGCTAACCTTTTTATTACAGCGCGATAAGGTTCGCGAACTCGAAGGCAAGTTCGTCGTCAACATGGCGCGTATTTGCAACCATTAAGCGGCGTCTGAGGTTGTTTCGGTAATCGGGGGCGAATTATCTGATTTCGCCCTTAGGCGTATACTCGCGCAATCTCCTTACTATACACTGGTCGCCATTTTTTTCGTCGAGGCCAGAACATGGATATTCTTTCTGCAGCGACCATGCTGTTTCTTATCATGGACCCTCTTGGCAATTTGCCCGTTGTGTTGTCCATTCTTAAACACATCGATCCCAAACGTCGTCGTAAGGTGCTCATCCGCGAGCTGATTTTTGCCTTGTTGATTTTGATGTTGTTCTTGTTCGCCGGACAAAGCATCTTGAGCTTTTTGCACGTACAGCCGGAAACTTTGAGTATCTCTGGTGGCATCATCTTATTTATCATCGCAATTAAGATGATTTTCCCAAGTGCAGGGAGCATCACCGGGTTAGCAGCGGGTGAAGAGCCGTTTATTGTGCCAATGGCAATTCCAATGATTGCTGGCCCATCAGTGATTGCCGCGTTGCTTCTGCTTTCTTCCCAGCATCCCGACAAACTGGTCGAACTTTCAGCGTCGGTGGTGATTGCGTGGGGCGCGACCTTCTTTATTTTGATGTTCTATGGCTTTTTCAATCGTCTGTTGGGCGAACGCGGTCTGAAAGCGGTGGAACGCTTGATGGGCTTGTTATTGGTGATGATTTCCACCCAGATGTTCCTAGATGGTGTGAAAAGCTATTTGGGATAAATCAAAGACAACAAAAAGCCGCTCTAGTGAGCGGCTTTTCTTTATAACGATGTTTACATCATGTGTTTACGACGAATGTCGAGCAGGGCAAAAATACCAAAAATCAAAATGGAGTACTTTTCCCAACTGCTCATCTGAATCTTATCGCCAAATGCACCAATGAAGATCGCCATTTGCAAACCGTGCATGATGAACAAGAAGGCTGTCATGATGTACAGCGCAATCGCAGCATTACCTGGAAATGGCATCACAATGTTCAGAATCAAAACCAGCCAAACAAAGGCAATCGCCGCTTTAGCTAGGATAAGTAGTGCTTTCATTTAAGTGTCCTTTTAAATCGAGGCGTTAGGCTGAGGTACGTTCATACAAACGGTAACTGACTTGGCCTGCGGTTTTTTCTCTGTGCAGGTGCCAATTTTCCGGAAGCCCAGCAATGCTCAGCTCTTTTTCCGTTTCAATATAAATCATTGCGTCTTCTGCAAGCCAACCGTTTTGCTCTAGCAAGGTCACGGTTTCATCCAATAGTCCCTTACGGAAAGGTGGATCGATGAAAACCACGTGATGTGGTGTGCCTGGTTGTTTCAGAAAGCTCAAGGCATCGGTGTTCACCACTTGGATATTAGTGGCTTTCAACGACGCGACGTTTTTTTGTAACTGCTGAAAAGCTTGCGGGTTGAGCTCAATCATGGTCACGAGTTCTGCTTGGCGTGAAGCCGATTCAAAACCTAAACCACCAGAGCCAGCAAATAAATCGAGGCATTTTGCTTGCGGCACATCTTGTGCTAACCAGTTAAACAGGGTTTCTTTCACGCGGTCAGTGGTTGGACGCAAACCTTCAGCGTCATGAACAGGGAGTTTTCTGCCTCTCCATAAACCACTAATAATGCGAACAAAGCCCGTTGTTGGCTTTTTTTGTGATGTGTTTTGCTGGCGACGTCTTACCATAGATTTTTTGACCGCTAATAAAGTGATACTATACCCAATCGCCCAAGCTTTGAGCTTGGATACAGCCCAGAAAATTCAAGATGACAGAGTGTAACACTAATAAGATTAGAATCACCTAATTGGAAAGTTTTCACAACTTTGTCATTAGCCTTTTTTAGACAGATAATAATCTTGTCAAAAAAGAGTCATTAATAGATAAAAAGACAATCTAGGATAGCCCCAGATGACGGAAAAAAAGAAGCGCGGATTACTTTCGTGGCTAGGTTTTGGTGACGAAGAACAAAGCCCAAAACCAAAAACTGAAGAAACAGTAACAGAAGAAGCAGTGGAAGCGCCTTCTGAAGAGCAGCAAACCGAAGAGGTTGCTGAGCAAGCGCAACAGACTCAAGAGCTTGAACAAGAGCCAGAAAAAGCTGAGGCTGCCCCAGCAGAAGCAGAAGCAGAAGCAGAAGCAGAAGCAGAAGAGCTACAAGTACCGGTTGCGCCTCGTATTCAAGAGCAAGAAAAGCCGACAGAAAGCTTCTTCGCTCGCCTTAAGCGCAGCCTTAGCCGTACAAAAGCAAACATCGGTGCTGGTTTCTTTGGCCTGTTCAGCGGTAAAAAAATCGATGACGACCTATTTGAAGAGCTAGAAGAGCAACTGCTCATTGCCGATGTGGGCATGGACACCACCACAAAAATCATCAACAACCTGACAGAAAAAGCCTCTCGTGGTGATCTGAAAGATGGCGAAGCCCTTTATGGCCTGCTGAAAGAAGAAATGGCGGAGATTCTATCTAAAGTAGAACAGCCTCTAGAGATCGACAGCAGCAAAACACCTTACGTCATCTTGATGGTTGGTGTGAATGGTGTGGGTAAAACCACCACCATCGGTAAACTTGCGAAGCAGTTCCAAAGCCAAGGCAAGAAAGTGATGTTAGCGGCTGGCGATACTTTCCGAGCGGCAGCGGTTGAGCAGCTGCAAGTGTGGGGCGAGCGTAACAATGTTCATGTGATCGCGCAGCATACTGGCGCAGACAGCGCATCGGTTATCTACGATGCGATTGAAGCGGCAAAAGCGCGTGGCGTCGATGTGGTTATCGCCGATACGGCGGGTCGTCTACAAAACAAAGCCAACCTAATGGAAGAGCTACGCAAGATTGTACGTGTGATGAAGAAAATTGATGATTCTGCACCACATGAAATCATGCTGACGCTGGATGCAGGTACTGGCCAAAATGCGATTAGCCAAGCGAAACTTTTCAGTGATGTAGCTCCTCTAACCGGGATTACATTGACTAAGCTGGATGGTACAGCGAAGGGCGGCGTTATTTTCGCTATCGCTGATCAGTTTAGTATTCCAATTCGCTACATTGGTGTAGGCGAAGGCATTGAAGACTTGCGTCCTTTTGAAACTCAAGAGTTTATCGACGCTTTGTTTAGCCGTGAAGAGTAATTGAAGTTAGAGGAAATCAACGGTGATCAAATTTCAACAAGTGAGTAAAGCTTACCGAGGTGGTCGACAAGCACTACAAAAAGTCGATTTTCACCTGAGGCGCGGAGAAATGGCGTTTTTAGGCGGGCACTCCGGCGCCGGTAAAAGTACCTTGTTGAAATTGATATGTGCGATAGAGCGTCCGACCGATGGCAAAATCCATTTCAATGGTCACGACATCACGCGCATTCCAAGCAAAGACATTCCATTTTTGCGCCGCAATATTGGGATTGTCTTTCAAGACCACCGTCTATTAATGGACCGCAGTGTGTACGATAACGTCGCACTGCCGATGCGTATTGAATCGATTTCCGAAACTGAAATTAAGCGTCGCGTTTCTGCGGCGTTAGACAAAACGGGCTTACTCGATAAAGCCCGTTGTTTGCCGAGCCAGCTCTCTGGTGGTGAACAACAACGCGTTGGTATTGCCCGTGCAGTGGTAAACCGACCAACGTTATTAGTGGCAGATGAGCCAACGGGTAACCTTGACCCAGAATTATCCAACCGTGTGTTGCGTTTATTCGAAGAATTTAACCGTGCGGGCGTGACCATCCTACTTGCCACGCACGATGTTGGGTTAGTAAACACTCGCCCACAATATCGTCATTTTGAATTGAACCAAGGCTTCCTAAGTGAGGTAGAAGACTATGGCAGGTAACAAGCACTCCCAAAAGAAAGGGAAAGGCCGCAGTGCCAAGCGTGCAAATACCGACGGTTTTTTCTCTGTCCATGCAAAACAAGCAAAATCCTCTTTTAGCGCCTTATGGCAACGACCACTAGGCAACATTCTGACTCTAGCGGTGATCTCCATGGCACTTGCCATGCCAGCTTGTTTGTATCTATTGGGCAAAAACGTGGCAGGCGCTGCCGAAGATGTGGCATCTCCCTCGCAAGTTAGTGCTTACTTAGTGGAAGGCATGCCGGATGCGCGTGTGATGGTTCTCAAAGATCAAATTGAAACTTGGCCTCTTGTAAAAGAAGTGGAATATATTTCTCCACAGCAAGGTTTGGCCGATTTAAGCCAGTACGCGGGTTTTGACCAAGCACTGAGCTTGCTAAGCGGTTATGCATTACCAGGCGTGTTGGTGATTACGCCAGAATCTGATATCAAAACAGACATTCAAGCCCTAGCAAAAGAAGTAGGTCAACAACAAGACGTGACCGATGTTAGGCTAGATGAAGACTGGCTTGCGCGCTTAAATGCCATCAAAACACTAGCAGGCATTATTGTCGTGACTCTGACAATCCTGATGTTGGGTGCGGTATTTTTAATCGTTGGTAACACATTACGTTTTAATGTATTGGCGAATAAAGAAGAGATTCAAACCATGAAGCTTATCGGTGCGACCGACAGCTTCATTTTGCGTCCGTACCTATACACAGGTATGTGGTTTGGTGTATTAGGTGCTGTCATTGCGTGGTTTGTCACGGCGTTAGTGACCATTGTGATGAACAGCGCCGTAGAAGATCTTGCCGCGTTGTACGACAGCCAATTCCGTTTGATTGGCCTAAGTTGGGATGAATCTTTGCTGCTGATTATCACCGGTAGCCTTTTAGGTTGTATTGCCGCGCGCATTTCAGCGCAGCGCCACTTAAAAGAAATTGAACCAGTTTAAGTGATGAAGGTCTTATACTTGGAATTTATTAGCACAAGCTAATTTTTACCTCTTGTTTAGACCAATTGTTTATGGATAATTGCTCGCCCTTCTTGAAACTTGTTCATTTTGAGTTCAAGATATCGAAGCTAAATTGCAATGTAATGCTCCAGATCAGAGATTGATGAGGAATTGAATGACAAAAGAAGCGTATCCGATGGCTCTAGTCACGCAAGATAGCCTTGATAGCTATATTCGCTCTGTAAACAGCTACCCAATGCTGACAGCAGACGAAGAGCGTGAACTGGCAGAACGATTACACTACAAAGGTGAGATTGAGGCTGCGAAAGGCCTGATCCTGTCACACCTAAGATTCGTTGTTCACGTTGCTCGAGGTTACTCAGGCTACGGTTTGCCAATGGCAGATCTAGTGCAAGAGGGCAATATCGGTCTAATGAAAGCCGTTAAACGTTTTAACCCAGAAGTGGGCGTACGTTTGGTGTCTTTTGCTGTTCACTGGATCAAAGCAGAGATCCATGAGTACGTACTACGTAACTGGCGTATCGTTAAAATCGCTACAACCAAAGCGCAGCGTAAATTGTTCTTCAATCTACGCAAATCGAAAAAACGCTTAGGTTGGTTTAACAATGGCGAAGTCGAAACCGTAGCTCGTGAGTTGGGCGTAGAACCTTCCGAAGTTCGCGAGATGGAATCACGTCTTGCGGCGGTCGATTCAACGTTCGATATGCCAACTGACGATGATGACAGTGCGACTAGCTCATACACTGCCCCGATGCTGTACCTAGAAGACAAATCGTCGGACGTGGCTGACAACATCGAAGCTGCAAACTGGGAAATGCACACTAATAATCGTCTTGGTCACGCACTAGCAAGCCTAGATGAGCGTAGCCAACGCATTGTGCGCTCTCGTTGGTTAGACGATGAGAAAGCAACATTGCAAGACTTGGCTGATGAGTTTGGCGTTTCTGCAGAGCGTATTCGTCAGTTAGAAAAGAATGCGATGAAGAAGCTGAAATTGGCCGTTGGTGAGTTCTAACTTCAGTCTCTAATATAAAGTAAGATTTTCATAGAAAGCCGAGATCATGTGATCTCGGCTTTTTTATTTTCGATCGAAAATAGATAGCGTTTGCGATCTCAATTTTCTGTGCTACCTGTGCATAACTCTGTGAAGTAATTATTTATCAACTGTTCGAAACCCAGACAAAATAAGGGTGATAGCGGTTTTGTCGCTTGGGGATAGTTATAAATATACACACAGCTAGATCAGGATCATCACTACATCTTGTGGATCAAAAGATCCAAATATACTTTATCAACGCAATTCACAGCTTTATCCACAAATGGTTGGAATGTGTACAATTTTAAAAGCCCTGATTATCCTTGTGTCTAAGTTTGCCACTGGATAGGTTACAATGGCGGCAGTATACCCAAATGACTTTTTCCGACTTAATACACCGAGCAGCTGAGTGTTTAGTTCGGGTGCCAAGGTTATTTGGGTATATTCATAACGACAAAATGAGAAAGTAAATGGACCAGTTTCAGCATATCGATGTACAAGGTGCACAGGCTTTGCTTGAGCAGGGCGAGGCAAAGCTTGTAGATATTCGTGATCCTCAATCGTTTGCCGTGGCACATGCTGAGTCGGCTTATCATCTAACCAACGATACGATTGTGGCGTTTATGGAAGATGTAGAGTTTGAACAGCCGATCCTTGTGATGTGTTATCACGGAATTAGCAGCCAAGGCGCAGCGCAATATTTAGTTAACCAAGGCTTCGAACAGGTGTACAGTGTAGACGGTGGCTTTGAAGCCTGGCAGCGAGCACAACTACCGATAGTGAGAAGTTAATGAAGAGATTGGTAACGTTAAATAATCCACGCATGGCGCAAGCCTTTATCGATTATATGGCCTCTCGTCAGATAGATATTGAGATGATGCCCGAAGGTGAAGGACAATTTGCACTTTGGCTTACGGACAGCCAGCATGAAGTTGAGGCAGAGGCCGAACTGAAGCAATTTTTGGCGAATCCATCCGCGAGCAAATACAGCGCCGCTTCCTGGGACGTTGCCGATACTCGTAAGAGCCAATTTCATTACGCTAGCCCAAGCATCATGGGAATGATCAAAGCCAAAGCCGGTCCAGTGACCTTATTGATCATGACCGTATGCGCCGTGATTTATGGTTTGCAGATGTTAGGCTTTGGAAGTGGGGTATTTGCTCTGTTGCACTTTCCCGCATTTGAAGGCCAGCAATGGCAATTGTGGCGTTGGGTGAGTCATGCATTGCTGCATTTCTCGGTAACACACATCATCTTTAACTTGTTGTGGTGGTGGCAACTTGGTGGCGATATTGAACGTCGACTTGGTTCTGGCAAGTTACTGCAAATCTTTGTGGTGTCTGCGGCACTCTCTGGTGCTGGCCAGTTCTATGTTGAAGGTGCGAACTTCGGCGGGTTATCTGGTGTTGTGTACGCGCTACTCGGCTATTTGTGGGTTTTGGGTTACCGTTTACCTCATTTAGGTTTAACGCTGCCGAAATCCATCATTGGTTTTATGTTGGTGTGGTTGGTACTTGGTTTTGTGCAACCGTTTATGGCCATTGCCAATACGGCTCACTTAGCTGGCTTGTTGGCCGGGATGGCGATTGCGCTGTTCGACTCGGGCAAGCAGAAATACCAACAACAAGCGTGATAGCAAAAACAAAAAAAGACCGCTCGAAAGCGGTCTTTTTTTATCTAAAGCAGCGTTACTTACTGATAGAGGTATTTGGTAAACAGCAAATCAGCAATGACGGTTTTCCCGGTCTCTGGCAGTAAGGTTTCGTTTAGCTCTTTCACCAACGTTTTGCGTAGGTCTTCTCGGCCAGAAAGCGACTTGATCGTATCTTCGGTTTGTTTGCCTAGGAGTTCGATGACTGCATCGCGAATCAAGGGTTGATGGTGCTCAACAATCGCTAGGTCTTGTTGGCTCATCACCATGATGTCGATACGCACTTGTACATAGCCTAATTTTTTACCTTTGGTGTAAAAGTTAGTGGTTAAATCTGGCTCTAGGGTGAAGTACGCTAATTTTGGTCCAGTCTCTTCCGTTTCAGCCCAACTTGGTGCGGAGATCAGGATTGTTAACGCAAAAATAATTTGGGCTACATAACGTTTGTACATATTTCTAACTTTTCTTTCTCTGGATCGCGATATTCGAATCGCTTCAGTCTTGATACAATAGACCGTCTATAACAAATAACGGAACTTACGGTTTCAATAAGACGGTAAGTTGTTGCTTTATTGTACGCATAAAGCCTCCAATTGAATACTAGTATGAATCAGCCAACATCACTCTATCTTGCTTCTTTATTGGAAGTAGAGTGGCAAAAGCCCGAAGAATTTGAATTTCCAAACGAATTTGCCAAGCATTGGCTGGAAGAACAAGGGTCTTTGTCACGTCGTTTAAAGCAGCACTGTCAGGAATTGACGGTAGAACTGCTGCAAAATCATATCGTCACAGCGAAGACACTGAAATCGGATGAAAGTCAGTTACTGTCTGAGCAAGATTGCCTCCTAAGAGAGGTCGTCCTGTGTGGAGACGACTGCCCTTGGGTTGTTGGTCGTACTTTGATCCCACGTACTACGTTGGTCGATCAGCAATACGACTTAGCGCAGCAAGGCGATATCCCACTAGGGCTCACCGTCTTTAGCGCCGATAATGTCGAGCGCGACTCGCTCCAAATGGGTTGGGTTCACTTGCCTCAAGGCCGTTTTCTCGCACGACGCTCAAGGTTGTGGATGAATCACAAACCTATGTTAGTCGCTGAGTTATTCTTATCGAATTCACCTATTTACGCCAAGGAGAGAGGGTAAATGTCCGCAGAAAAAGCCAAAGCATATTGGCAGCTGATGCGAATGGATCGCCCAATTGGTTCACTATTATTGTTGTGGCCAACGGTTTGGGCTCTGGTCATTGCAGCCCAAGGCATACCGAGTTGGGATGTGCTCATTGTATTTGTGTTGGGTGTATTTTTAATGCGTAGCGCAGGCTGCGTCATTAACGATTTTGCAGACCGCAAAGTCGATGGTCATGTGAAGCGTACTAAACAGCGTCCATTGCCTTCGGGTAAGGTCACGGCGAAAGAGGCGATTGGCTTATTTTTGGTTTTGGCCGTGAGCTCATTCTTACTTGTGTTGACCATGAACCCCTTAACGATTCAGCTCTCTTTTGCGGGCCTTGTCTTAGCCTTTATCTACCCTTTTATGAAGCGTTACACGCATATCCCGCAGCTGTTTTTGGGATTAGCGTTTAGCTGGGCGATTCCTATGGCGTGGGCGGCACAAACCGGTGAGCTACCAGTGATGGTTTGGTTTGTGTTTGTGATTAATGCATTGTGGACGATTGCCTACGACACTCAGTATGCAATGGTGGATCGCGATGACGATTTAAAAATCGGTATCAAATCGACAGCGATTCTGTTCGGTCGCCACGACAAGTTAATTATTGGAGTGTTACAGTTAGTGACGTTGGCGATGTTGGTGGGGCTAGGGCAGTTTTATCAATTAGGCCAAAGTTACTACTGGACGGTGCTGATTGCCGCATCATTGTTTGTTTATCAGCAGCATTTGATCCGTCACCGCGAGCGCGATTTGTGTTTCAGAGCTTTCCTTAACAACAACTACGTTGGTATGGTGATAGCGATAGGTTTATTAGTCGCGTTCTGGTAATCAATCCGAAGATCAAAAAAGGCATCCAATTGGATGCCTTTTGTTTTTTGTGTGTTTGCTATGCCTGAAGTTGGTGGATACTTTCTTCGATGGTCAACTTCACTTCTGGGTACAGCAGCGTAAACAGTAGCTTGGCAAATTTCTGCGTTTTCTTCTTATCGCAGTTGCCGTCGCTATCGAGGTACTCTTGCTGTTTGAGCGTATTGAACATGGCGGTAAACACACCTTTGTCGAAGAACTCCGGCGCGTTGATACCGTGCAGGCGACCTAAACGTTGCGCGATGTCTTGGCTCTTCTGTTCCAGATCCGATTTACCCAACTCAGGGTATGCAACCAATAGGTTCATGGCGATTGAGTAACGCTGCAGCGTCTCAGTAATCGTGCGACCAAGTAGAACCAGCGGTTGGTTGTTTGATTGGTTGATTTCCAATTTGTTGCCATCAAGACAGATCATTTTCTGCTCGGCAAACTCATTCAACGTTTTCACCACAAGGTCGTTTAAATCTTCTTCTTGGTAGCTTAGGAACAGCTCTTTCTTCAAGAATGGGTAGATTTGCGCAACGTTCTCTTGGATTTTCTCCACGGTGAGATTGCGCTGACGAATAATCATCTGAGCAATCAACGATGGCAGCGCAAACAAGTGAATGATGTTGTTGCGATAGTAAGTCATCAGAATCGATTGACTACGATCCAGAGAAATGATGTCGCCCATACTGTCTGTTTCAATCACAAACTTATCTAACGAGATAGCATGATCAACCAACTCTTCAGCACTTTCTGTTGGGATGGTTGAAGTGCTTGAGTATGGGTTGTTCTTGAGTAGCTTCAAGTAGCACTCAATCTGATTGATCAGAGAATCACGAGACAGTGCACGTTGACGAGAAGCCAACAATGCTGTTGCACAAAGCGTTAAGGCGTTTGCCGCTGCCGCATCGTTAATATGCGTCATCATCTTGTTCGCTAGCTCATTGACCACAGGATTCATCCATTGTGGTTTGCTACCGCCCATGCTATCGATGTCTTTTGTCCACTCTGGCGCGTGCTCGTTAAGGTATTGGTTGAGCTGAATTGGCTCACCGAAGTTCACATAGCCCAAACCAAAGTTACGCAGTTTACGTAGAGTACGCAGAACAAGACCTGCGTTCTCTTTCTCTTTACGTTTACCGCGCAGTTCTTTGGCGTAAGTGCCCACTTCCATTACGTGCTCGTAACCGATGTAAACCGGTACCAGCGTTACCGGACGGTTTAGACCACGCAGCATCGCTTGAATCGTCATGGCCAACATACCAGTTTTCGCTTGCAGTAAACGACCGGTACGTGAGCGACCACCTTCGCTGAAGTACTCTACCGAGTAGCCTTTTGCAAACAGCTCGGCTAGATACTCGCGGAAAATCGTGGAGTACAGTTTGTTGCCTTTAAAGCTACGACGAATAAAGAACGCACCACCACGACGGAAAATCGGACCCGCAGGGAAGAAATTCAGGTTGATACCCGCAGCAATGTGCGGTGGCACCATACCTTCATGGTACAGAACGTAAGACAGCAGTAGGTAGTCCATGTGACTACGGTGACACGGCACGTAAACGATCTCATGGCCATCTTGCGCTAAGCGACGCACTGTCGAAGCGTTGTTGATGTGCAGGCCTTGATATAGTTTGGTCCACAGCCAGCTCAGGATGCGATCGCCGTTTTTCACCAGACCGTATGAGAAGTCGGCTGCGATTTCATCCATGATGTCATGGGCTTCTTTGCGCGCTTTCTCAATCGAAATGTCTTTGCTTTTTGCCTCGTCTTCAATCGCTTGTTCAATTGCAGGTGACTTTAACAGGCGAGCAAATAGCACTTGGCGTTGCGGTAGGTTTGGACCTGATGCCGCCAATTTTTGACGAGAAAAGTGGATACGTGCCACGCGCGCTAATTTATGCGCAATAGCACTGTCTGTACCGTGAGAATCCGCCATATAACGCAGTGAAACTACCGGGCTAAAGCGCACCAAACAGTCACGACCTGCTGCCATTACCGCTTTCGCTTTTTGTGGCCCATTCATTGGTTGCAGGTACGGGCGATGGTTCTCTTCTTTACCTGGTTTGCGTCCCCAAAGTACGGTCGCTGGGATCATCTGCACATCAAGCTCGCTATCAAGCTTGTGCAGTTCCAGCAGCTCAGTAAATAGAGAAACAGAATCTGTCGGGATGTCGTTGTCATTACCCATCACGGTTGGACGTGAGGCAATAAAGACGAAACGATTAAGCGTTTTGCCATTGATTTCCAGCGGACTGAGCGGGTCTGGTAGCCCAAGGCTCATGGCTTGTTTTTGCAGTGTCAGCAAATCCACGTTCGAACGGAACGGCAAGGCATACACAATCGGCTTAGTTAGGTCGATGTTGAGATCGTCAATCGGATTCGATGGGATTGTGGTGCCCTTTACCATTACCGATAAAGGTAGTTTTAGTAATGAACGTGAAAATGATTGTCCAGAAGACATAAAGTTCACAGCCTCAATAGGTATTCAAACAGGCCCAACCTTAGTTCTGTGTCCGCGTGGTTCAACTTCTTGGCAAAGAAATGAGTACGGCAATAGAAATAAGCCTAGGCAATAAATTTTAAGCGCAGCAAGGATACCAGAAACTGGTCAAACCTTTTAATTTTATTGAGTGGAAATTAGTCGAACTCCTAAGTTGTTGCTTTACTTTGATTAACTTCAGACACGGTGTTTTAAACGCGCTTTGCGCCACAGTTTGTGGGCCAGTTCAGAAAGCGCAGCAAATAAATTAAAAAACAACCAATTGGGTTTCCATTTGACCATTTACTGGATATACTCACAGTTAACTGTATAAAAAGACAGGTGAGACATGAAGCCGTTAACGCCACGCCAACAACAAGTCTTCGATTTGATTAAAAGCAAAATCGATGACACCGGAATGCCACCAACTCGTGCAGAGATTGCGCGTGAGCTTGGCTTCCGCTCTGCGAATGCCGCAGAGGAACACCTAAAAGCGCTTGCTCGTAAGCAAGCCATTGAAATTATTCCGGGCGCATCGCGTGGGATCCGAATCCTGCTTGAAGATGCGGCCAATGACGAACAGGGCTTGCCTCTGATTGGTCAAGTCGCTGCGGGTGAGCCGATTCTGGCTCAAGAGCACGTAGAAGCGCACTACCAAGTTGACCCTGCGATGTTCAAGCCGCAAGCGGATTTCTTACTTCGCGTAAATGGCGAAAGTATGAAAGACATCGGTATTATGGACGGTGATTTGCTTGCTGTGCACAAAACACAAGATGTTCGCGATGGTCAGGTTGTCGTTGCTCGTGTTGATGACGATGTGACCGTCAAGCGCTTGGAACGTAAAGGTTCAACCGTTTTATTGCATGCCGAGAATGAAGAGTTCGCACCAATTCAAGTGGACTTAACGTCTCAGCATCTGACTATTGAAGGCTTAGCCGTTGGTATTATTCGCAATACCGATTGGATGTAAGTTTATCGTAACAGCCCAGCTTCGCTGGGCTGTTACCTATTTGTCTTAGCACTTTTTTTTCTCATCCGCTTTGAGTTCCTGCTCGCAGTTTATTTCTCATATTCTTGTCGGCTCTCTCTGTGCTTGATAATGTAATTGATATTCATTATCATCTTCTCCAGTGTCCACTCTTTCTCACTGGCGCAGGAAATGCCCATGTCTAAGTCAAAACATCAAGTTCCTAATCATCTATTGAAGCCTTTGCTATTACGCAGCCGTGAAAGCATGGTCGACAATGGTTTGGTGTATGACCCCATTGCGGCGAAAGCTTGTCTAAGCTGCAAGATGGCACCTGATTGTTTAAGTGGTGATGTCGCGCAAAAGCAGCTGCTACACGTGACGTTGACTCAACTGTGCGACCAACAGGTAACGCAGTTTTTGCAGCAAAATCCGGACGCTTGGATCATCAATGTTGGTGCTGGACTCGATACCCGTTTTTACCGTTTGGATAACGGCCGCTGTCACTGGATTGAATTGGATGTTACGGAGAATCTAGTTTGGCGTCAGCGTCTATTCCATAAAAACGAACGCTACGAACATCGCAGTGGGAGTGTGGAAGACATGTCGTGGCTCGAATCTCTGACCATTCCAGATAAATCACCCGTATTGATTCTGTGCGAAATGGCATTGTTGGATTGCTCTGAGCGACATGTTGCGCGGTTTATTCAAAACTTAGGTCGCCATTTTGTCTCGGCTGAGCTCTGTATGGTACTCGCTGGAGACTTAACAGAAAGCAAGTGGGGGCAAAAGCTTGGTTCGGATTACTATGCCCATGGATTTGAGGCACCGGCGGAACAAGTTCTGAGATGGCTGCCGTGGGCACAATGGGTGAAAGCGTTCTCGCCATTCGACCGATTCTGTTCACGATGGAAAGCTTGGCAACGCTGGCTCAATAAAATTCCAATGCTAAAGCACCGTCTCACGCCAGTGCTTGTTCACATCAAGTGGTAATTGGCTAGTCATTAAGCACTCAGGTACACTCGTCGATCTAAACAACGAGGTGCCTGTGACAAACTCTATTTTCTCTCCTTTATCGAATCCTCAAGTGCATCGTCAGGTGTTAGCGCTCGCGATCCCGATGGTGTTGTCGAACATTACTGTTCCATTGCTCGGTTTGGTCGATGCTGCGGTGATTGGTCATCTAGACCACGCTTGGTATTTGGGCGGCGTTGCGCTGGGCAGCACTATGATCAGCGTAACGTTCTGGTTGCTTGGTTTTTTGCGTATGTCGACTACTGGGTTGGCGGCGCAGTCCTATGGCGGTGAAGACCGAAAGCAACTTGCCTTGGTGTTTATGCAAGGCTCACTTATGGCTTTGCTGTTTGCTTTTGTGTTCCTCATAGTCCATAGCCCACTTGCTGATCTGATTTTTGGCTGGAGTGATGCCAGTGCCGAAGTGAAGCACTACGGCATGCAATATTTCTCTATCCGTGTGTGGAGTGCCCCCGCAGCTCTAATGAACTTTGTGTTGTTGGGCTGGCTGCTCGGCACGCAAAACTCCAAAGCGCCTATGTGGATGGTGATCATCACCAATGTCACCAACATCGCTCTCGATTTGTTATTTGTGATGGGCTTAGGTTGGAAAGTTGAAGGTGCTGCGCTTGCATCCGTGATTGCTGATTACTCAGGCATGGCGTTTGGTTTGGTCTGCGTGTGGAAGACATGGCAAGCACGTCAGTTGCCGTCACCCAAGCAATTACTTGCTGACACTCAGCATGGGCTAGGGCTATTTGTGAAACTCAATCGCGATATCTTTCTTCGTTCATTATGTTTGCAAGCTGCGTTTAGCTTTATGACGTTTCAGGGCGCGAGCTTTGGTGATGATGTTGTCGCGGCAAACGCTGTGTTGATGAGCTTCTTGATGATGATTTCCTACGGCATGGATGGTTTTGCCTACGCGATGGAAGCGATGGTGGGGAAAGCGATTGGCGCGAAAGACCGAGCTCAGCTTAGTGATTCTCTGATCGGGACATTCTTTTGGAGTCTGATCATCTGCTTAGGGCTTACTGTGGTATTTGGCTTAGCGGGATCGAATTTGATCGCCATGATCACTTCTATTGCGATTGTGCAGCAGCAAGCAGCGATCTATCTACCTTGGCTGGTGGTGATGCCGTTGACATCTATGTGGTGTTTCTTATTCGATGGTATTTTTGTTGGTGCCACCAAAGGTAAAGATATGCGGAACAGTATGTTCGTGGCGACTTGCTGTTTCTTCGTAATCTTCTTTTTGTTCTCTGGCTGGCAAAACCATGCACTGTGGTTTGCGATGACCAGCTTTATGGCAATGCGAGGGATTGGTCTTGGAGTAATATTCTTCTATCAATGGCGTAAAGGAACGTTCCTCGCGTAAATAAAAACAGCAGGTCGAAAACCTGCTGTTTTTGCATTTGGATCATGGTAACCCAAATACTCATTTAACCTCATTATCTCAGCATTGTATGGCTACTAGAATAATCGGTTCAACCCATTCAATGCCGCTACACGATAGGCTTCGGCCATGGTCGGGTAGTTGAAGGTAGTATTCACGAAATATTCAATCGTATTGGCTTGGCCTTTCTGTTCCATGATGGCTTGACCAATGTGGATGATTTCCGCTGCACGTTCACCAAAGCAGTGAATGCCGAGAATTTCCTTGGTTTCACGATGGAACAAAATTTTTAAACTGCCGACATCTTTGCCTGCAATTTGCGCACGGGCCAGATGTTTGAATGAAGAGCGGCCAACTTCATAAGGCACTTTCGCTGCCGTCAGTTCTTGTTCTGTTTTACCAACAGAGCTGATTTCTGGAATGGTGTAGATGCCTGTTGGGATGTCTTCAATCAGATAGTTTTCAGCCTGACCTTTGGTGATCGCTTGTGCGACAAAGCGTCCTTGGTCGTAGGCTGCGCTTGCAAGGCTAGGGTAACCAATCACATCACCCACTGCGTAAATGTGCTCAACCGCCGTTTGGTAGTTGCGGTTCACTTTAAGCTGGCCGCGAGAATCCGATTCTAGACCGACGACATCCAAACTGAGTTTGTCGGTGTTACCGGTTCTGCCGTTCGCATACAGCAAACAATCGGCGCGCATTTTCTTGCCTGACTGCAGGTGAATTATGACGCCATCTTCTGTGCCTTCGATTTTCTCGTAGGTTTCGTCGTTACGAATGACAACGCCGCTGTTCCAGAAGTGGTAAGACAGTGCATCAGACACTTCGTTATCCAAGAACTCCAACAAACGATCCCGGGTATTGATTAGGTCGGTTTTCACACCAAGTCCGCGGAAGATAGAGGCGTACTCACAACCGATAACGCCTGCACCATAAATGATGATATGACGAGGGTCGTGTTTCAGGCTCAGGATAGAGTCACTGTCGTAGATTCGTTCATGCAAGAAGTCGACATCGCTTGGTCGGTAAGGACGAGAGCCCGTCGCGATGACAAATTTATCGGCCGAGTAGGTTTCTTCCGTACCGTCATTTTGCATTACCGCGATAGAGTGCGTATCGATAAAACGTGCAGTACCGAACAGCAGCGTGCAGTCATTGCGGTCGTAAAACCCCTGACGAAGGCGAGTTTGTTTATCGATGACCGTTTTTGCATGGCCTAAAATGTCAGAAAATGTTGCATGAAGGCTGGTGTTGTTTCTGCAAAATAGCGGGTTGCTATTGAATTCGATGATACGACTTACTGCATGGCGCAGCGCTTTCGATGGAATGGTTCCCCAGTGCGTACAGCCGCCGCCCACACTGCTTTCTTTCTCGACGATGGCAACATTCAGTCCCGCTTTGGTTAACCCCATTGCAGCCCCTTCTCCGCCAGGGCCACTACCAATTACGATCACGTCATAGTGATTAACATGCGCCATGATGCCTTCCTTGTTATATTTGCTTAACATTGCTTTAGCGCGATTTTAACTCATTTGCTCTATACGTACACGTAATGGCTGCGAGAGAGTGGAAGTGATCACGCAGAATCGAACAAAAGGATGAATTGGTATGTTGTATGTCTATAAATTGACTCGAGAACATTGCAATTAGATGCATGCCAATAGTAACGTTCTCGCCGCTTACCTTAGGTGAGGCAACATATCTTTCTCCGTAGGGGTGAATTGCGTTATATTGAAGCTCTTGTACCCTACAGAAAAGAGCAAGTTAAGAATGAAATCGATGGGAATCCGCGCGCAACAAAAAGAGAAGACACGTCGATCACTGATCGATGCGGCATTTAGTCAATTAAGTGCGGATCGCAGCTTTTCCAGTCTCAGCTTGCGAGAAGTTGCCCGAGAGGCAGGAATTGCACCCACTTCTTTTTATCGTCACTTCAAAGACATGGATGAGCTAGGCTTAACAATGGTTGATGAAGGCGGTTTACTATTACGTCAACTGATGCGTCAGGCACGTCAACGTATTGTCAAAGAAGGCAGTGTGATTCGAACTTCGGTTGAAACCTTTATGGAATTCATTGAAAGTAGCCCTAACGTATTCCGCTTATTATTGCGTGAGCGCTCTGGCACTTCTTCTGAATTTCGTACTGCCGTCGCTCGAGAAATCCAACATTTTGCGGCAGAATTAACCGAGTATTTAATGAGCACCGGTATGACCAGAGAAGAGGCGTATACTCAAGCAGAGGCGTCGGTGACTTTGGTCTTTAGTTCGGGTGCTGAAGCTTTAGATTTAGATCGACGTGAGCGCGATGAACTCGCCGAGCGATTGATCATGCAATTGCGAATGATAGCCAAAGGGGCTTATTGGTATCGCAAAGAACGTGAACGTAACCGATTAAAAGGCGGGATAGAATAATGTCGAATGGAAATAAATCTGAAAAGAAAACGCTGATTTTGGCACTGGTTGCAGGTATGTGTGGTGATGCTTTATTGTCATGGTTGACCATGAGTGAAGTGTCTTTCTCAATCTTCCCACTGATTGCACTCGTACTGGCTGTACAAGCTCTTTACCAAGAGTACTTAAACAATCCGGTGTCGGAAGATATTCCGCTAGTGGGCTTAGCGTGTTTCTTTGTTGGTGCCTTTGGTCATTCTGCGTTTATCAAAGCGCAATACCCAGAAGCAGGCTCAAACTTCTTCGCAATTATGGTGTCGATGATCCTATTGGCATGGATTGGTAAAAAGCTGGGTTTCATGGAAAAGAAAACTTCTGCTGAATAATTGAAAAAATTCCGACAAAAAAGCGAGCTATTAAGCTCGCTTTTTTTATGTCTTTCGCTGGTGGCTTACGCTTTACGTTCTAGTAAAACGCCGGCTTCCATGTGGTGGGTGTAAGGGAATTGGTCGAACAGAGCAAAGCGCGTCACATTGTGAGTTTCGCTTAGAATGTCCAAGTTCTCTTTTAGTGTTTCTGGATTACAAGAGATGTACATGATGCGCTCGTAGCCTTGCACCATTTTGCACGTATCCACATCCATACCTGCACGTGGTGGATCGACAAAAATCGTGTTGCAGTTGTAGCTCTTCAGGTCGACACCATTGTCTTTTAAACGACGGAATTCGCGCTTACCTTCCATTGCTTCTGTAAATTCTTCTGCCGACATACGGATGATTTGTACGTTGTCGATCTTGTTCGCTGCAATGTTGTATTGTGCTGATTCTACCGAAGGCTTAGCAAGCTCAGTAGCAAGTACACGGTCGAAGTTTTGCGCTAATGCTAACGAGAAGTTGCCGTTACCACAGTAAAGCTCTAGTAGGTCGCCAGTGCTCTCTTGAGTACAGTCAACCGCCCATTCCAACATCTTCTCTGCTACTTTGCCATTCGGTTGGGTGAAGCTGTTTTCAACTTGCTGATAGATGTAGCTTTGGCCATTTACGTCCAGTTTTTCGATCACGTAGTCACGGTCTAGGATGATTTTCATCTTACGTGCGCGGCCAATGATGTTGAGGTTGAAACCTTCGTCGTTGAGGCGCTGTTTCAGCGCTTTCGCGTTTTCAATCCATTCCTCATCTAATTGACGATGGTAAAGCAGAGAAACCAGAATCTCACCGCTTAGCGTCGAGAGGAAATCGACTTGGAATAGTTTACGGCGTAGGGATTCGTTGTCTTTCATCGCTTCAACCAATAGCGGCATCAAATCGTTGATCAGACGGCTGGCTGCTGGGAATTGGTCAACACGGTACTTCTCTCGAGTTTCTTGGTTGAACATGATGTAGTACAGGTCTTCGCCTTCATGCCAAACACGGAACTCAGCACGCATACGGTAATGCTGCTCTGGTGATTCAAACACTTCCAGTTCTGGCACGTGGTATGGCGCGAACATATCAGTGAGACGTTCGACTTTTTCAGCCAGTTGTTCTTGGTAGCGTTGTGGATTTACATCAAGAGTAGCCATGATCTTACCTTTTATGGTGCATTCAATTTAAGAGCGCAGATTTTATTCAATCTCAACAGTATGTCCAGTTTTGTACGGGAATTGATTTAAAGATAGTGCGTACAGGTTGAGGAGAAAGCAAAATTAATCAAAACGTTACAATTTCTATGGGCAATATTGGCTGGACAAATAATCAATAGCTGAATAATATTTGCCTCAAGCTGGTGGCATCTAGCAATCTAGATGGCTGAAATGGGAATCTGGTGAAAATCCAGAACTGACGCGCAGCGGTAAAAGAGAACGAACGCTCATCACGACACTGCATTAGTTTATGTGGGAAGTCGAGCAACTAGGTGGTGTAAACCTCGCTCTTCAGTCCGAATACCTGCCAGCAACTGAGCCACAGCATTGGACTGCCTAAGGAGGCAGGGCTCGGAAGGAATTACGCGATTTAGGACAATATAATGAAAAAATCCGCATTGGCGATCACCCTGGCATCGCTGCTTTCACCTGTCTCTTATCTACAGGCCCAAGAAGTTTCTGTTGACGAAACCATCGTTGTTACTGCGAATCGATTCAAGCAAATCGATGGTGCTGTTCTAGCTCAAACCGTGACAGTAACGAAAGAAGATATTCGCCGTCAGCAAGCCGACAGTTTGTTTGATGTGTTCCGTACTTTGCCTAGTATTGAGGTTGCTCAGTATGGTGGCCGTGGCCAAAGCGCATCGATTTTTGTTCGCGGTGGCAGTGCCACCCAAGTGTTGGTTTTGGTTGATGGTGTACGTATGCCTCGCGCAATCATGGGCGGTATCGATTTCAACCAATTTCCAATCAACTCTATTGAACGTATCGACTACATTCGCGGCGCACGCGCATCTATCTATGGCTCAGAGGCGATTTCCGGCGTAATCAACATTATTACTCGAGCAAGTATTGATGATGATGCAAGCCGAGTGTCGGCGGGTTATGGCTCCAACAATCATAAAAAAGGCACGTTTGCCGTATCTAAACCTGTAGGTGAAGGTAAGCACATCAAAGGGGTATTAGGTTACGAGAAAACGGATGGTTTTAACGTTAAACCTTTGCCGGGTTTGAATGATGGCGATGAGCACGGATTTGAAACGTTGAACCTTAAATTAGGTTACCAGCAAAACTTTTCTGATAATTTTTCTGGTTACGTTGGCTTTAGTACATACAGCAACGAATACGACTATGACAACAGCAGTTATGGCAATCCTGGGTGGGGAACAGTTGATAAGCACGAAAAGAAAACGGGTGAAGTGGAATACGTAGGTGCAGATTTGTCACTTGAGTATTCTAAAGATGTTTACACTTCTGAGTTGAAGTTAGCTTACGGTCAACAAGACAACTATGACCTTAAATCGGGCCAAAGTAAGTCGACCGGCGATCACGTGGCCATCGAACAGTTCAATGCAATTTGGCTAAACTCATACAGCATCAATGATGAACTGAGTATTGGGGGCGGCTTAGATTACCGTAATGAGAAGTTAGCAAAAGGCTACCTTGCACCAAGTGACTGGGGACCAGCGAAAGACTACAACCCAGAGAAGAACCCAAGAACAAACATTGGCATCAGCGCAATTGCTCAATATGCATTGAATGCATGGACCTTCGAAGCCAGCGTACGTAATGATGAAAACAACCAGTTTGGCAACAACACTACGTGGCAAACCGCAGCAGGTTGGAAAGTTTACGAAGGATACGAATTAACGCTGAGCCACGGCACTGCATTCCGTGCGCCTAGCTTTGTTGATTTGTATTACCCTGGCTATGAAATGCCGAACTTAAAGCCAGAAGAGTCAAAAAACACGGAACTATCGTTATCTGGTGTGGCATCGATTGTTGATTGGACTGTAACTGGGTATTACAACCAAATTGAAAACATGCTGATCTGGAAAGGTGCGGGCATGCAAAACATTGGTGAAGCTGAGATTAAAGGTATCGAACTAGAAGTTAAACTCGATACTGATATTGTCTCTCATGAGTTCTACCTAGATTACAAAGATCCTGTCGACAAGTCGGGTGCAGAAGATTCCCAACTAGCATACCGCTCCAAGCGCGGTGCTAAGTGGAATGCTTATGCGACATTTGACCAATGGACGTTGGGCTCGCAGTATCTTTACCAAGGTGAGCGCTTTAATGGTAGTACAAGACTACCGAGCTACAGCCTATGGAACTTCACCGCTTCTTACGCTGTAAACTCAAGTTGGAACATCAACGCCAAACTAAGCAACGCTTTCGATAAAAACTACGAGATGTACTCAGGTTACGCAACTCCTGGGCGTCAGTACTTTGTATCTGCTGACTACCGATTCTAATTGCGTTTGATACAACAAAGGCCGCCTTATTGGCGGTCTTTATCATTATTGGTGTGCAGAACATGGCTGGAAAACAAAATGACGAAACCAAAACGTGTCGTAATCAGTTGGTCGAGCGGTAATTAAGTGTAATCTTTAATCTGTAAATACATTATTTATATTAAACTATTAAACATCAGGCTCTTAGTAGGTTAATGATAACTCATATCACTAACTGGTTATTACTGGCTAACTGTACTAGTAGTTAATGTGTATAAACTTTTTTGTAAAGGCAGATTATGCGAGTAAAACTCCACATATACCAAATAGGGGGAAAAACCCGAGTATCCCTTGTTAATAGTAGTTACCTTCCAGATTACTCCCTTTGTAATCATCTGTATCAAAGTTACGGAAATGACGCTATCAACACTCAAATATCAGTCGCACATGATTTAAGATTTTTCTTTGAATGGTTAGATCATGAGGGTATTGATATTGAGCAACGATTCTCAACAGGTGAGATGCTGCAGCCAGAAGAAGTTAGACGCTTTACTCAGAGCTCGAAGTTTACTTTTAAAAGTATAACTGTTCATAAAGAAGTTGCTTCTTTCCGATTATCAAACAAGGCGATTAATAACTTAATTCATTCCACTAAGACGATTTCGTCGCTTGTAGTGCCTCCAACGACAAATAATCGAATTAGAAGGTCTCTTGCATTTCTCGAATATTTATACCTAGATCACCACAATACTGGAAATGTACCTGCTTATATCGATAAACGCTTTTCTGATATGAAGTCGGTCATGTTACTTGGTATTCGGCGTGATACGGAGCTTCGTACATTGAATGGTGATCCTGAAGTATCCGTCATTCCAGATGAAGCTTTCTACAGGCTATTAGAAATCATTCAACCAAATCATCCTAGTAATCCTTTTAAGCACTCTCAGTGGCGTAATGCGCTGATAGTTCTTCTCCTAGCTCAAGTAGGTGAGAGAAAGGGAGCAATTTTAAAACTGAAAATATCAGATTGTGATTTTACAGGTACATGTACAAGAATTTATGTACGAAGAACACCTAATGATTTGGCTGATCCAAGGAAAGATAAACCTAGTCAGAAGACTCGAGAGCACACAGCATACGTAGCTAAGGAAACGATGTTGGAATTGAAGAGTTACATTGCAAACAAACGGAAAGCATATATTGGTGCAGAACGTCATGAGTTCGTTTTTATCTCAGAGATGGCGACACAAGGAGAAAGTGGGAAGCCGTTGTCAATTTCGTCTGTGAATAATATTTTGAGAAGATTATCAGAGGTCATTGGTTTTCAAATTACGCCTCATAAACTTAGACACAAATGGAATGAATTATTAGATGGTATCAAAGATGGGGACGAGAGTATTTCACCTGATTACCTTGAAAAAGTGCGTAAGTATCAAATGGGGTGGTCAGAAAACAGTCAGATGCCGGCGCTATATAACAGATATCAAATCATCAAAAAAGCACAAGAATATCAGCATCAATTGCAAGAAAAGCTATTGTCGGTAACTAGTCATGACTCTTAATCATTCTCTTGTAATCAATCTAGAAGATTTAAAAAATGAATATGCAAGAGGAGCAGAGTTTACATCCTACGAAAACGTTCCATTCAATATGTTTGATAACTCTTGGGAGCTAGTGATCGGTCGTCATATCTCTCTGAGCTGGGTAGATCAGTTATTTTTGAACGTAGATGATAACTTAGCTATCAGGTATTGCTTAGCTCAAGAAGCCACCTATGGAAAAATATCTACGGTGAGAGGGAAAATGGTAGCTATCAAGAAATTGAATGCAAGCAGCCTAAGAGTAAGTGATGTTGAGTCGGCTTTCTTCAACCTATCGCTAAGTTATAAGAAGCGAGTTAAGAAGATAATAGAAAGGCTAGCTGCTTTCGATAATAAGTATGATCCACTACTAACTATCTTAAAAGATAAGTCCTTTGGTAATGATTCGCGTAAGGTTTTTGACCCAGACAAAGGAGCTCTTACTGATTACGAGTTTACAGATTTCGCTATCAAAATGAATGAACACTCTAGTTCTATTTTTGATTCGAACTCACACGTCTCTGAACTTTCAGTATTCATTGCCGCTCGTTTTCAACAGCTCTATCAAAAACGCTTATCTCAAGTAGCTTTGTTAAAGGTTGGTGATTTTGAACTTAGAGCTAACGACTTTATTGATGGTGATGAGCTAAGAATCACCATGCCTTTGAAAGTGAATCATAATGACAGTGAACCAGAAATTGCAGTTAGAGTACCGTCAGTAAAACAGCATGAAGACCTTTTTAGGCGCAGTTTTGAAATCAGTTCGATTAGGATAAGTGGCCGATTTCTATTTGAGTTATCCAATTACCTATCAAAGTACCAAAAACTAATAAGGAAGCTCTTTCAGCGACAAGGTTATTCCTTGTCCAAAGAGGAATTCAGTCAAGTGTTTTCATGTTTGCCTTTAATTCCGACAACAGAATTGTATCACTTTGATTTTAAAGAGCATATTAAGGAAGATTGTACTCTTATACACTCTTTTTCAATAGATGGTAAGGGCTTTGTGTACGTACCAGAAGCTTTAGAAGGTAGAGTTAGGCGGTTTCTAAAACTACTTAATGTAAGTAGTGATCGTGCTCCACAAGGTTCTTTTTCTTTGGGAAACAATCGCCTAAGGCATACTCGTGCCGTAAAAATGGTAGTTGATGGATTATCTCGAAATGAGATTGCAGTCACGTTAGGTAACACCCCTAAAGCAGCTTCAGTTTATATTGATATGGCGGATGAAATTCGTGAAAAGATTGACTCACATTTATCTGATTATACTTTTCTTGCTGACGCATTTAGTGGAAAGGTCACTTCATGGATAGGCCAAAATGAGGTTTCAATTGAAAGTGAAAATGGTCGGTTGGGTAAAAGCTCGGAAGCAAATCTCTGTTTAGTCTGTGAAAAGTCACCACCTGCTGGTTGTTATGGTTGTCCTTCTTTTCGTCCCCTTGTTGATGCAGACCATCAGTCTCAACTTTTGTCTGTCCAGGCAAGGTATGACTATCAGATTGCAAACGGTATTTCTCCTAGAGCTTTGACAGCTATATCCCATAGAATTTTGGCGATCAAGGCAACAATTCAAGCTTGTGAATGCGCAAAACTCTCAATTGGAGCGACATCATGATCAATAGATTTGAAAAAAAAATTAGTAATTTTATATCTGAAAAGAAAGCAATTCCTCTTAGTTTCATGAAAGAACATAACAAAACGTTTTCATGGGATGATGGGTATTTTGTGTTCGAAAATCTGGCGATTGTATTTGTCAATACATTTAAAATTGGTGACCGTCGTATTTATAGGCGTATGAAGTGCAATAAGAGTGATTATTTATCTAAATACTACTCAGATTATTTAAAGGCTGTATCATTACAGTTTGGAATGAGAGAGTTTCAGGCTAAAACAAACTCTAATTGGATGGTTGGTTTCCGAACCGTTCTTTCATTCTTAGAGCTTAACAACCTATTTATATCTGACATAAATACGAAAATAGTCATAGACTTCTTTGAACACAAAGAGATAGAAAAGCTATCAGATAAAACTAAGATCATACTCAAAGGGTGTTTTGATTGGGTAATATCACAGCAGCACTGTTCTCATAGTACAAGGCTTCCTTACATAAACTTCAAACAAGACACAAAAGCGTCATTGAACCATAGTCGTAGTCGATTACCAAGCAAGAAATCTGTAGTGGCAGCTGGTCGAATTTTTAACGAGATAATGCCTGCTGAAGAAGAATCTATTGATTGTTATGATGATATAAGAAGGAAGTTCGTTGCTGGTATGCTTTCCATCAGTTTTTCGTCACCAAACCGAGCAGCTGCCGAACAGCTATATTTAGCTAATCAAAAGTTAAAATCTAAGGAGGTTATAGGACAAAATGGAGATAGAAAAAAAATATATAGCTTAGATTGGCAAGGCTCAAAAGGATTTTCTAATTGGCAAAAGCATATGTTTAATCAAATGGCTCCAACTTTAGTAAGAACATTGCACTTTTTTGATAAGGCATGTGAACCAGCCAGAATTTTGTGTCGATTCATGGAAAACCCAGAAGAACCATTAAAACGGATCATAGGAAAATATAGAATCAAGGGAAAACCAGTGAACTTAGAGCGAGCAACGACGTTGTGGGAGCTGGGTGATATACTTGGGCTTTATGATCTGTTTACGCAAGAAAATAGGCAAAAGATTCAGGCTATAGATGGTTTTCCTCATCATATAGATCCAGACCGGATATTGAGCTTAGAAGAAAAATTGTCTTTTTTGCAAAGAAAGCTAGGTAAGTACCCGAGCTCCAATACCGCAATAGATAAAATGCTTCCACCTGAGCTTCAAGGTTTGAAAACGGTTATGCAGTTACAGGACTCTTTCATTCAATATGTTAAGAGGAGCGTGCCAAACTTTCCATATCGTTCTCATCAAAATGGAAACTCTGTACGTTTATCGCAAGCTCTCTGTGTTTTTACAGGGGCCCAAGTTTTCTCATCGTCAGGGAAAACTCTTACCAATAGTGCGTTTATGGTGGAACCATATGAGATGAAATCCATGTATGCAACTCATCTTAAAGAGTATTTCACTAAGTCAGGCTATGATGAGAGTTTTAATATGACTCCTCACCAGCCTCGCCATTTTATGAATACAATGTGCCATGAAGTAGGCCTATCAGATGAAATTATTGCGGAGTTTTCTGGGCGTAAAGACGTTACGTCAAATGTAGTTTATAACCACCAAACAGAGGATGAGCGTCATGCACAAGTAGTTGACTTGTATAATGGGCTATCATTTGATGTAAAAGTTATTACTGCTGCCGAATACACTACTTTGGTTGGCCGAGCAGCTACCGATACGGGCGTTGGTCTATGTCTTCAAGATTTAACAGAAAGCCCATGTGCATTTTTTAATGATTTTGAGGAGAATTGCATAGGTTGTTCTAAAAGCGCTTACTGCAAAGGGGACAGGAAATCATTACTAAGGATGCAGCAGGATTTGGAAATACAAGAGGCTAGGCTGTCAGATCCATTATTGAATGAACATCTATCAATAAATCAGATATCTCAACGATGGTTTAAGATTCATTTTGCAAAGGTAGAGCGTTACAAGGCTCTAATTGACTTGATGCAAGATGACGAAATTCCAGATGGTTCATTAATCCGCCCACTAGATTCAACCCCAGGTTTTGCTGTCATTGATTTGAAGAATAAAAATCGTGTGTTGAAGGAAATTGCTCTAAGTGATCCATCTCATAAATTACAAGAAGCGATAAGTTTAGCTGTCGTTGAGCAGACAACACACGAGACAGGGCTACAGCGTTTATTCCACGAGTTTGATTTATGAAGAAAAATATAAACGAAGCTTTAACTAACAAACAAATAAACGATATTTGTCG
This sequence comes from Vibrio sp. Y20_XG_PY13, assembly GCF_024181925.1. Taxonomy (NCBI): domain Bacteria; kingdom Pseudomonadati; phylum Pseudomonadota; class Gammaproteobacteria; order Vibrionales; family Vibrionaceae; genus Vibrio; species Vibrio sp. Y20_XG_PY13. Next base: position 13,842 of record NZ_JAMZAL010000014.1, on the reverse strand, counting down.
CGTCATTGCTTTGTGGGAGAGTAAATTGACATGGCAGAGGTTGGTGGAAGTCATCAAACGCGAGTGCGGCTTTTATATATCAAGACAATCTCTTTCAAGTTATATCAGCATAAAAAAAGAATATGATTTAAAAAAGAAGGAGCTAAGAGGCGTCGTCACGACGCGTTCAAATTTGGTCGATAAAGATCGGGCCGCTCTGATTCATAAAATTGAACGCTTGGAAGTCCAAGTGAGACAGTTGACAGAGGAGCGTGATTTGCAATTGGAAACGCTTGAGCGAATTTTCTTAAATGCATCTGAAATGCCTAACGTTGGACGGCAGGGTTTACGACAACTCTTGGAACCTAGGGAATAAGCCACTTAGCTGCTCTAAAGCGAAAGCTGTTTTGGTATTTTCACCTAGAAATATGAATCCCCAAGACTATTCTCAACTGTGTGATTGATAGATACCCTTTCAACTATACTAGATGTCTATGGACAGAGAAATTCAACAAAGGCTGCAGTGAGTAAACCGATATGGGCAGGACGGACTCTTAGGCTTGGAAAGTCAAAGCACACGCCCTCGTTCTTCTCCAAACACAAAGTTCACTCCTGACATAAGAGCGCTGATTCCTGATATGTGTGAGAAACGTAATTTAGGGGCGCGTCGCTTACAAACAGAACTAAGTCGACTTCACTGGGTACACCTAAGTACTACGACTGCTTGAGTATTTTTATTAGTTTTTGGTTCTGCGGTTAGATCCGAGCGATGGTTGACTAAGGAAAAAACATTTTCCCTCATCGTCAATCTAGTAGAAGTAATGAGGCATGGATAGTGTACAAGTATGAATGATGCGATCTTGGTTGCATGTTGACGTTTTGTGATTGCCTTCTAAGCTTGTCTCAATGTTATCCATAGGCCGAAGCTAGGTGATTGCGTATTTACATAAAGGAGATCTGGTTATTGGTTGATCTGCTGGGATGAAAATACGCAGGTGATTGACTTTGGTATAACGCTACAAAGCACAAGCTTTCCATATTCTTAGTTATCCACGGATTACCAATATTTTATTCCCCCCAAACTAATTTTTGTCCAAGAGTGTGCTGTGCATTAATGGCAAACCTTTCTTGATTCCTTCTCCGAGCCAAAAAACGCATCACGCAGGTTGCGTGACGCAACTTGCGTGATACGTTTGCTTTTATTTGTGGAAAAGACCAAGTAATAACTAAGTAAAGATATCGTTCCAATCAATCAGGTTTATATTGTCTTTTTCTCTATTAGGTGCTTCCTCTAGACTAAAGCGCCTCCAACACTTTAGGTGCTAACAGGTTCCTGCATGCACAAAATTGATACAAATTGGTTGAAGGGATATTGCATCCTGCATTTTCTACATGCGATACCAAAACTTATGCATATTTTTGGTATATGTACTAAATTCAACGTTACTTTTGGTATTTGCGCTCAAATACACGACCAGAAAAGTGTGAAATACCAAAACTAGAGTTAAATTTTGGTATTGGTTTTAAACAGTAGTACCTTTGGGAACACTTCAATTAAGATGTATGTACGCTAGACGTGTTGCCTCTTGGCGCTGATAATTAACACCATTAAAATTGATTCAAATATGTATTTGGACGTTAGACCACAAGGAGTGCCTCAATGCGTGACCCTAAACGAATAGAAACAACGCTTTTACTTTTGAAGGAGCTTTGGGGCAACAATGCTGACCTTCGGTTCAATCAGTTGATGTATAACCTTCAACGAGAGTTTTCACTCGAGAACGATGGTAAAGGGCAAATCACGGAAATCTCGCAAGAGGGTATTCAGCATGTTGGTTATGATCTGTTTTACATAGAAGATGACATTTTCATTCAATTTCTAGAGAGAAAGCTAACGCAACAACAGCGCTAGCTTTTTGGCTAGATAACAAAACATCATTGAAAGTTGTGAAAGAATTACTAGTAGTTGCTACTCTGCATGAACTGCTTTGGTAAATGCAACGCACATCTGTTGTATAACATTACGGTGGACTTTCTGGATATTGCGGGCACGACCCTCACTCACAATAACTCTACTCATCAAGCGAGTAACTGCTTCACGACGCTGTTGGTCGGAAAGGCGAATTCTTTTAGTTTGTTGTGTCATGTCGTATATCTTAGATGGCTAGCCGCGGATTTCATTCGGTAACGATTAGACATTAATATAGCTTTGACCTTGTATCGCGTCTACACTCACCTAAACAGGTTCAATAGATTGGGCTAATTCTTGCCCTTTTATCTGTAAGGGTATGAACCCCTGTTACCGCAAAGAGAGTTGCATCCTGAATGATCTTATGAATATCTGTGTTAGAGGGCTCTTTAAAGGGGAGGTCTGGCAGTTCCACCGCAAATTTCCAGCACCAGTAAATGGCACACATATCAAACGTCCAATTAGGACGATATTTTCTAAGTCTCTTATCGCTGGTGACAATCAGCCTCTTTCCTAAAATAGGAACACAGTCGTTATAACTAGTCATACAGTGCCTTTGAAACTGTTCTCACCTTTTATTTTTGCGTAAAATATGCTCATAAAGTAAAAGGAATACCAAATGAAAAACAGATGGTTAGGTATGGCTTGTGTGCTTCCTTTATTGGTTGCGTGCAATAGCGAAAGTTCAGCAATTAAGGTGTCTAGCGAGACCGTTTCACAAAAGCAAATCGATACGATTGTGTCGAATATCAATGAGCTTTACCCAGAAGCAACTCCAGATCAGAAACAGAAAGCGGCAGAAGTGGTGGTCCGAGCGATCGAGAACATGGTGTTCGTCGAAGGCGGAAGCTTCGATATGGGTGATTTCAAGATGGATTGTGATTTCCCAACAAAAACTGAAAACCGCTTAGATTGGTCTCCAGACGCGCAGTGTTTTAACTTTGCTACTAATCTATCTGGAGCCCAACATTTACATAAAGTTACTCTCGATTCTTATTCGATTTCTGAATATGAAACTAGCTTTTTAGATATGGAATGGATGCGTCAAATAAATGGATTACCGGTAGCCCTCACTAACTTCATTAGTGTAATTCCTTTGAAGACAAAGCCTATGGAGCGGACAGATGAAAAATATAAGAAAGCTATTGAATACAATTTGAAAAACAATGAGGCTGCATATACAAAATCTTGGCAAGAGGCAAAGGATTACTGTCAGTGGTTGGGCAAAGTTTCCACTTTAGAATTTGATATTCCGACAGAAGCGCAATGAGAGTTTGCGGCAAGGAGTCGCGGACAGCATTATTACTATGCAACCAATGATGGTTATCGTTCTCTAACTGAAGGACAATATTTTGATCCAGATATGGGTAAATATATAGATATACTCCCTTCAGAAGTAAATAGTAGTACGAGTAGTGAAGAATATATTGGTCAATGGCCAGCAAATCCTCTGGGGATATATGGGATGAGTAATGGTATTCAGGAGTGGGTTAATGATTGGTATGTAAAAGAGTATTACCTAAACTCACCTGAACACAACCCGCAAGGACCGGAAAATGGTATTCAAAAGGTTGTTCGAGATGGTGGAGGAGTAAAAACCTTTGACCGTTTTGGTAAAGATCCTGTTCTTGACGCTTACTCCCCAACCCACAGCTTCCGTTGTTCAGTTCAACAACCAAAACCACTTACAGAATAGACAAGATATGAGCCAACACATTTCCCTCCTGTCTACTCAAACAGTATTGTCATTTCATCCCTAAATAAGCACCACATGCTTAAACTCACTTGTGCACAGTCTCGCCTCCTCCTAAACAAAAAACAGGAACGCCGTCGTTATAACTAGTCATACAGTGCCTTTGAAACTGTTCTCATCTTTTATTTTTGCGTAAAATATGCACATAAAGTAAAAGGAATACCAAATGAAAAACAGATGGTTAGGTATGGCTTGCTTGCTTCCCTTATTGGTTGCGTGCAACATCGAAAGTTCAGCAATTAAGGTGTCTAGCGAGACCGTCTCACAAAAGCAAATAGATACGATAACGTCGAATATCAATAAGCTCTACCCAGAAGCAACTCCAGAGCAAAAGCAGAAAGCGGCAGAAGTGGTGGTACGAGCAATCGAGAACATGGTGTTCGTCGAAGGCGGCAGCTTCGATATGGGTGATTTCAAGATGGATTGTGATTTCCCAACAAAATCTGAGAACCGTTTAGACTGGTCTCCTGATGCGCAATGTTTAAGTCATTTTGCGAGTAGTATGTTTGGTGCTCAGTACTTGCACAGGGTAACCCTCGACTCTTATTCGATATCTAAGTATGAAACGAGCTTCTTGGATATGGAGTGGATGCGCCAAATAAATGGATTACCGGTAGCAGCCAACAAACTAAAAGGGTATGTACAACTTAAAGAAGCTGTTGAACGCGGTACAGAAGAATATTCTACTTTAATCAAGCGGCATTTGAAGCGTCAGAAAGTTGCGAAGACCAAAGCATGGCAAGAGAGTAAAGATTATTGTCAGTGGCTAGGAGAGGTATCCAATTTACCTTTTGACCTTCCCACCGAGGCACAGTGGGAATTCGCAGCTCGAAGCCGTGGACAGCATTACTATTATGCAACCAATGATGGTTACCGCTCTCTTCAGGAAGGGCAATATTACGATTCAAATTTCGGTAAATTCAAAGATATACTAGCTACAGAAGTCAATAGCAGCATTAGTACTGAGGAATATATCGGTCAATGGCCTGCTAATCCCTTGGGTATTTATGGGATGAGCAATGGTATTTCTGAATGGGTTAATGATTGGTACGAAAAAGACTATTACCTCAGCTCAGCGGAAACTAATCCTGTAGGTCCAAATACAGGAACACAAAAAGTTTTACGCGATAGCGTAAGCAACAAAATGACCTTTGGACGTAGCGGAGAAGATTTAGAGTCGGATGTCTATACTTCACGACTTAGCTTTCGTTGTTCAGTTCAGAAACTGAAACCTTTGACGAAGTAAAATCGAGCAGGCCCAACTGGGCCTGCTGTCTATACGTAGGGGAACATGTCGCCAACACCGTATAGTGAAGCATATTGTTGCTCTATTTGTACTCTTTTATGAGTAAAGTCTGTGCTGTTATAGGGTGTAAAAGGAGCAGACGCAATTTCAACAGCAGAGTTTGTTTCTGCTAAGATTGCTACCCAAAGATTAAATTCTTTTTGCTGCTTCCCATCAAGTGTGGCATTGATTCGCTGAATGCTCTTAAAGAGAGCTTGTTCACCTGAAACCTTTTCTCCTTTGTCATTCATTCTCGCAAGAATTTCTTCAAACTTATGCCAACTATGGGTGCTTTCTGCGAGTAATTTACAAATGGCATCCTCTTGCTTTTCCTCCCAATTGAATATGAAGGTTCGCGTTAAAGTATCGAGCATTCTGCCAATTGCCTCAGGTTGGAGTTGGTCAAAAGAAACTCCGCTGCGCGTCGAATCATTTAATACGCGTTCTGCTAATGTTATTGCTTCACTCTCGAAATTTAGCGCTTCTTCCCTCGCTTCCCTAATAAGTTGTATCGTGTTATTCCCTTTCTCAACTGCGTTTTTAAGAGCATCATGAGGTGAGACAAATCCTTCGGCAATCGCAAAGGCAAAGTAAGTCGCATCCACCAAATATTTATATGCTTCGTTATTAATGTTATCTAAACGTCGGTAGTCGATATATTGAAGTCCTTGCCAGATTACTTTCGCTAGATTCCAAATTTCTTGTGCGTTTATAGCGACAGAAAAGCCACCGCCGCCGCCTGCCCCCCAAACCAGTTTGGCTGAGATTTTAAGGAAGAACTTTGTACCATCTAAATAGAGCTCAAAATCCGCATTATATCCACCACCAACGGAAACATTACCTTCGGTCTGAATTTCAGCCAAAGAGTTAAAGTTTGTGATTTGATCTATTTCTGGCGCTTTCCATTGAACGCCACCTGCAAACTCACCACTTAACTGGCCACCACCAAAAACACTGGCCTTGATGCCTATTTGACCACCTCCTGCGTTGCCCATGCTGACATGAGGGTCAAACAATATCCCAACATCATCACCAGTTTCCGGTCTTCTGTTACTGACACCTGCTTTTGCTTGAGCAGCTACGCCCACAAAACAACCCACTTTCATTTTGGCATTAAAGCGAAAACTGCCAAAGGAGTGTAAGGCTGGCTGACCATTCGCATCGGTGTAATTTAGGCATGGCGTATAACCCGCATCGCTAGGTAAGAAGACTTCTGCCGTAATGGCCGCTTCAAAGGCAGAAAAGCCCGCAGAAGCACCTACACCTAAATCTACGTTTCCTTTCGCATTACCGTGCTCATCTTTCTCAAATGGGTTTAACTCAGCATCGACAGCCGCTTGCATTCCCCAGCGACCAAGTTGCGCCTCAGAACTCACCGCAAACATTGTATTGCCTTCATCATCGCGCAAGAGTGTATCCGTAGATTTCCATTCAGCAATTTTTCCGCCGGGCGCCTGCCACTTCGCAAGATTGGCTTTAATATCAGGGCCAAGCTTTTTCTGCTCAAGGTCGCTTGTAATATCGTCAGCGATAGCTTTACCAAATTCTTTGATATTCCCCGTACGTAATGCTCGGTTCGCGTTGTTGGTATTAGAGGTATTTCGCCAACTGTTACGAACGGTAGTTTCCTCTTGAAAGAATGCTTCTCGAACATAGGTGTAAACGCCGCGATTAATCGAGTACAACTCTCTAACCCCAGTATTTGTTACAATGCCATCCAATGCTCTCTCTTTTACCGCCATTTTTTTAGCATCAACAGGCTTGCCAGAAGAGCTCTCTTTGGTTGGTGGGACTTTGGCCATCTTTTCCCACTTCGCAAGCTCTTTCTTAAGGTTTGGTACGACTGTCGCAGTCAAACGCTCTTTTAGCTCAATGGCTGAATCTTCAGAGCCAAACCAATTTGAGTATTCCTCAATGTAGCGGATACGCTTTTTCAACTCGGTTACTTTAGCGTTAGCCATTCGCTGGTTTTCTAAAGCTTTTTCTCTCTCAGCCTTTTCTTTTCGAGACTGTTCTGCTTTGACACTTGCTGGATTTTTACGGCTGGGATCTGGCAATATGCCTGCGTATATCAGGTCGGCGCATAGGGCTTCTCGCTTTTGCGTATGCTTTTCCAACTCAGCCCATGTTTCTTTGCCCGTTGGAGCTTGGTGGACTAGGCCACTGTAGCATTGAAACAACTTCGTCGTTTCTTCGATTTCCTTATCAAGCTTTTCCACCGATTCTTTCGTTAGGCAATAGAATCGGTTTGCTGATTCACCCGTGGCAAAAATGATATCTTCAATTTCCTTTGGTTCACACAAAGGCGGCGCAACAATTGTCCCTTTCTCTTTTGGACACATTTTGGCGATTGGCTCTACCGGAAACTCGACAGGGATAGGCTCTTCCTCTTCCTGACTAGGAAGGATTAACGTATCGCCAACTTGGATTAAATCAGGATTTGGTTGGTACTTGGGGTTTAGTTCTAACAAGATGTTGAAGTTAACACTTTGCTCGATACCGATGCCAATAAGGGTGTCACCGGGTTTAATTACGTAGGTTTTGTTACTCATGAAACGCGTCCATTACCATTGCTGCGCAATGTTTTGCATTGTGCTCAGTTGTTCTTGCGAGAGTGTCCAAGGTTGAATTGACGTAGTAGCCTTATTAGCGTGGAATAAGTTAATACTTAGCCATTGTTTGCTATGCCAATGCAGAGATGAGAGTAAAGGAAACATTTGTCGTCGCTCCTCATCACTTAATGCTGCCATTAAAGGTACTAGAGTTCTGGGCTCATAAAATCGAAACAATGCTTCTCCTTGATTGCGCGATACAAATAGACGCTGACGCAATGAGGTTGCGACCTCCGAAGAAGAGTAAGATGGCGAACTCCAAACCAAACAACCACAAGGGGTCTGGCTCATCTTAGCTACGCATGCCTGAAGAGCCTCTTCTGATGATCCGATAGAAACTAAGACAGGCCCCTCATTGAGGTGTGATAGACGAGTACCAGCCATCAACGGGATAACCTCGAATGACTCAAGATGCGCCTCCAATTTCTTTTTCCATTCAGGCCAAAGAAGAGGTTCGATAATCGCGTACGCTTGTTGATTCGTAATTAGGTTCGGTTGGGCATTACCTTGAATTCGCCAGTTTGGATTTAGCTGTGTATTTGACATGTTTTACCGCTCCCACAATCACACAGTTCTTGCATTAAGCCACCATCTTCAACAAACCCTTTATAAGCGGCCGGAGACATAACAGGTGGTGTTTTCTTCGCTATAGATAATCCTTTAGGACGCCTTGTAGAAACGCTGCTGTTGCCATTTGCCGCGCCGCCAGGATTGATGTCTACTTTTCCACCCGTTGCAGTAACGTTGCTCGCACCATCAATCGTAATGGAGGTGCCGTTTAAATGAATATTACCGCTGCTCTTTAGCACTAAGCTGGATGCGCCGACGAGGACCTTGATTTCATCCGCAGAGACCACCGCAGTTTCGCCATCAGAGCGGATAGAGGTGTTACCGTTCACTTCGACACTGAGGTTATTGCCGATGCTATGTGTGTCGTCAGCCCCTACATCAATAGAGCGCGATGCCATGATTACCGTGTTTTGGTCTTGCCCTACATCCAGAGAATCGTCTTTACCAATCAAAGTTTGACGATTTTCGTCGATGTACAAATCTCGGTTGTTGGCTATTTTCTCGGATTCATTCGCGTTGTAAGTAACGTGAACATCTTCCTCAACTTGCTCCATAAAGGTTTGCTTAGTGATGGAGGTTTTATGCCCATCAATCACTTCTTTACGGTCGCCTAAGATATTATTTTCTTGATTGTTGCCGACTTTTAACTCTTCATCATTACCGATATCTCGATAACGGTTATTGAGCACTTTGGTCTTCATGTCTTTCTGAGCACGGAAATGCACCTCTTCTTGGTCACTCTCATCCTCAAAGTACATTTCATTGTAACCTTCAGCCTTGTGGCTTTGGGTTCTAAACACGGTACGCGTTTTGTTCTCTGGTAATGGGTATGGCGGCGTGTGTAAACCGTTGTACACTGCGCCCGTCACTAACGGGCGGTCTGGGTCACCCTCTAGGAAGGTCACAATCACTTCATGCCCAATACGAGGTAGATAGACAGCTCCCCAGTTCGGGGCTGCCATTGATTGACTAACACGTAGCCAGCATGAACTATGCTCATCACTTTGCGCATAGCGGTCCCAATGGAACTGAACTTTGATGCGTCCATATTCATCGGTGTAGATTTCTTCACCCGCAGGACCAACTACAACCGCGGTTTGAGGACCATCAACGACAGGTGACGCCATTTTAGGTGCACGGAATGTTACGTTTCGTGGTAAGCAGACAAACTGATTGTGATAAGTCGTAGGCTCATCGCTCGATTCTTCTTCGTGTACACGAGGGTTAAAGCCTGTGTGCATCACCGTCAACATGAGGTAATTACGGTTGATGTTGGAACGAGGATGTTGGCTGATATCGAAGCTGTAACCTGCGGTGAGACGCATGATATCGCTCGCGGCCTCAATCTGATGGCTATCCACCGTGTATTCGGACATCCACTCTGTTGCACGCTGCTGACCTAATTCTGGCGTTGTGTAACGACCAAGATAGTCGTAGCGCTGCAAATCAAAGTTTGGGCCTTCATCGGCGCTTTTTCCTTGCGGAATTTTTGGCGTGAGATAGTTGTAATCGCCGTAGCTCACTAACCCAGTACGAGTTCGATGGATTTGCTCAAGGTCGAAAATATGTTCTCGGTCTGGCGTACCACCACCTTGGGCATGATAAATCACAGGTCCTAGGTAAGAAGCATTAGTGGGCGAACTGATAAGCTCTGGTATCGCATCATTGCTATCGACAATGACCATGGAATGTCCAGCGTCGCTATGTTCGAAATAGTACCAAAGCCCGTGCTCTGCCATTAATCGCTGAACAAAGTGCTGGTCACTCTCACGGTATTGAAGAACGTACTCTTTCGCTTCGTATTGCGCTGACAACTCAAAGCGGTAATCGCTCATGCCTGCATCATCAAAGACCTGACGAAGGATGTCCGGAGTGGTTTGCATTTGGAAAATACGACAGTCTTGGCGCTGAGTGAGAAACCAAAGGTGTGGAACCAAGGTAATATGATAGCGCGAGAAGCGGCGACCAGAGCCTAAGTAGCGGAGCTCAGAGATGCTGCCGTTAAACTGACGAGCCGTTCCCACCCCTTGGCCAAACAGGCTCAGAACACCCATTTTTCGGCTTAAGGCATCAAACGTGATGGCATCATCGTCAGACAATACCGTTAGATTCATTTCAAAGGGAGAAGAGACTGTTTCCGTGACCCGGAAGCTTTCGACTTTAAATGCACCGGAGAATCCAGAAACATCAAAGGTGAAATTTACATCATTAACCATACCATTCGGCTCTTATGACAACGAGGAAATGAGCGGAAAGGGCTCACCGCCACACGATAAATAGTCAAACTGTATCAAGCTCCATGACACTCATCACCGTGGTGATTTGACGGGAAATGTGAGTATTCAACAGTGCATTTGGTTGAGTAGGTAGAGAGATTAAATGTTCCAATCTGAAAGTTCACACTTTGCATAGTGATATGAGCGGATTTAGGCCATCTCTAACAGTTCAGTTTTGTGACGTTGGTAGGCAAAAATATTTGAGAGTGACACGATACTTTAAGGAAGTTGCCCTAGAAGAAGATAAAAATTGGAGCCCGTAACGAATTGTTTTATGGATTAATGCTCATCATGATTTGCCTACCACCCAAACTATGGTTAAATGCGCATTGGTGCATATTTAAGGAAAGGTTAATGGCAAGGAAAAGTGATGGCATCATCTGGCATTTGATGGATGCACCGTGGTGGTTAAGTGTGATTTTATCGATAGGTGTGTATGTCGCTCTTTCATATGTATTACCAGAGCTTGCTGCTAGCAGTAACAACTTTGTTTTTAATGCTGTCGCCCCAAATCTTTCCATGTTCGCACCGTATTTTGCGTTGCTGTTTTTCATTCCCGCGCCGATTGCTTTTTTTAAACAATTTCAGAGAAGGCAGAGGTATCGGACGACCACTTCACATATTCGCTCGAGACGAGTAACCACGCCATTTCACCAATTAAGCTGGCTAGAGTTTGAATCCTATGTCGGCGAGTACTTTAAGCATCAAGGCTATACGGTGAAGCAGTCTTTTTCACAAAAGCCTGACGGCGGCATTGATATTTGGTTGACAAAAGATGGAGAGCTAAGCCTAGTGCAATGTAAGCACTGGAAGGCCAAGAAAGTTGGCATTCAGGTACTTCGAGAAATGTACGGTGTCATGATAGAGCACCACGCAAGCAAAATGATTATCGTCACGTCAGGAGACTTTACATCAGAAGCCATTGCTTACGCACAAGATAAACGCCTGTGGTTGGTCAACGGCTCAGAGTTGGTTCATATGATTGAGGATGGACGGAGCTTTGAAAATAAACCACCAAAACCAACGAGCGACGCGAAACCGGTACCGAAAGTGTGTCCAAACTGTCAGTCTATCCTTGTAAAACGAGTGGCGAAACGAGGAGTAAATAAAGGGAAGGCATTCTATGGTTGTACTTCGTTTCCAACGTGTCGATACACGATTGATTATTCAAAGCCTAATTAGCGATGCAGCTCCTAAAATGCGTCTGATTAATGAGCGGTAATTGGCGTGTTTTGCTCAAAAACAAAAAAGGATAAAGACAGACTGTGGGCGGCTTTTCACATCCTTGTACGTCCCTATAGCTGTACTCAATGCTCTCACTTTAACCCACAGCTCGAAAAGCCGCATCGCTAGTTTAAGAGGCTTCTAAAGCACCAACAAGTGGGGATTGTCATCATACTTTGAAGTTATAGCAAGTCTCCCAAAATAGAGATAGGCTACTGATAATTCGAGGGATAACATTTGTTATCTTGGTTTGGCTATCTTGTTACTTTCGGTGGTTTGCCGCAATACTTGCCAAATGTCGGGTAAGCGGTGACCTAGCCTTTGTAACGTCATCACAATTTGAGATTGGTGATGTTCATCCGTTGGTGCGCCATGACCAAAGCGCAACTCTTTACAGCGTTGAGCTTGTGCTAGATGGTCAAAATCAGCCGTCAACTCTAACAAGGCTTTTTCTACTTGCCGGTAGTTAAAGCAACCTATCGACAAGGTTTGCGCGATGATGCTCAGCCCTAAGTGCATCGACATCATTTTTTGCAGCTCGCGCTGAATATCGGCACTATCATCAATGCGGTACTGCTCGTAGAAGGGCACTAAGAGCGGATATATGTGCGATTGCTTTAGATTTGACATTAGACGCTGGCGCACGACTAAGGACGAGGCATTAGGATGGCGCTCTAAAATATGTTCGATGCGATGCTGCAATTGTGCATCATTGAGTTTTCCCATCTCTTCCCAACGTTGAGCATTCAGATAGCATCATTTTGCCATATTGCGTCTCAAGCTTGATCAAGTATTTTGAGAGTTGTGTCGTATAATGAGGGCATTCATCGTCATAACACAGCAATACCATCATGCCTTGTAAACCTATTGATAATAAACTCTTTCTAGAACACCTCAATGCACTTCTTTCGCACACTCGCGACAGTCGGACAGCTACGCCGGATGTGTCTGCTCTTTTGCCATTTGTTCGAGACGTTGTGCTTGAGGAAGTCGTCATACATTGTCGAGGCAATCAAGCGAAAGCTTCAAGAATACTAGGATTGAATCGAGGTACGCTACGCACCCACATTAGTCGAATAAACAAACAAAACGTAACTATGGCGCACAATGACAGCGTTTGAGTACCTCTTCTAACCGCAGGACTAAGCCACTCTTTGATTTCGAATTGGAATGCTTTATTAGGCAAACGGTACAGCTATTTTTCGCTCTCTCAGATACGACAAAGCCACAAGCAGGACCTGTGGCTTTGTATAACAGCGACAGAATGTTTTTCATTCAATTTGAAGAGGGAACGCATTCTGTGTGCAGCGCTGGGTGTTTTATCACCACAATAGGGAGGGAAAACACCTAAGCTTATCGGATGTCCTCGGTGGGCTACTTTGCAGTTATGCCAAGCTCAAATCGAAACTATTACTTCTGGCCAGACAGTAAATAGTAACTCAAAGAATAAGCAGGAATACCCGAGGCTCTCAAGCATAGTCTAAAATTGAGCGTTGAAAATCGCAAGCTTACTATGGTACCAAAACGAAGAAAATGGATTTTGTTTTCCTTGAAAGTGTCCTGAAATGTGCTTTTAGTAGCAAGCCGACATAGGGATAGTTTGTCCAACAGGCTGTTGGACAATTTCTCGTACCTAATTATGCAAGAGGCTCTTGCAAAATTGCGAAACAAGTTATTTCGTAAATCTTTTACTCGACACATCGTTTTGGCAGTAGGAGTAATATGGGCATTGCTTATCAATCAACTACCCAGTATTCCTTCTTTCCAGTGGATTCGGGAACTGTTGCAAAATGTGCAATAGTTGCCTGAGAGGTGAAAAACTTCAGTTGTTGCAAAATCAGCAACTACTGTCACCGCCCCCAATTGTGCAACAGCCTGTTGCACAAATTAGCCTGAATCAAAAATGCCCCAAGATGTGTTTAGAGCGCAAGAAGCCGTCATGAGATTTATTCGTGAAACAAGCTGTTTCCCAATTGTCCAACAGGTTGTTTCGTAAATCACCTCTGCTCTAACCCGCTTCTGATCTCGTCGCTTCGGCAATAGAACTAACTAATGCCCCATTCCTTGTTTCGAATGATTCAACACATCCATTACCAAAGCTTCATCTGACTTACTTTTCCTAATCCAACTATGTGACCAAATTCACTGTGCCACTACATTGAGATGATTAAAGA
>NZ_JAMZAL010000013.1:0-76168 GCF_024181925.1 Vibrio sp. Y20_XG_PY13 | reverse complement strand
GCGACCATAGCGTTTTGGACCCACCTGATCCCATTCCGAACTCAGAAGTGAAACGAAATAGCGCCGATGGTAGTGTGGGGTTTCCCCATGTGAGAGTAGGACATCGCCAGGCTTTAAATTTGAAGAAGCCCACTCGAAAGAGTGGGCTTTTTTGCATTTCAGAGTTCTGAAAATTAGGGTTATAAAAAATAACCCAAGTAATTCGAATCCATATACCTATTATTAAGGTGCAATGTATTTGCTCTCCGCTACCTTCCAAAAAGCTTTCACTAATGGGTTTTCTAACTGGTTTTTGGTGCAACAGACGCCAAGTTCAAATGGCTTAATTGGCAATACTTTTAAGCGATTAATCTTTTCCCTTACTGGACTGTTGTTGATTACGACATCCGGTGCGATACCCACCCCACATCCCAATGCAACCATGCTTACGATGGCCTCATGTCCAGACGTTTGCGCGTAGATATTCGGTTTTATTTTCATTTTTTTGAGCCAAGTATTAGCCCTGTCCCTTGCTGTGCCTGCTTCCGGAAGAATGAATGGAATGATTGACCAATCTGGCTGCTCCTTTTGCAATTCCTCAGCAAATGAACTGACACCGACAGGAGCGATGACAGACAGAGGGATTTCACTGATCGTTTCAAACGCGATTTTGTTTGGCATCTGCTCCGATTTGGCTGAGATGGCAATATCGGCTTCATCTGCTAGTATTTTGTCGATTGCTTGAGCTGGGTCACCGGTTGATAGCTTAAATTCAATAAAAGGATGCTGAAGACGAAAATCGGAAATTAACTCTGGTAAATGGCTGTAGCTGGCGGTCACCGAACAAAAGAGACGGATTTCCCCCTTTAGCTCGCCTTCGGTTCCTTTTATATGGTTTTGATACTGTTGCCATTCACTAAGAATTTTTAACGCGACAGGCATTAATTTTTTGCCTTGGGCTGTCAGCTCTACACTGCGGTTATCGCGAACAAACAGCTGTTGATTTGTTTCTTCTTCCAACTTTTGTATTTGCCGACTGAGGGCAGAAGGACTGATGTGCATGGCTGCAGCGGTTTTGGCAAAACTTTTACTCTCACAGAGATGAATGAAAAGTTGCAGGCTTTTGATATTCATTAAATCTTCATTTCCATGTTGCATAAATTGCAATAAGTAATTGTGAATATATCACTTTAAGCAACGTTATGTCTGTTTTAGTATGAAGTTATTCGGTAAGACGGTTACCGACCTTTATGGAAGAATGTTTAAGGAGCACCCAGATGGCTAACTATTTCAATACCCTAAACTTGCGCGAGCAATTGGATCAACTTGGTCGTTGTCGCTTTATGGACCGTGAAGAATTTGTATCTGAAGCGGATTACCTGAAAGGTAAAAAAGTGGTCATTGTGGGCTGTGGTGCTCAAGGTCTAAACCAAGGCCTAAACATGCGCGATTCTGGTCTTGATGTGTCTTACGCACTACGTCAAGCTGCGATCGATGAACAGCGTCAATCGTTTAAAAACGCCAAAGATAATGGCTTTGAAGTTGGTAGCTACGAAACGCTAATTCCTCAAGCAGATCTGGTTGTTAACTTAACGCCAGACAAACAGCACACTAACGTTGTTGAGACGGTGATGCCACTAATGAAAGAAGGCGCTGCACTAGGTTACTCTCATGGTTTCAACGTTGTGGAAGAAGGCATGCAGATTCGTAAAGATCTGACCGTTGTCATGGTTGCTCCTAAGTGTCCTGGTACAGAGGTTCGTGAAGAATACAAACGTGGTTTTGGTGTTCCTACCCTAATCGCGGTTCATCCAGAGAATGATCCGAAAGGTGAAGGTTGGGATATCGCGAAAGCTTGGGCTGCAGCAACAGGTGGTCACCGTGCGGGTTGTCTTGAGTCTTCTTTTGTCGCTGAGGTGAAATCAGACCTAATGGGTGAGCAAACCATTCTATGTGGCATGCTACAAGCGGGGTCTATCGTATGTTACGAGAAGATGATTGCTGAAGGCATTGATCCGGGTTATGCCGGTAAGCTACTGCAGTACGGTTGGGAAACCATTACGGAAGCTCTGAAATTCGGTGGCATCACTCACATGATGGACCGTCTATCTAATCCAGCGAAAATCAAGGCGTTCGAACTTTCTGAAGAATTAAAAGACCTAATGCGTCCACTGTATAACAAGCACATGGACGACATTATCTCTGGTCATTTCTCTAGCACCATGATGGCTGACTGGGCAAATGATGATAAAAATCTTCTAGGATGGCGTGCAGAAACTGGTGAAACTGCATTTGAAAATTACCCAGAAACGGACGTTGAGATTTCTGAGCAAGAGTACTTCGACAACGGCATTCTAATGATTGCAATGGTTCGTGCTGGGGTTGAACTGGCATTTGAAGCGATGACAGCTTCTGGAATCATCGATGAATCAGCGTACTACGAGTCTCTACATGAACTTCCGTTGATTGCTAATACTATCGCACGTAAGCGTCTATATGAGATGAACGTGGTTATCTCTGATACGGCTGAATACGGTAACTACCTATTTGCTAACGTAGCAACGCCTTTGTTACGTAAGAAATTCATGCCTTCTGTTGGTACAGATGTTATTGGTAAAGGCCTAGGTGAAATGTCTAACCAAGTGGATAACGCGACTCTTATCGCAGTGAACGAGACTATCCGTAACCACCCAGTGGAATACATTGGCGAAGAACTACGTGGCTACATGACGGATATGAAGCGCATCGCGGTTGGTGGCTAATTCTCTTCGCTGCACAGCATTGAAGATATTAAATGAACTCCAGACAGATTGGAGTCGATAAATACAAAAAACACGACATCTAATTAAAAGGCTTGGTCTCCGTTGACCAAGCCTTTTCGTTTTTAGTCGATTTGTCCATGTGCTGATAAGAAAAACGCTCCTGTCGAAGGAGCGTTTAGGGGCTTATTTATCAGCTAGCTTTTCTTCAAGCTCGGCTAATTTCTTTTCCATTTCTGTCAGCTTTTGACGCGTGCGTAGTAAAACTTGAGTTTGAACATCAAATTCTTCGCGGCTTACTACATCTAGCTTATTTAGTTGGCCTTGGATTACTTGGCGAACTTTTTGATCAACGTCTGCGCCTAGCTCTTTTACTGGTGCTGGCATTGAGTCATGAATTTGTTTAGCAATTTGCTCTAATTTCTTTGGGTCAAACATAGTGGCTAAAACTCCTTTTGATTTGCCGACATTCTAAGTAAATGATACGGGAAAGTCGCCATTTAGATGGTAAAAAAGAGAGCAGCAATAAAAAAGGCCACCGAAGTGACCTTTTTCTTAGCTTCTTGAGCTTATTTGTTTTCTGCTAGTTCGCGGTGCGCTGCTTTCGCTTCATCAACTCGAGCTAACTTTTCCAAGTCTTTATCTTCAACAAAAACTGGCAGTGGTTTGTGTTTTTCAGCTAAGTAGCTGTAAATCACAGGTAGTACGAATAGTGTGAACAACGTACCAATTGCCAAACCAGCCACAATTACGATACCGATACTAAAGCGCTGTGCTGCGCCTGCCCCCGTTGCGTACATGAGTGGGATAAGGCCGGCAATCATTGCCGCAGTGGTCATTAGAATTGGACGCAGACGAACTTTCGCCGCTTCCATTACCGCATCGATTCGAGACAGTTTGTTGTGCAACTGCTCTTCTTTTGCTACTTCACAGATCAAGATACCGTGTTTGGTGATCAGGCCTACCAATGTAATCAGACCTACCTGCGAGTAGATGTTCATCGAGGCTGTGCCCCATGCCAACGCAATCAATGCACCACATACCGCCAGCGGTACCGATACCATGATAACGATAGGGTCACGAAGTGATTCAAATTGAATCGCAAGAACCAAGAAGATGATGGCTAACGCAAGACCAAATGTTGCGTATAGCGCGCTACCTTCCGTCACGAACTGACGTGCTTCACCCATGTAGTCGTGGTTGTAACCGGCAGGCAGTTTGTTCTGCGCTACGTCCTCGAACCAGTTAATTGCATCACCCATTGCGACGCCAGGCGATGGTACAGCACCAACGGTTGCTGAGTTCAGCTGGTTGAAGTGAGGCAGTGAGCGAGGCTCGGCGACAACATCAATAGTGATCAGGCTACCAAGTGGTACTGCTTTTCCATCCACAGAACGAACGTAGTAGTTCTTCATTGATTCTGGATTTAAACGCCATTTACGTTCAACTTGAGGAATTACCTCGTATGAACGGCCATTTAGGTCGATACGGTTTACGTAGCCATCAGCCATCATGGTGCTTAGCGTGATACCGATGTCTTGCATCGTCACACCGTATGCGCCCGCCTTGTCTTTATCGATTTTGATCTTCATGGTCGCAGAGTCGTAGTTCAGATCTAAGTCCGAGTAGACGAACATTGGACTGCTGGCTACGTCTGTCAGAACGTCACTTGCGATCGTAAACAAGCTTTCGAAGCTGTTTGGTGTCGTGATAACGAACTGAATTGGTAGACCTGAACCCGCACCAGGCAGTTCTGGCATCTGGAATGCTGTGATTGACATGCCTGGGACGCTTGCAACTAATCCACCAACACGTTTGGTGATCTCAGATTGGCTGGCTTCACGCTCACTCCAAGGTTTAAGTGTTGCTAGACCAAACGCTTGGTTCGAGTTAGGAACACCGTTAAATACCTGCGCGTATTCTACCTCTGGTTGATCCGACAGAATCTTGTTTACATCGTTCATGGTGTTTTGGATGTAATCCAAGTTCGCGTTCGAAGGCGCCGTACCCATTAGTACAACCACACCTTTATCTTCCGAAGGTGCAAGTTCACTAGGAATGAACTTGAACAAGACTGGTAAGCTTGCAAATACAATGATTGCAAACGCAATAACAACCGGACGATGAGCCATTACCGCTTTCAACATGCCTTCGTAGCGAGTGGTCATGCCATCAAGGATATGGTGAACTTTTTGCTCAAACTTGCTTGGCTTCTCGTTCGCTTTCAGCATCTTCGAACACATCATTGGTGATAGTGTCAAAGCGATGATGCCGGATACGAATACTGAACCTGCCAGTGTCAAAGCGAACTCTTTGAACAGTGAACCGGTGATACCACCCATCAATGCGATCGGCGCGTACACTGCACCTAGCGTCAATGTCATCGCGATAACTGGAACCGCAATTTCACGCGTACCAATGATTGCAGCTCGGAATGGCGATTCCCCTTCTTTGATGTGACGGTCAACGTTTTCTAGTACAACGATCGCGTCATCCACCACCAGACCGATGGCAAGAACCATTGCCAGTAGCGTCATCAAGTTCCAAGAGAAACCCATTGCCTGCATCACCATTGCCACACCAATCAATGAAAGAGGAATGGTTACGATAGGAATGATTACCGCACGGAATGAGCCTAGGAACAGAGTGATAACCACAAGTACGATGACCGCTGCTTCCAGGATGGTTTTAACCACTTCGTGAATCGATTCGTTGATCGCAATCGTAGAGTCGTACATCACGTTCATTTTGATGTTGCTTGGTAGGTTGCGCTCAAGTTGAGGCAACAGATCAAGCACGTCTGCCGCGATGTTGATCGGGTTAGCACTTGGCGCTGCGTTGATCGCCGCAACCACAGCTTCTTGACCGTTTGCACTTGCGCGGTAAACGTCGTGACTCTTCTCTAGCGTTACTTTAGCGATATCACCTAGGCGAATCACATCCCCTTCACCAGTTTTCACAACTAAAGCTTCAAGTTCAGCAACGTTTGATACCTGAGTATCTGCGCTACCGTTGTAAAGCACGAACTCACCCGTTGCTTGACCCGTTGCAGATTGGTAGTTGTTGGCGTTAAGAACGCTCATCACATCCGTTGCAGTCAGCTTCAAAGCGCCCATTTTGGCAGGATCTAGCCATACGCGTAGTGCGTATTTCATACCACCATAGAGATCAACTTTGGACACACCGTTTACGGTGAACAACTGCGGGTTGATTACACGCTCAAGGTAGTCAGTGATCTGGCTTGAAGATAACTCGTCACTCGTAAAGCCGATGTACAGTACTGCCGTTGTCGAACCAGTCGACATGGTTACGGTTGGGTCTTCGGCTTCTTTTGGAAGCTGTGAACGTACCGAGTTGGTTTTCGCCAGAATGTCAGACAACGCCGCATTCGGGTCAGTATTCAACTTCATGTTTACAGTAATGGTCGATTTACCCAGTACCGATTGAGAAGTCATGTAATCAATGTTGTCGGCTTGTGCTACTGCTTGCTCCAAAGGCTGAGTAATAAAGCCTTGGATTAAGTTGGCACTTGCACCGTAGTAACTGGTGGTTACGGTAACCACCGTATTTGTCATTTCAGGGTATTCACGAACCTGCATTTTGAACACTGCTTGCAAACCAAGTAGTGCAATCAAAAAGCTGATCGATACCGCTAAAACTGGACGTTTTATAAAAACATCAGTAAAGCGCATGATGCCTCCAATTAAAGCATTGGTGTTTCAGCAGGTGGAGTAATGGCATTGCTTTCAACAATGCTAACTTTCGCGTGGTTACTTAAACGGACTTGGCCCGACGTCACCACAACATCACCTGGTTTCACGCCTTCCAAGATGTGTGCGATGTCTTTAGTACGTTCGCCCACTTTAACTACGTGTTGTTTCACGCGCTTTTCACCCTCTTCTTCTGTCACGATGTAGACGTTATCGCCGTACAAAGTGAAGGTGATTGCTGTTTGAGGTAGCGTCACTTGGTTTGCCAATTTAGGCATGATGATGTTTGCACGTGCGAACATACCGCTGCGAAGTTTGCCATCGCTGTTTGGAATGTCAGCTTGTACTTGGATCAGACCACTTTGTACATTTACTGCAGGTTCAATGGCAGAAATTGAGCCTTTGAATGGCTGATCTGGGTAGGCATCTACAAAAATATCCACTTCTTGGTCAAGTTTGATACGCGAGATGTCTGTTTGAGGCACGGTAAAGCGCAGACGCATTACACTGCTATCTTCTAGACGAACAATGTCGCTACCAGCTTGGATGTATTGACCAAGATAAACGTTACGGATACCAACCACACCTGCAAATGGCGCTTTGATTTCACGACGATCGATGGTTGCTTTTAAACTCTCGATATCTGCTTTAAGCGAGTAGTAGTTTGCTTCAGCTTCATCGTAAGCTTCTTTAGAAATAGAACCTTTCTTAAACAGACCTTGGTAACGTTTGTATTTCGCTTCTGCTGCAGGAAGTTTCGCTTGTGAACTCTTCAAGTTCGCTTTTTCCACTTCAGAATCAAGCAAAACGAGGGGTTGGCCAGCTTCAACTTGAGTACCTGATTCAAAAGCGATCTTGTCGATAACACCGCTCGTTTCGTTCGCTACCGTCACACCTTGGTTTGGCTCGATAAAACCGATAGCCTCGATCACTGGTACCCAATCCACCGCTTTTACTTCCGTAACGGTTACTGGGAACTCAGGTTCAGGACGGTTTGCCATGTATTCAGCGATCTTTTGTTGCTTAAATAAATTGAAACCTATCACGCTGCCGAACAAGAGAACGGCGATAAGTAACATAAAGAAAGTCCACTTTTTCATTCTATTAAGAACTCCAAGTTAGTGTTTGATAATTGCATCCCAACTGGCTTCAATGGCTGCTTCCAGCGCATCGTCGTCCAATTGATAAAATCCCAAAGCATGTTTTCTCGCAAGCGCGACGCTTGCTTCAAAGCTTAATCCAGAGAGCACTTCGTTATCGAGAGGCTTAAAAACCCCTTCTTCTTTGCCCTGGTTGAAAAGGCGATCTACTTGGGCAAACATTTTTCGCTCAAGTTCCCACGTCTTGTTTCTTGTCGTGCAAGGTAACGAATCATATTGAACTCGATTACTGATGGCGTTTAAGTTGGAACCCGCCAAATTCCAGATGTTGAGCCACATGGTTCGATAGCGTTCCTTCAATGGCATGTCGTCATTAACGCCCGCTTGCACTGCAGAGGCAATGCGTTTGGCTACGTTAAGACGCACTTCTTCCAATAGATGTTCTTTGTCTGAGAAATAGCGATAAATCGTCCCGGCGGCGACACCCGCTTCGTTGGCCAGCTTTTGCATAGAAAGCCCTTGAAAGCCAGACTCTGCAATTAACTGCTCCGCAGCGGCAAGTATTTGATCGCGTTTATCTACAGCAGGGTTGTCCGTCATAATCCTACTACCAGTGAATGAACGTTCATTCATTATAGCTTAAAGTCTGGTCTACTATGCAACAGAATGTTGCACCAATCGGGGTAAAATTTACGAGAAAATCACCGTAGCATTCAAAGAGCCACCCCTTTATCATAGGCGCCACATTTGTCACCCGCAGAGAATTTGTATGAAGCTGAACCCTAGACAAGATGAAGCCGTAAAATACGTGTCTGGTCCATGCTTAGTGCTTGCCGGCGCAGGCTCAGGTAAAACGCGCGTAATTACTAATAAAATTGCTTACTTGGTTCAGCAATGTGGTTACAAAGCAAGAAACATCGCGGCCGTGACCTTTACCAACAAAGCCGCGCGCGAAATGAAAGAGCGTGTTGGTCAAACCTTGGGTAAAGCCGAGTCGAAAGGTTTGATGGTTTCTACTTTCCATACATTGGGCTTGAATATCATCAAACGTGAGTACAAGCAGCTTGGGTTAAAAGCGGGCTTTTCGTTGTTTGATGATCAAGACCAGATGGCGCTGTTGAAAGAGTTGACGGAAAAGCAACTCGACGGTGATAAAGACCTACTCAAACAATTATTGAGTACGATCTCCAACTGGAAAAACGACATGTTAACGCCAGAGCAAGCCAAAGCGATGGCGAAAGGCGAGCAACAACAGCTGTTCGCTTTTTGTTTTGAGATGTACCAGAAGCAGATGAAGGCGTACAACGCGCTCGATTTTGACGACCTGATCCTGCTGCCGGTATTGCTGCTGCGTAATAATGAAGACGTGCGTCAGCGTTGGCAAAATCGCATCCGCTATCTATTGGTTGATGAATACCAAGATACCAACACCAGTCAGTATGAACTGGTCAAATTGATTG
This sequence comes from Vibrio sp. Y20_XG_PY13, assembly GCF_024181925.1. Taxonomy (NCBI): domain Bacteria; kingdom Pseudomonadati; phylum Pseudomonadota; class Gammaproteobacteria; order Vibrionales; family Vibrionaceae; genus Vibrio; species Vibrio sp. Y20_XG_PY13. Next base: position 67,160 of record NZ_JAMZAL010000013.1, on the reverse strand, counting down.
TGGGTGAGCGCGGTCGCTTGACCGTCGTGGGTGATGATGACCAATCGATTTATTCGTGGCGTGGTGCCAAACCGCAAAACTTGGTGCTGCTCGGGCAAGATTACCCGAATCTGCGTCTGATCAAGCTGGAGCAGAACTATCGCTCGACCAGTCGAATTCTTCGTGCTGCAAACATTTTGATTGCCAATAACCCGCACGTGTATGAAAAATCACTGTTCTCAGAAATTCCTGACGGCGAAAAACTGAAAGTGTTGCTAGCCAAGAACGAAGAGCACGAAGCAGAAAGGGTCACGGGTGAGTTGATTGCGCACAAGTTCTTAAATCGCACGGAATATCGAGATTATGCGATTTTGTATCGTGGTAACCATCAATCGCGTTTGATTGAAAAATCACTGATGCAAAACCGCGTACCCTACAAACTGTCTGGCGGTACGTCGTTTTTCGCGCGTGCTGAAATCAAAGACATCATGGCGTATCTTCGAGTGTTGGTGAACCCTGACGATGACAACGCATTTCTGCGAATTGTGAACACGCCGCGACGCGAAATTGGCCCGGTAACGTTAGAAAAATTGGGCAGTTACGCCAATATGCGCGGCAAAAGCCTATTTGAAGCAAGCTTTGAAATGGGATTAGAGCAACACCTATCGGGACGTGGTCTCGAAAATCTGCGTCGCTTTACACAATGGTTGGTGGCGATTGCCGATCAAGCTGAGCGAGGTAACACAGTAGAAGCTGTTCGCTCCTTGGTTCGTGACATTCATTACGAAGATTGGCTGTACGAAACATCAGCCAGCCCGAAAGCCGCTGAAATGCGCATGAAGAACGTTTCGGATCTCTACTCTTGGATTGTGGCTGACTTAGAAGGTGACAATTACGACCAAGAAGAGAAAACGCTGAAAGAAGTGGTTCAACGTTTGACCTTGCGTGACATGATGGAACGCGGCGAAGAAGACGAAGACAGCGATGCCGTTCAATTGATGACATTACACGCATCAAAAGGTCTAGAGTTTCCTTACGTTTATTTGATTGGTTCGGAAGAGGGCATATTGCCGCATCAAACCAGTATTGATGAAGATAACGTCGAAGAAGAGCGACGCTTGATGTACGTAGGCATCACCCGCGCACAGCGAGAGCTGACGTTTACCATGTGTAAAGAGCGTCGCCAGTTTGGTGAGTTGATCAAGCCGACTCAAAGTCGTTTTTTGGATGAGCTGCCGTTTGATGATGTCGAATGGGAAGTGAACAAAAAGCCTGTGTCTCAAGAAGAACGAATGGCAAAAGGTCAGGCGCACATTGCAAACCTGCGCTCGATGTTTAAGAAGTGATCACTTTGATCTCACGGTAAATCAAGTTCACTCCAAACAAAAAGGCTTGCCGATTGGCAAGCCTTTCTTATTTCAGATGAGTGGCCGCTGGATTATAAGCCATCAATCATGTGGTCGATGGCTGCAATGATTTCATCATCAGAACAGTCCATACATGTACCTTTTGCTGGCATCGCGTTGAAGCCTTCAAGCGCGTGCTTCACTAGCACGTCTTTGCCTTGCGCGATACGCGGAGCCCAATCGTCAGCATTGCCCGATTTTGGCGCGCCGTTTACACCAGATGCGTGACAAGCAATACAAAAAGTACCGTAAACTTTGGCGCCATCACGTGGACCGGTTGGTTCTTCCTTCACAGGCTCTGAACCTGCTAGATAAACATCACCGACAGGTTTGATGCGTTCTGCGATCGCATCGTATTCAGTTTGGCTGATGTCAGAAGCTAAAGCTGCCGTAGAGAAAGTTAAGGCAGCGAACAAAACGCTAATCATTTGTCGAGACATATCCATTAAACCCACTTCACATTCCCGAGGTAAGTGACTTACCTATTTATATAGTTAGAGTATTGATACCGCGTCGAGAAAATCATTCGAAATCTCTCCGATGGCATAAAATGATTAAACAACTTGGTTGCAGCTGTTAAATCAATGTAAATAATGGGTGATTATATCCCGATAACTTGTTGCAATAAACAACAAGTTATCCATGACAGGGCGTGAATCACATCAAAAATACACTTTAAAGGCAGATAACTGTCGAAAAAGAGACCAAACGATAAAAAAAGTAAAAAAAGTACTAGACGGCATAGTGTGATATCCGTATTATTCCACTCCGCCGATAGGGCATGCGCCCGTAGCTCAGTTGGATAGAGCGTTGGCCTCCGGAGCCAAAGGTCGAAGGTTCGAATCCTTTCGGGCGTACCATACCCCGGAGGAAAAGTCGGTAAAACTCAATGGTGGCTATAGCTCAGTTGGTAGAGCCCCGGATTGTGATTCCGGTTGTCGCGAGTTCAAGTCTCGTTAGCCACCCCATTCTTTCCTTTTTGGATAGAATACGGTAGCATTGCTTCCCATCTTGATGTTGAATCAGGATAAAACATAAGTCGGTGAATAGCGCAGCTTGGTAGCGCATCTGGTTTGGGACCAGAGGGTCGGGGGTTCGAATCCCTCTTCACCGACCACTATCTAGTTTATGGCTACATAAGTAGCGGTGAACATAAAAATTTGATGGTGGCTATAGCTCAGTTGGTAGAGCCCCGGATTGTGATTCCGGTTGTCGCGAGTTCAAGTCTCGTTAGCCACCCCATTCTTTCTATAAAGAATACATGCTCGGTGAATAGCGCAGCTTGGTAGCGCATCTGGTTTGGGACCAGAGGGTCGGGGGTTCGAATCCCTCTTCACCGACCACTATTTAAAGCCCCAGTCGAAAGACTGGGGCTTTTTTGCATTTTATCCACTCTATTTTCCTCCATATTAGCTGAGAATGGCTAGCCAGAAGATTTCTATCAGCAGAACATATCTCGCTTTGCGTACGAACTATAAGGTTGGTGCAGCTTTTGGTGCTTTAGACCACCCATGATCCCAGAGCTTTTCGCGCAGATAAAATAAACCCCAGCTCAATGTCTGGGGTTGTGATTTTCTTAATCCGCTGTTGTTATTGGGCGAGTGTTTTCAGGATTTCTTTTAGCTCGACGGTTTCTCGGATTTCAAAGTTCGGCGTTATCTCTGTTGGATTACTTGCGCCAGTCGCATTCACCCACACACTCAAAATACCCATGTTGTTTGCGCCTGCGATGTCTGCTGCTAGAGAGTCACCGATGTGTAAGGCTTCTTCTGGTTTGATGTCGACAAGATTCAAGGCTTTTTGGAATATGCTGGCCGCTGGTTTTTCTTCTGGCTCTTCGCCACCCACAATAATATGGTCCACCCATTCATCCATTTGTGTTGCTTTCAATTTGGGGTGCTGCGAGAAAATTGGACCGTTAGTGATCACGACGAGTTTGTAGTGCTTACGTAGATCCGTCAGCATTTCTTTTACGCCAGGGAAGAAAGTGAACGCGCCCATACGTGCTGAATCAAAATAGTGTTGTGCTTGCTGAGCTTGCTCTGCATCGATGTGGATGCCGTTCTCCGCCAAAATCGTTTGGATCAGACCACAGCGAAAAGCATTTTCGTCTGGAAGAAGAGCAACCAGCTGAGGAAACTCTGCGTTGAGCTTTTTATATACCCCTTGCAAGTAGCGTTGTAAGAATGCTTGAGGATCAGAGACTTGGGGATACGTTTGTTGAATCCAGGCAGCAAATTTTTGCCCTGCAGCTTTGTCTGCTTGGGATGTGCCACATAACGTCTCGTCCATATCAAAAAAAATCGCTTTAAGCACAGGGGCTCCTTTCATTCACTACTTAGTCACTGGCGTCGAAAGACTATTATCCCACTCTAAATCGCATCGTAAAGAGGCAATCCGTCAGCAAATTGTGCAGTTTCGTTTACGCTTAAGTGATGCTGTTCTTTTGGCTTAATCATTAAACCGCATAACGGGCGCATAATCGCAACTTTGAGGAGGTTTCCTCTGTTTTGTTGTGGTGCTCACGTTTTAGCCTTAGGTGAAGCCGGTTAACTTTGGTTTTTTATGTTTGCCGACTATTTTGTTAGTAACATTTTATGCCGAAAAATCGCTTTTGGTACGATATATTGTTTGGTAAATGTTAATGATCACACATGAATAGTGTGGTTATGGTGTGAGGTGATGTTGTGCCTATATTTAGAGCATTTTTCTAGTTTTAATGGTGCATGGCGCACAAAAATGGGGTGATATGAAAGTGGTTAAATACTTGTTAATGCATTTTTATTCGCTCATTGTGCGTGTATTCAATGTTTTTACGGCGGAATATACTTTAATTGTTGCTTTTTTGTGTGATTTTTGCCAAATTGTTTCCGCATTAAGATTTCAGAGTATTATTCTGAATTTGAACGGATTCATTCAGGTGATGAATGGCACGGGCTTTCCCAGTGCGATTCGATACCACAGACAAGGCAGTAGAGGTCTGAAATGTCACTATTAGAGGTGAAAAACCTTCGTATTGAGTATCCATCCCGACACGGCGTTCACGCGGCCGTGAAATCACTTTCGTTTAATATTGAACGAGGCGAAATCGTGGGTGTTGTTGGCGAATCCGGTGCGGGTAAGTCCACCGTTGGTAACGCCGTTATCGATTTGCTGAGCCCTCCGGGACGCGTTGCCAGTGGCGATGTCTTTTTGGATGGTGAAAAAATCTCTGGCTTAACACCAGAAGCGATGCGTAAGGTACGTGGCTCGAAGATTGGTTTTATCTTCCAAGACCCTATGACCTCTCTTAACCCTTTGTTTACGGTTGAGCAGCAGCTAAAAGAAACCATTCATGCCAACATGAAAGTGTCTGACGACGAGGCGTATCAACGCGCGTTGTCTCTGATGCAGCAAGTCGGCATCCCTCAGCCTGAAAACCGTCTTAAACAGTATCCTCACCAGTTTTCTGGTGGTATGCGTCAGCGTGTGGTTATCGCGATCGCTTTGGCTGGTGAGCCAGATCTGATCATCGCCGATGAGCCAACCACGGCACTGGACGTATCAATCCAAGACCAAATCCTGAATCTTATCCGTGAGTTGTGTATCCAGAACAATGTTGGTTGTATGTTGGTTACGCACGACATGGGGGTGGTTTCAAACGTTACAGACCGCGTGGCGGTAATGTACCGTGGCGATCTTGTTGAGTTTGGGCCAACGGCAAAAGTGTTGGGCAACCCAGATCACCCATACACGCGCAGCTTGATTTCGGCGGTTCCTCGCTCAGACAGAAAGCTCGATCGTTTCCCTCTGGTGAGTTACATCGAAGAAGCGACAGAAATGAAGTCGCTGGACATTAAGAATCACTGGCTGGGTCAAAGCCAAGATCAGCGCGAGTACACTGGCCCGTTGTTGGATGTGAAAAACGTCAACCTAAGGTTTGTGACTAAGGACTCTTTGTTTGAAAGCCGCCGTGAGTACGTGCAGGCATCGAACAATGTGAGTTTTGAGGTGCACGAAGGTGAGACGTTTGGTCTGGTGGGTGAGTCAGGTTCGGGTAAGTCGACCATCGCGCGCGTGATTGCTGGTTTGTATGAACCAAACTCTGGCCAAGTGAAATTTGAAGGCATCGATCTCACGGCGATGAAGTCGGAAAAAGAGCGTCGTCCGATGCGACGTCAAATGCAGATGGTGTTCCAAAACCCATACACGTCTATGAACCCTCGTATGAAGGTGGCAGACATTATTGCCGAGCCAATTCGTTTCCATAAACTCACCAAGAATGAAGCAGAAACACGTCAAATCGTGAATGATTTGCTTGATCATGTTGGTTTGGGTCGCATGGCTGGCGTGAAATATCCTCATGAATTCTCTGGTGGTCAGCGTCAGCGTATTTCGATTGCGCGCGCTCTGGCAACTCGTCCTCGACTTTTGATTTGTGATGAACCGACATCAGCGTTGGATGTGTCGGTACAGGCACAAATTCTGAACTTGCTAAAAGATCTGCAAAGTGAACTGAACCTAACGATGTTGTTTATCAGTCACGATTTACCGGTGATTCGTCAGATGTGTGACCGAGTAGGTGTAATGCAGATGGGCACGTTATTGGAAGTCGCGCCTACCGAGCAGCTCTTTACTGCTCCACAGCACGAATACAGCAAAAAATTGATCTCTCTGATGCCTGAATTTACGGGCTTGCGAGAAGAAATCAAAATGGCATAAACCAAGTATTTCGCTTGGCTGATCTTTAGTCATTATAAAGACGCAAACACAATAACAAGGGATCCGGATCCCCGCATGAAGGAGTTATGCAAATGAAAACCATGAAAAGCAAATTAGCAGTGGCGCTAATGGCTGCGGGCCTTAGTTTTAATGCGCTAGCAGCAGATATTAAAGTTGGCTACGCTGCTGACCCAGTATCGCTTGACCCGCATGAGCAATTGTCTGGCGGTACACTGCAAATGTCACACATGGTATTTGACCCTCTAGTTCGTTTCACTCAAACAATGGACTTCGAACCTCGTCTAGCAGAAAGCTGGGAACGTGTTAACGACACAACGGTACGCTTCAAACTGCGTGAAGGCGTGAAGTTCCACTCTGGTAACTCGCTAACAGCGGATGATGTGGTGTGGACATTTGAGCGTCTACAAAGCTCTCCAGACTTTAAAGCGATCTTCGACCCGTACGAGAAAATCGTAAAAGTGGATGACTACACGTTCGATTTGGTTACTAAAGGCCCATACCCACTTGTTCTGCAAACGGCGACGTACATCTTCCCTATGGACAGCAAGTTCTACTCAGGTAAGACAGAAGACGGCAAAGACAAGTCTGAACTAGTGAAGCACGGTAACTCATTTGCATCGACTCACGTTTCCGGTACTGGCCCATTCATCGTGACATCACGTGAACAAGGCGTAAAAGTGGAATTTGAACGCTTCAAAGATTACTGGGATAAAGCGTCGAAAGGTAACGTTGATAAGCTAACGCTAGTACCAATCAAAGAAGACGCGACTCGTGTGGCTGCGCTTCTTTCTGGTGGCGTCGATATGATTCACCCAGTAGCGCCAAACGATCACCAACGTGTGAAAGATGCGAAAGGCATCGATCTCGTGACACTACCTGGTACGCGAATCATCACGTTCCAAATGAACCAAAACAGCAATGAAGCGTTGAAAGACGTGCGCGTTCGTCAAGCTATCGTGCATGCGATCAACAACGAAGGCATCGTGAAGAAAATCATGAAAGGTTTCGCGACAGCTGCTGGTCAGCAAAGCCCTGCGGGTTACGTTGGTCACAACGAAAAACTGGTTCCTCGCTACGATCTGAAGAAAGCTAAAGAGCTGATGAAAGAAGCGGGCTACGAGAACGGCTTTGCCCTAACTATGATTGCGCCAAACAACCGTTACGTGAACGATGCAAAAGTTGCACAGGCTGCGGCGGCAATGTTGTCTAAGATTGGTATTAAGGTTGATCTGAAAACCATGCCAAAAGCGCAATACTGGCCAGAGTTTGATAAATGTGCGGGTGACATGCTGATGATCGGTTGGCACTCAGACACTGAAGACTCTGCGAACTTCAACGAGTTCCTAACAATGACTCGTAACGAAGAGACAGGTCGTGGTCAGTACAACTGTGGTTACTACTCAAACCCAGAAATGGACAAAATTGTAGAAGCAGCGAACGTGGAAACGGATCCAGCGAAACGTGCAGAAATGCTAAAAGGCGTTGAAGCGACGCTTTACAACGACGCAGCATTTGTACCGTTACACTGGCAAAGTGAAGCGTGGGGCGCGAAGTCTAACGTTAAAGCAGCAGACATTGTGAACCCAATGGTTATGCCTTACTTCGGTGACCTAGTGGTTGAATAATCACATGATGTAGTTAGAAGGAGGGGACGTATTCCCTCCTTCATGAGCTTCTCTCAAGGGATGCTTGATGAGGCTCATCACTCAGCTCAATTTTGTTTCAGTCGGATTGAGCGAGTTTTACAGACTGAATTTTCTCTCTAAATTTAGAGATCTATGGATAGTTAAGGGGCAAGGAATGTTTTCGTTTCTGGTCAAGCGCCTGTTTCAGGCACTGATAGTGATGTTTGTGATCAGTTTGGTGGCGTTTGCCATTCAGGACAACCTGGGTGACCCGCTGCGTGAGCTTGTAGGTCAGTCGGTTTCAGAGTCGGAGCGTCAAGCGCTGCGTGATGAACTGGGCCTGAACGATCCCTTTATCACAAAGTACACTCGCTTTGTCGGTAATGCACTGCAAGGTGATTTAGGTACGTCTTACTTTTTCAAGCGCCCAGCGGTTGAGGTTATTCTTGATAAGCTGGTGGCGACACTAGAGCTCGTATTTGGCGCGACGCTCATCATTATTGTTTTATCGATACCACTTGGGGTGTACTCCGCGATTCACCCGAAAAGTATCTTCACCAAATTTGTCATGGCGATGAGTAGCGTCGGCATCTCGATTCCGGTCTTCCTGACGGCGATCATGCTGATGTACGTCTTCTCCATAGAGCTTGGTTGGCTGCCTTCCTACGGGCGGGGTGAGACCGTCAACGTGCTCGGTTGGGAATCTGGCTTCTTTACCATTGATGGTATCAAGCACCTGATCTTGCCGTGTATTGCGCTGGCATCGATCATGTTGCCGCTGTTTATCCGTCTGGTTCGTTCAGAAATGCTGGAAGTACTGAGCTCGGAATACATCAAGTTCGCCAAGGCTAAAGGCCTGAACTTACAAAAAATTTATTACCAACATGCACTTAAGAACACCATGCTACCGGTACTGACGGTAGGTGGCGTGCAAATTGGTACCATGGTGGCCTACACCATCCTCACAGAAACCGTGTTCCAATGGCCGGGCACTGGCTTCCTTTTCCTAGAGGCGATTAACCGTGTTGATACACCGCTAATCACAGCCTACGTAATCTTTGTTGGTCTGATCTTCGTGGTAACCAATACCATCGTTGACTTGCTGTACGGTATCATCAACCCAACTGTGAACCTAACTGGAAAAGGAGCTTAATCATGAGCCAAACCAATACTCCTGCTGCTCCTTCAGCCGTTCCATCTGCGTGGGAGCGCTTTAAAAACTCGGATTTCTTGTACTACTTCAAGCGCGACAAAGTGGCGATGGCGAGTTTTACGGTGTTTCTGATGTTCTTGGTGCTTGCACTGGCGGCGCCAATTCTGGCACCAACTGACCCGTACGATCTGACATCTATCGATATCATGGATTCAGAATTACCACCATCTTGGATGGACGGCGGTGAAGAACGCTTTGTGCTCGGTACGGATGAGCAAGGCCGTGATATTTTATCGACCATTCTTTACGGCTCTCGTTTGTCGTTGACGATCGGTTTCCTCGCGGTCGGTCTACAGCTTGTACTGGGCATCATCATTGGTCTGTCGGCTGGCTACTTCGGTGGTCGTATCGATAGCTTCTTGATGCGTTTTGCAGATGTGCAGTTGTCGTTTTCAACCATGATGGTCGCGATCATCGTTTCAGCCATTTTCAAAGCCAGCTTTGGCAGCGATTTTTACAGCCAATACGCGGTCGTGATGCTGGTGGTGATCATCGGTGTGGCTGAATGGCCACAGTACGCGCGCACGATTCGTGCATCGGTACTGGCAGAGAAGAAGAAAGAATACGTAGAAGCGGCACGCGTGATGGGCTTTAAAGCTCCACGCATCATGTTCCGCCATATTTTGCCGAACTGTTTGTCACCAATCTTGGTTATCTCAACCGTTCAGGTGGCCAACGCCATCATGTCGGAAGCAGCACTGTCGTTCCTAGGTTTGGGTCTGCCTGTTGACCAACCATCTTTGGGCGCGTTGATCAGCATCGGCTTTAACTACATCTTCTCTGGTGCTTGGTGGATTACAGCCTTCCCAGGTATTGTGCTAGTTACTTTGGTACTGGTTATTAACCTTCTGGGTGACTGGTTACGCGATGTATTTAACCCGAAACTGTACAAAGGTTAAGAATTTAGACATAGAGCATTGTTAAATCGCTCATTTCCTTCCTAAACTGAGAGCCGGATGCAATTCCGGCTCTTTTTTTGCTAGTTATTCTTTATTCACATTTTTTTGGCGCTTTGCCGCCATAATGACCTTACCCACTAGTTCAGAGTGAAGCGTATGGAAATGAAGAAGGCACACCTCTCATCACGCATTGTCCAATCAGGCCTCAGCTTAGGAGGGCTATTGTTGTGCGCCCAATTTTCAGCCCCGGTATTGGCCGATGACTTTCTTTGTCAGGCGACTCAAGCGAGCGACAAAGAACTGCCGATGCTAGAGAAAAGTTGCCCAATCGGTCAGGGTGTTTGGGGAAAGAAAGTGCCGCAAAGAGGCAATGATTTCTATTGGATTCAATGTGGCTTGCTGCCTAAACCAATGCCACTTGCCAAAGCCAAACCCATTTACAGCAAAATCACCACCGATGTTTGGATGAAGCCCGAAGCAAAGGGCTATCGTTGTCTTATTGGGCCTTATACAGAATTTTCTAAAGCGTCTGCTGATTTGCGAGGAGTCAAAACCTTGTCGAACTATCGCGAGGCATTTATTCGTGTGGTTGGCAAAGGTAGTGACAACACCGTGAAGCAAATGCAGCCGTCATCAAAGTCGACTCCTGTCGCCAAACCAAACGTCGCCCCGAAGCCTGTTGCGCCAGTCGTGACCAGTCGTCCAGATACCGAGGCGTTTAAAGCTTCTGCGACAAAAACGACAGCGCAGCCAGTTACGGCAAAAGAGCCGAAACCGAGCACGACAACAAAACCGGTTGCGAAAGCAAAACCAGCACCGAGCGTAAAAGGCAATGGAGAGGTGGAAGTGCGCTTGCGAGCGTCTCTACATGGCAAAACGTATGTCGTGCCTTACCTGTTAGATAATCAGTTTTATATGGAATATGGTAAGCCGTGGAATCGACTCAACTACGAAAGCTCGCAACAGACTTGTCAGCAGTTGGGCATGTCGCTCGCCACGGCGACTGAATTCAAAGCGTTGCGAGATTCTGGTGTGATGGAGAAGAACAAATGGCCGCTGCAATTGCCGTATTGGGGTAAAGATAAGAAAGGCTTGTTTGCCGATCGAGAACCAAATCAGTTAACCGGCACGTCGTTGTTGAATGTGATGTGTGTGAAGTAGCGGTTGTTCATCCTTAATGCATCCATACATTTTAGGACGAAACGCGCTTTTCAAAACGAAGAAAGCCCCGCGATGCGGGGCTTTAGATTTCTTGGCCTAAGGGATTATTCGTTATCGCCTTCGCCAGTCCATTCGATATTAAATTTCACTGCTTCAATGTACTCTGCATTTTTATCATTAGCATAACCGATGAAGCTGTAGATATTCTTTACATCTAAGCTTTGAATCTGAGAAAGATCAAAGTAGATGCTTGCATAGTCATACTCTTCGTCTGTAATCGTATTACAGCTGCCACCGATGTAATGTTGGCTGTACGGCGTGGTTAGATCATTGCCAGAGAACGTAAAACTTTTGTAGAACTCGTCGATGGTATCGCAACTAAAGTCTTTGCCTTCTACATCAAAATTTATGTAGGCCTTGTAACCTTGAGAGCCCTCAACTAACGCAAAACTTACCATGCCGAGATCGTAAACATTATCTTGTTCTGCTGGTAGGTAAATGTAGCCAAAGCGTTTGTCGTAGCTATCATCTGATTTCACTTGAATGCGAGATTCTGCATTAGCAGCATCTGCGAAGTACGTGTAGCGTTCTGCCTTCTCGTCTAATGCGATAGGGCGTTGAACGATAGTTTTTGCGCCTTTTGCAAGTTCGTCGGCATTACCAGCAACGTCAACTTCAAAAGACTCAGTCAGTGACTCACCATCTTCTTCGAATTGGAATGTTGCGATCAGACGACCGTTTTCTACTTTGTACGTCGCTTGCTCCTTTTGTGTGTCTGCGTCAGTACATTCTGTGCGGTTTTCTGAGCTGCGAACGTTGCCGTAAACAACACCACCTTCAAACTTGATTGATTCACACCATACGCGAGAGTAGTCAAACTCATCGTTATCATCACCATCATCAGAGCCGTGCTCTAGGTAGTACCAAGTTTTACCTTCTAATGGGTGAGCCGTTGGTGGTGGCGTAACGCCTTCTTTTACTTCTGGCATGCTGAGTGCAATCTGCACTGCGGTATGACCATCTGTTGCACTAATGGTAAGTGCTGCACCAGATTCACCAGCTTTTGTCGGTGTGCCTTTAATGGTGACAATCGCATTGCCATCTTCAATTGCTGATAGGCCTTCAATGTCTATGTAGTCCACTGAGTAGTCGGTGATCTGACCATCTTTATCTTGGAACAAACCAGAAACATCGAGCGTTTGTTCAAACAGTTCGCCCTGTTGTAGGTACCAGCCATCAACAATCGATTGCAGGCGAGCTTGCTCTGCTTCAACAACCATTGGTGGTAAGTTTGCAGATTCGATTTCGACTTCGAATACTGTGCTCACAGTTGATAGCACATCCCCGTTAGAGTTTTTGTCCTGCGCCGTTAGAACAATCTCAAAATCACCGGATTTTTCTACGATCGTGGTCGGGTGTAGAACAATTAGGTTGCCAACTTTCTCAACTTCAATGCCTGTGCCCGCTAAATTATGCGTCAGTTTTGTGTTCACAAAGCTTTGGTCTTTATCTTTGAAAAGACCTTCGATGTTTAGCTCAACGCCATCAAATGAAGCACCTTTTACGATTTTTGGTAGCTTATCCAGTTTATCTTCAGCTGCGTCTTCTATGGTTTCGTTGACGGTTAGCTTGTTGTTGACTACCGTTTCAGGCGCTAAGTTGTCGCTATTTGGCGTGCTATCAGTGATGACTGGACGTAGGCTTGGGTCATTGATGTTTTCGCCAGACGCGACAAGACGATCCACTTCTTGGTTTGCCGCTTGAGCAAACTCAGTCGCTTTCTTCTCGTAATTTGTTGGGTTTTGCGCTTTAGATTCTGTCAGAATCTGAGCGGTTTTATGTAGTTCGGCGTTTTTTGTCGCACCTTCAACAAAGTCACTGTACAGATCAATCGGAGCTTCCTCTGAGCCTCCCAATGCTTTGTTTACGTTTGCTTTCGCGTCTTCTTCAGTAATTGAAGGGTCTTTTGCCATTTCAATCGCCACAAGGTCCGTGATAGGTGAGATGACGTTAGACGATGATGGTGCGCGGAATACGATTTCGTGCGCCATAGCTTGGCTTGGGTGGTCCATATCTACGGTGTAGGTGCCAGCGTATTTCTTGGCATCCAAGGCGATAAGTTGTTTCTGTTTCGCACCGTTTGGAACGAGAGTTTGCAGTGCTAAGGTTTTTTCTGGTTTAGCGGCCAGTGTAAGCTGACCTTTCTCATCGGTCAGACCAAGAATAGATTCTTGAGTGTCCCATTGACCGTTGTTGTTCGTGTCTTCAAAAACAACTGCATTTTTGAAGTAGCCGTCAAAACCTGTGATCACAACACCGTTGCTTGCACTGCTTGAACCGCTATCTGAATCGCCACAGCCTGTAAGAGCGATAGCCACTGACGCTGCTAATAAACTCACCTTATTCATTATTCATTTGTCCTTGTTCGTTTCCGAATGAGAAAGTCGCTTTTTTTATTGTTGTTTTTCTTAAATCTCACTAGTGAGATTTAAGAAAGTTGTGTCTTTTTAATCACTATTGAGTAAGTGTTCAAGACACGAAAAACCGCATAAAACCCGTAAAATTTATTTGAGTTTTTTGTCGATGAGGAAGGAAATGAGACTTTGATCACGGTTCCACTTATTGTTTTTAGTGACTTAATGGTCAAAATAACATTATGTATTTTAAGTGGTTATTTTTTGTTGCTTGAGCGTAACGGCTTTGGGCTGTGATAAATCATATTGATTTTAAATTCTTCAACGCGATCAGCCAGTTCAGGCTTTGGACGCAAAATGTAGCTGTACACCTCGCCATCAAGTAGTTCGTCGTAAGGCGAGTAGCTCAGATCAAATGCTAACGATTGTTGTCTGGTCGTGGGGTTACTAATGTATTCGTAGCAGTCTATTAGGTAAGTCGGATCGTAGGGGTTAGGATCGGAGATGATGTCGACCTGATAGTCTCCTTGACCAGCAATGACATGGCTGCCATACCAGATGGCGACATCAGCACAATACAAGTTTGGATTGTAAGTGCGTAAGTTGAGATCGGAATCGATGCTTTCACCATGAGGCCCAATGACTTGAGTTCCATGGTGATAAATATAATTGCCAATTTCAGCCACGAGATAATCGCCATTTGGGCGAGGTAGCAAATAGTCAAAAAAGGCTATCTGGTATAAATATCGTCCTGTCGGTGCGTTGATCCGTTTTTCCATCGATTGCTTGTTCTTTTGCATGGTATAGCTTTCGAATTGTTTGCCATCAAACACGGTGGTGAAATAGTTCTGAGTCTCTTTATGAACCTGAGATGGGTACACCTTTTTGGTGGTCCAGATTTGACGAGCACCATTTGCGCTAACAATCAACGAGTCATCACTGATTTTGTAATGACCCACTTTTTTTAGTGCTCCCTTTTCTGGGCATAAGCGCTTGTTGTTGGAGGCGGCAAAGTACACTTCTTCGTTTTCAAACTGAAACGCTTCGCAATACACCACTTCATACGCGTACGCGATACCGCCAAGGTTTTGTGTGGTTTCGAGGCGATACACAATGTCACCGACCAAAGGATGGTCGGTGTTGTTTTGCTCTTCTTTAACGACTGGCAATTCAAAACGGGTCGTGACCCAGGCGTAATCTTCTTCACCATGATGATTGTCACGAGCAGCCACGGCTAAGTAAGTGGTTTGGTCGATTTCTTCTGGCGCACCTTGTACAACGATTTGGCCTTGGTTGAGCACCTGAAGACCATTGGCGTTTTCTAACCAGATCCGAGTGGTGAGCAGGTCACCATCGGGGTCTTCAAACAATTGGTTCAGACTTAACGAATTGCTGATCGGCTTGTTCTGCGTCAGCTCCCAACCATAAATGATGGTTTGCAGTTGCTGTTCGACCGATAGGTTGATGATGGGTTTGCTGTTGTTCGCCGCATCAACTTTGGGTTGTGGTGTCACCGCCGTCAGATCGTAAGGGTAGTAACCATCAAACGTATCAAAAGGGTTCTCGGCGACGTTTTGTTGATCGAATGGGGTGGCATTAAGCACAGCATCTAAATCGAGAGAGCTCGAGCCATCCAACGCCGATGTTGTGAGCGCCTGCTTCACCTCAATTAACGACGTACGTTCACCATAGTGATGTTGGCTTTTTCTTTTATCGACAGGAGCGCTGTTTAAAGAGCTGGCCGCAGATGCCATGCTGCTCTCGTCACTTAACAAGTAAACACCCAATAAACCGGCGCCGATCGCGCCGATAATCCACAGTTTCTTGGTCATGATTTATGCGTGTGCCATTCTTGATTGCAGCCAGCTGCGTGAGAACTTGAGGTCTTTTTCGATCTGACTTGCGCTGCACTCTAGCAGTTCGCTGATCTCCTGGTTCTTCATGCCCATCAGGTATTTGAGTTTTAAGGCGCTCGATTGACGTGGGTAGCGTGTGCTAAAGCTATCTAAGGCTTTGTCCATGATGATCAACTGCTCAAAGCGGTCTTCTTCGTCCTTCATCAGCGTGATGTGCTGGCGTTTTTGCGCTTGGTGTGAGCGGGCGTTGTCGATCAATATTTGGCGCATGACTTTAGCGGCCATTAAGAAAAAATCACGCTTGGTCGCGATTTCACTCATGTCGCAGTTTGACATCTTTAGGTAAGCATCATGAATCAATGCGGTGGTGCTGTTGACGCTGTCTGCCAATACCATGTTGTCGGTGCCGTATTTTTCGGCGTTGCGCTCACGTTCTTGTTGGGCGATTTTACGCAGTTGCAAATAAGCGAATTGGTACAGCTCGCTTTCGGCTTGTTTGTTGCCAGACTGCCACTGCTGAATAATGTGGGTTAGGGCTGAAGTCGTTGCCATGGTTATACCTCCTCGCTCACTTTGACAAATTCAGAAATCGTATGCGTTTCAATATGATCAGAACCATCTCGGTTACGACTAACGTTCTGTTGGTAGCGATACAAAATGCCTTGCTCCCAGTTGGCTCCCGCCGGTAAGTATTCCCAAGTGGTGTAGTTGATTTCTGCCGGAGTGGTTGACCAGCGCACCATGATGTTCATTTGCGCCAAATTGGCTTTCGGTTCGTCATTGTTTACCCACCACATATCGGCAAACTCGCGGGTGACATCTTGGGTGTATAGGCTTGCATCGGTTGGGCAGGTCTCAGCGCTGCGTGGCAATCGCATCACTTGTTGGTGGCGCATTAACAGACACGATTGTGTCATGGATTGCTGGTGGTATTGGGTTTGCTGCCACACGCCGAGGTAGTCGATGTCGTGCTCGCTGGTGTTAGGGTAGGAAAACCACAGCATTTCAGTGCGGTTGCTGTGTTGGATGTGTTTGTTGCGCCCGAGACCTTGTACTTTCTCCATAAAGAGCTCAGTGCTTGGGTCAAAATTCATCGCGACTGAGCGATATTTCCAGTCGCCTTCATCGTCAAAGTCTTCGAGAGAGAAGCCGTTCAAGTCGTTGCGGGTGCATCCTGTGATAGAGCAACCAACAAGGTTAAACCAATCCGCAAATTTGCTAATCGGCTCGACAATATCTTCCGTAATTTGGTGATTCGGCGATATGAAGCAACCTTGAAAATGGTCGCCAACACTCGGGTGTTCAATTAACGAATCTTTGGTGATGGTGAATCGGGTCTCACCAAAAGGGGGGCGATATTTGGGGTGATGTTTATAGCGCAGATCGTAGGCACAAGCTCGGCCCTGCCAATCTTTCTTTTTGATCACGATGTTTTTGAACGTGATGCCGCGAGGTTCAAAGATGATCTCATCAGAGGCAAAGTTTTCCTCAATGTACTGCTGGCTTTCGTTCAAGTGATCAATCGCCTCATCGACAGAAACCCAGTCGAGGTTGAGATGTCGTTTAGCATCATCCAGATAATTGAGATCGAGACTCTTGAGCTGGCTTTGAAAGCGAGGATCAGACAACACACGGTTGGCTAAGACAATTTCCTCACGATTCTCAGGCGTGCTGTCGAGAGAAAGCAGCAGACGCGTCATATTGATGCTGCGGCTGGGTTTGGTGGTCGCCATCGTTGGCGTAAGCACTTCTTGGCTCGATAAGGTTGTCAGCAGATAACCTTTGTCATCGTTACCAAGGAAGAAGCTGATCACATCACCTGGTTGGTAATGAAATGCGCCTTGCTGAGTGACTCCCGTGATATTGGAACTGGTTTTGTAATACAGGCCAGTCACTGGAGAGTCGATAAAGTAGCCTTGCTTCAAGGTTGAAGCTGGCGGGTGTGAAGTGGCTGCAGAAGCATCTGCCGCCAAAGTGGACGTAGCCGTCAATGCAGACAGCCAAAATACCACTGAACGTGTATACATCTTGTTTTAAGCCTTATTGGTTGGTGCTGTCCTTAGACGCACAATTTGGCTGACAACTCATTGGTGTAGTTAGGTGCTTCTCTGGCACCGGTGTCATCATCGCCAACAACATTTTTTGTTTTATATGTTTGGGGATATCTGGGTTAGAGAGTATCCGCCTTCGTGTTAGCTCCATCATGGAGTTCACCGAAAGATGTTCGACGTTCTGCCCCTTCGCATGGAAGATGAGGCGAGTCAGTTCGTACATCATATCTTCTGCAATCTTCTTCTCTTGTTGCAGTTGGATATTCTTTTGAATCAATGCATTACCAAATAGCACGCCGGATAAAACCAGAATGGCAGATAATGCTGCAGCCAGCGGACGGCGCTGCACTAAACGCAATGCGCTGTACAACGGCCAATGTTTTTTTTGTTCGATTGGGCGCCGCTCAAGCATGCGCTCAATATCAATTCTGAGTGCTCGAACGTCTGAATAGCGCAGTTTTGCGGCAGAGCGTGTCGCGCGTCTAATGACCCAGTAAACATCAGACCAAACGCGCGGTGACGGAAACATCATCGCGAGAATTTTACCCAGAGAGTACACATCGCTTTGCGCCGTCAGAAACTGACCAGTCTGTTGTTCTGGACTGGCAAAGTTTTGGCTAAACGCAATTAATGCGGGTGGGGATTCGCCACCGTTGTTTTGCACTTTCTGCGTCAGGTTGAAATCGAGCAATTTCGGTCGTTTATTTGGGTCAATCAAGATATTTTCAGGCTTGAGATCGGCGTGTAACACGAGGTGGTGATGCGCGTGTTCCATTGCCTGACAAATCTGCTTAAACAGCGTGAGCTTCTCACGGTCTGTCAGTGTGACTTCGGCAAGATAATCATCCAATGTTTGGCCAAACACGCGCTCCATGACGATGTAAACCGAGTCGTCATGCAGGCCGCCGTCAAAGACTTTCGCAATATAAGGGTGATTTAAACGTGCTAGTAGCTGCGCTTCATCGAAAAGTGCCCGTTGTCCGAGTACATTACTTAAATTGCTTTGGATGAATTTGATCGCAAGATCTTGCTCGAAGGTCTCATCTGCACGTTGCGCGGCATAAACGACGCCCATACCACCACGCCCCAACTCATGAGTTAGGCGATACTTACTGATCACTTCGCCACTAAGGTCGATCTCGCTGTTGGTCGCTTGATGAGCGCCAAAGTAAAGCAATTGCGTTAATCGCTCTTCTGTGGCTTCATGGGCTAAAAGGGGCGCGAGTTGAATGTATAGCTCAGGTTGACTCTGTTGCAATTCTTGGAGGTATTGCTGCTTTTGAGAGTCGTCCAGATCAAGAAGATGATAATAAACTTGGGTTTCGCTGGAGCCTAACTGCACAGTGCCTGATATCTTATTGTTTTACGTGCACTATTTTATAAGAAACTCAATATTAATGTCATTTATTTATTCGTTTTGCGAGTGTTTCTTTAAAAACAACTCTGTAACAATAAGTGTATGATTTTATTGTGGATATTATGTTTGGCTTTTGGTGGCTTGTCGGCATCCTGTGTATTCGTCATAATGTTACATGTAACATTATTGATAAATCACATATTTATGGCTCAACAGAATAAAAAAACACGAACGACATTGCAGGATGTCGCAGACCAAGTTGGCGTAACGAAGATGACGGTTTCGCGCTATATGCGCAATCCAGAATCGGTGGCTGAGAAGACCCGCGTGAAAATTGCCGCGGCAATCGAGGAGATGGGGTACATCGAAAATCGCGCCCCCGCGATGTTGTCTAAGTCTTCCAGCAAAGCCATCGGCATCTTACTTCCTTCTCTGTCCAACCAAATTTTTGCTTCCTTTGTTCAGGGCATAGAGACGGTCACTAAGGCTAACGGCTACGAAACACTACTGGCACATTTTAGCTACGATGAGTTGGAGGAAGAGCGCAAAATCGCCTCTTTGCTTTCCTACCAAGTGGATGGGTTGATTTTGACTGAAAGTCACCACACTCCACGCACGTTGCAGATGATAAAAAACGCTGGCGTTCCGGTGGTCGAAACCATGGAATTGCCGCCACAACCGATTGATATGGCTGTGGGCTTGGATCATGAAGACGCTTCGTACAACGCGGTGAAACGTATGTTGGACGCTGGTAAGCGCACCATTGTTTATTTCGGTGCGCGTTTGGACACGCGTACCAAACTGCGTATGCAAGGTTACGATCGCGCGATGAATGAAGCCGGACTCGAACCCAAACATGTGTTAACTGGCGTGCACTCCAGTTTCTCCCTTGCGCATGATTTGCTTGAACGCGCACTGGAAACGTACCCAACGCTCGACGGGGTGTTCTGTACCAACGATGACATCGCAATTGGTACTATGCTGAGTGCGCAGCAGCGTGGCATTCAAGTCCCGCAGCAATTAGCGGTGGTGGGTTATAACGCCTTGGATATCGGTCAGACCATCAGTCCGAAGCTGACCAGCGTTGATACGCCGCGTTTCCAAATTGGTGTAAAGAGTGCAGAGCTTTTAATTGCGCGTCTGAAAGGTGAAGCGCAAGAAGAAAAAGTGTTTGATATGGGTTATCAGATCACTTCAGGAGAGAGTGTTTAACTCGCAGTTAACCGCTCTTCGTATTCGCTCATCAATGGTATTGGCAGGTTAGGGTATGGCACATCAGCTGGATGCATTGGATCTCAACTTAATGCGTTTATTAAAAGCCGTGGTGGAAAACCGCAGCATCAAGCTGGCCGCAATGCAGCTTGGCATTTCTCAACCGAGCGCCAGCCGCGGCGTAATGAAGCTTAAGCAAGTGTTTGATGACCCGCTATTTGTGCGTAAAGCGCATGGAGTAGAGCCATCTCCCATGGCGATTCGCCTTGCCGCCGAATTCGATAACATGATTGCACCACTGGAAAAAGTGGTGCAAGAATTTGAAGTATTCGACCCTCAGCAATATCAAGGGCAGATCGCGATTGTAACCGACCCTTATTTGATGGATGAACAAGGGCAGCGATTGCTAACTGGCTGCCATCGAGCGTTCCCTAAAGCGCACTTTGCCTTTTCCAGTTGGAACAGTTACTCGCACGATGAAATGCTCGAAGGTGAGCACGATTACTGCATTCTTGACCAAGAGACCGAACTGTCGAAAGACATTTACATGCGTCCGTTATTCGTTGAAAAACGAGTGATTTTGGCGCGTAAAAACCATCCGACTTTGTCGAAAGTCAGCAATGATTGGGACACGGTCTCCAAACTGCCCCTTGTTTCTTTGCCTGCGCCCGCGTCATATAAACCGCTTTGTACCGTGGAGTCCGAGTATCGCCGCATGGGCTATGAGCCCGTGGTGTTATTGAAATCCTATAATTTGCGCGTGGCTTGCCAAATGCTGCAAGAAACCGACGCAATTATGTATGCCAGTCAAAGCTCGGCATTGTTGATGCCGGAACTCGCGTCTTACGCAATGCCACTCGTCAACCGTGAGTTCAGTCAGTTTGTGGTCTCTGGCGGTTTCCTTCAAACTAACCGCAACCATCCTTTGCACAGACATTTGCATAAAGTGGTGCGACAAACCCTCAATACGCCGCTGATTTTCACGCAGTGACGTCACTTTATGGCATCGGCTGAATGAGAGAGCAGGTGCTTTAACCTTGCCAATATTGTGTGATTACATAGACAACTTACTTCTTAAGATATTCAAAAATGAATATCTCAATTACCTGTCTCTTTTTCCTACCCAGCGCTAACCTTATCTCAAATAGTCAGGAGAAGTGGCTCATTTTTATCTTTTTAACTTTTTGAATGTCGATACAGGTACGCGACATTCACCATTCTCCGTTATGCATTTTTTTAATTTCTGATGGAGGATTAATCATGCTAGTTGCACGTCTATTTTTATTGCTCGCCATCGTTGCCGAAGTGGCTGGCACCAGCACGATGTCTCTTATCGGACAAGGGCACGGGTGGTGGGGCTACATCGTAATGTATGTGCTGATCGCAATCTCTTACTACTTTCTCGCGTTTGCCGCGAAGAAAATATCGATCGGTGTGGCATACGCTGTCTGGGAAGGGTTGGGTATCTCGTTGATCACCGTGGTGTCGATCATCGCCTTTGATGCCAACTTAAACCATCAAGAGCTGTTTGGTTTGATGTTAGCCGTTGTCGGCATTGTGTGTGTGACGTTAGGGGAATCACACGATCAACCTAACGCTGAGAAAAACGCCGATAAACCGGCAAAAGAACGTTCATTTTCTGCTAGTACAAGGTGCGAATCATGAGTCAATTTTTTACGATGTCATTTGGATTTGTCGTGATGGCTGCCTTGGTCGATATCATGGCCAATATGGCGCTGACACGCTCAAAAGGTTTTAAATACAAAGGCTGGGGCATTGCGGCGATTGTGTTGGTACTGACAGCATTCACGCTGTTGGCACAAGCGGTTAAAGAGATCGACTTAGCCATTGCTTACGCCTCTTGGGGCGCGATTGGTATCTTGGGTACCGCAGTGGGTGGAGCCTTGCTGTTTAAGCAGAAACTCAAGCCAATCGGCTGGTTTGGTATCTTTGTGGTGATTGCTGCGGTCGTGGTGATGAAAACCGCTTAATCAAGCCAAACAAAAACAACGAAGACAAATACAAAGAGCGGAGTATCAAACTCCGCTCTTTTTGTTTTTCTGGCTTACACAATGAAGCTTGCGCCTTCTTCTGCGCTAGAGACGTTTTGGCGGATCACGCTAAACAAGCCTCGTCCCCATGTTTGTTGGGTAGATTCGGTGTCGAAATGAATCAACTCGCGACCAGTGGTATCGCTTAAGTTGTTCAGTTCGCCCGTTTGGCAATCCAGACGAATCAAATCGCCGTTGCGCACCAAACCAATCGCGCCACCACGAATGGCTTCTGGAGAAACATGAATCGCAGACGGAATTTTACCTGACGCGCCAGATAAGCGACCGTCAGTAACCAACGCCACTTTAAAGCCCGCTTTTTGCACGTTACCTAAAATTGGCATCAGCTTGTGCAGTTCAGGCATGCCGTTTGCCGCTGGGCCGTTGTGTGTGACCACAACGATGCAATCTTTGTTCAGCTCACCACGTTTGTATGCGGCTTCCACTTCGTGTTGGCATTGGAATACGATCGCTGGTGCCACAATCACGCGTTGCTCTTCTTTCACCGCAGACACTTTCACCACGGCTTTGCCCAAGTTGCCAGTCAATACGCGAGTGCCGCCAGTATTTTGGAAAGTGGCGTCTGGTTTGGCGATCACGTCACCGTCTTGGCTGCCTTGGCACGGTGTCCAAGTCAGTTGTCCATCGACAAGGCTCGGCAGCGTCATTTGGTCTTCAAATTTACCAAACACGGGTTTCACATCGCGATGCAAAAGTTCGGATTCGTTCAAGCGGTGCAATAACGCTGGCACGCCACCCGCGTCTTGGAACGCGTTCATATCGGCTGGGCCGTTCGGGTAAACGCGAGCTAACAAAGGAACCACATCCGACAGATCGCTGATGTCTTGCCATGTGAGCAAGATGCCAGCAGCACGCGCCACGGCGATCATATGAATGGTGTGATTGGTGCTGCCGCCAGATGCAAGTAGAGCGATGATGCCGTTGACCAAGCTCTTTTCTGTGACCACCTCGGCCAGCGGACGGAAGTGTGCAGAACCCGCCGTCATTGAGGCGATTTTCAGAGCCGCGTGATCGGTTAACGCTTTACGCAGTTGGGTATGGGGATGAATGAATGCCGAACCTGGCAGCATCAAGCCCATGGCTTCGAACACCAACTGGTTGGTGTTGGCGGTGCCGTAAAACGTACACGTACCCGCAGAGTGGTAAGCGCGACACTCCATATCCAGCAGAGCGTCTTTGCCGACTTCTCCCGCTGCGTATTTTTGGCGCACGTCGACTTTCTCTTCGTTGCTGATGCCTGTTGCCATCAGACCCGCTGGTACAAACGCAGTCGGCAGGTGCGCGTAAGACAGCGCGCCCATCAGTTGCCCCGGGGCGATTTTGTCACAGATGCCAAGCAGTAATGTGGCATCAAAGACATTGTGGCTCAAAGACAACGCCGTTGATTGCGCAATTAAGTCACGCGAAAACAGCGACATATCCATGCCGGCTTGACCTTGAGTCACCCCATCGCACATCGCTGGCACACAACCTGCGACTTGCGCTGTATGTCCGTAGTCCGCCAGCACTTGTTTGATTTGCGCTGGGTAGTCTTGGTACGGCTGGTGGGCGCTCAACATGTCGTTGTAGGCGCTGATCAGCGCGACATTGGCATGAGTAAAATCGAGAATATTTTTCTTTTCAGAAGAGCAAGAAGCGGCGACTGCATGGGCTAAGTTACCACAAGATAAACCAACACGGCCTTTGCCAGCTTCGGCTTGCACTTCGGTGCGAGCAAGAAACGCAGCGCGCGCTTCACGGCTGCGCTCGGTCAAACGTTGTGTGACCTCAAGAACAACAGAGTGAGTCATTACGCCACCTCGATCGCTTGCATTTTGATTAGCTCAGCGGCAGAGCGTTCCACCACGTCGCTGATGTCTCCGTCGATACTGACGATTAGAGTTTGAGGCTCGTTGTCTGGGCGCTCTAGCGTCTCGAATTGGCTCTTCACCATGTTTTCTTTCATGAAGTGGCCTTTGCGCATACGCATGCGATTAAGGATCAACTCCATATCGCCATCAAGGAACAGGAAGGTCACGTTGTCGTTGCCTTCGCGGATCTGATCGCGGTAAATCTTTTTCAGTGCTGAACAGACAATAATGCCGTGTTCGTTTTTGCTTTCTAGGCTGTACGCCGCATCACGAATGCGTTCTAGCCATGGCTTGCGATCATCATCGTTCAGAGGCTGGCCCGATGCCATTTTCTGAATGTTCGCTCGTGGATGAAGATCATCACCATCAATGAATTTACGCCCTAGCTTTTTCGCTAGATGCTCACCAATTGTGCTTTTACCACTAGCACAAACGCCCATAACGATGACACTACTACCAGCCATAACTTATCCTCATAACCAAATTTGCGCGTGATCTCAATTTTTGAATTCACTTTAAAATATGGGTTTATCTTATTCATGTTATCGGTAACATGTTACCGGTAACTGAAGTAAATGTGAACCATAACACAAACAATAATTCTTAAAGGTGAACCTATGGAGCAATTAACCCAAGCCCCAGATCCTACGTTCCTACTGACGATTGCAGGCCTTGCCATTGCAGCGTTACTCGTTCTGATCATTAAACTGAAAGTCCATGCTTTTGCTTCCCTTACTATGGTGAGTTTAGGCACAGCAATCGCCACTGGCGTTCCTTCTGAGAAAGTTGTATCGACCATGATGGGCGGCTTCGGCGGCACACTGGCTTCCGTGGCATTACTGGTTGGTCTTGGTGCGATGATCGGTAAAATTCTTGAAGTGACTGGCGGTGCGAAAGTGCTGGCAGACACTTTGATTGGTCGCTTTGGTAAAGAGCGCGCACCATTTGCTTTGGGCGTCGCTTCATTACTGTTTGGCTTCCCAATCTTCTTCGATGCTGGCCTTGTAGTGATGATGCCAATCATCCTAAGTGTGGCGGCTCGTTTTGGTGGCTCACCAATTAAATACGCGTTGCCTGCAGCTGGTGCTTTTGCGGTTATGCACGCGTTTGTTCCACCACACCCAGGTCCGGTTGCAGCGGCAGAATTCCTTGGCGCAAACATCGGTCTGCTATTGGTGGTGGGTATTTTGGTTGCTATTCCAACTTGGTACCTTGGCGCTTACCTATTTGGTTTGTACGCGGGCAAAAAATTCGATATCCCACTATCTAAAGCCTTCTTTAATGGCGAAGCAATGGTGGATGAGCGCAACGCACCAAAATTTGGCACGGTTATGACCATCCTTGTGCTGCCAGTCCTGTTAATCTGTTTGGATACGGTATTGAACACACTGGCGGTTGCAGGTTTGATTGATGGCAAAACGGCACTGGTTGAGTTCCTACGTATGCTAGGTAAAACCCCAGTCGCGTTGCTGATTACTTTGATTGTCTGTCTGGCTGTGTTTGCCAAAGACTACGGCATGGCAAAACTAGAAAAATTGTGTGGTGAGTCATTGGCTCCAATCTGTGGCGTTATCCTAGTAACGGGTGCTGGTGGCATGTTTGGCGGCGTACTGCGCTCAAGCGGCATCGGTGATGCACTGGCTGACGTTCTTACAGACACAGGTATGCCTGTGATTGTGGCGGCGTTTGTGATTTCAACCTGTCTGCGTGTTGCTCAAGGCTCGGCAACCGTAGCGCTAACCACTACGGCGGCTCTTATCGCGCCAGTTGTGGCTGCATCAACAGGTTTGAGTGAACTAGACCTTTGCTTTATCGTAATCGCGATTGCGGGTGGTGCAACGGTACTGTCTCACTTCAATGACTCTGGTTTCTGGTTGGTCTCTCGTCTGCTTGAGATGGATGAGAAAACCACATTAAAAACTTGGACGGTAATGGAAACGTTACTTGGCGGTATCGCGTTTATTATCGTCGCAACATTAAGCTTTATTCTTTAGAGGTTCCCCATGACAACACTTGAACAACGATTAAGAGAAATCAAAATCGTCCCAGTTATCGCAATCAACGACGTAGCACACGCTCTGCCACTGGCAAAAGTGTTGGTAGAAAACGGTTTACCATGTGCGGAAGTGACATTCCGCACCGAAGCGGCGGCGGAGTCGATTCGCATCATGCGTGAAGCGTACCCAGAATTGTTGATTGGCGCGGGCACCGTTCTGACCACAGAACAAGTGGACATCGCGATTGAAGCGGGCGTGGACTTTATCGTGAGCCCTGGTTTCAACCCAACGACAGTGAAATACTGTCAGCAACGTGGCGTGACTATCGTACCGGGTGTAAACAACCCAAGCTTGGTTGAGCAAGCGATGGAAATGGGTCTGCGTACGTTGAAGTTCTTCCCTGCTGAGCCATCAGGCGGCGTAAGCATGCTGAAAGCACTCACGGCGGTTTACCCAGTTGAATTCATGCCAACAGGTGGCGTAAGCCCATCCAACGTGGAAGATTACCTAGCGCTGAAATCGGTTGTAGCTTGTGGCGGTACTTGGATGGTGCCAACCGCAATGATGGACAACGGCGATTGGGAAGGCATTGCTGAATTGGTTCGTGCAGTTAAGTAAAACGCACAAACGGCTCCGAAATACCCCGAACGTTAGAAAAAGTGATACGAAAAAGGGTCATCAAGTTATTTGATGACCCTTTTGCTTTTTGGAATGAAGCGGCTTTAGAAGTGATGCTTCATAAAGCGCTTAATAAAGCGAATGAAATCTGCTTCGGCTAGCTTCGCGCACTTCAATGTTTGGGCGTGAGACAATTCTACATCTCCCAAGCCTTCTGCCATGTTGGTGATCGCACACACTGCCAATACGGGTAAGCCGCAATGCGCCGCAGAAATCACTTCTGGCACGACCGACATGCCCACCACATCACCACCGATGATTTGCATCATGCGGATTTCGGCTGCGGTCTCAAAGTTGGGGCCTGTGTAAGAGACAAACACACCTTCATTCAGGTGAATGCCATTGGCTTTGCCGACTTCAAACGCTTCTGCGCGCAGGTCTTTGTCGTACGCATTGGCGAGGCTGAAGAACCTCGGGCCGTACTCTTCATCATTCGGACCGATCATTGGAGATTCAGGCATGGTATTGATGTGGTCATGAAATACCACCAGAGAACCGACGTCGATGCGTTCAGGGCGAAGTGAGCCTGCCGCGTTGGTGACGAGCAGAAACTCACAGCCCAGCTTTTTAAAGGTGCGCACGGGCGTTGTCATGACCTTCATTGAGCCGTGTTCGTAGTAGTGACCGCGACCTTTCATGCACACTACGTTTACGCCGCCCATGGTACCAAGCACCAACTCACCAGAGTGGCCTTGCACGGTGCTAACCGGAAAGCCTTCGAGCTCTTCGTATGGAATGACCACTTTGTCTTGTAGTTCGTCTGCCAATACGCCTAAGCCTGAGCCTAAAATAAACGCCGCTTTAGGTTGGAAGTTTGGTTTGCGTTCGCGAATGGTTTGTAGCGCGCCGATTACTGGATCCTGATTCATGTTAGTCACCTTCTGGTTGTGTGTTGATTACATTTTGTGACTTTCTGCGCTGGTTATCTTTGCTTTATTCGCTACTATCATCCTTAAAAAGAGGATGATGAAATTCGCTAGGACTCAATGCATGAAGTCAGAACCATTTGAGCGCGTGACGCTGAAGATGCTGCGTTACTTTTACGAGGTCGCACAAACCAAGCATTTCACTAAGGCGGCCGAGAATCTCAATATCACCAATTCGCCGTTGAGCAATCGCATCAAAGAGTTGGAAGAGGTGCTTAACGTCAAACTGTTTGAGCGTGATTCAAGAAACGTCATGCTGACGGAGGCCGGGCGATTGTTGGAGTCCAAATGCCAACTGATTTTTCAGACCTTAAATGTCTCGCTCAATCAAGTGCAGCAAGTGGGGTTGAACCAGAGAAATATCCAGCGAGTTGGTGTGGTAAGTAGCGCATTTTGGGGCGGATTTGATCGTCTGTTACAGCGTTTCCATGCTGAGCATGACACTTATCACGCCGACATTTTTGACCTCAACCCAGAGACGCAAAAGAAGCATCTGAGCGAGAAGAAAATTGATGTGGGCATTGTGCGTTTTGCCGATGCACTCAACATTTATCCGTATCAGTCGGTATCTTTGGGCAAAGATGTGTTTGTGGTGGCGGTGTCGGAGCAACATGAGTTAGCCAGCAAATCTTTGCTGCGGCTCCAAGATTTAAAGACGTGTGAGTTTGCGTTTATGAGTTTGGCGAATTCAGCCTCGGCAAACTTCATCATCAATGCCTGTCTGCAAGAAGGCTTTTCACCCCATATTGGCAAACAAGTGGTGGAGCCAAGCACCTTGATGGCGTATGTAGCAAACAGCAACACCGTGACGTTGGTGCCGTCGACGTTTTCTCAGCATCATTGGCATGGGATTCGTTTTATCAAGCTGAAAGAATTACTGCGTGCAGACTTATGTCTGATTCATGACGGTAAGCAGGAGAGTGCTATCAAAGCCGAGTTTATTCGCACGTTATTGGAGAATGCGAGTTAAGCATGGGCTAACAAAAAAAGGTCACCCTAAGGTGACCTTTTCAAATGATTCGCTGAAATCAGCAATGCGATTAGCGCGCAATTAACGCATCGTTACGAACTCTTCTGAGCCCGTTGGGTGGATAGCCACAACAGAGTCGAAGTCTGCTTTGGTTGCGCCCATCTTCATTGCTACGCCGAAGCCTTGGATCATTTCATCTACCGTGAAACCGATGCCGTGTAGACCAACAACCGTTTCTTCTTCACCCGCACATACAAGCTTCATCTTACATGGTTGACGGTGCTTAGTAACGGCGGTGTACATCGCCGTGAAGCCAGATGTGTAGACTTTGATGTTGTCTTTGCCGTACTTCTCTTCCGCTTCTTGCGTTGTAAGACCGATAGTGCCGATTGGTGGGTGGCTAAATACCACAGTTGGTACCAAATCGTAGTCCATCTTCGCGTTTGGTTTGTTATTGAACAAACGCTCAGAAAGTTGACGACCCGCTTTCACTGCTACTGGCGTTAGCTCGATACCGCCTTCCATGATGTCACCCACACAGTAGATGCCTTTCACGTTGGTTTCTTGGTATTCGTCTACCTTAATGTAGCCTTTTTCGTTCGTTGCCACGCCAGTTGACGCTAGGTTGATTGCATCAGTTGCTGGGTGACGACCGATTGCCCAAATCAGTTGGTCAACGTTTTGGCTCTCACCGTTTTCTAGGTGCAGAGTTAGGCTGCCATCGGCTTCTTTTACCACTTCTTTTGGTACAGAATGGGTGTGCAGTGTTGGGCCTTCTGCTTCCATTACTTCAACCAACGTATCGATGATCATTGGGTCAAAGCTACGCAGTGGTGACTCTTTACGTACGAACAGGTGCGTTTCTGTACCTAGTGCGTGCAGTACGCCAGCAATTTCAACTGCGATGTAGCCTGCGCCCACAACCGCAACGCGTTTTGGTTGCTCTGCTAGGTCGAAGAAGCCGTTTGAATCGATGCCGTATTCAGCGCCTGGAATGTTTGGAATAGTAGGACGACCACCAACCGCGATTAGGATGTGATCCGCAGTATAATGTTCACCGTTTACTTCTACAGTTTTCTCGTCAACAAACTTAGCAAAGCCTTTAATCACGTTTACTTTGTTGTTGCCAAGAACGCGATCGTAAGATTGGTGAATACGACCTATGTACGCCTGACGACTCTCAACCAGTTTGCTCCAGTCGAAACCTTTCACGTCGACATCAAAACCGTAATCTTCTGCGTACAGGTTCATTGCTTCTGCGATTTGTGCGCCGTGCCACATCACTTTCTTCGGTACACAACCTACGTTTACACAGGTACCACCGAGATCTTGAGCTTCGATTAGCGCAACTTTCGCGCCGTACATCGCCGCACGGTTTGCAGATGCGATGCCGCCACTGCCGCCACCGATACAGATATAGTCAAAATGAGTCGCCATTACTTTCTCCAAGAGCTTATAAATTTTATCTGGTACATAGATAGATTGGGATGACCTTGCCTGAACTCAATGCCACCGTTATCCCACTATCATAAATCGAATGTAACGAATTCCTAAATGGGAAAAAGTGACATTGCTTATGACAAATAGCGATGAGAGGTACAAAAAGAAGAATAAGCGCGATCAGACGGCGGAGTTGAGAGCATAAAAAAGCGCAACGAGAATGTCGTTGCGCTGAGAGGTTTTGGTGCAGAAGTGCTTACTCTGGCACAATCCAGTCCACTTTCCAGTGGCCGGTAGCTGGTGCGATCGCGTCTTGCAGGAATGGCAGAATTTCTTTCATCTGGCTTTCCAGTTTCCACGGTGGGTTAATCACAATCATGCCGGATGCCGTCATGCCGCGCTCGTTGGTATCGGGTGCGACACCCAATTCGATTTGCAGAATCTTGCGAATGCCGAGGCTCTCTAGACCTTCAATCATGTCTTCGATGTCGTGACGGTTTACCACTGGGTACCAAATCGCGTAGATGCCCGTTGCCCAACGTTTGTGGCTTTGGTAAATCGCTTGCACCACATCGCGGTACTCTTTAGCTAGCTCGTATGGCGGGTCAATCAGTACCAAGCCACGACGTTCTTGCGGTGGTAGGCTGCCTTTTAGACGCTTAAAGCCATCTTCTTTGTAGATGCTGACTTGGCGGTCGCGATGGAATTCTTGCTCCAGCAATGGGTGATCGGCTGGGTGCAGCTCTGTCAGTACCATGCGGTCTTGTGGGCGGATTTGCGCACGCGCCACACGCGGTGAGCCTGGGTAGTAGCGCAGCTTATCACCGTTGTTGAGTGCTTTGATGGCATCGATGTAGCTTTTGATGTCTTCAGGAATATTTGGGTTATCCCAAATACGTGCGATGCCTTGTTTGTATTCGCCCGTTTTCTCAGACCATTCGTGAGTCAGATCGTAACGGCCCACACCCGAGTGGGTATCGTGATAAACGAATGGCTTATCTTTTTGTTTCAGCGCATCAAGAATGAGGCTTTGAACGATGTGTTTGACCACGTCGGCATGGTTGCCAGCGTGGAAGCTGTGGCGGTAACTTAACAAATTAAACTCTCGAAACACTCTTTGGCTGAGTGTGGTCTGTGATTTCAGATACAATAAATTTTCGGTGTGTTGAGGGTATTATACCCAACATCCTTGCAGATGCAGAATCTCCGTTTGATTTTGCGCGACTTAAAATGCACTCACTATTGAAATCTCTTTAAGTCACCCATACTTACTAAACATATTGAACCTAAGTGGGATCGCAGTGCTCCAATAGAGTGCTCTGCCACTTAGGCAGAATAAGACTCAAGGACAGAGCAAGCTCTCGTTGATCATCCGGTCATCGCAGCATAGAGAAAGGGAACGGAGCTCCCCCAATCCATGTTGTCGGCTTACTTGTGCATTGGGTCCGCCTATTTTATGGGCAGTCATAGAGCCAAAACACAAAAGGAATTATTCATGTCTAATCCACTTCTAACGTTTACGGACCTACCTCCGTTTTCGCAAATCAAACCAGAACACATTAAACCTGCTGTCGAGCAGGCGATTGCAGATTGTCGCGCCAAAGTTGAAGAGGTGCTAAAAGACAACACCAACCCAACTTGGGAAAATGTGATTGCTCCTCTAGAAGAAATTGATGACCGTCTGAGCCGCATTTGGTCGCCAGTTGGTCACATGAACTCTGTGGTGAACAGCGAAGCTCTGCGTGAAGCGTACGAAAGCTGCCTACCAATTTTGTCGGAATACGGCACTTGGGTTGGTCAGCACAAAGGCCTGTACGAAGCGTACAAAACCATCAAAGCGAGCGAAGAATTTGCAACGTTAACGCGTGCCCAGCAGAAAACCATCACCGATGCGCTACGTGACTTCGAATTGTCGGGCATCGGCTTGCCATCAGACGAGCAGCACCGTTACGGCGAGATCAGCAAACGCATGTCTGAGCTGAGCTCTAAATTCTCCAACAATGTGCTGGATGCCACCATGGGTTGGACCAAGCACATCACGGATGAGAAAGACCTCGCGGGTATGCCAGAATCGGCGTTGGCAGCAGCAAAAGCCGCTGCAGAAGCAAAAGAGCTCGATGGCTACCTGATCACGCTGGATATCCCATCTTACCTACCTGTTATGACGTACTGCGACAACCAAGAGTTGCGTAAAGAAGTGTACGAAGCGTACGTGACGCGCGCTTCTGATCGTGGTCCAAACGCAGGCAAATGGGACAACTCAGAAATCATTACTGAGCAGCTAAAACTGCGTCATGAAATCGCACGTATGCTGGGCTTCAACACCTTCAGTGAGAAGTCGTTGGCGACAAAAATGGCAGAAACTCCGGCTCAAGTGCTTGGTTTCCTAAATGACCTAGCGACACGTGCGAAACCGCAGGGTGAGCGCGAAATTGAAGAGTTGCGTCAGTTTACTAAGAGCGAATTTGGCGTTGAAGAGCTGAACGTATGGGATATCGCTTACTACAGCGAGAAGCAAAAACAGCACTTGTTCCAAATCTCGGACGAAGAGCTGCGCCCATACTTCCCAGAGTCAAAAGTCGTGAGTGGTCTGTTTGAAGTGCTAAACCGCGTGTTTGGCATGACCGTTACTGAGCGCGAAGGCGTAGACACTTGGCACGAATCTGTGCGTTTCTTCGACATCTTTGACGCTGAAGGCACACTACGTGGCAGCTTCTACCTAGATCTCTACGCTCGTGAACACAAACGTGGCGGCGCGTGGATGGATGACTGTCGTGGTCGTCGTATTACGCTATCTGGCGAACTGCAAACGCCGGTTGCGTACCTAACCTGTAACTTCAACCGTCCAGTGGGTGACAAGCCAGCACTGTTTACGCACGATGAAGTTGTGACACTTTTCCATGAATTTGGTCACGGCATCCACCACATGCTGACGCAGGTAGAAACAGGCGCGGTATCAGGCATTAATGGCGTACCTTGGGATGCGGTTGAGCTACCAAGTCAGTTCTTAGAAAACTGGTGTTGGGAAGAAGACGCGCTGGCGTTCATTTCTGGTCACTACGAAACGGGCGAGCCGCTACCAAAAGTGATGCTAGACAAAATGCTCGCGGCGAAAAACTTCCAATCTGCGATGGGTATTTTGCGTCAGCTAGAATTCGGCTTGTTCGACTTCACGCTTCACACCGAATATGACCCAGAAGTGGGTGCGCGTGTGCTGGAAACCTTGGCAGAAGTGAAAGAGAAAGTGGCGGTTGTTCCAGCGGTTGAGTGGGCGCGTTTCTCACACAGCTTCGGTCACATCTTCGCTGGTGGTTACAGCGCGGGTTACTACAGCTACCTATGGGCAGAAGTGTTGTCGTCAGATGCATTCTCTCGTTTTGAAGAAGAAGGTATCTTCAACAAAGAGACGGGGCAAAGCTTCCTGAACAACATCCTAGAAATGGGTGGCAGTGAAGAGCCAATGGAGCTGTTTAAGCGCTTCCGTGGTCGTGAACCACAAATCGATGCACTGCTGCGCCATTCGGGTATTGCGGCGTAAATTGAGCAAAAAACACCAAGGCCAACCGTTCGGTTGGCCTTTTTTGTACATTTTTTATAAAAAATTTACGGATTCACGTTGCGGTTGATCGGGTTTTGCAACGATATCAATGTCTCCGTGGACTGAACCTCATCAATGGCTTGCAGCTTATCAATCAGCACAAATTGCAGTTCTTCAATCGATTTGCACATCAATTTGACGAATATGTTATACGCGCCTGTGGTGTAGTAAGCTTCCACTACCTCATCGAGAGCATTGAGTTTTTCTAACGCGGAGTGGTAGTCACGCGCCGCGTTAAGGTTAATACCAATAAAGCAACACACATCGTAGCCGAGCTTCTTGGTATTTACGATCACCTCCGTACCCTCGATTATGTCAGCCGATTTCATTTTCTCGATACGCACATGAATGGTGGCAGGGCTGACATCGAACTGCTTAGCCATTTCGGCGTAAGGCGTTCTGGCGTCTGCCATTAGTGTTTTTAAGATTGCGCGGTCAAGGTCGTCGAGTTTCGGCAGGCTCGCATTCATACTATTATTTCCGTTGGGTATGAGAGTTACGTCTCTTTTATACTCACAGCGGACACGATTCACAAGGTTTGGCAGGGGTAACTGCGGGTTAACTCCGATGCTATGGAGAGAATGTGCAGCGTTTTCTGATTTTGGTCGCCTTATTCTGGAGTGCATGTGCCTGGAGTGAACTGACATTTGCTCAAGAGCCGAAGGTGCTTGTCGTCCATTCTTATCACCAAGGATTCTTTTGGACGGATTCCATTCAGCGCGGGATCGATCAACAACTCGATGACCGCGAGATGGACATGCGCGTCTTATACTTGGATTCCAAGCGCAACCAGAGCGAGCAGTTTTTTACCCAGCTCGAATCACTCTATCGCACTAAGTTGAGCGATGAGCGTTTTGATGCCATTTTGGTGACGGACAACAATGCATTGGAATTGATGCAGCACTTGGCGCCGTTGATCAAAGACACGCCAGTGATTTTCTGTGGCATCAACAATTACCGTCCTTCCTTTCATCAATCACTTAACGCAACCGGCGTGATTGAGAACGTCGATTTAGAAGCGAACTTAGCGCTGATCGAGCGTTTGCATCCAGACAATAAGCAGATTTACATCATTAGTGATCATTCGGTGACTGGTGCGATACTTCGCGACGAGATTGACGATTTTATCCAACAACATGACCGTTATCGCAACAAGATCACTCAACTTGTCCCTGACAATGTTGAAGCATTGAAGAAAAAAATCGCTCAACTCAATAAAGAAAATGTGGTGCTGTTTTGGACTTACTACCGCGACAAAGATGGCGTGGTCGGCAGCGAGCGTGACTGGATTCAGATCAACAAGGCCTCCAACGCGCCATTGTTTATGGTACACGACGTAGGTTTGGGTCATGGCGCGGTGGGCGGCGTGATTCAAAGCGGTTATCGCCAAGGTGTTGAAGCGGCTAGATTACTTGAACAGGTGCTCGACCACCCACAAGAACCATTACCTCCGGTGGTGAATGGCGATTCTGAAATCAAGCTCGATTACCAAGCGGTCGTGCGCTGGGGGTTGGGCGCAGAGCAAGAATCCTCGGCGGTCTTTTTTAATAAGCCGATGGAATTTTCGGAGCGTTTCGCCAAAGAAATTCGCTTGTTTGGCAGTTTGTTCGTGTTGATGATGGTGGCTATTTTGCTACTGAGCTACTACTTGCAACGCATTCGTCGCAGCGAGACAGCTGCTCGTGAAAGCCAGGCGATTTTAGAGTCCATTTTTGACCAAAGTATGCAGTACATGGGGATTTTGGATAAAAATGGTTTGCTTAAATCTGGCAACGATCGTCTGCAATCTTTACTCTATCATCAGGAATTACGCTTAGATAAGCCACTTTGGTTACATCAAAACTGGAGTGAGCAAGCACGCCACGCGATCGCCGATTATTTTGACGCACCGCAGCAACAAGTTTCGACATTTGAAGCCGAAATCTGGAGCAAAGAGCACGGCTCTATGGTGCTCGAAATTTCCTTAAAGCCGTTTTCCCAGCAGGTAGGCAAACAAAAGCAGTATCTGTTTGAGGCGCGTGATATCACCAGCCGTAAGTTGATGGAAGATAAGCTCTATCAGCGTGAGTCGAGCTTGCGTAATTACTACGAGCAGCAGCCCGTGATGATGGTGACGCTCGACAGTCACAACCGCATCCAAGAAGTGAACCGATTCGCGCAACTGTTATTGGGTTACGAGCCGATTGAGATGCTCGGCCATCGCCTGCGAGAGTTCTATCTTGATGACAAAGCGCTGTTCCCACGCCAGGTGTTGTTGCAACCGAGTCATCAAGTTCATGATGTATGGCGACGTGAAATCGAGTATCGCCATGCTGACGGGCACAGTGTTTGGGTACGCGAAAACATTCGACCGCTCAACGATTCCGATCAGTTGCTGATTGTGGGTGAAGACATTTCAGAGACCAAGCTTTTGGCTGAGAAGTTAGAGTATCAGGCGCGTTATGACTTATTGACGGGGACATACAACCGCAACCACTTTGAGTTGGAGTTGAAAACTGCGCTGCGTGAAGTAGATAGCCACCGCCGAGTGCATGCGATGTTGTACCTCGATCTCGACCAGTTGAAAGTGCTTAATGACACCGTTGGGCACGATGCGGGCGATGCCGCGATTCAATTTTGCGCCAGCATGTTGGAAGAGGTGCTGCCATACAACTCCGTGCTTGCGCGAATGGGCGGCGATGAATTTGCGGTGCTACTGAAAGATTGCGATGAGTATGGCGCGATCAATATTGCTAAGGTGATTATCTCCACATTGGGTGAGCACCTGTTTATCTGGGAAGACACACGCTTATTCATCAGTTGCTCGGTCGGCATTCGTATCATCGACCACACGGCAGAAACGCCGCAAATGGTGCACGCGCAAGCAGATTCGGCGTGCCATGCGGCGAAAGAGCAGGGGCGTAACCGTTACAATCTGTTCAGCTTAGACAATGAAGAGCTGCAGCGTCGTCAGATGGAAATGCAGAGCGTCAATTTGGTGCACGAGGCGTTATCCAATCAGCGCTTGGAGCTGTTTGCTCAGCGAGTGATGAATTTGCAGTCGCCAGAGTCGCTGATGTATTTTGAGATTTTGGTGCGTATTCGTGACGCGCAGGGTAACTACGTCTCTCCGGCGATTTTCATTCCCGCTTCCGAGCGTTATAACATTGCGCATTGGATTGATAAGCAGGTGATCAACCAAGCGCTTGAATGGTTTGAACAGCGACCAGACGTAGTGGAAAAGTTGGGGCGTTGCTCGATAAACCTTTCTGGTCAATCCATGGGGAATCAGGAATTTATCGATTTTCTCTTCGAACGATTGAAAAACTCGACCATGCCGTGCGAAAAAATCTGTTTAGAAATCACAGAGACGGCGGCCATGGGCAATTTAGATCAAGCCATCGACTTTTTCACCCGAGCCAAATCGCTCGGCTGTATGATTGCGCTGGACGATTTTGGTTCGGGCTTGTCTTCTTTTGGTTACTTGAAGAAACTTCCTGTAGATATCGTGAAAATTGATGGCCTTTTCGTGCGAGATATCGACGTGAATGAAATGGACCGAGTGATGGTTCGTTCCATCAATGATTTGGCGAAGCAGCTTGGCAAAGTAACGGTGGCGGAATTTGTCGAAAACGAACAAGTCATGCAGCACTTGATCGACCTTGGTGTGGATTACGGGCAAGGTTATGGCATTGGTCACCCGAAAGCGTTGGCAGAATTGGTCGAGAATCTCTCTTCGCTTTAACCTTGGCATCTCGCCGCCAATCTAGCTTTTAGAGGTAACTTGGGTATACACTCAGCGCCAGTTACCTCGATTTTTATTGGAGCCTCCTTTTGCAACTGCAATTGATCTGTGAAGACCCGTCTCAACAATTTCATCTCGACGAACTGGCTGCGCGTTGGCAGCTTTCTCACTCTGACGAGAGCGACTTTGCTTTGGTGCTGACTGCGGAGCGTTTAGAGCTGCGTAAAGTCGATGAGCCTAAGCTCGGTGCGATTTTTGTAGATTTGATTGGTGGCGCGGTGGGTCATCGCCGTAAATTCGGTGGCGGCAAAGGGCAAGCGATCGCAAAAGCCGCAGGCTTGAACAAAGGTGCGACCCCAACCGTGTTAGACGGCACGGCAGGCCTTGGTCGTGATGCGTTCGTGCTCGCATCGCTAGGTTGTAAAGTGCAGATGGTCGAGCGTCACCCAGTTGTGGCGGCCTTGTTGGATGACGGCTTGGCTCGCGCGAAACAAGACCCAGAAATCGGCTCGTGGGTATCTGAGCGTATGTCGCTGATCCATGCCTCCAGCCATGACGCGCTGGATAAACTGGCGCAAAACCGCGAGTTTGTGAAACCGGATGTGGTGTATCTCGACCCGATGTACCCACACCCAGAAAACAAAAAGAAATCCGCGTTAGTTAAAAAAGAGATGCGCGTCTTCCAATCTTTGGTGGGAGCGGATTTGGATGCTGATGGATTGCTCGAACCTGCTCTGGCGTTGGCAACGAAACGCGTGGTGGTTAAGCGCCCGGACTACGCGAATTGGCTGAACGAGCAAAAGCCAAGTATGGCGATTGAAACCAAAAAGAACCGTTTCGACGTCTACGTCAAAGCCTCGATGGCATAACCTCCTGACTCGCAAAAACTTCTCGTCACAGCATTGAACCAAGTGCTGTGACGCTGCCATTCTTTCCTGCACACTATTGATAGTTTTCACTTGCTAATTCGACACTCTGACTGTATATCTAACTAAGAATTATTATTATTTCACTTATTGTGATGCTGTCGATAATTGGGAAGCTGGAGTAGTCGAATGTCTAAACGCTTATGTAAGATGAACCGCAAACAAATTGCGGCCAACTTGGGTGACATTCACCGTTTGGTCGTCGCACCTAAGTTCGTTTGTCGCTCTTGTGCACGCTCTTCCGCTTCTAAAGACTCATTGTGTAAGCCTGCCGCAATTCCTCCACAAAAATGCCAAGACAAGCCGTTAAACGAGCAACAAGCATGTGGTCTGTTAGTTGAAGCGCTGCCTGCGCAATCCATTTCCGTCACGCCAAAACACAGCGCAGAAAAGGCGGCGATCGTGAAACGTGTGGTCGAGCGAGTGAAAGAGAAGAAACAAGCTGCGAAAGTGGTGACACCAGTGTCGATGGCGGCTCCTGCACTGTTTGATTTGGCCGATAAAAAAGCGCTTAAGAAAGCGAAAAAAGCACTGAAAAAACACTACAAACAGCAGAAAAAGCTGCTAAAAGTGGCAAAAAAGCAGCAGAAGTTGCTCAAGCGTCAACGCAAACTGGAAGCCCGCAATGCGAAGTTGGAAGTGTTGTTACCAACGCCGCCTAATGCGTTGATGGGCGCAAGCTCGCAAGCTAAAGTGCATTAATTGAATTAAAAAAAACGCTCTCCAACTGGAGAGCGTTTTTTATTGCTGGAATATGTGTCGAGAAAGGCACGTTACTTATTGGCGTAGCTCATTTCAACGCGTTTTTTCACCCACGTTTCGTTAATCCACAGCGATAGCATGATGATCGCGCCGCCAATCGCGAGGCGCACGATGTCGACGTCTCGGTTCCAAATTACGATGTTCACAATCAGGCCTGCTGGCACTAACGCGTTGTTCATTACCGCTAACGCGCCGGCATTCACTAAGGTTGCCCCTTTGTTCCACGCAAAGTAACCAAAGCCTGATGCAATCAACCCAAGGTAGGTCAAAATGCCCCATTGGGTTGCGGTGGTTGGCAGTTTGTCGAGGTTGCCCATGAGCGCGAAAGCCACGGTTGCTACACAAAGCGCACCCAAGTAGAAGTAACCAAACACGGTGTGCTGTGGTAAATCGACGGGCTCACTTTCCATGATGTATTTGTAGCCCACCTGACCGATGGCAAAACAGAGGTTTGCCCCTTGTACGACCAAAAAGCCCATTAGGAAGTTTTCGTTAATGCCAGCGAATTTGATCCATGCGGCCCCCGCGACTGCGATCAGCGCAGTGACTAAATACCAAGGCGAAAAACGACCTTTCAGGAAGTCGTAAATCAGCGTCACATAAATCGGTGTGAATACAGTGAACAGCAACACTTCTGGAACAGAAAGGAGTAAGAAAGACTGGTAGTAGAAGCAGTACATCAAACCGAGTTGAAAGCCGCCGACGATCATCAGTTTCGCGATCAGAGATTTGCTTACGCCGCGGAATTTAAGGAAAGGAATGAACACAACGCTGGCCAGTGCCACACGCATGAACACGGAGAACCAAGAATCAACCTGACCAGCAAGGTAAACGCCGATCAGGCTGAATGAAAATGCCCAAAGCAGGGTAACTGCGGATAGATAAGCCATAGATGAGAATCTTTATCAACAACAAATGTGCCCGCAGTCTAACCAAGTTTTAACGTCGCGCCAATCAGTCTTTTAGCGGTACGACCAGCATATCGACTGGTGAACAGTTAATCAGTTGACGAGTTGAAGAGAGAATCTTGCTCCAGAAATCTTGGTGATGACCACAAACCACTAAATCGATACTGTAATCTTTGATGGTGTCGCACAACTCGTTACTTAAATCACCACTGCCGACTAAAGTATGAGTGATTGGGTATTGAGCGTACTCCGCAAAGTTTGCCAATTGGGTACGAGACGCTTCCATCGCTTGATGCTGCGCTTCTGCCATGTTGATATCGATAAGCCCGGTGTAGAGCTCTGCGTAATTCACGTCGATGTGAATAAAAGAGACTTTCGCATCCAGAGGTTTAGCCAGTGATACGGCTTTCTTAATCAACACTTTACTGTCGTCTGAAAGGTCGACTGCCACAAGTATGTGTTTGTAACTCATATTGCTATCTCCTTGTAAGGTCGTATACCTAAGCAACCTCGAACTGACCTCAGTGCCAAGGCCCTGACTTCGACATTTATGAAGTCACTTGGGTATAGTTTCAGATTAGCACTAACCCTTGAGAAATTTTGCCGAAGTGATCTCATATCATTATTGTAGGTACAAAGTCTTGTCTCAGTAATCATGTTATAGTGGTGTAAAACGCATGCACATAAATAGGAGTTAACATGCTGTC
Source organism: Vibrio sp. Y20_XG_PY13 (assembly GCF_024181925.1). NCBI lineage: Bacteria > Pseudomonadati > Pseudomonadota > Gammaproteobacteria > Vibrionales > Vibrionaceae > Vibrio > Vibrio sp. Y20_XG_PY13. The sequence continues at coordinate 26,707 of NZ_JAMZAL010000013.1, read as the reverse complement.
TCAAACTATGGTCGAACAATTGAATGAGCAAATTAACCTAGAATTTTTCTCATCCAATCTATACTTACAAATGAGTGCTTGGTGTGAAGACAAAGGTTTTGAAGGTGCGGCTGAATTTTTACGTGCACACGCCGTAGAAGAGATGGAGCACATGCAACGCCTGTTCACGTATGTGAGTGAAACTGGCTCAATGCCTATCCTAGGCGCGATTGAAGCACCAAAACATGATTTCGCAAGCCTAGGTGATGTTTTCCGTGAAACCTACGAACATGAGCAAATGATCACGGAAAAAATCAATAAATTGGCGCATGTTGCATTTACAAGCCAAGACTACTCAACGTTTAACTTCCTACAGTGGTACGTGTCAGAACAGCACGAAGAAGAGAAGTTGTTTAAAGGGATTTTAGATAAGATCGAATTGGTTGGTGAGGACGGCAAAGCATTGTTCTTCATCGACAAAGATCTAGCTCAAATGGCGAAAGAAGGTTCATCTTCAATCATGGGTGCTCCAGCTGCGTAAAGCGTTCTCAACGCGATAAGTAGCGGTTAAAAGACGAAGCATTGATCGTCTTTTTCTCTTGAGCATTGTTGAAGATGTAGGGAGGAAAAGATGATCAGTGGAGACACAATCTTATTTGCGCTAATGGTAGTAACGGGGGTCAATATGATCCGTTATCTCACCGCTCTTCGTTCTCTTATTTACATCATGCGTGAAGCGCACCCATTGTTGTATCAACAAGTGGATGGCAATGGTTTCTTCACCACTCACGGTAACGTCACCAAACAGGTGCGTTTGTTCCACTACATTAAAAGCAAAGAGTATCACCATCACCATGATGAGATATTCACAGGTAAGTGTGAACGGGTGCGTGAGTTGTTTGTGCTATCAACCGTGTTGCTTGGTGTTACCCTACTGGCGGCCTTCATCTTGTAGGTCTTTCCAGCTAAGCCGTACTAGGCGATGCTTGGAATTTAAGCGCTTTTCCCTTTCGAGATTTGTCGGTAGAATGGCGCTCTTAGAAAGCAAGGATGTGCAATAAGCACATCCTTTTTTATTGTTTTGGATTTTGGATAGAGCCTAAGAGCGACCGATGAGTAAGAAATTTGATGTTGTTGTAATTGGCGCGGGAGCCGCGGGTTTGATGTGTGCTGCAGAAGCAGGCAAGCGCGGACGCAGTGTGCTTGTGCTGGATCATGCCAAAAAGCCAGGACGTAAAATCCTTATCTCTGGTGGTGGCCGCTGCAACTTCACCAACTACGACGTATCAGCCAGCAACTACCTATGCCAAAACCCACACTTCGTGAAATCGGCGCTGTCGCAATACACCAACTGGGACTTCATCTCCATGGTCAGCAAACACGGCATCGAGTTTGAAGAGCGCGACCACGGCCAATTGTTTTGTGTCGATGCCTTTACCGCCAAAGACATTGTGAAGATGCTGCTGGCCGAGTGTGACATGCCAAACATTCAACAGCGTTACCAATGCGATGTGCACACCATTGAGAAAACCGAAGAAGGCTTTCGTCTGCACGCGGGTACTGAGCCTGTTGAGTGCGAATCTTTGGTGATTGCGACCGGTGGCCTTTCCATGCCAAAACTGGGCGCGACGCCATTTGGTTACAAAGTGGCTGAGCAGTTTGGTCTGCCAGTAATCCCTACCACGGCGGGACTTGTGCCATTTACGCTGCACAAAGAAGACAAAGAAGATTTTGCTGAACTGTCTGGCATTGCTGTGCCTGCGGAAATTACCGCCGAAGACGGCACCATGTTCAAAGAAGCGCTGTTGTTTACTCACCGCGGCTTATCGGGCCCTTCGGTTTTGCAAATTTCCTCTTTCTGGAAAGCGGGTCAGAAAGTTTCTATCAACTTAGTTCCTAACGAAGACATCGCTCTGCTGCTCGAGCGCAGCCTTGAGAAACATCCAAATCAATCGCTAAAGAACACCCTAGCAAAAGTGCTGCCAAAGCGTTTAGTGGAAGTGCTGATTGAGCGTAAAGAGCTGATGGATAAACCTCTCAAGCAGTTCAACCCGAAAGAGCTTGCTAGCGTGGTGGAGCGTTTAGAAAACTGGTCAATCGCACCTAATGGCACCGAAGGCTACCGCACGGCGGAAGTGACTTTGGGTGGTGTAGATACCGATCACCTGTCTTCTAAAACCATGGAATGTAAAAACATCAAAGGCTTGTACTTCATCGGAGAAGTGATGGACGTTACCGGTTGGTTAGGTGGCTATAACTTCCAATGGTGCTGGTCGAGTGGCTTTGTAGCAGGTCAGTGGGTGTAATTGTGTAGCGACAATAAAGTTTGCCCGTAAGCACTAAAGTTTGCCCATAAGAGCATTTTCAGACAATAAAGTTTGCCCGTAGTGACTTCGATTACTATGATAATTTCAGGTAAAGGTAATTGGATTTAGTATGGGACGCGGGCGAAAACTTGAATCGTTGAAAGACTTTGAGCGAGCATTAAAAAGTAAATATGGGATTGGCCAGGGGGCAGAGTATAAGCCCTGGCTTAGAATTCAGGATGTAAAATCTAATGGTGTACGCTCAGTAATTTATGGAAGGAAGGCCAAAAGAGATCATCACATGTTGTCTTCAATAGAGAGTGAACACTTTCAACTTGCTGAGTTTTCGAATCGAGTGTTAGATATAAGAGAGCAGTTCCCTATCTTTCCTCTAAACTTCACTCAGAAAGTTGCTAAAACTCTTGGCGTTGAACACCCTGTACATCCAAATACGAAAGAACCGATAATCATGACAACGGATCAGTTGCTCACGATTGACTCTCCCCAAGGCAATATATACCACGCTATTTCGATTAAACCTGAGGGCGAGTCCGGTAATTTAAGGGTTCTTGAGAAAACAGATATCGAACGAGTGTGCTGGGAATTACTTGGAGTTAAATTCAGTTACTATACTGGGAATAAATTAACGAGAGTTCAAAGTAGTAACCTTGCTTGGGCTACGTCCCCTTTTCGTGAGCATCCGCAATGTTTTTCATACGATCAAATCAATGGTGCTCTTTCTCTCTTATCTGTTGGGCAATACTTTTTAGACGACCTTTGTGATCAGCTAATCTCATTGAATATTACATCTCATAACGAAGCTCTGTTGTTAATTCGTTTTCTCATAGCCGATAAATTTATTGATGTAGATTTATCAACTAACATTTCTGAATCAGGGCTTATTGATGTTAAGTATGTAACTGACCAACAAGGAGGAATTCTATATGGAGCTTCCTAAAAATAGTGTTTGGCGAGTGAAGAACTCGGACTTACTCGAAGATGGTCTTTATCGTTTGTTGGACATCATGCAGGATGTTGAGTCTGTCATTTTATTTTCGTTAGAAGACTCTTCTAAAATAGTAAGACCGACAGCTGTTTCCTTGGAGGGTTTCATTGAGTCCGTTACTAGTCATAAAACGAAAAAAGCACATTATAAATTACCTACTTATCTATTGGTCGATGAAGAAAATATTTCTTATGAGCATATTGGTCGTCGAGATAAAAACTATGATTTAGTCAAAGGTATTGTATTCTCCAGAGTTTTTATTTTTGATTATGCAACCAAGAAACGTGTCCCTCAGCTTGCTAAATATGCAAAAGAAATTGGGGTAGACCGTAAATCTTTAGCCAGATTACTTACCCTATATTGGCGAAACGGACAGAACAAGATGGCTCTGTTACCAGCGTTTGCTAATAGTGGTGGTTCTGGAAAAGAACGTACTCCAACAACGAAACCATTAGGCGCACCGAAACAACCAAGAACGAGAGTAGTTGATAGAGCTCAAAAGTATATTGTTAGTGATGATGACAAGAAGAAATTCGAGAAAGCACTGAAGAAATATTATCTCAAAGAGTCTGGACTTACGTTGGCAAAAACCTATAAAAATCTGCTTAAAGATAGTTATTCAAAAGAGATTCGACTTGCAGAGGCCTGTGGTGCACCCCCTCTGGTACCAACAGATAAACAGTTCAGTTACTGGTGTACAAAGCTATTTAGTAAAGAGCAGATAATCAAAAAACGAACGTCAGAAAATGATTACCTCCGAAATAAAAGGGGAGCACTCGGCAGCATTATTGATCGGAGTTATTTACCAGGGGGGCATTTTGAAATTGATGCAACTGTTGCCGATGTTCATATCGTATCTGAATTTGGACCTCAGTATGTTTTAGGGCGGCCGACTATTTATATTGTTGCTGACAGAGCAAGTCGAATGATAGTTGGTATGCATGTGTCTCTATACCATGCTTCATGGCAAGCAGCCCGCCAGGCATTAGCGAATAGTTTTTTGACTAAGTCCGATTACTGTAAAAGCTTTGGTATTGATATTGAAAATTCAGAATGGCCTTGTGCTCACATTCCTAAGGAGTTGGTTTGTGACAATGGTGAAATGATTGGTATTCAACCCCAAAAAGTACTGACACCTATGACACAACTATCGTTTACTCCACCGTATAGACCTGACTGTAAAGGTGTTGTAGAGAAACGATTCGATATTATCAACAAAGAAGTAGTTCATGAGTTACTTGGCACAACTAGAGGTGGGCAAGTTGTTAGAGGGAGTAGAGATCCACGAAAAGATGCAATCTATACGTTAAGCGAGGTTACCACTGAGATTATAAAAGCAGTACTAGAACATAATCGATCAATTCTTGATGGCTTAGCCTTTTCTAGCCCTTTACTTATTGAGAATAACCTATCTCCAACGCCTTTGAATTACTGGAAAATACATATCGCAAAACATAAACATGAACTTCAATCAGCTAATAGTGATGAAGTTATAGCTAGGTTGTTGCCTCCAGCTGAAGTTAGCATGACTCGAAGCGGAATATATTTTAAAGGTATGTACTATTCTTGTTCAGAAGTTGAAGAACGTAATCTAGCATCTGTCGCTAGGTCGTCAGGGCGTTGGAGACTAGAAGCACGTATTGATGAGAACACAACTAATTACATTTATGTTCGCTTAGATAAAAATAGAGAATTCATTAGGTGTAACTTGTTACCTCGAAGTCGAATGATGGGTGATAAGTCTATGTATGAAGCGGAATTTATTCTGGATTGGCTCGATGCTAAGAAAGAGTTAACACCAATAACAACGACCTCAATTGATGATCATAAGCATCGTCAGGAAGTCACTCGGCAAGCCAAGCAAAGAAGTAAAGATGCCGAAAAAGTCTCTTTCAGAGATAAAACGAGTAATACTCGTCAACGTCGGAAGGAAGAACTAGAAGCAACGACAAATATGATTGCACCAGATTCTGAGATTTCAGTTACTAATAATAGCCCTGATTCTTTCCCTTTAGGTAATAAAATTATTCCGTTACCAAAAGGTAGAAAAAGAAGAACCAATGGAGGTGGGTCATGAGAGTGGAACCTGCTGTATATAAAAAGGCAATTTTACCTGAGCATCAAGGCAATCCGCTTATAGAAGCACTCCCAACCAAGAAATCATGGGAAAGTGTCATGGAGGATTTTAGTAATTACCCTGACTACTCAGAAGAAATCGCTGATCACCCTGATCCATTGGTTCGCGATGAGTATCTAAATCGTATTGAAGAAATTAGGCAACCACTGACTGATTATGAAGCATGTTTTAGAGCAGTAGAGCGGTCTATAAAAAAGGGGTATTCGGCCAAGAATCCACTTAGCCCTACCACTGCACAGTACCTACATTATTTAGTAGATGAAAGACCTGACATAGAACCTCGAACCGGCTTTTTTCAGCCTAAAGGAGATGGGCTGACTCTAATTGGTGAAAGCGGTGTAGGCAAAACCTCGATGATTGAACAAGTTCTGGGTTACTTCCCAAATGTTATTGTTCATGAGTCATATCAAGGTCAGCAACTAGAATTAAGAAAACAAGTGGTCTGGATAAAAGTTGACTGTCCTAGTAACTCAAGCGTCAGGGATTTGTGTGAAGAAATATTATCAACGTTAGACCTAACACTTGATAGAGAAAAAACTAAGCCTGCAGGAACGATAGGGGCTTTAATTCGACAGCTAGAACAGTCTATCAAGTCTAGTTTTCTAGGCATGTTAGTTATTGATGAAATGCAGAACCTTAAGTTCAAAAGAACAGGTGGTGAGAATAACTTATTAAGATTTTTGCATAGATTGGTGAACAAACTGGGTGTACCACTTTTCTTCGTAGCAAATCCTCCGTTTGATCAGTCTCTTATTAAGGAGCTCAAGGCTGCCCGTCGAGCCGAAAGTGGTTACCACCATACTATGTCTGTATTGGCAAGAGAAAGTGTTTCATGGAATGCATTTATAGAGCAGCTTTGGCAATACCAATGGACAAATGTTTATACAGAGCTTACAGAAGAGCTTAATGATGTTCTTCATTCGCTTTCGGTTGGTAATATTGATATGGCAAGCCGTACATACCGAGAAGCTCAACGGTTAATTATTGGATCTGATGACGAACGTCTTACTCCCGCTTCATTAAGAGCTGGCAATACGGTTGCGTGTGGACTTTCAAAACAAACAGATGAAGTAAATGCGCTGAAAAGTGCAATCGTTTCTTTACCTAAAGGTAAGCAACGTAACATTCTAAATACAAATAAAGTGGCGGTAAAAAAAGTTGATAAAACCGGTGATATAACTAAGCCTCAACATCCTGAGTTTGCTTCTCAGGTTATAGAGTTGTTAGGTGCAGTAGATTTATCCAGTAGAATCAATGATCCGGACCTGTTTCAACAAGCTGCGGAAGTTGATGACCCTATTCAATACTTGAGAAAGCGAAAGGTTTTGTTAGACGACCCTTTATCAGAATTATCCTATAGTTAAATAAATTGATTAACGAAAAGGGTTCATTATGCATTTGCCGGACGCATTGCCAGATGAAACCCTTTTTAGTCGTGTTGTCCGATATCTTTCCTTATCTGGAACTCTTAAAGAGCAGTGTTTAAAAGACTTAGTTGGTAACCGGCGAGCTGTTATTCACCCTTATCTTACTGCAGATCTAACAGCTATTAGCGCATTTACTAGCGAATCTGCTGTGGAGCTGTGTCGTAAGCAAACGTTAAGACCTTGGTTTGCTCATTACTTGCCACGCTACCAACAAACAATTTGTAATTGTTCTATAAAAACTAATGAACTAATCAGGGCTTGCCAGCTATCGACTTTCAGAGAGACTGAGCCATTGGCCGTTAAGTTTTGCCCGTTGTGTTGTATAGATGATATACAGAATATAGGGGTAGCTTATTGGCATTGCCTACATCAAATTCCTGGAGTGGATGTTTGTTCGAAGCACGGTGTCTGGTTGTCATATTATACCCTTAATGATCGAGAGAATCTTAGCGAGAACTTTTTACCTACTCCTAGTCGCTATCAGGACAAATGCGAACCATTAGCGATAGAGTTCGCGCAATTTGCAGAAAGAAAATTTCGCTCTATTCAATCCCACCCTTTGTATAATCAAGATGCGAAACAATACAAATCTCAGTTGGCTAATAAAGGGCTTGTAACGAATAATGGTAGAGTAAAACGAATTGAGTTGATGGCTGCACTTTATGGCTTGTCTGTACAAATTCTTCTCCCCAATAATCCTCTTCGCATAACCTCAAATCAAGATTTCAGGTATGTGGAATCATTGCTTAATGGCTCATATCAGGCTCATCCATTTAAACATCTGTTACTCGAGTTTTTTCTTACTCAAGGCTATGTTAACGAAGAATCACAGACACAATATGTGTCGGCAGAGGTAAGAGAACGTGATTTTTGTGATGTAGAAGCTCGTTGTTGTAATTTGTTGCAACAGGGGGCTTCAATGGCACAGGTTGGTCGTGATATCGGTAAAAGCCGATGTTACGTTAAGGCTATCGCTCTTAAGCATCATATCCCAGTGAATCTGAAGCCCTATAAAATAACTAATAGTGTTAAAGATAAGATTTCCAGAATGGCATACAAGGGAAAACATCGAGCCGCTATCGCCCAGCAACTAGGAATATCTTCAGGTAGCGTAGAAATGATTATTTCTTCGGTCGAGGGGTTAGTCGAGTGGAGAAAAAAATGCAAAGCGGACTCGAAAAGAAGGCGTTATCAATGTCAAATTTTACGGTATGTTCGGCAGTATCCTCAAAGAATGAGACAGAGTGTTAAGGAAGAATGTGAAGCAGCATTTTTCTGGTTGTACTTACATAATCCAGATTGGTTGGAGAAACATCTTCCGAATCCACTGAAAACCCAACATGTTGATAGAGTTGATTGGGGTGAAAGAGATAAAGAATTGGCTCAGTGCGTTGTTCAAATAATGGATAAGGCTGGCTATGCAATTTCGCGAACTCAACTAGATCGTGAGCTTGGCTCTCATGGTTGGTTAACTGCGAAGAAAGAGAATCTTCCTTTAACTCTACAAGCTTATAATCAATGGATTAACTTGAGAAAATAGTTGTTGCTAGGATATCTGTGTGAAAAGCTTGGAATGTGGCTAGATTTTAACCTCTTTCATGTTAGTATTGTCCGCTTTTGGCACTGTATCTATCATGTGGTTGGTATGGAGCAAAAATCTGATTATCTTCTCACCTAAGGCATATGTGTTTAGGTTATTATTGTAAGTGTTTTTTGTTTGTCACTTGCTTATTTTATGAGTAAGCGAAAGTGATTGGGGGATGTATGGCTAGTGGAAAATTGTTGAGATTACTTGTTCAATCAGGTGCTTCCGGCGATCCTACAGCCTTTAGAAGTGCTACAGAGCAATTGATAAAAGAAGAGCGCCAAAAGCAGCATAACTTATTAGCAAATGACTTAGAGCGTATCCTCTATGGGGATAGAGCAACACCGAACACGACGGCTCATAACATTTTACCTGAAGCTCCGACTGATAAAGAAAGTGGTGTTGCGTTAGTTGATATTAGACAGGCCAATCGTTCTATAGAAGAGCTGGTTCTAAATCAGAGTACGTTAGAAATTCTTGAAAATGTACTTGAGGAACATCGTCGTGAGGATGTTCTCAGAAGCTATGGCATGATGCCTGCGGAAAAGATTCTCTTTTTCGGTCCTCCAGGCTGCGGTAAAACTTTATCTGCGGAAGCTATGGCCTATGAGCTAGATCGACCACTCGTTATTGTTCGCTTGGATTCTTTAGTTTCTTCATTTCTTGGTGAAACAGCCGCAAATTTACGTAAGGTCTTTGATTTTATATCCAAGCATAGACTGATTGTTCTTTTTGATGAATTTGATGCTTTAGGAAAAGAGCGTGATGATGGATCCGAACATGGAGAGCTAAGACGGGTTGTAAATGCTGTTCTTCAGATGATGGACTCATATGATGGAAAAAGTATTATCATTGCTGCTACTAACCATGAGCAGATACTTGATAGCGCTATTTGGCGTCGATTTGATGAGATCGTAGAGTTTCCTGTATTAGAACAATCCCAACTTCAAAATTTATTACAACTCAAATTACGTGGTGTGAGGAGAGAGTTTGATTTAGACACTCCGGAACTTCACACTATTTTTGATGGGAAATCACCTGCAATCATTGAACGTATAATAAGACGTGCAGTAAAACGTATGATTTTAAAACAAAAAGAGTTCTTAACCATCAGGATGCTAAAAAGTGCATTAGAACTGGAAAGTCGAATTAAATGAGAACCATAAGCAAAGGAATGCAGCATGGAAGGAGCTTACCCTCACCTTTCTTTTTCCAAAGAAGTACCGTTAACTCCACGAAGATCTCGTAATGGTTTCGGTTCCACAATTGAACGTGATAACCCTAAAGAGCATGCTAAGAATCTACAGGAACAAATAGCAACCTTCCAAAAGGTCATATCATCACAACTGGGTGGCAGTGAATCTCGTAATCTTATTCAAATAAAATTGATTGAGAAAATGAGCTTTGAAGAAATTACAAAGCACGGTATTTCTATTGTCGGTCAAGAAGATCAAACGATTTACATTGCTTTTGCTGATGAACAGCAACTACATGAATTTAACGAACGCCTATCTAAGCTTGTTGATGGTGAACACGTTACATACGCGAACTTGTTATTTGCTATTGATAAAATTGATGCCTGGAGTGCTGAAGATAGAAAAAGCTGGGCAATAAAACATTTTGGATTCCCTTCTGAGGATACCTTCCGAGTCGATGTTGAGTTATGGCCATTGGGCTATGTGGGTAGCGCAGAGCGGAATAGTGTTGTTGACGACTTTGTATCGTGGTTATCTTCTGAGAGCATTCAGTGTTTAGATAAGGTTAACCGAGACAGTTTAGTGATGTTCCGTGTTAATGTTAATTTAAAGCAAGCTCAAGACTTATTGTTGCACAAAGATATACGTCAAGTAGATCTACCACCTAAAACAGGAGTAGATTTTTCCCAATTGAATGTCGATATGAACATTCTTCCCCCTAAACTTAACAACCTAACCGAATCAGCAAGCAAAATTTGCGTATTGGATAGTGGTATCAATGCTAACCATGTCCTGCTGCAAGGTGCTGTTGGTGATGCCCAGAGTTTTATTGAAGGTGAAGATGAATTTGATTATGTCGGCCACGGAACGGCTGTGGCTGGTGTTGCTTTGTTTGGTGATTTGGAAGAGCGAATAGAAGCGAATGACTGGACTCGAGAGCTGTGGCTTTTAAGCGGAAAAGTTCTGACTAAAAACCAATATGGGGAAACAGAGTTTGATACAAAAACTATTGAAACAACATTGATTGATGCAATCACGTATTTTCATAGTGAGTATGGATGTCGAATTTTTAATTTATCCCTTGGTAACCAGAATGCTCCGTACCAACATACTCATGTATCAGGTATGGCCGTTATCTTAGATGAACTGGCTCGGGAGCTTGATATATTAATTGTTGTGTCAGCAGGAAACTTTAGCGGCTCTGAGAGGATAAATAACTGGCGAGAAGATTATCCGCATTATCTTCTATCTGATGATGCTGCATTAATAGATCCCGCGCCGGCGGTGAATGTAATAACTGTAGGAGCCTATGCTAAACATACTGCTACTTATAATGAGCGTCGCTTTCAGCAGCAAGGTGATATCAATGAGTTGCATGTTGCGAATGAAGGCCAAATTTCTCCATTTTCCCGAAGTAGTCAAAGTGACAAAGCTCCGCTGAAGCCTGACTTACTTGCTCATGGTGGAAATTTTGCAATATCAGCACGATTAGATAATCAAGGTTGGAAGCCAATATCAAAACACCTTGGCGTAGTGACGCTAAACTATCGCCCACAGGGAAATACATTGTTGAGTGAATATAGTGGGACTAGCTTTTCAGCGCCATATATCACTCACTTAGCAGGAAGGATTTTAAATAACTACCCAGATTCGTCTGCGAATTTGCTTCGGGCTCTTTTGGCTAATCATGCTCATGTAACACAAGAAATATCTTCCTCTTTTAAGGAAAAAGAACACGTAAAACGTGTTGCAGGCTATGGCATTGTTGATGAGGAAAGCTTATTTAGGTCATCCGAAGAGCATGTGGTTTTAATCAGTGAAGAAGAAATTGAAAATGACAAGCATCAGTTTTTTGAGCTGCCAATTCCTGATGATTATTTTCGAAAAGGGAAAGCGACCAGAACTATTACAGTTAGTCTTGCTTACAGCCCTTCAGTCCGTACTACTCGATTAGAATATCTTGCAACCAAGATTAAATATCACTTAGTTCATGGTGATTCATTAGATTCTGTAGCGAAGTCATTTAACAATGATAATAAGAAAACCATAAAAGCTATTCCCGAATGCGACAGTTCTAAGAGAAATCTCACCCAAGATGACAGAAGCCGAGGTACGCTTCAATCTAGCACTTGGACTTATAATCAATTTAATAAACCAAGAAAGTTGTTCCTCGTAGTAACACGTCAAGATTTACCGTGGGCAACTAACCAAGTAAAAGAGAAAGAAAGTTACGCGTTAGCTATATCTATCACTGATAGAGAAAACGAAGAAGCTAGGCTATACCAACAAATTTCTGAAAAACTTCAAGCTAGAGAGAAAGCTAGAGCTAGGGCAAAGCTTGGTTAGGCTGTTGTAGTTGAGTACATAGCTTTTGGTATGTTGGCTAACTTATGTATTACTATTAATTTATTGGTTACTGTGTATAAGTCACCTTTTACATATATCGATTCGTGTTAATATTGACCGATAAAACCAGAACAATCTGCTTTATGGCTTTTTAACCCGACAAAGCGAGGACTATAAAAGAAATGTTTGGATTATGCTTCAATGGAAACTGAGGTTAACTAGTGAGAACGATATGGCAGAAGTTTTTGGATAGAGTTATTCATTATTTGAAAGAGTGTATATCTAGCGTATGAGGAAAATATTGTAGTGGTGTTGATATGACGACGCTGGCCCTGTCCCCAAAACCTCAAGAGAGTATTATAAGCCTCATTTTTCGCATTAATATGGTGTTTAAACCCGGTAAGATGCCTCGACTTATTGATAAGAAAGGTAGATTCTCAAAATACATATCATTGACTCCAGAATTTCAAGCGATCTTTTGGGAATACACTGATGCTCAAATGTTTAATTTGCTGATTAGCGATGGAATTATCAAGCGCAACCCAAAGGACTTCCTTAAAAGCCCTGTTGATTATACGGTAGGTATAAGAGATTTCTTACAAGGGAAAAGGGTTAAGGTTGGTATTTCATCGGATGTACACTACTGTGCCAGTTGTATTAGAGAGTCCATCGAAAAATACGGGTTTGCTTATTTAAAGAGGATCTGGACGACGTACCTATCGAACGATGATTGTTGCGAGCACAAAGAGCCGTTATACAAAATTACGAGTGATAATAGAAAGGATACTTTACAAGCTATTGAAACAGTTTTGGGTGGCCGACGTTCTAAATTTTGTAAAAGCCTAAGAGATTTTTCCTACTATCGACCATATCGTGAAATTGAATACACAGCCCTTCCCACTACAGCCGGTTCAATAAAAGAACTTCCACATATCGCCCCATGCCTCGAAAAAAGGCTAAAAGCTTGGTTATTAAGGGAAGGACATACTTTTCCTAGCAGCTTGATTGAAGACGTAAGATTAGCTGATCATGACTCTTTAATCCGAAGTATGAAAAGTCATGTTTTCAGAGATTTTGTTTTTAATAAAGCTTATCGCGCACTCCATGAATCAGAATACGTAGACTTTCATGATTTCTGGGAGCGTCATAGTGTCATTCAGTCATTTTTCTGCGGGGTTATCAAAAAGCAGGGGCTACAAGGGAAAATAGCTAAGTTACGAAGTGAAAATTGTTCAAAATGCCTTGAGAGTTTCTGCCCTGCAAACCAGATTATCTTATTTCCTCGCTTTAGTTTTTCAAATCAGCTTAATTCGTTCGATTATAAATGTGTGGGGAAGAGAGTTAGAGTTTTCTGAGTGAGCATTATCTATACCCGTGATCATTGAAGATGCTTGATTTTCAATAGAATCAAGATCATGCTACGAACCATGAAAATTACACTGACTCCTCAACAGAAACTGCAACTCGAACAAATGCACGACATTGAACGTGATAGTCGAGTTTGCGACCGTATTAAGGTTGTTTTGCTGGCTTCTGAAGGCTGGAGTCAGACTATGATTTCACAAGCTCTTCGTATTCATGAATCGACCGTAGCACGTCACCTCAGTGACTACGTACTTTCTGAAAAACTTAAGCCTGAGAATGGAGGAAGCCAAAGCAAGCTTTCTGCTATTCAAACCATGCACCTAATCGAACATTTGACTGAGAAAACCTATCCTCATACTCATCAAATTGTCGCCTATGTTAAATAGACGTTTGGGCTTGATTATACTGTTTCTGGTATGAACAAATGGCTTCACCATAATGGTTTTAGCTACAAGCAACCGAAAGGCATACCACACAAGTTTGATGAAGCAAAACAGCAAGCATTCATAGAGGCGTATGAAGCGCTAAAGGCAAGCTGTGGCGAGGATGAATCGATAGTCTTTATCGATGCAGTTCACCCAACACTATCAACAAAGATATCGCATGGCTGGATACGTACTGGTCAGGATAAAGTGATTGAAACAACGGGTAATCGTAGCCGATTGAACATTATTGGCGCACTGAACCTGTCGGATATTGGTGCAACCATTGTTCACGACTATGAGAGCAAGCATTAACAGTGAAACGATTGTTCGATTTTTCTGTAAGTTAAGAGAGAGTTATCCGTTAGCTCATAAGCTTCATATCATCTTAGATGGTGCGGGATATCACCGCAGTGACTTAGTCAAAGATGCGGCGTTTGTCCTGAATATTGAACTGTATTATCTTCCACCTTACAGTCCAAACCTCAACCCAATAGAGCGACTATGGAAAATAATGAATGAGAAGTCGAGGAACAACGTTTACTTCAAAAGAAAACGGGACTTCAAGGCGGCAATAGACCAATTTTTTGCTGTGATTCTTCCAGAGATCACAGCTCTTTGACATCTCGAGTTAATGATAATTTTCAGGTTCTCAAGCCTGCATCTTCAAGTTGATTCGGTATAAACCATAAAATCTTGCGAATTTTGGTAACAGTTGACTGTAAATCGATACTACGTGGTGAAGGCAGAAAACTCTAATTATGGGAGGCTTACACCTCTATTGGGGCGTGCGCTTTGAGCGAATGGTGCTCCCTAGCTTTTCCGTGCTGAATTCGGTATTCCAATCAGGCATAGGTAGGTTGTACCTTTACTATCTTACGTTTCTCATAAGTATCTTTTAATGCACTTTTGTAGTGACTGTATAAGAAATTGTCTATAAGTGTAATTTAAGTTACTTATGGCTTGCTAGTTGCGTGCTTGTTCCAACTAGTAGCAAGTGCGTATTTCGGTGATTGCGAACGCTCGTTTCGGTTTATTCCGAACACTTGAACCTGCCGTTTTTCTCTCTACCTATTTTTACTCTAAGTGATCGGATTGCGCCAGTTTTCTCATTGACTCACCTCCCAGTTCTATTCGATGACTATTGCGCTTCTGTTTTGGTAACGATCCTCAAGCACTTCTAACAAGTGACCTGCATGCTCTTGAGTCAGTTTTTCCATCCCGCAGTCGTCGAGGATCAGTAGACCTTTCTTAGCCAACGATTGAAGTTGCTTTTGATAGCTACCATCCAGACGGCCTGCGGTCAGATCATCAAGCAAGTTTCAAACGTTAATGTCCACCGATAATTAGTGGCAAGCTGGTTTTGCTACACTAGAGTAATCGGGATCATAAAACCACCATGTGAATAGAATAAGGACTGAGCAACAATGAAAGTTAAAATTGAGAAGACCTGCGATGGTGAGGCTTTCTTCAACATTCCAGAAATACTGCAAAAAGAATTGCAATGGGAAGAAGGCGATCAAATCGAATGGCTCGACAATAACGATGGTTCATGGACTTTGCGCAAAGTTGAACTTGAGGATGATACCCAGTCGAAGTCTATAGAGTACATTCTTTCACAACATCCTACTTTAAAAGAGCAAATGGAGGATATGTTTGAGGACTCTGGTTTGAGAGCAGAATGGTTAACTTCCGCAATTCCAGCGCTATCTGGTCTAACTCCGCTAGAAGTTGTGCTTAAAGGTGATTTAAAACGCGTTTTAGATGTATTAAATCGTATCAAGTATGGTGATTTTTCTTGAGATGCTTTTATCTCAAAATATCTGGTTGATATGTTGAGCCATTGGCCATCTCTTTCCGGATGAAGCCTACTTTGCAAGGCAGAGATACCTACATGGGCAGTAACTAACACGCTTGTACCCAATCATAGTGTATCTAAGGACCTATATCGCAGAACCAAACAGACCAACTTTCCCTGCTATGTCAGAAAAGTGGCTTTGTGACAATCGGTAGGTTTCCATTTAAGCCGTATATCCGTACTTCAACTTATTGATCTCTTCTGTTACCAGAATGATACCGGTTATTGTGTCACAGAATGAAAGTGGTGTTTTGTTTTCAAACACCAAACTGGGTTTATTTAACCAGCGTAATGTCGCATCACGATCACCAAAATACTCATTTGCTTGTTTGACCATATCTGCAAGCATAAGAGCATGTTCACTGGCTGTTGGGCTTAGCGTTGCGTTTGGTTCTTTCATTTTTCGCTGGAGAGTACGCAGATTAACGCCAATAATTCTCGCGTAATCTGTCTTAGTCAGACCAAGAGTTAACATTCCTCTATCCAGCATTTCAACAGGAAGCCCTTGACGAATAATTTTTAGACTATCGATTACGCTCTGAGATTTGCGCTTTTCACCTCCGAGCATTTCATAAGCAGCACTGAACATTAAAGTACCTCCGAATCTAACTACACTTACACAATAGGCGTAATTAGATTATTTTAACACGGAAATATGTCGAGGCTTGCTAGTTGCCTACATACTCTTTCCAATTAGTGGCAAGCTGGTCTTGCTACACTAGAACTAATCCAAGTATCGTATTGCTGTATATGTTATAAACGAAAATGGTTCATGAAAAACAGTTACAACTGATGAATTGATAGGGTTGTTAGCTAGTACGAACTAGCGCGTCGGCACAACACATGAGAGGACTAGAGTGTTGTTTCTAAGTATAATATTCGCATTGAGTTTAGCTATTGGTGCTTTTACTCTCTATTCTGAAAACGTTCACATTTGGCTCTCGAAACATATGGATGAATATGAAAAAGAGCTAGAGAAAAACAATCCAGAAGAGCTAAAAAAGCTGAAGAAAAAATACCAGCGTTAACAACCAGTCACCTGATTCAACCGTAAATGAGGTTAAATTTACGGTTATTACTCCTACCTACTAACTCAAGCTCTGGGAAAATACAAAGACAGGCAATACTAGTGGTTGGATGTCATTTTTTACCATATGTGGACGCCCCGTTTGTTTCAATTGCAGATAGCGTCCAGAGGTGTGCCCAAAAAGTTCACAGCAAACTCACCTTTACCCCAAAAGCTTCTTAGAGATCGAACAGTCTTTAGTCTCTCGTTCTGGACGTCACGAGTCGAAGTGAAGTTAGAAAAAGATAAGTGATACATGGGATCATAATAAGTGCCACCCTGGTGCGTTCAGTTTGAGAGCGGTGAGCTCATATTCGAACGTTTCCGAGCGAAAAGTTGGGATGCGCCACCAGAGTCATTCTGGTGGTAGCGTTAGTTAGTTGAGTGACACAATACCCAACTCGTCGCTGACCAAGTCATTTAGCGCTGCATCGCATCGGTGATCTAAGACAAGGACTTCTTGCTCAAGCCAGCGCTGCACATCACTAAGTCCCGGTAGGCTTAAGGATGGGGCGTCAAGCCAGCCACGCTTACTTGTGCCAATCATCTCACGACTGCGCTGCGCCGCCTGATCCTGCCAGTAACCGGGAAGCCAAATGCGTGCAGGACGTCCCAGCTTGTTCGCCATCGTTTGGACAATCGATAGGCCATTCGGGTCATAATCAGGAAAGGCCACCCAAGGTACGGTGGCGGGTAGGGATGCCAGTAGCTCTGTGTGGGTAAGATTAAGGCCAGGTACATACAGCAGAACAAGCCCCTCAACCAAAGGCAGATCGACAAAAGCGCCAAGATTTTCAACTGTCATGATGAGTTTGATGTCCGCAAAAGAGAGCCTGTGCTTTTCACGCCACAAGCGCTCAGGGATAGTGCACTCTGAGCGTGCCTCTGTTTCGTCATCGACCGATTGTTGCCAGCTTGGGTAGGTGACGGTCAATCCAGTCTTGCTGCTTCGCACTCTGATCACTTCATCGCTTGTCACGGCTTGCGTTGGAAGGAGCGGCTCGCTTCGGCCAGACTTGCTGTCTCCTCGCCAGGCCGCAGCACATTTGTGATGAACGAGTTCAGTATTACGTACGATAGCACCGCGCGCCTTAGTTACATGCCCCTCCTCTAGGCCGATTTGTTGGCGCAATTGGGCAAGTCTCTCTGGGTTGTCTAGGTGCCACAGTCGTCCTGCGCAATGGGCGATGCGCAGCGACTTGAGATGGGCGAGAAGTGGCCCATCTTTTTGCCGTTCAATGACTTTTTTATTGGTGGCAAGTCGGGTCAGTACTTCGACTACTTGCGTGCGCGGCAGACCCAACTTTTGCAATAAATCGCTACTCATACTAAGACTTGCCTAGGATGCCGTTTAGCACGTACTCACTGTCGACGGTGAGCTCGGTGCTGTCTTGCAGCCCGGTGATCTGTACCCAAGAGCGGGCTTCATCGTCTTGACTTGGATTATCAAGATTGACGCCATCAGGCCAAACGCGCACCAACTGATACCCCAGTCCGGTGATTTTACCCAGCGTTTCAGGCGCGGCCATCAAAAGTTGAACCCCGCAGCGGCGGCAGAGCTCGGCAACCGTGGCTTGGCTTTGCGCATCGAGTCGGCTCACCTCATCCATGACTAAAGGGATTGCAAATGGCTTCTTCCCATGACCTGCGCTTCCCCAGTGCTTGATGATGCTGATCAAAACAACAAGACCTGATCCAAGACGTTCGCCAGTCGATAATTGAGAGCCCTCAAGATCTTCATATTCATTGCGCCCACGTCGGCGGATCTGCGTCTTAACCCTTAAGTAATTACGGTGATCGAGCAGCTTCTCGCCCTTGATTTCACCGGCCGTGGTTCGGTGGAAAAGGTCGGACAATGCTTCTTCGACTGTGCTGGCGTCGGCAAATAGGTCGTCCATGATTTGCGAGCCTTGTCGAAGCGCTTCGAGCACTTTATCGAATTTCGGCACATAGTCGGTGACAAGGCGTACTTCCGCAACTTGGCCAAAGCCGATGCCATTCAATTGAGCGCTGAGCTTGCGAACCGCGCGCTGCTCATCGGTTATGCGTTTCGCAATGGCATCCCCCAGTTCGCTACGCTTGGTTTGGAACATCTCCTCAACGTTATCAAGAGATTTTCGGGCCATTCGGCACGCCTTGTCCAAATCCATAAGCATTTCCTGAGGATCGCCGCTCTGGATAAGGTCTTGACGTATGCGTCGCTTAAGTAGGCTAACGGCTTCGCAGTAAAGATGTGATAGCGCGGCAAGATCAGTGCCGGTGAGTGTTTGTCCAAATGCCAGCATGGGATCGGTAACAGGTATTCCGTAGTCTTGCGCACAGCCGTTGACTTTGCTGATTAAGCTGCGTGCTTCCTGAAATGCGGTGTCGCTTTGGTTGATGGCGTCAAGTTCGAGCATGGAAGTCATTGCGTCTTTTAGGACGGCGGTGGTTCCATCATCTGAGATCACGCCCATTACCGATTGGCGCTCGGTTACGGCTTTCTCGTGATGGGCTCTCGCTTGCGCTTCTTTTTGTAGGTTTAGGTCAGCGTCACTGCGTTTTTGTTGATGGTGCTCCTTGGCTTTGGAGAGCGATTCACTGTGCGTATCGGCTTTGCGCTGCGCTGATTTATACTCATCCTCAAGCCTAGACTTCTTTTCTTGCAAGCGCTTTTCGAGACCAGGTGAGTAGTCAATGCCAATGTCCTTTAGAGCGACCTCAACGCGCCCTAACTCAGACTCAAGGTGATTAAGTTTGGCGCTCACTTCGATACTGCGCTTCTGCGCGCTATCGCGTGCAGTTTCCGCCTCGCCTTTGTTGCACTCAAGCTGCATGGCTTGGCTTTCGATCTGCTTGGCTTGCTCTTTCAAGGCGTCCTGTTTATGGCTGGTGTCTCCCAGTAAGGCTTTCGCTTGGGAGTACGTTTTACCAAGGTGGAATCGCACCTTATGGAGTGTCTCCATGCTCCTGAGTTGGTCGCTGGCGGCTTCATAGCGCGCTTGCTCATCGAGTACTTGTTTCTCAAGTGATAGAGGATCGTTAGGATAGGGCTGTTGTAGGAGTTTCCATTCGGTATCAATGTTTTTAAACAAGGGTGAAAACTGGTTGATCTCTAGCTGCGCTTCCGTGCAACGTGCGATAGCCGCTTCACTCACGGTAATGTCTGCTGCGATGTCGCGATACAGGCTGTGGGCAAACGGCTCACACTGCGTCAATATTGATAGGCTATGTTTGACCGCATCCTCTGTATTGCAAAGCGACTGATGTTCCATTTTGGCTTGTGAAAGGGCGCGCTCGATGTCTTTGATCTTCGTTTTTGCTGCGTCTAGATCGGGTTCGTTAGCAAAAGCGACAGTGGCTTTCGGTTGAGCCATTCGCAACGCTTCAATGTGTTGTGTCAGGGTAGTGTGCGCATCGGTAGCATCACTGCGATCGGATTCGTGGCGTTCAATCTGAGACTCTAGGCGGGTGATGAGCGCTTCTCGCGCTTTATCTCCCAGCACTGGAGCATCACGAAGTTGACTGATGCGAAGCCCCTCGCCTGACGTTAATACGCACCAAGGCGCTTCGGTGCTTTCATCAGCGCCAATAAACGTCGCGGTGATATCTTCAAACAGTTCTTTGTCTTCAAAGGATTCATTCCATTGAGAAATCGGGCGTCCGCTTGGGATAAGTACCAAGTCTTCCAACGGCCAATCATCACCATAGGTCGCTAGTAAGGTACGCGAGGCTGTGTGAGGATCTTCCACCAAAATGCCGTTCATCAGGCTCCCAAGGGCGGCTTCCATGTAGCGCGCATCTTCAGGGTCGATGTCGTTAAACAGATCGCAAATAGGGAGCCCATCAACGTCTGAGGCTAGGGTTCGAAGCAGTTCAAGGTGACTCGAGTCGCGGTCTCTTAAGATCTGAAGATCAGCACTGAATTTCAAAATAGCGGCGCTGTGCTCGGTGATAGTTTCGGTTAGGGCATCGTTTTCTATTCGAAGAGTTTTTTGTAGTTCGAGGCAATCGTTGCCTGTCCAACTTGCTTGATCAGGGTAAGCTTGGGTCAAAAGACGAACTTGAGGCTGCAGTTGTGACCAGGTTTCGTGCTTGGCTTCGGTCTGCACCAGCTCAATGTTCAGTCGTTGTTGCTGCTTTAGCAGCTCGTCGCATTGGGTTTTGGCTGCGACTACGTTCTGACCGGCGTCGTCGACTTTCTGGCGATACAGCGTGACGGCCTGCATGAAGGTAGGGACGCTATCGGGTTGGTTTTCCAGTTCAGTAGATGTGAGTAAAGTCCGATATTTTTGTTGGGTTTCAAGCTCGATATTTAAGGCTTGAAGTTTCTCTTTCTCATACGGCTCGTTGGCTGCGATCAGTTGGCTCTCTTGGAGGTGGCGTTTTTTCGCCTGCACCCAGTCTTGAAGGTTATTAGGATCAACTGTTTCTCCAATAATTGAAAGCTGCTTACTGAACTGATGATACGTTTCACGGATCTCGTTCATCTGTTGCAGTTGACGCTCAAGCTCGTTGAGGTTTTGTCCGCATTGGGTTTTAGTTGCGGCCAAGGCCTGCATAGGGTCTTGTAAGTTGTCTGGGTCTACATGGCCATGAAAGGCTTCAACAGCTTTGAGTTGGCGGCACGCAAACTCATATTTTCCAGCGCGCTCTGATGTGATCTCAAACGCTTTGACCGCATCGGCTAATTGCTGTTGCGTTTCTGCAAGATCTTGCTGGGCTTGGCTGAGTGCCTCGGACGCACGTTGGTAGTCTTGCTGCGCATTTTGATGCGCGTTTTTTGCCAGCTCAGCTTCCGGTGTAAGGGTGTTGAGATCTTCTTTGAATCGTTCGCGACGTGCGAACTCATCAGCCGCAACCATAGCTAATCGCAATCGCTCTTCGGTTTTCTTGCGCTTTTGTTCGAGTGTATCGCGGGTTTGTCGCAGTTGCTCTAGCTCAGTCCCTAATTTTTTTACTGTCGCTTGCGCCTTGTCGAGTGCCTCATTGGCTGCAATGCGCGCTTCTTGTGCTGATTCGAGCTGCTCATCGGCCAAAATCAGTTGTTTTTCCGCCACTGCCCAGCCGAAGGATGAGGCCTTTGTAGCATGCTCTAAAAGCTGCTTAAAAAAGGTGTAATCCTTTGAATTTTTCGAGAGCTCAATGCGCGTTTGACGCACCACTCGCATGGAGTCTTGCAGAACATCCACAACCCCTTTTATGTTACCTCGGCTATGCGACATCAAGTAGCTGCTCAAATTGCGCTCGATATTGGAATCAAGCCGGCCGCTCATTGCGCTGTGGAACACCTGCGCATAATTGGCCTTGTCCTTGTCCTTTTGCAATGGCTTGGGCAAGATCCCGTCATTAAAGAGATCGAGCAAGTACCCCTCGACGCTCTCGTAAGTAGTTAACTCACAGCCAAGAGATGCAGCGGTATCCCGAACCATGTGAGGAGTTAGAGGCCGCCAGCTATGGCCTTCTTGCAGGGCAAGACAAGACATGGGCTCAACGCCTTTGGGTAGAACCAAGCGCATACGGGTCATCTCAATGTTGATGCCACTGGATTTTTTTGCGTGGATCAAATAAAGGTGCCTTTGCTGACTGCGGGTTTGCACCTCCAGTGCCACCATCGAAGGATTCCCCAGACGATGAAACATCTCACTATCAGCCAGTTTCTGAGTCTTTTGAAATGTATCTGATGTACCAAGAGAAACAAAGCGAATGTCCCCCATCAGGGCCAATTGGTAGGCACCTAGTATGGTGGTCTTGCCCGCGCCATTTTCGCCAAGCAGGCTGACTGTGTTGCCAAAGCTTGAATAAGCGCTTGGAGACAACAACTCTTGCAACTCTACGAGATCGAGCGTTCTCACTGTAATGCCATTCAGGTTCACAAGGCTTAAAGAACGCAATATTGGAAATGCCTTACTCATCGGTATCGTCCTCGTTATTGTCTAAATCAAAAAGGTCTAGGTTATCGGGCGAATCGTCTTTCACGCGTCTAGTCCAGTGCGGACGCTCAATCGTAAGATCATCCTCGGTGTCGGCTTGTGCTATGCTCGACACCAAATACCCAGCTCTGCTCAGTTCAATCAGTTTGTTGGGGATCTCGTCGGCGGTGACAATGCCTCTTAGCGGGTCGATAAAGCGATAGATGGCGGCAGTGGGCATGTACTGATTTGTGGCGGTGTCCATACGGATGAAGCTTTTACGATTGAGGTCTCGAATGCATTTCATCACCTCATCCCGAATTTTGACTTGGTCAAATTGGGTGCTGACGGTGGTAGATCGACGGCTACCAAAGAGATCTTTAATTCGATCTTCTGGCAGCTTTTCTATTAGTCGGTCAATCAAATGATCGACAGCGACCCAGTCTGAGCTTTCAAGCGATTGACGTAAATCCAACTGCATCGACACCATGGTAAGGCCAACGACCATGGACAGCTCACTCATGGTGCGGTGAGGCACGCCAGTTCGGCGCTGCATGTGACTGTAATAGACCTGTTCAGGTGAGCAGCGCAGTGTGATGTAGACGCTTGACAAATACGTTTTCAATGGCTCGTAAGCCGCGTTAACAAAGCTGTGGAGTGTGTCGTCTTCTGGGACGATATTAATGCCTGCACGCAGCATGGTGTCTACCTGTGAAAATAAGGGGTCTGCCATGACATCGAGGATCGATTCGTACGTTTTGGTTTCTTCATTCATGTGTCGCTCTCCGATGGGGCTCGGCCTTGAACCCATAGATTTTCAATAAAAATGTGGTTGCCTTCATCGATAGGCACCCATCCTGGGTGGATCAGTTCGCTTGGCATCGGTGCAATTGTGGTGATGGCTTTAAGAGTCAGCACGGCCAATCGATGGCGATCCGTTTCGTCAAAGCCATTGTCTTGGGGTTTTAAGATCCGGCTGAGAAGGTCGGCGAGATCTACTCGGTGATGTTTATTCAGAGCTTGCTCGGCAATTTGGTTGGCCAAATCAACCAACAAGTGTGTTGGGTTTTGTCTCACTACCCGCTCTTTTTCCATTTCAAGTACTGGCAGACTTTCATCGACCGGCGGTGGGGGTGCTGACCACTCACGCATGAGAAGGCATGGCTCTTGATACGGCAGTGCCAAGGCCCAAGAGTGGCCTTTGGTAGACTCAATGGCAGAATCAATAAGGTGCGCGAGGTTCGCATTCGGATCGATGGTGAGGCGCAGCCGGATACCTTGCATTACCCTATCGAGAAATGCGATAAGGTCAATCAGTGACATGTTGGCAAATTCGGATGTGCGCTCTAAAAATACCTCGATCTCTTCGAGGCTATTTCTTAATCGAATGGGCGCAGAGCGAAGCACTGCGGTTTGCTGTAGCGTGGCGAGGTTCATTATTACCTGATCCACACCCGTAAAGATTATGGTTTTCAAATCATTGATTTGGTGCATCAGTTCATCGGCGACATTCAAGAGTGCAGACATGTCATCAACAATGGAGGTATTGATCTGCTGTTTGATGATTTGCTGCTCGTTAGAGAACTGAGCGATGAGTAATTCTTGGTTCTTAGAAATCCCGCCAAGCAAATCCTGGAGGGTGGGCAGGTACGAGTGCACCGCCTCATACCAAGCTTCGGGCTCTTCGGTGTCTATGGTATTGACTTCACTGAGTAGCACCTCAATGCGTTTATATCGTTGACTGAGGCTCTCTTGTTGATCGAAGTTATCATTTTTAAAGTACGGTTTTAGCAGATCTTGCGCCAACTGGGTGAGGCGATATTGCGGGTTGTCATCGCGTATTGATGTCCCTGCAAACGTCATGATACGTTGTTCGACGCCCCATTTTAAAAAGTTGCTGACCCTAGACTCAGTGTGGCCTTCGTTGCGTCCAGCATAGGCATCGACATAGCGTACGACCGCTTGCACAGTCTCTTCATCAAAGCTTTGTTGTACGAGGTTGAGGCTATCATCGATGTCCCTTTCCCAAGCGTGCATGGCGGCCAAATATAGATACTGATCCGGATCAATATCAAGCCGAGCACCAGAAACCAATAAGTTATTTAGTAATTGGTTAAGAGAAGATGGCGCATTATCGGCTTCCCTAGCGTTTGTCTCCGAGAATGCGTCACCGATGGTTTGCGCACCCTCGTAGAGTGTCTGGCTTTGTGTCATGGTCTATTTCTACTCTGAAGTAATTTGCACGGTGTGAGCTAAAGCGCATTCTAAGGTGATGTATTCGAGACATTTTATCCGCACTTATTTGCATTAAGTGTAGATCTGCATATGGAACCGATCAAGTCATTATATCAAAATGATATATTAAAAGTGTAATTTTAGTATTTTATTCGTTTTAAAGCGACTCATGGTGTATAGTTCTGGTAGTCTAAGCAATGAATAAGTGGTTAGAGATGAGTTATGACGTTACATGCTGTAGGTAAGGATGGGGATGTGAGCACGCAGATAACCCCACGCCTTGAATATATTGATTTCAAGTTGTTCTTTACCGGTCGAGTAAGTCGAGCCGACTTAAACGCGGTGTTTGGGATCGCTGAGGCGGCGGCATCACGCGTGTTGACGCAGTACGCGACAATAAGGCCCAACAACAAAACACAAAAAACCAACACCATTCTTAGAGAGACATTTGTGCCTCTGTGCGCCTTTGACCCTGATGAGGCTCTAGGAATGTTGGCGAATGGGTTTAACCGATACTCTCGTCCTGTCGAGCCCGATGTGACGTCTGAGCTGATCGGGAGAATTCCTAATCAACTTAATCTGGAGAATGTGGCCAAGATCACCCGAGCCATATCGGGGCACTATGCCATTTCGTGCAACTACCTTTCCGAAAATAGTGATAACCATGACACGCGAATCTTAGTCCCTTTGGCGATTATGCACGATGGGACTAGCTGGTTGTTTCGTGCCTTTGATCGATCAGAAAGTTCAAAGCCGGCATTTAAGAACTTTCATTTTGCGCGAGTGCGAGCCGTCAAGGAAGAATTAGAGTCCAATGAAGCCAAACAAAAAAGCGGGGAGGTTCTATCTCAAGATACGCTGTGGAACCTTAGGCTCCCTCTCGTACTGACCCTGCATGAGAGTTTATCTCAAACTCAGCGCATACGGGTGATCACGGATTTTGGGATTGACGAAGGCAAAGAGGAACTTTACGTTACTGAGCGCGCGGCGTTTCGGTGGATCCTTGAGAAAAAGTGGTACATCGATGCTCGATCGCAGGCTCAGATAGATGAGGATAACCAAAAAGGCATACGGCGGTTTTATAAGTTTAAGCTGGCGAATTTAGCGACCATCGAGCAAATGGAAAACGCTTAGCGTTCGTCGTGTCATACGGATCATTTGTTGGAGAAAACGGAGGGAGTCGCTTTACCAAATTCGGCACTGAATGTCTGAACTGCGACTGCCTGTGAGAAAATTTGATTGTGGAATTGTAAAGCCTGGTCGTGCGCACCTGAATAGTAAAAAACGCGAGTTACTTTAGCTAGCGGATCCAGAACGTTTCACCTAAGCACTAAATACGACAACCTCTTACAAATTGCAGTGCTAAACAGCAGGGAGGGGGTAGCTGTATTCTTTGCCAGATAGGTCGCGCACTGAGCAGGTTGTGTATACGGCTGGCTCACACTAAACAAGAATGGAATATTTTGGTCAGTATAACGTCATGTTTTAGTACAGAAGTTGTTGCTATAAAGCAAGATGATCTGCGCCTGCAAAACTGGATACTGCATTAAGCACCTTTCCCATACATGAAGTTATCCGCATTTACCTAATTTAAGTGAGTACTGTAACATGCTTTTGCCCCATTCCTTGTTTCGAATGATTCAACACATCCATTACCAAAGCTTCATCTGACTTACTTTTCCTAATCCAACTATGTGACCAAATTCACTGTGCCACTACATTGAGATGATTAAAGACGTTCCAGTCATTATGCTCACCAGTCATGCTGATAAAGAGATGATCCAAGCCAGCGTCGAGTCTGGCGCCTCTGATTATGTCGTGAAACCGACCAGAGCCGATCTACTCTTAAAAAAATAGCCAAAGTTATAAACTAATAGATAGGTGGCTC
>NZ_JAMZAL010000012.1:0-76908 GCF_024181925.1 Vibrio sp. Y20_XG_PY13 | reverse complement strand
CACACACTAAGTTCGAATCAGAAGTATACGTACTATCTAAAGAAGAAGGCGGTCGTCACACTCCTTTCTTCAAAGGTTACCGTCCACAGTTCTACTTCCGTACAACTGACGTAACTGGCGATATCTCTCTACCAGAAGGCGTAGAAATGGTAATGCCAGGCGACAACATCCAAATGGTTGTTGAGCTAATCGCACCAATCGCAATGGACGAAGGTCTACGTTTCGCTATCCGTGAAGGTGGCCGTACAGTAGGTGCTGGTGTTGTTGCTAAGATCTTCGAATAATTCTTAACGAATTAAACGAAATCTTGCACTCTTCTTCTTTTTGAAGAAAGCGCATCAAGAAAAGGGAGGCTTCGGCTTCCCTTTTTCGTATTTGTTTTTTATTTAGTTATAAGCACAAACTGAAGGTGCTCCCTTCTTGTTTAAAAAAAACAACCTCTTACTTGAAGTATGTTTTTTCTGATTTGCAGTTCCCTCATAAGTGATTGATCCTCTCTTTCCGAACAAAAACCTATATAACGAAATGTTCTCAATACTTCCTCAATACGAGTGGTAACAATAACCATTCCCGTTTATATTCTTGTCTTCGGTTTTTATTAGAAAGGTTTTTATATGTACGTTTGTCTTTGCCATGGCGTCTCCGACAAAAAAATTAGGAAGTTGGCGATAGATGAGGGTGTAACTGATATTCGAGGCATTAAGAGATGCACTGCTTTGGGGAGCCAGTGTGGTAAGTGCATTAAGCAGGCGAAAGAAATCCTAGCAGAAACACATTACACCGAATTAAGACAAGCTAGTTAACTACCTCATCGCTTTTTGAGGATTACTTGGTCTCTTTGACACCTTCTCATTTGCTTCTAAAGTTAATAGAAGCCAAATAGGAGGGCTTTGTCATGAAAGGCGATCCAATCATCATCCAACATCTCAATAAAGTGCTCGGTAACGAGCTCATCGCTATCAATCAATATTTTCTTCATGCTCGTATGTATAAAGACTGGGGGTTAAAGCACCTTGCCGATAAGGAATACCACGAGTCGATTGATGAAATGAAGCATGCTGACCACCTTATCGAGCGGATCTTGTTCTTGGAGGGATTACCGAACCTTCAAGATCTTGGAAAGCTAATGATTGGTGAAGATACTAAGGAAATGCTCGAATGCGACCTTAAACTGGAGATGGCGGCCATTCCGGATCTAAAAGATGCGATTGCCTATGCCGAAGATATTCGCGACTATGTTTCGCGTGATTTATTTCAAGATATTCTCGAAGATGAAGAAGAGCATGTGGACTGGCTTGAGACCCAACTTGGCTTGATTGAAATGTCAGGCATTGAAAACTACCTTCAAGCTCAGTATGTCGATGAAGAGTAACGAACATACTGACGCATTGTTCAAAAAGAATTCATATCATAAAAAGAGCACCTGACCAGAAAATCAGGTGCTTAACACACTTATCTGGTCTAATCTCTTTTATTATCGGCTTTTTAAGGATATTGCTCGCAATCTTACCTATGAAGATTGATTTCTATCCTTTAGAATTTATGCCCCCTTACCTAAAAATAACAAAGAGAAACGATCCATGTCTGAAGACAATCGCCAAGCAGCCACCCCAGAAGAAGAACATCGCCAAAAAGCTCTGGATTACCATGCTTACCCAACCCCGGGTAAAATCGCTGTCGAATTAACTAAACCAGCCGAAACTGCTGGTGACCTTGCTCTTGCATACAGTCCTGGCGTGGCTGAGCCTGTACGTGAAATCGCACAAAACCCTGACAACGTGTACAAGTACACAGCGAAAGGCAACATGGTTGCGGTTATTTCAAACGGTACCGCTATTCTTGGTCTAGGTAACCTTGGCCCACTTGCCTCTAAGCCTGTAATGGAAGGTAAAGCGTTACTGTTTAAGCGTTTTGCTGGCCTTGATTCAATTGATATTGAAGTGAAGCATCGCACGATCGACGAGTTCGTTGATACGGTTGCGAACATTGCTGACACTTTCGGTGGTATCAACCTTGAAGACATCAAAGCACCAGACTGTTTTGAAATTGAAAAGCGTTTGATTGAGCGTTGTGACGTACCAGTATTCCACGATGATCAACATGGTACGGCTATCGTGACAGCTGCAGGTATGCTCAATGCTATCGAGCTGCAGGGTAAGAAGCTTGAAGATTCAACGATTGTTTGTCTTGGTGCTGGTGCTGCAGCCGTTGCATGTATGGAGCTGCTTATCAAGTGTGGCGCAATGCGCGAGAAGATCTACATGCTGGATCGCAAAGGGGTGATCCATACTCGTCGTGATGATCTGAATGAGTACAAGCAACTGTTCGCAAACAATACAGACAAGCGCACACTAGAAGATGTGATCGAAGGTGCAGACCTATTCCTAGGTGTATCTGGTCCAAATCTATTGCCACCAGAAGCGTTGAAACTCATGGCTGACAAGCCAGTTGTATTTGCTTGTTCAAACCCAGATCCTGAAATCAAACCTGAGCTAGCACACGCAGTGCGTGATGACTTAATTATGGGTACTGGTCGCAGTGATTATCCAAACCAAGTGAACAACGTGTTGTGTTTCCCTTTCATTTTCCGTGGTGCGTTAGATGTACGTGCGAGTGAAATCAATGACGACATGAAGCTGGCAGCAGTTGACGCAATTCGTGCATTGGCAAAAGAGCCTGTACCTGAATCGGTACTAAAAGCTGCAGGTGTTGAGAAGCTAGAATTTGGCAGCGACTACATCATTCCTAAGCCAATGGATCCACGTCTGCTACCTCGCGTAGCAAAAGCGGTAGCTCAAGCGGCAGTAGATTCCGGTGTTGCTCGTATCGAGATGCCAGAAAACTACATGGCAGAGTAATTTACTCAGCCACATTGAACGCAAAAATGGGACGCATTGACGTCCCATTTTTTATATCTCCAAAAACTGCCCCCGGCGCAGCTTCTAAAGCGGATGAATTTGTAAGCAATTATTCTTCGTCAAATGCTTCGAATTCGATACCCATCGCCGTCATTAACGCTTTTGCTTCAGTTGGAATGTCATCCGGTCTGTCTTTACGAAGGTCTTCATCCGTTGGTAATGGCTGACCTGTATATGCGTGCAGGAATGCTTCACATAGTAGTTCGCTGTTGGTTGCATGGCGTAAGTTATTGATCTGACGACGAGTACGCTCATCAGTCAGCACTTTTAAAACTTTTAGCGGGATAGAAACGGTAATTTTTTTTACTTGTTCGCTTTTTTTACCGTGCTCAGCATATGGGCTAATGTATTCGCCATTCCAGTCAGCCATTGCACACCTTCATTTATGTAATAAGTTGAAAATTAATATAGGTGCTGATTTTAGCTGCATTTACTGCCACAAGCAAAGACATATAGACGTCTAGAAGTGTTGACGTCTCATTTTTTGACAAGTAAAGTGAACAGAACAGTTAAGGAAGAGTGTTGTTCAGATAGATCTGACAAATTAGATATAGCGCATTCCTATTTAGAAGTCATCACCCGTGAAAGGATACACCCATGAGCACCCGCAAGCCTGCGACCATTGCTGTACGCACTGGTATCGAATCAGACAGCCAATACCACGCTGTTGTTCCACCAATCTACCTTTCAACCAACTATGGTTTCCCTGCTTTTGGTGAAGTCCCTAAATACGATTACACGCGTTCAGGTAACCCAAACCGTGGTTTGCTAGAGAGTGCGTTATCAGAGTTAGAGTCTGGCAAAGGCGCAGTGGTGACTAACTGCGGTACTTCCGCACTTAACTTGTGGGTATCGGCTTTTCTTGGGCCAGATGATCTGATTGTTGCACCGCATGATTGCTATGGTGGCACATACCGTTTGTTCAATACACGAGCTAACAAAGGCGACTTCAAAGTGCAGTTCGTTGATCAATCGGATGAGCAAGCTCTAGAGGCTGCACTAGCGAAAAAGCCAAAGCTTATTTTGTTAGAAACTCCATCGAACCCTTTGGTTCGTGTGGTTGATATTGCTGCGGTATGCGAAAAAGCCAAACAAGTGGGCGCTTTGGTTGCGGTAGACAATACCTTTTTGACACCGGTGTACCAAAAGCCTTTGGATCTCGGTGCTGATTTTGTTATCCACTCAACCACAAAATACATTAATGGTCACTCGGACGTGATTGGTGGTGTGGTGATCACCAAAACAGAAGCGCACGCAGAAGAACTTGCATGGTGGGGAAACTGTATTGGCGCCACGGGTACGCCTTTCGATAGTTACATGACGTTGCGTGGGATCCGCACTTTAGGCGCCCGTATGCGAGTGCACGAAGAAAGCTCTCAACACGTACTCAACTACCTACAACAGCAGGCTTTGGTCGCGAAGATTTACCATCCGAGCTTGCCAGATCACCCAGGTCACGAAATCGCGAAAAAGCAGCAGTCGGGTTTTGGGTCTATGTTGAGCTTTGAATTTGCAGGCTCATTTGAGCAACTTAAAGTGTTTGTTAAAGAGCTCGAACTGTTTTCTCTTGCAGAGTCGCTTGGTGGCGTGGAGAGTTTGATTTGTCACCCCGCATCTATGACGCATCGAGCCATGGGGGAAGAGGCGTTAGCGGAAGCGGGCGTGTCGCATCAGCTGCTTCGTCTGTCTGTGGGTTTAGAAGATGCACAAGACCTGATTGCCGATCTCGATCAAGCCTTTGTAAAAGCTGCTCAGTAATAGGAGAACTAAAAATGAGTGTACAACGTCAGTTACATAAATTTGGTGGCAGCAGCTTAGCAAACCCTGAATGTTACTTACGTGTGGCCGATATTCTCAAAGAATACTCTGCCGAGAATGATCTGGTGGTGGTATCCGCCGCGGGGAAGACCACTAATCGCTTGATCGAGTTTCTGGAAGGTTTAGACAAAGATGGCCGTATTGCGCATGAAGCACTGCAAGGCTTAAGACAATTCCAGTCGGAGCTAATTGAATCTTTATTAGAAGGCGAGGTGCAGACGCAATTGCTCGCTTCTTTGCACGATGAGTTCAGTACCTTAGCCGAGCTGACTGCGCCACTGACGGATGCGCAAAAAGCGGCAGTGTTGGGTCACGGTGAAGTGTGGTCTTCACGTTTATTGGCTGCCTTGCTTTCACAGCAAAATGTTCCTGCGGTCGCACAAGATGCTCGTGCATTTTTACGTGCAGAAGCCGGTACTCAGCCGGAAGTTGACCGTGCGCGTTCTTATCCCCTGATTAAGGAGGCGTTGGCGCAACACAGCCACAAACGCGTCATCATTACCGGATTTATGGCGCAAAATGAGGCAGGAGAAACCGTGCTGTTGGGGCGGAATGGCTCGGATTATTCCGCAACCGTAATCGGTGCTTTGGCGGAAGTGACAACCGTAACCATTTGGAGTGATGTTGCTGGTGTTTACAGTGCGGATCCTCGTTTGGTGTCGGATGCATGTCTGTTGCCTTTACTGCGCTTAGACGAAGCGAGTGAACTGGCCCGCCTTGCAGCTCCGGTCTTGCATAGCCGTACGTTACAACCTGTCGCGCAAAGCACGATGGACTTAAGCCTCAAGTGCAGTTATCAACCTGAATCGGGTTCAACGCGTATTGAGCGTGTACTTGCTTCTGGGCGTGGAGCGAAAATCATCACTTCTTTGGATGAAGTATTGTTGATTCAATTGTCTTTTAGGCATGGTCATGACTTCAACAAAACCCAAAGTGATGTTTTAAAGTCTCTTCAACGTGCGCAACTCGAGCCACTCTCTTACGAAGCCCAAGCCGATCAGCAAAAATTACGCTTAGCGTACACCGCAGAGATTGCGACAGGTGCGCTGAAGTATCTACAAGATCTTGCGGTTGAAGCTGAAATCAAACTCAAAGAAGGCTATTCACTTGTGGCCGCTGTCGGAGCGGGTGTAACGAAGAATGCCAACCATTGTTTTGGTTTTTACCAAAAATTGAAGCACGCACCAGTTGAATTTGTTTCTGAAACTGAATCAGGTTTAAGCCTAGTTGCGGTACTACGTCGCACCGATACCGAAGCATTAGTACAGTTGATTCACAGCCAGTTATTCCAAGCGCAAAAGCGCGTAGCGGTAGCGTTATGTGGCAAAGGCAATATCGGTTCTAGCTGGTTAAATCTATTTGCGACTCAGAAAACAGAACTCGAAAAACGCCACGGTATGAGCTTTGACTTAGTCGCCGTTGTCGATAGCCAGACATATTGGTTTGATGAAAAGGGTATCGATGCGGCGGCGGTTGCCGACAGGTTTGATGAAGAAAGTATTGAGAACGATGGGGCGTGGCTGAGTCGGTTAGGCGATTTACAAGGTTATGATGAAGCCGTGGTATTGGACGTGACTGCGAGCAAAGAGTTGGCGCAACGTTATGTTGATATCGCTCAGCAAGGCATCCATTTAATTTCTGCTAACAAAGTTGCAGGCTCTGCCGACAGTCAGTATTACCATCAAGTGCAAGATGCATTCGCGAAAATCGGTCGTTACTGGCTCTACAACGCGACGGTTGGGGCTGGGTTACCTATCAACCATACCGTGCGAGATCTGCGTGAAAGTGGTGACGAGATTGTGGCGCTATCCGGAATCTTCTCGGGAACACTTTCTTGGCTGTTCCAGCAGTTTGATGGCTCGGTGCCGTTTAATGAGTTGGTCGATTTAGCGTGGCAACAAGGATTAACAGAACCGGATCCGCGTGCTGATTTAGATGGTTCGGATGTCATGCGTAAACTGGTTATCTTAGCGCGTGAGTCTGGTCTGGATATTGAACCGGATAGCGTAAAAGTGGAATCACTGGTGCCTGAAGAGCTGCGCTCTCTGAGTTTGGATGAGTTCTTTGATAATGGCGCACTGCTCAGTGAGATTCTTCAAGAGCGTCTAACCAAAGCACAAAGAGATGAGCAGGTGCTTCGATATGTGGCGCGCTTAGAGAAAAATGGCAAAGCGACGGTGGGCGTAGAAGCATTACCGCGCGAACATGCTCTGGCTAACTTGCTGCCATGCGACAACATTTTTGCGATTGAAAGTAAATGGTACAAGGACAACCCTTTGGTGATTCGTGGCCCAGGTGCAGGACGCGAGGTGACCGCTGGTGCAATCCAATCGGATCTCAACCGCTTAGCTGGATTATTCTAAACTTTGCGAGATACCTAAAAACCCTGGAATTCATCCGGGGTTTTTTATTCCTTCCTCAGTGCCATACTTAAAATAAGATTCGCCATTTTCAAACGTTGTTATGAGTAAATAGCAGATGCGAATTAACTTGAACTATCCTCATTATTAACGTGAGAAAAATTCATAATCACAAGGTTGACATTAAATCACATTCAATACATTCTGTAGACATATAGACGTCTAAACGTCGATTCAAGGATTTTGATTTCGTGGCGGAGTGCCA
This sequence comes from Vibrio sp. Y20_XG_PY13, assembly GCF_024181925.1. Lineage (NCBI taxonomy): Bacteria > Pseudomonadati > Pseudomonadota > Gammaproteobacteria > Vibrionales > Vibrionaceae > Vibrio > Vibrio sp. Y20_XG_PY13. The sequence goes on along the minus strand of NZ_JAMZAL010000012.1, from coordinate 69,547 downwards.
CAGGGAGAGTAAGATGGGATACACGCACGCAGGCCATATCGACGCCTTAAACCAGAATATCGCTGAGTTGTCAGATAACATTAATGTCTCGTTTGAGTTTTTTCCGCCAAGCAGTGAAAAGATGGAAGAAACGCTGTGGAACTCTGTGCATCGTCTCAAAACGCTCAAGCCTAAATTTGTTTCGGTAACATACGGAGCAAACTCTGGTGAGCGTGATAGAACTCACTCCATTATCAAGGAAATCAAAGCAGAGACCGGTTTAGTGGCTGCGCCTCACCTCACTTGTATCGATGCAACACGTTCAGAGTTGATTGAGATTGCTGATGATTACTGGAATAACGGCATCGAAAATATCGTTGCGCTGCGTGGTGACATCCCACCTAGTGGCGGTGCTCCAGATATGTATGCTTCGGACTTGGTTGAGCTACTAAAATCTCGTCACGATTTTGATATTTCTGTGGCGGCTTTTCCAGAAGTGCATCCAGAGGCAAAAAGTGCTCAATCGGATCTGCTAAACCTAAAACGTAAAGTGGATGCTGGTGCAAACCGTGCCATTACTCAGTTCTTCTTTGATGTGGAATCTTATCTGCGTTTTCGTGACCGCTGTGTTGCGGCGGGAATCGATGTAGAAATCGTACCGGGTATTTTGCCAGTTTCGAACTTTAAGCAAGCCTCACGCTTTGCGGCGCAGAATAACGTTAAAGTGCCAGGATGGATGAGCAAACAGTTTGAAGGTTTGGATGATGATCCTGTGACTCGCCAACTTGTAGGTGCAAGCCAAGCTATTGATATGGTTCGTGTACTAAGTCGCGAAGGTGTAAAAGATTTCCACTTCTATACGCTGAATCGTGCGGAGATGACTTATGCGCTATGCCATACTTTGGGTGTTCGCCCTCGTGTAGCCGTAGAAGCGTAAATCCGGTTTCAAAAAGACAAAAGGCTTGCCAAGTGGCAAGCCTTTTTCGTTGTCTCTAAGTAAAAGGAAATTAACCAATCACTTCAAGTTCTGTTAGGACTTCTTCTGCCCAAGTGATCCACGTTTCACGTAACAGTAGGTTACGACGAAGCGTTAGGCGCTCTAAACGAGCTTGTTTGTCCAAAGTTGAAGGCGTTGCGTAGTAAGCAGCTTCAATTTCTTTGTAGTGAGAAACCAGTTTACGAGACTCTTCAACAAGTTCTGCTAGTTGATCACGGAAAGGTGTTGATGGTTGAACAGCACAAGCCATAAGTTTCGCTGAAAATTCATCACGAACGGTTGGGTGTGCAGTTGGTTGATCAAACCATTCTCCAAGAGCGCTACGGCCTGCATCTGTGATGGAGTAAACCTTACGGTCTGGTTTGCCTTCTTGAGGTTCTAGTACGCAAGTAACCAGCTCTTTCTCGGCCATTTTATTTAGCTCACGGTAAACTTGTTGGTGGCTTGCTTTCCAGAAGTAACCGATGCTAGCAGAGAATTCTTTAGTGATATCGTAACCGGTTGCGTCGCGAGTGCTAAGAACAGTTAAGATTACGTGTGGTAATGACATGTCTTCAATCCAAATGGTCAATAAACTTGTAAACAAGCTACTTACACTTTCAGCTGCGCTCTTACTGGCGCTTGAGTTTTTTAATGTATAAGTAGCACCAACAAAGTTGGTCCTGTCACCTTAAAGCCGTTTATCACCTAGAGATGGGGATCCCCATCAGGGCTGGAGCAGGTATGATTGGATTTATGAGCTCTCAGCAGGCAAGTAGTATATAAATAATAAGCATGAAGTGGAATACTAGGACAAAATTACCCTAAAAAACTAACATAATACTCAATAGAGTTATTTTGTAGTTAATAATTCTAATTTGTTGGTATTTTATGGGTTTTTTGTAGTGTAAATGTCTGGTTATTTGCTGCGCAATTATGTGGTTGGAAGTTATGAATATAAGAAAGGCTGAGTATGAACTCAGCCTTTTGTATTACGAATGGTTATTTTTAACCCGTATTACGCATACCTGCTGCAATACCCGCGATGGTCACCATCAGAGCCTCTTCAAGGTTTGCAGACGCCTCTTCTGTTTGACGAGTACGGTATAGCAATTCAGCTTGAAGCATGTTCAATGGCTCTACGTAGATGTTACGTAGGCGAATTGATTCTTGGCCCCATGGGTCGCTTTGCATTAGGTTTTCGTTGTTCTCTACGTTCAGTACGGACTTAATATCACGTTGAAGCTGTTCACGCAGTCGGTCACCCAATGGTTGAAGTTGAGGTTCAACTAGGCGTTGGTCATAGTAGCGAGAGATTTCCATGTTGCACTTGGTGTACACCATCTCAAGCATACCTAGGCGAGTTGAGAAGAACGGCCATTCGCGACACATTTCTTCCAACAGTGCCTGATGACCTTTGTCTACTGAGTACTGAATAGCTTCACCTGCGCCTAACCAAGCCGGAAGCACCAAACGGTTTTGGCTCCACGAGAAGATCCAAGGAATTGCACGTAAGCTTTCTACACCGCCATTTGGATTACGTTTCGCTGGGCGTGAACCAAGCGGCAGTTTGCCTAGCTCTAGTTCAGGCGTCGCTTGACGGAAGTATGGAACAAAATCTGGTTCGCCACGGACGACGCCACGGTAAGCTTCACAGCTCACTTCCGACAGGACTTCCATCAAGTCGCGCCATTCTTGTTTTGGCTCTGGTGGTGGCAGTAGATTTGCTTCCAAAATGGCGCTTGCATACAAGTTGAAGCTGTTTACCGCAACATCTGGTAGACCCAGTTTAAAGCGGATCATTTCGCCTTGTTCTGTTACGCGTAACCCGCCTTTCAAGCTCTTTGGTGGTTGAGACAGCAGAGCCGCGTGTGCAGGTGCGCCGCCGCGACCAACGGTGCCGCCACGACCATGGAACAGAGTCAGCTCAACACCTTCGTCTTCTGCCACTTTAACTAGAGATTCCATAGCATGGTACTGAGCCCAGCCTGCTGACATGACACCCGCATCTTTTGCTGAATCAGAGTAGCCGATCATGACCATTTGGTGGTTTTGAATAAAGCCACGGTAAAGGTCGATGCTCATTAGCTGCTTAATGACCGATTCCGCATTGTTCAAGTCGTCTAGAGTTTCGAACAGAGGACAAACATCCATACGGTAAGGGCAGCCCGCTTCTTGCAGTAATAGGTGCACAGCGAGTACGTCTGAGGCGGTACGAGCCATTGAGATGACGTAAGCACCGAACGCTTCGCGCGGTTGCAGAGCGATGATCTTACAGGTGTCTAACACCTCTTTGACAGGCTCTGATGGTTCCCAATCGCGTGGCAGTAGCGGACGTTTAGACGCAAGTTCATTGGTGAGGAAAGCAATTTTATCTTGCTCGCTCCACTGTTCGTAATCACCAATGCCGAGGTATCGAGTCAGCTCAGAGAGTACATCTGCGTGGCGCGTACTTTCCTGGCGGATATCAAGACGAACTAGGTGAACGCCAAATGCTTTCACACGACGCAGCGTATCTAGCAACGAGCCGTCAGCGATGACGCCCATGCCGCACTCATGCAGTGATTGGTAACACGCGTACAGAGGATCCCAAAGCTGTTCAACTTTTTGTAGCGGTGCTTTGACTGCCAGTTTTTGACCGTGGATCTTCGCATCAAGAATATCTTTGGTTTCATTGAGCAGAGCACGTAGTTGTTTCAGGATTGCGCGGTATGGTTCATGTTGATCTTCACCAGCAAGTTCACGAACTTGATCGTTAGAAACGGTCATAGAGAGTTCGCTGATCAATTCATTGATGTCATTGAGATAAAGGTCAGCGGCTTTCCAACGAGACAGAAGCAGTACTTCACGCGTTACGCTATGAGTAACGAACGGGTTGCCATCACGGTCACCCCCCATCCAAGAAGAGAAATGCACTGGACGAGCATCAATTGGTAAACCTTCACCTAGGTAAGACTTCAGACGATCATTCATTTCACGTAGGAAATCTGGCACTGCTTCCCACAGTGAGTTTTCTACTACGGCAAAGCCCCATTTCGCTTCATCCAATGGAGTAGGGCGTTGTTGACGAATCACGTCAGAATGCCAGCTTTGTGCGATAAGTTGCTCTAAGCGACGCTCTGTTTTTTTGCGTTCTTTAGAAGACAGGTCGCTGAGTTCTAGTTTGGATAAACACTCGTTGATCTTGACCAGTTTATTGATCATGGTGCGGCGAGTGATTTCCGTGGGGTGCGCGGTTAATACCAGTTCAATATTCAAATCACGTACCGCTTGAGCCGTATCGAGTTTGCTAACATCGTTTTGTACCAGTTTTGAAAACAGCGAGTTGATCGCGTCTGGTTCACAGATGTGCTCTTCACAGTGACGTGAAATGGTGTGGTATTGCTCGGCAATATTGGTGAGGTTTAGAAATTGGTTAAACGCACGGGTGACTGGCGTTAGTTGCTCATCGGGTAGGTGTTTGATTTCTTCTATCAAGTTTTCCCTGTCTGCTTGATTACCTGCTTGAGCCGATTTGGATAATTTACGAATGGTCTCCACTTTCTCGAAGATTTCTTCGCCGTGGGCATCGCGAATCGTGTTACCCAATAAGTGGCCTAACATGCGCACATTGCTTTTAAGTGCGGCGTATTTCTCGTTCATTGTCGTCCTGCCTCGTAAAAAAACTACATCCATTGTCCTTGTTAAGACTCCAATCTAGCGAAAAGCACCAGTTCTAGTCAAATAAAGCAGACTAAGTTTGCAATTATTCGGCGTCTCTCCTGATTTAGAGCAAAGTTTCGACGGGCATAGAATTAAAAGTGAAAATTAATTACAAAATAACAAGTTAAATTCGTGTTAACGGTGCATAAAAACTTGTGCTTTGAGAGCCAAAATATGCAGCTCATCGGAGCTGCATAAAGGCTTTTTTTAAACTCAATCAACAACAATACTTAACCATCGCCTTTGAGAGCACATCAATGGTTGGGTCGATAAAATCAAAGGAGAGAAACTCATCTGGTTGGTGCGCTTGTTCGATAGAACCAGGGCCAAGTACCAGAGTCGGACACAGTTGCTGCAAGAAAGGCGCTTCCGTGCAGTAGTTGACGGTTTGCGAACTGGTTTGACAGATCTCTTCAACACCACCGATAAATGGATGATCGTGCTGACATTCATATCCTGGAATTGGCTCATGCAACGGTACGATGTCGATTCGTCCCGGCCATTTAGCTTCTACTTCTTGTAGTGCGCTGCGCAGCATGTTTTCTAAACCGTCCAAACTGATGCCCGGCAATGGGCGAACGTCATAGTGCAACTCGCAACAACCACAAATACGGTTGGCACTATCACCGCCATGGATATGGCCTAAGTTCAACGTTGGACTAGGGATGGCAAATCCTGGGTGGTGATACTCTTTAATGAGTTTGTCGCGCAGTTGCATAATCGCAAACAACACTTCATGCATGATTTCAATCGCGTTGACGCCCAAAGCTGGGTCAGAGGAGTGGCCGGATTTACCGGTAACCCGAATCGCATTGGCGACATGCCCTTTGTGGCCACGAATAGGAACTAAGCTAGTGGGTTCTCCAATGATGCAGTAATCCGGCTTGAACGGCGCGTTTGTGGTGAAGTGTCTTGCACCGAGCATGGTAGTTTCTTCATCACAGGTGGCCAATACGTAAAGCGGCTTGTTTTGCTTGCTCCAATCCACCTTTTTTACTGCTTCATAAATGAAAGCAAAAAAGCCTTTCATGTCTGCCGTACCCAGACCGTAGAAGCGGTTGTCTTTCTCAGTGAGCTTATGGGGATCAAAGCTCCAGCGTCCTTCATCAAATGGCACGGTATCGCTGTGCCCAGCAAGCAGCAGACCGCCTTCGCCTTCGCCCATGCGTGCAATCATATTGTGTTTGCCTGATTCGACTTCGATCACCTCAACGTGAAAACCAAGATCTTTAAACCAAGTGGCGAGTTTCTCGATCACTTTGGCATTGCCTTGATCCCAGCTTGGATCAGTCGAGCTGATCGAAGAGGTACTAATGAGTCCTTCATAGACCTCTAGAAAAGTTGGTAATTGCATGGATTCTTCAATTCTCCTATTGACAGACAGAGCACAAAAATGTAAAACACATATTAACTCATATTTAATGAATAAAAAATCAAAATAAAGCTAATTTTAAATATGAATAATCATTTTGAGCTTTAAGTATATGGATGTCACACAATGCTAAAAACCACAATTATTGGAGCCAGCGGTTACACCGGCGCAGAGTTAGCGTTCATGGTTAATAAACACCCACAACTCACGCTATCAGGTTTATACGTTTCCGCCAACAGTGTCGATGCAGGAAGAACCATTGCACAGTTACACGGTAAATTGGCGAACGTGGTTGATAAGGTGGTGAATGCGTTGACCGATCCAAAGCAAGTTGCGCAAGACTCTGATGTGGTTTTTTTAGCTACGGCCCATGAGGTCAGCCATGATCTTGCTCCTATCTTTCTCGACGCTGGATGTCAGGTCTTTGATTTGTCCGGCGCGTTTCGTGTCAAAAGTGATGGCTTTTACGACACCTTTTACGGCTTTGAGCATCAATTCAACAACTGGCTAGATAAAGCGGCGTATGGCTTAACGGAGTGGAACCAAGAAGAGATTAAAAACGCTCCTTTAGTTGCGGTAGCTGGCTGCTACCCAACGGCGTCGCAGTTGGCAATTAAGCCACTACTCGTTGATGGTTTGTTGGACACTCAACAGTGGCCAGTCATTAACGCGACAAGTGGTGTCTCTGGCGCAGGGCGTAAAGCCTCAATGACCAACAGTTTTTGTGAGGTCAGCCTTCAGCCTTACGGTGTATTCAATCATCGCCACCAACCAGAAATTGCCCAGCATTTAGGATGTGATGTGATTTTTACTCCTCATCTTGGCAACTTTAAACGCGGCATTCTTGCTACTGTCACGATGAAGTTGGCGCAAGGTGTAACGGAGCAACAAGTTGCTCAAGCTTTTGAACAAGCTTATCAAGGTAAGCCAGCCGTGCGCCTCAAAGGTGATGGCATTCCACGTATTCAGGATGTTGAAAATACCCCTTTCTGCGATATCGGCTGGAAGGTGCAAGGCGAACACATCATTGTGATTTCGGCCATCGACAACCTACTTAAAGGTGCATCGAGTCAAGCGATGCAGTGTTTAAATATTCATTACGGTTACCCAGAACTGACAGCGTTGCTGTAGTCGTTGAAAGAGGGAAAAGCAATGACGCAAACCAATCAAGCTCCTTTAGTCATTAAGCTAGGCGGTGCGGCTTTATCTTGCACTCAAACCTTAAGCCAACTGTTTGGTGCCATCGCGGCATACCAGAAGTCGGCGCAGCGACAAATCGCCATCGTTCATGGCGGTGGCTACTTGGTGGATGAGTTGATGGCGAAACTTCAACTTAAGACCGTAAAGAAACATGGTCTACGCGTGACGCCATACGATCAAATTCCAGTCATTGCCGGTGCGCTGGCAGGAACGGCAAATAAGTTACTGCAAGGTCAAGCGATTGCCGATGGTTTGAATGCGGTGGGCTTGAGCCTAGCGGATGGTGGTCTTTGTCACGTCGAAGAGTTAGATCCTGAATTAGGTGCGGTGGGCAAAGCGACGCCGGGTGACTCAAGCCTACTTCAAGCGATTTTAAATACGGGCGCACTGCCTATCATCAGCTCTATTGGTCTCACGGCTGAAGGTCAAATGATGAACGTGAATGCGGATCAAGCAGCGGTTGCCGTTGCGGGTGCTTTGGACGCGGAGTTGGTGCTGTTGTCAGATGTAAGCGGTGTGTTAGATGGCAAAGGTCATCTGCTTAAAAGCTTATCTGAGAAAGAAGCCAATGCGCTGATCGAAGGCCAAGTGATCACTGATGGGATGATCGTCAAAGTGAAAGCTGCTCTCGAAGCCGCCAACGATCTTGGTCGTCCGATAGAAGTGGCGACGTGGCGCTACCCAGAAAAACTCACGCAGTTATTTGCTGGTGAAAGTATTGGAACACAGTTTCTGCCTCAATAAGCGGAAGCAAAACAGTTAAAGAATTCAACATTAGGAAGTGGTTGGCACTGACCGCCGAGCGCAGCGCCAGTTAAGTTTGGAGAAAAAACATGAGCAAAGTGAACGTAAATAAAGTGGTAGTCGCATACTCAGGCGGTCTAGATACTTCAGTAATCATCCCGTGGCTAAAAGAGAATTATGACTGTGAAGTCGTCGCTTTCGTGGCCGATGTAGGTCAAGGTGCTGAAGAACTCGAAGGCATCGAAGCGAAAGCAAAAGCATCTGGCGCATCAGAATGCTACATCGCTGACCTAAAAGAAGAAATGGTAGCAGACTACATCTACCCAACACTAAAAACCGGTGCTTACTACGAAGGCAAATACCTGTTGGGTACATCAATGGCGCGTCCAATCATTGCCAAAGCGCAAGTTGAAGTGGCACGTAAAGTGGGCGCGGACGCATTGTGTCACGGCTGTACTGGTAAAGGTAACGACCAAGTGCGTTTCGAGGGTGCATTTGCTGCGTTAGCACCAGATCTACACGTTATCGCTCCATGGCGTGAGTGGGATTTAGTGAGCCGCGAACAATGTCTGGATTACCTTGCAGAGCGTAACATTCCTTGCTCAGCGTCTCTAACGAAGATTTACTCACGTGATGCGAACGCATGGCATATTTCTACCGAAGGTGGTGTGCTTGAAAATACATGGAATGCACCAAACGAAGATTGCTGGGTCTGGACCGTTGATCCTGAACAAGCGCCAAATGAAGCTGAATACGTTACGTTGAAAGTCGAAAAAGGTGAAGTTGTGGCAGTGGATGGTGAAGCGATGACACCATACAACGCACTAGTTTACTTAAACGAAAAAGGCGCAAAACACGGTGTGGGTCGTATTGATATCGTAGAGAACCGTTTGGTGGGAATGAAGTCTCGTGGCTGTTACGAAACTCCGGGAGGTACCATCATGATGGAAGCTCTGCGCGCAGTTGAACAATTGGTGCTAGACAAATCGTCATTCGAGTTCCGTGAAGAACTTGGTCTAAAAGCCTCTCACCTTGTGTACGACGGTCGTTGGTTTACACCGCTATGTAAGTCGATTCTTGCTGCCTCAGAAGAGCTAGCACAAGACGTCAATGGCGAAGTGGTTGTTAAGCTATACAAAGGTCAAGCAACGGTAACGCAAAAACGTTCTGACAACAGCTTGTACTCAGAAGAGTTCGCTACTTTTGGTGAAGATGAGGTTTACGATCAAAGTCATGCTGGTGGCTTCATCCGCCTTTACTCGCTATCAAGCCGTATTCGTGCATTGAACAGCCAGAAGAAATAATCACTCCCCATCTCGGATTGAATAAAGACCTGCCAATATATGGCGGGTCTTTTTATTACTCAAAGAGTCTTAAATTAATCTTGGTGAATATATATGTAAAAATATTGAATTTATACTTTATTTTTATATTGAATTGCCGTAACGTTGGCGTATAAGAAAAAGTGAGCAAATGACCACCGATTTCGTCATCACTCATTAGACACGTTAGAGTAAGCAATAGTCATCAGGAGAGACGCAATGGCATTATGGGGCGGAAGATTTACCCAAGCGGCAGATACCAGATTCAAAGAGTTCAACGATTCGTTGCGTTTCGACTACCGATTGGCTGAGCAAGATATCGTAGGCTCAATTGCGTGGTCTAAAGCATTGCTTTCGGTTGGTGTATTATCAGCAGAAGAGCAGCAAAAGCTCGAGCTCGCTTTAAATGAGTTGAAACTCGAAGTGATGGAAGATCCGCATCAGATTTTACGCTCTGATGCTGAAGACATTCACTCGTGGGTGGAACAGCAGTTGATCAGCAAAGTCGGCGACTTAGGTAAAAAGCTGCACACTGGTCGTTCTCGTAACGACCAAGTGGCGACCGACTTAAAGCTTTGGTGTCGTCAGCAAGGGCAGCAACTTCTTATTGCACTTGATCGTCTGCAATCGCAAATGGTGCAAGTGGCGAAACAGCATCAAGGTACGGTTTTGCCTGGTTATACTCACTTACAACGTGCTCAGCCTGTGACGTTTGCTCATTGGTGTTTGGCGTATGTTGAAATGTTTGAGCGTGATTACTCACGTCTGAGTGATGCGCTGCAACGTTTAGATACTTGTCCGCTAGGTTCTGGCGCATTAGCTGGTACTGCTTACCCAATTGATCGTGAACAATTGGCGCATAATCTTGGCTTTCATCGTGCTACGCGTAACTCACTCGATTCGGTATCGGATCGTGACCATGTGATGGAACTGATGTCTGTTGCTTCTATCTCTATGCTGCACTTGTCACGTCTCGCGGAAGATATGATTTTCTACAACTCAGGTGAGTCGAACTTCATTGAGTTGGCAGATACAGTGACGTCTGGCTCGTCATTGATGCCTCAGAAGAAAAACCCAGATGCGCTAGAGCTCATTCGTGGTAAGACTGGTCGCGTGTACGGAGCACTTGCTGGCATGATGATGACAGTCAAAGCCCTGCCACTGGCGTACAACAAAGACATGCAAGAAGACAAAGAAGGTTTGTTCGATGCGCTTGATACATGGAACGACTGTATGGAAATGGCAGCGTTGTGTTTCGATGGGATTAAGGTTAATGGCGAACGTACGTTAGAAGCCGCGAAACAAGGCTACGCCAATGCCACAGAATTAGCGGACTACTTGGTCGCGAAAGGCATTCCTTTCCGAGAAGCGCATCATATTGTCGGTGTGGCTGTCGTTGGCGCGATTGCCAAAGGTTGTGCACTGGAAGAGCTGTCACTGCAAGAGCTGCAAGAGTTCTCTGACGTCATCGACAACGATGTGTACGACATCCTAACGATTGAATCTTGTCTAGAAAAACGTAGCGCGCTTGGTGGCGTGTCACCAAAACAAGTTGCTTATGCAGTTGACCAAGCGGACAAGCGTTTGGCGCAGCGTGATAGCTCGGCCGTCAAAGTGCGTCCTGCACGTTTAACGGATATCGAAACGCTTGAGGGCATGGTTGCGTATTGGGCGAATATGGGCGAAAACTTACCTCGTTCTCGTAATGAACTCGTTCGCGACATTGGCTCATTTGCCGTTGCTGAACATCATGGTGAAGTGACTGGTTGCGCGTCTCTGTATGTGTATGACTCTGGACTTGCGGAAATTCGCTCGCTCGGTATTGAGGCGGGTTGGCAAGGACAAGGGCAAGGCAGCGCGATCGTGAACTATTTGGTGGATAAAGCACGTCAAATGGCGATTAAGAAAGTCTTCGTACTAACACGTACGCCAGAGTTCTTTATGAAGCAGAGTTTCTTGCCAACATCTAAGTCTCTGTTGCCAGAAAAAGTGTTGAAAGATTGCGACCAATGCCCGCGTCAACATGCCTGTGATGAAGTGGCGTTAGAGATCAATTTAGTTGAACAGATCATCCAACGCAGCCATGTCGCATAGCGTATTGATTTTGTTAGTATTTAAACAGATATCGTTAGAGAACGATCATTTACATAAGTTTTTGCTAAAAAAATCGAAAAAACTTTGAACCTTTGAGAGGAAGCTCGGTCTATTAAAGTACCACTGCTTTTTCTTAGAAGAATCTAAGAGAGCCCCAGAATCGAGATTGATTTTGGGGCTTTTTTCTATCTGTCATTTGTGGTGATCCTCTCCATTCTGTTTCCCGCGACGACGCTGCCACGGCAAGATGACAAAACGCATCCATAAGTGCAGAAACAATAAAATGTTAAATGCAAAGCCCGCAAAGATCAGGGCGATCGATTCAATGCTTTGTGGATGATCGCGAAAAGCAAACCACCAAATGATCCAACACACAACTGAAAGTACGGTCAATTGATCCATGCATCGTTGACAACGACCGATCTTTTTCCAAAACCAATGTTCTTGGCAGTTACGACAAGCCATGATGTTTACCTCAATTCAACTTGCCCAAGATTAGCAGAAGATGAATAGGCTTTACCATGTGCGCTTGTTAGGTGGTACGGACCCAAAAATGGAAAATTAGCTTTGATGAAATTTTGTAGCACGTAACTGGTGTATGGTGCCGCGTCAGCCGAAAATAGGAAAAGATAATGTCGACAGAACTGAGAGTAGCACTAGGACTTGCCGGGGGATTTTTCACCATTGGGTTCACCGCGATTGTGCTAGTGAGTCGTTATGCGATGATGTAATCCATTAAACTCTAGTCCAGAAAAAAGCCTCGTATCTGCGAGGCTTTTTTGTATTTGGCTTGGGAATAGAAACAAGACGTTATGATGAACAAAAAGTGTTGTATTTAAAATCGTTGATTCAGGTAGTAGAACGATTTAAGAACGAAGGACTTAGATTTGAGCGGGAGAGACAGGGTGGCCTCCGAGTCAAAGACGCCGGAGACCGGGGGGAGGCTATGGACAGGTTAGCCTAGGTAAGTTTCTAGCTCTTCGCTACCACCGATGTGTTTACCGCCGATGAATACTTGCGGGACGGTCGTACGGCCTGTAATAGCACGAAGACTGACGGAAGTTGCATCTTTCCCCAAAATGACTTCTTCATATTGAAGACCGTGATCAATCAAGTTTTGTTTGGCTTTCATACAGAAAGGACAACCAGGCTTGGTAAATACAGTGATCGATTCCTGAGTTCTGTACTCTGGTGCGATGTAGTTCAGCATAGTGTCTGCATCCGAGACTTTGAACGGATCTCCTGGCTCATTTGGCTCGATGAACATCTTCTCAATCACGCCATCTTTTACCAACATGCTGTAACGCCAAGAACGTTTACCAAAACCGATGTCATTTTTGTCCACGAGCATGCCCATGCCATCGGTGAACTCGCCATTACCATCTGGAATAAAGGTGATGTGCTCGGCTTCTTGGTCGTGTTTCCAAGCGTTCATAACGAATGTGTCGTTTACCGAAATACACAAAATTTCATCAACACCGTGTTCTTTGAACACAGGGAATAGCTCGTTGTAACGAGGTAAGTGGCTAGAAGAACAAGTCGGTGTAAACGCTCCAGGCAAACTGAATACGATCACGGTTTTGCCTTTGAATAGATCATCCGAGGTAACGTTCACCCAAGTATCACCTTGGCGAGTCGGGAAAGTAACCTGTGGTACGTTTTGACCTTCTTTAGATACAAACATATTGATTCCTTTAAAATATTCGAGTGAAGCGTTTAGAGCGTGACTTGTCGTTTGGCTCTGATTCGTTTTGTTGAGCCCATTATTGTAAAAATCCTTTGATAGCTCTAATCGTTTGATGCTATGGTTTTGATAGACATTGACTATCATCAAATAGAAGCGAATCGTGTGTTATGAATATTCGGGATTTTGAGTACTTAGTCGCACTGGCGGAGCACAAGCATTTTCGCAAAGCGGCAGAGGCGTGTTTTGTCAGTCAGCCAACGCTTAGTGGTCAAATACGTAAGCTGGAAGATGAACTCGGCACGGCATTGTTAGAAAGAAGCAGCCGCCGAGTGTTATTCACCGACTCTGGCTTACAGCTGGTGGATCAAGCTAAATGCATTCTGAGTGAGGTGAAAACCTTTAAAGATATGGCCAGCGGACAGAGTGGGGCAATGACCGGTCCAATGCACATCGGTTTTATTCCGACGGTTGGGCCGTACTTATTGCCTAAAATTCTTCCACAGCTGAAAGAAGAGTTCCCTGAGCTTGAGCTGTTCCTGCATGAGGCTCAAACTCATCAGTTGGTTCGTCAGCTAGAGGAAGGGAAGCTGGACTGCTTGGTATTGGCTTCTGTGGCGGAAACTGCCCCATTTAAAGAGATTGAAGTGTACAACGAACCGCTTAGTGTTGCTGTACCATGTGGTCATGAATGGGCACAGCTCGACCAGGTTGATATGTTAGAGCTCAATGGGAAGACCGTGTTGGCTTTAGGTGATGGGCATTGCTTACGCGACCAAGCGTTAGGTTTCTGCTTTGCGGCAGGAGCAAAAGATGATGAGCGCTTTAAAGCCACCAGTTTAGAAACTTTGCGTAATATGGTTGCTGCGGGAGCGGGTATTACTTTGTTGCCTCAGCTTTCTATTCCAGCCGAAAAACAAAAAGATGGCGTTTGCTACATTCCTGCCGTCAACCCTACGCCTTCACGCAGCATTGTTTTGGCGTACCGCCCTGGCTCTCCGTTGCGTGCTCGTTTTGAAGCATTAGCAGCGAAAATCAAAGCAATTCTAGAGTCGCAGCCATCTTCTATGGCCGCGTAACGTTATAAAAAAGGGGGAGAGCCAACGCTCTCCCCTTATCTTTTCTTTCGTTTGGTTTAGAACAACTCTTCCGTTGTGCCACCAGAACCGCTTGAATAAATGCTGTCTTCGAGGCTGTTACCAACGTATTCGGTTGGCTCCGTGCCTTTCTCAAAGTATTCAAACATGGACGTGCTATCCACTTTATGAGTCAGCAGACCGCTGTTGCGATCGATGCGAACGCGCACGATGTCATCTGGAATATTCTTGCCTTGTTCTGGCTTGCCTTCCAATGCTACTTGCATAAAGTCAATCCATGCTGGCTCTGCTGTTTTCGCTCCTGATTCAGCACCAGATACTTGGCCTTGACCCAAATTGCTGTTCACCGTCGTGCGGCCTAACGCGCGTGAGTGATCATCGAAGCCCACCCATGCAATAGCAACCACGCCCGGACCATAACCGTTGTACCATGCATCTTTTGAATCGTTAGTCGTACCAGTTTTACCACCAATATCACGACGCTCAAGTTTTTGCGCACGCCAGCCGGTACCGTTCCAGCCAGTTCCTTCACGCCAGTTGCCGCCACCCCAGATGTTGCTGTACATCATTTCACGCATCAAGAATGCGTTTTGTTCAGAGATCACTTGTGGTGCGTATTTTGGTTCATCATTTTCTAGTGCGTTCTCTGGAGCTTGGCCATCAACGGCAACGTCTTGCTCACCGAACTCACTGGCAAAGCGATCCATTTCTGGTTGTGGGCTCATTTGTGGGCAATCTTGATGACAAACGCTCTTAGGGTTGGCTTTAAACAAAACTTCGCCAAATGCATCTTCAACGCGTTCTACGTAGAACGGCTCAACATAGTAACCGCCGTTTGCAAAAACCGAGTAACCTTGCGCCACTTTCATTGGCGTTAAGCTACCCGCACCCAAGGCGATAGTTTCTGAGCGAGGCACTTCGTTGATATCGAATCCAAAGCGAGTTAGGTACTGACGAGTTTCATCCAGACCTACTTCACGTAAGGTACGAACCGCCATTACGTTTTTCGATTGCGCTAAGCCAATGCGAAGGCGAGTTGGACCACCGTAAGTTGGAGGTGAGTTCTTTGGTCGCCATGCCGATCCTGAACCTGCGTCCCATTTGTTGATTGGCGCATCGTTGATCAGAGTTGCTAACGTTAGGCCTTTATCGATAGCGGCTGAGTAAATAAATGGTTTGATACTAGAACCAACCTGACGCACGGACATGGTTGCGCGGTTAAACTTGCTGTGAACAAAGTTAAAACCACCTACCAGTGACAAAATGCCGCCATTTTCAGGATTCATCGCGACAAATGCGGTGTTCGCGCTAGGCACTTGGCTTAGCTTCCAGCTGCTTTGAGTGTTGCCATCTTCATCGGTGGTCGTTAGCTCGCGAACCCAAATTTGTTCACCTGCAGCTAAAACCTCTTGTGCAGATTTTGGTGTTGAACCTTGACGGTTATCGGTGAGGAATTTGCGTGCCCAGTTTATGCCAGTCCAAGGGATGGTTTGTGCGTCGTTATTTTTCACAACAACTTGCGCCGTTTTGCCTTCCACTTTTGTCACGACAGCAGGGTAAAGATCGCCGTAAGTTGGCTGGCCTTTTAGATGCTTCTCAATTTGTTCTGCATCCCAAGCGGCTTCCCCTTCTTTCCACAACACTTTTTCTGCGCCGCGGTAACCATGACGCTCGTCATAAGCCATTAGGTTGTTTACCGCAGCCTTATTGGCAGCGTCTTGCAGTTTAGAGTCAACCGTCATGTAGATATTCAAACCCGACGTATAGGCTTTCTCTTCACCGTACTCTTTTACTGCCCATGCACGTGCAAGCTCGGCAACGTAAGGCGCAGACACTTCAATTTCTGCACTGTGGTAACGAGCAATGATTGGTTCGTTACGTGCTTCATCGAATTGTTCTTGCGTAATGTATTTTTCATCGAGCATACGCATTAGCACAACGTTACGACGTTTTGTTGCACGTTCTAGCGAGTAAATTGGGTTCATGGTTGAAGGGGCTTTTGGCATCCCCGCAAGTGTCGCAATTTCACTAAGCGAGAGCTCATTTAGGCTCTTACCAAAATACACCTGAGCTGCTGCACCAAAACCGTATGAGCGATAGCCAAGGAAGATCTTGTTAACGTAAAGTTCCATGATCTCTTGTTTGCTCAGCAGTTGCTCAATGTGAATGGCAATGAAGATCTCTTTGATCTTACGCATTAGTTTCTTCTCGTTGGATAAGAAGAAGTTACGCGCTAGCTGCTGAGTGATGGTACTCGCGCCTTGCTTTGCTGAGCCGGAAAGAGCAACCACGACAGCTGCACGAGTAATACCGATTGGATCGATACCAGGGTGCTCGTAAAAACGGCTGTCTTCGGTGGCGATCAGTGCGTGAATTAGATCTTGAGGAATTTCATCGTAAGTAACAGGAATACGACGCTTTTCACCAAACTGTGCGATCAGCTTCCCGTCTTGACTAAATACCTGCATAGGTGTTTGTAATTCAACGTCTTTTAGAGTTGCAACGTCTGGCAATTCAGGCTTCACGTACTGATAGAAGCCAAAAATTGTGGTGACTCCAAGAATTATGCAAATCAATGTTAAAAATAATAAACGCTTTATGAACTTCACCGGAGAATCCCTGATTGGTTGAGGCTGTGTAACGGCAAACCCTTGTACTCTTAGGTCAAAAATTTAGCACATAGAGATATTAACTCTTATTTGGGTGCTAATAACAACCTTTGCGCGAAGAAATTTCGGAGCGAGAGTAGAGATGGATAAGCTAATCGTTACCGGCATAGATATTGGCCATAACAGCCTCAAAGCCGTAGTACTTAAACCCATTGGCGATCAATACGCCTTATTGGGTTACAAAGAAATATTACTTAAGGAAGGTATTGTCGCTGAAAATAACACTATAAATCATCAAGAAATTGTAAAGACCCTAAAGCAGATGAAAAAAGAGCTGCCTTTTGGGGCCAAGCGAGTGGCAATTTCTGTTCCAGACAACTCAGTTATTAGCAAGAAACTGCAAATCGAACAAAGCCTTGATGAGAGCGAAATCGAGTTTGCGGTGGTACAAGCTTTTTCTCATCAATCTCCTTTTCCTGTGGAAGAATTGAGTTTGGATTTCGTACGCCTTCGTGCGGAAGAAGCGATGCGTGGAACGGACAGTTATCAAGTATTCGCTACGCGCAAAGATGTGGTTGAAAGCCGAGTTGAGGCGTTACAACAGTCTGGTTTAAAGCCTGTGTTGGTTGACGTGCACTCTCAAAGCCTAGGTCATATCTGGAAGCTTGCCGCAGAGCGTTTTCCTGAAAAAAACAAATACTGTTTGTTAGACATCGGCTCGCTAGCGAGTTCATTCACCATGTTTACCGAGCAAGGCGAACTGTTTCATAAGGAGTTTGCGTGCGGTACTCGTATTTCAATGGGGACGTCACAAGAAGACTTACTCTCTGATGATGCTCAAGCCAAAACGGAACAGTTCAATCGTCAAGTGGTTGAGCGCGTAAAACGTCAAATGCAGCTCTATACCTCGATCAATGGTTCGCAAAACATCAAAGGCATTTGGTTATCGGGCGAGGGGGCATCGACGCCAATGTTGGCAGAAGAGCTCTCGCATCAGTTGGCATTGGAGTGCGAGTTGCTAAACCCACTCGGACTGTTTGAAATGAAAGTGTCGAAACGCAAGCGACGAGCGGCTGATTGGCAACATTTTTCGACAGCTGCAGGGCTGGCGGTCCGTGGCATTCATTGGTTAGGAGGTGTGCGTGCTTTATCGCATTAACTTATTGCCTTGGCGCGAAAATCAAAGGGAAGAGCATCGTCGTCGATTTGTCGGTTTAGTGGTATTGGGCGTCATGGTGGCGTTGGGGATTCAGTGGGGCGTTGGCAAATATTATGAGTATCAACAAGATCTTCAACAAGAGCGACTCGACTATCTAACAACGTACATTTCCGATCTAGATAAGCGGATAGAAGCGATGAAGATCGCGGAGCTTGAACACAGCAAAATCTTGGAACGCTTGAAAGTTGTGGAAGCGTTGCAAAATGGTCGGAATAAAACCACTGATTTTATGAACCTCATGCCTGCTGTTATTCCAGAAGGCGTGTATGTCGACAAGATCAAAATGAACGATCTAGAAATTGAAATCTCAGGTATTTCAGACAGTACACCTCGGCTAGCAACCATGCTCGATAACATGGAGCGTTCTGCCAAGCTACTGGACGTTGAAATGCACTCTATCGTGCACGGAAAAGCCCGTTTCGGTAAAGAGTTTCAGACCTTTAAAGTGTCCTTCATGTTTAACACGGTAGAAGAGCAGAAAGAGGGAAAACAACATGGTTAATTGGCAAGATCTAGAAATGGATGAGATTGCTGAATGGCCATTACTGCCTCAGCTTGTAGTGATCTGCCTGCTTGTTCTTCTTATCCAAGGGTTTGGTTATTGGTTTTACTTAAAGCCAGAAGAGGCTCGCTTGAACAATTTGATTCAAGAGGAGCAAACATTAAAAGTGGCATTGCGCATAAAAGCTAACAAGGTAGCTGCATTGCCTCAGTTGCAATCTCAACTGGACGAGCTTACTACGCGTTATGAGTTGCTGTTGCAACAACTACCGGCACAAAAAGAGTTGGCCACAATGTTGGCGTCGGTAAACGAACTCGGTATCGACAACAAGTTAACGTTTACTCGCATCGATTGGGGAGAAAAGCAATCTGAAAACTTCCTGTATCGATTGCCACTAAATATCGAGCTAACAGGTGATTTCCACGATATCGGTCGTTTTTCACAGGCCATTGCCACACTGCCACGAATCATCACCTTTAAAGATGTGACTTGGCAGCGTGTCAGCCAAGAGAGTGAAACTTTGCACTTCCGAGTGAGAGCAAACACTTATCAGTTCAAGCCTGAGGAAAAGAAAGATGAGAAATAAATCTTTGCTGACGGTGTTGGTAAGCGCTCTATTGGTCGGGTGCCAGGCGAATGATGAATCATTAACGGATTTTATTCGCGGTGTTGAGAGCCAGGCCAGGCGAGATGTGGAGAAGCTCAAACCTTCTGACAAATACATCGCAGTGGCGTATGCCCCAGAAGTGATGCGTGCTCCTTTCGAATTGCCCAAAGAGGCGACCATCGCGACTCAACCTGTGGCGAGAAAAGATTGTTGGCAACCGCCGAACCGAGCGAGATCTGGCAAGTTAGAAAAATTCCCACTCAGCCAACTTCGTTTAAAAGGAGTGATGGGTATGGGGAACACCGTTTCTGGTTTAGTTCAAGCCCCGAATGGCACGGTTTACAAAGTGAAACCAGGTCAATACCTCGGGCGTAATAACGGTAAGGTCACCCATGTTACCCACTCCTATTTATTGATTAATGAAACCTTGCCCGATGGTTTGGGGTGCTGGCAAAAACGTAAAGTTAAGTTGGCTTTGAGATAGATATAGCTGCATTTATTTTTGATATTGAGTAATGAAAATGAGACAAGGATTAACACTTACACCAAGGATGCTTACTGGGCTCTTCTCCTTATGGTTGTTTTTACTTCTAGCCCCTTTAGCAGCAGCAGAAGATGTACAGTCTAATGCGCTCAAGAGCATCGACTTTCGCACTAACAAAAGCAAAGATGCCGTGATTGTGGTGGAGCTTGCATCCCCGGCGGCTATTGTTGATGTTAAACGTGTTCAAGAAGGATTAAGTATTGATTTAATGAACACGTCGGTAAAAGACGAACAGCTTTACCTTCTCGACGTGAAAGATTTCGCGACGGTGGTGGAAAGTGTGGAAGTGTTCCGCGATACCTCCACCACACGATTAGTTGCGTATATCGATGAAGAATACACGCATGACTATCGTTTGACGGGGCGTTATCTTGAAATCACTGTCAGCAAGCTTAAACCAAATGAAAAAGTGCCAGACAAGAGCATCTTAGAAAAAGAAGGCAAGCTGATCTCGATTAACTTCCAAGACATTCCTGTGCGTAACGTTTTGCAGCTGATTGCAGATTACAACCAGTTTAACTTGGTGGTTTCGGATTCAGTCGAAGGCAACCTTACACTGCGTCTTGATGGTGTGCCGTGGCAACAAGTGCTCGACATCATCTTGCAAGTGAAAGGGTTAGATAAGCGTGTTGATGGCAACGTGATTTTGGTCGCTCCAACCGATGAGCTGGATTTGCGCGAGAAGCAGCAGTTAGAAAAACAAAAGCTGACGGAAGAAATGGGGGAACTTTCATCAGAAATCATCAAAGTCAATTTTGCTAAAGCTTCGGATATTGCAGAGATGATCAATGGTGAAGGCAATATTAGCATGTTGTCAGAGCGTGGCAGTATGACCATTGATGAGCGAACCAATTCGCTATTAATCAGAGAATTGCCAGAGAACATCGCCGTTATTCGCGAAATCATTGAATCGCTCGATATCCCAGTCAAACAAGTACAAATTGAAGCCCGAATTGTGACCATCAGTGAAGGTAACATGGACGAGTTAGGTATTCGTTGGGGCTTCACATCTATTAATGGTAATAACACCGTTGGTGGCTCTATTGAGAACAACCTAGCGACAATCGGTTTGTACGAAGGTGGTGGTGATGGCGAAGGTGAAGAGGGTGGTGATGGTGTTGGTATCGATGATTTTCTTAATGTGAATTTAGCCGCGACCAACCCGAATGCGGCGAGCATTGCGTTCCAAGTGGCAAAGTTAGGTTCTGATACATTATTGGACTTAGAGCTGTCTGCATTGCAGCAAGAATCAAAAGCAGAAATCATTTCGAGCCCACGATTGATCACGACCAATAAGAAGCCCGCGTACATTGAACAAGGTACCGAAATTCCTTATCTAGAATCTTCATCGAGTGGTGCAACGTCAGTGACCTTTAAAAAAGCGGTGTTGAGCTTGAAGGTGACACCGCAGATCACACCTGACAATCGTTTAGTGTTGGATCTGAGTGTGACCCAAGACCGACCTGGTAAGGTAGTGAAAACGGGCACAGGAGAGGCAATGGCAATTGATACGCAGCGCATTGGTACCCAAGTTCTGGTGAATAATGGTGAGACGGTTGTGCTCGGTGGTATTTTTCAGCACAGCATTACTAACTCAGTGGATAAAGTGCCATTGTTGGGCGATCTTCCGCTATTAGGCGCACTTTTCCGCCGAAGTTACGAAAACGTTGGCAAAAGTGAGTTGCTAATTTTCGTTACGCCTAAGGTCGTTATTCAGTAGTGGCTATCAAGTAAATAGGCGATTAGATCAAAAATAAAGTTGCATTAGTGGCACCATGCTTGGATAATTTCGGGTCTTATCACGAATTATCTGTGAGGAACTGGTGCCACAAGCCTTGTAGAACAGCGGTTTAGCTGTGTTTTCTTGTGGCGATCTTATTGAATCAATGTTGTAAATTACTGCTAAACATGGCTGAGAAACGTAATATTTTCCTTGTTGGCCCAATGGGCGCCGGCAAAAGTACAATTGGTAGACATCTAGCACAGCAACTGCATATGGAGTTTGTTGACTCCGATACAGTGATTGAAGAACGCACTGGTGCAGACATCTCTTGGGTTTTTGATGTAGAAGGTGAAGAAGGCTTCCGTAAGCGTGAAGAAGCGGTACTTGAAGATCTGACTCAAGAACAAGGCATCGTGCTGGCAACTGGCGGCGGCTCTGTGAAAAGCAAAGAGAACCGTAACCGTCTTTCTGCTCGCGGTGTAGTTGTTTACCTAGAAACGACAATTGAAAAGCAACTTGCACGTACTAACCGTGACAAGAAGCGTCCTCTACTTCAAACGGACAACCCTCGTGAAGTATTGGAGCAATTAGCTGAAGAACGTAACCCGTTATACGAAGAAGTAGCGGATTACACTGTTCGCACTGACGATCAAAGTGCAAAAGTGGTAGCCAACCAGATCGTAAAAATGCTAGAAGAGAGATAAGTACTTATCTTCTTTTAATTGGAGCACACCGATGGAACGGATTACGGTCAATCTAGCAGAGCGTAGCTACCCAATCTCTATAGGCGCCGGGTTGTTTGAGGACCCGGCGTACCTTTCTCAAGTTCTCTCAAACAAAAATACCAATCAAAAAGTCGTTGTGATCAGTAATGTCACAGTGGCACCTTTGTATGCCGATAAAATCCTTCATCAACTAAAACAACTTGGTTGTGATGCTTCGTTACTTGAGTTGCCTGATGGCGAGCAGTACAAAAACCTGGATGTGTTTAACCAAGTCATGAATTTCCTGCTAGAGGGAAGTTATGCTCGTGATGTGGTCATTATCGCCCTCGGTGGTGGTGTAATCGGAGATCTCGTCGGTTTTGCTTCAGCCTGTTATCAGCGAGGTGTGGACTTTATCCAAATTCCAACGACGTTGTTGTCCCAAGTGGATTCTTCCGTTGGCGGCAAAACAGCAGTCAATCATCCGCTAGGTAAAAACATGATTGGTGCATTTTACCAACCGAAAGCGGTGATCATCGATACCAACTGTTTATCGACGCTACCTGAGCGTGAATTTTCTGCTGGTATAGCTGAAGTGATCAAATACGGCATTATTTATGATGGTGCATTCTTTGATTGGCTGGAAGAAAATTTAGACCGTTTATACACGTTGGATGAAGATGCGCTTACCTATGCCATTGCACGTTGCTGCCAAATTAAAGCTGAAGTGGTTGCACAAGACGAAAAAGAGTCTGGAATTCGTGCGTTGCTCAATTTGGGTCACACTTTCGGTCATGCGATAGAAGCTGAATTAGGCTACGGCAATTGGTTACATGGTGAGGCGGTGTCTTCTGGTACGGTGATGGCGGCCAAAACGTCACTTCTGCGTGGACTGATTTCTGAAGAGCAGTTTGAGCGTATTGTGGCATTGTTGCGCAGAGCGAAATTGCCAGTCCATACACCCGACAGCATGAGTTTTGATGACTTTATCAAGCATATGATGCGTGATAAAAAAGTGCTGTCAGGTCAATTGCGCTTAGTTCTACCAACCGGAATTGGCAGTGCGGAAGTGATAGCCGATACTTCACAAGAAGTGATTCAGCAGGCTATTGATTTCGGTCGCAATATTTAACCTTGTAATGACGCCATCTGGCGTCATTCTTGTTGTTTAAGAAGGTTATTAGATGAGTTTTGCTCACGTTCTGGAATTAGATTCTCAAACCGAGTTATTGGATAGATTGGAGTTGTTGACCAACTTTGGATCCAACCTTATTGCGATCAATGGCCCTGATGGGTATGGAAAATCTTGGCTGGCGCAACGATACCTTGAGCTGGGTGCGAGTAACAAAAATCAATGTTTGTTACTTTGTCATGCGACCCAAGATGACGTGCAGCGTCGCGTCCTCATCTTGAGTCAGCTGGTTTCCGATGCATTGTTTAATCAACAAGAGCCTTTACTCGACAGTCTAGAGCGTATTCTCGAAGGTGAGCCTTGCGATATTGCGATTGTTATTGATGATGCTCATTTACTTAGTGAAACGCTCATTTCGGAGTTATGGACGTTAGTCTTAGAGGCGCATGAAAAGCCGAACTGGACGATCAACGTGTTGCTTTTTACTCAGTCTGGGCGTTTGGAGTCGGTCTTGTCTCGGTTGAGTTATGGGCAAGAACTTAAGCCAGTTGAACTTGATATCGATATGCTATCCGAAGTGGAAGCGCGTCGTTTTTTCGAATCACTAGTGGTTAGGTATGTCGATGACGATGCGGAGAAACGTGTTCGAGATGCATTTAAGAAAGTCGACCCGATTCCGGGTGACATCATGGCATTAGGAGAGATGAAAGTGGAAAAAAGGATCATTATCCGTTCAATTGTCGGATCGCCACTCAACATCGCATTAGTGGTTTTGGTGCTACTGTTGCTGGCCGCTGGAGGCTATTGGTGGATGTTTAATCAGCCAAGCCCCGATGACAAAGCGCAGCAGATCACGGGAAGCATCGAGCAAACTGCCATTCCGACACTCACTGAGCCGACTCTTTCGCCATCAGAATCTAATTTAACCTCAGTGACTGACGGCTTGCCAAATGATGGCGATTTATCAGATGCGACTGACGATTCCAACTCATTGCCACCAACGGTGACAGAAGAAGTAGCAAGCGTCGGGAATGATGATACCCAGCAGCGTGTTGTGATTGAATCTGACGTGGTTGATGCTCTGTTAGAAGGTAAGCCTGAGCAAGCGAATACAGACAATATTAAAGCGTTAGTTGAAGGGGCTGAACCTCAAGCGAAAACCCAGTCAGAGACAAACTCTTCTTTGATTAAAGTGGTGAAGCCAAGCGATGCTGCATCAGAAGAGGTTGCGAAAACAGAGACGACATCAAGTAAACCTATCGTCAAATTCTCGTTTGCACGTGAAGAGCTAAAAGCGTTATCCCCAAGAGCGTACACTTTGCAGTTAGCAGCCATGACATCAATGGAAGATGTGCAAGCTTTTCTTGATGAGCATCAGCTGAATAACAAGGTACGCATTTATCCGACGGTTCGCAGTGGAACGGAATGGTACATCGTGACTTACCAAGATTATCCGACAATTCAAATGGCTCGAGACGCGGTAGAGAAGCTGCCAGATTCACTTAAGTCGGTGAGCCCATGGGCAAAATCGCTAGGCCAAGTTCATCGAGAAATTGATCGCGTGAAATAATCCTGAGCTTCGCTGAAAAATATGTTACATTCCGCAGCCTTAATTTTTGGTCGATAGATAGAGCAGTAGATGAAAAAGCAGCGAGCCTTTCTTAAATGGGCAGGAGGAAAATACGGACTGGTTGAAGACATCCAACGTCATTTGCCACCGGCTCGAAAGCTGGTTGAACCTTTTGTTGGTGCTGGCTCGGTTTTTCTTAATACCGACTATGACCACTATCTGTTGGCGGACATCAATCCCGACCTGATTAATCTCTACAACCTGCTTAAAGAGCGTCCTGAGGAATATATCTCAGAAGCGAAGCGCTGGTTTGTCGCCGAAAACAATCGCAAAGAAGCGTACTTAAGCATTCGTGCTGAGTTTAATAAAACCGATGACGTAATGTATCGCTCACTTGCATTCCTTTACATGAACCGCTTTGGTTTTAATGGTTTATGCCGCTACAACAAAAAAGGTGGCTTCAACGTGCCGTTTGGCTCTTACAAAAAACCTTATTTCCCAGAGGCGGAATTGGAGTTTTTTGCTGAGAAAGCCAAAAAAGCCACGTTTGTGTGCGAAGGTTATCCTGAAACATTTCGTCGTGCGCGCAAGGGCAGCGTTGTGTATTGCGATCCACCTTATGCGCCACTTTCAAACACGGCAAACTTCACTTCATACGCAGGTAATGGTTTCACGTTGGACGACCAAGCGGCATTAGCCGACATGGCAGAAAGAACGGCTACTGAGCGTGGGATTCCGGTGTTGATTTCAAATCATGACACAACACTAACGCGCCGCCTTTACCACGGTGCGGATTTAAGTGTGGTGAAAGTGAAACGCACCATTAGCCGAAACGGTAGTGGTCGTAACAAAGTTGACGAACTGCTCGCCTTGTTCAAAGCGCCGGAATCAGATAGCGCTGCTTCATAATTCTGACACTATTTTCTCTAAATAGTGGATCTCCCCACTGGCTTCGGTAGAATTGCGCGCAAATTGGTTTGCTGTTTTGCTCGTCACTACTGAGGTCAGGTATGAAAGATTTTCTTATTGCTCCATCCATTTTATCGGCTGATTTTGCACGTCTAGGTGAAGACGTAGAAAAAGTACTCGCAGCGGGTGCAGATGTGGTGCATTTCGATGTTATGGATAACCACTATGTACCAAACCTGACTTTTGGTGCTCCTGTGTGTAAAGCGCTACGCGATTACGGTATCACTGCGCCAATCGACGTTCATCTAATGGTGAAACCGGTAGATCGCATCATCCCTGATTTTGCAAAAGCTGGCGCATCAATGATCACTTTCCACGTTGAGGCCTCTGATCACGTAGACCGTACTCTTCAGCTTATCAAAGAACACGGCTGTAAAGCGGGTGTGGTATTAAACCCAGCAACACCGCTTGCGCATCTTGAGTTCATCATGGACAAAGTTGACCTGATTCTACTGATGTCGGTAAACCCAGGCTTTGGTGGCCAGTCATTCATTCCTCACACGCTAGATAAACTTCGCGCTGTTCGTAAGATGATCGATGAGTCTGGTCGCGATATCCGTCTGGAAATTGATGGTGGTGTGAAAGTCGACAACATTCGTGAAATTGCTGAAGCAGGTGCGGACATGTTTGTGGCGGGTTCTGCGATTTTTAGTCAGCCAGATTACAAACAAGTGATCGACCAAATGCGCACTGAGCTTGCTCAAGTAGAATAAGTGCTAAAAATAAGCGTTATAACGCTCTGATTTTAAAGGCTGCCACTTTGCTGGCAGCCTTTGTCGTTTCTGGCACGAGCCAAACAAAAATATCCCGCGCGCTGCGCAAATAATCACTTGCCTATTTTGCGGCCTTTCTGTACTATTCGTGCTCCTTAAACTCAGTCAATTTTCTTTAGTTCCTTGCTTCCTCTGGACGACTGAGCCATTTGTGGAAGCTGAATAATCCGTAAGGAGCAACCCATGCGTCATTACGAAATCGTATTCATGGTGCACCCAGATCAAAGCGAGCAAGTTGCTGGCATGATCGAGCGTTACACTGGTTCTATCACTGAAGCTGGCGGTAAAATCCACCGTCTAGAAGACTGGGGCCGCCGTCAACTGGCTTACCCAATCAACAAGCTTCACAAAGCTCACTACGTTCTAATGAACGTTGAAGCTGACCAAGCTGTAATCGATGAGCTAGAAACTGCTTTCCGTTTCAACGATGCAGTTCTACGTAACATGATCATGCGTACTAAAGCAGCGATCACTGAGCAATCTATCATGCTTAAGCAAAAAGAAGAGCGTGCTCCACGTCGTGAAGAGCGTTCTGAAGCTAAGCCTGAAGCTAAATCAGAAGCTGCTGAGTAAGTTTTGTTATGACCAACCGAATGGAGCTGAGCGGCACCATTGCCAAACCGCCCATTCGTAGCAAAAGCCCTGGTGGCATTGAACACTGTCGGTTTTGGTTAGAGCATCGCTCTACTGTTATCGAAGCTGATTTACCGAGACAAGTTTATTGTCGTATGCCGGTAGTCGTCAGCGGGCTTAGGTCACAAGCAATTACTCAGAATTTAGTACAAGGCAGTAACATTAAGGTAAGTGGTTTTGTCGCTTATCAGACCGGCCGAAATGGCGTTGGGAAATTAGTGTTACATGCCGACAATATTACTCAAATTTAAGATCAGGAGATAGCCCATGGCTCGTTTCTTCCGTCGTCGTAAATTCTGCCGTTTCACTGCAGAAGGCGTACAAGAGATTGATTACAAAGACGTAGCAACTCTTAAAAACTACATCACTGAAGCTGGTAAAATCGTACCTAGCCGTATCACTGGTACAAGCGCTAAGTACCAGCGTCAACTAGCACGTGCTATCAAGCGTTCACGCTACCTAGCTCTACTACCGTACACTGACAAGCATCAGTAATCGGTTCCGTTTATTAAGAAAGAGGATTAAGCAATGCAAGTTATTCTACTTGATAAAATCGGTAACCTAGGTGGTCTTGGCGATACAGTAAACGTTAAATCTGGCTACGCTCGTAACTTCCTTATCCCTCAGGGTAAAGCAGTTATGGCTACTAAAGGCAACGTTGAAATGTTCGAAGCTCGTCGTGCTGAACTAGAAGCTAAAGTTGCTGAGCAACTAGCTGCTGCAGAAGCTCGCGCTGAGAAAGTTAACGCTCTAGAAGCAGTTGTTATCGCTTCTAAAGCTGGTGACGAAGGCAAACTATTCGGTTCAATCGGTACTCGTGACATCGCTGAAGCTATCACAGCTGCAGGCGTTGAAGTTGCTAAGAGCGAAGTTCGCCTTCCTGAAGGTGCTCTACGTACAACTGGTGAGTTCGAGATCAGCGTTCAACTTCACTCTGAAGTTTTCGCTACTGCGAAAGTACAGGTTGTTGCTGCTGAGTAATTCAGTATTAAGACGAAATACTAAAAAGCACCTCTTCGGAGGTGCTTTTTTTTTGGTCTGAAATTGAGTGATAAAAATTGGAGATTAAAACGCGAAAAGCAGATTGACGGAGAACACACTGTCGGCTTTGCTTAATCCCTCTGGCACTTTATCGTGGTATTGACGCGAGTGAGCCAGTTTCAGGGCAATGTCTTCGGTAATGTCATTAGTGACACTGAGTTCGCTATCCACTCGCGTATTACTTTTACCCGTAACAAGCGTGATATCAGCGGCAAAGCTCAAGTTATCCAGAGCATGCCACGTGGTATTGAGGTTGCCACGGAAAATGCCTTCACGAACGATGTTAGGGAAGACGATATCGTCATCATCAATCTCATCCAAGTTCGGCTCCTGATAACGAAAACCAGGGCCAATCTCAGCTTCTAAGATAAAGTTTTCGGTGTAGGAAAACTGATAACCCAGACCGCCTGATAAGGTGTAATCTTTGAAATAGGCGCTATAGCGCGAATCAACGCCTTTAAAGCTACCATACAAGTAGGTTTTTGGTCCTAACTTGTAGTCACTTTGAACAGAATATGTCGATGAACGTTTGTCTTCTTCGCCGTCTTTGTACAGGTTGTAGTACTTCCATTCACCGTTTGAACGGTGCCTGCCAGACGTATATTCAGCACTCAAACGAGCATTCAGGGAACGAGAGTCCGTGTTACCTGTGTGAGCTTGATAGCCAAACTCTACCTCAGTTTGTAGAGGGTTGGGCACATCAATATTTTGCTCTGGCTGTACTGATTCTTCAGCGTACGATGCAGTCGTGCACAGTAAGCTCAAGCCAAGTAACCAGTATCGGGACACATCAACCTCGAACGTAATTAAAAAGGAGGGGCATGATACTGATACAGATATTTTGTTGGGTCAATGGTAGGTTAAATTTTATTAGAGCTGAATGGAATTCCCACTTATTGCTAAGGCGACACCTGCATCAAATCTTCCGCTTCAATCGTTTTATCTAAGGGTTATATGTTTTGATGAAAGGGGCGAATTTAAAACGTTTAGGCTAGCTATAGGCATGTTGATTTCTTAACAAGTAATTGTCGCTTCGGGGAAGCATCTTAGTTAACTTTAAGGTTATAATCGTGGGTCATTAGTAGTTATCGAGCAAAGTCATGGCGGAAAACAGAAATCGCAAACCTTCAGATAGTCAGGTCGACGCAATCAAAGTGCCACCTCACTCACTAGAAGCAGAGCAATCAGTGATTGGTGGTCTCTTACTGGACAATGAACGTTGGGATACCGTTGCTGAGCGAGTTGTCGCCAGTGATTTCTATAGCCGTCCGCACCGTCTTATTTTTGAAGGTGTGAAAACCATTCTTGAGTCGGGCAAACCGCTTGACCTTATCACTCTGTCTGAGCATCTAGAGCGACACGAGCAACTAGAAGATGTGGGTGGTTTTGCTTACCTTGCTGACTTAGCGAAAAACACGCCCAGTGCTGCCAACATTAATGCCTACGCAGATATCGTGGCTGAACGTGCGATCGTCCGTGGTTTGATTGGTGTTGCGAACGAAATTGCGGACGCGGGTTACGATCCTCAAGGTCGCAGTTCTGAAGATTTGATAGACATGGCGGAGAGTAAAGTTTTTGCTATCGCTGAGTCTCGCACCAGTGAAAACGAAGGTCCACAAAACGTCGACAACATCCTAGAAAAGACGCTAGAACGTATCGAACTGCTGTACAAAACGCCGCAAGATGGCGTGACAGGTGTCGATACTGGTTTTACTGACCTCAACAAAAAGACCGCGGGTCTCCAAGGTTCTGACTTAGTTATCGTGGCAGCGCGTCCATCGATGGGTAAAACCACCTTTGCGATGAACTTGTGTGAAAACGCGGCAATGCAGCAAGACAAGCCAGTCTTGATTTTCTCGTTAGAGATGCCGGCGGAACAATTGATGATGCGTATGTTGGCATCCTTGTCTCGCGTAGACCAAACCAAGATCCGTACGGGTCAGTTGGATGATGAAGACTGGGCACGTATTTCTTCTACCATGGGTATCCTGATGCAGAAGAAAAATATGTACATCGATGACAGTTCAGGCTTAACGCCAACCGAAGTGCGTTCACGTGCCCGTCGTGTTGCTCGTGAGCACGGAGGTCTGTCAATGATCATGGTCGACTACCTTCAGTTGATGCGCGTACCTTCGCTAACCGATAACCGTACTCTTGAGATTGCCGAGATTTCTCGCTCGCTTAAAGCACTGGCGAAAGAGTTGAACGTGCCTGTCGTTGCACTATCGCAGCTAAACCGTTCCCTAGAGCAACGTGCGGATAAACGACCTGTTAACTCGGACTTGCGTGAATCGGGTTCCATCGAGCAGGATGCCGACTTGATCATGTTCATCTACCGTGATGAGGTCTATCACCCAGATAGCCCATACAAAGGCACGGCGGAAATAATTATCGGTAAACAACGTAACGGTCCTATTGGCTCGGTGCGTTTAACATTCCAAGGACAACACTCGCGCTTTGATAATTACGCGGGTCCAGCATTCGATATTGATGATGAGTAATGCTATGAGCTACATGAAAGCCGCAAAAGCATGCATTGACTTGTCTGCGTTGCAGCACAACTTGCAGCGTGTGAAAGCGCAAGCACCAGAAAGTAAAGTGATGGCGGTAGTGAAAGCCAACGGTTATGGTCATGGTCTACGTCATGTGGCGAAACATGCTAACCATGCCGATGCCTTTGGTGTGGCTCGCATTGAAGAAGCGTTGCAACTGCGTGCTTGTGGTGTGGTAAAGCCGATTCTCTTGCTAGAAGGTTTTTATTCGCCGGGCGATCTGCCTGTGTTAGTGACGAACAACATCCAAACCGTGGTGCACTGTGAAGAGCAACTTATCGCGTTGGAACAGGCGGATTTAGAAACGCCAGTGGTCGTTTGGTTGAAGATCGACAGTGGTATGCATCGTTTGGGTGTTCGCCCTGAGCAGTATGATGAATTCATTTCTCGCTTAAAAACGTGCCCGAATGTGGCGAAGCCATTGCGATACATGAGTCATTTTGGTTGTGCGGATGAGCTTGATAGCAGCATCACGCCGCAACAAATTGAGCTGTTTATGTCATTAACCTCGGGCTGTCAGGGCGAGCGCTCGCTAGCGGCATCTGCGGGTTTATTGGCATGGCCTCAAAGCCAATTAGAGTGGGTTCGTCCGGGCATTATTATGTACGGCGTATCACCATTTAGCGACAAAACGGCTCAAGATTTGGGTTACCAACCAGTGATGACGTTGAAGTCTCATCTTATTGCGGTTCGTGAAGTCAAGAAAGGTGAAAGCGTGGGGTACGGTGGTATCTGGACAAGTGCACGCGACACAAAAGTCGGCGTTATCGCAGTGGGCTATGGCGATGGCTACCCAAGAAGTGCACCCAATGGTACACCGGTGTGGGTGAATGGTCGTACAGTACCGATCGCGGGTCGAGTATCAATGGATATGCTGACGGTAGATTTAGGTCCTGATGCCACAGATAAGGTCAGTGACGAAGCGATTCTTTGGGGTAAAGAATTACCTGTCGAAGAGGTTGCGAATCACATTGGTACGATAGCTTATGAGTTGGTGACCAAGTTGACGCCTCGCGTCGAAATGGAATATACCAAGTAATCCATGAATAAACGAATCACCTCAATGCTGGCACTTTCTGCCAGCATTTTTTTGTCTTCTACGGCGCTAAGTGCAGAGAAAGACTCAGCCTTTGTCCCGTTCTATTTCAGTACCGATACGTTGGGCAGTACCGTTGGAGTTGCGGGGGTTGCTAAAGGGGTTGGTCAGCCTCAAGCTGCACTATTTGGTATGGGGCTGTATTCGGAGAAAGACAGCTATATTGGTTTCCTCTCTGCATTTAATTATGCGCTCTCCCCCAATGTGCTGTTCAGTACTCAGATGTACCAAGCTCGTTTTAATGACAGTCCCTATTACTTAGGTGATCAAGGCGATAACAACTCGTCGTTTGAATCTCAGACGATCACAAACAGTGATGAGCAAAAGTATAAGTTCGAATTCAAATACCTGTTGCCGTGGGGCGCGGTGAAAGATCATGGTTTCAAAGGCGCGTTTCTACCCAGCCGTGACGTTCGCTATGCATCGCCTTTGGCGTCGGGCGTTAGCTCTATCCTGCTGACGCCTTTTTATTCATCACGAGCGTTGGATGTATACAATGATAAGAAAGAGCAAGCTTACGGTTTTACATTGGGTTTTGATTGGGACAACCGCGATAGCGCACGTAATACGACCCGAGGCTCGCATACCTCTTTGAATTTGACGACGGGCGCAGAAAGTGGGCAATCAGAGGATCTGTGGCTCAAGTGGGAATTCCAAAATAGCCAATATTACTCGCTGGGGCCTCTTGGTGATTGGTTTGATCAACAAGTACTGGCCTTGGATTTTTATACAGCCGACACACCAACTTGGAATCAATGTGATGGTGTTGTTTGTAGTCGTCCGCCAGAGCAAGAACAAGTTCGTTTGGGTGGGTTGTACCGTTTGAGAGGCTATACCGCGGGTCGTTACCATGGACGCTCTGCGATTCACTATTCTGCCGAATATCGGGTATTACCAGACTGGCAGCCTCTGGACGATATTCCCATTATCAATTACTACGATATGCCTTGGTGGCAATGGGTAGCGTTTGTTGAGGTGGGGCGAGTTGCCGACGAATACGATTTAAAAACACTCCATGAAGACATGAAATGGAGCGTCGGTGGCGCGGTTCGTTTCCAAGTTGAAGGTGTTGTGGTTCGCGCTGAAGTTGCCAAGGGTGCAGACGAAGGGACGTTCCGGGTGATGATCAATCAACCCTTCTAAGCAAGATGACAAAAACAAAGGCTAATCTTACGGTTCGCCTTTGTTTTATCCTTCTTACTCGCCATTGATGGTTGCAATGATGCGGCGGCTGCCGCCAAAGTCTCGGTGCTCACCCAAGTAAATACCTTGCCATGTTCCTAATGCTAATCGACCATTTTGGATTGGTATCGTCACACTACTGCCAAGCAGCGATGCTTTAATGTGTGCTGGCATGTCGTCATCACCTTCATAGGTGTGCTGATAATAAGGAGCTCGCTCCGGCACGAACTTGTTGAAATGCGCTTCCATGTCCATGCGCACAGTTGGGTCTGCATTCTCATTTAAGGTCAGACTGGCGGAGGTATGCTGAATAAATAGATGTAACAAACCTACTGAAAGCTCGTGTATTTGCGGTAATTGTTGTTCAATTTCATCAGTAATTAGATGAAAACCGCGACTTCTCGCTTTTAATTGCAGTGTTTTTTGTGCCCACATACGTGTTCCTTTGGAAATTTATAAATTGGCGTCTATCCTATTCCAATTAGAGCCTGTCATAAGTAAATGATATGATTCTTGCCACCATAAATGAATTGTTCAAATTCAGGGCAGGGAACGTGACCTAACTCAATGTGAGTGTAAAAGCACTCGGTCATAATTGGCGCCTGAAAAAAAATTACAAAGACTTGTTTTGTGGCAATTCGCCCAAACATCTAATTAATATTCTATTTGCTAAATCGGGGATTCCACAGTTTTCGCTAGACTGTAAGGAATGGAACCTACTGTAACATCGGGATAAAGACCATGTTGAAAAATATCAATCCAACGCAAACACAAGCTTGGAAAGCGCTAACGGCGCATTTCGAATCTGCACAAGATATGGATCTTAAAGAGTTATTTGCTCAAGACGCAGCGCGTTTCGACAAATACTCTGCACGTTTCGGCTCAGACATCCTAGTCGATTACTCAAAGAACCTCATCAATGAGGAAACTCTGAAGCACCTGTTCGCTCTTGCGAACGAGACTGAGCTGAAATCTGCAATTGAAGCGATGTTCAGTGGCGAAGCGATCAACCAAACAGAAGGTCGCGCTGTTCTTCACACTGCACTACGTAACCGCGCGAACACACCAGTAATGGTAGACGGCGAAGACGTAATGCCAGCAGTGAACGCGGTTCTAGAAAAAATGAAATCATTCACTGACCGCGTTATCGGCGGTGAGTGGAAAGGTTACACTGGTAAAGCAATTACAGATATCGTGAACATCGGTATCGGTGGTTCTGACCTTGGCCCTTACATGGTGACGGAAGCACTAGCACCGTACAAAAATCATCTAAACCTTCACTTCGTATCTAACGTTGATGGTACTCACATCGTTGAAACGTTGAAGAAAGTTAACCCAGAAACGACGTTATTCTTGATCGCGTCTAAGACGTTCACAACGCAAGAAACCATGACTAACGCGCACACAGCACGTGATTGGTTCTTAGAGTCAGCAGGCGATCAGGCTCACGTGGCTAAGCACTTTGCTGCGCTTTCAACGAATGCGACAGCCGTGTCTGAATTCGGTATCGATACAGCGAACATGTTCGAATTCTGGGACTGGGTTGGTGGTCGTTACTCACTATGGTCTGCGATCGGTCTATCAATCGCATTAGCGGTAGGCTACGACAACTTCGTTGAGCTGCTTGATGGCGCTCACGAGATGGACAAGCACTTTGTATCAACAGATCTAGAAAGCAACATCCCAGTGATCCTTGCGCTTATCGGTATTTGGTACAACAACTTCCACGGTGCGGAATCAGAAGCTATTCTGCCTTACGATCAGTACATGCACCGTTTCGCGGCGTACTTCCAGCAAGGCAACATGGAATCAAACGGTAAATACGTTGACCGTGAAGGCAATGCTGTGACTTACCAAACAGGCCCAATCATTTGGGGTGAACCAGGTACCAACGGTCAGCACGCTTTCTATCAGCTCATTCACCAAGGCACGAAGCTGATCCCATGTGACTTCATTGCACCTGCAATCAGCCACAACCCTGCGGGTGACCACCACCAAAAACTGATGTCGAATTTCTTTGCGCAAACTGAAGCACTAGCGTTTGGTAAGAGTGAAGAAACGGTGAAAGAAGAGTTGGTGAAAGCAGGTAAGAACGCTGAAGAAGTGGCAGCGATTGCGCCATTCAAAGTGTTTGAAGGTAACCGTCCAACAAACTCTATCCTAGTGAAGC
The DNA here is from genome assembly GCF_024181925.1 of Vibrio sp. Y20_XG_PY13. NCBI lineage: Bacteria > Pseudomonadati > Pseudomonadota > Gammaproteobacteria > Vibrionales > Vibrionaceae > Vibrio > Vibrio sp. Y20_XG_PY13. Next base: position 34,351 of record NZ_JAMZAL010000012.1, on the reverse strand, counting down.
AAATCACGCCTCGTACGCTAGGTAACTTGATTGCGATGTACGAACACAAAATCTTCGTACAAGGTGTTATCTGGAACATCTTCAGCTTTGACCAATGGGGCGTAGAGCTAGGTAAACAACTGGCTAACCAAATCCTACCTGAGCTTGCCGATGCGTCTCAAATCAACTCGCACGACAGCTCAACAAACGGTCTAATCAACGCATTTAAAGCGTTCAAAGCTTAGTGAATGTTTGAGTAGAAGAAAAAGAAAAGGTCAGCAAATGCTGACCTTTTTATTGCCTGAGGCAGAAACAAAATAGGTTGGCACTGGCCAACCTATTTTTTCTCTTTTATTCGAAGCAGATTTCGATAAAGGCATTTCCCCACTGGGAAGAGAAAGGCATGATGATGATTGAGCCTTTACACTTGTGGCGAATCGTATGGCCTCGGCCAGATACCACAACGGGTGTTGCCATATCAAAATCAAAACCGCTTTCAGCCAAAATGCGCTTCGCACCACCAGTAACCATGTTGGTGATCTCACCCACCATATCGGTCACTTCTTCGTTGAGTCCGTTTGGACGCTCACCAAGCATGTTCTGCATGATTTCTAGCGCTAACGCTTCATCAAAGGTAATTGACATTGAACCACGTGTTTGTGGGCCAACCATGCCAATCAAACCAGAAACGTCACCTCGTGCGATCTCATCCTTCTTGATTCGCGGTTTTTGTGGCTTCAGCTCAAGAGAAGCCATGGTTTTTAGCACGTTCATTAAAGAAGCTAAAAACGGGTTTACAAATTCAGCGCGCATAACGTTCTTCTATACTTTTTCTTTCGTCTCGGAGGAACAGGCCTGGCATTCACCATGAGTTTCAATAACTTGGTTGGTCAGTTTGAATCCATGCTTCTCGGCGTTTTCAGCTAACAAGGATATCAGTGTCTCATCTTCGAGTTCAACGACATCACCACATTTATCGCAAATTAGTAATTGGAAAAAGTGCTGTTGAGTATTGAAAGAACAACAAGTAATAAAGCTATTTGTCGATTCCACTCGGTGGATAAAACCTTGCTCTAAGAGAAAATCTAACGCTCGATAAACAGTTGGAGGCTTGGCCTGAGGCTCACTCTCTTTTAATTGCTCCAATAGCTCATACGCACTTGAGGCGCGGCGATTAGAACAAATGAGTTCAAACACGCGTCGGCGTTGCGGAGTCAATCTTACTCCACGCTCTGCGCAGATACTTTCAATTTGTTCAATGATTGTTGGGTTCAAACCTTTCACCATAACTATCGGACGTGCTCTATGATAAATCATTTCTATACGAAGTTCGTTTAGAAATGCTTCATTTTACCCACTATCAGAACGAAAATCATGAATTAAAGCAAGTCGCACAGGGTCTGAAGCCGGAATAGCCATCACAGAACGAGATAACCGTGCCGGAATTGTCCCTGTTCACTTTTCTTTGATTGATGGACAAGGCTCGCATCCGCTGGACACTGGGTATACAATACCCGACTTATTTTTTGAGCGTACTGCTGCGCTCGACCTTAGCAACATAAAAACGGGTGTTTAAATCATGACTCATTCTTGCAGGCTCTCCGTAGCACCAATGTTGGATGGGAGTGATTGTTTACTTAAGGCTCTGAAATAATTGTGTTTTTTCTTTTTAAGGGACACGTAAGGGGGCACGTTCACTTTCACATGTGAAAGTGGGACAGATAGCTACGCTAATCAAAAACTTGATGACAGATAAAACAAAACCCGCTGATAACGGAGTTGGCGCTCCTCGCGGGTTTAGTCTTTCATTCGAGGATTAGTGTAGCAAAATGTGGATTTTTAACAAGTCAAATTTGTTGAGGTTGCACTACTTCTCCAGAGCGGAGAAGTGCCAAGGTGTATTCTAATAACGTAAAATTAGCAGGAAGGGGAGCGAGCTCTCACTCCAATGGCTTGTGTTGTAAAAGTACCAAACGCAAGAGAGGAACTCACAGCACCTGTTGCTTAAACCCAAAGCCCGTTTACGTCCGTCCTGCATCTTGGAAGAATTTACCGGGTGAGCTGGGTAAAACGTTCAACTTCTGTCGTAAGCGCGACATTTCCCGTGATCCTCACTTTGTCCACTTGCGTCAGGCCGCAGGCCGTCAGCGTGACTTCAAAGACGTGCGTCGTAATCTCATCAACCCGATGTTTCAAATGCTGCTTTCACGCCATGATCTGGCTACAGGTATCGTGGAACTCGATCTGGAAGATATGGCCGCCGAACTATCCAAAATGTGGGTAACAGACCCGGAAACAGGTGAGCAATATATCACTGAAAGCAAAGTAACCGTAAGTCGGATCAGCCGCTTCATTGATGAAGTTATGATCCCGTTTGGCCTTTGTTACGTTCACGCTGATGGTGATGAAGCCAACCCGAAAAGCGGCATGGTATGGGATCAGGCTAATGGCTTTTGGTTCCCTAAAGTTCTGGTGCTTACTAGCGAGTTTTACCGCCTTGCGGGGGCTGATTTAGATAAACTTTACACTCAGGCTGATGAGCAACTGGCTTTGCGTAATAGTGGACTCACTGAGGCGGGCGAGGTTATCACCCTAAGAGAAGCGCGTAACCGTAAGCGTAAACAAATTTTCAAACGTGCATGGGATGCCCGCAAGCAGAACGCTGGCGCTCAACGCCGCCGCAACAAGCTGGCATCCAAGAGCTTGGACGAACGCAAGCATGAAGTGGCTACGGCAGTCACCAAGTCTATGCCTGCCCATGAGCTTGCCCAGCTAAGCAGTGAGCAGTTCAATAAGCTAGTTTGGGAACGCCTGAACAGCATGGATATAGGCATTAGTCACCCGCCACCTGATACCATTCAATAAATCCAATCGGATTAAACCTAACCGGGCACATGCCCGGCGTTTGTCGTTCCTGTAAGCGAAGATCCGGCAAGATCTCCCCACCTTTTAACCTTACCCCCTCTGATTATTGATGCGTTCAGGGGATTTCTGCGGCCTTACTTGTGGATTATTTTTATTATCCACTCTTATCTGCAAGCGGGTAGATTAGTTTATCTGCGACCATAACGAAGTTATGCGCAAAACCCGCTCTTTCATATCTTTCTAATAAATACATATATATTTCTATATCTCACTTTCTGTGAGTTATGAGGAAAAGAAAATAATGCCTGGCCATTTCCTAGCTAAAGCTAGGGGCCAGTGATACCCCCCTCCGCCCCCCAAGGGGGGAACCCCTCGCCGCCGGGGACTCAGGAGGATGGCGCGGCCTTCGGCCTAAAGCCAACCTCCTAAGTCAAGGCTATTACGTTCCAATCCAGTCAAGGGGTGGCCGCTTTAGCTCATAGAGCGCGTTTAGTTCATTTTTCCATAGCAGGGCAAGGCTGGCGCTTTAAAGCCCGGAGAACGGCCACTGGAACCCTTGACAGGCTTTCCACTTAAAAAACGTCTCTAAGTGCCTAGAAAGGGCAGATCCGCGGTATGTCTCGCATGTTGAAATAAACGAAAATGATGGCGTTTAGTTGAGGAATGGATATTGGTCTTTCTATGAATACACTTTTTTTACTGATGGCGGAATTTAATACACCAGTTGTACCTTTAGGACAAATATGTGAGAAATATTTTGGCTTAGCGCCACGTACTGCGAAAGATCGCGCAACGGCAAATCGATTACCTATCCCAGCTTGGCGTGAGTCGCAAAAGGCGGAGTATTTAGTTAGCTTAATTGACTTAGCTAATTACATCGATGAAAAACGGAAAGAGGTAAACATGTGAATACGAAAACTAGATTGAAATTTTCTTTGATTACGAGGGATGAGGCTATTACAGAGACTCCAAATAAACAGTATTTTTCAACAAGCTTTAGTTCACTTTAAGAACTAGATATGTAGTACTTTTGTAAAGTGGTGCTGAATAATGTTGAAATATGCTCCTGTATTGCATTTTGTTATCGAGAAGAAAAGCCACTCTTAGATGCTCCACATCACAGGTAGTTAGAATCGATCGTAGCCAACCAGCAAGCGAAGTATCTAATAGAGCGTCGCAGTTGGTAAACCAAACCCAAGTCGGTTGTTCATTGTTCCTGATGATATTTAAGATTTGTGACGCATTTCTATAATTCACCCCTAAGGTAAGAAGGTCAATGTAAACCGTATTTACACCTATTCTATGATTAATTTCATTGTACGTTTCCTGGAGCGTTTCGCCACACTCATTGGTGAACGTATGGAGCCTCATAATGTTCAACAGCCAGCATCCATGTATTAAGCGTTCTGCCGAACCTACAGGCCACATATCAAGGTTAGGGGGAAAAGACTGTCGAGTTGCGTTGTATTTCAAGCTATCACCTCTATCAATCATAGCCTGTGTAATAAATAACAAATGGCTTCAAGGTTTCAATGACCTAAATTTTTATAAAATAGCTCATAATTGAGCTACTTGATTTGCTCTCTAGCTCAAGCTTTACCGTTAAAGAGTAAAGTCTGCGGCTTCATAAGTTATTTTCTTTAAGCATACAGCCCTTATTTTGACTGCATTCAGATTTATGCCCAATGGTATGTTTCTTAGTATTCTTTGGTAGCACTGTTTTCGTTGCTCATTTGTGGCTCCTGGCCAATTTCCTGCCTTATAGCCATCAACTATCTTGTACGATGCTGTTTTTCCTTTTCCTTCTTTCGTTAAAAATCCAACACCTTCCCAAGCTCCTAATAGGGCTGCTGCTTGCGCTTGGCTTTTAGGGGTTCCTATCCCATTCATTAATCGCGATTTTTCTATTGACGATGTTGTAGCCCAGCATTGAAGTGTAGCAAATAGTAAGCGGTGAATGAGTGTATAAGAGAGCATTGTTTGATTCGGCATTCTTTGTCTATCCGCAGGGAGCATTGGGTAATTAAATTCGCTAGAATTTTCAATCGATAGCGACCACCAAAAGGAGGTGAAAAATTTAGGCTCAGAGCTTCCATATTTCACAGCTTTTTCACTTGGCTGAATGTTCGACCAGCTTTTCGTAATCAATGGTGTGGCACTCACCCAGTTTTTCGTAGCACCATTGGCGATTTTTTTGGGTATTTGCCTGCTTCCCAAGCCACCAAGTAACGTCAATTCCTGCTTTTCTGTAATCATTCGTTCTCTCCTCTAACTCATTGGGTGTGATCGCACTTAACTGAACTTCATGGGCAACAACCCATCCATTAGGGAAGATAAAAGCAACATCAATGATTCGCTTTATGGATTCAACAGGACATTCGAGCTCTACACGTGCATTGCTATACTCATCAAGATCTTTGGCTAAGTCCCTTGAAAGGAGCTCTTTAAAGAATAAGTGTTCGGGACTTTCTGGATGATGTTTGTATTCTCCTTTGCACTCATTTGATAGGTGCATGAAGTGTATTTTGGGTACGCTTATTCTAGAGTTTCCTCTGATCACCAATTCCTCTTTACAGTATCGACATACTATTTGACCTCGTTTAAATATTGCTCTCGGGTCTTCGTAGTTAAGGATGTTGACACGTTTATCATTAACCGTGTCATGTCCAATAAACGGCATATGTATTTTCCTTCGCAGCGTAGATTCATGTTTCTCATGTCAAAATACTATCTCAAGATAGTATTTTGATTACGGCAACAGGTATGTTTGTATGTGTATGTTTGAGAGCCCTCGAAAAGTTGCTTTTGGATTAACAGTTGTGACGATAGGACTGAAAATTACGTCGAAAAGCAACCTAAAAAGCCTCTTTTGATAGCAGTTGACACACAGACTAACGAAACTATCATAAAAGATGGAATACCGCTCAAAGTCGGTCGTTGATAGCTAGTCATCGTTACCAAGAAATAGCATAAACCACTTCAAAATACTTACAGCCGAATGGCTCTACATAGTTAACCCATCTGGGGGATGTGACCCCTGATAGGGCACTCCTCCGCCTGAAATCTAACAGAACGGAGGAAACATCATGTTTCTATTCTTATTGTTTGCAGCGTTGTGCTGCTGCATTGCTGTATGCGTTTTGCGCTGCACAATGCTTCTTACCTGCGATCAGCCAAAGGTCTCAGCTTCTAGGCTCCCTCCTGAGCCAGTCAAAAGTGCTCGATCTCCTCCTAAGCAACAACCTGTAACTGATGTTGCTATTGCTGTGGAGCTGATGCTTCGCCCCCGTCTCTGTCTACCGTCAGGGAACAGAGACGGGGGGCTAGCCACCCGACGAAAGCCTTGCGCCTCAACGGCGCTAGGCTTTCGACCCGCGCGGGAAAACGCGCGAAAAATCCCGGCTTCGCCGGGTCCTTTCCAGTATTGGGAAGGAATCAGAGACGATGACATCAGCCGGATCTGCCGTCAGTTTGCCATTTCAGGCAGGCCAGACGGTTGAGAGCAGAGCCCCTGCCATAGCAATGTTTGGTCGTAATAAAGTAGACGTGGGCATCGTCTTATCTGCCCTTTGAAGCGGCGAGAACCGCTTAGCCAGCAGCACGCAGAGCTGCCATCAAAAACTGCATATCACTTAACACCAGTTAGGGGCATGGCTAATGAGGACAGAACAACTAAGAGGGGAGCATCAGTGCGATGTGAACGAATGAATCCGGATGCCAAAAACTTTGGCCTTAAAAGTCGTGACATGGGCTATGCCGGGTTAAATGCGCTGAAAGAAGAGTACAAGTCATTTGAGTCTATTAGCACGATCCATGACCGCTGGAATGTATTTTGCTCCTGGGTCAAAGCTGAACAGGGAATTAAAGATCTTAGAAAAGTTGAAGTTTCACACTTAATGCAGTACGCGGATCATTTAAGAGATCGTTTTGAAAATGGTGAGATAAAAGCATCAACGGCACAAAACTATTTAAGTGCGGTTAATAGAGTAATGGAAATCGCTCGTGGAGATAATAAGGTTCGTGTTGATCCAGTAAAACAAGGTGATTTACCTAAGCGGAGTGGCATTAGTGAAGGGGACAAAAGTATTTCTCAGGAGCGTCACGATAAAGCAACTTACATTGCAACTGAGCGAACTGGAGCATTGTTAAATTTGCAACGAGAACTAGGTCTCAGGTTTGAAGAGTCTGCAAAATTGAATGCAGATAAAGCTCTGGCTCAAGCCCAGAGTAAAGGATGTGTAGAAATAAGAGACGGAACGAAAGGAGGTCGCCCTCGTTTTGTTCCTATTTTTGAGCAATCACAAATTAAAGCGCTAGAGCATGCTAGGGATATTCAAAATGGTCGCAGTATGATCCCAGCCGAACAGAGCTATAAAGAGTTTCGGCAGGATGCTTACAAAGAAGCGGCAAGATTGGGTGTTAAATTCCACGGTGAGCGTCATGCGTATGCTCAAAATAGGTATGAGAAATTATCTGGTGTGAAATGTCCAGTCAAAGCGGGAATAAAACATGGCAACGCACATCATAAATATATTTCCAGAGAAAAGGGAATTAGCGTTGAAACAGCAAAGTCTCTTGATCGTGAGGTCAGGATGCAAATAGCAAAAGAACTGGGTCACGGTCGTGTCGACGTGACAAATTCGTACTTGGGGTGAGCGGATATGGAAAAATGGATTAAAGAACGGTCGCATTCATATCTACGCCACGGTGGTAAGCAGACAAGGAGAGCTCAGATCCGGCTGCTGGTAAATGCGTGCAATGACATTGCGGCCAATGAACCAGGGGTGAGTACACCACCTCAAATCGGTCGGGCACATATCCACCGATACTATGCCAGAAAGTCAGATCTGACACAGAAAACACTGGCGACTCACTTTTATGCTTTTCGTGTGCTCTGGCAGGTGCTGCTAAAGCGCCCCGGAGATCCACCGAGACCTCCGGAACTGTGAATTCATTACATGAAGTATATGTCACGCTCACGGTTAAATTCACGAAGGATAGATGATGCTTCGGAAGGGTGTTCCATCGGCGTGATCAGAGTTTTCCAGAACTCTTCGTCAAACGAACGCTCCAGGTACAAGTAACGGCAAATCTTGATGAGATCGACGCGATCCCATTCACTACCATAGCCACCGCGAACGCCTAGCTCATCTTCCAGGGCATAGAAAGTCAGTTCTTCTTTGGCGTCCCATGCTGTACATAAGCGATCAAATAGCCGTTGCACTTTGTCTTTTGGGGTCTTGAAGAACTCGGCATAGGGTTCATGAGGCATCCTGATCACACTACCATCGGTGTCTTGTAGGAGCGGATAGGTGCCAGACTCCCAAGCGTGCAGGTAAGAGTCAGAAAACTCGTTATGATGCACGCCCAGATTCATGATTTGCAGGCGCTGCTGGATGAATAGTGCTTCCATTGCTGTATTGTCGGTCATAGGTACTCCAGAGGTTAATTATCCCTATGTTATATGGAGGGTAAAGTTGCTGATTTCAATGACGGACTGGATTCACTTTCACATGTGAAAGTCGCTGTTCTGACTGAGCTGAGACGTAATTGGTGTTCAAATGGGGTTAATCGCTTTCTTGGGGGGAGGGATGCTGAACAGTTTGTCGCCCCAAAAGGGCAGTTGGAGCGATTTGTCTAAGTAGAACAGCCTGTTATCTTGGAAGCTCATTCAGCTCTTGTAGCTGATAAGTGCGATAGCTGGTCGCCAAAAACAAACAGCAAATTAACTTTAAACCCACTCGGGAGCGAATCCCATGTGGGGATAGCTCCCTCAACAATATGAGGTGAAGCTATGTCTGCAACCACTTTCTTCTTAGTCATGATCGTTACCGTCGCACTATTTGCGGCTTCAGCAACCTTGCTTGCTCGCGGAATGCTGTATCTGCTCAAAACTGCGTTAGGTCTTTCTAAGAAGCGGCCTGTAAAGGCCGTAATGCCTACCCAAGTGAGTGACAACTCGGTTGTTGGTGAGTGGCTCAGCCGCGAGCCTAAAACTCACAAAACGCCTAGTGCTTTCATCGAGTCTGCGCCAATCGACGGCCAGATTGGTCGTGAGCCACGCCGCTTATCAGCGTTTAACCGCTGCCTAGAGGTGTGCTAATGAGCCTGTTCGATGTGATCACTGAGGAAACTGCTCTGGATATGATGAAAACCACCTATCAACAAGCAACTGGAGACGAGATTGGCGCTTTGTTCAATCAAGTCTCTCCGTTTCCTGATAGTGATGGATGTCTATTCTTGGGGATTTATGAAGATGAGTACGGCCTGCGTAAGCAGGTCACTGACCGTACTTATGACTCGTATATTGATGCAACGGCCGCTTTTGGCGCGTTGGTCGATAAAGTAATTTATTAAATCAAACAGCACCCTTGCCGGGAAAATCCCGGTGGGGATTCCCGGCCTAACCGTATTAGGAGACTGTTATGTCGGTACAAACTCAATGCGCTACGCGCAACTACGATGTTGTTGGCACCATATTTTACGCTTTCAACACTCACAAACATCAGGAACTGTTCTCAGAGACGATTTCAGCGACATCTCACGATGAAGCTGAAAACCGTTACCGAGAGCTGGTTGCTGAACAATGTGAAATGCGGTCGCTGGAACTGGATCGCATCGAGCTGGAATTCGTTATCGACCTAGATGCTGCTGAAAGTGGTGAATCCTGGGAGAAAGCGTTCGGTGTCGATGAAACTGTTCATTGATCTTGAAAAAGCCGGGGAAACCCGGCTTTTTTCGTTTCTGGTCTAGCGTTTGTAGGCGGTAACGAGTGTTCTGGTGCCCTGATCGTTCAGTACTAGGAAGTGGAACTCACTGCTCGGGTGCCCCCACTCCTCCACGTTATCAGCAGTGCCATATTTCTTGGCTTTACGACGGCGCTCTCGTTCCGCAAGAGGGTAAATGCGAAGCTCCGGGTTCTGGATGCGTTTGACCAGTGACAGCCACGGGGCTTTGGGTTTACCTGAGGTGATCCGTTGATTGTATCGTGATACAGCGTGATCTGTTACCAAGACCGTGCCCATTGCAGGTGTTTCGGTAGCATCAAAGGTGCCTGCGTAGCGTTTACGTTCAGCAAGCAGTTGCTCTGTTGCCTCCTTTTCGGTGTCGGCCATGAAATCCGTTTTAGTAGAGACCTCGATCAGCACTCCAGCCAGGCGAGATTGCAGGAAGGCGGCAAACTTTTGGGCGTACTTCTTGTCGGATCTTCCTCGTGCCAGCTTTTTAATTGCACCTTTTGATACAACCAGTTTATAGCCCTTTCCTGTACCTGGCACACGGCCAAACACTTGGCTCTCAATTAGTAAGTGGCGGATAGCACATAGCTCGCAGAGTAAGGCGCTATCGTCGTTTTCAAAATCGAGGGTGACATTGAGTATGCCTTTTCGTTGGGTACCCACACGCCAAAATACTCGGCTCTGGGTACTACTTAGTTGTTCTGATACGGTCGTTAATGTCATCATAGTTTTGTTTCCATCGAGGAACTGGTATGCATCGTCGCTAGTTCCGCCCTTATATGGTTTCAGTTAGCTTTGAGGAGTTACGAACATAAGCTGTTGACCATGTTCATAAAGCACCGGGTAAGGTAGTGTTTGCCCATCCTTAAAGACGGTATTGGGAGGAAAGTACATAGCTGACCATACAGGGAGGCTGGCACTTAACTGCCGATAGAATTCATCGACCGGAAAGGAAACCTTTTCAGTTGTCTGCTGGAAAATAATTCGGCTGTATTGACTAGGGTGATTAGAATCTAGAATAAAACTTGCACCTGGCCCAGAAGTGATAAATTCAGGTGTTTGCCAATCATTTATCCGAGCCACGTGAGTTGCAATTACGCAATGCTCAGGTTTGCAGCCGAACTGAGGCGCATCCACTGTCCATATATTGATATCCCAGCCATTCAGTTTTGGCATTGTAATACCTTTGTCGGCCAGTTTTTCAACGATTATTCCCATATTCTGGGCTGTATTTATTAGGCTTGCATCCACAAGTTCCTCGAATTTGATACGTGCATTATCTTTATTAGTAGCTTCTGTTTTGGGCATCCAGGCCATTAACGATGGGCGAGCGGACGGGTTATCAGGTGTCGCCATGATATTTCCTGCATTGAATGCTAGAGTCTGAGCGCCAGTCATCCCAGACAATGGCGCATCGAGTGAAGTTAGCAGGGCTGTTGCATTTAGTGCGCGAAGCAAAAGTGATTTTTTGTAGGAGTTAGTACCATCTGAGGAGTCTTGTAAGTCTTGATCGTAAATCCCGCCAGCTCTAGCAATGTTTAGTGCTCTACTCTGTTGTGTATCATATTGCTTTGGTGATACAGCGCAGCCGTTTAAAAAGAGGCTGCAAATGATAGTTGATAATAACAGTGTCAATTTGTGGTTCATTCGTCATTCTCCATTTGGTGAGATTTGTTTCATATATAACATCTCATGGAAAACCATAAACGCAAGTCTAAGAAAGTGGCTTTTTCAAATGTTTTTAACCTGTCACGAAAGAACAATTTAAAGTTAATCCCGATTGCTCCCAAAGTGGGCAATTAGAGCGCTAAGGAATAGCCCTAATGATTGAGAAAATAGAAACTCAAAGTCGGATGGAGAGTTTCTATTATGCGGAAAACAATTTTGGCGGCGATTATCGCTGCATTGACAGTAACCGCCCCGGTTTCCGCCGGGGGGCTACAGTCTGAAATGGATCGCTTATTCAATGAAATGAGCAATACCACTTTGCCTGGTGTCCATGAGTCACAGCGTCGGGGGGTCTTCACTGGGGGGCGCTATACCGTTAAGTCACGCATCTATGAGCAGAACCTTGTTTCCTTTACTCCGCCATCCTGGAAGGCAGGATGTGGTGGGGTTGATATGTTTGGCGGGTCGTTCTCATTTATTAACGCAGAGCAGCTAGTCACGATGATGCGAGCAGTTGCGGCCAACGCAAAAGGTTATGCGTTCCAGTTGGCTCTGGATAACGTTTTCCCGGATGGGGCGAAGTGGATGGAGAACTTTCAGAAAAAGGTTCAAGCATTAAACCAGCACTTAGCGAATAGCTGCCAATTGGCGCAAGGGATTGTTAATGACGCGACATCGGCATTTGATATTCAGCATAAAACCAAGGCATCTATTAAGGCAACGGGGGCTGGGCTTTATGACGATATGTTCGGTTCGGTACAAGAACAAGACGGGGAAACTCCACTACGGAAATTGAAGAATAACGATCCAGCCAAATATCAAGAAATGATCGGTAATATTGTTTGGAAGCAACTGAAAGTTAACTCCGTAAGTACCTGGTTTCAATATGGTGACACTGCCCTGCTTGAGGCGATGCTTTCACTTACTGGTTCGGTGATCGTTGGCGATTTGGTGGCAGATGCCAGTGGAGGTGATACTAACCCTGTATCGCGCCTGCCTGGGGGATTAGTTTCCCTTTCGGATCTTGTAGGAGGTGGTCAAGTCAAAATCTATGATTGTGATGATGACTGCTTAGCGCCAGCGAGACAAACTGTCACCATAACCAGCGTTCGTCAAAAAATTTATGAAGCGTTCACAGGAACAAATTCTCGACCGGGAATTGTTTTCAAGTACAGGAGTAATATTGGTTCGATCACTTCAGATGAGCAAGCACTGATCACAAACCTTCCAGCCTCGGTAGGCACAATCATTCGTAACTTGGCAGTTCTCTCTGACAGTGTTGCTACTTCATTTGCAGATGAAAGTGCTACTGTTATTGCCAATGCGATGGTGTACGACCTAGCGACACAGATGATTTCGGCGGCAGAATTAGCGGTATCCAATGCCGACTCACCGCATAAAAATGAGGTGATGGATCAGTTAGAGCGAGCGCGTAAAAACATCGAGAACGAACATCGGCAGATGGTCGAGCAGTACGGTTCAGTCAGTGACATTGTGACTCGCTACAACCAAATCATCAAAAATGTTCAGGCGCAACGTCTCAGCCTCACCAGTTCTAGGGGAGGTGCGTAGATGCCTGAGTTTACGATTTATAGCATCGGTGATTCAGAGCTACTAGAGCAGGTACTGATTGCTGTTGCGATGATCACTGGTACGAATGACTTCACTAAAATGGCTTCCATCGGGCTCTTGGTCTCCGTGGTTATTGTGTGCGTCAAGGGGGTGGTACAGGGAGGGCGTGGTATTGAGATCCAGCAGGTGCTTATCGGCTGGATTGTATATGCAATGTTTTTCGGGGCATCATCTCTGGTCAAAATCGAGGATGCCTACACTGGTGATGTCCGTGTTGTTGCCAACGTACCCATGGGACCTGCGGCGATTGGGGGAATGATCTCGAATATCGGCTATGTCCTGACCGACAAGTTCGAGACCGGGTTTGCGACTATTACACCTCAGATAACGCGGAAAGGGTTTCTGTCCTCATTAGAGTTGATCAGTGCGCAACGCCAGCTTGCGGGAAATGCCGCACTCTGGGCTAGCTGGGATAGTGCTGTCGGAGGTGGCTCAGCGGACATGCAGCGTAGCTGGCGAAACTACGTTGCTGACTGTACCGCTATCCGTTATCAGTTGGCTGACGTATCCGAATCGAATTTGAAGAATCTGACCTGGCGCGAGGCATTGCGCTTTTCGTCAACGGTCTATGGTACTGAGATTTTTGTGTCACCTAGTGGGTCGACAACTCCAAATTGTACTGACGCCTGGACTGATCTAATGGTTGCCACGGATACGGCATTCGACTCTGGAACTTCTCATGAATCGATCAATTACCTACTGGGTCTGACTGTCGCTGGTACAAGTGGCGTTAATCCTGTGGCGGAAACAAACAACGCGCTTAATGACCTGTCGGCAACAGGAATCATTAGCTCTGACATGCTCAAGGCAGCGATCCTAACCCCGGTGCTAACCGAGGGCATGGGGCAATATTACGAGTCCATACAGCAAGGCACTGCCTCACTGATGATTGAGCAGGCGGTGCAGCAGCGAAATACTCAGTGGACTGCGGAGCAATCGGTATTTGCTACTGTTGTCAGGCCGATGCTGACATTTATAGAAGCTCTGGTATACGCCATTGTGCCGCTAATGGGGCTGCTCATCGTGCTGGGAATGATGGGGATTCAACTGGTCTTTAAATACTTTATGACGTTGATCTGGATTCAGCTATGGATGCCAGTTTTGGCTGTGGTGAATCTCTTTATCTATAATCGCAGCACTGCCTCCTTACAGGACTACATCACTTCTGGCGGTGATCCAACAAGCTTCGAGGGGATTCTTCACGTAACGGATATGATGAGCAATGATCTTGCTGTCGGTGGAATGATGGCTTCTGCCATACCAGTCCTTACTTTGTTCATTGTTTCTGGGTCAATTTACTCACTGAACTCTCTGGCTGGCCGCATGAGTGGTGGTGATCATATCAATGAGAAGATCTCTTCCCCTGACTTACTGCAACCTGCGCCGTTAGCCCAACAAATGCCAGCCCACGCTTTCAATGCTCTTCAGGGCGGCTTACAGGGAGGTGCTAATGGCCTAATTGATAAAATGAATTTCTCTAAAATGTCTTCTGAAATGGTAAGCAGTGGACATGCAAGAGCGGCGGTTGCCCAAGACGCTTTTCAGAATCAGCTCTCGAACTCATTCTTCTCTGGGAATAGTGCTGACAAGTCCTATCAACGACTCCAGAGCTTTGGGCAGATGCTGAGGGCATCTGATAGCAGTCAAGCCAAAGCGATAGTGAATGCTGGTCAACAGTACGCTAAAGAGCATGGCCTTGATGGATCTCAGACCAACGCAGTTATTGGTGCGATTGGTGCCAGAATTAGTGCTGGCGTGGATGCAGGAAAGTTGGTTTCTAGTTTAATGGGGCCAGCTGGTTCGGTTGCCAGAAAAGCTGCTAAAGCGGCTGGAGCAGAAAATCCTGTAGATATGAGAGGAGACCTCAGTGCAAATGCTGAAACCCGCTCAACTGCCGCAAGAACTCAAATGACGAAGGATTTGGATCGAATTGCTAATGACATTGGGTTCTCCAAGGATGATACAGCAGCACTGACCAATGATGTTGCTAATCAGATTAGTGACGATAAAACGCAGCGGTTTACTGAGTCTGTTGGTGAGGATCAGCGTCGTGGACTGACTCATACTGCCTCCCAGATGCTGACTGCTCAGGATACCTATCAGCGGTTAGCAAGTGCTCAAGAAGTGCTGGGCAGTGTGACGTCAGCAGACATGCAAGCTATTGCTGGATCGGTTTTGAGTGATCAGGCGTCAATGGCGAATTTGAGCCAATACATGCGGCAGGCTCCTAGTGAGTTACGCCAGGCCGCAACTAATCGAGCACGACATTATAAAGGTCTTGGTATGGACGGAGACCGGGCTTCAGTGGGTGGGGCTCTGTATGCGATGCTTAACTCAGAAGATTTGCAACATAGAACTCAGGCAGCGGAAATTGTTGCAGGAACAATTGGAGCTAAAAAACCGATTGCAAATGCCAGTGAGGCGCAAAGGCACAGCCATTTCGATAGCGGGGCTCCCCAAATAGATAGCACACTAATCACCCAAGGGGAGAAAAACTTGAACGCCCCTAAATTGATGACAGCTGAGCAGAAAGCCAAACCTAAAACGGATCTTCCCGGAGGAGATAGCGATGTTTATGCCGCTCACGGTGAGAACCTGGATAACGTAAACGCGCAACACGGTCAAAATCGGAGCGATTTTACAGGGCAACGTTTAGGGGAGCTACGCAACCGCATTATGGCTAATGATGTTGCTCCCTCAACTTCATCTCAGGTTTTCGCTACAGCCGAAGGAGCTGGCCGATTTATCGAGAAATTATTTGGTGGAGCAGGAGCTGCTGTAGATGGCTTCTCTGATAATTTTGGAAGCTCAATGGGTCGTCTTGCCAGTATGACCTCTGAGCAGCGTGATCAATTCATTGAAGATGCTAAGCGTGGTGATGAATACGTTGAGCAGGAATGGGGGGGTGCAGGTAAGGCATTAACAGGAATGGCTTCCCTTGGTCGCGGTATTATGGGAGCGGGCGTATCAGGATACAACGCAGCTAAAGAGTGGCTGACTGGTGAATCGGATCTCTCCGAAGCAGCGAAAGGAATGAGTCTCCAGGAGAGAGGGATGTTTTTTGCGTCAGCATTGGCTGCTGCTAGTGAACACAGTGTTGAAGCTGCGGAACAGTTTGTTGAGCAATATGGTGATGAGTTTAGGAGTATGGCTACGGTTGCCGGGGCCGAAGCCGGGCTCAATCAAACAGGTGCTCAGTTGTTCGCAGCTGCATTGACAGGGGATGAACAGCAAGTCACCAACTTGAGGGAGCAGATGCGAACTGAGGTTGGCGACACTGAACTTGCTGACCGTATGAGCAACATCATCCAGACTTCCGCAGATGCGGGTAAAGATCAAGCTGCTGGGTATCTTAATCCAGTGGCGCGATATATGAGTGTAAGCAGAGGTCAGTAGGTTCTTTCAACTGAGCTAATGTGCGGATCGTATGGGTGCTCATTCGATCCGTAACAGTAGCTTGATGACCAAGATTGAGTGTCTCTGAGACTGTTTGTTGTGTATTTATTTTCAATATCATTAACATTCAGTATTGAAGATGCTGAGCGGCCATTGAGCCATTGGGCATAGAAGCACACGGCAATGATTAAAACAATCAGACCCAAAATACCGGCTACTTTGACACAAAAGAACAAAGCAGCCATGAAGGCTGAAAACTTAATTGTTTCTCTGAACATTACTGATCCTCTATTAATTTAGATGTCCCTAATTGACATTTAACATGGAATTTATTTTTGTCAATGCGAGTGGAGGAATTTAGATGATAAATAAAAATAGAGATTTAGGTTATTTACTTGAAGAACTTAAAATACAAATTATCAGGGGGAGAGGTCCCTGGCTTGTAGGAAGAGTATCGCTTGAATATGAGGGAAAAGTGATTGTGGTAAGCGGGAAAGCCCTAGAGCTTATGTTGGAAAAAACAGAGTCTATATTGTCGATGATACATGTTCGGGCGACTATCATCGCTGGACAAAGACGGAATCCTTTTCTCTTGTATTCAAAGGAGTATGAGAAATTATTTCTCATCATAGTGAAAGAGAATGAAGAATGCTTAGTTTTAAGAGACAAAATATGGTCGGACTATAAAATTAAAAGACCATAAAATGATTTCATAAAAAAATATCATGTGTGTTTTTTGATCTCCCACTTGACCCTCAAACGGGAAAGTATAAATTTATATCTAGGTTATTTATGAAACATGTTGATTTATTAAAAATGTTCCGTCAGAACAAAGTTGAAATTGTAATTCTGAGGGAAGTCAGAAAAAACTATTTTCAGATTGAAGTTAACGCTGAGATTCTTATTTCAAAAAGAGGAGGTAGGCGCGAATTGAAAATTGAGACAGCTAAAAAATATTTGGAACAGCTAGGGTGTGAAAAATTTGTCGTATTACTAAAGGATGAAAATAATGAAGAGGTTAATTTATTGGGTAGGAGTTAGCTATACGCTGGGTGTAGCAGCAACTGTAACATTCAGCGGTATTGAGACAAAGCAATGGTTATATGCACTAGCGTTTCCGGCCGTTGTTACAGCACTGTTTATTGCTCGTCCTAGCTTAGTCAGAAAAAACTGATAGAGGAGAGCGTTTCAATGACATGTAATAGCAGCTCCTTGATTCCGAAAATGATAGATCATGCTCAAAAGAGTTTTGGTGTAGCCCGATTTAATGAAAACGTATTTGAATTTGATCTGTGCCTATGGACGCTTTTGAAAAGCCTGTCCAGCCTTTATCCGAAAGAAGTCTCCGAGCAATTTTCTCTTCCATTGGATACTGTGGCCGCTTTGGCTTCGGCAAGCGAAAGTCAACTCAAACTGTTGTCATCTGGTGCCATAATCTCCTTCAAACTCTCTGGTTGTGAAAAGGACTACATCGAGTACCTAGAAGGTCACTATGATCACGTCAGTCTTATAAATAATCAGGATGCTGGGCTCAGCTCCGCCTATTGGCTGCTCATGGGCCGAATAGCACATGACAATACGGACATAGCAGCCCAGATATTTGATGTAACTACATCCCTAACCAAATCGGTGGCCGCAGCCACCGACAACCAGCTTCGTAGCTTAGCCTGTGACAAGGATATGCCATTTGTAATCCGTTTCTCTCCCGAACTGGTGAAAGAAATTCTGGAGAGTGACGAATGCCACGTTACTCATCTCATCTTAAAAAAACATCAACAATCTTTAAGCACTGGAGGCAGATATGAGCTGTAACAGTAACTTGTCACGATGGGGCATAGCTAGGAATATGGCACTCATAGGCTACATAAGCCAAATTATCATGATCGAAACCGGGCTCACTTATAAGCAGATTCGCAGATTATACAAAGAACTCAAAGATGAAGGACTTACGATCCGTAGGAAGAGCCACAAAGTTCGTGGTGGTGCAACAATTATCCATAGTCACACCTCAAAGATAGAAGCATCACTGCTAATGCAGCTCTATTTTAATATCACAGGAAAAGCAGCATTGCGATCTATCAACATCAATACTCTTCATTCTGCGTATAAACTTTACAGCGCAGTCAGAAGTGAAACGCTTGGTATGCATGGAGCGCGCTGGCAGATGCTAGATATTACAGACGCATGGTGTTTAGCCCAAGAGCTGCGGTCTGGTGAAGCGATGATAGAGACATGTCCTAGCTGTAAGTGCAATTACTTTACATCAGTGAATCAACGAACATCTGTGAATTGCCCTTTCTGCTTAAGCTCACCACAAGCTAGTAGCACAAAAAAAGAAGCAACGATTACGACAGTTTGATGCCAAATACACCCCAAATGGGCAATTACAGGTGCGTAAGAATTTTAAATACTGAAATAGCATGAACCATTGAAAACGGAGGTATCGTCTATGGTTCATCACCCCACATCAAGGTTTATCTCGTGTGTGCTTATTGTCACAATGTCACTGTTGCCAACCCACGGATATACAAATCAACCAACAAATCCTGCTAAGACTGGTCGAGAAGCTCAAAATTTTGGTCTTGAAATGGCCGCAGAGTTTGAGCAGCCCTCATATGAGGCTGGCAATGTTCACTTTAGCGGCGGTGAAGCCATCAATGTGAATGATCTTTTCCCTGGCACATCAGGCCAGAACGATGATCCGTTAAGTGACTATTTTGCAGACGGTACACAACCTAATGTGGACGTCCTGAAAAATATCTGGGACTCCAGTGATGGGATGGATGATGTAGGGAGCAACACTAAAAGCTCCCTGTGGCATGATGCTAACAGCGATAACCCTTCGGTTTCTGGAGCTGCTTATAAGGTTCTCCTCGATGCCACGAACCAGTCCAAGCCCGATTTCAGCAATGATCCGTTGATGAATCTTAGCCGAGAGACCTACGACAATATCGACATAATAGCCGAGGGGTTTGGGGATTGTTCGGCTGAAACCATTATCAAAGATAAAACCATTAAGTCACATGTGCCTGATTATTATTCATGTGACCGACTGTATAAGCCTAAAGGTAACTGTGCTATCACTCATACGATAGAGATTGCCGCAGAGCCAGCTGATATTGTCTTTCTTATTGATAATTCGGGTTCAATGGGTGGGGTCATTCACGATTTAAGGAACAACGTAGGGGCTTTTGCTCAATTGCTAACACAAGATGGTAGTGATGATTTAAGGCTTGGAGGTGCTGTTTACAGGCACAGTGATTATATCTTTAATCGTGTGGAATTGACTCCGGATTTTAACGCTTTTAAAACTTGGCTAGATGGCGTGAATGCAGCTAGCGCACCTACTTACCCATTTGATGCTATTACATGGGCTGCGAATCATTACCAATGGCGTGGAGGGGATATTCGAAAGGTTCTTGTGTTAGTGGGGAACGATGATTCCGCTGGAAATAAGTCAGCAGCAATCTCTGCACTAGCTTCAAATCAAGTAGAGCTTTTTTCTTTTCACAACAGTGGGGAAGTAAAGAGCATTGGTACACCATTAGCTGATTACTTCTCAGGGCCTTTACTCTTAAAGTTTGCGCAGAATCTTACCGTTGTCTCCGATAGATGGACGCCTCAAAGTTGCATTGAGAATGGGATTGCTTCATTAGAGGAGTTCTGTACGGGTTCTTATAGTGCTTCACCATCTAATGATGATACGTGCGTAATGCTTTCTGGCTTCCAAGTATGTAAAGGCGATCCTGTTTATAATTTACTTGGTGAACCGCCTTTGCCCAATGTACCGAAGTTAGCTGCACGAGTAGATGTCTCACAATTAGAATGTTCATTTAACCAGGGGCAAGGAACTTGTTGGTTCGATAAAGATGGCAACGAGCAATGTCTGGAAAATTACCAAGATATTGAGCAGTGTAAAAAATATGAAGATAACCCCCAATGTGGTTTCATTAGCTCAGAGTGTGTTGATGGAGCGAGAGGCTCACAAGGTAACTGTTATGTACATGAAGAGAAATATGATTGTGGTTACGATGTAGAAGTACCTAGCTTAGAAAAAGAAACCGAGTATTCATGTGGTGGGCCAATCCGATGTATGGGGGATGATTGCCTTGATATAAACAAAACTCAGAGTGCTGATTTTGCAAGAGCTTCTGCATTGTTAAATGCGGCACAGTTCATGACTCAGGATATGAGCTGTGAAGATATTACAGGAGAGAACAACACATATTGTAAAGCGTTTAGCGGTGATCAAGGCGAGTGTAAGGTAGCGGTTGGCGGCGCTCAGGATTGTTGTGAAAAGCCTAGCGGCTTATCGATGGGGGATTATCTCACACTTATCATGTCAGTGCCGAAACTGGACGGTGCAATTCTTTCTCTTCAAGATGGCAGTGCAATAAAAGGTGCATATCAGGCTATCCGTGATCCTGCTATAAGTGGGTGGACAGAGATAACGAAACCTTTCACGTCTTATATGGAAAATATTACAGGTGCTATTGATAACTTTACTAAGCCAATAACCGACTTAGCTAAAGAGGCTATCCAAGCGTTAAAGGATGAAATCGCCAAAATTACAGGTAAGGCTCTTGGTAATGCATCTGCTACGGGGAGCACAGGTGTTGCTGTTGATGCACCCGAGGGGATGATGGAACAAATAGTCGGAGAACAAGCGGCGAGTATGCTCAGCGGCATTATGGCCGCATATACCGCTTACGTCGTGGCAATGATGATCATTCAGATTGTGTGGAAATGTGAAGAAGAAGAATTTGAGCTTAATGCAAAAAGAGCTTTGAATAGTTGCCATCAGGTTGGGTCATATTGCAAAACAAAAGTGCTTGGTGCTTGTATCGAGAAGCGTCAAACTTACTGTTGTTTCAGTTCGCCATTATCAAAAATTATCCAGCAACAAATCAGACCGCAGTTGGGGCTGAGTTGGGGGTCTGCGAAGGCACCTCAATGTGACGGCATTCCTTTGAACCGTTTGGCTGAGGTTGACTGGGAGCAAGTAAACCTCGATGAATGGTTAGGATTGTTACAGGCGAATGGTAAGTTTCCAGAGTCATCTGCGATTGACCTTGATGGCTTAACTGGTGCTGGGAGTATTTTTAATACCGATGGCACTCGTTTGAATGCTGAGGATAGAGTTCATGCTCGCCTGGAGGGAGTTGATCTGGAAAAGGTTCGTAAGGATGCAGCGGATTCAATCTTACTGGACAAAGGAGCTGGGAACTAACAATTATAGATATGCGTCTGTGTTACTCTGAAATGACTAGTGCAGGCAAAGGGGGAACTATGGAATTATGGATTTGGTTGATTGGTCTTATCGCCACGATCGCCAGTGTCGGAGGGGTGTTTTGGTACGCAGGGCACTACCAACGTAAGCCGAAACGGGATGTTTCTAAATGATCTCTAGAGTTAGGTATCGTGTTGTTTTCGGCAACCCTACTCGATACCTTTTCAAGCGGTAAGTTAATAAGTTCAGTTGCTTATAGTTAATTAGGGGCAAGTATCGAGTGTACCGTTTTTAACTGTACCGTCTGGCTGGTACAGTTTTCAGCATTTACTTGTGGCTGGAATTCATACTACCCCTTGTAGCTTAAGCAACTTCGAGATATTTGGACTTACACCTAGTTTGGTGAAACTGTACCGATTCGCGACAAAACGGTACACCAACTCCTTGGAGTAACTGTACCGTTCGCTGATTCATTTGAGTCAACAATGCTGACTTGCAAAACAAACGAGCGTTTATTTTACGTGGCGGTGGTCGAGATTTTCATGCCAATAGATTGCATTTTTGTGTAAAATAATCTGTAAATAAATCTATGTAAAATATACCTACGATTGTTTCAAGTTGCATATGAAAATTGGTTATGCTCGTGTTAGTTCTGACGAACAGTCAGAAACCCCTCAAGTAGACGAACTTGTCGCTGTTGGTTGTGAAAGAGTTTATCGAGAAAAGCTCAGTGGCAAATCGAAGAAACGTCCGGAGTTAGAACGTATGTGCGATTCACTTAGAGAGGGGGATGTGGTGGTCGTGCAACGTTTAGATCGTTTAGGACGAAGCTTAAAGGACTTGATTGAGCTTTTAGATAGTTTTAAAGCTAAACATGTCCAGTTCGTAAGTTTGAATGAAAGCATTGATACAACCACAGCGGTAGGTGAGCTAGCCTTCCATATGATAGGTTCTATTGCTCAGTTCGAACGAAAACTCATATCTGAGAGAACAAAAGCAGGATTGGCAGCCGCTAGAGCTAGAGGTAGAAAAGGTGGAAGAAAGGAAAAGCTATCACCTTCTGACATTAGAAAAGCTAAAGCTATGCTGCTAGATCCCGAAGTAACTAAGACTGAAGTGGCACGTCACTTTAGTGTAAGTAGGCCAACACTGAACAAAGCATTATCTAGAGCTTAAGAATGATTAATTTCGCAATGGTAGAAAGCAAGGACATAAAAGATGGCAGGGCCTAGAAGTTATACAGATAAAACATTGAAACGACTATTCGGGCTTGCTTGTAATCGTTGTTCTTTTCCTGGTTGTGAGGAAATCATGAGCGATGAGTTTTCTGCCAAAAACTCGAACATATGCCATATCGAAGCGGCCAATGAGGGAGGGGAGCGTTGGAACAAGGATATGACGGATGAGCAGCGGGCAGATTACGATAACTTAATACTTCTATGCGTTCGCCATCACGATATAACTGATGATGTCAACAAGTATACTGTACCAATTTTGAAGAGTATGAAAAAGTCGCACGAACAAGATATGGAAAGGCGAACATCAAGTAAGCGCCCTCTGAATAAGCGACCATCTTTACTAACAGATGTAATAAACAAAATTGTCAGTGTTGATATTGATGGTATAGAGGATACGCCCGTAAAAAATGGCTTTTCAATCGAAGATAAAATCAAACATAACCATGTTGTTACAAATCAACCTTTGATGACAGAGTATAAAATTTATCAAGGTAAAATTAATGCGTTATATGGTGAGTTTGAAAAAGCTGGAAGTGCTAAAAAAGAAGGGGTTTTACGTGCTATAAAACACGTGTACCTAAATGCTAAGGGAGAGGTTTTGGGAATAGATCAATCTCTGGAAAATATTAGAAAACATGCAGATCAACTGATTGATACAGTGAGAAGAAACTTGCATGAGATAATCGATGATAGCGCGAACAACGATTTGTCGGTTGCATATGAAGATGTTGAGTTTGCGGTGTCAATTCTTGTGGTTGATGGTTTTCTCCGTTGTAAGATACTGGAGGAACCCATAACGTGATTATTAATCCAAATAAGCATCCACAAAGGCAGCTCTATTATCTCGGGGCAAAGACCCTTGGTATATTGAAAAAACATGGTGGCAATTCGGACTTTTTTGAAGCTTACCAAGAGCTGAAAGAAGAAGAAGATATTTCTGTTATGCTATTTATATTAACATTGGACTGGTTGTACTTGTTAGGAGCAATCAAATCTGAGGATGGCTGGATTAAACTATGTTCTTAAAGTCCTTACTAATAGAGTGTGATACACACATCATCCGAAACATCCCTTTCCATAAAGGGATGAACTTTATTGTTGATGAAACTAAAGCATCAAATAGTAGTGCGGTAAATACGGGTAATAACATAGGAAAAACCACAGTTATTCGTCTTATAAACTATTGTTTAGGTGGAAATGAAAAAAATATTTATCAGAGTAAGGAGTTTAAAAATAACATAAATGAAACAGTTAAAAGCTTCCTTCATGATAAAAATGTTAAACTGACACTTAGGCTGCAAGAAAACTTAGAGGATCCGTTATCTAAGCAAGTCGAGATCTGTAGAAATTTTCTCTCAGGTTCAAAAAGAATCCTGGAAGTTGATGGTAAGCCTGTTCTGTCAAAAAATTTAGATATGGAGCTCAAAAAGAAAATTTTCTCTTATGAAGAAAAAAAACCAACTTTTAAACAACTAAAAGCGAAAAATATAAGAGATGAGGCAGAGCGATTAGAAAATACGGTTAGGGTACTTGGTAACTTTGGTAAGTTAGAAGAGTACGAAGCGTTATATCTTTTTTGGTTAGGCATTGATTACCCTGACGCAGAGAAGAAAAGATTACTTCTTGAAGAGAGAAGTATTGAAGATAAGCTGTATACTCGTCTATTTAACGAAAATAGTGAATCTAAATTAAAGCAATTTCTCACTATCATTCAGCGTGACATTGATAATTTAGAAATAAAGAAGAATAGCTTCAACATTAACGATGAGTATGAATCTGACTTGGAGCTTTTAAATGAAACAAGGGCTAACTTAAATTCATTTTATTCAAAGCAAAGTCAACTTGAACTAAGAAAAGATCTGATCGAGGAAAGCTGTACAGAGCTAATGAATAACTTAGCAAGTACTCAGACTTCGCTTTTGTCAGAATTATATGAGCAAGCTAATTTGCTTCTTCCTGAATTGAAAAAAACTTATAGTGAGACTGTAGCATTCCACAATAAAATGATTGAGGAGAAAATACACTTTGTTTCTGGTGAGATTCCAAATATAGATGCTCAGTTATCGAAGCTAAACTCAGATATTCAAGATAGTTTGGTTAAAGAAAAACAGCTGGTAGATAACCTTAATAAATCAGATGCAATTGATGATTTACAAGAAATAATTTCACAGTTAAATTCTAAATATGAGCAAAAAGGTCGATTAGAAGAGAAGCTTGAGCAACTCGTATCTTCGAGAGAAACGTTGGAGGGTATTGATAAAAAACTTTCTGATATAGATAAATCTATTTACGCATTAGACGACTTAGTACAAGAAAGAGTTTCTAAGTTTAACCAATTCTTCTCTGAGATATCAAACAACCTGTATGGTGAAAAGTTTGCATTGAGTGCAACTTTTGAACAAAAGAAAAATACAGATCAGCATTTCTATAAGCTATATATTGACTCACTAGATGGGCAGACTGGTACAGGTAAGAAAAAAGGCGAGATTGCCGCTTTTGATATTGCTTATGTGAAGTTTGCTGAATCAATTGGAATTGATTGCCTTCATTTTATAATGCATGATCAAATGGAAGTCGTTGACGATAATCAAATCGAGGGGCTTGTACAAGAAGTAATCAATTCTAATTGCCAGTTCATTGTCCCGATATTGAGAGATAAGCTCCCTGTTGCTATAGATAAACCTGAGTATCAGGCTCTATCATTGTCTCAAGATGATAAATTATTTAAGATTTGAATTAAAAAAGCGTAGATATGATGACACTTTAACGTTTCAAGTGTCATCATTATCAGCTAAATCTACAATTATCTTTGGTGGCAATAAATAAGATAAATAAATTATGACCTTTCAATTTCATTTTGCCTCTTAAGCAGATTAAATTTCTCATGTACGCGATTTGGGAAAAGCTCAGTGTAAATTTGCCAAAGGGTGTTTAGATTTCTATGACCAGTTACTTGAGCTACTTCTTCAATTGAAAAGCCTTGTTCAAATAAACGGCTTGCTCCTTCTCTCCTAAGATCATGGTATCTAAGGTCTTTGATCCCTAGTGAGCTTCTTACACGTTGAAAGCCAGCGGAAACACTTTTGCTGTTGTAGGGGAAGATACGGTCGCAGGTCTTAGGTTGTCTATTCAGGATTTCCCAGGCTTCTCCTAAAAGTGGAACCCACATATGATTCCCTTCTTTTTTACGAGGGTCTTTACGATCTCGTACCTTAACAGCTCTAGTTCCTTCGTCTACGTCTTCCCATAGAATTTTGCATACTTCACCAATCCGCATACAGCTCAAAATAGAAAAATCCAGAATATCTAAAAACGGGATATGAGCAGCACGATGTTCTTGTCTTCTCCGAAGTTCTACCTTGATTCTGTTCAGCTCTGACGTTTCAGGGCGTCGGCTTCTTCGGTTTGATTTAGCAATTAGATTGTGTTGATAAAGAGTATAGTAAGCTTCCTGTACGACAGAATCGTTAATATCTATACCAAAAATTGGCTTTGCAGCTCTAAGAACACTGCGAAGATATGAAATATCACCGGACACTGTTTGAGGGCTTGTTCCCGCATCATTACGATCTTTACAGTGCTGAACAAGGTTGGCTACGGTCAACTTGTTCGCTTGTATTTTCGCTAATTCTGTATCGACTAGCATGTTGAGGCCATAACGTTTTGAACGACCTATGCTTTTCGCAATGTGAGGTTCATTTAAGTACATGATGATCAGCTCTCTAAGAGTAACTTCCGGGCTTTTACCAGGTAGGCCGTGTGTTTCGAGTTTGGATACAAGCGCCGTGCCCCATACTTTTGCATCGGCTTTTTTCCCGAAAGTACGAGATTCACGATATACTACGTCATTACCTTTTTTTAATCGAACAACACATCTATATCGCAGCACCCCTTTGCTGGTTTTACGTTTCTCCAATGTAAAGCTGGCCATCTATGGTTCCTTGATAGTTGTTCGAATGCGTGCCCCATATGATACTGGGATACATATGGGGCACGCAATAGCGAAAAATGATTGAGAATAATTGAAAATGAACCGAGAACAGAAAATAGATAATTCTTTGCAAAATATGGACTTGTCTAGTAATATTGACGTGTCAAAGAGTGGAAGATTTAGCGTGGCACCCATGTTAGATTGGACCGATCGTCATTGTCGCTACTTCCATCGCTTAATGACCAAAGAAACCCTGCTGTACACTGAAATGGTGACGACAGGTGCGATCATTCATGGAAAAGGAGATTTCCTCGCTTACAACGAAGAGGAGCATCCGTTAGCCCTTCAGTTAGGTGGTTCAAACCCAGAAGATTTGGCCAAGTGTGCCAAGTTGGCGCAAGAACGTGGCTACGATGAGATCAACCTAAATGTGGGTTGTCCATCTGATCGTGTGCAAAACGGTCGCTTTGGTGCTTGCCTGATGGCGGAGCCGCAATTGGTCGCGGAGTGTGTCGCTGCAATGAAAGAGGTGATTGATGTTCCTGTTACGGTTAAAACACGTATCGGTATTGACGATCAAGATTCTTATGAGTTCCTAACGGACTTCGTATCGATCGTCTCTGAGAAAGGCGGCTGTGAGCAGTTCACTATTCACGCGCGTAAAGCGTGGCTAAGTGGTCTGAGCCCGAAAGAAAACCGCGAGATTCCGCCGCTGGACTACCCACGTGCTTACCAATTGAAGCAAGATTTTTCTCACTTAACTATTGCTATTAATGGAGGTGTGAAATCTCTGGAAGAAGCAAAAGTGCACCTCCAGCACCTAGATGGTGTGATGATTGGCCGTGAAGCTTACCAAAGCCCTTACTTGCTTGCCTCGGTAGATCAAGAACTATTTGGTTCTAATGCCCCAGTGAAGAAGCGCAGTGAAATTGTTGAAGAGATGTACCCATACATTGAAGCGCAGCTTGCGAAAGGTGCGTATCTTGGTCATATCACGCGTCATATGTTGGGTTTGTTCCAAAATATGCCGGGTGCTCGCCAATGGCGTCGTCACATCAGTGAAAATGCGCACAAGCCAGGTTCTGGCCTAGAAGTGCTGCAGGATGCGTTAGCGAAGATTCCAAAAGAGCTGAATGTGTAAAATTCACCAGTGGTTGGCTAAAAATACCAACTTACGGACAGCGAAGCCAGAGCGCAGAAATGCCTCTGGCTTTATTTTTATTTAAAAATCATAACCTTAATTTGTTTTGGATAAGTTGGTATGGAAACTGCTCTAGTCGTTTAAAACAAATGGAGAAGTGATTATGTTGGAGCTGATCTTTATTTTAGTATTTGCCGCGACCTTATTAGTAACAGGCATCACGATGATGACAGTGTTCGCAGCAACAGGTATTGCGTTGGTTGTGATGTTTTTACTTGGCATGATCGGCGCGGTACTCAAACTATTGCCATGGCTGATAGTCATCGCATTGGGTATTTGGTTCTTTAAAAACTTCGTTGCCCAACCGCGTTATAAATAGTTGGGTATAGACGATTTAGTTGATAGCGAGGCGTGAGAGTATGGTATATTTCCCCTCACGCCCTCATTGTTGAATATCAGCTATCTCGGAGTACACATTCCATGACAAATAAAGCGACCATCGCTTTAACAGCATTATCATTAGCCGCATCTCTTCCTACATTCGCAGAATCTTCTTTTTCCGCAAAAGTGGGGGCAGAAGTATGGGGTGCAGATACAAAAGTTAATGAAGTAAGAAGAGATAGCAGTACAACGGGTACTTTTTACGCTGCCATTGAGCACGATGTGAAATACGTACCGAATGCACGTCTACGTTACTCAAGTGTTGATGCCGATTACATGGGCTTTGATAAACTCGATTTAACCATGTACTACCAAGTGCTAGACCATGATCTATTGCATTTTGATGCGGGTGTTACATTCAGCAATCTAAGCGATACGAAATACATTGATGCTGGTACAAATAAGCGTACTGAAGAGTTTGATGAGCTTATCTGGGCTTGGTACGGCTACGCAGAGATCCAAGTGCCTAATACGAACTTTGATGTGATTGGTGAGATGAACTTTGGTGACAACAAAGGCATCAAGAGCACGGACTTAATGGCTGGCATTCAATACCATGTGCCACTACAAGACGCTCAGTTGGCTTTTCGTGGTGGATACCGCGTGATCGATTTAGAGTCGGAAGTGTTTCTTTCAAGCTTAGGTAAAGAGTTTATCTTCGCAAATGGCTTCTTTGTTAGCGCGGAATACTCATTTTAATTCGATTCCTTTCTTCAGTTTTAAAAACGCCACGATATAAGTGGCGTTTTTTTATACCACTTCATTATATCTATTCGAATTTCTCTCCCTATTTTGTTCAGGTAGACCATGCTTATTTAGGAGCAATGGGAAAGTTAGAGCAGGGATAGCGATGACAATAAATGAACTAAGACATCTATTTCGTGAAAACCAGCTTGTTGAAGCCATTATTGAGCCAGCAATCCAAGAAGGTGGATGGGTTGTTGAGTTTAGGCATGCGCGAGGTGGTTTCGTGTTTCTGACCGACAGTCACGGTGAAGAATGTTTGTATGAAGATTTAGATGCCGCCTCAAAATCAGCCATGGCGGTGGGCTTTCAACAAGTCCGCATCGAAGATCGCTGAGCAAAAAGTAAGCCGTTCTTACTTCCAAAAAGTTATAAAACATTCACTTCTATTCTTTCTTGTTATTAAGGAGAGTGGGTACTCTATCGTCACGCAATGAATAGGGATGTCGTGATAATGTCTTTTCAAAAGAATGAGTATTCTCACAAGAATGTGTCTGAAGATAATAATGGGCAAGGCGGAAATCCTCCGATCGCAAGCCCTCTGAATGACCAACAATTTAATTCACTCCAACAAACTGTCTCTGAGTTGTCTTCGCAGCAACTTGCTTGGGTCAGTGGGTACTTTTGGGGTTTAGCTCAACATCAACCAAGTGCGGCGGCAACACCAATCGCCCAAGCAGCTGCCGCAGTATCAGCAAAGCCTGCCGGTAAGTTGACCATCATTTTTGCTTCTCAAACCGGTAACGCAAAAGGTGTTGCCGAAGCGTTGGAACAAGAAGCAAAAGCAGAAGGAATTGCAGTAGAGTTGTTTGATGCAAGCGACTACAAAGGCAAAAACTTAGCCAAAGAAACGCACGTCATCATTGTTGCTTCTACCAACGGTGAAGGTGAAGCGCCAGACAATGCCATTGAGTTGCACGAGTTCTTACAATCTAAGAAAGCGCCTAAGCTATCAAACCTTCAATATGGTGTGATTGCATTGGGTGATTCTAGTTATGAGTTCTTCTGCCAAACTGGTAAAGACTTTGACACGTACTTAGCAAAACTGGGCGCGACGTCTTTTATTGACCGTATTGACTGCGATGTGGATTACGAAGCGGCAGCGGAAGAATGGCGCAAGAATGCGCTAGGTAAAGTTAAAGAGACACTATCTTCTGGCAATGAAGCGGAAATTGTTCAACTTCCTGTAGGGCAAGCGGCAGCTTCACATTCTCAGTACAACAAACAAAATCCATACACAGCGACGTTACTCACCAGCCAAAAGATCACGGGTCGAGACTCGGGTAAAGATGTTCGCCATATCGAAATCGATCTAGATGGTTCGGGTCTGACATACCAACCAGGTGATGCTTTGGGTGTGTGGTACGAAAACAGCTCTGAGCTTGCTAATGACATTCTAGGTAAAGTTGGCTTGTCTGGTGTTGAAACAGTTGACGTTGATGGCGAAAGCTTATCGATTCACAGTGCTTTAGTAAGTAAGTTCGAGATCACGACATCTAACCCGCAGCTAGTGGCTAAGTTTGCCGAGTTATCTGGTAGCAAGAAACTACAAAAACTGGTGGAAGATAAAGACAAGCTTCGTGAGTACTCAGCCAACACTCAAATTGTTGATGTATTCGCAGAGAAGAAAACCAAACTGACCGCAGATGAGTTGGTTGGTTTATTGCGCCGTTTGACGCCTCGTCTTTACTCTATTGCTTCTAGCCAAGCCGAAGTGGATGAAGAAGTGCACCTTACCGTCGGGTTGGTTGAATATGACCACAATGATGAAAAACGTTACGGTGGCGCATCGAGCTTCTTAGCTCAACGTCTAGAAGAAGGCGGTGACGTAAAAGTATTTGTCGAGCACAACAATAACTTTAAACTGCCAGAAGATGATAATACACCGATCATTATGGTTGGGCCGGGCACTGGTATTGCGCCATTCCGCAGCTTTATTCAAGAGCGTGAAAACCGCGATGCTGAAGGTAAAAACTGGTTGTTCTTTGGTGATCGCACGTTCACACAAGATTTCTTGTACCAAGTGGAATGGCAAAAATACCTTAAGTCGGGAGTGTTAAGCCGCTTAGATGTTGCTTTCAGTCGTGACCAAGTAGAAAAGGTTTATGTACAGCACCGCATTTTAGAAAACGCCGCGCAAGTATGGCAGTGGATTCAAGATGGCGCTTACATCTATGTATGTGGTGATGCGACTCGTATGGCGAAAGACGTACATGACGCATTGGTCATTGTTGCGGAGCAAGAAGGCAAGATGCCGCGTGACGGTGCAGAACAATTTATTAATGATTTACGTAAAGCGAAACGTTATCAGAGGGATGTGTACTAATGACTTTTTCTACTGAAAATAACAAGCAGATTGTATTAGGCGAAGAGCTAGGGCCACTATCTGATAACGAACGCCTAAAAAAACAAAGCAATCTATTACGTGGAACCATCGCCGAAGATTTGCAAGACCGAATCACTGGCGGCTTTACAGCGGATAACTTCCAACTTATTCGTTTCCACGGTATGTATCAGCAAGACGATCGCGATATCCGTAACGAGCGTACCAAGCAAAAGCTTGAACCTCTTCATAACGTGATGCTTCGTGCTCGTATGCCTGGCGGTATTATTACGCCAACACAATGGCTGGCGATCGACAAGTTTGCTACAGAACACTCGTTATATGGAAGTATTCGCCTGACGACGCGTCAAACGTTTCAGTTCCATGGCGTACTAAAACCAAACATCAAGTTGATGCACCAAACGCTAAACAGCATCGGTATTGATTCAATCGCGACAGCAGGAGACGTTAACCGTAACGTACTGTGTACCACGAACCCGGTAGAGTCTGAATTGCATCAAGAAGCTTACGAGTGGGCGAAGAAGATCAGTGAACACCTTCTACCTAAAACTCGCGCGTATGCTGAAATTTGGTTAGACGGAGAAAAAGTCGAATCGACTGAAGAAGATGAGCCGATCCTGGGCAAAACTTACTTACCACGTAAGTTCAAAACAACCGTAGTCATTCCTCCACAAAATGATGTGGATGTCCACGCGAATGATTTGAACTTCGTTGCGATTGCCGATAACGGCAAATTGGTTGGCTTTAATGTGCTAGTGGGTGGTGGTTTGGCGATGACGCATGGCGATACGTCGACTTACCCACGTCGAGCTGATGACTTTGGTTTCATTCCTCTAGAAAAAACCTTAGATGTCGCGGCTGCAGTTGTAACAACTCAGCGTGACTGGGGTAACCGTTCAAACCGTAAAAACGCTAAAACCAAATACACACTCGACCGCGTCGGTACAGATGTCTTTAAAGCAGAAGTAGAAAAACGTGCGGGCATTCAGTTTGAAGCTAGCTGCCCGTATGAGTTCACTGAACGTGGTGACCGTATTGGTTGGGTAGAAGGTATCGATGGTAAATTCCACTTGGCGTTATTTATCGAGAATGGTCGATTGCTGGATTATCCGGAGAAGCCGCTGAAAACGGGCGTCGCTGAAATCGCGAAGATCCACAAAGGCGACTTCCGTATGACCGCCAACCAAAACCTAATTGTTGCGGGTGTACCTAAAAGCGAAAAAGCGAAGATTGAAAAGATCGCTCGTGAACATGGCTTAATGGATGACAATGTCAGCGAGCAGCGTAAAAACTCAATGGCGTGTGTGGCATTCCCAACTTGTCCTCTAGCGATGGCAGAAGCTGAACGCTTCCTCCCTCAGTTTGTCACGGATGTTGAAGGCATTCTGGAAAAACACGGATTGCCAGAAAATGACAATATCATTCTGCGCGTGACCGGGTGCCCAAATGGTTGTGGCCGTGCGATGTTGGCTGAAATTGGTCTGGTAGGTAAAGCGCCGGGTCGTTACAACTTACATTTGGGGGGGAATCGTGCTGGTACACGTGTACCTAAAATGTATAAAGAGAACATCACGGATAAACAAATCCTAGAAGAGATTGATCTGCTGGTGGCTCGATGGTCGAAAGAGCGTGAGGAAGGCGAAGCCTTTGGCGATTTCACCATTCGTGCAGGCATCATTCAAGAAGTGTTCGTATCAAAGAGGGACTTCTATGCTTGATTCTGTGGCTTCCAAACCGGAGCTGGCGGAGTTACTGACATTAACAAAGACGGAGCAAATTCTCCGTCTTGCGCAAATCAATGTCGAACTTGAACCGCTGTCGGCACAAGAGCGAGTAAAGTGGGCTTTGGAAAATCTGGATGGAGAGTTTGCGGTATCCTCAAGCTTTGGTATCCAAGCCGCTGTCATGCTTCATCTTGTGACTCAAGAAAAACCTGATATCCCAATTATTCTTACGGATACCGGATATCTGTTTGCAGAAACGTACCGCTTTATTGATGAGTTGACAGAAAAACTCAACCTTAATCTAAAAGTTTATCGAGCGGAGCAAAGTGCTCAATGGCAAGAAGCACGTTATGGCAAATTATGGGAGCAGGGCGTTGAGGGGATCGAGAAGTACAACAAAATAAATAAAGTCGAACCAATGCGTCGTGCATTGAAAGAACTTAATGTTGGAACATGGTTTTCAGGTTTACGTAGAGAGCAAAGTAAATCACGAGCGGGTTTACCGATACTGTCGATTCAAAATGGCGTGTTTAAGTTTCTGCCCGTAATCGATTGGACTAATAAAGATGTTCACTACTACCTCGAGCAACATGGTCTTACCTATCACCCACTTTGGGAAGAAGGTTACTTGTCTGTTGGGGATACACATACGACACGTAAATGGGAGCCAGGAATGTCAGAGGAAGAGACTCGCTTCTTTGGTTTAAAGCGTGAATGTGGACTTCATGAAGATGATGGTAATGAACAAGATGGTTCAGGTATCTAGTTACAGATATATCTATCTATCTATAGAAGAAAGCTGCGATCATGCAGCTTTCTTTATTTATAGGCATAAGTAATGGGATTAAAAATACACATTTTAGGATAACTCTGTGGATAAGTTGTTTGATAGTTTTGGGTAAAGTTGGATAAATAAAGCTTTGGGCGAAAAGTCGTCGTTTAATCATTATTTTTGCAATTTTTGCAAAATAACACTTGCCAATGTGAGCGCGATCTCTATAATGCCACCTCGTCGACAGGGCAAGGGCTCGCAAGGGTTTCAGCAAGGTTGGCAAGGCTAAAAAGAAAAACGAAATAATTTTAAAAAAGTGTTTGACACAATAAATTATCTCGCTAGAATGGCCGCCTCTTCCGAAGTGGTGTGAATCACAAAGAAGAATAGCTCTTTAACAATATAGACCTATCAATCTGTGTGGGCACTCGTTGATGATAATCCAATTCGATACTTCGGTATCAAATTAGGTTTCAATGAAACGAAGTGACCATTGAATCTTCGGATTC
>NZ_JAMZAL010000011.1:0-108285 GCF_024181925.1 Vibrio sp. Y20_XG_PY13 | reverse complement strand
ATTTAAGATTTTGTTCGGCTCAATGAATACTGAACATTACATAAAGTAATGTTTGAATTGACTGTGCTGAATCCGAAGATTCAATGGTCACTTCGTTTCATTGAAACCTAATTTGATACCGAAGTATCGAATTGGATTATCATCAACGAGTGCCCACACAGATTGATAGGTCTATATTGTTAAAGAGCTTGCTTTTCGAGAAGTTTTTCTCTCAAAGCGGAGGTGCATTCTAGCGATTTGGTTGTTAGTGTCAAACACTTTTTTCAACTAATTTTTCGTAGAAGCTTTTTACCTCTCCGACTCTGCTGAAGCCTTATCGCGTCTGCCGTGTCGGTGGATGCGCATTATAGGGAGAAGAATTTCTTTGGCAATACTAAAAATGCATTTTTTCTAAAAAAACATGCCAAATGGACACTTTCCACTCAACATCTAAATTCACCCAAATTAACACCCAGCATTTCTACAGAATACTCACAAAAAACTGTGGATAACTACTCATCACTGTCAAAGAAATAGGATATTCGCGAGCGTGGGTTTAGGTACTCTTTTATCTTATCTGGCAATTTAGATGGATGAATCGCATTTACGATCCTCAAATCTTTCGATGCAAGCTCAATGATGGGAGCTTGAGTTCTTGGCACTGATGGGTCGTAAACCAGAACATTTGGAAATAGCAGGTTTGAAGCGTTCACTGAGATGACCAATCCCACCATATTATTAGATAACTGAACAACCGTGCCAGGAGGGAAGACGCCCATGAACTTGATCAGAATATTAAGGTTTTCTTCTTTATATAGGTGTTTACAGTTTTTATATAAATGAGAAAGGGCGGTGTATGGGATTTTCTGTTCTGAAGCGATCGGTGTATGGCACAAATTATCAAATGCATTTGCCACTATGACAATTTGAGCCAATTCATCAATTTCATCCCCTTTAAGACCCTCAGGATAACCGGAGCCATCTCTTAACTCATGATGCTGAGCAATCACGGTTTTAGCTGGTTCAGGAAAACCTTCGATCTGATTCGCGAGATCCAAACCATATTTAGTATGTAACTTTAGGTAGTTGGTTTCTGGCTCGGTTAATGGCACTTGCTTTCTTAATATAGCGGTAGGGATTTTGATCTTACCCATATCATGAAACAGAGCAGCGAAAGAGAGCTCTTTTAGTTGCTTGGCAGAATACCCTTTCGCACGCCCAATCATCATGGCAATAACCGCAACGTTTAGAGAATGAAAATAGATATCTTCAAATTCGTTTTTGCCGTTCATTAGATGAAGCGTGACGTTATCATCGCACATCAACTTCTCAACAATGTCTTCTATTAACAGTCGAGCTTCATCAACAGCAGCAGTTGGGCGGTTACGAATTTTCGTCATGACTGATCGCATCCGCGCAAGTGAGCGCTCAAACTCTTTCTCACACTGAATCACTCGTCGACGATATGCACTGAGCTTTTCAATTCGTTTCTGTTTTTCTTGCCACAGTTTTTGCGTTTCTAGATCCAACGATTCATTGCTTGTTGTGCTGTCCGTTTGGATTTGATTAACGGGCAATGGTGCGGCGTCGCTTTGTTCGGGATTAAAGTACACGAACTTCACACCGAGATGACGAATCATCTCGATCTGTTCCTGGTCTTTAATTTTAAAACTATTGAGTAGGAAGGGGTGATCGTTCCACTTTAGCGGAAGGCGGATATGTAATCCCGGCTGAATACGATCCACTGTAAGTTTAATTGCTGCCACTTTTTCACTACTATTAAGTTTTCACGATAAACCAAGAATAGTAGTAGATTCTGTAAATAAATTCATCAATAAGAACTCACAAGTGCGAGTCATTCGCGTTAAGAACCAATGTGTTGTTCATAATTTGAATCAAGCTCATACCTGAGTATCAATCAGAGTCTTGTTTTAATACTCGATCCGCATGACGCAGTTTCAGCTTGGCTTCGAAGACAGGTTTTTCTATGTGCTCCTGTTTTTTTACTAACCCCATTAACGTTTGCACAGCCGCTCGCGCCATATCACTAATAGGGAAATGCACAGCAGATACCGTCGGGTACAAACTTTCACATAGGTCTACACTGTCAAAACTGGTTAAAGAGATTTGCTCCGGCACCGAAATTTTATGCTCATGAAGATATTGCATCGCCCCAACCGTCATTTCTTCGCTGCATGAAAATACAGCAGTTACCTCTGGGTGACGTTTTAAAATGGAAGCCATCGCATCATAACCGCTTTGTCTGCCGTAATTCCCTTCTTCACACCAACTTTCATCAATGTCGATACCAGCTGTTTTCATTGCATCAACATAGCCAAGCTTTCTGAGCAAACTATTGTGACGTAGGGATGGCCCGGTAATACAGGCAATGTTTTTATGGCCACCAGCGATTAAGTGCTCAACAGCGATACGACTTGCATGGTGGTGATTAAACGTAATGCAGCGCTCTTCAATCCCTTCGACATAACGATCGAGAAGCACAAAAGGCGTAGGAAGTTTTGCTAACTCACGTAGATCATTATCGGATAAATAGCGACTATGCAGAACATAGCCATCGCAACGAAGATCGTTGAAACGCTGAATCGCTTCTTTCTCTCCTTCAGCAGAATGATGGCCTTGCGCAGTGATGAGAAACTTCTTATGAATGTCTAATTCTGTTTGCACTTGCTCCATCATTTCACCGAAAAATCCACCGGTGTAATAAGTCACCAACAAACCGACCATATTACTTGACGATGTTGCAAGAGAACGGGCGATCGCACTTGGACGGTAATTCAATTGCGCCATGGCTTGTTCTACTTTTTTTCTAGTTTCTTCACGAAACTTTCCTTCCCCATTAATGATGCGAGAAACGGTAGAACGATTTACACCGGCGAGTTCGGCGACATCTTTAATCCTTGCCATAATGCTAATGAATCCAACTGCTAATAAATAATGAATGTTTTTATTCGAAAAATGGCTGCCAGCAATTCGTAAGGTGACTATAGGGGGCGAATCTGGCAGCCTTAATCATACACCTACAACTTGGCTGGTAGAAACGAGTGCGGAGTAATCCGTGACGGCTATACCATGCTGCGCCAATTGCTCTTTTAGAATGGGAGATGTGAGCACTTGTAGCTCTAACTCTCTTTGCAGTGCATAGCCACTTTTCATAATAAGGGGCTGGTCGGCATAAGCAGGATGACACATCACCTCTACCACATCGTAATTCTCTTTTAAGCTCAGAAGGTGTTGCATTAATCCGTCCAAACTTACCTTTTGATCGTAAAACTCATCGGTAAAGAAATAGCTTGTCGTCATTGGTTGATGACAGATACCACTCCCGCGAAGTGGCACGCGGTGCTCTTTCGCTAGTTTCTGAACAATAGGAAGAATCTGGGGGTGCGTATGAGCATGATGATGACTATCAAGATGACTGAGCGTTAGTCCAAGTGACAAGAAGTGATCAATTTGAGCTTTAGCTTCATCGTAAACCGCTTGAGCATCAAAATCTTGCTTGTTCCACAATTCACTGTATTTGACGAAATGCGTTCTACCATTGGTTAAGTTTGGGTGCTCCGTGAGAGGAGCACCTGCTGTAAACCGTAGATGTACGCCAATTTTTAAGTCTGGATTTTGATGAGCTAACTCGATTGCATTCTGCTCGGCATCCATCCCTACCATCATAGTAGTCGATTTCACGACACCATCTTGATGGGACTTTACAATGCCGTTATTAACACCTTGAGTCAGACCAAAATCGTCCGCATTAAAAATGACTTTCATTGACGCTCTTCCTTAGTATTACAACGCTGTAAGTTTAAATTGAGGCAAATAAGGCGCATTAACCGCTAACAGCTCATCCAATATCGCTTTCGCTCGACCAATGTCTGGCACCAAAGGATTATTCGTTAATGCCATTAATGCTTTGTCGTAGTTACCTTCAACAGCGGCTTCTATCGTCAACTGCTCATAAGCTTTCACTTGATGCAGTAGTCCTTTGATGTTGTTTGATAGCTCACCAACAGCAAGTGGTTTTGCTCCCCAACTACCAATCACTGCACTGCATTCAATCACGGCGTCATCCGGTAGACCATTGATCGCGCCATTGTTTAAGACGTTTACGACATGAATGCTGTTACGGTTGTTATAAATAGAGTCGACGAGATTGAGTGACGCATCTGAGTAATACGCTCCCCCTCGCTCTTCCAGCTCTTTCGGTTTGTGGTCTAAGTTCGGATCTTGATAGAGCTTAAACAATGCGTTTTCGGTTTCCATGACTTGCTCTGCGCGAGTCCCTTTTTCACCTGCGCTCTGCTTTTCTTCTGCCAACATAGCGTCTGTTTGGTAAAAATAGCGATGATAAGGACAAGGAATCGCACCGAGCGCTTTTAGAAATGCCGGATCCCACGGTTCTTCCCAAATGTTCTTCATACTGAAGTTAGCGCCATCTCCGACTTTCTCTAAGACGGTTTGAGTGATGTCTTCGCCTTTCAGCCACGCTTTATGTACCCAGACCAGATGATTTAGACCTGCAAACTCCAACTGTAGCTCTTTGGGCTCGCAATCCATCATCTCTGCAATCATCATTTCCATTGAGACGGGTACATTACATAAGCCGATACTTTTGACTTTAGTATGCTTACTCACCGCTTCTGAGACGAGACCAGCAGGGTTCGTAAAGTTGAGCATCCAAGCGTTTGGCGCCAACTCTTCAATGTCTTTACAGATATCAAGAATGACCGGAATGGTTCTCAGTGCTTTAGCAAATCCGCCAGGGCCTGTGGTTTCTTGTCCGATCACATCGTATTTGATAGGAATTCTTTCATCGTTTGCTCGAGCAGCAAGCCCGCCTACACGGAATTGAGTCATGACAAAGTCAGCGCCTTTGATCGCAGCACGGCGGTCAAAATCCGCTTTAATTTCAATATCCGCGCCCGCTTTATCGACCATCCGCTGAGCCAAGCCCTTGATGATTTCTAGTTTTTCCGCGCCGGATTCTATGTCCACAAAGTGAATCTGTTTAACTGGCAAGTAATCCAAGCGTTTGATTACCCCTTCAACCAATTCCGGGGTATAGCTACTGCCACCACCAATAATGGCAAGTTTGATCGCCTCTCTAGACATAATGATTTCCTTACTTGTTCGCGAGTTGCTTGTTCAAAGCGACAATCTCAACAGCCATTTCTTGCGCTAGAATCGTTGTCATTAAATGATCTTGAGCGTGCACCATAACCAGAGTCATCGGCACTTTGCCTTCCCCCTGATCTTCTTCGATCAGTTGCGTCTGAATTAAATGCGCCTTGTTAATGCACTCTCTGGCTTGCAACAATTTCTCTTCTGCTGCTTCAAATTTTTGCACTCTCGCCAAACGGAGTGCTTCATAACTTAAACTTCTGGCTTCACCCGCATTACAGATGATTTCCATTACAACCAGTTCTTGTTCCATTTTCTCTCTCCAGAAATATGGGCTGCTTGGTAAAACAGCCCATTCATAATTAAGCGGTTACGCCTTCACCAGCAGGTTGTTCTGCCTGTTTCGTTTCTTTGGTTGTTGGTAGTTCTTGCTCAAGCATTTGCTTCTCAAACATTTTGAAGAATGGGAAGTAGATAAGAAGGTCAAGAATCAACAGCCCCACTACGAGCAGTACCGGAGAAAACGTCCAGCCGCTTCCCCAAGACGCACCAATAATTGCCGGCGTCGTCCATGGCGTAGTAGCTACACCCATACCTACGAAGCCAAGGTGCACAGCAAAGTAAGCAATCGTTGCGTTAATTACTGGAGCAAAAACAAATGGGATGAACAATGTTGGGTTCATTACGATTGGGCTACCAAAAATCACTGGTTCATTAATTTGGAAGAAGCCAGGAACCGCACTCATTCGGCCGATACTCTTTAGGTGAACAGAGCGGCTAAATGACATCAGTAGAACCAACGCTAACGTCGCACCAGAACCACCAATGAAGATATAGAAGTCCCAGAACGGCTGAGTGAAGATATTCGGAACAGGCTGCCCAGCAACAAATGCGTCGATGTTTCCACTGATGTTTGTTAGAAAGATTGGCGATAGAAGGCCAACCACAATCGCGGCACCATGAATCCCTGCAAACCAAAGTAATTGACACATGAGTAGTGCACCAATGATGGCAGGCAAAGTATTTGATGCGCTGATTAATGGCTTGAACATCGCCATAACTGCATCAGGAATCAACATGTCGTATTGGGTTTGAACGAAGATGCTTAATGGATAAAGCGTGACAAACACAGCTAGAACAGGCAGTAACACCTCGAAAGAACGCGCGATCGCAGGTGGCACCTGCTCTGGCATGCGAATCGTGATGTTGTGCTTTTTCATAAATCGATACAGCTCAACAGCAAAGAAGGCACACATTACTGCAGTGAAGATCCCTGTACCGCCCATGTGTTTCATCGCTAACGTGCCATCTTGAGCTGGTGCAGCCACCAGCAAGAAACACATTAAAGATAAAACCGCGCTAGTGATCCCATCCATTTTGTACGCTTTCGCCAGACTGTAGGCGACACCGAGCGACACAAAGATGGTCATGATCCCCATCGACATATTGAAAGGCATCATAATGGTGTCAAAGTGAGTGGTAGCAAAGTCGAGCCAAAGACGACCAAAGGTAAACGTCGTATCTTCAGCAAATGGTGGAAATGCAAAAATCAAAATGAAACTGCCCACGATGATAAACGGCATAGCGACAATAAAACCATCTCTCATTGCGCGAACGTGGGGTTGATTACCCACTTTTGCAGCGATAGGGGCTATATGCTTTTCGACTGTTCCTATAATCGCGTCATAAAGCTTCATAGAGTCCATCCTTATTTCAGACAAAATAATCCCGCATCAAATATTTATATTTGATGAACAATTTTCTTTTATTTCAAATTATTGGCTTAGTTAATTAATTCTAATGCTTGTTCTAGAACTTCGTCCCCTTTCATCATTCCATATGCTTGGGGAGATATCGCATCGATATTTTTTCCGTACTCTTGCGCTGTTTTTCTTAACTCTTCCAGTTGAAAACGTACCTGAGGACCTAGTAAACAAACGTCATACTCTTTAATCGCCTCTTCAAATGCATTCACTGACATCGCATCAATTTTGCATTCAATTCCTTTAATTTCAGCAGCTTGCTCCATTTTTTTAACAAGCATACTGGTCGACATCCCTGCGCTACAGCATAAAAGGATCTTTTTCATAGCCTTACTCCCGTTGTGTAAATTTCAACCTGCAAAAACTGTAGCAAAAATAATCAGCACAAAAAAGCGCAACCGGTTGCGTTATTCGTGAACAGAATCTCACTTTAGAAAATAAGGTCTATTTTTTAATAATTATTTAGGTCTAGGATAAAAGTCAGAGAATTAAGGAAGATTACGAATTTACATTTACAACTATCAATATATTACTACTGACAACGTCATTATTAATTTCGAAAAGGAATCGAAAATGAAATTAAATAAACTGGCTATTGCAACGCTTGTAAGTGCCGCTCTATCTCAATATGCATTTGCCCAAACTGACACCAAAGGAACCATTTATCTGACGTTTGATGATGGCCCAATCAACGCCTCAATTGACGTCATTAATGTGCTAAATCAAGAAGAAGTAAAAGCGACGTTTTACTTTAATGCGTGGCATCTAGATGGTATTGGTGATGAAAACGAAGACAGAGCGTTAGAGGCACTAAAACTGGCGTTGGATAGCGGCCACATCGTCGCAAACCACAGTTATGACCATATGGTTCATAACTGTGTTGAAGAATTTGGCCCAAACAGTGCGGCAGAATGTAATGCAACGGGTGATCACCAGATCAACTCTTATCAAGATCCTGCCTACGATGCCTCGATGTTTGCAGAAAACTTGTCAGTACTAGAAAAATATTTGCCGAACATCACGAGCTACCCAAACTATAAAGCGAATGAGTTTGCTCGTTTGCCATATACCAATGGTTGGCGCGTCACTAAAGACTTCAAAGCAGACGGCTTATGTGCCACGTCCGATGATCTTAAACCTTGGGAGCCTGGCTATTCATGTGATACGGCAAACCCATCCAACAGTGTAAAAGCAGCCATCGCGGTTCAAAATATCCTAGCGAATAATGGCTATCAAACTCACGGTTGGGATGTGGATTGGGCCCCTGAAAACTGGGGTATTGCGATGCCAGCAAACAGCCTTACAGAAGCTGAACCATTCCTTGGGTATGTCGATTCCGCGCTAAATACTTGTGCGCCTACGACAATTAACCCTATCAACTCCAAAGCACAAGAGTTCCCATGTGGTACACCTTTGCATGCTGATAAAGTTATTGTGCTAACTCACGAATTCCTGTTTGAAGACGGTAAACGTGGCATGGGTGCAACTCAAAACCTGCCGAAGCTCGCGAAGTTTATCCAGCTAGCCAAACAGGCTGGTTATGTCTTCGATACCATGGATAACTACACGCCGAACTGGCAAGTTGGTAACAACTACAGCGCCGGCGACTACGTTCTACACCTCGGTACGGTATATCAAGCAGTAACAAGCCATACAGCGCAACAAGATTGGGCGCCATCACCAACATCTAGCTTGTGGACGAATGCGGATCCAGCTACTAATTGGACTCAGAATGTTTCATACAAACAAGGCGATGTGGTGACTTATCAAGGTTTGCGTTACCTAGTTAATGTACCGCATATATCTCAAGCAGACTGGAGTCCGAACTCACAGAACACCTTGTTCACAGCTCTATAAGCTGTTCCCTACTATCATCATGTAGTAGTTTGCGCGAGGCATACCCCTCGCGCTTTTTTCTTTTGAAACGCGGAAAATCGGTATTCAACTCGAATCTCCAAACACACGTAAATCTAAGCGCATCTCCCCCAAACGACGAAAGGCCGCTATAAAGCGACCTTTCTATGTATGGTACTGATAAGTGAGGGGAGTGGACTTACATCCAACTGTGCAGACACTCCTGACGCCACGCTGGATTTGAATTTACAAACGCCAGATACAACAAAGCCCCGACTTTCGTCGAGGCTCTGCCTTAGAATATGGTACCGGTGGGCGGACTGATTGGACAGGCATTCCTGCCGCCACCGCGAAGGCAACGTTAACTTTCTTTTGATATTTTCAAGCACCTAAAACGACGAAAGGCCGCTATAAAAGCGAACTTTCTATGTATGGTACTGATAAGTGAGGTGACAAGGCTTGCATCCAACTGGGCAGACACTCCTGACGCCACGCTGGATTTGAATTTACAAACGCCAGAAACAACAAAGCCCCGACTTACGTCGAGGCTCTGTCTTGGAATATGGTACCGGTGGGCGGACTTGAACCGCCACGCCCGAAGGCAACGGATTTTGAATCCGTCGTGTATACCAATTTCACCACACCGGCATCTCTGGGCTATTGCCCTTTGATGGTTGGCATTATACGGAAGCTTTTGACCTGCGCAAGCAGAAAAACCTTAAATAACTATCGTTTGCTGATAATTTCGCCACAAAGTGTGACAAAGCTAAGCTCAGAGAAGAAAATCAAATTCATCTTCACAAAAAACCGCGTAAAATTCTCTTGTTTAGAAAAGATTTACAGTCGATTCACTGTAATATCAGAAACGTAGCCGTTGCCAATGTTAGCGAGTGCGCCATGTATCATTAATGCTGCTTCTTCTGCGCTCATAAAGCTACTCGTATCCAAGCTCTTACCACTGGTTTCCCAAAACTCCGTCGCCATTCCTCCCGGATACACGGCAATAATCTTCATTGGCTTACCTTTCAGCTCCAGACGAACCGATTCAATCAATCCTTTGACTGCCCATTTCACAGCGCAGTATGTTGATTCCTGAGCTTTTGGTTGCTGCGCCGATTTGGGCTGACTTCATCAGCCTCCTCGACAGAGTCAGAGCAAGGGATACAAAACCATGAATGCACCATAATGCTAAAGCAATCTTATTGGTCACTTTCGGATTAAAAATACCGTTGCTTCGGGCGTAGCTAATCAGTAATGAAGCCTATCTAACCATCGCGTTTGCTCATAGTTCGCCAAGGAACTCTCAGCGAACTACAGCTCAAAAGCCAGTTTAATCAATCGATATAAATATAGCGTTACATCATAACGAATACAAACTTTAACTCCTACACATTCAAGAATAAATAGTAAGGTTTAGTTAG
Source organism: Vibrio sp. Y20_XG_PY13 (assembly GCF_024181925.1). Lineage (NCBI taxonomy): Bacteria > Pseudomonadati > Pseudomonadota > Gammaproteobacteria > Vibrionales > Vibrionaceae > Vibrio > Vibrio sp. Y20_XG_PY13. The sequence continues at coordinate 98,132 of NZ_JAMZAL010000011.1, read as the reverse complement.
CAATGAACCGCAATATATATAAACTTAAATAATTCTAATTGGATCTGTAAAATTACATAGAGCATTTTAAATCTAGTCGTATTTATACAAACCTTTATTACCTTCCAAGTGAGTTAGAAAATTGAGCTTTGAATATCATATCCATTCGTTACATCCAATTGACCAAAGTTAATATAACATTTGATTAAAAGCATCGGATCACAGTAATGGCAGATAATTTCACCGTAATGGTCAATCGAATTCATATCACTAGCAAGCACTTTTCCTTGACCACGATTTCCGACCTTAGCTTTAAGTAAGTTCCGTTCTAATCCAGGAAATATAAAATGTAAAGTGACTGTAACATCGCAACCAGCGACTCCTTCCACGCACGAATTTTTAGCAGCAGTTTTATAAAAAAACTGCTTTACTAAATCTGACCATCCAGGTCCATCAGATGGAAATGAAGCTTTGTAGTATTTTGCATCGATAATTGCCCATCGAGTGTGTTCTTCATTTTTTATGACAGTATCTGTTCTTTGGCCTTTCCTTGCAACCTCATGAAAGTAGTCGTCTTGGTGGTAATATGGAACTGGTAATTCCTTGTTTAAGTTAATTTTATTCGGTAAACATGCATCCAACATACCTTCCCAAACATGGTGAAACTTTCTTGTTCCCACTAATAGCAGATCACCTTCTATCTCTGAACGACGCTCAATATAATTTTTCAACATTCCTATTAGCCGTATATCCCTCTCTGAGTAACTATTAGTTAATTCACGCTCAAGGTGAGAAAGTTGTACTTCATCATCACCTAAAGGTTCTGCAAAGTGACTTAGGCGCTCGTTAAAAAGAGTATCATCTCCAAATAGTAGAGCCCCATATATTCGTTTAACTTCTCGGATTATATTGGCGTGAATATTTGAAGTTTCGCATTCAGACACATAACTCATACTAATAGTTTCAAAATCTAAATAAACACCGGCCTTCCTTGAAGGAAAAGGAATATGTCGAGAGATAGTTTTGTTCCAATCAACTCGCCCTTGATTAGAGGTATACTGTTTCTTTTTTCGAACATATATACCGTTACTAAAGTAATCTTCAATAAGTTCTGAAGCTAGGGATAAGGAAACACTTCCAATCAATTCACCTTCATTGCCCTCATTTACAGAAGATAACTTACCATTATAGTATTGAGTCAGACTGTGAAGAAGAGAGCATGCTCCTTCAATACTTTTCCCTCTCTCACCGCTATTCTTAGGTAGAAAAACACTTATCTTTCCGTTTTGTGATATAAAACCACAGTAACGGATACTCATATGATCAGGGGCGATTAAACCTCTTTGTTGCATCAAATTTCTAAGAGGAAAAGGAAGTTCGGAAATAAGGCCCCCATCGTAATAATACTCAAACGTGGCCATCTTAATCTTCTTTTCTCGTACCATTCCCTATGATCAGTTTATCGATCTCATCAGAGAATATACTAACGCTTTCTTCCATAAATAGAGAATGTAACTCACCAAAGGTTTTTATTTTTGGACTGAACAAGCGATTTCTGTCTTGTTTTTTATGCCGAAGAACATCGTCCCACAAGTAAACGAATAGTTTGCCACATAAGGCGGAACGTGCGGAACTCCAATCCTCTCCCAAATCAACCTTGTTAAGGAAGAACGGGCCAATTAGACGGTCCTCAGCAACGTTAAAGGACTTTAATTGGAAATTGATGACGTCATCTGCAAATTTTCGCCATGAAATATTATATACCCCATCATTAGTTAAAATTTCTAACTGTTTATCAGGTGAATTTATGAAGTCTATAGGCAGATACTCAAAAGACCAACGACGCTTAAATGCAGTATCAAGAGGCATAACAGCTTGATCGCTACTGTTCATAGTAGCCAGTATTGATAGGTTTGATGGAATGGACAACTGATTTATTTCATCAAATCCAACATCATTTAACTTTTGATTAATGTAACTAAGCATATCAGGATCGGCTGCATCTATTTGGTAACAACTATTCCCGGCGTCATCTCGATCCAATAACTGGAATAGCTCACCAAATACAGCAGCAGCAGGTGCTCGATTAATCTCCTCAATAACTAAATAAACTTGTTCAGTCGGTTTTACTATTGCTTTGATAAGAGCTTTTGTAAATGGTCCAGCTCTATATTGATAGGTTATATCTCTGCCTTCCATTTTTGGCTTAAGAGCACCTACAAAATCACTGTATTGAGTATCTGGATGAAAAACCGTTTTTATACAATGTGCACCAGCAGTTTCAGATCCAATTTTATAGCTTTTACCTGTACCAGGCGCACCGTAATAAATCTTGTTAATACCCTTATCAAGAGCTGTTCGTAAATAGACTTCTGGTTTTTTAGTATTACTTGAACCATTAACACAAAAAACACCTTGATATAGAGGTGTACTAGTATTCAAAATCACAGAGTAAATAATACCCCTATCTCTTTGATGTCGAACAATAATAATCTCATGACCAGCCCCCCAATCTTGACGTACCTTTGCAACACCATTTCCAAATGAAAGTTGTATATAAGGATACTCTCCTTGTTGATTTGTTACTATTTTTCTACGGTAATTAATATCACCTTCACCAAGTTCAATATTTCCTTTCTTAATATAAAGAGCGTCAACAAAAGCTCGAGTATGAGTAAAGTTTTCTGAGTTTTCTAAAATAGGAAAAAAAACTCTAATCTCACCACCACTATTATCTAAATTCAATTGAACATTAGAGCTACTGGAGTCCCCTGTATAACCCCGCTTCACAGGAAATGCTAGAACTCCATAAACCTCATTTTCATCAATACCTAATGCTTCACACTCGCTTGAAAACGAGGATTTTACACGGGTAAACGCTTGAGATAATGTCATAGAAACTCTCTAAATATTAATCACATTAAAGAGACTATAACTTAAAAAATCAACTAGTTAAATAATTTAAAAGCAGATGATGAACCACAGCTTTAGCTAATGGTACTGGCACAGCATTCCCAATCAGCTTATAGGCTGCACTGTAAGATATTTTTAGACGCTTTCGAGTCTCCTCAAAACGATCATCAAAACCCTGTAGTCTAAAGCCCTCCAAAGGTGTGATTCGGCGAATAGGCTCACTAATTAGATCAACATCAGGTCTTACGAACGGATCTGAAGAGTTAATATAAGAATCGCTAAAGTAGTTATCTTGATTGGCTCTGTGCCACTTAGCCATTGAAGCAGTAATTGGCCTTGCAAGAGCATTATCAATATTAACATCACCTTGCCATTTAGGATTTTTATAAAGAACTGTTTGTCGAGTTCTTTTCGGTATGTAATGTTTACTGTCTACATTATTTTTTTCCAACAAATGCCAAGCTGTAGGGTACTTTGTCTTAGACAAGTCTAATTTAGGTGGGACATTAAGAGCCTTTTTTCTATGATAATTCTTGACTCCAGCAAAAAAAATCCTTCTCCTTTTTTGTGGAACCCCATAGTCAGAGGCTACTAAATCCCAAAGGTAAACATGATACCCACAATCCTCTAGGGCACTCTTCATCTCTTCTAGTACACTTCCCTTTTTTAAGGTTGCAATTTTCTGAACATTTTCTAAAACAAAGAACTCAGGCTCATATTCATCTAATAAATGAAGAATATTGTAAAATAATTGACCTCTTTCATCCTCTAGACCTTTTCGATAGCCTACGTTAGAAAAAGACTGACAAGGAAAGCCACCTAATAGCAAATCAAATTTATTTAATTTAAAACCTAAAGGATTTATTACTGTTTTTATATCTTCAACATTATTGACAAATTCAATATCCTTTAAGTCTCCATCAAAATAATGCTCAGAATAAAATTTTGATGCATTTTTTTCAATTTCACAAAACCCGGCATGTTCAAATTTAGCAGGTAAGTCATTAATCGCATCCACTGCGGATTTAAAACCACCAATTCCAGAAAAAAAGTCAAAGTACTTAATTTTTTTCATTGTTATTCTCAAATATGTTCTCTAACACCATAAAGCTAGCTAACCCCAAAGCTCTTGAGACTAATGGACTAACTGCATTGCCTATTTGGCGATACCATTCATTAGGCGTGCCTAAAAACAGATAATCATCACTAAAACCTTGAACACGCGCAGCTTCTCTTGGAGTCAACCCCCTTGCACTGTTTGGGTGTATATACATATGGCAATCATAGTACATGTGTGCAGTAATCGTTTTACATGGCTTGTTAAATGGCAATTTGTAAAATTTATCTTTGAAAATATTGTCTCTATTTTTATATGGATTTATATGTTCTATTTTGGGACTATCTGATTTATCACCTTCAGATAAAAGACTATATATTTCAATATCTCTATCATTGTTATATTTTGATTTATGGTTGAAAACCATTCCAGAATCAGGGTTAACATTTATTATACTTTTATATTCTGTAGATTTCTCACCACCTTTCATAAAGGTGCCACCCCACTCATCCATTTCGCAATAAGTAGCATTTCTTTTAGTTTTAGCTTTTATATCAGGCAAATCAAAAATAGCATCCCATAAAGTAAATCTTTTACTAACTTTACTCGACTCTACACTAGTTCTAAATATGTCAAATAGTTTATGTGATTTTAAATAAATACTCTTTTGCCCGAAAATGAAAAGCCTTTTCCTTGTTTGAGCTGCACCAAACTCAATAGAGTCTAGTATCATAACTTCGATTGAGTAACCGATTTTATAAAAATCAGATGATATTTCATCTAAGTGATTTGCAATTCCTACAACGTTTTCCATTATAAATATTTCAGGCTGTACAGAGTTTACTTTTTTAACGAAGTATTTATAAAGAAGGTTTCGACTATCATTTTCTTTTTTCTGCTTATTAGCATTACTAAAACCTTGACAGGGGGGGCCGCCAACAATCAGAGGAGCATACTCAAACCCATTAGTATCATCATGCTTTGTAATATCATCATTAATAATGTCTCTTACGCTTAAGTGAGGTCTATTAAAATGATATGTTTTTATTGCCGAGAGATCTTTTTCAACGGCCTTTACAACAGAAAAACCATTGCTCTCAAATCCGATAGACATACCACCCGCTCCACAAAACAAATCATAAAACCCATATTTAGAATTCGTAATTGGCGCTTTTTTCTTGTTAAAAAAATCCTTTACAGCCTCTAAATCCATAAGCAATTTATTTGACTTATTTAGATATTTAATCTTCGAAAGTAATTCATCAATGTAACCAGCTAACAAATTTTCCGTTGCAACATTACTGGTTCTTTGATGTACTTGCTCGTATTTTTGATACATAATCAAACTTCTAGGTAAATTTTAGAGTATTTTACCATGCTATGTTCTACATGGTAACAACTCAAATGTGTGCTTTTTATAAGTGAACAAATAGAGCCTAACTCAGAAATGCACGTTGTTGAATATCTAACCACCCACCTTCCGAATACTACAATACTTCCTCTACTCAGATGCTTGCTTTTATCCGGTTCATTAGCGTACTTCACGCCACATCTAACCATACAGCAGCTCGGCGCATACATAGATAAGTAGACCAGCGTTACTATCATATAATCTAACAGCAACAAAGACCTGATCCCACTAAAGGATCAGGCTATCTATACCGCACATACAGCCAGATCAAATCGTTCACCACTACACTATCAGGGTAATATCATATTAAATCGGACTTCCTAGCGGAGTTATTTATATGTTTAGTTACACTCGATGAAAATCAGCACCGTTTTGAGAGTTCCCATAAGCGACATAGACTTCCATTTACAACAACGCCATCAAAAACCATACCAAACATCAAGAAACTCAAAATCGTACAAGTCGGCAGTCAAGAGACCGACCAACCTAGACAGAACTCCACAACTAAATGAAAATCGTGCGGAGCACCACAACGTAAAACACTAGCCAACTTGATATCACACTGACTCGCTGAGTCAGCGACTAGGAGTGATTAAAACTCAATGATACGAACAGCATTAACGCTGCAACAACTTGCCACTCTAAGCTATAAAAGTAAAATTAATCAATAACTTGTAACCATATAAAACTGAAGCCAATTCAAACCATCAACATACCCTAACCCGAGCGTCCCTAAGCACTTCATTTGCTAATTAAGGTTAATCTAGGAAGCACCTTGAAACATCCCTACTTGTATCACCTTGAAATTTACACAGCCAATAGCTCTAGAACCCCTCAGTTACGCACTCAAACACCAAGAAGTGGGGGAGTTTGCTCCGGGTTTATCATTTACAACCCGCCCACAAACAACAAAACCCCGACCACATGCATGATCGAGGCTCCAATAGTGAAACGTCATTATGTCGTTTCACTCAGTAAAGTAGAGAGGAACCTAAGCTGCGACGTCCAGCGCCACCGCTCCATTGCCGGTAGACTCAATAGAGACATCCAGTACGTTGACCATATCAAGCTCCGAACTTGCGAGTTTATCCCGTAACGTTTTATTCTCCGCTTCAAGTTCAGCGATACGCACTTCCATTGCTTCAAACTTCAATGACAGCTCATCCGCTTCAACGGATTGCTGTTCTTCCTTAACCACTTTCTCACGTTGAATAAAATCACTCATCATCTGAGAGATAACAGCACTCTCCACATTAGGGTCACTTTCCAACACATCCAGCACCTTACCTCTTAATCCCGCATAGCGTTTACCAGCGAGCTTATACACATTAGTAAATCCCACCTTACGACACTGCTCTAGTGTTCCAAATTCACACAGACTCGACCAACGGGTTAAAGTGCGGTTGTCCACAGTACGCTGACCATTACCGATAATGTTTTCTTCACGCCATTTACCGAACTTATTCTTGTTACCTTGAAACAGCTTCTTGGCTTCCGACATGGCTTTACCAATATCGTACTGAGCTTGCTCGCACAGATCTTTATCGACAACACGACCTGCACCCGCATTTTCTAATGCTTCAATAATATTCTCGGCAAGAGCTGTAGCCGTTCTTTAGTCAGTTCTAATAGATCAATTTGTTCATTCATGGGTATGATCCTTATTTTTAATTGATGCCCAGAATTTAGTACCAAAACCCAACATAATCAAAAGGTTAAAAATTAACCAGAAAAATATCAAATAGAATCTAATTGTTCAAACAATTGTTCCACTTCTTGATGGGATGCGAGATCACAAGCTCGATAGCCAACATTGTTCGATAAGCAGTTTGTGACTGTAGAGAGCTTACTCTCACTTCGGCCAGTCAGATAAGTGGCTTTCCCTTCCGCATCATAAAGCTTGGCCAACTCCGCCCCTAAGCCGCTACTTGCACCTGTGATGACAATCATTTTCTACCTCGTTCGTAAAAGTGCTTTCTAATGTGTGTACCAATTAAGGTAACGGAATATAGGCTGATTCACATCTTACGAACGCCATTCTTTGAAGCAGCATGACTTTCTGATTTTAACGCTCGTTAACTTCTAAATATGCCCAATAGTTTTCAAAACTATCCAATGGTTCGGATACCAGTACCTTGATCACGAAGCCCATCAAGCACAAAGAGAACCCGGAAATTTCACCTATGCTTAAACCAAGAATAATGTTTTGAATTTCCTATCGACTTTCTCACTAAAGATAAGAGGCACATGAGAATGACCGGCTCCAAATGGCAGTGGCTGCTTAAACAAATGACACGCAAACTGTGGGTTCGTACATCACTTTTCGCCTTACTTGCTGTTGTAACCGCCCTGATCTCTATTGTTTTAAATAAATTCATTACCCTGCCTCCCACCATCAATGTCAGTAATGAGCTGCTGAATAACATATTGAATATTCTCGCGACGTCGATGCTGGCGGTGACTACGTTTTCACTCAACATTATGGTTTCAGCGTACAGCGCGGCCAGTGCAGGGGTCACTCCTAGAGCTACTAAGCTATTGATGGAAGACAGCACAACGCAAAATGCTCTGGCGACTTTTCTTGGCTCATTCTTGTTTAGTTTGGTAGGCATCATCGCACTTGGTATTGGCGCCTATCACGAGCAGGCACAAATCTATTTGTTCATCGTAACCATGGTGGTGATCATTATGATCATCCTGACTCTACTTCGCTGGATTCAGCACCTATCTGTACTTGGTAGAGTCTCGGAAACCACCTCAAATGTGGAACAAGCGCTATTAAGTGCGATTCGAAAACGAGGCTGTGAGCCTTGGCTGGGTGCATTTCCTTGGAGTCATCCAGAACACACGCCGAGAGGAAGCAAACCGATTGTCAGCAAAGAAATTGGTTACTTACAACATATTGATATGCACCATCTAGATAGTGTTGCTAAAGCCTCTCAATCCACTATCTATATTGAGAGGCAGCCAGGGAGTTTTGTTTATCTTGGTCAACCATTGGCTTGGGTCTGTGGCGAATTAGCAGAAGAAAGTGAGGTAACGGCAGCGTTCACGATCCGAACTGAGCGATCCTATGACCAAGATCCTCGCTTTGGCTTAGTTGTACTTGCGGAAATAGCTTCTAGAGCCCTCTCTCCTGCCGTGAATGATAATGGTACTGCGATTGATGTTCTGGGACGTTCGATTCGGGCGCTTTCACTTTGGGGAGAACTTATTAGCCAACAGCCGACCAAAACTCGCTTCCCAAGATTGTTTGTGCCCTCGCTAAACTGCCAAGATTTATTCGATGATGTCTTTTTGCCGATAGCGCATGATGGGGCAGCTCAACTGCAAGTTCAGGTTCGCCTGCAAAAGGCATTACTAGCTTTGTCTAGTATGCATCCCAAGCTGTTTAGCGCTCCAGCAACCAAGCTTTCAGAGAAAGCTTTAGAACTCGCGTTGACCCAACATTTTACTGAAGATGAAAAGCATCAACTTGCGCAACTTTCGAACCAGGTAACTGACCCAAAAACACGGCGCTGACGATCCATTCAATCAGCATCGTTTTAAGCATACGCCTCAAACATGCGTATGCGCAGCCATCATCCTTCGTGAAAAGCTCTTAGATTTGGTCGTAATTGGAGAGTCTGTGCGTCAGCTCTCTTTTCACAGACTGGCGGAATCTATATCCTGACGCACAATTTTTAAGGTAAGTGATGGAATTATGACTACTTCTACAACTCTTCCACCAGCGGGATTTTTCCGTCGATTGGCCGCTTTGTTTTATGACACTCTAATTGTCTTAGCCATTGAGATGATGGCGGCGGGTGTCGTAATAGCAGTGGTGTTTGCTTTGAATACAGCAGGCTTACTGAGCTACGGAGAATATGTGGATGCCGCAGATATGTTAGGGAAACACCCGGTGTTGAGTCCGATATTCACACTTTATCTGGCGGTAGTCTGGATTTACTTCTTCGTCTTTTTCTGGACGCGAGCAGGTCAAACCCTAGGCATGCGCGCTTGGAAAATGCAAATTCGAAACGCGAAAGACGGCGCTCCAATTACGGCAACTCAAGCATTAATCCGCCTTGCGACATCAGGCTTTGGTCTTGCGAACTTAACCGTGCCAATTGACCCGCAAAAACGTGGTTTCCACGATATCTGGGCAAAAACTGAAGTGGTGGTTTTGCCAAAAGCAAAATAAATCGCCTAGAAACAAAAAAGGAAGGCATAGCGCCTTCCTTTTTCTTTGATTATAGCTTTCTTCTTAGCAACGCCACCGCAATCGCCAAAAACGCTAAGCTCGGAGCTAAGGCACCAAATATCGGCGGTATGCCATACACCAGAGTCAATGGCCCGAAGAACTCGCTGGAGATATAGAAAGTGAAACCAGCCACAACGCCAGATAAAACTCTCGCCCCCATTGTTACGCTTCGCAGCGGACCAAAGACGAAAGACAATGCCATCAACATCATTACGGCAATCGACAAAGGCTGCGTCAGCTTACGCCAAAATGCGAGTTCGTAACGTGAAGCATCTTGCTCTGATGCTTTCAAATACGTCACGTAATCATATAAGCCGCTCAGAGAGAGCTCTTCTGGTTTTACTGTCACCACGGCTAGCTTGTCAGGAGCCAACGACGTGTGCCATTCCATTTGATCCATCTCTTGTTTGGAAATCACGTTTTCGTCTTGCATGTTGGTGATTTGCACGTCACGCATCAACCAATTGTTATCTTGTTGGTAATCCACTTCTTCAGCGAAGATAACTTTTTCTAAGTTCTTGTCATCATCAAAGCGCCACATGTTCAACGCATACAACTTGTCATCTTCCACTTTACCGATGAAGATGAAGTCGTTGGCATCACGAGCCCAAACCCCAGCACGAACCGAAACGATGCTGCCGCCAGACAATGCAAAAGATCGCAAATCACGCGCCATTTTCTGAGCTTCTGGTGCCCCCCATTGGCCTAAAGTCATCACGATAAGCATCAATGGAACGGCCGTTTTTAGCACGGACAAACCGATATCCAGCTTGGAGAAACCCGCCGCTTGCATGACCACAAGCTCAGAGCTCGACGCCAGCATACCCAAACCGATCAGCGCACCCAGCAATGCTGCCATTGGGAAAAACATTTCAACATCACGAGGCACGCTCAACAAAACGAAATACAAAGCGTGCGTCAGGTCATATACACCACGCCCCACTTTTCGTAGCTGTTCCACGTATTTGATGATACCCGATAGGCCAACAAATGTTGCCAGAACCAAGGCTGTGGTAGAGATGATGGTTCTACCGATGTAAAGGTCTAAGATTTTGAACACAGCTTACGCGAGCCTCTTCTTACGGAATTTTTCTTTCATTCGTCGAGCAGGAACACTGTCCATCATATTGGCCATGATCGCGACAATCAGCAACATCGCATTAATAGGCCACATTCCAATCGCCGCCGGAATCGCACCATCTTCCAATGCCGATTTTGTCGCACTAATCGCAAGGAAGTATGCCAAGTAAATCAGAATCGCCGGGCCCATTTTGGCAAAGCGCCCTTGACGAGGGTTCACCGCAGACAAAGGAATCACAAGCATCGTCAACAATGGGATACATACAAACAGAGAAATACGCCATTGCAGCTCCGCTTGCGCTTCAGGATCCGGATGGCCAATCAAATCCGCCGTTGGGTAAGCTTCCCAGTCACGACCTTTCTGTTTGACTTCACGCTGCCCGATCACCCCTTCATATTCATCAAATTTGGTGATCATATACTCCACGCGAGTTGGCACACCTTCATAACGCGTACCTTCTTGCATCGTAATAACCTGACGGCCATCTGACAGTTCTTTTACTTCACCTGAAGAAGAGAACATCACACTAGGTAGAACCGAATCTCGTGGACGCATTTGCGCGACAAACACGTTACTAAGCGTGCTGTCTTTAATATCGTCAATGAATACCACGGATGAACCATCTGGCGTACCTTGGAACTGACCCTTTTTAAGTAAGTCGACGCTGTTTTCCGCCGCGACTTGTTCGTAAAGGTGCTCCACTCGGTCTTGAGACCAAGGTGATAACCAAAGTGCATTAAACGCAGCCACACCAGAGGTGATCAACGCCAAGTAAAGTGCAGCTTGCACTAGGAACTTGTTGCCGATCCCCGTCGCATTCATCACGACAATTTCGCTTTCTGCATAGAGACGACCAAAAGTGATCAATATGCCGATGTACAAACTCAATGGCAGCATCAATAAACCCATTGCTGGCATGTTCAAACCAACAATAGAGAAAATCAATCCAGCAGGAATATCCCCGTCAGAAGCATCAGCGAGAACACTGATGAACTTCTGGCTCACAAACACCAAAAAAAGTACGAAAAAAATCGCAAATTGACTCTTGAGTGTTTCGCGGATCAAATATCTAACAATAATCACGCTGAAATTACCTATACAAAACTTGTTTTTTTGGTCGAATCACTATAGTTTCCCGTTGAACCATTTATTTTTTTAAAAATTATAAACTAAATGTTAGTCGCTTAAATCAGCTCTAAATGTAAGCTCGGAGCTAAAATTCAACAAGTAAGCGATCATTATCTAACATTTAGAGCAATTTGTCTTCAGGATGTAGGAGTACGCATGGAGTTCAGTGTTAAAAGTGGCAGTCCAGAGAAACAACGTAGCGCATGTATCGTTGTTGGTGTGTTTGAACCACGTCGCCTTTCTCCAGTAGCCGAGCAACTTGATAAAATCAGTGACGGTTACATCAGTTCACTACTTCGCCGTGGTGATCTAGAGGGTAAACCTGGTCAGATGCTGCTACTGCATCAAGTACCAGGTGTTTTGTCAGAGCGCGTTTTACTTGTCGGTTGCGGTAAGGAACGTGAGCTTGGCGAGCGCCAGTACAAGGAAATCATTCAAAAGACGATCAGCACACTTAACGAAACAGGTTCAATGGAAGCTGTATGTTTCCTAACAGAACTGCACGTTAAAGGTCGCGATACTTACTGGAAAGTTCGCCAGGCAGTAGAAGCGACGAAAGATGGTCTATACACATTCAACCAATTCAAGAGCGTTAAACCTGAAACTCGCCGCCCACTGCGTAAACTTGTTTTCAACGTACCAACGCGTCGTGAATTGAGCCTAGGTGAAAAAGCAATCACCCACGGTCTAGCCATTGCGTCTGGTGTAAAAGCATCGAAAGACCTTGGCAACATGCCACCAAACGTAGCCAACCCAGCTTACCTTGCCTCTCAAGCTCGTCGTCTAGCGGACGATTACGAAAGCGTCACCACCAAGATCATTGGTGAGCAAGAGATGGAAAAACTGGGCATGACATCTTACCTAGCGGTAGGTCGTGGTTCGAAGAACGAATCTATGATGTCTATCATCGAGTACAAGGGTAACCCTGACTCAGATGCAAAACCTATCGTGCTTGTGGGTAAAGGTCTAACCTTCGATTCAGGCGGTATCTCATTGAAACCGGGCGAAGGTATGGATGAGATGAAGTACGACATGTGTGGTGCGGCATCGGTATTCGGTACAATGAAAGCGCTAGCGAAGCTAAACCTACCAATCAATGTAATTGGTGTTCTAGCAGGCTGTGAAAACATGCCAGGCAGCAACGCTTACCGTCCAGGTGACATCCTGACCACAATGTCAGGTCAAACTGTTGAAGTACTAAATACTGACGCAGAGGGCCGTTTGGTTCTGTGTGATGCACTGACTTACGTAGAGCGTTTCGAACCAGACTGTGTTGTTGACGTAGCAACGCTAACAGGCGCTTGTGTTATCGCACTTGGTCACCACATCAGCGGCGTTCTATCGAACCACAACCCACTGGCGCACGAACTTGTAAACGCTTCTGAGCAATCAAGTGACCGCGCGTGGCGTCTACCAATGGCGGATGAATACCACGAACAGTTGAAGAGCCCATTTGCTGATATGGCAAACATTGGTGGTCGCCCTGGTGGCACTATCACTGCGGGTTGTTTCCTGTCTAAGTTTGCGAAAAAGTACAACTGGGCACACATTGATATCGCAGGAACTGCGTGGAAGTCAGGCGCAGCGAAAGGCTCAACGGGCCGCCCTGTCTCAATGCTTGTCCAATTCCTTTTGAACCGCAGCGGCCAAGAGACAGAAGAGTAATTTCTGAACTAAATCGAAAAGGGCCGCAAGGCCCTTTTTTATTACCCCGATTTTCTTCATTGAAAATGGGCTTTAAGATGGTCTTAGGATGAGACCAAGGCAAGTGAGAGAATGATGCAAACTGCGACCTTCTACATCATTAACGAAGAGAGCCCGCAAGCAACGACGGCTGGCTTTGAAGAGTACATCGTTTTTTTGGCGCAGCATTTCGCACGCCAAGGCGCTAAAGTGTACCTAAACTGCCAAGATAAACCGCATGCCGAACAGCTTGCTGAAGCTTTCTGGCAAATTGATGCAGACCAGTTCATGGCACATAATCTCGTTGGCGAAGGACCGAAATACGCCACCAATATTGAAATCGGCCACGATGGCGTGAAACCATCTTGGAATCGTCAACTGGTAATTAATTTGGCGGAAAATGAGACAACCTTTGCGAACAAGTTTGCTCAAGTGGTAGACTTCGTGCCTTGCGAAGAAAAAGCTAAACAGCTCGCAAGGGAAAGATATAAAATTTACCGACAAGCAGGCTACCAGCTGCAAACGATCGAAATTCAATATCCTTAGCGGTCAATCCTTATAGTTAAGCTCTCTCTTTAGAGAGTTCACTTATAGAGATTGACTAAGATTCAACCATCAACGTATCCATTTAAAGAGCGCTATGGAAAAGACATACAACCCAACTTCAATCGAACAAGCTCTGTATCAGACTTGGGAAGAGAAAGGCTACTTTAAGCCACACGGTGACACTACTAAAGAATCATACAGCATCATGATCCCGCCACCGAACGTCACTGGTAGCCTACATATGGGCCACGCGTTCCAAGATACGATCATGGATACGCTTATCCGTTGTGAACGTATGAAGGGTAAAAACACCCTTTGGCAAGTAGGTACTGACCACGCAGGTATCGCTACTCAGATGGTTGTTGAGCGTAAGATCGCAGCAGAAGAAGGCAAAACTAAGCACGATTACGGTCGTGATGCTTTCATCGACAAAATCTGGGAATGGAAAGGCGAATCAGGCGGCACAATCACTAAGCAGCTTCGTCGTCTTGGCGCATCGGTAGACTGGGATCGTGAACGCTTCACGATGGACGATGGTCTGTCTAACGCCGTTCAAGAAGTTTTCGTTCGTCTATACGAAGATGACCTAATCTACCGCGGTAAGCGCCTAGTTAACTGGGATCCAAAGCTACACACCGCTATCTCAGATCTAGAAGTAGAGAACAAAGACACTAAAGGCCACATGTGGCACTTCCGCTACCCGCTAGCAGATGGCGTTAAAACAGCAGATGGCAAAGACTACATCGTTGTTGCGACCACTCGTCCAGAGACCATGCTAGGCGATACTGGTGTTGCGGTTAACCCTGAAGATCCACGTTACAAAGATCTTATCGGTAAAGAAATCATCCTTCCTATCGTTGACCGTCGCATCCCAATCGTGGGCGATGAGCACGCTGATATGGAAAAAGGTACTGGCTGTGTGAAAATCACACCTGCGCACGACTTCAACGACTACGAAGTTGGTAAGCGCCACCAGCTACCAATGATCAACATTCTGACGTTTGACGCAAACATTCGCGGTGCGGCTGAAGTATTCAACACAAACGGCGAGCCAAGCGACGCTTACTCAACAGAACTTCCTGCTAAGTACCACGGCATGGAACGTTTTGCTGCACGTAAAGCTATCGTTGCTGAGTTTGACGAGCTAGGCCTGCTTGAAGAAGTGAAAGATCACGATCTACAAGTTCCTTACGGCGACCGTGGTGGCGTGGTTATCGAACCAATGCTAACTGATCAATGGTACGTACGTACTGCGCCTCTAGCGAAAACAGCAGTTGAAGCAGTAGAAAACGGCGACATCCAATTCGTACCTAAGCAATACGAAAACATGTACTTCTCTTGGATGCGTGACGTTCAGGATTGGTGTATCTCTCGTCAGCTATGGTGGGGTCACCGCATCCCAGCTTGGTACGACAACCAAGGCAATGTTTACGTAGGTCGCACTGAAGAAGAAGTTCGCAAGAACAACAACCTAGAGTCAGTAATTGAACTGCACCAAGACGAAGACGTACTGGATACCTGGTTCTCTTCTGCACTATGGACGTTCGGCACTCAAGGTTGGCCAGAGCAAACTGACGATCTGAAAGTATTCCACCCTTCAGACGTGCTAGTGACTGGTTTCGACATCATCTTCTTCTGGGTTGCGCGCATGATCATGATGACCATGCACTTCGTGAAAGACGAAAACGGCAAACCACAAGTACCATTTAAAACGGTTTACGTTACTGGTCTAATCCGTGACGAAAACGGCGACAAGATGTCTAAGTCGAAAGGTAACGTGCTTGACCCAATCGACATGATCGATGGTATCGACCTAGAGTCTCTAGTAGAGAAGCGCACTGGCAACATGATGCAACCTCAGCTAGCGAAGAAGATCGAGAAGAATACTCGTAAGACGTTTGAAAACGGTATCGAAGCATACGGTACAGACGCACTACGTTTCACGCTGGCAGCAATGGCATCAACAGGTCGCGATATCAACTGGGATATGAAGCGCCTTGAAGGTTACCGTAACTTCTGTAACAAACTATGGAACGCTAGCCGTTACGTAATGATGAACACAGAAGAGCAAGACTGTGGCTTCAACGGTGGTGAGATCGAATACTCACTAGCGGACAAGTGGATCGAGTCTCAGTTTGAACTTGCAGCGAAAGCGTTCAACAACCATATCGACAACTTCCGTCTAGATATGGCGTCTAACACGCTGTACGAATTCATCTGGAACCAATTCTGTGACTGGTACCTAGAGCTAACGAAACCCGTTCTATGGAAAGGTACAGAAGCGCAGCAACGTGGCACTCGTCGTACACTAATCACGGTTCTTGAGAAGACGCTACGTCTGGCTCACCCAGTGATTCCTTACATCACTGAAACTATCTGGCAAAGCATCAAGCCACTAGTAGACGGTGTTGAAGGTGAGACAATCATGCTGCAAGCACTGCCTCAATTCGACGAAGCAAACTTCAACCAAGAAGCGCTAGACGATATCGAATGGGTGAAAGCGTTCATCACTAGCATCCGTAACCTACGTGCTGAATACGACATCAACCCAGGTAAGCCGCTTGACGTTATGTTGAAAGCAGCAAACGCAGAAGACGCAGCGCGTCTAGAAGCAAACAAACAAGTACTGATGTCTCTAGCGAAACTAGAATCTGTACGCGTACTTGCTGCTGACGAAGAAACGCCAGCGTGTGCGACAGCATTGGTTGCTAAGTCTGAGCTGATGATCCCAATGGCGGGTCTGATCGACAAAGATGCAGAACTTGCTCGTCTTGATGGCGAAATCAAGAAGACTCACGGCGAAATCAAGCGTATTGAAGGCAAACTAGGTAACGAAGGCTTCGTTGCGAAAGCACCTGAAGCAGTTGTTGCTAAAGAGCGTGAGAAGCTTGAAGGCTACAAAGAAACACTAGCGAAGCTGGAAGATCAAAAGAAAACCATCGCCGCTCTTTAATCGTTAGCGTTGGACTAGAAGCGAAACGCTTATGCTCTTAAAATCAGAAAGGTTGGTCATCATGGCCAACCTTTTTTGTATTAATCCATTCAGTAAAAACCTCCTATCGATAGTTTTTACCTATCAAATTAATATCCACCACCCATTGGCGTTAATGAGAAGTATTATCGATAATGTATTCATCGAAACAAACACGATTGAGTAATTATCATGAAAAAGACACTAACATTCGCAACGCTGCATTTTACTATCGCATTTAGTGTCGCTTACGTGCTTACTGGCGACATTCTAATTGGTAGTTTAATTGCCATGATTGAGCCATCAGTAAACACCGTCGCTTTTTACTTTCATGAAAAAGCTTGGGCAAGTGTTCCCGCTTTAAAAGCTCGTCAGTTCATGACCAAGCTAAAAACCGCGAGTTTCGCAACAGTACACTTTAGCGTAGCGTTTACGGTGGTTTACTTGTTAACGGGTGATGCATTTATCGGTGGTGTTATGGCAATGCTAGAGCCATCATTAAATACCGTAGCCTACTACTTCCACGAAAAAGTTTGGTTACGCAAATCGTCTGATCAGAGTTCAGCGCCGCATTTTTGCTTCCACAAACACGCATAAGAGCGGGTCGAAACCGAAGCAACAGCGAGCTCAAACCGATTCATCATTGACAATGTTGCGTATCGCAATTAAATTAATTGCGATACGCAACTTATTATAGGTAACTTAAGATGAATCCTCGTCAGCTCAGACATTACTCCCGACAAACCGTCCGCTTGTTAGGTATGCTTGATAAACAATGTGGCGAGGTTACCCTCACCCCAGTACAAGCTCACGCCTTGGGCGAGATCCAATTACAGCCACTGACTATCAATCAACTGGCGCAGCAGCTTAACGTGGATAAATCCAATGCCAGCCGCACCGTAACTGCTCTCATCAAGCAGAGCCTGGTTGAGAGCATCGAAAATCCAAAAGACAAGCGCAGCCAGTTCATAGCTTTGACCGAGCAAGGCCAACACGCGCTATCTCAACTCGACCAACAACAAAATACTTTCTTCGAATCATTGCTATCCCATCTGGACGAAAACGAACAGCAACAGCTCAAACAAGGGCTTGAAGTGTATCTAAAAGGCTTAACCAAAGTATGCCAAGCAAACCAATTTGTTCTTCGCCCACTCAGCAAGGCCGATAACCCACAAGTCGCCGACGTGATTCGTCAGGTTTCCGCGGAATATGGTCTAACCGCAGACAAAGGATACGGCGTCGCAGACCCAACACTTGATGACATGTATTCTGTGTATAACCAACAAGGTGCCGCTTATTGGGTAATTGAGCACAATGGCGTCATCGTCGGTGGTGGTGGTTTTGCTCCACTAGCAGGCGAACCTAACGTGTGTGAACTACAGAAAATGTACTTTTTACCCCAAACTCGCGGACACGGCTTGGCAAAACGTATCGTCGCGCTGAGTTTGCAACTGGCGAAGCAACTTGGCTATCAAAAGTGTTATTTGGAAACGACAGAGTGCTTAAAAGAAGCGATAGGTTTGTATGAGAAGTTAGGCTTTGAGCATTTACATGCCCCGCTTGGACAAACAGGGCATGATGCATGTGAAGTAGTGATGCTTAAAACACTGTAATAAAGAGCATTACTAAGAATTAAAGCACAACATGGGTAACGCAAAGCTCTTGGCTAAGCGCAACTGAAAATGCTTGGCGCTGCCCATCTAATTCCACCGCAAGTTGGTAGAGATCTTTCGGATCGGGATTATTCAAATCAGCGTACTTAGGCGCTTCGATCTGAAATAACGCACTGGCATGATCGGCGCGCACATCAATTGGAATATGGTAAGTCATACCATCAAACTTCACTGATGCCGAGACCAAACCCGGCACAAAAGTCTGATAGTAAAGATCCACTTTAAACTCACAACCACCACCGTGGTGCCAGATTTGTTCGGTCGCGACACGCTCTAAACGTACGTTGCGAATAAACTGCAGATAAGGCACTTGCCACACGCCTAAGCGGTCATCGCTTTTTCTATATTCATGATCGGACAGTGAACACAGCTCAGGTTTATCTTCATCAAACAGAAGATCTTCGTCTTCCTCTAAGAACAAGATTTCAAAGCGGTTGCGCCCCATTTGCATGTAAGGGCGAATGTCTTTCTTGTAGACATTCTGAGAGCCATCGCAGTCAAACAATGCAACGCCATTCAAACGCACCTCAGCGTGGTAGTCCACCCCACCCAGCACCATTTCAACCGCCGGGAACGCCATCATGGATTCATCCACCTCAATGTCGTGCATCAAGTGCCATTCTTGTTGGCGAATGGCCGATTCCGTCAATTCAGCGGGCAGCACCTGACTCAGAGGAGCAGGGAAAGTGATGTCATCCTGTGGGATAGAAAGGTCCGTCAGTGGAGAGACTTGCCATAATCCGGCGAGTGAGAGTTGCATATTTACCTTGAGCTAGATCAATTTTCACGCATTATAGGGAGAAATCCCCCATAAACTCAACGTGAATTGTTTATCGTTACCCACCGTTGTCATTTTCTAGGCATAAAAAAACCAGCGATAAACGCTGGTTTTTCGAAAACATTAAATTACTCGTCTTCATCATCTTCGTCAGAGTAAAGCGCATCTTCGCCTTCGTAGTACGTACCCCATCCATCGTAGATGATGTCGTATTTTTCAGCTAGGTGAACCAGCTTTTCAACTTGTGCGTCAATCGCCTCTGCATTTAGAGCCGATTCCATTGTCGCGTCACAACACAGCAGTTTGTTGCCGTCTTCGTCTTCTGTTTCTTCTGCTTCTAGAACTTCGAAGCCCATTTTGAACGCTTCAACAACCGCTTTTTCTAGCGTATCGAAATCTTCAGCAAAAAGGTGGTGCTCAATTTCGTATAGCGAATCTGGATCGCTGCCATCTTCTAGCAATGCTGCAATGATATCGCGAGTCTCTTCCTTTTGAATCTCAATTAATTCTTCTACTGATAGATATTCATCTTCGTGAGACATGTTTTTGGCTCCAGATTAGTTACTTGATGGAAACACTATACCCGATACTGAGTATGCTGATCCGGTGAAATATGGCATGGATTGCGATGAAAAGCCACAAACAAACGCCAAACCGCGATGATTCTTCCTGCCCAAATATTAAAACCCATCACAAAGAAACAAAAAGTTAACAAAAAACGGTATTTTTTAATATTCAGAAGATCCTAATTGAGCTCATTGTAGGATATTTGATGGTTTGTTGAGTGATTATGACGCCTGAGTGAATACAGCCACGCTACCAATTTGGAAGGATAACGAATAAAGAAAACTTAAAAACTGCATATTTTAGAATAGAAATGCACATTTTATGCACTAAACATGTAATCTTTCCTGCAAAATACAAAAAGAATAAAAACGCATTCATTTAAAAACCAGCAATATGGAATTAAAAACCAAAAATTAAATACAAAAATGCCAACCAAAATAAAAACCACTAAAAACACAACCGATCACGACATTTAAACGAAGTTAACGAATTTGCATCTTTGCCGTAAGATTGTCATAACTAATGGCTGGAAAATTTGTAAGGATGCAAAATGAGTAAGCTGTACGTTGGATCAGAAGTTGGTCAACTTAGACGAGTACTTTTAAACCGCCCAGAGCGCGCCCTCACCCACCTCACGCCGTCAAACTGTCATGAGCTATTGTTTGATGACGTACTTGCTGTAGAAGCCGCGGGTGAAGAGCATGATGCTTTTGCTCGAACCTTGAGAGAGCAAGATGTTGAAGTACTTCTGCTCCACGATTTACTGGTGGAAACCCTAGCCGTTCCAGAGGCAAAACAGTGGCTGTTGAACACGCAGATTTCTGACTTCCGCTACGGGCCAACCTTCGCTCGCGATTTACGCCAATATCTTTTGGAAATGGACGACGAACACCTCGCGACTATTTTGCTTGGCGGCTTAGCCTATTCTGAGTTACCTATTCAATCTTCTTCGATGCTACCGAAGATGAAGCGCCCACTGGATTTCGTGATCGAGCCACTACCAAACCATCTATTTACCCGCGACACCTCATGTTGGGTATATGGCGGTGTATCACTCAACCCAATGATGATGCCTGCGCGCCAACGCGAAACAAACCATTTACGCGCTATCTATCGCTGGCACCCGATCTTTGCAGGCCAAGACTTCATTAAATATTTTGGTGATGATGATCTGCATTACGACAACGCAAACGTTGAAGGCGGTGACGTACTGGTGATCGGTAAAGGCGCGGTATTGATTGGCATGTCTGAGCGCACCACGCCACAAGGGGTAGAAAACTTAGCGGCAAGCCTGTTTAAAGCAGGACAAGCGAGCGAAGTGATCGCCATTGACCTGCCTAAGCACCGCTCTTGTATGCACTTAGATACGGTCATGACACATATGGATGTGGATACCTTCTCAGTCTACCCAGAAATCATGCGTAAGGATCTGGATACATGGCGTCTGACCCCGAAAGGCACAGATGGTGAAATGCATGTCGAAGCGTCACACAACTACCTACACGCGATTGAATCCGCTCTTGGTCTTGATCAGCTTAAAATCATCACCACAGGCGGTGACAGCTACGAAGCAGAGCGCGAGCAATGGAATGACGCGAACAACGTGCTAACTGTGAAACCAGGCGTTGTGATTGGTTACGAGCGCAACGTCTACACCAACGAGAAATACGACAAAGCTGGCATCCAAGTGCTGACCGTTCCTGGTAACGAATTGGGTCGTGGTCGTGGTGGTGCTCGCTGTATGAGCTGTCCAATAGAACGAGACGATATATAGCCGATTCACCTTTTACATTAAGTGAATAAAAACTAAGGTTGATGTGAATGCATCAACCTTTTTTAGTTTTATTTTAAAATAATTATTCACAAATAAAGCATTTATATGTTTTAATGCAATGACTCAATTCAATCACACGTACTAAGGGACGAGCTATGGCTTTCAATTTACGTAACCGCAACTTTTTGAAGCTATTGGATTTCTCAACCAAAGAAATCCAGTTCTTGCTCGAACTGTCTGCAGAGCTAAAAAAAGCAAAATATGCAGGAACAGAGCAGAAGACACTTCAAGGTAAAAACATTGCACTCATCTTTGAGAAATCTTCTACTCGAACCCGATGTGCGTTTGAAGTCGCCGCCTTTGATCAAGGCGCACAAGTCACCTATATCGGTCCTTCAGGATCTCAAATCGGCCATAAAGAATCGATGAAAGATACCGCACGCGTCTTAGGTCGCATGTATGACGGCATCGAATACCGCGGCTTTGGTCAATCCATTGTGGAAGAGCTTGGCGCTCATGCGGGCGTGCCGGTTTGGAACGGATTAACTGACGAGTTCCACCCAACGCAAATCCTCGCAGATTTCCTTACCATGCAAGAACATGGTCGTGGCAAACAGCTCCACGAAATGACCTTTGCATACCTTGGCGACGCTCGTAACAACATGGGTAACTCATTGATGGTTGGCGCAGCGAAAATGGGCATGGACATTCGCCTAGTGGCACCAAAAGCGTTCTGGCCAGAAGAACATCTTGTCGCGACTTGCCAAGACATTGCCAAACAAACCGGCGCGAAAATCACCTTGACGGAAAACGTCGAAGAAGGCGTGAAAGACTGTGATTTCCTCTACACTGATGTTTGGGTTTCAATGGGTGAAGCAGCAGAAGCATGGGATGAACGTGTCGCGCTTATGACGCCTTATCAAATCAATATGGATGTCATCAAGCAGACGGGTAATCCGCACGTGAAGTTTATGCATTGTCTACCTGCGTTCCATAATGATGAAACCACTGTCGGTAAAGAAATCGCAGAGAAATACGGCATGAAAGGCCTAGAAGTCACCGAAGATGTGTTTGAGTCAGAGTACTCTATCGTCTTTGATGAAGCAGAAAACCGCATGCACACAATCAAAGCCATTATGGTTGCAACGCTAGGAAGTTAGTGTTTTTTTGGAAAGCAAAAAGCATGATGTAATCGCTTGCGCTCGCAAAAGTTAGGCGTATAATGCTCGGCAATTTGTCTGAGGATTAAGAAATGACCAAGCTGATTGCTGACGTAAAAACGCGATTTGCTCTAACTAAGCGACTACGCTTACGTGGTGTTATTTTCGTTAATTCTATCGATTTTTAAACCTCCCCATTTGGGGAGGTTTTTTTATGTCCAAAATTCCTCAGCGGTCAATTTTGGAGATAGTCATCACTGTTATAGGGAAGAAGATCATGGCGAACTCGCTTTACCAGAAGCACATCATCTCTATTCCAGAGCTTTCTCGTGAAGAGCTGGAACTTATCGTCGAAACTGCAGGTAATCTGAAAAAGGAACCTCGACCAGAACTGATTAAAAACAAAGTCGTTGCGAGCTGTTTCTTTGAGCCATCAACGCGTACTCGCTTGTCGTTTGAGACCGCGATTCAACGCATTGGTGGTGATGTCATTGGTTTTGATAACGATGGTAATACGTCTCTGGCGAAGAAAGGGGAAACGCTTTCTGATTCTGTACAAGTTATCTCTTCATACGTCGATGCATTTGTGATGCGCCACCCTCAAGAAGGTGCAGCGCGCCTTGCTTCCGAGTTTTCGAATGGCGTTCCAGTGATTAACGCGGGCGACGGTGCTAACCAACACCCAACACAAACTCTGCTTGACCTCTACACCATCGCGGAAACGCAAGGTCGCTTAGACAACCTAAACGTAGCATTTGTCGGCGATTTAAAATACGGCCGCACCGTTCACTCACTGACTCAAGCACTGGCGAAGTTCAATAACATCCGCTTCTACTTTGTCGCTCCAGACGCATTGGCGATGCCAGAGTACATCTGCGAAGAACTCGATGAAGCTGGCATTGAATACAGCCTACACACAGAGATGGAAGCGGTAATTCCTGAGCTCGATATTCTTTACATGACTCGCGTTCAAAAAGAGCGTTTCGACGAGTCTGAATATGCGCACATCAAATCGGCTTACATTCTGACGGCGGCTCTATTGGAAGGCGCGCGTGAAAATCTAAAAGTACTGCACCCGCTACCTCGTGTTGATGAAATCACGACAGACGTAGATAAAACCCCACACGCGTACTACTTCCAGCAGGCACAAAATGGCGTGTACGCTCGCCAAGCGCTGTTGGCTTTGGTTCTAAACAAAACACTGTAATCGAGGAGACAAAAACATGGCTAAAGAAACTCAATTGCAGGTAGAAGCAATCAAAAACGGCACCGTCATCGACCACATTCCAGCACAAATTGGTATCAAAGTGCTGAAGTTGTTCGATATGCACAATTCTTCTCAACGTGTAACGATTGGTCTGAACTTGCCATCTTCAGCTCTGGGTCACAAAGACTTGCTGAAGATTGAGAACGTGTTCATCAATGAAGAACAAGCAAGCAAACTGGCGCTGTACGCACCGCACGCGACGGTAAACCAAATCGAAAACTACGAAGTCGTGAAAAAACTGGCTCTAGAGTTGCCAGAGAAAATCAACAACGTGTTTGAGTGTCCAAACTCAAACTGTATCTCTCACAACGAGCCAGTAGAAAGCAGTTTTAAAGTTTTCGAGAAGAAAGAAGAGATTCGTTTGAAGTGCAAATACTGTGAGAAAGTATTCTCACGTGAGATTGTGACTGAGCGATAATCTCGCCAACGTCCCGAACTCTCATACGCATGAAATACCCTGTCTCGGCAGGGTATTTTGCTCTTTACCTGCCGCAGGTTTAAAGGCAAACTGATTACCTTCAAGCATATTAATAAGGCTTGGGTATACTCTTTCTTCCCCTAAAACAGATGGAAAAATCAAATGACGAAAGTACTTCACACTGAGTCTGCACCAGCAGCAATCGGTCCTTACGTTCAAGGCGTAGATCTAGGCAACATGGTTCTAACTTCTGGTCAAATTCCAGTAAACCCAGCGACAGGTGAAGTGTCTGCTGACATCGCAGAACAAGCTCGTCAATCTCTAGACAACGTTAAAGCGGTTGTTGAAGCATCTGGTCTTAAAGTGTCAGACATCGTAAAAATGACGGTTTTCGTTAAAGATCTAAATGACTTCGGTACAGTAAACGAAGTGTACGGCAAATTCTTTGATGAGCACGAAGTAGCAAACTACCCTGCTCGCTCTTGTGTTGAAGTTGCACGTCTACCAAAAGACGTAGGTATCGAAATTGAAGCAATCGCGGTTCGCAAATAATTGCGATATCAGATTGAATGAATAAAAAATGGGTAGCCTTAGCTACCCATTTTTTATTCGGTGTTTAACCCGTTTAAGCGGCGTTACGCTGTTTTACTTCTTCATCCAGCGCTTCTAGCTTTTCCTTCATCTGCTCGCGGCATACATTTGCGAGTTCACGAATGCCATCTTTACCGTAACCTTCAGTGCTCACCGGTGGCAACATTTCAACAATCACATGACCATTGTTCCAGCGGTTAAGTTTAATGTGGTCAGTAGAGCTGCATACGATTGGAATAATTGGCACTTCAGCGCCGATTGCCGCATGGAACGCACCCGTTTTAAACGGCAGCAAACCACGACCACGTGAGCGTGTACCTTCTGGGAACATCCAAACCGACACATCACTTTCTTTCATGCTGTTAACCACTTGATCGATGGTACCTTTGGCTTTTGAACGGTTTGCACGGTCAATCAGAATATTGCCCGTCAACCAGTACAGCTGACCAAACAGTGGCATCCACGCTAGGCTTTTCTTACCGACGGTCACCACTTTTGGTGTCACTGCCGCAGACACAGTAAACATGTCCCAGTTGTTTTGGTGGTTAGCGATGTAAACGTGCTGACCACGAGAGTACGCATCTTCAGGAATACGTAATTCTAGCTTTACCCCAAATACGCGAGACATCTTGGCAAACAAGCGGCCAAATGTGAAAACGTGTTTAGGATTTCGAGGGCTTAATAGGCAGTAACCACAACCACCAATAAACATCACAATTGCGAAAATTGCGACAGCAAATACACGTAACAGTGCAATCATTCTTGTTCTCCAGGAACCGGCTTTTGCCAGATACAGCTATTAATATCGCTTTTTACATAGTCAGAAACTATGACAGAAAGCGCGATATAAAAAAGCCGAAACCTGAGTTTCGGCTCTCTTCATATCCAAGTCACCTGCTGTGCAGTTTAACTTGACTAGCTCACTCGCTCAATATTTGCGCCAAGTGCAGCCAGTTTATTTTCAATTTTGTCATAACCGCGATCGATGTGATAAATACGATCTACGATGGTTTCGCCTTTCGCGATACAACCAGCAATCACCAAACTTGCCGAAGCACGTAGATCCGTTGCCATCACTTGTGCACCACTTAGTGATTCAACGTCACCACAAATAACCGTATTACCTTCAATCTCCGCTTTCGCACCCATACGCATCAGCTCAGGCACGTGCATAAAGCGGTTTTCAAAGATAGTTTCAGTGATCACGCCGCCGCCTTTCGCCATCATGTTCAATAGCGTAAATTGCGCTTGCATGTCTGTCGGGAAACCAGGGTGAGGCGCAGTACGGATACTCACCGCTTTTAACTCACGGTCTGTCATATCAACAGAGATCCAGTCTTCACCTGTCTCCACCAATGCGCCCGCTTCTTCTAGCTTCGCTAGAACCGCTTCAAGCAAGTGACCGTTGGTATTACGACAAACCACTTTACCGCCAGATACCGCTGCAGCTACTAGGAATGTCCCCGTTTCAATACGGTCTGCTACGACACTGTGCTTGCCACCACCTAAGCGCTCAACACCTTCGATAGTGATGGTGTCTGTACCCGCACCAGAGATTTTTGCGCCAAGTTTATTTAGGAAATCCGCCGTATCGACGATTTCAGGTTCGCGCGCTGCGTTATCTAACGTTGTGGTACCTTCAGCCAAAGCTGCTGCACACATGATGGTAATGGTCGCGCCAACGCTCACTTTGTCCATCACGATGTGCGCGCCTTTCAGACGAGCATCAACTTCAGCTTTCACGTAACCATCTTCAAGTGTGATGGTTGCGCCTAGTTGTTCCAGGCCAGTAATGTGCAAGTCAACTGGACGTGCGCCGATAGCACAACCACCAGGTAGAGAAACTTGACCTTGACCAAAACGAGCCACAAGTGGGCCTAACGCCCAGATAGAAGCACGCATGGTTTTAACTAAATCATAAGGAGCGCAATATTCATTGATGCTGCTTGGATCGACGTGAACAGAACCGTTACGGCTTACTTTAGCGCCAAGGCGTTTTAGTAGCTCCATGGTTGTGTCGATATCGCGAAGATGCGGTACGTTTGCCACTTCTACAGGCTCTTCAGCCAAGATAGACGCAAATAAAATAGGCAGTGCTGCGTTTTTTGCACCAGAAATGGTCACTTCACCAACTAGTGGTTTATCTGACCCAATAACTCGAAACTTTTCCATCAATAAACCTTAAAGCGACATCAGTTTCTTATCACGAGCCCACTCTTCCGGTGTGAACGCTTTGATCGATAATGCGTGAATGTCGTTACGCTGGATGTATTCCATCAGAGGACCATAAATCAATTGCTGCTTCTTAACGCGGCTCATTCCTTCGAAACAAGCATCAACAGCAACCACTTCATAGTGGCTACCTTCACCTTTTACATGCACTTCTTGAAGGTTTAGTGCTTCTTCTAATAACTGTTGTACTTTTGCGCTGTCCACAATTTACCCCTGATAATTCTTTATGTGTTTGGCCACTAAAGATTCAACGTTGCTAAGTTGAAACAAAGTGCGCAGTTGCGCCGGCACGAAACTGAGCATTATATGACAGTTTTGCTTTTTTGCATGCTCTAATAAGTGGATTAACATCACCATTCCTGCAGAGTCGACTCGTTCGATCTCTTCTAGTGAGCATTCCAGTTCTTTTTGCGACGGTTTCCACTGCTGGGCAAAGGCCCACAATGACGGCACTGAGTCTCTATCCAGCGCCCCCGTTAGTGTTAACGTATCTTGTTGCAACTGCCACTGTGCGTGAGACTGAGCCATTACTTTTTCGCCTCAAAGCGAATTGGCTCCGCTGCAAGTTTTTCAAGGTCTTGCGCTACCGCAAGAATACCGTCTTGGCGAATTTTGGTGTTCCACTCAGATTGCTTGCTTGAAAGTAAACTAATGCCTTCTGCAACCATGTCGAACGCTTCCCATTCGTCAGTTTTGTTGTCTTTACGCAGTTTAAATTCTAGTTTGATGTTTGGACGAGGCGCATCAATGATCTCAACTTTGATGCTGGTAATACGTTTAGAGTCGTCTAATTTCGGCTCTGGACCAAACTCAATTTGTTGATCGCTGTATTGCGTCAAGACTTGTGCGTAAGACGCAATCAAGTAAGCACGGAACGCATCTACAAACTCTAGCACGTCTTCACGTTTTGCCCCTTTCAAGTTAGGGCCAAGCAGTTTCAGTGCTGCATAACGGTCGTTGACGTAAGGCATCAGCTCTTGCTCAACAATCACCTTTAATAGATTAGGATCTTGTTTGATTTTTGGCTGTTCTGCTTTTAGTCGGGCAAATGTCACTTCAGCCACTTGCTTCATCATTTGATATGGCTGAGTTTTATCCACTTCTGCCGCGCCAACCCCAAAAGCGGTAAGCACCACAGAAAATGAAAGTAATAGTCTAGCTAACATAGTTATTCCTTACTTGAACCGTCTGAACCACCAACGCTGTAAAGTACCTGACCAATTAAGTCTTCAAGCACTAACGCAGATTTAGTGTCTTCGATGGTATCTCCGTCTACCAGCATAGCTTCGTCATCAAAAACAAACCCTGGTACTAAACCAATGTACTGCTCACCGATCAACCCTGACGTCAGAATTTGTACGCTGGATGTTTCTGGAAATTGATTGTACTGGCTGTTAATGGACAAGCTGACCACTGGCAATAAGTTATCTGGATTCAGAGTAATGTTACTTACACGACCGATAACCACGCCTCCAACTTTCACCGGAGAGCGTACTTTCAAGCTGCCAATATTATCGAACTCGGCTTTGAGGGTGTAAGTATCACCAGAGCCAATGCTTTTTACGTCAGCAACTTGAAAAATCATCACAAGAATCGCGCAAATTCCCGCTAATACAAAGCTGCCAACCCATAATTCTGTTTTACGTGTTTGTTGCATGATTAATTCCCAAACATCAATGCGGTCAGTACAAAGTCTAGTCCTAGTACTGCTAAAGAAGAATGCACAACAGTGCGCGTAGTTGCTCGGCTGATCCCTTCCGAAGTAGGAATCGCATCGTAGCCATTAAATAGAGCAATCCAAGTTACCGTAATGGCAAACACAAAGCATTTGATCATGCTGTTGCCGATATCTTGTCCCAACTCAACAGAAGATTGCATGGCTGCCCAAAAGCTGCCGTGATCCACACCTTTCCAATCCACACCGACGAGCTGTGCCCCCCAGATGCCAACAGCCATGAAGATCATCGCAAGTAGTGGCATTGAGATAGCCCCAGCCCAAAAACGTGGTGCAATCACTCGTTTCAGTGGGTCAACTGCCATCATTTCTAAGCTTGAAAGCTGCTCAGTAGCTTTCATCAAACCAATTTCTGCCGTCAGCGCAGAGCCTGCACGTCCAGCGAAAAGAAGCGCAGTAACCACCGGCCCAAGTTCACGCAGTAGTGACAACGCGACCATCTGACCAAGACTGCCTTCCGCGCCGTAATCCACCAGCACTACATAGCCTTGCAAGCTAAGAACCATGCCGATGAACAAACCGGAGACTACGATGATAGCCAGTGATTGCACGCCAACGGAATACAACTGTTTGATGAGTAGAGGAAAACTTTTAGAGGGTTGAGGCTTAGAGAAGATAGCGCCAACAAGCATCAAGGTTGCACGGCCAAAAGCTTCACAGATGGCGAGCGTGCGTCTTCCTAATGAAGCGACAAATTGAATAAAGCTAGCGACCATCAAATAGATCCTTTTCGATACTTTGCGCAGGAAAACGAAACGGCACTGGGCCATCTGCATCACCTTGTAAGAACTGCTGCACTCGCGGGTCTGGGTTTTGACTCAACTCCTCTGGCGTGCCAAACGCGATGATCTTGCCATCTGCTAGTAGGTAAACCCAATCAGCAATACTCATGACCTCCGGTACATCGTGTGATACCACAATAGACGTAAGGCCTAGAGCTTGGTTTAAGTCTTTGATCAACTCAACCAAAACACCCATGGTAATTGGGTCTTGTCCCACAAATGGTTCATCGAACATGATTAAATCAGGGTCAAGTGCGATGGCACGAGCCAATGCGGCGCGCCTCGCCATACCGCCCGAAAGCTCACTTGGCATTAATTGCGCGGCTCCGCGCAGGCCAACCGCTTCGAGCTTAAGCAGCACCATAGTACGAATCAAATCTTCTGAAAGATTGGTGTGTTCACGCAGTGGAAAGGCCACATTGTCAAACACATTCAAATCCGTGAACAGAGCTCCGGATTGAAACAGCATGCTCATTTTCTTACGAGCGTTGTAGAGTTTTTTGCGAGAAAGAGTCGGAATGTTGTCACCATCAAACCAAATCTCTCCTTGTTCGGGATACAACTGACCGCCAATTAAACGGAGCAGTGTCGTTTTACCGATTCCCGATGGTCCCATAATCGCCGTCACTTTACCTTCAGGAACATGCAGATCAATACCATCAAAGATCGTGCGATTTCCTCGTGAAAAAGTGAGGTTGTTCACGGTGACTAAATCGTTGTTCGACATATCATCTCTTCTACTGTCAGAGCATTAACGCTCGCAGAGTTGTCAAGTCAATCCACTTCCGAATAGCGCTAAGGGTTCCCTTATCGCCGCTTCGGTACATTTATTAGGCTGCAATCATAAGCACATTGGCTTGGAATTTAAAGCACTGTTCGATTAAATAAAGCCGACCAAATTCAAGCTATTCTCCATAAATTATGGCCTGATCGTCACCAAGTGTTTAAATCCTAGACCAGAATCATCACTTTATTTGCAATGATTGAATGAGTGACAATTACATACATTTTCGTTACTAACCTTTAATTTATTCGTTGTTTATCTTCCATTTTAAGCTGCAAAAGGTCAAAATTAGCGGTTACTCATTTCACTCATTTAATACTTAGGAATTCTCATGCTCGAAGCCGTAGCGTTGCTTATCGTCGGTCTTGTTTTACTTGTTTGGAGCGCAGATAAACTTGTTTTTGGTTCTGCAGCTATAGCCCGCAACGTCGGTATTTCACCTTTAGTGATCGGTATGACCATTCTTGCAATGGGCTCATCAGCACCAGAAATGATGGTGTCAGCAACAGCCGCTTGGGACGGTAAAACCGATACCGCTGTCGGTAACGTTTTGGGTTCAAACATTGCTAACATTGCCCTAATCCTAGGTATTACTGCGCTGATCAAACCTCTTTCTATTAGTTCTGCAGTTATCCGTCGCGAATTACCATTAATGATCGCGGTAACTGTGTTAGCTGGGATTTTACTGTGGAACAGCCACCTTGGTTTTTATGAAGGTGTCTTACTATTTGTTCTGTTTGGTGCTTTTTTATTTGCTATGTTGCAAATTAGCCGCAAAGAACAAAAATCTGGCGATGCGTTTCTTGAAGATCAAGAATCAGAAATCCCACAAGGCGTTAGCAACCCTAAGGCCATCATGTGGGTGGTTATCGGTTTAATATTGCTTCCTTTGGCAGCAAGCCTGCTGGTCGACAATGCGGTTATTATTGCTAAGCATTTCGGCATGAGCGACCTAGTGATCGGTCTGACAATTATTGCCATCGGTACGAGTCTTCCTGAGCTTGCAGCATCACTTGCTGGTGTATTGAAAGGCGAAGACGACATGGCAGTTGGTAACATCATCGGCTCGAACGTTTTCAATATTTTGGCGGTAATGGGCCTTCCTGGCATCATTAACCCATCCACACTAAGTGAATACGCAATGGGACGTGACTTTTGGGTCATGCTTGGCGTGTCACTGTTGTTAGTAGCAATGTGTTTAGGTAAGTCACGCAGCATCAACCGCCTCGAAGGGGCGATTCTGTTTACGTGTTTCTTGGGTTACCAAGTGTACCTATTTGCCAACATGGCCGCTTAATCCCATTAATAAGTAGAGACAAATTGGAGCCCTGATATGTCCAATCCATTTGATTTTCGCGCTGCAGCTAAACAAGTTCTAGATATCGAAGTCTCGGCTCTGCAAGAGCTAGACAAATACTTTGATGAGCAGTTTGAACAAGCTTGCGAATTGATCCTTTCCAATAGCGGCAAAGTTGTCGTGATGGGTATGGGCAAATCAGGCCACATTGGCAACAAGATTGCAGCAACGCTTGCCAGCACAGGTACATCAGCGTTTTTCGTTCACCCGGGTGAAGCAGCGCATGGTGACTTGGGTATGATCAGCGCGGGTGACATTGTTATCGCCATTTCTAACTCTGGCGAGTCCCATGAAATCTTGTCTCTCTTCCCTGTTCTAAAGCGTTTAAACATTAAAATCATTAGCATGACGGGCAAGCCAGAATCCAACATGGCCAAACTGGCTGACTTGCACTTGCAAATCACAGTCCCTCAAGAAGCTTGTCCACTTGGCCTTGCACCAACCAGCAGTACCACAGCAACTTTAGTAATGGGTGATGCGCTAGCAGTTGCCCTACTTCAAGCGCGTGGATTCTCAGCAGAAGACTTCGCTCTCTCACATCCTGGTGGTGCTTTAGGAAGAAAATTGCTACTTAAGCTGTCTGATATTATGCACTTCGGAAATGCATTACCGAAAGTGTCTCCAGATGCGTTGATTCGCGATGCACTTTTGGAGATTTCAGAGAAAGGTTTGGGAATGACCGCAATCGTGGACGAACACGATGCTATGCTTGGTATATTCACCGATGGTGACTTACGCCGCACTTTGGATAAGCGCATTGATATTCATACCACGGCTATTGGCGAAGTCATGACGAAAAATCCAACCACGGCACATCCAGAAATGTTAGCAGTGGAAGGATTGAACTTAATGCAGAACAAAAACATCAACGCACTTATCCTATGCAAAGAAGATAAAATCGTTGGCGCATTAAATATGCATGATTTACTAAAAGCTGGTGTGATGTAATATCGGCAACACGAAACATTCAAACGATTGATTACACAGATTAAGGCAATAGTCAGGGAAGTACTGAGCTAAACAAAAGGCCTTTAATATATGAGTTTTACTCGCCTTATTTATTTGCTCTTGGTTTTCGTCGTCGCATGGTGTGGTTATTACCTGCTCACACCAAAAGGTAACGATGCAATTCAAGTAGCCCCAGACACCGAACTGCCATTGTTCAGTGGAACTGGTTTAGAAAACATCACCTATGGTGAAGATGGTGTACGTAGTTACATCATCCGCTCCAACAACTTAGATTACTATGCTAAGAGTGGAGAAACGATTTTTAACAGCCCTACCTTGATGGTTTACCGAGAAGGTAGCGTCGTCGAGTGGAAGGTAACAGCCACAAGAGCTGTTTTAGATGAAGACCAAGTGCTGACTTTGTACGACAAAGTCTTAATGCAAAACCTATTACCGGGCGCCAGTTTCGATACGATGGCGACCGATAAGTTGGTCATCAATCTAACCAATCGTGATTTTAAAGCCGATCAACAAGTAATGTTGGTTGGACCGCAATTTGAAACTACTGGAGGCGCGATGCAAGGAAACTTAAAGCAGCACACCGCGACTCTAACGAATGAAGTTCAAGGTCGATATGAAACCGTTACACCTTAGTCTACTGGCACTAGTATTAGCAGCGCCTCAAGCGTTTGCACTTAAGTCGGATACTCAACAGCCGGTTTACATTAACTCTGACACCCAAGAGGTGGACATGAAGAGTAACCAGGTCATTTTTAAAGGTGATGTCTCGCTTAAGCAAGGCAGCATCAATATCGATGCAGATAGAATTGTTGTCACTCGCGATCCAAAAACGGAAGCAATCAAACAAATTCAAGCATTTGGTAAGCCTGCGACATTTTCGCAGCTGATGGACGATGGTAAAACGTTAAGTGGTCAAGCAACCGAGCTCGATTATCGCATCTCGACTGACGAACTGACCATGAAAGGCCAAGCGCAGCTCGCTCAAGATGGTAACACCATCAAAGGCTCGTCGATTCGTTACCAAATCGGTCAACAGAAGTTGGTGGCTGACAGCTCTAAAAACGAGCGTGTAACCACGATTTTGCAACCAAATCAGATAGAGAACTAATATGGCGGTACTGAGTGCAAAAAATCTCGCAAAGAGCTACAAAAAGCGCAAAGTCGTCACCGATGTTAGCTTAGAAGTAGAGTCTGGTCAGATTGTGGGCTTACTTGGTCCTAACGGTGCCGGTAAAACCACCTCGTTTTACATGATTGTTGGTCTGGTGCCTCGTGATGAAGGCACCATCACCATTGACGACAAAGACATCAGTATTTTGCCAATGCACAGCCGCTCTCGCATGGGTATTGGCTATCTACCGCAGGAAGCGTCGATTTTCCGCAAACTGTCCGTG
Organism: Vibrio sp. Y20_XG_PY13; assembly: GCF_024181925.1. Lineage (NCBI taxonomy): Bacteria > Pseudomonadati > Pseudomonadota > Gammaproteobacteria > Vibrionales > Vibrionaceae > Vibrio > Vibrio sp. Y20_XG_PY13. Next base: position 63,639 of record NZ_JAMZAL010000011.1, on the reverse strand, counting down.
GAAGATAACATCATGGCCGTATTGGAAACTCGCCAAGAAATGACCCGCGAAGAGCGTCAGGACAAGCTGGAAGATTTGTTGGAAGAATTCCACATACAGCACATAAGAACCAGTGCAGGTATGGCACTATCGGGTGGTGAACGTCGCCGAGTCGAAATCGCTCGAGCTCTTGCGGCAAACCCACAATTCATTTTGTTGGATGAACCTTTCGCAGGTGTCGACCCTATTTCGGTTAATGACATCAAGAAAATCATCGAGCACCTACGCGATCGTGGCCTTGGTGTATTAATCACAGACCATAACGTACGTGAAACACTGGACGTATGTGAAAAAGCCTATATCGTAAGCCAAGGGCACCTCATTGCATCGGGAACTCCGGAAGAAGTTCTGAACAATGAACAGGTGAAACAAGTTTATCTCGGCGAACAATTCCGTCTATGATTACATTAGGAACGGTAAGATTCTGAGCATTACAAGGTAAGTAACACTGAATGAAACCTTCATTACAACTCAAGCTAGGTCAACAGTTAGCCATGACGCCACAGTTGCAACAAGCAATTCGCTTGCTGCAGTTGTCGACTCTCGATCTTCAACAAGAAATCCAAGAAGCGTTGGACTCAAACCCGCTATTGGAAGTTGAAGAAGGCCACGAAGAACCTCAAGCAAATGGTGAAGACAAATCAGCACTCGAAACTGCTGACAACAGTGCCAACGAGCCAACAGAAATCGAAGTTCCTGATAGTTCTGACGTCATCGAAAAATCCGAAATCAGCTCAGAGCTTGAAATCGACACAACTTGGGATGATGTCTACAGCGCAAATACGGGCAGTACCGGTTTAGCGTTAGACGATGATATGCCGGTCTACCAAGGCGAAACCACAGAATCGCTGCACGATTACTTAATGTGGCAACTCGACTTAACGCCTTTCAGTGAAACCGACCGTACGATTGCCATTGCCATCATTGATGCGATTGACGATTACGGCTATCTGACCCTATCTCCTGAAGAGATTCACGAAAGCTTCGACAACGAAGATATTGAGTTGGATGAAGTCGAAGCCGTGCGCAAACGTATCCAACAGTTTGACCCGCTTGGTGTGGCATCGCGGAACCTGCAAGAATGCTTACTCCTGCAACTTGCAACCTTCCCAGAAGACACGCCTTGGCTTGCGGAAGCCAAAATGATTCTTGCCGATCACATCGATCACCTTGGTAATCGCGATTACAAACTGGTCATCAAAGAAACTAAGCTAAAAGAAGCGGATCTACGCGAAGTATTAAAACTGATCCAACAGTTAGATCCTCGTCCGGGCAGCCGCATTACCCCAGACGACACAGAATACGTCATTCCGGACGTATCGGTATTTAAAGATCATGGGAAATGGACCGTTTCCATCAACCCTGACAGCATTCCAAAGTTAAAAGTTAACCAACAATACGCTCAATTAGGCAAAGGCAACAGTGCGGATAGCCAGTACATTCGCAGCAATTTGCAAGAGGCAAAATGGTTAATTAAGAGCTTAGAGAGCAGAAACGAGACGCTACTCAAAGTTGCAAGATGTATTGTTGAACATCAACAAGATTTCTTCGAGTATGGTGAAGAAGCTATGAAGCCAATGGTACTCAATGATGTAGCCTTGGCGGTGGACATGCATGAATCCACAATATCTCGTGTTACGACACAAAAGTTCATGCATACGCCACGTGGCATTTTTGAATTGAAGTACTTCTTCTCCAGCCACGTCAGTACAGACAATGGCGGAGAATGTTCGTCAACAGCAATCCGCGCACTCATTAAGAAACTGGTCGCGGCAGAGAATACTGCTAAACCACTTAGTGACAGTAAGATTGCTGCTCTTCTGGCTGACCAAGGGATTCAGGTCGCAAGACGTACGATAGCTAAATATCGCGAATCCTTGGGTATTGCCCCTTCAAGTCAGCGTAAACGCCTACTTTAAGGCACTAACTGAAAAGGAAAGTCTATGCAAATCAATATTCAAGGCCATCACGTTGATCTTACCGATTCAATGCAAGACTATGTTCAATCTAAGTTTCAGAAGCTCGAAAGGTTCTTCGACCATATCAATCAAGTACAAGTTGTACTAAAAGTTGAAAAAATTAACCAAATCGCGGAAGCTACACTCCACGTAAATCATGGCGAAATCCACGCATCAGCCGATGACGAGAATATGTATGCCGCGATCGATTCGCTGGTAGATAAATTGGTTCGCCAACTTAATAAGCACAAAGAAAAATTAAACAGTCATTAATCATGCAACTGAGCGAAATACTGTCATTGGACTGCACGAAAAGTGCAGTCCACTGTACGAGTAAAAAACGCGCCCTCGAAATGATCAGCCAAATCGTCGCTGAACACACGGGCCAAGATTCTACCGAGCTGTTTGAGTGCATGCTCAACAGAGAGAAAATGGGCAGTACTGGTATCGGAAACGGTATTGCAATCCCACATGCACGAATGCAATCTAGCGACAAAGCCATTGCGGTACTTCTGCAATGCGATGAAGCAATTGAATTTGATGCGATTGACAATCGACCTGTCGACCTTTTGTTTGCACTCCTTGTACCAGAAGAACAGTGCAAAGAGCACCTCAAGACTCTATCCTCTATGGCAGAACGTCTGAGCGACAAGCAAGTACTGAAATTGCTACGCAATGCTCAGAGTGATGAAGAACTCTACGACATCATGATTCACCAATAAGCAGGACGATCACCATGCGATTAATTGTTGTTAGCGGGCACTCTGGTGCAGGCAAAAGTATTGCGTTGCGCGTGCTAGAGGACTTAGGGTACTACTGTGTCGACAACCTACCAGTAAACCTATTGGATGCGTTTGTACATTCCATCGCTGACAGCAAGCAAAATGTTGCGGTGAGCATTGATATCCGCAACATCCCAAAAAAGCTCAAAGAACTGACTGGCACATTAGAGCAGCTGAAAACTGAACTCGATGTAACCGTACTTTTCTTAGACGCCAATAAGGAAACCTTGCTCAAACGCTACAGCGAAACTCGTCGCATTCATCCGCTATCATTAGGCGGTCAGTCGCTATCGCTCGATCAAGCTATCGAGCGAGAAAAAGAGATCCTGACACCACTAAAAGCGCATGCGGATTTAATCCTCAACAGTAGCGGTCAGTCTTTGCATGAACTGAGTGAAACAGTTCGCATGCGAGTAGAAGGACGTGATCGCAAAGGCTTGGTGATGGTGTTTGAATCATTCGGCTTTAAATACGGCCTCCCGTCTGATGCGGATTACGTATTTGATGTGCGATTCCTACCGAACCCACACTGGGAACCTGCACTGCGCCCACTGACGGGGTTAGATGCTCCTATCGCTGCGTTTTTGGAACAGCACCAGTCGGTATTGAGCCTCAAGTACCAGATAGAAAGTTTTATTGAAACTTGGCTACCTTTGCTCGAAAAAAATAATCGCAGCTATCTCACCGTAGCCATTGGCTGTACTGGCGGCAAGCACCGCTCAGTGTATTTAACCCAACAGATTGGCGAGTACTTTGCGGATAAAGGACATCAAGTTCAGATTCGTCACACCTCGCTCGAGAAAAATGCTAAGGAGTAGCAGTGGAGTTAAGTCGTAAAGTATTGATTCAAAATCGTCTTGGGTTACACGCGCGCGCCGCAGTTAAGTTGGTAGAACTTGCGCAAAGCTTTGATGCTGTAGTAACCATCGACAACGAAGAAGACAAAACCGCCACCGCAGACAGCGTGATGGGGCTGCTGATGTTGGAATCGGCTCAAGGACAATACGTAACGATTCATGCCACAGGCGATCAAGCAGAGTTGGCACTCGACGCTGTATGTCATCTGATTGAAGACAAGTTTGACGAAGGCGAGTAATTTACTCGCTTTTTTAGTTCCAATCTCTAGCCTCCAAACTGAATAGAGCGCAATCCCCTTTCCTAGCTAAAAAGCACAGCGATATCTCTCCCAAATCTTTGCGACTGCTCTGGTCACTCAGCAAATAATTTTGTCCTGTTTCACAAGTTGTTATTAAAAGGTGCCTAGAATTAAGTTATTATTCAAAGCATTGTAAATATCAGGAATTGGGAGGAACGAATGGCAGAGCAAATAGAATTCGACCAAGCTCACCAAGCCCTCCAAGAAGTCACAGAAGCGCTGGAAAACGGCCGCTTCGTCCATGTTCGTCGTCAGCTTCAGGACATGGAACCTGAGGATATTGCTCACCTTTTAGAAGCATCCCCACGTAAAAGCCGTGAAGTTCTTTGGCAACTTACCGACCCCGAAGATTACGGTGAAATTCTTGACGAACTAAACGAAGACGTTAAAGACAGTCTCGTATCAAAAATGGCTCCCGAAGACCTTGCAGAGGCGACGGAAGGCATGGATACCGATGACGTTGCGTACGTCCTACGTAGCTTGCCAGATGATCTTTCTCGTGAAGTTCTCTCCCAAATGGATTCAGCAGATCGTGCTCGTGTTGAGACGGCACTGTCTTATCCTGAAGACACCGCTGGTGGGTTGATGAACACCGACGTTATCACGATTCGTGGTGACGTTGATGTCGACGTAGTCCTGCGTTATCTGCGTATGAAGGGCGAGTTGCCTGAAGCCACCGATGCGCTCTACGTGATTGATGACGAAAGCAAACTGATTGGCGAACTCCCAATCACGACACTTATCACGACCCAACCCGACGTAAAAATTATCGACGTCATGGAAGATGCTGACGATGCGATTACCGTTGACACCAGTGACTCAGACGTTGCTAGCCTGTTTGAACGTCGTAATTGGGTGTCAGCACCCGTAGTGGATGAAAACCAGCACCTTGTCGGTCGTATCACCATCGATGACGTGGTTGACGTTATTCGTGAAGACGCCGAACACTCAATGATGAGTATGGCGGGTATGGATGATGACGAAGATACCTTCGCTCCCGTCTTCAAATCCGCGCGTAAACGAAGTGTTTGGCTCGGAGCCAATGTCCTAGCTGCATTAGCTGCTGCTTCGGTTTCCAACATGTTTGAAGCCACGCTGGACCAAATGGCGGCAATTGCGGTCTTGATGACCATCGTGCCATCCATGGGTGGTGTTGCAGGTAACCAAACCGTTGCACTGGTTATTCGTGGCCTTGCTTTAGGTCATATCGGTGACTCGAACAAACGTGAACTGTTGATGAAAGAAGCCGCGATCGGTTTGCTTAACGGCATCATGTGGGCGTTGATCATCGGTGGTATCGTTGTGGTTTGGAAAGGCAACTGGATGCTCGGAGGTATCATCTCTGCCGCCATGTTGACCAACCTGTTCGTCGCCGGGGTTGCAGGGGTAACCATCCCTGTCCTTCTGAAGAAGATGAATATCGATCCTGCCCTTGCTGGCGGTATGGCACTGACGACTGTCACTGATGTGATTGGCTTGTCTGTTTTCCTCGGTCTCGCAACCTTGCTGATCTAAGCCAGTAACCAACAATGAGCATTAAAAAAGCCTGATGAACACATCAGGCTTTTTGGTATTTCCGCGCTAGTAACTATTATTCACCTGCGACTTTCATTGTGTCGAGCAAGATAGAACCGGTTTGGATTTGTGAGCGTGTTTCAATATCACTACCAACGGCCACAATCTTGGTGAACATGTCTTTTAGATTACCGGCGATGGTAATTTCAGAGACTGGGTATTGGATTTCACCGTTCTCAACCCAGAAGCCTGCCGCACCGCGAGAGTAATCACCCGTTACCACGTTCACACCTTGGCCCATCACTTCTGTTACCAAAAGGCCTGTGCCTAATTCCTTCAGCATTTGCTCAAAGTTTTGACCTGTCGACTTCACGTACCAGTTGTGAATACCACCAGCGTGACCGGTTGGACCCATCTTCATCTTGCGTGCGGCATAACTGGTCAGTAGATAGGTCGCCAACACACCATCGGTAATGATTTCACGATCTTGCGTATAAACGCCTTCGCTATCGAATGGGCTGGAAGCCAAACCGCGCAATACATGCGGACGCTCTGAAATATTGAACCATTCAGGCAAGACTTGTTTACCCAAGTGATCCAGTAAGAAAGAAGATTTGCGGTACAGGTTGCCACCGCTGATCGCCATCACTAGGTGACCAATCAAGCCAGTTGCCACATCTGCCGCAAACATAATTGGGTATTGGCCCGTTTTCAATCGTTGAGCATCCAGTCGGCTTACAGTATTTTCCGCCGCTTTGCGGCCGACGGTTTCTGGCGTCCACAAATCATCACGATGGCGGGCAACGGTATAGCTGTAGTCACGTTCCATTTCGCCATTTTTGCCTACGCCAATAACGCAGCAGCTTGTGCTGTGTCGGCTAGACGCGTAGCTTGCTAACAAACCATGGCTGTTTCCGTACACTTTGACGCCGTAGTGACTGTCGTAGCTTGCACCGTCACTTTGCTTGATTGCATCGCTGTAGCTTAGCGCTTCTTTCTCAGCGGCAATCGCCACTTGTGCTGCGTAGTCTGGATCTGGAGAGTCTGGGTGGAAAAGGTCAAGATCTGGCACCTCTTTCACCATAAATTCTTTCGGCGCTGGGCCTGCGAACGGGTCTTCAGATGTGTAATGAGCGATATCAAGCGCGGCATTCACTGTCTGTTCAATCGCCGCTTCACTCAAATCAGATGTGGAAGCGCTGCCCTTACGTTGGCCTCGGTAAACGGTAATGCCAAGCGCACCATCACTGTTGAACTCGACATTTTCTACATCACCCATTCGAGTGGAAACACTCAAACCTGTGCTTTTAGTAATTGCGACTTCTGCTGCATCCGACTTCGCCGACGCGAGCTCCAATGCTCGTGCCACGGCTTGCTCTAGCTCGGTACGTTGCTCAGCAACCTGCTGTTTAATATCCATTGTCTTTCACATCTTGTATTCAATACGCAATAGAATAACAAGAATTTCGCTTTCTCCCCACGATTCTTGTTAAAATAGTCATAATATTAATCAAAACACAGGCAACTGAAATGGCACGTAAGAATCAAAAAGCGCCATGGGAACCAGAAGAAGAGATCATCTGGGTAAGTAAATCCGAGATGAAGCGAGACATGGAAGAGCTGCAAAAGCTTGGCGAAGAGCTTGTCGGCCTAAAGCCAGCAGTTCTCGAAAAGTTTCCATTGAGCGAAGACCTGCGAGAAGCAATTGCCGATGCACAGCGCTTTAAGAACGAAGCGCGTCGTCGTCAGCTACAACGTATCGGTAAATTGATGCGTTATGAAGACCCAGAACCAATCCAAGCGGCATTGGACAAAGTACGCAACAAACACTCACAAGCAACAGCAGCGCTTCATAAACTGGAAATGCTGCGTGATCGCGTTGTGGAAGAAGGCGACAAAGCCATTGATGACGTCATGGAATTGTACCCAGAAGCGGATCGTCAGCGTCTACGTCAACTTGCACGCCAAGCAGCGAAAGAGAAAAAAGCCGGTAAACCAGCAAAATCTTACCGTGAAATTTTCCAAATCCTGAAAGCGTTAAACGAAGAAGAAATCTAATCTTCCTTCGTAAACCATAAAGACAAAGCAGACCACTAGGTCTGCTTTTTTAATGCGGATAATCAACGCCCACTAAGCGAGGCGATTGAGGAGCTCTCCGCGCTGAAACGCGTTAATGTTCTCAATCAGAATGTCAGCCAAGCGTTGAATCGACGAATCACTTCCCCACGCAACATGAGGCGTTAACAGCAAATTCGGTAAGTGAATATTAGCGATCAGAGGGTTGCTCTCATCGGCAGGCTCCTGAGTAAATACATCAAAACCCGCAGCTGCGATCTCACCCTGTTTTAGCGCATCCACCAACGCTTGCTCATCAACCAAACCGCCACGACCGGTGTTGAGTAGAATCGCGTTTGGTTTCATTTGCTGTAACTCGGCTTTGCCAATCAAATTCTGCGTATGCTCGTTAAGCGGACAGTGCAAAGTCAACGCGTCAGAGTGTTTCAACACTTCCTCAAATGGCACATAACCTGGTCGACATCCTGCCGCCCCTTTACGCTCCGCAAATAAAACGGTCATACCTAGCGCTTGAGCCAGATTCGCCGTGGCTTGCCCCAATGCACCACTACCGATGACACCTAGCGTACTGCCGCCAACATCCCCGATGGAATGAGTAAAAAAGCAGAACTGCTTATTACGCAGCCATTCGCCAGCCGTAATGTCTTGATGGTACCCAAACAAGTTTCGACGCAAAGCAAACAACATCGCGATCACATGCTCAGGCACAGATCGAGTGGCATAACCACGAACGTTCGCGACTGCAATGCCATGTTCAGCACAATAGTTCACGTCGACATTGTTAAACCCTGTCGCCGCAACGGCAATCATCTTGAGCTGAGGCAGCTGCGAAAGTACCGATTGATCCAACACCACTTTATTGCTGATGACGATATCGGCATCAGCCAAGCGCTCAACCACGAACTCAGGCGGTGTCAGTTCATACTCCATCCAATGATGCGGAAACTCAGGGCGCGAGACTTGAATGTGATTGGGAATGGTGGCGCGGTCGAGAAAGACCACTTTAGGCAGTGACATAACGGCTCCTTGTTCACTGCCTAATGAAATCTATTTATGGACGTGGCAGTGTTTTGTAATCAGGTAATTTACGCTCTGGATCGAAATAGTCAAAGATCATCTCTTCGGCTTCCGGGTAAAAGTCACACGGAACAAAAATACTGCGGAGCCAGTGACTTTTCGGGTGGTAGAAGCTCAGTTCAGAAGCGTGCAGTTCCAAACGTTCAGAGAAGGCTTTGGCTTCTTCGGTCGCGTAAAACTCGTCACCAACAATAGGGTGACCCAACGCTTGCATGTGCACACGCAATTGATGTGAGCGGCCAGTAATAGGCAGTAAGCGCACGATGGTCGTCTTTGTGCCGTCTTCGTGATCTTCTCGCTTCGCGACTTGGAAGAGAGTTTTTGATGGCTTACCATCTTCAAAACACACTTTTTGCAGCGGACGGTTCGGCCAGTCACAGATCAATGGCAGATCGATTTCGCCCTCTTCCTGCTCGACATGACCCCAAACGCGTGCGTAGTAAATTTTATGCGTTAAGCGGAACTGGAACTGCTTTTTCAACGCACTTTCTGCTCGCTTGTTTTTAGCCAGTACCATCAATCCCGACGTCGACATATCTAAGCGATGCACGACTTGGATATCTGGGAACTCTTCCTGTAAACGACTCCACATGCTGTCATGGTGCTCTGCAAGACGTCCCGGAACTGATAACAAACCAGATGGCTTATTCACAGCCAAGATATGGTCGTCCTCAAAAACGATGTCGATCCAAGGATCAGTCGGTGGGTTGTACTCAAGCATTGCCATGGGTGGGATCTCTAGAAAATAAAAACGCCGCGATTATAACGAGGGCTCAGTCAAAACGCATTTTAATTTCGCGACCAATGAAAACACCAAAACCAACAGGGTCGACCAAGTCAATAAATTCGAAAAATAAAATAAAAACTGATTTGTAAATATAGTTTGACAAGTACTGCGGGAGTGATATTTATAGAGTGGTTACCCAAATAACTTTATTCCGTTCGGAAAAGTACCCCATAACATTAAATAAGGTTTCACGCCGTTTGGATTCCCGCGAACCGTTCTCGCGGGGGAAGGTTATGTCGCTATACACAACATCAAAGGACAATAAGAAATGGAATCCGCCGTACCAGATCAACCCCAATCCAGAATATCGCTATTTTTCCGCTCACTTGGCCCAGGCATCCTAATGGCTTCTGCGGCGGTGGGTGGCTCTCACCTTGTAGCCTCAACCAAAGCGGGTGCCATCTATGGCTGGCAACTTGCCGCACTCATCCTGCTCGTAAACCTGTTTAAATACCCATTTTTCCGAGCTGGCGTGCAATACACGATGGGCACAGGGCTTACGTTAGTCGAAGGCTACGCGAGACTGGGGCGCCCTTACCTTTGGCTGTTTCTGTTCTTAAGTGTGGTGTCGGCGGTGATCAACACCGCAGCATTGTTGATGTTTAGTGCGAGCTTGCTGGGTTACTTCATACCGTTTTCACTGTCGATGGCATCGTTGAGCATCATCGTTTTGGTCACGTGTTTGATCATTTTATTCGCCGGCCATTACAAAGCACTCGACACACTTTCGAAAGTGATCATGTCCGTGCTCACCATTGCAACTCTGCTTGCTGTTGTAATTGCGTTTGGTAACCCAGTGGAACCCGTCGCGAACTTTGAATCGCCTTCCCCTTGGTCAATTGCGGCAATTGGTTTCATCGTGGTTACGATGGGGTGGATGCCAGCACCAATTGAGATTTCGTGTTTAACCTCAGCGTGGCTAAAGCGCCAGTCGAGTCAGCAAGAAGTAACACCTCGCTCTGCTCTGTTTGACTTCAACGTTGGCTACATCGGTACAGCCGTTTTGGCGCTAGTGTTTGTTTCGCTCGGTGCATTAATGCTGCACGGTTCTGGAATTGAACTGAAGAGCTCCGGGGTAGGCTTCTCGCATCAGTTGGTTGGCTTGTACGCTTCGACCATCGGTGAATGGTCACGTTACTTAATCGCAGTGATCGCTTTCTTCTGTATTTTCGGCAGCACAATTACCGTTATTGACGGTTACTCGCGCGTAATTGCCGACTCACAACGCCTGTTGCGCTCTCAAGCGGAAACCGATCCAAAAGCAACGTCGGCGATTATGTTGGCGGTATCATTGCTGGCGCTGGGTATCGTCGTATTCTGGGCATCGGCACTGCTACCTATGCTCGACTTCGCGATGGTTCTGGCGTTTATGACGACACCATTCTTCGCGTTACTGAACTACATCTTAGTGAGCAAAACGGACTTGCCGGAACCGCTGGCTGTGGGACGCAAACTGAAATGGCTATCGATTGCTGGGCTGATTTACTTGTTTGGCTTCTTAGCTTTGTTTATTTGGTGGAAGTGGTTGATGTAATCCGCAGGCAAACCGCAGATAAAGAAAAAGGTCTTCGATTGAAGACCTTTTTTAATGCGTTTAATGCGATTAGTTGTGGCTCACCACGATCAGACGCAGCGAATCGAGCTGCACTTGAGCTTGATTGATGTAACCCGTCAGCTCTTTGATTTGCGCTTCAATCGCTTCAATCTCTTCATCACGAATGTTTGGGTTCACCGCTTTCAAGGCTTGTAAACGCTCTAGCTCCGCATTCAAGCTTTGCTGCATATCTTGCTGTGCTTGCTTGCGAACGGCTTCCACTTTCTCTTCAACCAGCACATCACCTGCTTCAATCAAACGGTGCACGTCTTTTTGCACAGACGTCACCAGCTTGCTGCCAAGATGACGGTTTACTGGGCTAAGTTGACGGTTGAAACCTTCAAACTCTACTTGAGCCGATAGATCGTTACCACGCGAGTCCATCATCAGACGGATTGGCGTTTTCGGTAAGAAACGAGTGATACCGCTGCGTTTTGGTGCTTGCGCATCTACCGCGTAAATCAGTTCAAGCAGAATCGTACCAACTGGCAACGCCTTGTTTTTCAACAGAGATACCGCAGAAGTACCCACACCTTCACTCATCAGAAGATCGATACCACCTTGGATCATTGGGTGTTCCCAACTGATGAAGTGCATGTCTTCACGAGAAAGCGCGGTATCGCGATCAAAAGTGATCGTCGCACCTTCGTATGGCAAACCAGGGTAGCTTGGCACCATCATGTGCTCTGATGGCGTCACCACCAGTGCATTTTCGCCTTTGTCGTCTTGGTTCAAACCAATCGTATCAAACAGAGAAAGCGCAAACGTGACTAGGTTTGTATCACCATCGGTTGATTCAATTTTCTCAACGATTTGCTGAGCTTTTTCGCCGCCGTTGGAGTGCATTTCTAGCAAGCGGTCACGACCTTGCTCTAGTTGCGATTTCAATTCTTTGTTCAGCTTCGCTGATTCTTCGATGATCTCATCCAGAGTGCTGGTATCTCCTGATGCAAGAATCTCAATCAGAGCGTCTGAGTACTTGTCGTAAACCGCACGACCTGTCGGGCAGGTTTCTGCAAAGGCGTTCAAACCTTCATCGAACCAACGCGCTAGGATCGCTTGCGATGTGCCTTTCAAGTAAGGAACATGAATGTCGATATCGCGGTTTTGACCGATACGGTCCAAACGACCAATACGTTGCTCAAGCAAGTCTGGGTTGAATGGCAAGTCGAACATCACCAGTTGGTTGGCAAATTGGAAGTTACGACCTTCAGAACCGATTTCGCTACAGATCAGAACCTGTGCACCGCCTTCTTCTTGCGCAAAGTAAGCCGCAGCTTTGTCGCGCTCAAGAATCGACATGCCTTCGTGGAAGACCGTCGCACGGATGCCTTCGCGTTCACGCAGCGCTTGCTCCAATTGCAATGCCGTGCTCGCACGAGAAGCAATCACGAGAATCTTCTCGCCGCGTTTCTCTTTTACTTTTTCAAGTAGCCAGTTCACACGTGAGTCAAACTGCCACCAGCTTGCGTCATCGCCTTCAAATTCTTGGAAAATTTCTTCCGGGTACAAGTTCTTCATCGCACGCGCTTCAGAACTCATCTTACCGCCAATCATCCCTGCCACACGCATTGACGTGGTGTACTGCTGTGGGATATCCATCGGCATAAGATGCACATTACGCGTTGGGAAACCTTTGATTGCCGCACGCGTGTTACGGAACAAAACGCGCCCAGTACCGTGACGGTCCATTAGGTTATCGATAAGCTCTTGGCGCGCTGATGCTTTCGCCTCTTCATCGCTGTTGCTTTCGATAATGCGGAAAAGTGGTTCTACGTCTTGTTCAGACAACAGCTCAGTGATCTGGTTTTTCGCTTCATCAGGCAGCTTTTCGCCTGAGAATAGTGAAGTAATCGCATCCGCTACAGGCGCGTATTGCTCTTCTTCCTCGACGAAGGCTTCGTAATCATAGAAACGATCGGGATCCAGCAGGCGTAGACGAGCAAAGTGGCTTTCACGACCAAGCTGTTCTGGTGTTGCCGTCAGTAGCAACACGCCCGGAGTACGTTCAGCCAAGCCTTCTACCACTTGGTATTCACGGCTTGGTTTGTCTTGGCTCCACTCAAGGTGATGCGCTTCATCGACAACAAGCAGATCCCATTCGCCTTCTAGCGCTTGTTCAAAACGCTTGCGGCTCTTACGTAGAAAATCGAGAGAACACAGCACGTATTGCTGAGTATCAAATGGGTTTTCAGCGTCCGCGAATGCTTCAATACAACGCTCTTCGTCGAAGATAGAGAAATGCAGGTTGAAACGACGCATCATCTCAACTAGCCATTGGTGTTGCAGTGTTTCAGGCACCACAATCAAAATGCGTTCAGCACGACCAGACAGCACTTGCTGGTGGATGATCATGCCCGCTTCAATGGTCTTACCCAAACCTACTTCATCCGCCAACAAAACGCGTGGCGCGTGACGGCGACCGACTTCGTGCGCGATGTAAAGCTGATGAGGGATCAAACCTGCTCGCATACCACACAAGCCACGCATTGGGCTCTTGTGCTGTTCAAACTGGTTGGTTAGCGCACGGTAACGAAGAACGAAGTTGTCCATGCGGTCGATTTGACCCGCATACAACTTATCTTGAGGTTTGTTGAAACGAATTTGGTTGCTAAGGAAAATCTCACGCAGAACAACTGCGGTTTCTTGCGTATCTTCACGAGTACCGAAATAGGTGTACAGACCTTCATCTTCCAGTACTTCTTCAACTTTCAGAGACCAACCTTCTTGGCAATCGATGACATCACCGACGTTAAACGTTACTCGGGTAACAGGTGCATCGTTACGTGCGTAAACTCGGTTTTCCTCTGACGCTGCAAACATCAATGTCACAGTACGAGCATCCATTGCTACTACGGTACCTAAACCTAAATCGCTTTCCGTATCGCTAATCCAGCGCTGCCCCAAAGCAAATGTCATGAATTGACTACCTCGTTATTAGTTCTTGATTCGTATTTCTTGTTGGTCTACTCACACCCGAGGGCATGGATAATAGTTTAGATCTGATTCTGGCTTCTGCTATGCACATTGAGCTCGTCATGCGAGTGTGGACTGAACATTTTTAAGTCAGCTCAACATGATAAATCGGACGTAGCCTATGCGCAGAAAAAGGTCGCTAATCTTACTTGAAGCTGTGATTTAGGTCACGCCGAAACCGCACCAAGCGGAAACTTTTTTTCCCAAATTACAAATGCAATCAAATTGTAAAAAACTCATGCCAATTATTAACTTGTTGGAAGTAAATATTACGTATACTTCTAATGAGGGGCGCTTAAAGACATTGCATATAATTTGAGCGCATTAGTACACGATTAGGATCAACACGGGTTTGCAGTAAGTTGTCTTGCTACTCGGTTGCTAACTAACCGACGATAGCCCGATAACCTCTATTGCAAGCAATCAGAGTTAGGTCATTTCTTATGTTGAATTTGGCTTAACCACTCGCAAGCAAAGCCGCGCTGCGGCAAGGAGACGCTATGGGCGATACCGATCGGAAACTGTTTGTACTTGATACCAACATCCTTCTTCATGAACCCTTCGCCATCTTCTCTTTCCAAGAACACGATGTCGTCATCCCTATGACCGTGTTGGAAGAACTCGACCGAATTAAAGACAGCAAACGCGATGTCGCAAGAGACGCACGCGTAGCTATTCGCGCTTTGGAAGATCTCTTTAAAGACGCAACGCCAGATGAAATTTCAGAAGGCATTCCCGTATCGAAAGAAAAACCAGACCAAGGCTCTATTTCCATTTTGGCGGATTTTGAATTGCAGGAAACCGTCAAAGCTTTCGCCGACAAAGCCGGTGACAACCGTATTCTCAACGCGGTGCTTTATCTGCAAAACAAACGAGCACCACGAGAAGTCGTGCTTATCACCAAAGACATCAACATGCGTCTGCGCGCGAAAGGAGCCGGAGTTCGCTTTGTTGAAGACTACCGAACCGACCAACTCATCGACGACATTCAATACCTCACTAAAGGCTTCCAGCAACGAGAAGGCGATTTCTGGAGCGGTATTGATGAAGTTGAAAGCTACGCGTTGGGCGGCAAAACCTACCACAAACTCAGTCGTGAGCCTTTTGACCCAACGTTCATCAACCAATACGTCATTGATGAAGACAGCGATTTTGCAGGCCGCGTTGAAACCATCAATGAAGACAAGCTAACCCTACTCGACCTAAGCCGAGAACGCATGATGCACCGCCGAGCTTGGGACATCACACCAAAAAACATTTATCAGGCCATGGCGCTCGATGCCCTGCTCGACCCTGACATTGATTTGGTGATCCTCACTGGTGCGGCGGGTAGCGGTAAAACGCTATTGGCCATGGCAGCTGCGCTCGAGCAAACTATTGAAAAAGGCATGTTTGATAAAATCATCGTCACGCGTAACACGCCAGACATTGGTGAGTCGATTGGCTTCTTACCAGGCTCAGAAGAGGAAAAAATGATGCCTTGGCTGGCGGCGGTAACCGATACTTTGGAGGCGCTGCATAAGCACGATCACTGCACCGAAGGCTCGTTGAAATACATCTGCGATAAAGCCAACATTCAGTTTAAGTCGATCAACTTTATGCGTGGCCGTTCGATTCAAAATGCTTTTGTGTTGCTTGATGAGTGTCAAAACCTCACAGCATCACAAATCAAAACCATCATCACCCGCTGCGGTGAAGGAACCAAAATCGTCTGCTCCGGTAACTTGGCGCAGATTGACTCACATTACCTCACCCCAGTGACGTCAGGTTTGACCTACATGGTCGAACGCTTCAAGAACTTTGAAGGCAGTGCGAACATTCACCTCAACGGCGTGGTTCGTAGCCGCTTGGCAGAGTTTGCAGAAGAGAACCTCTAACCCACATCGTTTCACGCACAAAGTAAAAGAGCGCTCCAATGAGCGCTCTCTTTATCAAGGTTCGAGTGATTTACTCGGTGCCACCAACAGTCAGTGAATCAAGCTTCAACGTTGGCTGACCAACGCCTACTGGCACGCTTTGCCCTGCTTTACCACAAACGCCAACACCTTTATCGAGGCTTAAGTCGTTACCGACCATCGACACTTGCTGCATCGCTTCAATGCCTGAACCGATTAGAGTTGCCCCTTTGACGGGACGAGTCACTTTACCATCCTCAATCAAATACGCTTCTGATGCAGAGAACACGAACTTACCAGAGGTGATGTCCACCTGACCACCACCGAAGTTAGGCGCGTAGATGCCTTTCTTCACGGTCGAGATGATTTCTTCTGGTGTGTGTTCACCTGGCAGCATGTAGGTATTGGTCATGCGTGGCATCGGTAAGTGCGCGTAAGATTCGCGGCGACCGTTACCCGTTGGGTTTACTCCCATTAGGCGCGCGTTCAACTTGTCTTGCATGTAGCCTTTCAATACGCCATTTTCGATCAGCGTGTTGTACTGACCATTCACACCTTCGTCGTCCACATTGAGTGAACCACGTAGATCTTTCAGCGTACCATCATCCACGATCGTACATAGCGATGACGTCACCTGCTGACCCATTTTGCCAGAGAATACCGACGACTCTTTGCGGTTGAAGTCCCCTTCTAAACCGTGACCTACCGCTTCATGCAGCAATACGCCCGGCCAACCAGAACCCAGAACTACAGGCATCATACCTGCGGGTGCAGCTTCTGCTTCTAGGTTAACTAACGCCATACGAATGGCTTCGTCCGCGAAGTGGAAGGCTTGCTTCAGGCCATCTGTTTCAGACAAGAAGAAATCGTAGCCAAAACGACCACCACCACCAGCACTGCCACGCTCGCGACGGTCACCTTTCTGTGCCAGTACACTGATGGATAGTCGAACAAGAGGACGAGTATCACCAGCGAAAGTGCCATCTGTAGCGGCAACTAGCATTTGCTCGTGCACGCCACTGATGCTGATAGAAACTTCTTTGATCAGAGGCTCTTTAGTGCGAATGTACGCATCCAAAGACATCAGTAACTCGGTTTTTTGTTGTTTTTCCCAGCTTGCTAGCGGGTTAACCGCATCATAGTAAGCTTGATTTTCCGAACGTTTGAATGCTTGAACTTTGCCATTTTGGCCCTGCTGCGCAATGCCTCGCGCCGCAATAGCACTTTGCTTCAAACCTTCCGGATTGATTTGATCTGAGTAGGCGAAACCGGTTTTTTCGCCCGTCACCGCACGCACACCGACACCACAATCAATGTTAAAAGAGCCATCTTTGATGATGCTGTCTTCTAGAACCAGAGACTCGTGCCAGCTGGACTGAAAGTAGATGTCCGCATAATCGATCTGGCGCGTAGCAATGCTGGCAAGCGTGTCAGCAATGTCCTGCTCTGTCAGACCATTTGGGGCAAGGAGTGCCTGTTCTATTTGGTTTGTGCTCATAGTTAGCTCTTTTATTTCCGTCTCAATTCATTTTGAAAGCGACTGTGTTGAGTCAGCGGCATATTCTGCCTTACTTGCTGGGTTTGTGACAAATCTATCTCTGCCACCAGCAAACCCACTTGGTCTTGAAGTTGTTTGTGAATGCGTCCCCAGGGGTCAATCACCATTGAATGCCCCCACGTTTTACGGCCGCAAGAGTGTGTTCCCGTTTGTCCACTGGCTAAAATCCAACATTGCGTTTCAATTGCTCGAGCTCGCAGCAACACTTCCCAGTGAGCTTGCCCAGTAACCGCAGTAAACGCGGCGGGAACAACAATGATATCCGCCCCCGCTAAACGCAGTGCTTTGTACAATTCGGGGAAACGAACGTCGTAACAAATGCTCAAGCCGACGCTGCCGATATCCGTTTCTGCCACCACAATTTGGTTGCCCGCGGTAAAAGTATCTGACTCTCGGTAGCTGCCATGGCCATCTTCTACATCGACATCAAACATATGCAGCTTGTCATAATGGGCAATGCATTTTCCGTGAGGTGGTAAAACGAGCGTCGTCGTTGTCACACCACGCGCGGTTTGAATCGGCATACTACCAACGACAAGCGTCTGTTGATGACTCTTCGCGATATTGGCTAAACGCTCTTGAATAGCACCGCTACCTAACGGCTCTGCATGTTGATGGTACTCTTCTCGACTGGCAAACAACACCGCATTTTCCGGCGTGAGCACCAGCTTTACTCCTTGATTGGCCGCCAAAGTACATTGCTGGTCAATAAAGTCCAAATTCGCCTGAATATCAGGCCCCGAAGTCATTTGAATGATGCCAACACGTTCCATGTGTTCTCTTCCTTCTACCACTTAGTCGGGCGATCTATTTAGCCTGCTCACGCAGTTTTTCTGGCAGCTTGTATTCGCCTTTACTACGTGAAATCTCTTTTACGGTTGGTGAATCTAACGGGCCTTTGACCTCGTAATTCACTTGGGTGAACACCTCTACAACAGGAGAAATTACCGTAGAAATCGCCAGCACGTACAGAGCAGTTTGAGGGGCTACCGCAAACGCCGTCAACATTGGCAACCCTGACGTAATATCCGGCGTAAACTTCACTTCCGCATCCACCATTCTGGTGGTCATGTTTGCAATACCACGAATTTGCATTTCACCAGCTAGCGCATCCATCACAATATCATTGGTGATGAACACACCATCTTGGATTTTGCCTGTACCCGTGATGGAGTTGAACGCCATGCCTTTGTCGAATACGTCGGTAAAATCGAGCTGCATCTTACGAATGATGGAGTCCAAGCTAAATAGGCCAAGCAAACGCGCCGCGCCGCTGACTTCACTCACAACCCCTTTGCCAAACTCCGTCGAGACATTCCCCTGCAAGGTTGGTGTCTTCATCGACCAAGGCGCACCATCCCAATTCATATTGGCGTTGATCTCAAATGGCGCTTGCTGGATCCCAGACGTGATACCAAAACGCTCCATCAGATCCGTGTTGTTATCGCCTTTCATTTTTAACGTCAGATTGGAATGGCTACGATCTTTGGTCAGCTCCCACCAACCATTCATATCGATGCGGTTTTTGCCGCTACTGAAGGTAATGTTTTTCCACTCCAAACGATCATCTTGACGCTGTAAGTCGACATTCACTTTGCCAACTTTGTAACCTTGCAGCCAAAAATCGTCGATGTTCAACGTTAAGTTTGGCATCTCTGCGTGAAACTTGCGGTCAAAGTTGGTAATAAGTGGCGCATTCTGATCTTCACTAGCGAAAATCGAACTGCGCTCTTTGGTCATTTCCTCAAAGTCTGGCAAGTACAAATGCAGATGGTCTAGAGACACCGATAAATCGTACGGTTTGAGGTACGTTGCTTTGCCTTTCACCTCTTGGCTACTCACGTCCAACTGCCAACTTAGGTTCTTTTTACTGGCGTTCAATGCCACATCGTGAAACTCAATGCCGCCCAGCAACAAGTTCGGCGTTTCGACTTCAATACGCGTTGGTAAAGGAATCGTAGGCGTCTTCATGTTTGCCAGCACCGATTGCGCTTTACTCTCTGGTGTATCCAGTAACGTCGCCCACTTATCTAGGTTTAACTCATCTAGACGAATCGAAGCATCGTGCCCAACGACAGGACTAATTTTAAAACCGCCTTTGCCTAACACTAAGTTGGTCGCGGTTAACACTGGCACATCGCCCGAGATATCAATTTCGGTCTGATATTTCGCATTTGGGATTTGCAAACGAGCCGAAATGCTCTCCTGATTCCCCGATGCTTGGAGTTTCGCCTGACCAGCTTCACCGACCTTTTTCGTCAATGGGTATGGGTATTCACTGGCTAATCGACCAAGCTGCGCCAACACATCCACTTGGTAAGTAAAACCCACATCGTTGAGCTGCAAGTCAATGTCCATTTGCCAAGGCGCATGACCGGAAACCAAGCTCAACCAACGTTCACCTAAATAAGGCTTGAGAGGCTCTACATCCCAATCACCTAAAGTATTGATGGTCACGTTGTAGCCTTGGTCCGCACTTTCGCCGTGGAAATCGAGTGAAATAGGCTGCGAGAGTAACTCTGCTGAAAAGCCAGATGTCGTCACCACATCGTTATCGAACTGAATGCGGCCTGTGGCTTTTTCTAGCATCATTGGCGGCGCATCAATATCAACACGGTTGTCTTTCAAATCCGCATAACCCCAAGCTCGCGCGTCTTTTTCCATATCAAAAGGAATGTTGAGTTGGAACTCGGAATACACCGGGCCACTGACTTGCAAGGCCGTCAAAGCGGCACCAACCGAGTCAACCAGCGGCGTAGCCATCATGTAGTCGCGAACTTCATTACCCGGAGCTGTGGCTTTAGCTTCAATTTCGATATGGCCATCTTCAGCCAACTCCGGAATGCGCCCCGTGATGCGTTTAGCGTGAACGCCATTTAACGTCGCCGATTTGGAATCCAGATACATGGCGTCGTTTTCAAACAATAGATCAAGCTGCAAGTCGGTAATGGTTGGCCACGCAGTATCAAAACTGAACTTCGCGTCTTTTAAGCCAACCCATGCCTGGAACATGCCGTTGTGCTCTTTGTAAGGAAAATCTCCTAACTCGCCATACCATAGCAATTTGGCCGTGTTTACTTTACCGCCTTGAATTGCGGTCGATAGGTAATCCGTTAGATCTTGGCCTAATGCCAAAGTTGGCAAGTAACGCCAAGTTTCACCAGCGTTGTAGAGATCCGCCTCAGCATAAAACGATAGGAATGGGCTTTGCTCTTTAGGGAAATCGAGTCGAAATGCGCCCAACACTTGAAGGTCCGGAGTCGCAGCCGTGACTTTATCCGACCACAAACGCCAACCTGTCTCATCTTGCTGCCAGATGATGTCGACTTCGCCTTGCTTGATGTTCAATGGGGCTTGGAATACATCGCCGTACGGGAAAACATCATCAATGACCGTGACTTTCGCTTTCGCTTGCTTCAAGTCACCCGCAACGCTGCCTTGCACATGTTGAAAGCCCGGCAACAGTTCCCATTGAGTCATAGCTAACTCATCGAGGTCTGCCGAATAACGCAGCGTATCTAAGCCACCATTCATGGCTAAACGAATGTCTTCAACACGACCTTTCGGCGCTAATTTATTGAGTAAGTCACTGGTTGATTCCGATTCCGGCGCGAGCTTAACGAGTGGAATCAGCGCCTCAATGTCGAGCTGAGAAAGATTGAGCATCCAGCCATCTGGTTGCCAATCAAAAGCCGCATCAAGTTCAGGCCAGGATTTGTCATCGGTGCGAATTTGAAGTGAGTGACCATTTACTTTCCAACCTTGCTTATCAGGCAAGAGCTTAAACACTCCCGATTCGATAAACAGTTCATGGCGGCCATTTTCATTCCATACGAGCTCAGATGGTTGCAGCTCTACGTACGCATAATTAGGTTGGCTGTGTTTGAGAGTCAGCCAGGTATTCAAACTGACCTTGCCAGACTCCGCACCCGATTCTTCTTGCATGTACGTGGTAAGCCAAGGTGTTACCGAGACATCTTGCGCACTCACGTAAAACTCACCAGACACATCACGCAGCGAACCATGGTCTTTAAAGTTAGCATTTACTAACAGTGAGTTCAGGCTAGCGTCTGCAATACTGACTGTGCCTTCCACTAAGTGACGTTTACCTTGATTACTCCAGCGAAGCTGTTCGATATCGAGTCGACGAGTTTCGCCCGATACCGATTTGTACCAGACGCGTGAATTCGTAATGGTGAAGTCTTCAAACTGACGCAGCAATAGTGAGTCCAGCTGATCAATCAGCTTAATTTCATTTTGATCAACATCAGTGGTCGGCTCTTGATTGCTCGACGTAGGTAGAAGATCGACCGTGCGAATATCTAATGCCAAGTTATGAATGGTTAAGTCTGCCACGACGGGCTTAAACTGAAGTAATGATTGAATCAAATCGAATTCAATTTGAATTTCATCAACGGCGAATCGAGCTTCTTGGTTATTCGGTAAGTTAGCTTCTAAGCCGAATAACGCGATAGAGGGATGGCTATTACGCCAAGAACCAGCAACGCTGGAGATAGAAAAGTCAAAACCTGTGCCTTGTTTGACCCAGGTTTTGATCTCATCTTGGAAGTGGTTAAGTTGTGGCAATGTGACGCGTAGAGTGGTCACTAGAATGGCTAAAAAAACCAAGACAGTGACTAACGTCCACGCGCAAAAACGCCCAAAACGGTTAAAACCAGAATTCACAAATGTTCCAATTACATCATCACGACGTCAAACTGTTCCTGAATGTACAGGGGTTCAGCCTGAATACGGACTTGCTTACCAATAAATACTTCAAGTTCTGCCAGCGCATGAGACTCATCACCCAAAAGCGCTTCTGCAACAAATGGCGATGCGTATACGACAAAGTTGTCTGCATCGTACGCTCGGTTTACACGAGTGATCTCGCGCAGAATCTCGTAACACACCGTTTCAACCGTTTTCACGGTGCCACGGCCTTCACAAGTAGGACAACCAGAACAAAGAATATGTTCAATACTTTCGCGCGTACGCTTACGCGTCATTTCAACCAGACCTAACTGCGTAAAGCCATTGATGTTGGTTTTCACGCGGTCTTTCGACAATGCTGCTTCTAACGAAGTTAGTACTCGCTGACGATGCTCTTCTGACGCCATATCGATAAAGTCGATAATGATGATGCCACCTAGGTTACGCAGACGTAACTGGCGAGCAATGGCTTGAGTCGCTTCAATATTGGTATTAAAGATGGTCTCTTCTAAGTTACGACGACCAACAAACGCACCCGTGTTGATGTCGATGGTGGTCATCGCTTCTGTTTGATCGATGATTAAGTAACCACCCGACTTGAGCTCAACTTTGCGCTCCAAAGAGCGTTGAATTTCGTTCTCAGTGTCGTACATATCAAAGATAGGCTTGTCACCTTCGTAAAGCTCAAGCTTATCGGTCAGCTCCGGTACGTACTCAGAAGTAAACTCTTTGAGGTTCTCATATTCTAAACGTGAATCGACCAAAATCTTGTCGAGTTCCGTTCCAACGAAGTCACGCAAAATACGTTGTGCAAGACCAAGCTCGCCATACAGCGTTGAACGTGTCTTGTACTTAGAACGACGCTCCATGACTTTCAGCCATAAGCGTTTTAGGAACGCAGCATCTTGAGAGAGTTCTTTCTCGTCTGCCCCTTCTGCGGCCGTGCGGATAATGAAACCACCGTGCTCATCGCAGTAGTGATTCACCACTTTTTTAAGGCGCTCACGTTCGCTTTCGCTTTCAATACGTTGCGATACACCAACGTGGCTAGCGCCAGGCATAAAGACGAGATAACGGGAAGGAAGTGTGATGTCAGTAGTTAAACGCGCACCTTTAGTGCCAAGAGGATCTTTAACTACCTGTACGACGATATCCTGACCTTGGCGAACCAGTTCAGAAATGTCACGAACTTGAAACTGCTGTTTCTCGTTCTCTGCCACACATTCAGTATGCGGAACGATATCAGACGCATGTAAAAACGCCGCTTTATCTAAACCGATATCGACGAAAGCCGCTTGCATGCCAGGCAGCACTCGGCTTACTTTGCCTTTGTAAATGTTGCCCACAATACCGCGACGAGATTCGCGCTCGATATGAATTTCTTGTAGTACTCCACCTTCAATCATGGCCACACGAGTTTCACTCGGGGTCACGTTAAGCAGCAATTCTGCACTCATGTGCACACCTCAAAACAATTATAAAAATTCTTGAATTAGCTGATCGGTTTCGAACAAAGGTAAGCCTACTACAGCGTGATAACTGCCTTCGATTCGGGTGACAAATCGCCCTCCGAGTCCCTGAATACCATAACTTCCAGCTTTATCGCATGGCTCTCCTGACTGCCAATATTGTTCGATTTCTTCGTGAGTCAGTGGCTTGAACCATACGTCAGTGGTGACGACCACCGAGTGTTGTTGTTCCGATGATACGACGCTCACCGCTGTCATCACTTGATGACGACGACCGGATAAGTCAGTAAGCATACGCTTTGAATCTTCAAAACTTTTGGGCTTCTCTAACACACGGTCATCGCATACTACGACCGTGTCTGAGCCCAATACAACGGAATCAGGCTTAGCCAACGCTAAGCCTGCCTGAGCTTTTTCCAAAGAAAGACGCAGCACGTAATCTTGTGCTTGCTCATCAGCCTGTTTGGCTTCTTCGATGTCCGGTAATACGATATCAAAGTCATAGCCTAGTTGAGCAAGCAGCTCTTTTCTTCTCGGAGAACCCGAAGCGAGAACGAGAGATAGGCTCTTTTTCACCGCATTACCTTACGTGCCAAGCGCGACGAACTCGTCGCATTAATAAAAACATCCATGGCCAAAGTATACAGTTTATTGCCGCCGTCCACAGAGATAATGGATTAAATACTACGTCCTGGTTCAAATATTCCCCACAGAATATCAAAACTTCCAATAACGCAGTAAAAAAGGCAATTAAAATCGACTGTTGCCACAATGCCATGTTACGAATTAGCAAGAAATTCAGTGCCACCAAGTAGATGACAATGGACATCATCATGCCCCGAATTCCTAGCGTTGAACCAATGAGAATGTCCCACAATAAGCCCAACACTAACGCCGTGCCGACGTTTACTCGATGCGGCAATGCCAGCACCCAATAACACGTCACCAAAAATAGCCATGAAGGACGAAGTAGGTCCAATACACCTGGCCAAGGAATGGTTTGCAGTACTAGCGCAACGAAGAAACTAACACCAATCACCATTCTGCTACGCAATACATTACTGGCCATTAGTTACCTCTTGTTCTTGCTCTAACCCGTCATTCGCATTGGATTGCAATACTTTGTGCTGACGATCTTCGTTTGGCCAGATCAACAGCAAGTATCGTAGACGATCAAACTCCACCACAGGTTCGGCTTTGATTGATGCAAACTCTTGACGAGTATCGTGATCCACATTCGTGACCGTCGCCACAGGGTAGCCTTCAGGGTAAATGCCTCCCAGACCGGATGTCACAAGTAAATCACCGACTTGAATATCTGTACTGGTTGGAATGTGTTCCAGTTGGATTTCATCCATTTCACCATTACCTGATGCAATTACTCGAATGTCATTACGAATGACCTGAACTGGAATGGCATTTTTTGCATCTGTCAGTAGCAATACGCGCGCATTGTGCGCCGCAACAAACGTAACCTGACCGACAATACCTTTTTCATTAATGACTGGCTGACCAACGTACACACCGTCAATTTGGCCTTTATCAATCACCACTTGATGACGATAAGGTGAAGTATCCACCGCCATTACTTCGGTCACGACCTTCTTCTCATCACGAACAAAAGACGAGCCAAGCAACTTACGCAAGCGTTGGTTCTCTTCTTTATATTGGTCGAGCAAGATCAATTCGCTTTTTAGACGAAGCACTTCGCGCTTTAAGTTGCGATTGCCTTCTACTAATGCCTGACGAGTATTAAAACGTTCGAATACACCGTCAAACATGCTACGAGGCATATTCGCTGCGTACTGAATTGGCGCAACCATACTGTTGAGTAGGTAGCGAACGTTGGAAAACGTATCTAGACGACTATCAGCCAGCATCAAGCTCGCCGACACGATGACAGCAAAAAACAGACGTAATTGCAGAGACGGGCCTCTGCCAAAAATCGGTTTCATCTTGTTTTTAACCTGATTGCTTCCATGATTATTGAGCCTTACTTGGCAACCTGAAACGCGTTCAGATATGGAGCATGTTTGAATTACAGAGAGAGCAGAAAAGAAGGTGAAGCCCGTAATGAGCTTCACCTACATTTTTATTCTTCAGAGAACAGATCGCCACCGTGCATGTCGATCATTTCTAGTGCTTTACCACCACCACGTGCCACACACGTTAGTGGATCTTCAGCGATAACTACCGGAATACCCGTTTCTTCCATAAGTAGGCGATCAAGATCTTTCAGTAGTGCGCCACCACCGGTTAGCACCATGCCGTTTTCAGAGATATCTGAAGCTAGCTCTGGTGGACACTGCTCTAGCGCAACCATGACTGCAGAAACGATGCCTGATAGCGGCTCTTGAAGCGCTTCTAGGATCTCGTTTGAGTTCAAGCTAAAGCTGCGTGGCACCCCTTCTGCAAGGTTACGGCCGCGAACTTCAATCTCTTGAACTTCATCACCAGGGTAAGCTGAACCGATTTCGTGCTTGATTTTTTCTGCCGTAGCTTCACCAATCAAACTGCCGTAATTACGACGCACGTAGTTGATAACGGCTTCATCAAAGCGGTCACCACCGATACGTACAGAAGACGAGTAAACCACACCATTTAGAGAGATAACGGCAACTTCAGTAGTACCACCACCGATATCGACCACCATCGAACCTGTTGGCTCAGAAACACGCAGACCTGCACCAATCGCCGCCGCCATTGGCTCGTCAATTAGGTAAACTTCACGTGCGCCCGCACCCAATGCTGATTCACGAATCGCACGGCGCTCAACTTGAGTAGAACCACAAGGAACACAAACTAGTACACGAGGACTTGGCTTAAGGATGCTGTTGTCGTGCACTTGCTTGATAAAGTGCTGAAGCATTTTTTCGGTTACGTAGAAGTCAGCGATTACACCGTCTTTCATTGGACGGATAGCTGAAATGTTACCAGGTGTACGACCCAGCATTTGTTTTGCTGCATGACCGACTGCAGCAACGCTTTTTGCAGAACCTACACGATCTTGACGAATAGCAACTACAGAAGGTTCATCAAGGACAATACCTTGTCCCTTTACGTAAATTAGAGTGTTGGCAGTACCCAAATCGATAGATAGATCGTTAGAAAACATGCCACGAAGTTTCTTAAACATACTCTTCGCTCATCCTGCAAAAATTTAGAAGACAAAAATTGTCCTAAATGTACCAATGCCTCGCTGTCACAGCAAGGCATTGGTACACAAACATGAGCAGAAAGCCTCAATTTCTTGCAGTTTCCTTACTTAACGCAAGAAACCGAAGTTGTTACTGTCCGGTTAATCCCGGCTCGCCACGATAAATCACGCGATCATTACCACGGTGAATACCAAATGTGACAACGGAAGATGGATTTTCTTCTCCAGCGTTCTTATTATCCCAGTTGTATTTGAGCCAAGGTAAACCATTGGTTGAATCATCAAGATCTAACCAAACGCGCGTTTGCTGACGGTATGGTTCAGCTTGAGTTGCAGTTACAGAGCGAGAAGAACCAGAAGACACTTCACCACCAGCTCCTAGTGTAACAGCTTTAGGATCAGCATCAGCACCTGTTGGCCAAATATGCCTTTCAGCGGCAGTGACACCTTTCACATCGGTTTGATTGTCATTAGGGTTGGCAATAAAGCGGCTACCATTCCAGTATTCAACTCGAAGTGGCACATGCAATGTCGAGCCTTGGTTACCACCAACATCATCTAGATCAATACGACCGAAGCGGATATCGGGTTGTTTAACTAAACGCGAATTAGAGCCTTCGTTAGAAATGTACTCAACCGGATCGGCATTATTGGTATATATCAAACCGATTTCTGATTTAGCGGTACCGATCACTGAGTTAAATGGGCCATCAGGGTAGTTGCCACCCAGGTCTTTGTTCCAACAAGCGCTGCCAATGCATTGCCCACTATTGCTGATTGAGAACTCTCCGATACTTTTATCCGACTCATTACTCCAACTACCGGCACCAAAACTTGGCGCATCAAAGCGACCGGAGTAACGGTCAATATCATCTAGATTGAATTCGGCTTTCGTCGTAAAGCCCGCATAGTTCTTAATAGCAGCTTTATTTGCATTCAAGGCTTCTACGCTGAACTCGACAGCATCGAAAGGCTGGTTCATGTAAGCAAAGCTTTGTGAACCAGGGTAATTCCAATCACTGGCGATGACTTGGAAGTATTTAGGATAAAATCGACCAATAACCCGACTATCTTCATCAAGCTTAAAGTCGCTAGCTAAATAAGTCGCATTAGTCGTCAAACTTAATGAACCGACCTCATTCCAAACGTATTCTCCTTCCTTACCTGACGAGGCTTCAGCCTTAGTAAAAGTCGAAGAACCAATAAAACCATTGTCTTCAGACAAGTTCGCCAGATCACCACCAGCTGGGTACGTAACACTAAACTTAACTTCTAAGGGAGCATTGGTATTATCACTTGAGAAATAATTTTGAGTCAGTGGGTAGTCACAAATTTCCGTTGCATTGCCTCGAGATTGACTATGAACGACAGGCTTGTATGTAACATTGAAGCTTGTCGCTGAAGGAATAAAACCATTCCCTGCACCTTGAGTACTAGGATTGCTCACATCGCCCTCTTTAGACTTCACGTCACAAATAGCAATTTTCCAAGGACGAGATTTAACATTAAACGAGCCATTTAATATGACAGTTTCCTGTTGAGATTCATCGCCTTCTTTAGGCGCGATTGGACAATCATCGGCATATTGCGGATCACAAACAAAGTTTGGGTCTGTGAGCGTTACTGTATATTCGCCTGACTCCATCAATTTGAAGTCTTCAGTCGAACTGCCATTATCATTTTTTACAAAGTTAGGCTCGTAGCTCAATAAACTAGCATCGCTACGACCACTATTTGGTGTTTCCAGCTTGAAAGAAACGTCAGGTGTGCCAATATAGCTTTTGACTACAGTTTGCTCGCCATCACTACATGCTAAGACTTGTGCAGTAACAGGTTTCGTTTGTCCAGCAATAACCCTCTGTTCATCGACGTGGAATTTAAATGGTACATACTTAAATGTAGCTGTTTGAGATTGGTTTCCGTCTTCTTCTAATGTCACCTTTAATGAGTATGTTTGGTCAAGATCGACTTTCACAGTATTTTTAACTGAGACAGATATTTCAAGTTCACCTTTACTCCCCTCATTCATACTGGTACGAAAACGAGGGTAAGTACCTGAACCGATGTCATTTGCTACAGATATCGTAAAGTTATTCGCGCTATTCGCAGGAAGTACTTCGACACTAACCCAAGCACTTTCAAGTTCACCTTGGTTTCTCGTTTCGATAGTAAAGGTTGGCTTTTCAACGCCACACATCAGTGCATATTGTGCTTTTGGTGATACTGTCAGTTCATAATCATCTAACGGCGGTAAACACGATGTTGCGGCATGCACTTCGGCGTTGTTGTTCATGTCGATATCTTTCGCCGTGACCGCACCGTATATCACGCTATGGTCACTCAGATAAACTTTGTCTTCACTGTAAATCAAGCCGACAACTTTAGAATGGTTGGCGATATCAACCCGATCATGAATTGTACTTCCTGCTACAGGAGTTAAGCCGTAAACATTTACGCGCATGTTCCCGCTAAAGACAGGGGTATTCTCAACATTCACATCCATCCCCATATAGGAATAGTTTGCTAAAGCGAGCGCCTTAGTATTAATGATAACTTCAGTCCCCTCTTTTATGAGAAGCTTACCGCCAGTATTGATTTTGACTGAATCAAACCAGTATTTACCTGGCTCAAGTGTTAGCACACCATCAACATTCAAGTGCTTAACATTGGTACCTTCAGAAAAGGTGACTCTGTCATTTGCACCTATGATTTGGTTATTCCAACTAGTAGTTATCGGGAAGTTCTCTAACCCCTCTTTACCTATCAACAAGCCCTCATCACCGTGACATTCATATCCATCACAGGCATCCGACTTGTTTTCTCCAGAGACAGTACGAGGCATGAAACCAACCACTCGCTTCCGGTCCCCACCGACTGTTAAGACTGGAGCTCCCAAGATTTTTGATGTATTGGATAGAACTAGAGTGCCATCAACAGCATCATTAACTAACTCTCTTCGCCATGTCTGAACCGGAGCATTAAATGCATCACAGATAGGGTTAGGGTTGGCCTTCTCAAACATAAACCAGCCCACATCCTCATCCAAGTGGCCACGCTCTCTATCTTTCTGCATGTCTTCTTCAACGATAAATGCAACAGAGTCCTTCTTAATGTCACAACGGCGTAACCAACCACCGTTATTACCACGTCGGGAATTTTTATTGGCCACTAAAACAGGTGGGCTAACAAACCCTGCTGTATTAGGGAAAGGAGTGTAAACCTTACATCCCTCATAGATTGGATCGATTACCGGATCTTGCTGATCTAGCGTGTATTTTGTCCTACCTTGCCCTAACCAGAAACGTTGTCCATTGATATAACCAAAGCCTTCACCAGCCACAAACGCAACAGTCTCGTTATCGCTGAGAATATTGAAGGTTTCGTGCCCTTGGTTATTCTTCTTATAAACTTCTGACTTTTCCAAAGCGAGTTTAAAGGACGTTGTATTCGCATCCCTAGCCATACCAGTAAACCAGTTATTAATACCGCCATTATTTTTGGTTTGTGGTTGAACTAACACGCCGGGTTTCCCATCAAACCCCGTCAAACCATAGTCGTCAAAATCAATGGTGATGCCATTATTCTGCTCATTGATGCCTTTGTTATTATTTTTATATTGAGATGCAGCAACGTTGGTCTTGATAGTACCCGCGACAATTTTTGCACCATTATTCAGCTCTAAAACACCGGGCTCGATAACAAAGTAATCAACCTTCGCCAGTTCCTTTTGTACCTGAGAACTATTCTTATCTAAAAAGATAACATTTCGATCTGCTTTTTGATGCGGAGGGAACTCCTGCACGATAGTTGCGGAGTTATGTGTCGTGTGAACAACAGAGATACTCGATGGATACTCTGTTTTACGAGGATTCTTGCTAGACAATGTTTTATCGATGGTAGGCATGACAAACACAAGCGGTTTAGGATGGCTTGCGTCGTACGTATTTTCAAAGTGGATAGTACAAGTGTACTTACCGCCGGTCATGCTACAGGTGCTATTGTCAACCGTACCAAATTCAAAATCAGGTGAACGATTAATTGGACCTCCAGGATTGCCGGGATCCACAGTGTTAGAACACTGAATATTGTCGACATCATCTCCAACATCAACAACCCAATACTGACCATTATCCAAATTCACGGTTTGGGTTTCTATTAGCTTATAATTCGCCGCACCTTCAAATTTTCGGTAATACTTCAACGTATTTGAGCCAGCCTCATGAGTAATCTGTATGTTGTAATCAACATCATTAATGAGCTGCTGTTCATTGAACAAGTAGTCATAGTTATTGGTATTATTTCTTTTGTAACCGGTATACCACAGTACGTAACCATGACTTCCTTGCTTTAGCTTTACAGCCTGGTATTCATCATCTCCCTCGACATCAAAGCTGACTGTAAAGTTATCTTGACCTTTAACTGAGCACTGTGAAGCATACACAAAACTCGGCAGCATGAGCATGAGTGCTAATAAAGCATTTAGCGTTTTCATTATTTTTTACTCCCTAACCCAAATCTCTTGTTGTCGCTGTACTTGTGCAACCCCGGAACCACAAATTGCTGTGGCTTGCACCCTAAAGAGAGATTCAGCTTCAGAGGTACCTACATTAAAGGTACCAATGTTTGAACATGTCATAGCACTTAATTGGCAACCAGTGCCTTGTGTAACATTTGGTATAGCGCCACTCACCGTATTGGCACAAAAATCAGCCACATCTGGAGTAGTGTCGTTTAAAGGATACAGCTGAGTAAGCGCCCACTCATTGGCAGATTGCGCAATAAACCAAGCTTTCGTTCCTAAGAACTCTCTGGTTAATGTGCTTTGGTTTGACCAACTCACCTTCATTAAAGATGCAGCTAGATAGCCCATCACAATGATGACGAACAATACGACGATCAGGACATTACCTTGCTGAGCTTTTTTATGGGACATTGAGCACCTGTACGTCTTGTTGGTAAACACTACGCTCCCCATTTTGAGTGAACTCTAAGTTAATATGCACGATACCGCCACGTTGAAGGGTTGGCTCGAGGTAATGCATATCGCTAACGGAAGTATCGACACTGTCCGCAACCGTAATGCCATTACGCGTGATTTGACTGTTGTCAAAACAGTAACGTACTTCTGAATTGTTCTGGTAGATGTAATGACGGCTAGAAATGGAAGTTCCACCAATCGTACTAGCTGCACCACTGACAACAAAAACATCACCAGTTTTCGCTAGATTGCCAACCGCCAAACTCTGAGGAGAGGCAGATTGCAAATCTTCATAGCGACTTGGATTGATCACCATCCAACGATCCTCAGGAATAGGATTCAATGTAGAGTCATTGCCTAACAGAAACTCTAAATTGTTATTCGTCAGCGTGTAAAAACCAGAATATTCAATCGGCATAAATTCCAAACAATTGGTAGCTCCGGTAGGCACATGAAAGCTGTTTGGTACGGCGTGACGAATTTCTCGCGACATTTTCTCTAGCACAAATTGCGCTTGCATTTGCATTCGTTGGCGCTCAATCGTGTCTGCGTACCCCTTCATGCCTAACTGCACATAACCTGCAATACCAAGCATGATGAAGCTACCAATTACGATGGTGACGATCATTTCCATTAAGGTGAAACCACGAGTTTTCATTCAGTAGTTACCTCTTATTGCAGTCAGTGTCAGAGGTTGAGTGTTACTAGCAAAAATCGTAATCGTGACTTTTTTATAGTTAGTGATTCCTGTCGGTGGTGTAGCAGTCAGATTGTCATATTCCACGCTGACTTCAACTCGGAAGTTTCGGTACTTGTCTTCACTACTTGTACCTAATATGTCTGAGATATTGCCACGACTGGTTCCTTGGCATTGACTCGCCGTCGTTGGTGTACTCCAACAACCGATGTAATCATCTACATCGTCAAAATTTTCGGGAATAGACTCACCAGAGTCAGGACCAAGATTGGCTGGTAGGGTGCAGGAAGTCGAGTTCTCCCCACAACGTAATAGGCCGCCATCAAAGTCGCTGTTCTCATCAAAACCACGCGCCAAAATTTGCGACATAAAACTTTGCCCAAGCGCGGTTGCTCGGGTTTGGTAATGTGGCATTGCAGAGTCGCGAATTTGAGGAACAAGAAAAGAGGTGAACGCAACCATCGCAATGCCCATTAGGACAATAGCAATGATCATTTCAGCTAAAGTCATACCGAGTTGCTTTCTCATGAGCATGAACCCTCAGAGACATAACCTTGAGAGTTAATCAGCACTCGACATTGGCTTTGACCGTTTACATCACGGATAAGAATAGACACGCCACCAGAAGCAACACTCAATGGATTCCCTAACAAATCAAAGCTAATTGGGCTTGTTGCGCCAGTTAGACTAAACGTTGCAGCGGAATCTTCAACCAAGTCACTACGAGCGTCCTTCACGTTCCCACTCAGCGAACAAGCCGCAACGGAGCCGATACAACCAGAGGAGACTTGTAATTGGAAGTTGGTATCCGTGGTTGAGGTGTTTGATTGCATACGATTCACCTGCACTTGGCGAATCACTGAAATAGCTTGTTCTTGAAGTGCAAATGCAGACACACCACCTTTACCCATAAAACGGCTGGCTGCAAAAAGTGAAAGGATAGAGAGGAGGACAATCACTAGGATTAACTCCATTAAAGTGAATCCTAATGCAGAGCTGCGAATTTTCATAACCCAACCTTAGGCTTAGAACAAGCGAGATAAGTATACGATGAAATTATGAGAATAATGATAGGTTTATAATTTTTCGATTCGAAGTGTGAACAGACGAACAAATAACCAATGTCTAGTTATTTTGCCCTTTTGAACGACCAATCTCTTCTTCAATTCGATCGTAAGTTTCTTTATTGCTCAATGTTTCAGAAACGTGCTCGGCGGTTTGCTTGGTTTGCTCCCACTTTGCTTCATAAGTTTCTGGCTCAAAGCTGATAAATCTTGGTAATACCACATAACCGATCACACCCAAGATAACCAGCACAACGACAAACTCAATTGCACTAAGACCCGATGATTTACGCATATGAACCATTCCGAGATTAATCAAAATATGGAGATAAAGGCCAGACTAGCTGGCCTTTATAACACCGATTAACAACCAGTATCTGTTACAGCAGTTGTAGAAACTGCTGCAGAAGTTGCTTCAGTATAA
This sequence comes from Vibrio sp. Y20_XG_PY13, assembly GCF_024181925.1. Lineage (NCBI taxonomy): Bacteria > Pseudomonadati > Pseudomonadota > Gammaproteobacteria > Vibrionales > Vibrionaceae > Vibrio > Vibrio sp. Y20_XG_PY13. The sequence continues at coordinate 29,727 of NZ_JAMZAL010000011.1, read as the reverse complement.
GTCACGTAACAGTTACCTGCTTTTACCTTAGCTGCAGTGTTGCCTGCGTCTAAACCTTTTTTAAGGTCACCACTAATAAACGTAGCAACAAGTTTATTAGGAGTCGTACCCTCTAAAGCTAGAGCCCAATCTTCATCCAAACCAGTTACTGCATTGTTAAGACCGTTATCTGCTGCTACTGGGTAACCGTAACCAACTAAAACATCCTCAACTTTAACGTCACTTGCTGGAGCTTTCGTCTCGATACCCTCAATTGCTGATTTACCGAAAACAATACCAGAAGCACCATCAATCGCACCTTTTAGGCCTTGAAGCGCAGATTCTCGAGCATCTGATTGTAGGTTAAGGAAACGTGGTGCTGCAGTTACCGCTAAAATACCTAGGATTACAATAACCACTACTAGTTCGATAAGGGTGAAACCACCTTGTCTTTTCATTGTTTACTCTCTCTATGTAAGCATGCAGTGTGACTGCAAGGTTTCGTTTAGGTCACGCGACCATTTTGGATATTGTCAAAACGGTTTGGGGCAGCAACGTTCACTAAAACTGACCGTGAAGTGGATACTGTATCTACCGCTTGAGCAGAATGACGAATCGCCATTATTCCGAAAAGGTTTGATAACAAAGGTAATCATTTTATGGTTTACCTTTTATTACAACCTTAGGCTTATGGTAATGTTTGCATTATACCGACTTTCATTCCCATTTATAGTACTTAAGTGTCAAAAAATTCACTCCGCCGACATTTCGACGTCTATTATCAGTCGATTAGCGGTAGACATAACTACAATTGTTTGGCCACTTTCGTAAGTATAGTTGCAGATATAACGATTACTTTTGATTGTTCCGCTAATATCTAATAACTCACTAGCCATAATCTTACGTTGCGGATAATGAACAGCTAACCAATATCCGCAATCGAGTACGCCTTGTTGTGTGAATGGCGACACCAATCCCCCTTCAGTCATGGTGAGTTGAAAACCATCCATTTCCATATGATTGGGCTCACCTTGCACTAACCACGCTTGGTGATAACGCTGAACACTGTCTAGCATCCAAACCTTTGCGAGTTTTGCACCTGTCGCTTGTGCTTCTTCAGTGACTGGCTGCAATTTAATCGCCATTCCAACCACGATGATGACCGCAACTAAGCCAAACATAATGAGCGTTGCTCGGCTTTGATTCTCAACCACGCATTAGCCGCCTTTGATGATGTCCAGCATCCCCCACATTGGTAAGAAAATACCCAATGCAAGTACCATCACCATCCCAGCGACAATGACCAAAAGTAATGGTTCTATTCTTGCCGTCAGTGTTTTAAGGTCATAATCCACTTCTCGATCATAAAAATCTGAGACTTCGAGCAAAAGTTCATCAATACGACCCGTTTCTTCACCAACTGCAATCATTTGAATAACTAATGGCGTAAAAATATTGCTGTTGATGGCAGTAACAGAAATGGTGCTACCCGCTTCGATGGCTGCTTTCATCTCTAAAATTCGATTTTCTAAAAAGCGGTTACCCAATGCTTCACCAGCAAGTGCCAAAGATTGATTGAGCGGCACACCTGATTTCAACATCAACGAGAATGTTCGAGCAAAGCGCGACAATTGAGCGCGATTTACGATATCACCGACGATTGGTAAGCGGAGGCGAAATTTATCAAACTTCTCCCGTCCATCTGCTGTCGCAACCCAAGCTTTGAACACAAAGAATGCACCGACCATAGCGGCAATGAGCAATCCCCAGTAGTGAACAAAGAAGTTGGACGTCGCAATCAAAATCCGAGTTGGAAGTGGCAACTCAACCCCAAAACGAGTAAACATCGATGCAAACTCTGGGATAACCAGAATGTTCAGAATGAACATGGCGATGGTAATAAATACGATAACGAACGTCGGATAGCGCATCGCGGCTTTAATGCGTTTACGTGTTTCTAGCTCTTGCTCATAATAGTTTGCTAGCTGCAGCAATGCCTCATCGAGTCGACCGGTATTCTCACCCACGTTGATCATGGAAACGAATAACGGACTAAACACTTTGTTGTGCGGCTGCATCGCAGACGACAAGCCACGACCATTACTCAACTCAGAAACCACATCTTCTAGCGCTTCTTTAAGCTGTTTGTTTTCACAGTTTTGCAGTAAGCCGCGCATTGAGCGCAGCAAAGGCACACCAGCTTTAGTTAAGCTGAACAACTGACGAGAAAACAGAATAATCACTTCCAGTGGAATGGCAGGAACCAACAATTTAGACAAACTAACGTGGTTCTTTACGCCTTCTTTCTCTAAGCGCAGATTGAGCGGGATGATCCCTTTATTCATCAATGCTTCCGCTGCAGCTTCTGAATTCACCGCATCGATTTTGCCACTGGTTGATGAGCCGTCTAATGTGCGGCCTTGATAACGAAAAGTTGGCATTCACTTACCTACATGAAAATGGGATCAGTTTTACCCGAAGCGTCACCCTCGCCGAGGGTCATCACTTCATCCAGGCTCACAGCACCTTGCAGCGCAAGCTCCATTGCTGAGGCAAGAAGCGGTTTGTAGTTTTCTGAACGTCGAGCCGCTTGTGCAAAGCCAACCGCATCATTCGCACGCAGCTTGTCCATCATCTCATGTTCCAGCTCAAGCATTTCAAACACACCGATTCGACCTCGATATCCCGTCAAGTTACAGTTTTGACAACCTGCTCCTTTGTGGAAAGTCACCCCAACTTGATTTGGAAAACGCCCCGCTAACCATTGTTGACGCGACTCATCGAGATGATCTTGGGTTTTACAATCTGGACAAACACGGCGAACCAATCGCTGAGCCACAACGGCACGCACGGCACTGGCAACGAGATAGCCTGGCGCTCCCATGTCGATCATACGCAGTGCGCTGTCGACCGCATCGTTGGTGTGCAACGTACTCAATACTAAGTGGCCGGTTAGTGCTGCTCGCAAGCCAATCTCTACCGTCTCTTGGTCGCGCATCTCACCAATCAAAATGATGTCTGGGTCTTGGCGTAAGAAGGTGCGTAGCACGCGTGAAAATGTCAGGTCGATCTTGCTGTTGATCTGTACTTGCGTGATACGTGGTAAACGGTATTCCACCGGATCTTCTGCGGTGATGATCTTTTTACCCGGCTCATTGAGCTCACTCAACGCACCGTAAAGTGTCGTGGTTTTACCCGACCCCGTAGGGCCAGTTACCAAAATCATGCCATGAGGACGAGATAACTGACGACGTAAACGCGCCAGTAGCTCAGGCGGTAAACCCGATTCTTCTAATGGACGTAAACCTGACGACTGGTTAAGCAGACGCATTACGACCGATTCACCGTACTGAGTCGGTAACGTCGACATACGAATATCAATCGATTGACCACGAACTTTGATGTTGAAGCGACCATCTTGCGGCAGACGCTTCTCAGAAATATCCAAGTGCGCCATCAATTTAAGGCGTAATACCAATGCAGAAGCGATGTTCACTTCGTTCAGAATGGTTTCATGCAGCACACCATCGACACGCTGGCGTAAACGCAGGACTTTATCGTCTGGTTCGATATGGATATCCGATGCACCAACTTGCACCGCGTCTTCAAACATCGAATTAACCAGTTTTACAACAGTGACTTCTTCACTGTCAGCTTCATCGATGCCATAGTCAAAGCTTTGTACGTCTTGGTGCTCGGCTTGTAACTGCTCAGCAAAGGACGCGATCTCTTTGGTACGGCGGTAGTAACGGTCGAAACTGCTGATCAACTGACGCTCAGAGGCTATGATGAACTCAAGGTTGTACTCACCTAGCAAGTTCATTAAAGACTCTTGGGTAAACAGATCCGCCGGATCACTCATCGCAACACGTAAAGTGTCACCATTACGAGCCACCACCATTGCACGTAAACGACGAGCATGCACTTCTGGCAGTATTTGCACCGTATCCGCATCCACTGGAGCGCGTCCAAGATCGATCAACGGTAATCCTAGTTGCTGAGACAAGAACTCCAGCATTTGCTTTTCGGTAATAAACCCGAGGTCAATCAGGGCATCACCTAATTTTTGTCCGGTACTGCGCTGAGCGGATAGAGCTTGCTGGATTTGATCTTCCGATACGATGCCTTCTTCAACGAGTAGGTCACCTAAGCGTTTTCTCAACTGAATTTTCATTGTGCGCTCTCCAGTTGCTTTAAGATGGTTAATCGATCGCGAATGAAAGCTTGCGACTGATTCGAGATCCCTACTTTACCTAACGCTTCGTTGTAAGAGTTAATCGCAGCAGTAAAAGTGAGCGCTCGCTCTTGCTGAATCGCCAAACCAAGCCACCAGCGGGCATTGTCTGGCTCGCGTTGAGTCAGTAACTGGTAGCTTTCTAATGCGATGTCGTTTTGCTTTTGTTTCTGCGCAAGGGCTGCGCGCATTGCCAAGTAATCTCGACTCGGCATTGGAGGCAAGTGAACCAGTGGGCTCAGTGCCGCAGAAGGCTGATTGGCTTTAACCAATAGCTTCGACAACGCGAGTCTTAGCGGTTGGTTATCCTTATCAAGGTTGATGCCTTCTTGCAGGATTTCGTAAGACTTTCTGGTATCACCTTTACCGAAATAAAGCGCCGCCAGCTTTTGACGCGTTTCGATATTACTTGGTTCATAACGCAATGCTTCGGTATAAGCAGAAAGCGCCGTTTCCATATCGTTTGCATCAATGGCTTTTTCTGCTCGACTGATCGCTTTCAACGATAACTGACGGTGTGAAAGTTCAACTTGCTCAATGTGCATTGAACTCTCTTCAACCAAATTGGCTGTCGTATTGCTCGGTGCATTCGCTACTTGCGCGATCAGCATCGGAGCGTCTGAACTCATATCCACATCCGCACGTGAACCAAATACGCCCTCACTAGGTTGAGGCGTTGGTAATGCTGCAACAGCTTGCGGTTTTTCTACAGGTTTAGAATAAACCACGTTGCTGGTTTCTGGCGTCATCTTATTGGTAGGAGAAGATGCCAGACGGTCAGCATTAGTGGTGTCTAAAGGTTGCGTTGCGCTTGGTTGGAACGATGTGATCTCATCCGAAGGTGCAGGGCCTTGGGACACAGCCCAGCCGCCGACGGCAAGACTTAATGAAAAACCAGCAACCAACCACAGCCAAGGCTTACTGCGTGAGACATTCGGAATCTCAGCACGAGTAAGTTCACTCGGTGATGTTTTTTCAGCAAGTTCAGATAATGCTTTATTGATGGCACTCAAGGTTGACTCCATCCCCAAAATACGGGTGTTTTAAACTTAGGTTTACGGGCATCAAACGTATCGTGCATGGCCGCATAAACGTGATGATTTTTCAGTAAGGTACAACGGTCGTTAAACGCAGCTAACAGAGCTTTATGGCTAATTTGGTTGATTAACCTTGGTATGCCCATGGCAGAACGCCAAATCGCTTTTTTCTGTTCAATGGAGAAGATGTGCGACCCATTGCCCGCTTTGTCTAAGCGATTATTGATGTACGCAACCCCTTCATCGACAGATAACGGACGCAGCCCACAACTGAACGTAATGCGTTGACGAAACTGCCGTAATTCGTGCATGGACAAGCGTTCATCCAATTCAGGCTGACCGAAAAGTACCAACTGAATCAATTTGTCTTGCTCGGTTTCTAAGTTGCCGAACAAGCGCAGTGTTTCTAAAGCCTCAGGAGAAAGAGCTTGAGCTTCATCGACGATCAGAACGGTTTTCTTCCCGGTTGAATGCACACGAATCAAGTGTTCTTGAATTAAAGAAACAATGCGCAATGGATCGTCATTATCAATACCTAGCTCTCTTGCCACGGCAAACTGCAATTGCTCTCCGTTGAGCACAGGATTGGGTAGATAGACCAATTCCACTTGCGATTCGATCTGTTCAATCAGCTTGCGACAAACCATGGTTTTGCCCGTACCAACTTCACCTGTCACCTTAATCACCCCTTCACCCATCTGCACGGCAGCTAAGATGGTTTGAATCGCCTCATAGTGAGGCACTAACCCCAAAAACATTTCCGTATTTGGGGTCAGTGAGAAAGGTTGAACTCGAAATCCAAAATGCGACAAGTACATAACGAATCACAAACTCTTTGAAAAGCTAACGTTTCTTCTGCGCTTATTGCGCATCAGGGAACCACTCTTGCAGCATATCACGCGAGCGCTCTAGCTCTTTTTGCCAAGAGTTCACGCCAACAACGGTCGGTTTAAGCAGAATAACTAGCTCGGTTTTTTGTGTCACATTCGAAGTGTTGCGGAACAAGTGACCCAGAGCTGGCACGTCGCCAAGGAATGGGACTTTTGACACTTGCTCGACATTTTGTTGCTTCATCAAGCCACCGATAACCACAACATCGCCATCTTTCGCACGAATGACCGAATCTGATTCGCGAATCGAGCTTTTTGCCAATGGCAATTGAATGTTTTGGAATTGACCGCCAAGGTTTAGCTGTTTTACCTCTTCCGTTACTTCAATAACTGCTGGGTGGACGTGCAGGAACACGTTGCCCTTGTTGTCGATTTGTGGCGTCACATCAAGTGAAATGCCCGAGAAGAATGGCGTCAGCTCTACTTCAGGAACCGCATTAGAGTTTTCACCATTACCCGCATTACTGGAAAGCTCAGTCACAAAGTACTGATCGGTACCAACTTTGATCACTGATTTTTGGTTGTTCGCCGCCGTAATACGTGGGCTTGAGAGTACATTGAGGTCGCCTTGCGTCGACATAAAGTTTAATACAGCCTCGAAGTTACCATCAGATATCGTAACGTTGGTTTGACCGCCAAGAAGCGTACCAATCGCATCTAATGGAGGCAGAGCAGAAGCGGGGCGATTAACAATGATACTGCCTGAGTTACCAATTGACGCCGATAAGTTCGACCAGTTAATACCTTGCTGGTAACCATCGCTAAGCGTGACTTCTAAGATTTTCGCTTCAAGAATCACTTGGCGTTGCATTCGTTCTTGAGACACACCCAAAAACTCGCGCACTTCACGAATATCATCAGGGAAAGCTCGCACGGTGATCACGCCAGCTTGTGGCGTAACTACCACACTTTGACCTTTACCCGAACCAATTAAGTTCGCCACCGCTTGTTGCAACATTGGCCAAAAATCACTTTCGGTGATGGTTTCAATGCGCGTTCCGCCTGTTGATGTCGTCGAGCTATCATTGCCGTTATTGCTGTTGTTGGAATCTGAAGAGTCTGAGCTGTCAGAGCTACCACCAGAATTGGACGTACCAGCCGAAGTAACGGAGCCCGTGACAATGCTCGTCAGTGAGCGACCTGAGCGTTTAAACTGTAGGTAGTCGACTGGAATCGTCACCGTACGCATACCTGCCGGATAAACTTGGATTACTTTGCCCGATTTCATGACATCGTAACCGTACATGTTTTGTACAACGCTAAGCACTTCATCTAATGTCACGTCAGAAAGGTTGACCGTGATATTGCCTTGAACCGCTGGATGAATCGCGACGCTGTATTCTGTCCCTTTTACCAATGAAGCAAAGAAACTTCTCGCCTCTACTGCATTGGCTTGGATACGAAAACGCTTTGACGTTCCGTTATCGGAAGAAACATTGGAGTCTAAGTTAGGCATAAGATCCGCTTCTACCGAAGAAGGAATTTCCTCCAACGCGCGGCTATTCGCTTGATTGATAGATTCATTGAGAGCTTGCTTCACTTCAACCGGATCGCGGTGACCCATCGAACATCCCATTAAAGAAGCAATCGTTATTCCTACAACTAATTTGCGCATATCTGATCAGGCTCTGGTTATTATTTTTTTACGTTTAAACCAAAAAGCTCAAGGTTCCACTGACGGCTACCACGCTTTAAAGTTACAAATTCACTATTGATGCTTGCTACTCGATAACCGTTAAACAGTTCACCCTGTTCGACAAGCCGGTTATTCATGATTGCGACACATTCGGTATTTGGCTTACAGACAATGCTGTTCAGTGTCGGCAAGCGGTATTGTTTCGCTTTGGGCTTGGCAGACACCTCTGCTGGTTTTTGCCAACCAAGTGGTGCAGTTGGATCCTGATTTGCCAAGACTGAACCAGACAAGGCGATAGCCGCGATTGAGATAATGAGTTTTTTAACCACCGATAAACTCCTCTCGAGAACCTAATGTGTACACTTCAAGCACTAACTTCGCTTTTGGATATTCTTCTACTTTGTAACTGAAGCTACGCCAAAAATAGCTGGCAGGTAAGCTCTCTAACTTGTTTAAGTAGTTGGCGATAGAAAAGTAGTCACCAGTTAGCTCCATGCGTACTGGGTGTACGTAGTAGCCAGAGTATTGTGATGCTTCTTTATCTTCTGTGATCGGCTCAGATGGCAGAGTCTGCAATGACACCAAGTGAATGCCACTTTGCTGCTCTAATACGCTCTCTAATACGCCCGCCATTTGTGAAGGCGTTACCAAATGTTCAATAATTTGTGACAACTGCATCGAAAGATGCTGACTTTCCGTCAACAGGTTGGAAATTTCCAAATCAATATCCGCGTTTGGATCTTTCTTCAATTGAGCCTTAACACGTAAAATATCAATTTCTGTTTTTTGGTTTGACTGCTTTAAGTTACTCAGCTGTCTTTCATTGTTTGAGATCTGATTGAGCTTAGGTTCTAGCACCAACGTAAACAGCAACATAACTACGGTCACGAAGCCACACAGCGCCACCAGCATTTTCTCGCGCGCGCTCATGTCTCCAAAGCGCTCTTCTAATGAGCTCCAGAATTCGTTCATTTCTCTTTATCCTCGCGCGTTTTCAACTCAAACGTCACTATGTCTTTCTCATTGCGACCGATTTTCACGTCGTCAAATGTTCGCCCAACAAGACTGATCTCATTCTTGAACTGGCTTACCCAACTCGGCACTGAACTCGGAGCTTTCGCTAAGCCTTTTAAATCCAAGGTGTTGTTGTTGATGCGAATTTCGGATAAAGAGATTTCTTGGTTGCCCAATTTTGCTAATGACTGCATCACACCTGAGTAACCCGTGCGTTGCGAATCATCGTACTTGCCCACCGCTTTCAAGGAATCTCGCTTAGCTTTGACTTCACGCTCTAGACGCGCTTTGGCCGCTAACTTATTTGGATCAGGTTGATGCTTACGCAGCTTCACTTGGTAGTAATCTAAGTCAGATTTAAGAATATCGCCCTTGCCTTTCACAATCGCGATTTCATCTTCCAAACCTTCACTTTGCCAAGACACGTAGCCGTAAGACAACAGAATCACAGCCGCAGCCGCACCCCAAGAAATCGCCACATTTTTTAGCGTAAGGAGATCTTTTTTCGGCTTTAAATGATCAGGATATAGATTGACGCGTCGATTTGTAGACGCCGCCGCCGCATCCGCAAGCACATGACCAGAGAGTTCATGTTCTTCAGGCAGTAGTGACGATACTTTGGTGCTTAAGCGGTAGTTAAGCGACTGAACCAATTCGTTCTCATCTTCTTCATCACAGCACACTTTCAATTGGTGCAACTGAACCTGACGAAGCTGAGCAGAGAGGTAGTCTATCGAACGTTGTAGCTCCAGAGACAAACTGTCCATCTGTAGCTCGCTTGACGGTACGCCAGTAAGAGGAGGTGTCACGCTACGAATCGAACGATGGAATGCAATGGTGTGCTCAACAAAAGCACTGATGCGGAAATGCCCACGCGCGCTGCGTTGCAGCAACAAAAAGTTACCAAGCTCACCAGCGGTATCACCCCAAACATCATCTTCCGGAATGATCGCTTCTAACGGCAATTGAGCACGACTAGCCAGTAGCACAATTTTATCAAGCATCTTTCTTGATAAAACATAAGCTTGCACTTTACTTGAGTTTGGTAGCTCTACCGCATCAGCGATGATGTCGATGGCACGCTCAGAAATAAGCTCTTTGAGTAAAAACGGCAGCGCCGCCGACCACTCTTGGCGTGGCATGGCTGGCTTGTCGATTTGATACATCTGATAGTAGTTGTGTGACAGCACTACGGTCAGAGAATCATAAGCGCTCGCGGCAACGCTTAACGCTTGCTCAACAGCGCGTTCCCAATTTGATTCAGAAATTTCAAACTGAGACGGACGGCCACTTTTAGCTGGTGATGATAAATAAACTGCGTCTGGCTGAATAACCAAAAAGCAAGAGCGACCACCACCAGACGATCGCATCAGCTTGTCGAATACTGCTTTAAATTCCATGATTATTATCTTTATTTTTTCCGCCAGCGATTTCGTCTTCCCAATTTAACTTGGGATTCTGATTGAGAATGTTGCGCTGTTTGTGGGCGAGGAAGATATTGCTGCTCTGCAGAAAAATAGCGTCCTTGTCCGCCGTACACACCTAATTCAAGAAGCGTGTTTAGCTCTTGTTGATTCTCAATTCCCACTGCTATGATTTTGGTTTTGCTGTTCGCCGCTGCACCTAGCATACTGCGGACAAAAAGCTGGTTCTCATGTCGCTGATCGATTTTTGCTACCAAGCTGCGATGAAGCTTGAGATAACGAATGTCCACTTCTTTTAGGTAGTGAGTGCTGACGATGGTTCGTCCCGCTTGCCCCACCATGAGATGGCATCCCAAACCGGCCAGCATTTTAGCGACTGGTCGCATAAAGTCTAAGTGTCTTACAAATTGTGCTTCCACAAACTCAAAATTGAGACACTTTCTCTGCTCGCGTGACAACTGTAAAAGTTCATCACGAAACCACTTGAAGTATTCGCGACTCGAAAAAGGCGTCACATTTAGATTGAGAGCATAATTTTTAGAGCTGTCAAAATTCTCTTTAAAGTCTTTTAAGAATTTATGAAGTACAGCTCTATCCATTTGAGCTTCATAGCCCACTTGTCTGATAGCAGAGATAAACCGGGACGCTTTAACAATGCCATTTTCAGGATCCCGAATTCGACATGTTAACTCTTCGTGTAAGGCTTTTTTATGCGTCGCATCACTTATTGAGTGAACCGATTGTGCGTAGAGTATCACATTTTCTGATGTAAGTGCCGTATCAAATAACGTACGCCATCTCACACTTCCGCGCGCTTCTTCATCGTGGTTCCATTTCTTAAAACGGCTCCAGTTATTGTTGTTTTGTAGCTGCGCACTTCTGAGTGCCGTTTCCGCCTCATCAATAATTTGGCTGTGTCGCTCTCCCTCTTTGTACATAGTGATACCAATATGGCACCAGTTGTCGGGGTCGAGCGGATCTGGCGGCGTAAGTTTCTCTAGTTGACGAATACATTGTGAGGCCAAGTTGGCAACATCTTTGGCGCTTTGATGAGGTAAGAACAGTGCAAAATCGGCATCGTAATAACGAGAGAACACCACGTCTGGGTAACGCTGCACTAAATTGGATAACAAGCTGCCGACTTCAACAATAAACTCGTCGGTGATTTGCTTATCTTGCTCTTCTTCCACGAGCTTCCAATCTTGAATACGAATCAGCAAGACCGCGCCACGTGCGCCACTCTCTAAAAGAGCCGATTCCAGCTTGCTATCAAAGAGCACTCGATTGGCTGTTCCAGTGAGCTTATCGAGAAAAGTTTGAGTGCGGATAAAGGTATCAAAGCGGCTACGCTCCTGGCGCGCATCCTGTAATTCTTCGATCAACACATCGAGTGCTTCACTCGCGGTGTAAGGCCACTCTTTTTTATCTCCCTTGGCGTATTGCTCAACTCGCCCCGCCAAGATCATTCTTCCTCGCTCTTCCAGCATTTCTGAACCAGCAAGCTGCTCTTTTAGCCACGCAACACCGCGCATCAAACAAAAGATGATCAAAATAACGGCGAGAGTGATCGACCACAACGCCTGCATGGAGTAGCTGTAACCTAAGTAAGGAGGGATGGCTTTAAAGCGGATGACATAGTCTTGATTGTGAGTCAGCTGGTACTCAGTTTCAAACAAGGCCGACGCTTCTATTTGATGCGAAGTGTCTTTGAACCGATAAACGACGGCGTTGTTTGTCGAGAGTGTCATTTCAACGATGTTGCTTGCTTGCAACATTTTGGGCATCCAACGCTGCATAGAATAAGCTGCATCAGGATCTTCCATCTCTTTATCAACAACCTCGACAATCCCTTCCAAGTAGTGGGTAAGATATTCTTGCCCAAGTCGTTTGAAAGAGAGGGTGCCGCCGACAAACAAGATAAACATTGCGCATATAACGATCATGGTGACAAAAGCCACCAGCCGCGTGCTTAGCTTAAGAGTTGGGGTATACCTCATGAATACCAAATTCCTTTTCTATTCATCATATACCTTATTGAAATATTTATACTTGATAAGTGCTCGGCAAACAATCGGATTAGTCTGATTGTGAGAGTTTGAAGCATATAGAGAATTGCTTTCATTGATAAGCTTTATCGTTAGTGCGAAGTGATTAAAAAGATCGGGCTCACATGCTGAATTCAGGCAATAAAAAAGCCGCGATATTCGCGGCCTTTTCGATTCAAACATAGCGGGGATTTAGAACGGAATATCGTCATCAAAATCCATTGGTGGCTCGTTGTATTGCTGCTGTGGTTGCTGCGGAGCCTGTTGCTGCTGTTGAGGTGCATTGTACTGCTGCTGAGCCGGTTGTTGAGGTTGACCCCAACCGCCTTGCTGCTGTTGTTGACCGCCCATTGCAGGAGCGCCACCTTGAGCACGGCCACCAAGCATTTGCATTACACCATTGAAACCTTGAACCACAACTTCTGTTGAGTAGCGATCTTGGCCACTTTGGTCTTGCCATTTACGAGTTTGAAGTTGGCCTTCAACGTAAACTTGTGAACCTTTACGCAGGTATTCACCAGCAACTTCTGCCAACTTACCGAACAACACAACACGGTGCCATTCTGTTTTTTCGCGCTGTTCGCCAGTCGCTTTGTCACGCCATGACTCAGAAGTAGCAATCGTGATGTTTGCTACCGCACCGCCATTAGGCATGTAACGAATTTCAGGGTCGTTACCTAGATTCCCCACCAAAATAACTTTGTTAATTCCACGGCTGGCCATGATGTGCTCCGTTTCACTCTGGATCTGTATATTAATTTTAGCGCAATAGAATACACGCTTTGATGTTTTGGTTAAAGCCCAATGCCATTGTGTTCGATCACGCCCTACGCTAGAACCAAAATCTCAGTTCAACTTTCATATGTAGCATTTTTGATTCGCGTTGCAGACTTCATTCGTGAACCTTTGAATCTCAACGCATTTATTCACCAAAGCTATAGCTCTCCCCATACTTTAATGCCAACTTACGGCCTCTACTGAACCTTGGGAGATTTGAACACGTGAGAAAGTCGGCTTACGCAAGAAAGCTATTTCTGATTAGTATGGAAGACGATGCTGCGCAGAAAGTCGCATCATTAGAAAAGTACATCGATATGAGCATTCCTGTAATCTCAACCGATGCCCTAATGGAAGCGAAACCCGAACATCGAAATAAAATTCTACTCATTGACTTCAGTGAACATAAATCACTCGTTCAATCGATTAAAAACCTGCCATTGGTTTGGAAGAACTTTGAGACGGTCGTGTTCAACGTTCCAAAACGCCTCACTACGGATGAACTGCTCGCCTTCGGTCAATTAAAAGGCTTGTTTTACAGCGAAGATTCTTTAGAACAAGTAGGCGAAGGACTGAAAGGCATTGTCAACGGGCAAAACTGGCTACCACGCAACGTAACCAGCCAACTGCTGCACTACTATCGAAATGTGATAAATACTCACACCGCGCCAGCAACCGTCGATCTCACCATTCGCGAACTGCAAGTGCTGCGTTGTCTGCAAGCTGGGGCATCGAATAGCCAGATGGCAGAAGAACTGTTTGTTAGCGAATTTACGATCAAGTCGCACCTGTATCAGATCTTCAAAAAGCTCTCGGTGAAAAACCGAGTTCAAGCCATTGCTTGGGCCGATCAAAACTTGATGTCTTAACCTTACATTCATGTATTAAGACGACTAATAGAACCAGAGATTACGAGCCCAGCGAGTCGAATAGTGAACACAAGGAGAGGGTAAGTTTCCTGATTATTGTTAGACATAGCTCCTCAACAGCGGCACGGCCTGACTGATCATGCTTTTTTCCGCACTGCGTCTCACATTTTTTCCTACTTTATTCATGATTCATGCGCGACTCTCGTGTTAAAGTGTTGCGCAGATTCTTGATAATGACGAGAAAGGATATTCCCCCAATGATTAAAAAATGTCTGTTCCCTGCTGCAGGCTACGGCACGCGCTTTCTTCCAGCTACAAAATCAATGCCAAAAGAAATGATGCCAGTAGTGAACAAACCGTTGATTGAATACGGCGTTGAAGAGGCAATTCAAGCTGGTATGAACGGTATGTGTATTGTGACAGGCCGTGGCAAACACTCAATCATGGATCACTTTGATAAGAACTACGAGCTTGAGCACCAAATTAGCGGTACCAACAAAGAAGAGTTACTTGTCGATATTCGTGAGATCATTGAATCAGCGAACTTTACCTACATTCGCCAACGTGAAATGAAAGGTCTAGGCCACGCGATTCTAACGGGGCGTGAACTGGTTGGTGATGAACCTTTCGCTGTAGTACTTGCCGATGACTTGTGTGTGAACGAGGAAGAAGGCGTTCTTGCTCAAATGGTTGCGCTGTTTAAGCAATTCCGCTGTTCTATCGTGGCAGTACAAGAAGTACCTGCTGATGAGACGCACAAATACGGCGTGATTTCTGGTGAAATGATCAAAGATGACATCTACCGCGTAGATGATATGGTAGAAAAACCAGAACCAGGCACAGCGCCAAGCAATCTTGCGATCATTGGTCGTTACATCCTTACCCCTGATATTTTTGAACTCATCGAAAACACAGAACCAGGTAAAGGTGGTGAAATCCAAATTACGGATGCGCTGCTGAAACAAGCAAAAGCAGGTTGTGTTCTCGCATATAAATTCAAAGGTAAGCGCTTTGATTGTGGTAGCGTAGAAGGCTACATTGAAGCAACAAACTACTGTTTCGAAAACTTGTACCTAAAAGATGAAAAGAAGTCTGAATTAGGTAAGCACGCGACAAAGAAAGAAGTGTAAACCTTTCATCAGCCTAGACTCTAAAGCCCGGTTTTATACCGGGCTTTTTGTTTACTGTTTTTTTGTCCAGTATTCCTTTGCACATTTCTCACACTATGTAATACTTGCCCAACTTGGTTATACATAGAGCAAAAATGATGGATAAAATAGAAGTTCGCGGTGCCCGAACCCATAACCTCAAAGACATCAATCTGACTATTCCTCGCGATAAACTGACAGTAATTACTGGTTTAAGTGGCTCCGGTAAGTCCTCTCTCGCATTCGATACCTTATATGCAGAAGGCCAACGACGTTATGTCGAATCACTGTCTGCTTATGCTCGTCAGTTTTTGTCTCTTATGGAAAAACCAGATGTCGACCATATCGAAGGTTTATCACCGGCGATTTCTATTGAACAAAAATCGACATCTCATAACCCTCGCTCAACCGTCGGTACCATCACCGAAGTTTACGACTACTTACGCCTGCTTTACGCTCGTGTTGGTGAACCACGCTGTCCTACTCACCACGCCCCATTAGCCGCACAAACTGTCAGCCAGATGGTGGATAAAGTATTGGAACTGCCAGAAGGCAGCAAAATGATGCTGCTTGCTCCAATCGTAAAAGAGCGCAAAGGCGAGCATGTAAAAACACTAGAAAACCTTGCAGCCCAAGGTTTTATTCGAGCGCGTATTGACGGCGAAACTTGCGATCTTTCAGATCCTCCAACACTTGAGCTACACAAAAAACACACCATTGAAGTCGTGGTCGACCGATTCAAAGTTCGCCCAGATCTGCAACAACGTCTAGCAGAGTCATTTGAGACGACGCTAGAGCTTTCTGGTGGTATTGCGGTGGTTGCTCCGATGGATGGCGATGGGGAAGAAATCATCTTTTCAGCGAACTTCGCTTGCCCGCAATGTGGCTACAGCATGCAAGAGCTGGAACCGAGATTGTTCTCATTTAACAACCCAGCAGGCGCGTGTGGAACTTGTGATGGCTTGGGTGTACAACAGTATTTTGATCCAAGCCGAGTGATTCAAGATGACTCACTCAGTTTGGCACAAGGTGCCATTCGTGGTTGGGATCAAAAGAATTACTATTACTTCCAAATGCTGACTTCATTGGCGGATCATTATGGATTTGATTTGCATGCTCCGTTCAACTCTCTGCCAAAGAAAACGCAAGACGTTATTCTCAAAGGCTCAGGCCGCACCGAGATCGAGTTTAAATACATCAATGATCGCGGCGACATTCGCGTAAAGCGCCACCCATTCGAAGGGATTTTAAATACGCTTGAACGTCGTTACCGCGACACCGAGTCCAACTCAGTTCGAGAAGAGTTGGCTAAATACATCTCGACAAAATCATGCTCAAGCTGTGGCGGTACTCGTCTACGTCTTGAAGCACGTAATGTATTTATTGCCGATACCACCTTACCTGAGATCGTTGAGCTCAGTATTGCAGATGCCCTTACCTTCTTCCAAACACTCAAGCTAGAAGGTCAACGTGCGCAAATTGCAGAAAAGGTCATGAAGGAGATCAATGATCGTCTACAGTTCCTTGTAAATGTGGGCTTGAACTACCTTAATTTATCCCGGAGTGCAGAGACGCTATCCGGTGGCGAAGCACAACGCATTCGCTTAGCGAGCCAAATTGGTGCAGGTCTTGTTGGTGTCATGTACGTCTTAGATGAACCGTCAATTGGCCTCCACCAGCGTGATAACGAACGACTCCTAAAAACACTGACTCATTTGCGCGATTTAGGTAATACCGTACTCGTGGTAGAACACGATGAAGATGCCATTCGCTGTGCCGATCACGTGATTGATATTGGCCCGGGAGCGGGGGTACACGGCGGTAATGTGGTTGCCGAAGGAACGATGGATGAGATCATCGCCAACCCGAACTCTCTCACAGGTCAATATCTAAGTGGCGCAAAAGAGATAGCAGTCCCTAAAGAGCGTACCCCTCGCGATCCAAAGAAAACCGTCGAGCTACTAGGTGCAACAGGTAACAACCTGAAGAACGTCGACTTGTCTATTCCTGTCGGATTGTTTAGCTGTATTACTGGCGTGTCTGGCTCCGGTAAATCAACCTTGATTAACGATACTTTTTTCAAAATTGCACACACCCAGCTCAATGGCGCTACTACTGCACACCCATCGCCTTATAAGTCGATTAAAGGTCTAGAACATTTCGATAAGGTTATCGACATCGATCAAAGCCCAATTGGCCGAACACCGCGCTCGAACCCAGCGACATACACGGGAATCTTTACCCCTATTCGCGAGCTGTTTGCTGGTACGCAGGAATCACGTTCACGTGGTTACAAACCTGGCCGCTTTAGTTTTAACGTTCGCGGTGGTCGCTGTGAAGCTTGTCAGGGGGATGGTGTTATCAAAGTCGAGATGCACTTCTTACCAGACGTGTACGTGCCATGTGATGTGTGTAAAGGTAAGCGCTATAACCGCGAAACACTGGAAGTACGCTACAAAGGCAAAACCATCGATGAAGTACTGGAAATGACCGTCGAGGATGCTCGCACCTTCTTCGATCCTGTTCCTGCGATTGCCCGCAAGCTGCAAACTCTAATGGACGTTGGTCTGTCTTACATTCGTTTAGGTCAAGCGGCAACCACATTATCAGGCGGCGAAGCACAGCGAGTGAAATTGGCAAGAGAGCTATCCAAGCGTGATACGGGTAAAACCTTGTACATTCTAGATGAGCCAACAACTGGTCTGCACTTCCATGATATTCAGCAGCTATTGACCGTACTTCATCGCCTGCGCGATCACGGGAATACCGTTGTGGTTATCGAACATAACTTGGACGTCATCAAAACAGCAGACTGGATCATCGACTTAGGACCAGAAGGCGGACAAGGCGGCGGAGAGATCATTGCCCAGGGAACACCAGAAGATGTGTCTCAGATCGAAGGTTCGCACACAGCTCGATTCCTTAAGCCTATGTTGAAATAGAAAAAACGGGTAAAGTACAAAGACCAGCCAACGCTGGTCTTTTTTCATTCAAAACAACGCAATATATATGGCTACTATACATGTAAGTGGAACCAAACTTTCTCCTGAAAAAGTACAAGTTCCTCTCAATCGCAAGTTTCTCATCGCTTTGGCCGTTCTGTTTTTACTGGCCATGCACTTTTTTATGCCCAATCCAGGTGGATCAGGGTTAGCCCTATCCTTCAACGCAACAACGTGGATTGCATTTAGCTTTACGTTAGGTATCGGTTGCTATCAGCTCGCGAGTAACCGCATTTTACGCTATTCAAAGCTAACCATCGGGTTACTGATCAGCGCGATCATCATGACGTTGCCAGTATTCTACCCCAATGCGGACAGCACTCTGGCAGCGAACAAACTTATCGGCCTGTGGAGTGGTTTCCTGTTTTTTGTTGTCTTACAGCAATTTCATTTCAGTAATAAGCATCGCCAACGGTTACTTTGGTTCATCGTACTGGCAGTCGTGATTGAAGCTCTATTTGGTCTGACGCAATATCTTTTTCTAAAACCAGGGAATCCTTTCGGCTACGACACGATTGCTAACCGTCCGTACGGGATCTTTCAGCAACCGAATGTGATGGCTAGCTTTCTCGCTACTGGATTAGTCATTGCCAGTTACCTTCTTGCTCGTCAACCCTATAAGTACTCACGTAAGCTAAGCGACGTTTACCTTTTGTATGCCGTACCTGTTGTTACCTTGCCGTTGATTGTCGCGTTAGCTTCGCGCACAGGATGGCTAGCGACCATCATCGGTTTGTTGTTAGTGATTCCTTATATGTATCGCTTTGCAACCAAAGGCCGCTTTATTCGCTGGATCGCGGCTTTGGTTACGGGCTTGGTACTCTCGTTCGTTGTAATGAGCATTGCATTCCCGGATGGAAGTGGACTGGCGGCAGAGAAAGTGAATATGGAATCGCCTCGAGCGTACACTTTCCCTCAAACCTTGGATATGGTGATCGAGAAACCGTTCACTGGCTACGGTTACGGTAAGTTTGAATCTGAGTACATGCTGTACACCGCGCGCCAGCATGCGCTGAATGAGAACTATCCTGCAGGCTTGCCATCGATGGATCATCCTCACAATGAAATGTTGTACTGGGGCGTAGAAGGTGGGCTTCTGCCTGTATTAGGCATAATCCTCGCAATGGGATTGGTTTTACATAGGATTTATCAAGCCAAACGTGGCACACGCCTAGCGTTGCTCGCGTTATTCATTCCTATCGTACTTCACTCTCAGTTGGAATATCCGTTTTATCACTCTCTCGTGCACTGGCTGATTTTCATCATTTTGCTGTATTGGGTCGACCAGCGTGTCTCGCGCTATCGCCAAGTTGGGTTTAGCAAAGTGACCAAAAGTCTGCTACGTGTTTTTAGCTTGGTGATTCCGGCCGTGTTTACCTTCTATATGGTGAGCGCACTACACACGAACTACATTCTGACGAAGTTCGAAACTACGCGACCGACTAACCCTGATATTTTGAATCAGGTAAGTAACCCGGTCGTATGGAAAGACAGATTTGACTGGGACGTTTACAGTACCTTTTTGAATATTGGTCTGTACAAGCAAGATCCAAGTTTGATTCAACCTTATATTGATTGGTCATTGCAGATCATTAAAGATAAGCCACGCCCTGCGTTCTACAATAACTTGATCTTGGCTTATCAAGGACTAGATGACAGCAGTAAAGCAGAACAAATTCGTGCTGAGGCTCAATTCCTATTTCCGAACATTGACTTTAGCCAAGTAAATTATCAACCACCCTCACAAGCCCAATCGACAACGCCTAGCGTGTCTGATGCGGAATAGACAAACAAAAAAGCGAAGGACGTCCTTCGCTTTTTTGCTTTCAGCCCAATGATTTTAAGCCCTATTGGTTATGAGTAATAGAGTTCCAAGCTCTTGAGACGCTCTAATGCGCAACTCTTACTCGGTTAAAGACTCTTCCAGAGCCTTCAAGCACAGTGCGACGTTTTCCGCACGAGCACCGTATCCCATCACCCCAATACGCCATGCTTTGCCAGCTAACGCACCTAACCCTGCACCAATTTCAAGGTTGTAAGTTTCAAGTAGATGCGCGCGAACTTTCGCTTCATCGATCCCTTCCGGCACATAAATCGCGTTCAATTGAGGTAAACGGTAAGATTCTTCCACTACAAATTCAAAACCCAGTTTCTGAAGACCATCTTTCAACTTCTCATGCATCAATTGATGGCGAGCCCACGCGTTCTCAAGCCCCTCGTTCTGCAACACAAGCAGCGCTTCATGCAATGCATATAGGCTATTCACTGGAGCTGTGTGATGGTAGCTACGCTTACCTTCCCCACTCCAGTACCCCAACACTAAGCTTTGATCGAGGAACCAACTTTGAACTGGCGTAGTGCGCGATTGAATTTTTTCGATAGCAGCCGGAGACAGCGTCACCGGAGACAAGCCAGGCACACACGACAAACACTTTTGACTGCCCGAGTACACAGCATCAAGCTGCCATTCATCAACTTTTAACGGTACGCCGCCTAACGATGTAACGGCGTCCACAATCGACAGCACATTATATTGCTTGGCTAACTTACCTAGAGTTTGCGCATCACTGACAGCACCGGTTGATGTCTCAGCATGTACAAAAGCCAAAATTTTTGTATCAGGATGTTGCTGTAGTGCTTGTTCAACTTTATCTACTGAAACAGGCGCCCCCCATTCATCATCGACTAGCACCACTTCACCACCAGCACGAATAACGTTTTCACGCATGCGCTCGCCAAAGACACCGTTTCGACAAACGATGACTTTGTCACCTTTCTCGATCAAGTTAACGAAACAAGTCTCCATCCCAGCACTGCCTGGAGCAGAAACCGCAATAGTGAACTCATTTTCGGTTTGAAAAGCGTATTTCAACAGCTGTTTAAGCTCATCCATCATCGCGATAAACAAAGGGTCTAGATGACCAACCGTTGGACGGCTAAGGGCTTGCAATACCTGCGGATAAACATCGGAAGGACCAGGGCCCATTAAAATTCGGTGAGGGGGAATAAAGCTTTGGATCGGCATGTCAGCTCCTTGATTGCAGTCATTTAGCCTGAAAGAAGTCATTTTTAGAATTATTTGCCATCAAAACATCGTCACTCTTCATGCTTTGCAAGAAAACTCACTTGAATTATTTAACAAGTCGTTCACCAGAAAACAGGAGCCATTTTTATTTCGATTAGCAATACATTCAGGCATCAAAGGTTTCACACTAATGTATTTTGTTGCACACGGCAATTAGCCCTAAGTATAGAGGTCAAACCACTGTCACAATTTCGTTAATAAAAACCATCATTCTGGTTGAAATATTGATTGACATTGTGACGTCAAAACCGTTCAATGTTTGAGCTTTATGTAGAAGAGGAGCACTGCCCAGGCAGATGATTTGTGGAACCGCAATTCCAATACCAATCATTCAGGGGGAGTAGTGCCGAGGTAAGTCAAAATTGCAGGGTTTGGCTTGTCGGTTGACTTGGGTTGAGTCCCATCAACTGTCATCAGCACCGTCTGATGAAGAGCTTCTGAGGGTACATTTTCAAATGACAATCTAACTACCTCTCTTTTTGCTCTGTTCCTTTCCTCACAAAACATTGGATGTGTATATTTTTTAGGAAGTCGTGGGAGAAACGCAGTGAGCGCATTTAACGTAGCTAAATTCGGTGGGACCAGTGTTGCCAATTTTGAGGCAATGAGTCGTTGTGCCACCATCATCGAAAACAATCCAAATACTCGCCTTGTTGTTAGCAGCGCTTGCTCTGGGGTAACCAACATCTTGGTAGAACTGGCCAATGGCGTTCAAGATCAGGAACACCGTGCTGAGTTACTGAAAAAACTAGCTGAGATCCATGATTCCATTTTGGCTCAATTGGAAGATGCGACAGAAGCCTCTTCAGAGGTGTACGGAATTTTAGATACCGTGACCAGCCTTGCAGAAGCCGCCTCAATTCAAGCAAACACCAAACTGACCGACCACCTTGTGGCATGTGGTGAGTTAATGTCGACGCACATTTTGGCGCAGCTCATGCGAGAGCGTGGTATCAATGCAGTACGATTTGATATTCGTGAAGTACTAAGAACCGACGACAACTTTGGTCGCGCAGAACCGAATGTCGAAGCTATTGCTCAACTAGCGCAAGAGAAGCTTATCCCTTTATGTCTTGATTCTGTCGTCATCACACAGGGCTTCATTGGCTCTGACGAAGAAGGCAATACAACAACGTTAGGCCGTGGTGGTAGCGACTACAGTGCAGCATTGATTGCTGAAGGTGTGAAAGCATCTGGACTTGAAATTTGGACAGATGTTCCTGGTATTTACACGACCGATCCTCGCATTGCACCAAAAGCGTCACCAATCCCAGAGATCAGTTTTAGTGAAGCCTCTGAAATGGCTAATTTTGGCGCGAAAATATTACACCCATCAACACTGGTCCCTGCTCTACGTCATGATATCCCGGTTTTTGTTGGCTCATCCAAAGAACCAGAAAAAGGCGGCACGTGGATTCGTCATCAAGTCGAAAGCTCACCACTGTTCCGCGCCCTCGCTCTGCGTTGTAATCAAACGATGGTCACTCTACGTAGTGCGAACATGTTCCATGCGTACGGCTT
Source organism: Vibrio sp. Y20_XG_PY13 (assembly GCF_024181925.1). Lineage (NCBI taxonomy): Bacteria > Pseudomonadati > Pseudomonadota > Gammaproteobacteria > Vibrionales > Vibrionaceae > Vibrio > Vibrio sp. Y20_XG_PY13. Next base: position 7,066 of record NZ_JAMZAL010000011.1, on the reverse strand, counting down.
CTTAGCAAAAGTATTTGAGATTTTAGCCAAGCACAAAATTTCGGTAGACCTTATTACCACATCAGAAATCAGTGTGTCACTCACACTGGATCAAACTGATACCTCAGGAGGCGCACCACAACTTCCTCAAGCAGCACGTGAAGAGTTGGAAGAGTTGTGTAAGGTCGAAGTAGAACATGACCTTTGTTTGGTAGCCTTGATTGGTAACAAGATGAGTGAACGTAAAGGCTATGCGAAGCAAGTGTTTGGTACGCTAGAGGATTTGAACTTACGCATGATCTGTTATGGAGCAAGCCCTCATAACCTGTGCTTCCTTGTGAATGAGTCGGTGGCGAAGCAAGCCATTCAGAAGCTGCATACAGAGCTCTTCGAACAATAACATTGGTTTGTTCCTCAAGTGACCACTAACGTGGTTCAAAAAGCATAACGTGTTTTTTGAGGGAACAACGACAAACTGAAGGGCTGCACATTGGCAGCCCTTTTTATTGCTTGTTCACTTGATTTAGCCGTTAATGTTTGGCCCCAACCATTTTTCAGCTTCGATCCGATCCCAACCTTTACGATCAGCATAACTCTCTAGCTGATCATCTTGGATCTGAGCGATCGCAAAATAGCGAGAGTCTGGATGTGAGAAGTACCAACCGGACACTGATGCCCCCGGATACATTGCATAGCTCGTTGTTAGTGACATACCGATGTTCTCTTCAACATTCAGTAACTCCCAAAGCGGGCCTTTCTCTGTATGCTCAGGACAAGCTGGGTAACCCGGTGCAGGACGAATCCCTTGGTAGTTTTCACGGATGAGTTCATCATTCGATAGATTTTCATCCGCTGCATAGCCCCAAATTTCTTTCCTGACACGCTCATGCAAGTATTCAGCAAAAGCTTCGGCTAAACGATCCGCCACCGCTTGAATCATGATTGCGTTGTAGTCATCGCCTTGCGCTTTGTACTCATCGGCCAACTCACGCTCACCGATACCGCCAGTTACTGCAAACGCTCCAACCCAATCCTGTTTGCCAGATTCTTTTGGCGCGATGTAATCCGACAAGCAGTAATTAAAGCCTTTAGGCTTTTCTGTTTGCTGACGAAGATTGCGCAATACTTTAGCAACCTCGGTACGCGACTCATCGATGTACACTTCAATATCATCACCCACGCTTGCCGCTGGGAATAGACCACATATACCGCGAGCCTTAAGCAATCCTTCACGTTCAACTCGATCAAGCAACTCATTGGCATCATGGAACAGACGCTGAGCCTCCTCACCCACCTCTTCATGTTTGAAGATTGTCGGGTATTTTCCTACCAGCGACCACGTCATGAAAAACGGCGTCCAGTCGATATACTTGCGTAAGGTTGCGACATCAAAATCATCGAAAATATGGAGGCCTGGTTTTGCAGGAACTGGTGGCGTGTATGCATCCCAATCTATCGCGACTTTGTTTGCACGCGCTTGTTCTAAAGTGACAGGCTTAGTACGCGGCTTCTTACGATTGTGTTGGTCACGAACACGCTCATAATCCGCATCCAGTTTTTCTATAAAGGCAGGTCGACGTTCATCGGAGAGTAATGACGAACAAACCCCTACTGCGCGCGACGCATTGTTTACGTAAACCACCGGATTTTTGTAGTTCTGCTCAATCTTAACGGCGGTGTGCGCTTTGGATGTGGTAGCTCCACCAATCAGAAGCGGAAGATCAAAATTGAGACGTTCCATCTCTTTAGCAACATGAACCATTTCATCTAGAGATGGGGTAATCAACCCTGACAAACCGATAATATCAACGTTCTCTTCTAGCGCGACTTTTAAGATCTTTTCACACGGTACCATCACGCCAAGATCGATGATCTCGTAGTTATTACACTGCAATACAACGCCTACAATGTTTTTGCCGATGTCGTGCACGTCACCCTTCACTGTCGCCAACAAAATTTTTCCGTTACTGCTACCAGATTGTTTTTCGGCGTTAATAAAAGGCTCTAAATGCGCGACAGCTTGCTTCATCACACGTGCTGATTTCACGACTTGAGGTAAGAACATCTTACCTTCACCAAATAGGTCCCCCACCACGTTCATGCCATCCATCAAAGGACCTTCAATCACTTCAAGTGGTTTTGCCGCATTCACACGTGCTTCTTCAGTGTCTGCGACAATGAACTCTGTGATCCCTTTAACTAACGCATGCTCTAAACGTTTTGCGACAGGCCAAGTTCGCCACTCAAGCGCAGAGGCATCTTCTTCTTTGCCAACACCTTTATCTGCGTACTCAGCTGCGATATCTAACAATCTTTCTGTAGCGTCATCTCGACGGTTAAGCACAACGTCTTCTACTGCTTCTCGTAATTTTTCCGGTACGTTGTCATAAATTTCGAGCTGCCCCGCGTTCACAATGCCCATGTCCATACCGTTTTTAAAACAGTGATAAAGGAATACGGCATGGATTGCTTCACGAACGTAGTTATTACCGCGGAAAGAGAAAGACACGTTCGACACGCCACCGGAAATCATCGCGTGTGGCAAATCGCGCTTGATGTCCGCTACAGCTTCAATGAAATCAACAGCATAGTTGTTGTGCTCATCAATACCCGTTGCGACGGCAAAAATGTTCGGGTCAAAAATAATGTCTTCTGGCGGGAAGCCAACTTCATCTACCAAAATACGATAAGCATTTGTACAAATTTCTAGCTTGCGCGCGCGTGTTTCTGCCTGACCAACCTCATCGAATGCCATGACGATCACAGCTGCGCCATAACGACGGATCAGTTTAGCTTGCTCAACAAATTTCTCTTTGCCTTCCTTCAAAGAGATAGAGTTCACAATGCCTTTACCTTGAATGCATTTCAGACCCGCTTCGATCACTTCCCATTTGGAAGAGTCGACCATGATTGGCACTTTGGAGATTTCTGGTTCTGAGGCACATAGGTTTAGAAAACGCACCATACAAGCCTGTGCATCTAACATCCCCTCATCCATGTTGATGTCGATGATTTGGGCACCATTTTCAACTTGCTGACGCGCGACTTCTAATGCTTCATCGTATTGTTCTTCTTTGATCAAACGTTTAAAGCGAGCAGAACCTGTGACGTTAGTTCGCTCACCGACATTGATGAATAAAGTCTCTTTCTCAATCGTTAATGGCTCTAATCCGGAGAGACGACAAGCAACAGGCAAATCTGGCAAAGCGCGAGGTGTAACACCTGCAACGGCCTGAGCCATTTGGCGAATATGCTCCGGCGTTGTGCCACAGCAGCCACCAATCAGATTTAAAAAGCCGCTGCTAGCCCACTCTTTTACATGCTCTGCCATATCCTCTGGAGAAAGGTCATATTCTCCAAAAGCATTCGGCAAACCTGCGTTAGGGTGTGCGGAAACAAATGATTCAGAAATACGAGAAAGCTCTTCCACGTATGGGCGCAGTTCATCTGGCCCCAATGCACAGTTAAGACCGAAAGATAACGGCCTTACATGACGTAGAGAGTTGTAAAATGCTTCCGTGGTTTGCCCTGATAACGTGCGCCCCGAAGCGTCGGTAATCGTACCGGAAATCATGACAGGCAGTGCAACACCAAGCTCTTCAAATACAGAATCGACAGCAAAGGCACATGCCTTAGCATTCAATGTATCGAAAATAGTTTCGATCAAAATAAGATCAGCGCCACCTCTGATTAACGCTCGAGTTGACTCGGAATACGCTTCAACCAGCTCATCGAAAGAAACATTGCGGTAGCCGGGATCATTCACATCAGGGGAGATAGAGCACGTTCGGTTGGTTGGACCAAGTACACCTGCAACGTAACGAGGTTTGTCAGGCGTTTTCGCCGTCCACTCATCGGCAACTCCACGAGCCAGTTTTGCCGCGGCGAAGTTAATCTCTTCACTCAGGCTTTCCATCTCATAGTCAGCCATCGCAATGGTGGTCGCGTTAAAGGTATTGGTTTCTAGAATATCAGCGCCGGCTTCAAGGTAAGCGCTATGGATTTCCTTAATTAGTTGAGGCTGGCTTAGCACCAACAAGTCGTTGTTGCCTTTTAGATCACAGTGCCAATTGGCAAAGCGCTCTCCTCGGTAATCTTGCTCTTCAAGTTTGTACCCTTGGATCATGGTGCCCATACCACCATCAATCAATAAGATACGTTGCTTCAATTGAGCTTCAATCTGTTGTCTTACTTTGCTTCCCACAGTACAGCCTCATTCCTTTAGTTATGATTCCATCCTATCACACAAACCTCAGGAGTCTAGACGTCTAAATGGAGATTTAATGATTATTTTATCTCCTTCTTAACTTGCAAAATAAACCCGAAAAAATGTTTGCTATTTAGACAGCATCAACCGAGAATTCCATTCATAAAATGTTACAAATAGAGAGCTCTATGTCGGTCTATCATACTTTATGTTTTCTATCCGCAGCTGCAATGCTAATTGCTTTTGTAAACAGCAAGATAGGAAAGATGCAAACCACCATCGCCATTACAGCTGGTTCAATGGTTCTTTCTCTACTTATTTTGATCGCCGGTCAAAACAACTGGTTTCACCTTACGGAGATTGCAACCGAGACGGTAACAAGGATCAACTTTGAAGACTTTTTGTTGAAAGGCATCCTTGGATTTTTGCTTTTTGCTGGCGGCTTGGGCATCAAGTTACCCAACTTAAAAGATCAAAAGTGGGAAATCACGGTATTGGCTCTTGGAGCAACCCTGTTCTCAACCTTCTTCATCGGCTTTGTTCTTTATGGCCTTTGTATGCTGATCGGCATACAGTTTGATTTGGTTTACTGCTTGCTATTTGGCGCATTAATCTCGCCTACCGACCCGATTGCCGTTCTAGCTATCGTTAAAAAGTTAGATGCACCTAAACGTATCTCGACACAGATCGAAGGGGAGTCACTATTCAATGATGGCTTCGGCTTGGTTATTTTCGTCACGCTTTTCACCATTGCATTTGGCTCAGAAGCACCAACAGTCGGTAGCGTCACTCTACTCTTCATCCAAGAAGCGATTGGCGGGATCGTCTATGGCTTTCTATTGGGCTTAGTATTCCACTACCTAATCAGTGCTACTGACGATCACTCAATGGAACTACTACTTACCATCGGTGTTCCTACAGCAGGTTACGCATTTGCTGAGTACATTCATGTTTCAGGCCCACTTGCGATGGTGGTGTCGGGAATTATGATCGGTAACTGGACACGCTTTATTGGCTTCTCTAAAGAGAGTGAAGACCACCTAGACCACTTCTGGGAGTTAGTAGATGAGTTCCTAAACGGCGTGCTATTCCTATTAATTGGTATGTCGATGCTGCTATTTAAGTTCCATGAAGAAGACTGGATCATGATGGCAATTGCAGTCCCTCTGGTGCTAGCCTCTCGCTATCTCAGCGTCTTTATCTCATACATAGGCTTTAAACGTTACAGAAAATACAACCCATGGTCAGTAAAAATTTTGACTTGGGGTGGCCTACGTGGCGGCCTAGCGCTAGCAATGGCACTTTCAATTCCATCAGGAATTTGGGTGGTTCAAGACAAGCTGATCGATGTAAAAGAGATCATCCTTGTAATGACCTATTCGGTTGTGGTGTTCTCTATCCTTATTCAAGGTTCAACCATTACACCAATGATTGAAAAGGCGAAAGCTGAAGAAAAAAAGATGGAAGATGAAAAGCTAGCTCAAAGCTCTTTAGCAGAACAAAGAGAACAAACTGAAGCCTAATTCCATTCTCCCCATATTTAAAAAGCAGCCTTAGGGCTGCTTTTTTATGCTCTAAAATTCGAAGACTTCACCAACAATATTATCTAGAAACCTCGCCGTTCTACTCTCCTCAGAGCGAAGCCCGAGCCTAATACCAATCTAAGTAAAAATATGAACTAATTGAGGCCATTCAGATGAAAATGAGACTGCTGGCCCTTGCTCATTTCAAAGATGGGTACTCACGCACACAAATCGCCCAAGTTTCTCAAGATAAGCCGAACCAGTGTCAATAAGTTGGTCCAAACCTTTCTTGAAGAAAGGCTGGAAGGACGGCAAGAAAAGCCAAGAACAGGAAAACCACCATTCTTAACTTCCGAGCAAAGAGAACAATTGAGTCAATATAAAAGATAAAGCCAATGATACACAAGACGGAGAACTGACTGGTTCCGACATCCTCGCTTATATCGTGAAAGAATTTGGCGAGCACTACCACCCTGACTCTATCTATTACCTGCCAACCACATGGGCTTTTCATGGATAACTTCCCGCTCAAAACACGACAACACACTTATGGACTGAAAAAGCAGCTCGCCCAAGAGCCGAGAAACAACAATTTGAGTATGCTTATCTGTTCGGTTCAGTCTGTTGCAGAAGAGGAATTGGTGAGGCTATCATTGTCCCTGGGTTAATAAAGACATCATGATAGAGCACTTAAAACAAATATTGGCAGTCACGTAGGAAGGACGTCACGCCGTCGTTGTAATGGATGGCGCAGGATGGCATACAGAAGAAATTGCCAATGACTTTAAATGTCAGTGTAATCAAACTTTCGCCCTATTCTCCAGAGCTAAACCCTATCGGACAAGTATGGCGTTGGTTGCGGCAATGCTATTTAGCCAACCAATCTTTTACTGATTACCACTACATCATCTCCAAAGTCTGCGATGCATGAAATCGGTTTTTGGATTGCTCCAAAAGAGTCACCAAAATGCATTCGTAAAAATGGATAGACCTAACCAGTTAATTTTCCAGATGGTATAATAACGGTATGGAGAGATATCTTCAGCTCAGAGCTGCAGATACAAAAAAGCCCCAGTCTTTCGACTGAGGCTTTAAATATGGCAGGGGTGGAGAGATTCGAACTCCCAACACGCGGATTTGGAATCCGCTGCTCTGCCAATTGGAGCTACACCCCTGTTGTACCTACAGTTTATCACATTGTAGATTCAAAAAAACCTCGCAAAAGCGAGGTTTTCGAAATAAGTGGCGGAGCGGACGGGACTCGAACCCGCGACCCCCGGCGTGACAGGCCGGTATTCTAACCAACTGAACTACCGCTCCGCACTGGTTAGACCTAAGTCTAAATTTAAAGCCTGGC
>NZ_JAMZAL010000010.1:0-150548 GCF_024181925.1 Vibrio sp. Y20_XG_PY13 | reverse complement strand
TACCACGCTCGATACGGCCAGTTACTACTGTACCACGACCTTGGATTGAGAATACGTCTTCGATAGGCATTAGGAATGGCTGATCTACCGCACGCTCTGGCTCAGGGATGTAAGTATCTAGAGCTTCAGCTAGTTCAACGATTTTCGCTTCCCACTGCTCTTCGCCGTTTAGTGCGCCTAGTGCAGAACCTTGGATAACTGGTAGGTCATCACCTGGGAAATCGTACTCAGATAGAAGTTCACGAACTTCCATTTCTACTAGTTCTAGTAGCTCTTCATCGTCAACCATGTCACATTTGTTCATGAATACGATGATGTATGGGATACCAACCTGACGGCCTAGTAGGATGTGCTCACGAGTTTGTGGCATTGGGCCATCTGTCGCAGCAACAACTAGGATACCACCGTCCATCTGTGCAGCACCAGTGATCATGTTTTTAACGTAGTCAGCGTGTCCTGGACAGTCAACGTGCGCGTAGTGACGGCTTGGAGTGTCGTACTCTACGTGAGAAGTTGCGATTGTGATACCGCGCTCACGCTCTTCTGGAGCGTTATCGATAGATGCGAAGTCTTTCGCTTCACCGCCGTACACTTTAGCTAGAGTAGTACAGATAGCAGCAGTTAGAGTTGTTTTACCGTGGTCAACGTGGCCGATTGTACCAACGTTAACGTGCGGTTTCGTACGTTCAAATTTTTCTTTAGACACGATCGTGTTCCTTCCTAGTTATGATTCGCCGTGATCATTATTGATCTACGACGCGCCAGAAATTGTTATTTTATGCGCCAACGCCCGTTAGCGCAATATTTGGACGGCTTGATCTCGCAAAAAGTCGTAAACTTTTTGTAGTTCAATCGTCAATTAGTAACCACGCTCTGCAATAATTTTATCTGCGAAGTTTTTCGGCACTTCAGCGTACTCGTTAAACTCCATAGAGTAAGACGCACGGCCTTGAGTTGCAGAACGTAGGTCAGTTGCGTAACCAAACATCTCAGATAGTGGAACTTGAGCACGGATGATCTTAAGACCAGCCACACCTTCATCCATACCTTCGATCATACCGCGACGACGGTTTAGGTCACCAACAACGTCCCCCATCCAATCTTCCGGAGTGGTTACTTCGACATTCATCATTGGTTCTAGAATCACAGGTTGTGCTTCTAGTGCACCTTTCTTGAATGCCATCGAGCCAGCGATCTTAAACGCCATCTCGCTTGAGTCTACATCGTGGTAAGAGCCATCAAATAGTGTAGCTTTAATATCTAGGACAGGGTAACCCGCTAGAACACCACTATTCATTTGCTCTTCGATACCTTTCGCTACCGAACTAATGTATTCCTTAGGAATCACACCGCCCACGATTTCGTCTACGAATACGAAACCTTCACCAGGTTCTGAAGGCTCAAGTTTGACCCATACGTGACCGTATTGACCGCGACCGCCAGATTGACGAACGAACTTGCCTTCCACTTCCGCTTTACCACGAATGGTTTCACGGTAAGCAACCTGAGGTTTACCAACGTTACAATCAACGCTGAATTCACGCTTCATACGATCAACGATGATATCTAGGTGAAGTTCACCCATACCAGAGATCAGAGTCTGACCTGTTTCGTCGTCCGTTTCTACGCGGAATGATGGATCTTCCGCAGCCAGTTTACCTAGCGCGATACCCATTTTCTCTTGGTCTGCTTTAGAACGAGGTTCTACAGCGATCTGAATAACTGGTTCAGGGAATTCCATGCGCTCCAGAATCACTTTGTGGTTCTGGTCACACAGTGTGTCACCTGTCGTTACATCTTTCAGACCGATAGCAGCAGCAATGTCACCAGCGCGAACTTCTTTGATTTCTTCACGCTTGTTTGCATGCATCTGAACGATACGACCAAAACGCTCTTTCTTCTCTTTTACAGAGTTGTAAACCGCGTCACCTGAGTTAACAACACCAGAATAAACACGCATGAAAGTAAGCGTACCCACGAATGGGTCTGTCGCGATCTTGAACGCCAGTGCTGAGAACGGTTCATTGTCGTCTGCGTGACGCTCAATTTCGTTATCTTTCTCGTCAACACCTTTAATTGCAGGTACGTCAGATGGCGATGGCAAAAATTCGATTACTGCATCCAGTACCGCTTGAACACCTTTGTTTTTGAACGCACTACCACAAGTAGCCAGTACGATTTCGTTGTTTAGTGTGCGAGTACGTAGAGCTTGTTTGATCTCAGCTTCGGTCAATTCACCTTCTTCAAGGTACTTGTCCATTAGCTCTTCACTTGCTTCTGCTGCTGACTCAATCATGTGATTGCGCCATTCTTCAGCAAGCTCGATCATGTCTGCTGGAATGTCTTCGTAAGTGAACGACATGCCTTGGTCGGCATCATTCCAGTTGATCATCTTCATCTTGATAAGGTCGATAACACCACGGAAGTCCTCTTCAGCACCAACGTTTAGTTGGATTGGAACAGGGTTCGCACCAAGACGGTTTTTAATTTGATCCACAACGCGTAGGAAGTCTGCACCTGCACGGTCCATCTTGTTTACAAACACCATGCGAGGAACGTGGTATTTGTCAGCTTGACGCCATACTGTTTCAGACTGAGGTTCAACACCAGACGAGCCACAGAACACAACCACTGCACCATCAAGTACACGAAGAGAACGCTCTACTTCGATCGTAAAGTCAACGTGTCCTGGAGTATCAATGATGTTTACGCGATGCTCAGGGAACTGTGCTTCCATACCACGCCAGAAAGTAGTCGTCGCAGCTGAAGTGATAGTGATACCACGTTCCTGCTCCTGCTCCATCCAGTCCATGGTTGCTGCACCATCGTGAACTTCACCGATTTTATGAGACAGACCAGTGTAGAACAGAATACGTTCAGTAGTGGTTGTTTTACCTGCATCTACGTGAGCACAGATACCGATATTACGGTAGTGCTCAATAGGAGTTTTGCGAGCCACGATTGAATCCTCTTAACTTAGAGATAGGGACTATTGCTATAGCTAAAAAATGCTATCCCCTAGATATAGCAATAGTTCCTAGCATAGGCATAGGAACTAAAGAAGTGCTGCAAGGAACCTTGCAGCACTGAAAAGGTATTACCAACGGTAATGTGCAAACGCTTTGTTCGCTTCTGCCATACGGTGAACGTCTTCACGTTTCTTAACAGCAGTACCTTTGTTCTCAGACGCGTCTAGCATTTCAGCAGCTAGGCGTTGAGCCATAGATTTTTCACCACGCTTACGCGCAGCTTCAACCAACCAACGCATAGCAAGTGCGTTACGGCGAACCGGACGTACTTCTACAGGAACTTGGTAAGTTGAACCACCAACACGGCGAGATTTAACCTCTACCGCTGGGCGAACGTTTTCAAGAGCTTCTTCAAAAATAGCTAAGTGGTCTTTACCAGACTTTTCAGCCATAGAATCTAGTGCAGTGTAAACGATTTTCTCTGCAGTAGATTTTTTACCGTCAACCATTAGGATGTTAACGAATTTTGCCAGCAATTCAGATTTGAATTTTGGATCTGGAAGGATCTTACGCTGACCAATGACGCGACGACGTGGCATGGATTTATCTCCGTTGTCTTCTTCAGGTTTTATCCAAAACTTTTCAGTTTTTTCAAAAAATTAAAAATAATTTAGTGTTTGGCCTTACTTAACGGAATCCATTAAGACTTAGGACGCTTCACACCGTACTTAGAACGACCTTGTTTACGGTCATTTACGCCAGCACAGTCTAGTGCGCCGCGAACAGTGTGGTAACGCACACCTGGAAGGTCTTTAACACGACCACCACGGATTAGAACAACTGAGTGCTCTTGAAGGTTGTGACCTTCACCGCCGATGTACGAAGTAACTTCGAAGCCGTTTGTCAGACGTACACGACAAACTTTACGAAGTGCTGAGTTAGGTTTTTTAGGTGTAGTAGTGTAAACACGAGTACATACACCACGTTTTTGTGGGCACGCTTCTAGTGCAGGCACGTTGCTTTTAACAACTTGCTTTGCACGTGGCTTACGTACCAACTGGTTAATAGTTGCCATTAACTAGCTCCTGATTTACTTGAAAGTAAGCTTTGTGAAAAATCTATCCCTAGCCACCATTGGCAGTTAGGGACGCAAAATTCTATGCAGCAGTGAGAGGTGTGTCAAGAAATATACGGATCTTTTTTGTTCAATTAGAGCAATTCATCCGTAAAGCTTTATCGACAGGAAAGGTGTATTAATCCCAGGTGAGAGATTTATCGTGTTTTGCCGTCAATTCGACAAAGCCAACGTAGTCTACGACAGTCACTGATGGACTGATACGATTTGCCATTCCTCGCGCTTGAATATCGCTTTCTAATGCGAACACAGTGGCGTGTTTTACATGGCTAAACGCCTTGTGCTGTGGATTTGCGGCGTAGACGGCATCTTCAATCAGCAGGGCTGCATCTTGTTCGCTATACAATGCGAATGCATCTTCTAAGGCAGAAACGGTTTTGATGATGTGTAACATAGCGTCCTCAGAATGACAGTAACTTGCCAGCTTGCTGCAGTTTTTCTTTTACTTGCTCAAGGCTGAGTGCTTGAGCATCTATAACGAGATCGGCTTGAGCCAATCCTCGTTGCGCTAATGATTCTGAACACACAAACACCTGTTCGATGTCGTATAGATCGAATAACTTGAGCATCGGCGCGTAATCTTTGCTTAAGATACCACTAGGTTCTTGACCTAACAGAAGTTGATACACGCCATCTCCGATAAAGATCACGGTGATATTTTCGCAATACGCGGAAGCCGCTAAAAGCGCATCAACGCCTTCGCGACCAGCTGCGCTGCCATGCGGTGCGCTTCGAAATAGATAAGTTAACTGACTCAAAACTGTACCACTCTGTCTTGGGTTAACATCGCTTCGGCTAGACTGCCCAAACCCGCTTGTACAAAACCTTCTGCAAGATTGTTTTGTGTTAAACCATGTTGAGTGGCTTCATCCTCACTAATGATGCCACGACGCAGCGCTGCAGCGACACACGTTTCCAAACGCACATCATGTTCTTTAGCGAGACCTTGCCATGCTTTAGTCAAATCAAACTCATCATTAGCTGGCACACTTAACGCAGTACCGTTGGTCACACCATCTTGATAAAAGAACACACTCACCAGAGTATGCCCTTGTTCAATGACTGCTTGTGCGAATTGGTATGCGCTGCGTGCCGATTGGCTGCCGTAAACAGAGCCATTTACCACCAGCGTGTAAGTTAATCCACCCACGCTTATTCGTCCTCGGTTTTACGTTGACGAATGTATAAGTACACGGTGTGTTTTGAAATGTTAAGACGATCGGCAACACGGTTGATGGCATCTTTGATGTCGAAGATGCCTTTATCGTACAACTCCATCACGATCTGACGATTCTTAGTGTTGTTCGATACCGATTTATCCGCATTGATTTCTTCAATCGTACGTTCAACGGTTTGGTCCACCAGCTCTTCTACGTCACTCGCGAAGTTCACCGATGAAGCGGCTTCTTTCGCTTCTTGCGTTGGCATGAAAGATTGCAACACTTGCGAAAATGGCGCATCAAGGTTGACGTTGATACACAGCAAACCAATTACGCGATTTTCACCGTTGCGGATCGCAACAGTGATTGACTTCATTAGTACGCCGCCTTTGGCACGTGTGAAGTAAGAACGTGAGAAATTACGCTCAGAGCCTTCAATGTCTTTCAGCATTTTTAGCGCTAAGTCAGTAATAGGCGAACCTACTTGGCGGCCGGTGTTTTCGCCATTGGCGATTTTGATTGCAGAGGTATTTAAGTCTTCCAGAGAGTGAAGAACGATTTCACAAAACGGACCGATCAGGCTCGCGATACCGTCCACGACCGCTTCGTAAGATCTCAAGATGATTTTGTCGTGCTCAGTAAATGGCATCACGTTAACCGATTCCATTTCGAGCAACATCTCCGCATTTATTGTTTCTGTAGTTGTCATAAGCCTTCGAGCGAAAAATCAACAAATTGGTGTAAGTTTATCAGAAAATTTGAAACGCAACCTAGCAAACTAACCAACTAGTGACCTAGAACAAAAAAGGCCCGTTAAACGGACCTTTTTCAATAACTTAGCTCAGCTCGTTCTTATTGCTCAGCTTTGTCATTCTCAACTTTTAGTAGCTCAACTTCAAATACAAGTGTTGAGTTTGCTGGAATGCTTGGCGTGTCTTGGTCACCGTATGCAAGCTCTGGCGGGATAACAAATTTGAATTTAGAGCCCACTGGCATTAGCTGAACACCTTCTGTCCAACCTGGGATAACACGGTTTAGAGGGAACGTTGCTGGCTCACCACGATCGTAAGAGCTGTCGAACTGAGTACCGTCAATCAACGTACCTTTGTAGTGTACTTGTACAGTGTCAGTGTCTTTTGGCTTCTCGCCTTCAGCAGGTGTGATTACTTGGTATAGAAGACCTGTGTCTGTTTTCACTACGCCTTCTTGCTTTTCGAATTCCGCACGGAAATCATCGCCAGCTTTTTTCGCTGCCGCTGCTTTTTCTGCTGCTTGTGCTTGCATCTTCTCAGCAACACGCTTGTCTAGAGACTCTAGAGCAGCACGTGTTTCTTCTTCGTTTAGCTCTGCATTGCCTTTAAACACATCTTCGATACCTTTAAGAACAAGGTCTTTGTTTAGGTTGATACCGATTTCGCTTGGTTTTTCGATGCTAGTGCTTAGGTAGTTAGCAAATGAAACACCGATTGCGTATGCCGCTTTGTCGTCGTCGGTTTTAAAGTGAACCGCTTTACCTGTTTCTGCTTGAACTTGTTCTGCTTGAGGTGCTGCTTCTGGTTTTGTTTCTTCTTTCTGACAACCTACCGCTAGCATTACTGTTGCAGCAAGTAGCGACACTTTTAAAACTGATTTCATTAAATTCTCCCAATAATGGCTTCGCCATTGGTTATTGTGCACAAATCTTATATGAGACTGGTGAAGACAATCGTTATACCAATATACTAGCTATATGTCTTAAGACACAAACCGGATTATTAGATGTGATGCAAAGAATTTCTCATTTATTCCTATATTTAATTGTCATCACCACGTTAAATGGTTGCTTTTTTACCGAGCATGAAGTTCAACGTTGGCCACTCGAACCACAGGGCTCAACGAGCTTTGGACTCAGCCGAGATGGTCGATTTGCCCTGCTCTACTCTGAAGAACACCACTTGGTTTTGTGGGACCTAGAGCAAAACAAAAAACTCGCAACGCTTGGAGAGCTTGATGCCGATGGCAACGCGGTATCTCATATTCGTATTTCAGACAACGGCCGTTTTGCTGTAACCGCAGGTCAAATGAACTTTGCCGTTTGGGACCTTGGCTGGACGCAAGCACAAGGGCTGTGGTCCATTTCTGACGCGTTAATTCGCGACATCGACATCACCAGCAACGGTGAACAAGTGCTACTCGGGCTCTCAAACGGTAAAGCCATTTACGTCAACTTAGTCACCGGTCGTCGCTTGGAGTTCCTCGCTCACCGAGAAAAAGTCAACTCTGTCGCCATCTCTCCCAATGGTCGATTCGCATTGACAGGCGGTAACGACTACAAAGCTTACCTCTGGGATACTGAATCTGGTCAGGTATTACGAACTTTTGAACATGAACAACGTGTTGTGCGCGTGGCACTGCAACGAGATGGCAAACTCGCCATGACGTCAGACGGTGGCAATCAAGCGATCATTTGGAATTTAGAAACGGGTCAAAAGGTTTCGCAACTCAGCAGTTGGTCGCGCCAGCTGATTTTCTCTACCGCGCGTTTTTCTGATGATGGCTCTCAACTGGTGACGGGAACACCTTCAGGCCGCGTCTCAATTTGGGATACGCAGAGCGGAAAGCGCATTGACGGATTTGAAGTCGAGCCGAAAAAAGATACTCGCCCTCCTCGCGCGGTCGTGTATGATGCTGCCTTTGATTCTAAGCAACGTGTAATTACTGCCACATCAGCGGGCATCGCCCAAGCTTGGCAACTAGAGAACGGGTCATGACAGAAAAACTCATTGAGCAATTGGAAGCACGCATCAACGACTTAGAGTGTCAGGTGGCGTTCCAAGAGCAAACAATCGAAGATCTGAACAGTGCATTGTCACAACAACAATTGCAGATCACGAAGATGCAAGATCAAATGAAGTACGTAGTAGGCAAAGTGAAAAATATGGATTCTTCGAATATGGAAGATCCAGCCAACGAGCCACCGCCGCCGCATTACTGATCAATACGCGAAAGACAAAACAAAGCCCAGACTTATGCTGGGCTTTGTTGTAATTGCACGGTGGCTCATCGTGAAATGATCGAACGGTTAGTCGTTAGCGTAGATTTTCACACACAACTCACCACGAGTATTGATACCCGCACGATACATCCCCGTACTGTTCATAGCGAAATGCAACTCCCCATTCGCATCAATGGCAATCAGGCCACCTTCTCCGCCCATGGTTTTGAGATCTCCCTGAATAATGGCTTCACACGCGGTATGTACGTCCTCTTGCAAATAACGCATACGTGCTGCTACATCTTCCGCAACACGTTTACGAATAAAGAACTCACCAACACCCGTAGTTGAAACTGCCACCACGCCATTCTCAGCCACCGTGCCACAACCTATCAGTGCAGAATCTCCAACACGACCATATTGCTTATTGGTTACCCCACCCGTACTGGTCGCCGCAGCTAAGTTGCCTTGCTGGTCTAACGCCACTGCGCCTACGGTGCCGTGTTTACGATCATCCGGGTAACGAGACTCAGATAACGCAAACAAACCTTTCTCACGCATTGAGAGCAGCTGTTCATAACGGCGATCTGTGAAGAAGTAATCTTGTTCGGTGTATTGATGGCCTTGTTCAAAAGCAAACTTCTCAGCACCTTCACCAACCAACAACACATGGTTGCTGCGAAGCATCACATCCCGAGCCAGCTCGATCGGGTTTTTAATGTGTCTAACGCCCGCGACAGCACCTGCGGCAAGGTTGCGACCATCCATCACAGAGGCATCCATTTCTACCATTTCGTTGTGAGTCAGAACCGAGCCTTTACCCGCATTAAAGTTGGGAGAGTCTTCCAGCACTTTTACCGCAGCGACCACCGCATCAAGCGCTTCTCCGCCTTGTTCGAGTATTTGGTGTCCTGCTTTTACCGCTGCTTCTAAGTCTGCCAAGATGGATTGCTGAAGTTCATCACTCATTTGTTCACGCAAAATGGTGCCTGCTCCGCCGTGAATGGCAATTGAGAACGGTTTCGTCATCGCTTTGTCCAACTGTTATTCCTTGTATGATTTGCACTACACCGCAGATAAACAAAAAGCGCAAGTTGAAACCTCAACTTGCGCTTTTTTAAAGCTTTACTAGATGCGTTTATCTAGTGAAGAGCATGCGATTAGTGAGAACCGCAACCGCCGCCGCCACAACATTCGTGGTCGTCGCCTTTCTCTTCGCCGCCACAACAGCCGCCTTCATGGTCGTGATCGTGGTCATGGCCACCACAACAACCACCAGCTTGGTGAATGTGACCGTGTTCGATCTCTTCTGCTGTTGCTTCACGAGTTGCCATTACTTCAACTTCGAATGTTAGCGTTTGGCCTGCTAGCATGTGGTTACCATCAACAACCACTTCGTCGCCGTCCACTTCAGTCACTTCTACAGGGATTGGACCTTGGTCAGTGTCTGCTAGGAAACGCATGCCAACTTCGATTTGTTCAACACCTTGGAATACGTCAGCAGGAACGCGCTGAACTAGAGCGTCGTTGTGCTCACCGTATGCATCTTCAGGAGCTACAGTTACTGAGAACTTGTCGCCAGCCACTTTACCTTCAAGCTCTTTTTCAAGACCTGTGATTAGGTTGTTGTGACCGTGAAGGTAATCTAGAGGTGCGTCTGCAGTTGATTGGTCAACTACTACACCGTCTTCCATCATTACTTTGTATGCAAGGCTTGCAACAACGTTCTTTTCAATTTTCATACTAACTCCAGAGAGATTAAGACTTAACCAGAATGGGGTTAAGTACTGCGATGGTAGTATTATGGGGATCAATTATCGAAGTTCAATTACTCAGGCTTAAAAATCCCAATCATTTCCTGCGCGGAGTGTTTATTTTTCTCTACAGATTGCGGTTTACGCTGCTCGGTGTAGTCACACTCAACGCACTCGACTAACTCAATATTGTTTTCTATCCACCAGCGTAGGGTATCTTGCTGGCTGCACTGTGGGCAAGTTGCCCCCGCGATAAAACGTTTCTTGGCTTTCACTTTTGTTCCTTTTCCCGCTTAGGTCTGCGGGTACTACTTCCAATGATTAGGCGACTGGTGATCGCTTTCCATCTCACGACCAAAAATTTCTTCTAGCTCTTTACGAGCTTCTTTGGCTCTTTGGGCGAGCTTCTTATCTTCATTATGCTGAGGCAGCAAGTCTTTAAGCATAGCATTATCGAGCTTACGAAAATGTGCTTCTGCCCGCTTTGCTTGATATGGGTGCATGCCTAACTCAACCAGAGTTTGACGACCAAGATCCAGTGCGCCTAAAAAAGTCTCACGCGAATAGTTTTGCACACCATGGCTCATCAACTGATAGGCTTCCACTCGGCTTCGAGCACGAGCGAGCAATTTGAGATTCGGAAAATGCGTACGGCAGATATCGACAATCGCCATCACTTCATCCGGCGAGTCTGTACAAATCACTAACGCTTCCGCTTTGTCTGCGCCAGCGGCGCGCAACAAATCGATTTGCGTGGCATCGCCATAAAAAACTTTGTAACCGTACTTACGCAGTAAGTGAATTTGGCTGGCGTCACTTTCCAATACCGTAACTTTGATTTTATTGGCGTACATTAAGCGCCCAACGATTTGCCCAAAACGACCAAAACCCGCAATGATGACACGAGGTCGACGATCAACCACGTGACTGGTGACGCTCTCTTCTTCCTGATTAAGTGTATGAGCGAACCACTTCTTTTGTCCCATCAACAAGAGTGGCGTGGTCACCATCGATAGACTCACCACAACCAACAAAAACGCCACTTGTTCTTTGGATAAAATGCCTTCTTGGCTTGCCGCGGTGAAAATCACAAAAGCAAACTCACCACCTTGGCTCAAGATGGCGGCCATACGGCTACGTGCTTTTTCTCGCACACGACCCGCTCTGGCTAGGGCGTACAACACCAAACCTTTCACCACAACCAAAGCCACCACCGCACCAAGAATTTCAAGAGGATGCAACGCCAGTAAGCCCAAGTTTACCGCCATGCCAACCGCGATAAAAAACAGACCAAGAAGCAAACCTTTAAACGGCTCGATAGCGATTTCTAGCTCATGGCGATATTCACTTTCGGCCAGCAGCACTCCAGCTAAGAAAGTTCCTAGCGCCATGGACAAGCCCAGTTTTTGCATCACCACCGAAATGCCTAGCACCACCAAGAGTGAAGCCACGGTAAATAACTCGCGAACCCCACTCATCACGACAAAACGAAACAGAGGGCGCAATAAAAAGTGACCACCAATCAACAAGGCTACGACACTGCCTAAAACGGTAAAAGCATCGAACCAACTACCTACATTCTGTTCACCAGCCAAAAGCGGTAACATAGCCAACATCGGTATGACGGCGATATCTTGAAAAAGCAGCACAGCAAAACCAGACTGGCCCGTTTCGGTGCCATTGAGGCCTTGCTCTTCAATCACTTTGAGTGCAATGGCCGTAGAGGAAAGGGCGAGCCCCATGCCGATGACCAAACTCACCTGCATGCTCAAGCCAAACAAACTGACAATGCTACCAATAACCGCCGTCGTCACCACAACTTGCGCGCCGCCAAGACCTAAAATCGGCCCTCGCATTTGCCATAATTTTTTCGGGTTCAATTCCAAGCCAATTAAGAACAGCAGCAACACCACCCCGAGCTCAGCAAAATGCAGAATCGCATCGACATCGCTAATCAGGCGTAATCCCCAAGGGCCAATCAATACCCCTGCCAACAAATAGCCAAGTACCGAACCTAAGCCAAATCGCTGCGCCAAAGGAACAGCAATCACCGCCGCCGACAGAAACACGACACTGCTTTGTAGAAACTCACTGGTTATCGCCATGCTGACCTCCTTGGTGCAACGCTTCCCACTCATCAAGAGGATTACTCAGCCATCGACGATACTGCTCCGCGTGTTCATAGCGTTCAATATCAGAAACATTGCGCGACCAATACAGCACCAGAGGCTCCATCCAATGCATCTGACATAGTGCAGCCGTCAACTCGAACGGTTGCAGAATCTGCTCTAACGGATACTTGTTATACCCCCTAGCACTGAAAGCTTCTTCTTTACCACCCGTGGTGATCACACTGCGCCAATATTTTCCTTCCAGTGCAGAACCATCGCCAAACGCAAAGCCCTTGCCGAGTACTCGGTCTAACCACTCTTTCAACAACGCCGGACATGAATACATATAAAGAGGATGATGAAAGACAATCACATCATGATTCATCAGTAGATCATGTTCGTGATTCACATCGATAAAGAAATCAGGATAAGCGCCATAAAGATCGTGCACCGTCACGTGCTCAAGTGATTGCACTCGCTTTATCATCACTTGATTAGCAATGGAGTTGTGCGGCTCTGGGTGAGCATAAATGACCAGAACTCTTGGGAGAATAGACGCTGCTACAGCCAAATGGTCGTCCTTGTGGTGATTTTTATCCGTTATCAAATTGTTATACTTTTTTGTATAGCATAATGCAATTAAAGCTCAGTGATCGACTTTTCCCGTCAATAGCCCTACTATTCATCGCGAGATCAACGACCAAGAAACGCGCGCTGCGCAAAGTGAACAAAAACCCTATGATTACCTTCTCTGATATTCAGTTACTGCGTGGCGGTAAACCTCTTTTAGACCAAGCATCGGCAACCATTCACCCAGGTGACAAAGTGGGTCTGGTTGGCAAAAACGGCTGTGGTAAATCGACCTTATTTGCTCTACTGAAAGATGAACTGTCGATTGACGCGGGCTCGTTCAGCCAACCTCAGCATTGGGAATTGGCGTGGGTAGCGCAGGAAACACCTGCTTTAGAACGCAGCGCATTGGAATACGTCATTGATGGTGATCGCGAATACCGCGGTCTTGAGCAACAGCTAGCGGTTGCCGAAGAAAAAGACAACGGTACGCTGGTGGCAGAAATTCACGGCAAGATCGAAACCATTGGCGGTTATAGCATCCGTGCCCGTGCGGCAGAATTGCTTGACGGCCTTGGCTTTAGCCAAGAACAGATGAGCTGGAACTTAACTCAGTTCTCTGGTGGTTGGCGTATGCGCCTTAACTTGGCTCAAGCACTATTGTGTCGTTCCGATCTACTACTGCTCGACGAACCAACCAACCACTTGGATTTGGACGCCGTAATGTGGCTAGAACGCTGGCTGCAAAACTACCCTGGCACGCTGATCTTGATCTCGCACGACCGAGATTTCCTAGATCCGATCGTTGGTCGCATCATCCATATCGAAAACCAACAGCTGAACGAATACACGGGCAACTACTCGTCATTCGAAAATCAACGTGCGCAAAAAATGATGCTGCAACAAGCGATGTTCGAGAAACAACAAAAGCAAATGTCGCACATGCAAAGCTACATCGACCGCTTCCGCTACAAAGCGTCGAAAGCGCGCCAAGCGCAAAGCCGAATCAAAGCGCTAGAACGCATGGAAAAAGTCTTGCCCGCGCAGTTCGATAACCCATTCAGCTTTGAATTCCGCCAACCAGCTGCGCTGCCAAATCCAATAATGATGATGGACGACGTATCGGCAGGTTACGGCGACAACCTAATTTTAGAAAAGATTCGTCTGAACTTAGTACCGGGCAGCCGTATTGGTTTGCTTGGCCGCAACGGCGCAGGTAAATCTACCTTAATCAAACTGCTTTCAGGTGAACTTAAAGCGCAAGGCGGCGATCTCACCTATTCGCAAGGCGTGAAGATCGGCTACTTTGCTCAGCACCAGTTGGAGACGTTGCACCCAGAAGAAACGCCACTGCAGCACATGATGCAGATTGCACCGGATCAAACAGAGCAGCAACTGCGCGATTACCTAGGTAGTTTTGGTTTCCAAGGCGACAAAGCGCTAGAAAAAGTCGCACCGTTCTCTGGTGGTGAAAAGGCACGCTTAGTGCTGGCATTGATCGTGTGGCAAAAACCAAACTTATTGCTACTCGACGAACCAACCAACCACCTAGACTTAGACATGCGCCAAGCGTTAACCATGGCTCTGCAAACGTTCGAAGGTGCGATGGTGATTGTTTCACACGACCGCTACTTACTGCGCGCAACCACCGATGATTTGTACTTAGTGCATGATCGCCAAGTTGCGCCATTCGATGGTGACCTAAACGACTACTACAAGTGGCTGACTGAACAACAAAAAGCCGAGCGAAAAGAAGCACAAGCGTCGCAACCAGTTAAAGATACCGCAAACAGTGCCGCTGCGAAGAAAGAGCAAAAACGTCGCGAAGCGGAATTTCGTAAACTGACGGCGCCAATTCGCAAAACCCTGACACAATTAGAAAATAAAATGGATAAGTTAGGTGTAGCACTGGCAGAGGCTGAAGAACAATTGGCGGATAACTCACTGTATGAAGTCGAAAATAAAGCTAAACTAAATGAAGTGCTGGCCCTTCAAGCTTCGAGCAAATCAGAACTTGAAGAAGTGGAAATGGAATGGATGTCTGCTCAGGAAGAACTGGAGCAGATGGAGCTAGAGTTTAACCAATGACAAACAAACACGCGGAATACACTCTTACCCTAGAACACCTTTGGCAGTTCAGCCTGCAGTTTTATGGCGTGCGAGAAGTAAAAGAAGCGTGTTTATCATTGCAAAACAATTACCACGGTAACGTGAATCTATTACTGCTGCTCCGTTGGCTCGACGAGCAGCAGCTTATCTTCCAAGAGAAAGATTGGCATTTGGTTCAAAGCTGTCTTGGCCGTAGTGAAACGCTGCTGCACTCTTTTCGCGACCTGCGACGTCATCTAAAATCCCAAGTGAACGATGCGTTGTATCGAGAAAGCCTGCAGTTTGAACTGCAACTCGAAAAGCAACAACAAGCCGATTTGGTCGACTGTATCAACTCACTTACACTGATTAAAAACGATGGCGATCCACTCACGCTCAGATACTGTCGTCAGCTTGGTGGGGAGCATTTGCAACAAGCCTTTGCTATCCCTGTGCCAAACATTCACCCACCAAAACACTCATAACGCTGTAGAATACCTATAATCTTTATAAAGGATTATATTAATAAGTTCTTCAACTGACATGAAGGACCATATAAGAGCAGTTAGGTATGACACAATTTTTCGCAGCCGCCGGGATCAAGAACCCGCACCTTCAGACCCTTTTACCGCGCTTTATTCGTAAAAAAGCGCTGTTTACGCCTATTTGGCAGACGCTGGATACCGACGATGGCGACTTCCTCGATCTCGCTTGGAGTGAAGATCCCACCAAAGAACGTGCGCAGAACAAACCCATCTTCGTTTTGTTTCATGGCTTGGAAGGATGCTTCTACAGCCCGTATGCAAACGGCCTGATGAATGCGTTTGCGAAATCTGGTTGGTTATCGGTGATGATGCATTTTCGTGGCTGTAGCGGCAAACCGAACAAAAAAGCTCGCGCATACCATTCAGGAGAAGTAACGGACGCTCGCTTCTTTTTGGAACACCTCCATCTGCGCTTTCCAAACAATCCAAAAGTCGCCGTCGGCATCTCCCTTGGTGGCAATATGCTGGCGAACTACTTAGCCCAATACAAAGATGACCCGATTTTAAAAGCGGCCACCATCGTCTCTGCACCACTGGATCTGGCGGCTTGTGCCAATCGAATTGAGCAGGGCTTTTCCAAAGTGTATCGCCGTTACCTACTCTCTTCGCTCAAACGGAATGCTCTACAAAAACATCATTTACTGCATGGCGAATTGGCGCTGTCGTACAACTCCATCAAGCGCGTCACTCGTCTGTACGAATTTGATGACTTGATCACTGCACCTCTGCATGGTTTTAAGGATGCACAAGATTATTACGATCAATGCTCAGGATTGAGCAAGTTACAGCAGATCACCTTGCCAACTTTGATCATCCACGCCAAAGACGACCCGTTCATGACCGAAGAGGTGATCCCCAAATTTGTTCTGCCAGATAACATTGATTACCGTCTGTTTGAGCACGGCGGACACGTTGGCTTTCTGACTGGTACGGCATTAAAGCCAAAGTTCTGGTTGGAGGAAGCCCTACCCGCGTACTACGAAAGTGTCGCGGCAGAGTACCTTTCAGCTGTATCCAAACCGCGAACACAGTAAACTAGCCTTTCATCATAAAAGTTTGAGGTATTTATGATCATTCCTTGGCAAGACATCGCGCCAGAAACACTGGAAAATCTAATCCGTGAGTTCGTACTACGCGAAGGCACCGACTATGGCGCGGTTGAAATTTCACTGCAAAACAAAATCGATCAAGTGAAGACGCAACTAGAAAAAGGTGAAGCCGTCATCGTGTTCTCAGAACTGCATGAAACGGTTGATATTCAACTCAAAGCAAAGTTTTAGCACGTTCACATTTTTACCGTATCCCACTCGATGACAAGTCGTTGTTACATGCTATAGTGGGTTATCGACCGTGCAGCGGTTCGCTGCTGCACTTTACAGGTACGTAATTTTCGACAAGGTTTGTCATGTCAGCTAAACATCCAATCATTGCGGTTACTGGTTCATCCGGTGCCGGCACAACCACGACGTCTGAAGCATTCCGCAAGATGTTCAATATGATGAACATCAGGCCGGCATGGGTGGAAGGAGACAGCTTCCATCGCTTTACTCGCCCTGAAATGGACATCGAAATTCGCAAAGCCCGCGAGCAAGGCCGACACATCAGTTACTTTGGTCCGCAAGCGAATGACTTCCCGGGATTAGAAGAGTTTTTCCGTAAGTTCGGTCATGACGGCACTGGCAGCGTGCGCCGTTATCTGCATACGTTTGACGAAGCGGTTCCCTACAATCAAATGCCAGGCACATTTACACCGTGGCAAGACTTACCTGAAAACAGCGACGTGCTGTTTTATGAAGGGCTGCATGGTGGTGTGGTTGATGGCGATGTTAATGTTGCTCAGCATGTGGATTTCTTGATTGGCATGGTGCCAATTGTGAACTTAGAGTGGATCCAAAAATTCGTGCGCGACACTCGCGATCGCGGCCATTCGCGTGAAGCGGTGATGGACTCAATCGTGCGCTCAATGGACGATTACCTCAATTACATCACTCCGCAGTTTTCTCGTACTCACATCAACTTTCAACGCGTCCCAACCGTCGATACCTCCAACCCGCTTAACGCCAAAGGCATTCCGAGTTTAGATGAAAGTTTTGTGGTGATTCGTCTGCGCGGCATTAAGAATGTCGACTTCCCATATCTACTGGCCATGATTGATGGCTCATTTATGTCGCGCCACAACACCATTGTTGTGCCAGGCGGCAAAATGAGCTTTGCAATGGAGCTCATAGTTAGGCCTATCCTACAACAGCTGATTGAAACAGGAAAAATTGGCTAAAAACGTAGCGGGCTAGATGTTTACTTTTCATACCGTGATCATGTGCACAGTTTTGCTTACAAAATCTCAATCATGGCACGATTAAAATCAAGAAATCGTTTTCGAAAAAGGATACTATTTCTTACCGAAACACAAGAGAGCTTGCAGCATATAAAAAGTGCTCTTATTCTAGTAAGCCTAATTCAGGCTTAGCTAAAATATGGATAGCGCAAGCGTACCCTGCAGAGGAAGTGAGATATTATGGTTCTAGGTAAACCTCAAACCGACCCAACATTAGAGTGGTTTCTTTCACACTGTCATATTCATAAGTACCCATCAAAGAGCACGCTAATTCACGCAGGTGAAAAAGCTGAAACGTTGTACTACATCGTTAAAGGCTCTGTTGCGGTTCTTATCAAGGACGAAGAAGGTAAGGAAATGATTCTTTCTTACCTAAACCAAGGTGACTTTATTGGTGAACTTGGTCTATTCGAAGAAGACCAAGAGCGTACAGCTTGGGTTCGCGCTAAATCTCCTTGTGAAGTTGCTGAAATTTCTTTCAAGAAGTTCCGTCAGCTTATCCAAGTAAACCCAGACATCCTAATGCGTCTTTCTGCGCAGATGGCTCGTCGTCTTCAAGTAACTAGCCAAAAAGTGGGTGACCTAGCGTTCCTAGACGTAACTGGTCGTATCGCTCAGACGCTTCTGAACCTTGCTAAACAACCAGATGCGATGACTCACCCAGACGGCATGCAAATCAA
The DNA here is from genome assembly GCF_024181925.1 of Vibrio sp. Y20_XG_PY13. NCBI lineage: Bacteria > Pseudomonadati > Pseudomonadota > Gammaproteobacteria > Vibrionales > Vibrionaceae > Vibrio > Vibrio sp. Y20_XG_PY13. Next base: position 132,227 of record NZ_JAMZAL010000010.1, on the reverse strand, counting down.
GATCACTCGTCAAGAAATCGGTCAAATCGTTGGCTGTTCTCGTGAGACAGTAGGTCGTATCTTGAAGATGCTAGAAGAGCAGAACCTAATCTCTGCGCACGGTAAAACTATCGTGGTTTACGGTACTCGTTAATCTCGACTTAGAGTGATACGAACAAAATTATAAAAGCCACCAATGGCGACATTGGTGGCTTTTTATTTACTTTGTTATTTACCTTGCAACTCAGTCAAACCCTAGGTCGCAAGAGGCTAACAAACAACAACGTTAGCCCGAGGTATTCCATGGCGTTTAGCCATTAGTGCTTTCAAAAATTTTGTCTGCTGAAGCGGCAACAAATCCTGGATACAACTCGCCATTCTCCATTGGGTAACGTTTAGCAAACTCGTAAAAACCACCCGAGATAATTTCCGAACCCTCTTCGAACGTCACTGGCACTTTGTCTGCCATCGTCGACGATTGCTCAAGCAACACGTCTGGTGAGCCTTTCACCTCACCGCCCGACTCATTGATCACAAACCCTGCTTGACGAAGATGGTCGTTAACCTGTTTGACTTCATCGTGTTGATTCAGCTGATTCACACTCACCGTAAAGTGATTAGCACCATAACCGTGCGCGGCCAGCCAAGACGCATACTCGCTCTCTTTAGCCAACGTTTGGTAATCAGCAAAGCTTAGCTCCCATAAGCGACCGCCATGCAGAAATGCACTGCCCGACAGTTTTTCAGCATCCACTTGCGCAACCAGTTTCGCCACAATATCTTGCAGCTCTGGCGAACACTCTTCGACTTTCAGCTCACTGATGAAGACTTTAGGCTGCTTCGGATCTGGGTGCTCATAGTGTTTTGCGACCAGTTTTTTGCTCTCAAATACGTAGTCCCCACACGCTTTATAGCCAGCAGCTAAAAACGGTTTCGCCAATGTCTCGATACCTAGCGGTTCAACATTGAAAGTGCGTAAAGCAATATGATCATTAATCAGAGCCTCATCTTCTTGTAGAAGCTGATGCACCTTAGCAGCAGAAGGACAAAGACGTTGGATGTAGTCTTGCCATAGCGATTCAAATAACACATCGGGCGTCATAACGACTCCTTGTTACGAGATGTAGGATTAAGATAAGAGTGTGGTCGCTCGTTCACAGCCCAAAAGCTGTCCAGAATAATGAACGAGCAACCATCAACCTGTGACGGTAAATGTCAGTCAGTCAAACACGCTTTTTGAGTCTGTGCTCACTTGCCGTGTAATGCCAACGCGTACTACCCAAACCTAAATGATGCGTCAGCACATTGGACCACGATGCATGGTCGTGACCCTGTTATTGAAACTTAAAGCGTCACGCCAGGGCTCAATGTCGCAGGTAATTCCGTCTCCTGCCCTTCCATGGATGCCATAGGGTAAGCACAGTAATCCGCCGCGTAGTACGCGCTTGGACGAAGGTTGCCTGATGCACCTGGGCCACCAAATGGGGCGTCACCACTTGCGCCCGTCAATTGACGGTTGCGGTTTACGATGCCTGCGCGAATGTGGTCAACAAAGTATTCCCATTCTTGATCGTCTGTTGATACAAGACCTGCCGACAGGCCAAAGCGCGTGTCATTCGCCAGCTCTACGGCTTTATCCAAACCTTCATAGCGCACGACTTGCAGCAGCGGTCCGAAGTATTCTTCATCTGGCAACTCAGCAATGTTAGTCACATCGATGATGCCAGGAGAAACAAACGCCGCCTCTCCTGCTTTCGCTTCAATCAAGCTTTCACCACCTAGAGATTGCAGGTTTGCTTGCGCATCAAGTATGAACTTCGCCGCAGCCACAGAGATTTGTGGGCCCATAAATGGCGCAGGTTCTGCGAATGGTTGATCCATGCGAATGTTTTTCGTCGCTTCCACCAGCTTAGTGATCAGAGCATCCCCTTTCTCACCAAACGGCACGTATAAACGACGAGCACAAGTACAACGTTGACCAGCACTGATGAATGCCGATTGGATGATGGTGTACACCGTTGCATCCAAATCACCGTAGTTATCAGAGATGACCATCGGGTTGTTGCCGCCCATTTCTAGCGCTAACATCTTGCCTGGTTGACCTGCAAACTGACGATGCAGAATGTGACCCGTGTTCGCACTGCCCGTAAACAGAATGCCATCAATACCTTTCGCATCAGCCAGCGCAATACCGGTTTCCTTCGCACCTTGAACAAGGTTGATCACGCCTTTTGGCAAACCCGCTTCTTCCCACAATTTCATAGCTAGCTCGCCAGTCCAAGGCGTTTGCTCAGATGGTTTGAACACAACTGTGTTCCCCGCTAGCAAGGCAGGAACGATGTGGCCATTCGGTAAGTGACCAGGGAAGTTATATGGCCCAAACACCGCCATTACGCCAAGAGGGCGATGTCGCAATACAATCTGGTTGCCCGCAGCTTCGCGAGTCGCTTCACCAGTACGGTCATGGTAGGCACGAATAGAAATAGCGATTTTTCCAGCCATTGCAGCCGCTTCTGTGCGCGTTTCCCAAATTGGTTTACCCGTTTCTTTCGCGATCACTTCGGCAATTTTTTCACTGTTTTCTTTCACTTTTTCAGCAAAAGCCAACACAATTGCTTCGCGTTCAGCGAATGGACGCTTTTTCCATTCGACGAACGCAGCACGCGCTGCAGCAACGGCTTGGTCAACTTGTTCCGCCGTTGCACCGTTACCGCGCCAAATTACTTCTTGGTTGTACGGAGACAGAGACACAAACTCTTCACCCTGACCTTGTACCCATTCACCTGCAATCCAATGTGTCATTGTTACTATCCTTAAATTCTGTCGTCTGTTACTGCGGTAGAAGGCGAACGAAATCCCCTTCCTTCACCAAGAGCGCATCAGCTAATTCAGGCGCCAGCACAACGCTTTGCGTTTCTGCGTCGTAAGCGGCTTTTGCTGCAGCGGCACGGAAGTTCTCGAATGACGAGTTACACATCAAGAAGTCTTGAGTGCTGGTATGCGCTGAGATTTTGACTTGAGCACGGAATGAATGACGTACCGATTCGATATTGCGTAAGTCACATTCAACCGTTGGACCGCCATCGAAGATGTCGACGTAGCCACGGTTGGTAAATCCTTCACGCTCTAGCAGCTTCAGCGCTGGGCGCGTGTTGTCATGCACTTGACCAATCACCGCTTGTGCTTCTGGGCTCAATAGGTTGATGTAAATTGGCAGCTTTGGCATTAAGTCAGCGATAAAGCCTTTCTTGCCGATGCCGGTAAGATAATCTGCAAGTGTGAAATCAATAGAGAAGAAATGCTCTTGTAACCATTGCCAGAATGGAGAATTACCATTCGCATCAGAGACGCCACGCATCTCGGCAAAGATGGTTTTAGAGAAACGCTCCGGGTGCTCCGCCATCATAAGAAAGCGGCACTTAGACATCAGACGGCCATTTAGGCCCTGGCGATATTTTTCGCGTAGGAACAGCGTACAAATCTCACTGTTCCCCGTGTAGTTGTTGCCAAATGTCAGTAGTTTAACGACGTTATTTACGCCGAGTTTTGGCGAAGAGTGAACCACTTTACTGATGTGATATGAGTAGAACGGTACGTCCCAGCCAATAGATGCTTCGATTCCGGTGGTACCCGCAACCTCACCCGATTCAGAGTCAAAACCCACCATTAGGTAGCCTTCGTCACCGGGCTCGGTCACGTCGGGCTTACCAAAGCTGTACTCCGAGTGTTTGATTCGATTGGTTAACAGTTCTTCGTTAACCGGTAGAGATGTAAATCCGTGACCAGACTCCACCGCACAGGTGTGCAGCGCGTCGTAATCCGACATCGCGATAGGGCGAACTACTAGCATCAATACTCCCTCCAGATGCAAGAAGATCCTAACTATATTGTAGGAACAATTCCCCCATCAGAGATCCTTGACGGGGGTGTCTGCGTTGACGTTTAAACTGATATCGCGCTTAAACTAAAGTCGCGATGGCTTTATCCAGTTTCGCCAAGCCTTCTTCAATTTCTTGTTGTGTGATAACGAGTGATGGTGTGAAACGCACGACATTGGCACCCGCAACCAATACCAATAGACCTTGTTTACCTGCAGCAACCAGCACATCACGTGCACGGCCTTGCCACTCTTCATTCAGCGCAGCGCCTAGCAATAGACCTTTGCCACGAACTTCAGAGAATAGGTTGTACTTCGCATTGATCTTTTCTAGACCTGCGCGGAACAGCGCTTCGCGCTCTAAAACACCAGCAAGCACTTCTGGTTTTGTCACTTCGTTAACGACCGCTTCTGCCACTGCACATGCCAATGGGTTACCACCGTATGTTGAACCGTGAGTGCCCACTTTCAGATGCTCAGCCAGTTTTGCTGTTGTTAGCATTGCACCGATAGGGAAACCACCACCCAGTGATTTCGCTGTGCTTAGAATGTCTGGCGTGATACCTAGACCTTGGTAAGCATAGAAATGACCAGTACGTCCGTTACCCGTTTGAACTTCATCAAAGATAAGTAGCGCGTTGTGCTTGTCACACAGTTCACGTACTGCTTGAGCAAATTCCGGAGTTGGTGGCACGATGCCGCCTTCGCCTTGTAGCGGCTCCATCATAACCGCACATGTGCGCTCTGACATGTGTGCTTGAAGTGCTTCGATATCGTTGTATGGTAAGTGCGTAACATCGCCTGGCTTAGGACCAAAACCGTCTGAGTAAGCCGCTTGACCGCCAACCGTCACAGTAAAGAATGTACGACCGTGGAAACCTTGTTTAAATGCGATGATTTCTGATTTTTCAGGGCCATGAACATCTGCCGCGTAACGGCGTGCTAACTTCAGTGCCGCTTCGTTGGCTTCTGCGCCCGAGTTAGCAAAGAATACGCGCTCAGCAAAGCTCACTTCAGTTAGCTTTTTCGCAAGGCGAAGTGCCGGCTCGTTCGTCATCACGTTACTTAGATGCCACAGCTTGTTGCCTTGCTCAGTCAACGCATCAACCATTACTGGATGACAATGACCCAAGCAGCTCACTGCAATACCACCAGCAAAGTCGATGTACTCGTTATCGTCCTGATCCCAAATACGTGAGCCTTTGCCTCTTACAGGGATCATTTCCATCGGGTTATAGCAAGGTACCATCACCTCATCGAATAAACCGCGCTCTACTTTAATTTCCGTTGTCATTGCACATTCCTTCTTGATACCGCATGCGTAGCAGATAAGCGAATTTAACCGGCCATCGTTGCCAGCAAATAATGTTTTGCATTTAAGCTATTGCGGCATTGTATTTACATTTAATTAACCATTTCAATAGTGATTTATTCTTTTCGTATTGCTGCGCAACTGCCGTTAATCACTACTTATGAGTATTTATGCATCAAGAAAGTAAAATAGAGAAGTGAATTTTTACAAAAGTTATGTAATACAGGGGTTAGACGAGTCAAAATGGCGTGCATAAGCAGACCATCAACCATGAAACGCATAGTTTTGCATTCCACTTACACCGTCAAAAAGATGAACAATTTGTTAAGAAAAGTGATCGAGATCAGATCGCTCTGCGTGCAAGAAAGTTGGCTAACAGCTCATGTCCTTGCTCAGTTTTGATTGATTCTGGATGAAACTGCACAGCATCAATAGGCAGGGTTTTGTGCTGATATCCCATTATTTCGTCCATGCTGCCATCAGGCAGTTCCGTCCAAGCAGTCAATTCAAACACATCGGGTAACGTGCCGTTTTTCACCACGAGAGAGTGGTAGCGGGTTACCGTAAGTGGGTTATTTAGATTTTTAAACACACTGCGCCCCGTGTGGCGGATCGGCGATGTTTTACCATGCATGACTTGTCTCGCACGCACAACTTCGCCACCGAACACTTGCGCAATGGCTTGATGACCAAGGCACACCCCTAAAATAGGAAGCTTACCGGCGAAATGCTCTATCGCTTGCAGGGAAATACCCGCTTCGTTTGGCGTACAAGGCCCAGGGGAAATCACCAAATGGGTTGGATTGAGGGCTTCGATACCTTGAATGTCGATTTCGTCATTGCGCACGACCTTTACCTGAGCACCAAGCTCGCAAAAGTATTGGTAAAGGTTGTAAGTGAAAGAATCGTAGTTATCGATGATCAACAACATAACGTGTCGGCTGCTCCAATCCGTTTTGGCAAGGCTTAAGGATCAATTGTCTGGTTTACCACAATTGAGGGCGGTATTTTGCAACACCCAATTAGAAAGGCAAGTCTTTGCGCAATAAAAAGGCCAGCATCGGCTGGCCTTTGAGTTTTACAGCTATGTTTTTAGGACAGGAGTGGCTTAACGGCGGCGGCGGAACAAGCCAAGTCCAAGCATTGCTAGCAGTGCACCAAACCCAAACGAACCACCATCAGAGTCTTTCGAATCTGTGGTGCCCGTTTCAGGTTGAGTCATAGAGACTGCACGAACAGAGCTAAACTTAACGACGTTGCCAGTCGAGTCTGTCACTTTCTCTTCCAGTTGGTAGTTACCTTGCTCTGGCGCCTGTTCAAACTCAACATTCACGCTGCGCGCTTTAATGTCCGTTTGATCTAAAGTCTTGCTCGCTGAGTAAGCTTTTGCATCACTACTTACAGCGGCAGCTTGAGTCGCGACGGTTAAGCTAACAGTCACGATGTCACCTGCAACCGCGTTTGGTGGCAAACGTACATCTACCGCTAAATTTTCACCCGCTTTCGGTAAATCGATATCCGTATCAGGTAAGTCAATCGCGATGATCACAGGATCGTGGTCAGATGCCGAGAACGCGTCTTTGTATTTCGGCATATCACCTGTGTATTTGCTGCCGTACTCAAACAAGTTACTTTCTAGTGAGTTAATGTGCCAATCTTCAATCGCTACCACTTTTTGCGCCAAGCTGTTGCTTGCCAAGGCGTGGTCTAAATTGCCCAACTCACCAGAATAGGTGTACGAGAACGTGTCTGTGCCATGCAGCAAGGTATTAAGGTTGTTCAGGCCGTAACCTTGTTTGATTTGCGTTTGCTCAACTTGCAACTCACCACCGTTGATTGTGGTGTAACCCGCTGTGTAGATATCACGTCCGTATTTCTCTTTCGAGTAGTCAGTCAGTGTCAGTAGTGGATCTTCCATACCATACGCATTGAGGTCCCCCATCAGCAACACATCGCCTTTCACGTCTTTCAACGCTTCACCCACTGCGTGCGCAGCAGAAACACGGAAGTTGTTACAGTTGCCTTGCAGATCCGCAGGCTCCGAGTCTTCTACGCCAGCGATCCACTCTTCAATACATTCAGAACCTTTCGATTTGAAGTGGTTAACGACGATAGAAAGATCTTCACCGCTCTCTTGTACCGTGAAGGTTTGCAACAAGCTGTGGCGTTGGTATTTGTCGTACGCAGGGTTGCTCTCAGCACCATCTTTACGAGTAATGGTGTTTTCGGCAATGTGCTGCTCTGGCGTGAAGATCACTTTCGCCGCTTCTTTTGGCGTGACCACTTTCGCGCGGTACAAGATAGCAACCATGATCGCATCACTTCCGAAGTACTCTTCTTGGTACTTGTCTTTATCTGCGATTTCAACGTAAGTGTAATGATCGTCTGCGTCATCGATTTCTGCATTCAATGCATCCACCAAGTTTTGCACAGCACTGCCATCACCGAAGCCGTTATTTTCCACTTCCATCAAACCAATGATGTCAGCATCCATCTTATTCATCGCAGACACGATCTTCGCTTGTTGGATCAAGAACTCATCGTGATTCGTCGCGCCACGGTTTTGGCCTGTCGGGTTGTTGTTTCCGCTGTCTGCAACCGAAGTGAAGTAGTTAAGCACGTTAAAGCTTGCAACGCGTAAATCCGACTCAGCGATAGCTGGCGCCGCTTTACGCTCTACATCAAAGCCATCACCTGCTGCCACAAAGTTAGTGTTATTTACATCGTTCGTCGCGATCAGACGGTATTCGTTGTAGCTGTAATTCACTACGCCCTGTAAACCTTCAACGCGCGAACCTAAGCGAATGTGCTGTTCAGATGAACCGTCTTGATCCAAATCTTGACCAAACTCAGGGTAGTAAGGAATTTTGCCGTTCGGTGCTTTGGCATCAGATTCTAGGAAAACTCGATTCTCTGCATTTTGTTTTGCTAGCTCGACCGCTTCTGCACTGTCTGCTGCGTGAAGCTGAGTTGGCTTAAAGAGTGGAGCTTGGTGCGACAACATCATGTTGTTACGTTTTGAATCGTAATCGTAAGAGAAGTTGCGAGTAACAAACAAATCACTGGCTGAGTTCAGCGTCACTTGCATCCCTTCATGGCGCTCTAACGCATCACGCAGAGTTTCGCCTTCTTTGATCACAAGCGGCGTCACCAATGGAATGTCTGACGAGCCAGTTTTTACATAGCTGGTTGCGTCAGAAGAAAGCTGAGTATTGCTGTAGTACTCCTGAACCTTACCTTTCACACAAACTACATCACCAGGCTTTAGCTCGGTATCTGCGGCGTTCGTATGAATAAATAGACCTTCTGACGTCTTATCGTTGTTATCGTTCTCGATAGCTTGCAGGTAGAAGCCTTTCGTCAAACCGCTAGTAACAGCGCTCACGACACCAGTAACAAAATGCTCTTCTGTCGTAATGTATGGGTAACCATCGATAAATGGCGAAGAAGCACCTTCACCTTGAATGTCTTGAATGGATGTGAACGTTGGCGCGTGTCCATCCACTTCACACACAAATGTTGCAGGTGGCTCAGCTGCATTCAGCTCGCCCAAGCCATCAATGTTGTCTTTTGCTAACGTTGTCCATTGAGAAGATTGGAAAGTCGCAGAAGGCGTCAGTGCGTCACCGTTACGTACCAAAGTGGCGTCTTTGCCAAATGCTACACCACCCATCACGCCGACCATGTCGTGAACTTCACCATCTTTTAATAGTGCGAGAGGATCGTCACCATTAAAGTTCGCCACGTTTTTATCGGTCTGGTCAGCCACTGCTTTAATCGCATCGCTGGCATCACCATGGGCAAGAACAAACACCTGCTTCGCTTGCAACGTCACTTGGCTCAAATCGATCTTGCTGCCCCAAGTGCCACCACCATTAGATGATTTCGCTAGCTCATAACCTGTTAGCGTGACTGCGGCATCACCGGTATTCGCGATCTCGACCGCTTTATTATACGAGCCACCTTCTACGTACTGGGAAATGATAATTTCTGCATTCGCGTTAGCGCTAAGCGCACTGGCGATGGTTAATGCAAGTATTGAGGGTTTGATTAACGTGTCCATTGTCGTACCTGATATTTATTTAAATGCAAACTAAGCTCCGATCAGAGCCTACCATTTGCGTCTACTATCAGGTTTATTTATGAAATAAATAAGAAAGAGCAGTAAAAGCCGTGAAATAAATCACATGTGAATCTATAAAAATATGCCAAAACAGCGTATTCAAACATATTTTGTAATAAATACTGTTCAGTAGTGCAGCAGGAAAGCAAAATTAGACTAATTGCTCAGTTTATTTTTCCATTCCATGTTATGGAATACATCAATACTTTCTTGGTACACTAAGTTATTATTTCGAGCGCTTTCATGCTTCATTAAATATAATTAATTACTAATTTAGAATATTGCTACTTTGGTTTATTTCAGAATCTCGCTTGTTATTTACTCCCCAGCTTTCCGCACTCGCCATTTACACTTCAAATTTTTATCAATCAAAAATGATAAATTCCAACAACACAGTGGAGAAAAACATACACAAGCGTTATAAAACCAACGCGAGACAATAAGATCTCATCCATCATCTATCGTGGAAAAATCAATGAAAACAATTCAACGTATTGGACTAGCTCTCTCCGCGTTTGGGCTTATGACGGGCTGTCAGCTAACATCTTCTGAACCGCTTTACCCAACCGCCAATCAAAAAACTATCCAATCAGCAAAAAATGAGTTCAAGGGAATGGAAGAGTTTGAAGTCAGTGACGATGGTGTCATTTCTTTTCGTGCCCGCCTGCCTGGACCAGACTATTACTGGGAGCCATATAAAATCAAACAGTTAAGTTACGAGATATCCTGTGTTTTCCTCACTAATTATGTGGATCGTGGGATGGTGGTGAAGTCTTCGTTTTTAGGCGCTCGTGGCCGCGTTGAGTACTATGATATGGAGCGCTGTATGGACAACACACCCTTCGAGTAATTTTCTCAGCACATAAAAAAAGCTCCACCGAAGTGGAGCTTTTTGGGTATTGGATTACTTGAGATTACGGACGAGCAACAAAACCGACAGCTTCGTATGCTTTTTTCAGTGTTTCCGCCGCGCGAGCCGATGCTTTCTCCGCGCCTTGCTTCATCACTTCATCCATAAACGCACGATCTGAACGAATACGACGGTATTCTTCTTGAATTGGCTCAAGCATCGCAACAACCGCTTCACCCACGCCTTTCTTGAATGGGCCGTACATTTCAACGCCTTTGTATTTCGCTTCAATCTCTTCAAAGCTCATGCCTGTCGCTGCAGAGTAAAGACCCATTAGGTTTGCAATACCCGCTTTGTTTTCAACATCATGGCGAATGCTTGGTGGCGTTTCGGTATCCGTTTGGGCTTTATTGATCTTCTTGATGATCGATTTCGGCTCTTCAAGCAGCGTGATAACATTCTTACGGTTATCATCAGACTTCGACATTTTCTTCGTCGCATCTTGAAGGCTCATTACGCGCGCGTTAACCGTTGGAATGTATGGCTCAGGTACCGTGAAGATTGGGCTTTCTGGCGAGTAAATGTTGTTGAAACGCGTTGCGATATCACGCGCTAATTCTAGGTGCTGCTTCTGGTCGCTACCTACTGGCACTTGGTGTGCGCCGTAAAGCAGGATGTCTGCTGCCATTAGCACTGGGTAATCAAACAGACCCACGTTTACGTCGTTCGCGTAACGTGCAGACTTGTCTTTAAACTGAGTCATACGGCTCAGTTCACCCATTTGAGTGTAACAGTTAAGAAGCCAACCAAGTTGAGCATGCTCTGGTACGTGTGACTGAACAAATAGCGTGCTCTTCTTCGGATCAACACCAACTGCCAGACAGATCGCCAATGCGTCTAGAGTCGCTTCATGTAGGGCTTTAGGATCTTGGCGAACCGTAACCGCGTGAAGGTCTACAACACAGTATTGGCAATCATAATCGTCTTGCATCTGCTGCCATTGACGTAGAGCACCCAAGTAGTTACCGATACTTAGTTCACCTGACGGTTGAACACCACTCAATACAATGGGTTTGCTCATTAGAATGATTCCTTTGACTTCTTAATCTAATTAAAATGAAAAACCGTGCGGCTTTTAGCGCACGGTTTACTCAGTGTACTCATTAACAAGTATTTTGGAAGCTCTTTTGTTACCGTTATGCAGAAACGGCTACTACTTCCAATAATTCAGATAAACTGTCTGCGACAAAATCTGGGTTTGAAGCTGAAATAGGCTCACCATGGTTGTAACCGTATGTTAAACCAAACGAAGCACAACCTGCGTTTTTCGCAGCAAGGATGTCATTCTTCGAGTCGCCAACCATCAGCATTTCGCTCGCTTTCACCTGATGTTTTTCCATCAACCAGTTCAGTGCGACTGGATTTGGTTTTTTCTCAGGGAATGCATCACCACCCAATACGTCCACGAAGTATTTTGCGATGCCATGTTGCTCTAGAATTTCTGGAACAAACTTCGATGGTTTGTTCGTTACAAGCGCCATCGTAAAGCCTGCCTGATGTAGCTCTTCTAGCGTCTCTTTTACTGTTGGGTAAAGATGGCTCAGCTGATGACCGCTTTGCGCGTAAAAGTCATCAAACAGCTCGCGTCCTTTTGCACGCAGCTCTTCACTAAGATCGCTACTGATGGTCATGCTTTGGCTTAGTGCACGGCCAATCAGGACGTCAGCACCGTTACCTACGTAATCACGTACTTGCTCTTCCGATACTGCAGGGTAACCCAAAGCTTGTACCGCTTGGTCTGCAGCAACCGCCAAATCAGGTACGCTATCCAACAATGTGCCATCCAGATCGAACGCAATCAGTTTAATATCTTGTTGAGTCATAATTTCCCTAGCTAAAAATAACAAAGGATGGTTTCCCATCCTATGTGTTTGATTCTTCAAGCCACTAAGCCTTTGGGCTCAGTGACATATGGTCTCATTCGCTTACTTCGCAGCCAAGCGCTGACGAACTGCTTCGAATAAACAGATGCCTGATGCAACCGACACATTCAAACTTGATACGCTACCTGCCATTGGGATTTTAATCAAATCATCGCAAGTTTCTCGCGTTAGGCGGCGCATGCCATCACCTTCTGCGCCCATGACAATTGCCAGAGGACCAGTCAGTTTTGCTTGATAAATGTCGTGTGTCGCTTCACCCGCCGTACCCACGAACCAGATGCCCTGCTCTTGCAGAGTACGCATTGTGCGCGCTAGGTTGGTTACACGAATCAAAGGCACCACTTCTGCAGCACCACAGGCTACTTTGCTTACTGTTGCATTCATTGGTGCTGATCGATCTTTTGGAACGATAATCGCAGCAACACCAGCAGCATCGGCGTTACGTAAACAGGCACCAAGGTTGTGAGGGTCAGTCACGCCATCCAAAACCAATAGCAACGGTGTCTCATGCTGCGCTAGGATGTCGTCAATGTCGTTTTCGTTCAGCTGTTTTGCTGGTTTTACGCGCGCGATGATGCCTTGGTGGTTTGCACCATGTGCTTTGTCATCCAAGGTTTTACGCGTCATTTGTTGGATAGAAACACCACACACCTGCAAATCGTTCAAGATTGGCATTAGGCGATCGTCTTGGCGTCCTTTTAGAACGTACGCTTCAATAAAACGTTCTGGTTCGCGTTCCAATACCGCTTTCACGGCATGAATGCCGTAAATAAATTCGTTACTCATTACTTAACCTGTTTCTGTGCTTCGCTCACCGCCAATCTGCGGTAACAGATTGGCGCTTCAGCCTACTGCGCGTCTTGCTTAGTGCGCTTGGTTTTCTTTGGCTTACTGTGTGGCTTTTTCTTGTGGGCTTTCTTCACCTTTGGCTTCTTTGCACTGTCGTCATCCCCACGTTTTGGCCCTTTGCGTTTACGGCCAGAATCCGTTTGTTCTGGGCGCTTAGTTGGCTCAATAGCAGGAACAGCGCGCGCTGTAGCACCTTCTTTTGATGAAGAACGTGTCGCCGCACGTTTTTTCTCTTTGGCTTTGCGTTGCGCTTCCGCAGCTCGTTTCTTAGCTGTCTTACCTTCGCCGCGTAGCTTACGACTTGTTTCGACCAATTCAAAGTCAATTTGCTTGTCATCTAGGTTAACAGCCAGCACTTTTACTTTGACCGCATCACCCAGACGATAGATGTTACCGAAGCTTTCACCGATAAGTCTTTGACCAATAGGATCAAACTGGTAGTAGTCGTTCGCAAGCGTTGAAATGTGCACCAAACCATCGATATGCAGATCGGTCAAGCGCACGAAGAAGCCAAAACTGGTGACGTTAGCAATCACGCCTTCCAGCTCATCGCCGACGTGATCTTGCATGTATTCACACTTCAACCAATCCGCAACTTCACGCGTTGCATCATCAGCACGGCGCTCTGTCATTGAACATTGTTCGCCGTAGAAGTCCATATCATCAAATGAGTAATGGTAACCACCCGTTGGCGTCCAACGGTCTTGGTTGCGGCCTTCTTCTTTAGCGATCAAATACTTGATAGCACGGTGCAGCAACAAGTCAGGGTAACGACGAATTGGTGACGTAAAGTGCGCGTAACGCTTAAGCGCCAAGCCGAAGTGGCCTGCGTTGTCCGCGTTGTACACCGCTTGCTTCATGGAGCGCAACAGCATGGTTTGGATCAGCTCTTGGTCTTGACGACCTGCAATTTGACGCGCGAGATCGGCGTAGTCTGTTGGAGAAGGCTCTAAACCACCTTTCAACTCTAAACCTAGCTCACTTAGGAAATCGCGGAAGCCTTGCAAGCGCAGCTCACCCGGAGATTCGTGAATACGATACAGTGCAGGCTCTTTGGCTTTTTCTACCAACGATGCCGAGGCAATGTTAGCTAAAATCATACATTCTTCGATGATCTTATGCGCATCATTACGAATCACTGGCTCAATGCTTTCAATCTTGCGCTCAGCATTAAAAATGAATTTGGTTTCGACAGTTTCAAACTCAATCGCACCACGTTGATCACGCGCTTCTTTCAACACTTTGTACATCGCGTGCAACTCTTCAAGATGCGACACGAGTGGCTGGTAGCGTTCACGCAGTTCTTCATCACCTTCAAGAATCGCGCTCACTTTGCTGTATGTGAGACGAGCGTGGGAATTCATTACCGCTTCGTAGTGCTTGTAGCTTGAGAGCTTACCGCTTTCAGAAATGGTCATCTCACACACCATACACAAGCGATCCACTTGCGGGTTAAGCGAACACAAACCGTTTGAAAGCACTTCAGGCAACATTGGGACAACTTGCGATGGGAAGTACACAGAGTTACCACGGTTGATGGCTTCTTTGTCTAACGCTGAATCTGGGCGCACGTAGTAGCTTACGTCTGCGATTGCGACCCAAAGACGCCAACCACCATCTTTTTTCTTCTCACAGAAAACGGCGTCATCGAAGTCTCGCGCATCTTCACCGTCAATGGTAACGAGCGGCAATTCACGCAAGTCAACACGGCCAACTTTCGCTTCTTCAGGGACTTCTTCGCCCAAGTTTACGATTTGTTTTTCGACCGCTTCTGGCCACTCATAAGGGATTTGATGGGTGCGAATTGCGATTTGTGTTTCCATACCTGGCGCCATATTTTCGCCAAGAACTTCAACCACTTTACCCATCATGCCACGCGAGCGAGAACCACGATCGGTAATTTCAATCACCACGACGTTACCCATACGAGCGCCAGCTTTATGCTCGTTCGGGATCAGAATATCTTGGCTGATGCGCGAATCATCCGGCACAACATATGAGTAGCCGTACTCAAGGAAGAAGCGGCCAACAATCTGGCTATTGCGCTCTTCAAGTACGCGAACTAAGCGACCTTCACGACGACCACGCTTGCTGTTGTCTGTTGGTTGCACCAGCACGAAATCACCATGAATGATGTTCTTCATTTGGTGATGTGGCAGCAAAATATCATCGTCCTTGCCGACGCTGCCTTCTGGACGTACCCAACCGTGACCATCTTTGTGGCCAATCACGTAACCTTTCACCATTTCAAGTTTTTCAGGCAATGCGTAGCATTGACGGCGGGTAAACACCAGTTGACCATCTCGTTCCATAGCACGTAAACGGCGGCGCAACCCTTCGTATTGCTCTTCGCCCGCTAACTTTAAAGCTTCGAACAAGTCATTGCGATTCATTGGTACGCCCGCTTGCTCAAGGAACTCGAGGATGAACTCTCGGCTTGGAATTGGATTTTCGTAATTTTGGGATTCACGATCTGCGAATGGATCGTTTGGAATATTGTCTGACATAGGCACGCCTATCTAGCAAGGAAGGTATAGAGCTAGTATATCTGAGTCTCTCGATAACCTACAGAATTGCTTTGAAAAAAGAATGATCGAGATCGACTCTGGAACTGCAAATAAACTAAGGGCGAGCAAGCAGGATCAAAAGCTCAGAGTTATCGCTCAGTAAGGATTCAATGGTGCACTCATCCAACTCGGCGAGGAAGGCACTTTTTGCTTTGGCAAGCTTATCTTTGAGGCGACATGCGGGGGTAATGTGGCAAAACTCCACCCCACAATTGACCAAATCTAACGGCTCCAAATCTCGCATGACACCACCAACGGTGATCTCAGACGCTGGCTTCATCAAGCGAATACCACCGTTTTTACCGCGCACGGTATGCACGTAGCCTAGCTGCCCTAAACGGTTGATTACTTTGACCATATGATTACGAGACACACCAAACAAATCCGTCACTTCGGTGATATTGGTCAGCTCATCTTTTGGCAATGATGCTAAATAAATCAAGGTTCTCAGCGCGTAATCAGTAAAGCTCGTTAACTGCATGTTCTCTCCCAGAGTGCGACTTAATAGCTCAATGTCAGTGACGAAACAACCAACTTACGCTATCGACAAAAGTGTAAATCTTTTCTTGATCGAAAGATACATTTGAGATACAACTTTAAACATGCATTACAAATACAACTTAAAAATAGGAAGTTCTTATGCTCAGCAATCAAACCATTGAGATCGTGAAAGCGACCGCGCCACTAATCGCAGAAACAGGACCAAAACTGACCGCTCACTTCTATGACCGCATGTTTACTCACAACCCTGAGTTAAAAGACATTTTCAACATGAGCAATCAGCGCAATGGCGATCAGCGTGAAGCGCTATTCAATGCCATCTGTGCATACGCTGCTAACATTGAAAACTTGCCTGCTCTGCTTGGCGCTGTGGAGAAAATTGCGCATAAACACACCAGCTTTTTGATCACGAAAGATCAATATCAAATCGTAGGTAAACACTTGATCGCTACGATTGATGAGTTATTCAATCCGGGCCAAGAAGTTTTAGACGCGTGGGCTGAAGCTTATGGCGTATTGGCTAATGTATTTATCCAGCGCGAAGAGCAAATCTATCAAGCGAATGCATCGCAAGAAGGTGGTTGGCGAGGGCTACGTGAGTTTGAGTTGGTCGGTAAACAATTGGAAAGTGAACACATTTGCAGTTTTGTTTTCAAACCGACGGATGGCAGTAAAGTGACGAAGTACAAGCCTGGGCAGTACCTCGGCATCTACATCAACAGCGATAAGTTTGAAAACCAAGAGATCCGTCAATACAGCCTATCTTCTTCGGTTCAAGAGAACACTTACCGCATCTCCGTAAAACGTGAACAAGGCGGTAAAGTATCCAACTATCTGCACGATGAGCTAAACATCGGCGATAAAGTAAAACTCGCAGCGCCAGCGGGTGATTTCTTTATGGATGTAGACACCAATACACCAGTGGTGCTGATTTCTGCAGGTGTCGGCCTTACGCCAACACTGTCAATGCTAGAAAGCTTGACGGAACATCACGCGCCAGTGACTTGGGTACATGCAACAGAAAACAGCAAACACCACGCCTTTAAAGAGCACGTAAACCAGCTAGTCACAGCGAAAGAAAACATGAACGCGCTCATTTGGTATAACCAACCAACGGCAAAAGACAAGATAGGTGAAGACTTCCACTTTACCGGCTTTGTAAACCTGCATGAAATCGAAGCCGCACTCAAACAAGACAACGTACAAGTGTACTTCTGTGGTCCGGTGGGCTTTATGCAGCACGTCGCGAAACAGCTACAAGAACTTGGCGTCCCTGAGGAACAATTCCATTACGAATGCTTTGGCCCACATAAGGTGGTTTAAGCGCGTTCACCTATCGGGAAAACAACAAAGCCCACGAAGTGTGGGCTTTGCTGTATGAAGTTACCGAGAATTTTCTGGAGATCTACCAGAACATGTCACGCCTTTTTGCGCGTGCAATGATGTTTTGTGGCATACGCTGTTCTAGCCCACGCCTTAACACGGCAATGCGTTTGTGTTGACGCTGATCGGCGGTCACCGAGTTGTACAACCAGCGGTAAGCATCTTCATAGTCCAACGGACTACCGTAATCGCGTAGCAGTAATTCAGCCAGATGAATACGCGCGTTTAAATTACCCATAGAAGCCGCTTCACGCAAATACGGAATCGCACGCTCTTTGTCTTGTTGCACCAAAGTACCGCGCGAATAGTAACGTCCAATCTGCTCTAATGCCGCAGGTAAGCCTTGCTGCGCGGCATTTTCCATGTAGTAGAGCCCCAGCTCGACATCTTGCTCGACACATACGCCCCACGCCAACATGTCGCCATATAAGAACTCGTAAGCAGGCAAGTTAATTCGAGTCGCACGAGCTACGATATCTTCCACCAGCTGGCAGTTATCAGCGCGCACGCGTTGTAAATGCTTATTCTGCTCAATAAGCTTTATCAGTTCTGCTTCGGTGTAGATGGGGACTGGCGCGCCAACATCAGCAGCACTCGCTCGCACTGTTGTGGCAGACAGCATCAGTAACAGTGAAGCAGCCACTGTTCGTAACTTCATAAACGTACTCTTCAAGGTATCTGAGAAACCAAAGATCAGCCAAGGATCTCCTCTGCTTGATAAACTTATCGGCAATCAGCAGCTAAGCTTTAGACAATTTTTGCCTCTTCCTTAAGCTTAACGGCAATAACTTGCCATATGCAGATTATTTATCGCTGTGGGTATTTTTATCTCAGATACAAAAAAGCCGACCTTGAGGTCGGCTTTTAAAATCTCTAACGAGTACTTATTAAGCTTCGAATGGGTGAACCTTAATGATAGTTTCGTTACGGTCTGGACCAGTTGAGATGATGTCTACTGGTACGCCCGTTAGCTCTTCGATACGTTTGATGTAGTTTAGAGCTGCTTGTGGTAGAGCATCTAGTGACTTAGCACCAAATGTGTTCTCAGACCAACCTGGCATTGTTTCGTAGATTGGCGTCGCTTTTTCGAATGCTTCAGCAGCCATTGGAGACACTTCTAGTACAGAGCCATCTTCCATCTTGTAACCAGTACAGATTTTAAGCTCTTCTAGGCCATCTAGTACATCTAGCTTAGTTAGACAGAAACCAGATACAGAGTTGATTTGGATTGCACGACGCATAGCTACAGCATCGAACCAACCAGTACGACGTAGACGACCAGTGGTTGCGCCGAACTCGTGACCTACAGTACCTAGGTGCTTACCTACTGGGTCTTGCTTCTCTAGACCATCGTATAGCTCAGTCGGGAATGGACCTGCACCAACACGAGTACAGTACGCTTTCGCGATACCTAGAATGTAACCGATGTGACGAGGACCGAAACCAGAACCTGCAGCAACACCACCAGCAGTCGTGTTAGAAGAAGTTACGTATGGGTAAGTACCGTGGTCGATATCAAGTAGTGTACCTTGCGCACCTTCGAACATGATCTTGTCGCCGCGCTTGCGTGCTGCGTCTAGTTCGTCAGTTACGTCGATAACCATTGAAGTTAGTAACTCTGCGTAGCCTTTTGCTTCTTCAAGCACTGCTTCGTAGCTTACTGGCTCAGCTTTGTAGAAATTAACTAGTTGGAAGTTGTGGTATTCCATAACTTCTTTAAGTTTCTCAGCGAAAGCTTCCATATCGAATAGGTCGCCAACGCGTAGACCGCGACGAGCAACTTTATCTTCGTATGCAGGACCGATACCACGACCAGTTGTACCGATAGCTTTTTTACCGCGAGCGATTTCGCGAGCTTGGTCCATTGCAACGTGGTAAGGAAGAATTAGAGGACATGCTTCAGAAATGAAAAGACGTTCGCGTACTGGAATACCACGCTCTTCAAGAGGTTTCATTTCTTTAAGTAGAGCTTCAGGTGATAGTACAACACCGTTACCGATAACACATTTTACGTTATCGCGAAGGATACCTGATGGAATTAAGTGAAGAACGGTTTTTTCACCGTCAATTACAAGAGTGTGACCTGCGTTGTGACCGCCTTGGTAGCGCACCACGTATTTTGCATCTTCAGTTAAAAGGTCTACAATTTTACCTTTACCTTCGTCACCCCATTGGGTGCCTAGAACGACTACGTTATTTCCCATCTTTCCAAGTCTGATTGCTAGTTAAAAATGGATTCTAGCACCGAATCGCAATTCTTGCAGTCATTTTTTGTTCACAGAGTTGATACCAGAATGTAATCTCATCAACGCTGTACATTTCGAAATCAATACATCACTGATAATATTTACTTTTCTAAATTCGACTGGAAATCTTTATGTCTGACTCTATTTGGCTAGCGATTGGACTTGTTTTAATTGTCGAAGGCATAGGCCCTTTGATCGCGCCAAACGGCTGGCGAAACATGGTGGCACAGCTGAGTGAACAACCGGACAACCAGCTACGGCGCATTGGTGGCTGCCTTGTGGTGGCGGGAGCCGTCATCGCATTTATGATGAGCTAATGTTTGGTGGCATACCAATGGTACAACCGATACAAAAAAGGCTCCTTACGGAGCCTTTTTAGATTTCAGATGGTCCGCTTATTCAGCTTTCGCACCTTTCGCGTTATTCATGTACTGGAAGAAGTCACTCTTCGGATCCAGAACAAGAATGTCGTTCTTAGAGCTGAATGATTTTTCGTATGCTCTTAGAGAACGTAGGAAGCTGAAGAACTCAGGATCTTTGTTGTATGCATTCGCATAGATCTTCGCTGCTTCTGCATCCGCTTCACCGCGTGTAACACGAGCGGTTTTATCCGCTTCTGCAAGAATGGTTGCTACTTCAAGTTCCGCTTGTGCACGAATGATTTCTGCTTTCTCACGACCTTGAGAACGGTGCTTACGAGCTACCGACTCACGCTCAGCGCGCATACGACGGTAAATCGACTCACTGATCTCATCAGGAAGGTTGATTTTCTTCATACGGAAATCGACAACACGAACACCCAAGTCTTTCATTGCACTTTCACGAGTATCTCGCAGTACATCCGACATGATTAGGTCACGTTCACCATCAATTTCTAACGCTTCACGTGCCGCTTCTGTGTTCACTTCATCACTGCTTGCGTCTTCTGGTAGCACGTCATCATTACGTGGACCTGAAACGATTTGTTTGATTTCACGAGCACCAATTTCAGAACGAAGTACGTCTGTGACTTTACGCTCAAGAAGTGCTTCAGCTGTCAGAGAGTTACCACCGCCTGTTGCTAGGTAGTAACGGCCGAAGTCTTCAATACGCCATTTCACGTACGAATCGATGATAACGTCTTTTTTCTCTGACGTTACGAAACGGTCAGCACGTCCATCCATCGTTTGAATACGAGCATCTAACTGCTTCACGCGATCAAACAGTGGCATTTTGAAATGCAGACCCGGCTCATAAATTCGAGTGATGTCGTTGTTGTCTTTAAGAACACGACCAAATCGAACCACAATACCGCGCTCACCTTCAGGAATCACAAACAGAGACATCAGCATCAATGCTAGTGCGATTACCAGTACAGGGATCATTAACTTACGCATTCTTAGTATCTCCCTTGACGTGTACCTGTTGAACGAGACTGCGTGTTCGATGTTTCTTCTTGTGTACGCTCAGACTCTAGTTGAATGTGATCGTAGGTTGAAGAAGATTTCGATTTACGTTTAGTGTCTGTTTGACCTTCTTGACCTGCCAATTTATCGATTGGTAGGTACAAAAGGTTGCCGCTTGATTCAGAGTCAATCAACACTTTAGATGTGTTGGTGTAAACCTCTTCCATCGCGTCAATGTACAGACGGTCACGTGTTACGCCAGGAGCCGCTTGGTATTCAGGTAGTAGTTTTTCAAACTGTGCTACTTGACCCAATGCTTCGTTAGTTACACGCTCGTTGTAACCTTGAGCTTCTTTCTTCAAACGTTCAGCACGACCCGTTGCCTTCGGCAAGATTTCGTTCTTGTAAGCTTCTGCTTCACGGATGAAACGCTCTTCATCCTCACGCGCAGCAATCGCGTCATCAAACGCATCTTTTACTTGCTCTGGCGGACGTGCAGACTGGAAGTTCACGTCAACAATCACCAGACCCATATCATAGCTATCGATGATTTGGTTTAGTGTTTCTTGAGTGCTTTGACGAATTTGCTGACGACCACTGGTTAGAATGCTATCCATTAGTGAATCACCAATTACCGCACGTAGTGCAGAGTCTGTTGCTTGACGCAAGCTATCATCTGCGTTGGTCACGCGGTATAGGTATTTGTATGGGTCAGCAACTCGGTATTGAACGTCCATTGCAACCGTTACTACGTTTTCATCTTTCGTCAGCATTAGACCAGATGCACGTAGTGAACGAATCGCTTGTACGTTAACCGCTTCGTATTCATCAATAAAACGAGGACGCCAGTTAAGGCCTGGGTCTACGATACGATCGTATTTACCTAAACGCAGTACAACACCACGTTCTGCTTCACCGATGGTGTAAAAACCAGCGAAAATCCACACCGCAATTGCAATGATCGCAATGACACCAAAGCCAATTGCACCACCGCCACCGCCGATAGAGGAACCACCGCCGCCTTTTTTACCAAACTTGCCACCCAGCTTTTGACTCAGTTTGTTGAACACTTCATCTAAATCTGGCGGACCTTGATCTCGGCCACCAGGACGCTGGCCACCACGATTATTATTACCCCAAGGGTCATTATCGCGGCCATTGTTGCCGTTGTTATTTCCAGGCTCATTCCACGCCATTAGAAAGCTCCATCATTTGATATGACGTTATACTGTAGCAGTCCTTTAAGTGACTATAAAGTCAGTCAAAACTGCCCCTTCTCTTTTTTCAAGTCTAGACCAATCTACTTGCTGCATTCGAATATCGATCAACAAGTTACCATCCTGGTCGTATTCCTCACGTTGAATACACTTCATTTGGAAGAATGTACTACGGAATCTTCCTTGATACTGTGGAGGAATTCGCAACTGATGCTCGACCATTTGCGACGCCAGACGTTCCGTCAGCGCATCAAACAGGAGCTCAATGCCCAATCCTTCCATTGCAGATACCCAGACCGCACGAGGAACCCCTTCCTCATCACGTTCTATACGTGGTGTCTGCGACTCTAGATTGTCGATTTTGTTCATGACGACAAGCGTCGGCACTTCGTGCGCGTCGATCTCTTCTAATACTTCATGAACAGCTTGAATATTCTCACGAAAACGCTCATCACTGGCATCAACAACATGTAACAAAATGTCAGCTTCTTGCGTTTCCTGCAAGGTCGCTTTGAAGGCAGCAACCAAGTCGTGAGGCAAATGTCGAATAAAACCAACCGTATCTGCCAGTATGGCTGGGCCAACATCCGCTAATTCCATCTTACGTAGTGTAGGATCCAAAGTAGCAAACAATTGGTCAGCGGCATACACGCCAGCTTCGGTTATTCGGTTGAAGAGTGTCGACTTACCCGCGTTGGTGTAACCCACGAGAGAAATTGTTGGGATTTCAGCTCGATTTCGGGCACGGCGTCCTTGTTCACGCTGCTTGGCTACCTTTTCTAGGCGGCGCAGGATGGCTTTGATTCGTTCACGCAATAAACGACGGTCGGTTTCCAGCTGGGTTTCACCCGGGCCACGTAAACCGATCCCCCCTTTCTGCCTTTCAAGGTGCGTCCAACCACGAATTAAACGAGTAGAAATGTGTCGAAGTTGGGCCAGCTCGACCTGTAGCTTACCTTCGTGTGTTCGTGCTCGTTGAGCAAAGATATCGAGGATGAGACCAGTGCGGTCGAGAACTCGACATTTGCACAGTGCTTCGAGGTTACGTTCTTGGGCAGGAGAGAGGGAGTGATTAAAAATCACAATTTCAGCACCAGTCAACTGTACCGTAGTAGCAATTTCTTGGGCCTTACCCTCTCCGACATAGTATTTCGGGTGTGGGGATTGACGACTACCAGTTACAACTTGCAGCGTCTCAACCCCAGCGGAAGAAACCAGCATCTCGAACTCAGCCAGATCTTCCCATTCACCTTCTTGCGTGAAGTTGATATGAACAAGTACGGCTCGCTCACCGGATTCATAACGGTCAAACAAGCAATCAACTCCTTATTTTAAAAATACTCGATGAAGAATTAATCTTCTGATTTCTCTTGTGGACGGTCGCCTTGAGGACGATCACCGCTGTGGTGGCTCACTGGACGAGCCGGCACAACTGTAGAAATCGCGTGCTTGTACACCATTTGGTTTACAGTATTTTTCAGCAGGATCACGAATTGATCGAATGATTCGATCTGACCTTGTAGCTTGATACCGTTCACAAGGTAGATAGACACTGGAATACGCTCACGACGTAGCGCGTTTAGAAATGGGTCTTGTAGAGATTGCCCCTTAGCCATTTTATTTTCCTTATTTAATTTGTAGTTGTAATTATTTAGCTAGTGGTGCAATGCAAAAAGTACTGCTTTTGCATCTGAGCTAAACGAATCAAAAATGCACTCTAAGTAATTAGCAGCATAGTATAAAAACTGCCAACAACAGATCCTTTGAGAGTGCGTTCACGCAAAAACGATCACATTATACACAGCTATCTCAATCAGATGCTATTGCTTCTGACATGGTTTCGAGTGCCTGCTCAATGTTATCGCTATCCAACCAAGTTAAGTCATCCCAGCTGCGTAACCAGGTGATTTGACGCTTGGCCAATTGACGAGTCGCACATACGCCACGAAATACAGCTTCATCACGTGTGCACTCCCCATCTAAATACTCCCACATCTGTCGGTAACCAACGCAACGAATAGAAGGAAGATCCGGATGAAGATCTTTGCGCGCATACAACGCTTTCATTTCATCTTCAAAACCCGCTTCCATCATTTTGTCGAAACGCAGTTCAATGCGACGGTGAAGTTCTGCCCTATCCTTGGGAGCTATTGCAAACTGTTTAACTCGGTACGGCAGGCTTTCACCTTTAGTTTGAGTCAACTCAGTAAGAGTTTTACCTGAAATACGATACACTTCCAACGCCCTAGATAAACGCTGGGGATCATTTGGATGTATTCTCGCCGCTGATACAGGATCAATTTCTTTCAGTTCATCGTGCAACACTGACCAACCTTTAGTCAATGCTTCTTGTTCAATTTGCTGACGAATTTCAGGATTTGCAGCAGGAAGAGGTGATAAGCCTTCAAGTAATGCCTTGTAATACAGCATTGTACCACCCACTAGGAGTGGAATTTTTCCTTCTGCAACAATATCATCCATCGCTTGCAAAGCATCGCGGCGAAAGTCCGCCGCCGAATAAAATTCGCTAGGATCTAGGATATCAATTAAGCGGTGCGGCGCTAAACTCAACTCTCTTTCGTCAGGTTTTGCCGTACCGATATCCATTCCTTTGTAGATCAATGCAGAATCCACACTGATGATCTCAACCGGAAACTTTTGACGCAAGCGAATCGCTAGCTCGGTTTTACCTGATGCAGTTGGCCCCATCAAGAAAAGAGCCAAAGGTAGTTTGTCTGTCATGGTTTTAATTTGGCTATCGTGGCAGAGAAATCAACAGCAGATACGAATGTTTTATCGTCTAGTGGCAATTGACCATGCCTTAACTGTTCAAGTTCCGCAATAATTTGAATGGCTTCAGAGAGAGTATAGTGACTCTTGACCGTTGTGACCTGCACAGCAAGCCAATCGATCAGAGCAGGAAGCATCTGAGTTGACGCCTTTTCTCCCTTCATCCACGTTTGCGCGTAAGATAACAGATCTGGCACTAAATTTTGTAAGTTTTGTTGGCGTAATGGTGCTGGCACGCCCATGACCATTAGCGCTTTATCATTTCTGGCTTTTAATTGGATACCCAACTGAGCAAAGTCTTGTTGATAATCTTGTGCCAACTTCACTAAGTCAGTGTCCAACTTCATCGACAACGGTACTAATAAAGGCTGCGCTTTTAACGCTCCTTCACTTGGCGTCAACTGACCTTTGGTGCGATAGAACTCAGCTCGAGGTAATGAAACTAATGCTACTCCACTGTCGCTGCTCATCAGTACAAATTGTTCATCCACAACAGCCAACGCTTTCCCCAATGCTGTAACTTGAGGCAAACTCACTTCTCGAACGGACTCTGTCGATGTCGGTTGCTCAGCTTGTTGAGATTCGAAGTCGGGTGTTTTTAGCAGTTCATGGTAAGCGTGGACTTCTCGCTTACTTGGTGCAGGTTCAGCATGACGCTCTTTACCTACATTTGGTTTAGGCGCAGGTTTGGACTCAATCCAATCCGTTCGCTTAAAGGAATCTGCAATGCGCGCTTCACGCACAGATGAATCACTCGGCGCACGATCGCGTGGCTTTATCTCATAATCAGTACGTCCAGGGTACGTAGGCGTTTTATCAATCGCTTGATACACACGCTCTGGGACAGTAGTACTCACTGATTGTGGCGAGTA
Source organism: Vibrio sp. Y20_XG_PY13 (assembly GCF_024181925.1). NCBI lineage: Bacteria > Pseudomonadati > Pseudomonadota > Gammaproteobacteria > Vibrionales > Vibrionaceae > Vibrio > Vibrio sp. Y20_XG_PY13. The sequence continues at coordinate 106,333 of NZ_JAMZAL010000010.1, read as the reverse complement.
TTGAGGCGTCGTTTCCGGTTGGCTTTCTCGCTCTTCAGGCTCTGCTCGATGGAACGCGGACTCATTGACTTGCGGCTTATCAATCACAGAGCTTTGTGCCAGTGCATCAGCCAAAGCTTGATAGATAAAGTCATGTACCAATCTTGCTTGGTGGAAACGCACTTCATGCTTCGCTGGATGAACGTTCACGTCCACCTGATGCGGGTCTAGCTCGATGAACAACACATAAGCGGCGAATTGATCCGGCTTTAAACTCATTTCGTAGCTTTGACGGATCGCATGATTAATCAGTTTGTCCCGCATCATGCGGCCATTCACGTAACAATACTGCAAATCGCTTTGCTGACGAGCCCCATCCGGGGTGGTGATCCAACCATGCAACTTGAGGCCTTGATGCTCAAGCTCAATACGAAGCATGTTACGCACAAATGCATTACCACACACCGCCGCTATACGCTTTTCGGTTTGCAGTTGATTCTTAGCCGCACGGTACTGGCGGATAACTTTGCCGTTATGGCGCACGTTGATCGAGACATCAAAGCGGCTCAGTGCAATGCGTTTTAACAGCTCGTCAATGTGAGCAAATTCCGTTTTTTCGGTACGCAGAAACTTACGGCGTGCAGGAGTATTGAAAAACAAATCCAGCACTTCAACCGTGGTACCAATGGGATGGGCAGCAGGCTGCAATTTGACCTGCATATCACGCCCTTCCGAATATGCACTCCACGCTTCTTCTTGCGCAGCAGGGCGAGAGGTTAATGTAAGACGAGAAACGGAACTGATACTCGCCAATGCCTCTCCACGAAAGCCCAAGCTCATGATCGCTTCTAAATCATCTAAGGTATGGATTTTAGACGTTGCATGACGACTGAGTGCCAGCCCGAGCTCATCTTTCGCAATCCCTTTTCCGTTGTCACGAACACGAATAAGCTTGGCACCGCCTTTTTCGATATCGATATCGATTCGGGTTGCGCCAGAGTCGAGGCTATTTTCCACCAACTCTTTGATGACAGAGGCAGGTCTTTCGACCACTTCCCCTGCCGCAATTTGGTTGGCGAGCCTAGCTGGCAAAATTTTTATCGTCATAATGAGTTAGAAGCTCACTTACTTATTTGTTTGGAATGATCAGGACTTGCCCAACAGCAAGCTCGTCCGAGCGCAAGTTGTTTGCTTGGCGAATACTCGCAACACTCACGCCATATTTGGACGCAATCTTACCAAGGTATTCCCCTCGCGCGACTTTGTGCTTGCGAATCGGTTTATCTTTCACTGCTACGGTGATCTTAAGTTTTTGACCAACCCATAAGGTATCGGATTTTAAGTTGTTCTCACGACGAATATCCGACAGCTTCACTTTATAGTGACTTGCGATCTTACCCAAGAACTCACCCGATTTAACGGTATGAGTAATCGTTTCAGTCTCTACTGTAATAGGCTTGCTTGGCACTTGGATCTTGCCAGCTGACGGAATACGCAGTTTTTGTCCAACCGCTAAGCTGGTCGATTTCAACTTGTTCTCAGCCATCAACGCTTTCGAGTTAGTACCGTATTTATTCGCAATCACAGACAGCGATTCACCACGCTTAACAATGTGCACCATTGGTTTAGAGGAAGGTGAGAACACCGTGCCTTCAGGTGGGTTATCTTTTAGATATTTAACCACCGCTTTAGAGATAGCCTGCGCTAACTTATCTTGGTGCGCGCGTTGGAACAGCAGTTTCTCTTCTGTTGGGTTAGAGATAAATCCAGTCTCTACAAGGACCGATGGAATTTGTGGCGAACGCAATACTGCCAGACTAGTGTTGATTGGCTTGGTGTTGTGTAGATGCGCGACGCGTCCCATTTCACCCAAAATTTCGGTCGCCAACTTGTAGCCTTCTTTTTGCGAATGGCTGAACTGGAGATCGAGCAAAGTTTGGTTCACGTTGCGGTCTTTCGTGTTCGTGACAAATGCATTGCCAGAACCACCGAGCAACTCGGACTGTTTCTCGTGGTTCTCAACCCAACGAGCAATCTCAGTGTTTGCGCGACGCGTATTCAATACGAATACCGATCCCCCACGAGGTTGTGGTGACGTGAACGCATCCGCGTGAACTGAGATTAACAGGTGCGCGTCATTTTCGCGGGCAAATGCAACACGGCGGTTTAAGTTAACAAAGTAGTCACCGGTACGCGTCATGCGCGTTTTGATTCCCGGCGTCGCATCAAGTTGCGCTGCAAGCTTACGAGAAATGCTCAGTACCGCGTCTTTTTCATACTTGCGACGAGATGGACCAATTGAGCCAGGGTCTTCACCACCATGACCAGGATCGATCACGATCAATACTTCTTGAGCACGCTGTACGGTACTCATGTCTTTGCTGGTTGTCGTCGGTTTGCTTGGTTTCGCTGCTGCTGTCGCGGTTTTCTTACCGTGTGGCAGGTCAATCACCAAACGATGCCCATATTGGCCGCCCGGCGTTGGACTGAGTTTGAATAACTCTGCCTGAACGTTTTTCTTTAATTCAAAAACAAGGCGATAGGTGCCTTTCTCTGGAGGCGAGCTTTTACGCACCAATTTAAGCACTGGGCTATCAGAAACGGTCACTGGCAATTTAGCTTGCATGGTGGTGTCTTTCATATCCACCACAAGACGGTCCGGCCCTGACAAAGAAAAATAGGAATAGTCCGCTTCCGAGCCTAAATCGATGACAACACGAGTCTCATCTGGGGAAGGCCACACTCGGAAACTTTTAACGACGTTAGCAAATGCTACATTGGGGATGATAAGGAGAAAAGTGGCGACAAACGTCGCCACTGCTCTAAAATTTGAAAGACTCAACATAGCTCCAATCGACTGAGTAACTGCACACCGTAATCATTGTTCGCCGTTATCTCAGCGACGCGTTGCTCACCTTGATAACGAATTTCTACATCTAAATCTGGTTGTGGCAGCAATCCTTGCCCTTTTTCAGGCCATTCAACCAAGCAGATCGCATCATCTGTGAAGTAATCTCGGATCCCCATGAATTCCAATTCTTCAGGATCTGCCAATCGGTAAAGATCAAAGTGGTAAACCTGCCACTTATCTAATTGGTAAGGTTCGACAAGCGTATAAGTCGGACTTTTCACGTTTCCTTGATGCCCAAGAGCACGGACAAAACCACGACTGAAGGTTGTTTTACCTGCACCTAAATCGCCATGCAGATAAATAGTGGTTTGTTGAGAACAAAGTTGAGCCAGCTCGGTGCCCAGTGCTACCGTTTCTTGCTCATCTTTTAAAGTAAATTGTTTCGTGCTCATTGATGCTTCTCTAACTAATGATCGTTGACTATATAAAAATCAAAAGAACAGGAATAGTAAACCGTGTTGGTTTTGAGAGACAAGCTTTCAAATGTCATATGTGCGAAAAAAGTAGCCAAAAACTGTAACTTATTTACCGAGTATTAACTTTGATCGAAAAGAGTTTAACTCACAGTTATAAGAACGCCGCATATAGCAAAAGGTTCCGTGATACATGCATAATGATTTTGCTGATAAAAACGCGCCAATGGCCATTCAGCCTGAACTTTGAGAAACGAATTTACGAGTACCAACCTCAACTTTACGGTAGCACCAATAGAATAGATCCGTTAAGATCCCGCCCCCTTTATCTCGGTGATAAAACATGAACTACGAACAACTCGCACAACAAATCAAAGTTTGGGGAAAAGAGCTCGGCTTTCAAAAAGTGGGCATCTGCGACGTTGATCTTAGTGAACATGAAGCCGCACTACAAAAATGGCTAGATGCTGGCTATCACGGCTCAATGGATTGGATGGCTCGTCACGGAATGATGCGCGCCAGACCCAATGAGTTATTACCGGGAACCGTTCGCGTTATCAGCGTCCGGATGGACTACCTACCGCCAGAAGCGCAATTCGCTTCAAATCTCGCGAATAAAAATCACGCTTATATTAGCCGCTATGCGCTAGGGCGTGATTACCATAAGCTGGTCAGAAAGCAGCTCAACAAGTTGGGTAAGCTCATAGAAGAAGAAGTGGGTCAGTTTGGTTATCGCCCTTTTGTCGACTCTGCGCCAATACTTGAGCGCCCTTTAGCCCAAAAGGCCGGATTGGGTTGGACAGGTAAACACTCACTGATCTTAGATAAAGAGTGTGGTTCTTGGTTCTTCCTTGGTGAACTGCTGATTGACCTACCTTTGCCAGTCGATACTCCAAGTGTCGACCAATGCGAAAAATGCCGAGCGTGTATTACGTCATGCCCGACTCAAGCCATTGTAGAAGATAAAGTTGTCGATGCGAGACGCTGTATCTCTTATCTCACGATAGAGTTTGATGGTGTCATCCCTGAGGAATTCCGCAAACCGATGGGTAACCGCATCTACGGCTGTGATGACTGCCAACTCGTCTGCCCATGGAACCGCTATGCAGACGTAACCGAACAAGAAGATTTCCATCGCAGGGAAAGCTTTCACAATCCAGACTTAGTTGAATTATTCCAATGGGACGAGGCGACGTTCTTAAAAAATATGGAAGGTTCTGCTATCCGTCGTATCGGTCACGAACAATGGCTACGTAATATATCTGTCGCACTTGGTAATGCAGAATACAGCCAACGGGTGATAGACGCACTTAATGCGCGACTTGGTGAAAGTAAATTACTGGATGAGCACATCGAATGGGCACTTACCCAGCAGCTCAACCATATCCCTTCTGTAGATGCAGAACTGATTGAGACGAAGAAAAAGCGTTTAATTAGAATTGTTGAGAAAGGCTTACCTAGGGATGCCTAGTGCGTAGCCTATATGCAAGAGATTGAAAACACTTTTTGCATGCTCAATACATGACCCTGTTCTCAATTCTGTAATGTGGAAAAAAATTCTAGATTTGATTAAAAATGGGTTGCAAAAAAAAGTTAAACACAACCTGAGTAAATGACTAGGATCAAAAAAAGACAAGGTTATGATCGTATTTTAACGTATTCGATCCGATGAAATAATACATTTAACCTTAAATAACAATAAGTTAAGACCAAATCACCAGCAACCAAGACTTCCTAAAAAACAAAAGATCTTTCTTTACCCATCAAAATCCTCAAGCTAAAAACACTTTATCAACCAACTTATCCACAGAACGTTATATGTGGATAACTCTGTTAATTAACATAGGTAAAACGCTCCGAACATCATGAAATGATTACGCCAGCCGATTCATATCGTGTTTTAAACACAAACGAAACCGTCCGACATCATTTGATGCGGATTAAGATATGCTTTTAGGGGATTCATGCTTCGCAGCATTATGAAAAGAGCGATGGAATGGAGCGAAAGCCAAAGTGAACTGGGCGGCGCATCCGTGACGATCTGAGAGCTAGAAAATACCAACTACTCAAACTGCAACTATCGTCTGAAATTGGTTGCGGGGGCCGGATTTGAACCGACGACCTTCGGGTTATGAGCCCGACGAGCTACCAAGCTGCTCCACCCCGCGTCCGTATTACGTCACCGTTAAGTACGATGAGAACTTTGCTTTTTCATTAGAGAAAGTGGAGCGACACACGAGGTTCGAACTCGTGACCTCAACCTTGGCAAGGTTGCGCTCTACCAACTGAGCTAGTGTCGCACATTCTCTTAAAAGAATTGGTTGCGGGAGCCGGATTTGAACCGACGACCTTCGGGTTATGAGCCCGACGAGCTACCAAGCTGCTCCATCCCGCGTCCATGTATTATCGCGTAGTGCAATAATATAAATTTGGAGCGACACACGAGGTTCGAACTCGTGACCTCAACCTTGGCAAGGTTGCGCTCTACCAACTGAGCTAGTGTCGCAATGTCACTGTTAAGCACAATGAGGGCTATGCAGTTCACTTTGAAGAAAGTGGAGCGACACACGAGGTTCGAACTCGTGACCTCAACCTTGGCAAGGTTGCGCTCTACCAACTGAGCTAGTGTCGCATGTCACTGTTAAGCACAATGAAGGCTTTACTTTCCACTTAAAGAAAAGTGGAGCGACACACGAGGTTCGAACTCGTGACCTCAACCTTGGCAAGGTTGCGCTCTACCAACTGAGCTAGTGTCGCATGTAATTGTTAAGCACAATGAAGGCTTTACTTTTCACTTAAAGAAAAGTGGAGCGACACACGAGGTTCGAACTCGTGACCTCAACCTTGGCAAGGTTGCGCTCTACCAACTGAGCTAGTGTCGCATATCAACAGCAAATGCTATTGATTGAATTTGGTTGCGGGGGCCGGATTTGAACCGACGACCTTCGGGTTATGAGCCCGACGAGCTACCAAGCTGCTCCACCCCGCGTCCGTATGTATTCCATTGTTAAGCACAATGAGAGCTATACTGTCCACTTAGAAAGAAAGTGGAGCGACACACGAGGTTCGAACTCGTGACCTCAACCTTGGCAAGGTTGCGCTCTACCAACTGAGCTAGTGTCGCATATCAACAGCAAACGCTATTGATTAAATTTGGTTGCGGGGGCCGGATTTGAACCGACGACCTTCGGGTTATGAGCCCGACGAGCTACCAAGCTGCTCCACCCCGCGTCCGTATTTCATTGTTAAGCACAATGAGAGCTATCAAATTGGAGCGACACACGAGGTTCGAACTCGTGACCTCAACCTTGGCAAGGTTGCGCTCTACCAACTGAGCTAGTGTCGCATATTCTCAGAAGAGAATTGGTTGCGGGAGCCGGATTTGAACCGACGACCTTCGGGTTATGAGCCCGACGAGCTACCAAGCTGCTCCATCCCGCGTCCATGTATTATTATTTAGTGCAATAATAAAAATTTGGAGCGACACACGAGGTTCGAACTCGTGACCTCAACCTTGGCAAGGTTGCGCTCTACCAACTGAGCTAGTGTCGCATCAACAACGTTTCCGCTGTTCAGGGCTGCGAATTATAAGAGCATTTTTTTTTGATGCAAGTCCTTCGTTCAAAAAAACTTTAATTTTTTACTGAACGACGAAAAAGCAAGCAAAACAATCAAGAATGACAACAATTTAGATCGCAGCCTTAACAGTTAGATCTTAAAGATCGTTTCGCGGTAGTACTTTAACTCCGCAATAGATTCACGGATGTCGTCCAACGCTAAATGTGTGCCCTGTTTAGAGAAACCGTCCAACACCTCTGGCTTCCAACGACGAGTCAGCTCTTTTAGTGTGCTCACATCTAAGTAACGGTAGTGGAAGTATTCTTCCAGTTCAGGCATATGCTTGTACAAGAAACGACGGTCCTGACCAATGCTGTTACCGCAGATTGGCGATACGCCTTTTGGTACCCATTTTTCTAAAAATTCGATGGTCTGTGCTACGGCATCTTGCTCAGAGATTTTGCTGTTACGAACGCGCTCAACCAAACCGCTAGCCGTGTGCGTGTTGGTGCACCAATCGTCCATTTTGGCTAGCTCTTCTTCTGGCTGATGCACGGCAAGCACTGGCCCTTCAGCTAAAATATTCAGTTCGCTATCTGTGACGATAGAAGCAATTTCGATGATTTTGTGCGTTTCAGGATCAAGCCCTGTCATCTCTAAATCCACCCAAATTAGGTTTTGATCGCTAAAGGACATGGTTACGCCGCCTATTTGTTTATCGATAAAAGAGGTACTATACCTGAAAATACTTGAAACACGATACTCACGAACTTGAGCCGAGAACGAGCTCAATCGCTTGAGTTAACTCACTAAGTAAAACATTGTGGCAAAAAAGAAAAAGTTAACCAAAGGTCAGGTGCGCCGCGTACGCAGCAACCAACAAAAACGCCTAAAGAAGCAAGAAGAGTCCATCCAATGGGATGAGAACATGCTTGGCGCAAGTAAACAGGGTCTAGTAATTACTCGCTTTGGCCAGCACGCTGACATCGAAGATTTAGAAACTGGCGAGGTTCAACGCTGTAACCTACGTCGTGGCATTGAGTCTCTGGTTTCCGGTGACCGAGTGCTCTGGCGTGAAGGTCTTGAATCAATGGCAGGCATCTCAGGTGTTGTTGAAGCCGTAGAGCCACGTACATCAATGCTGACTCGCCCAGACTACTACGACGGCCTCAAACCAGTTGCGGCAAACATCGATCAGATGGTGATTGTCTCGTCTGTCTTGCCTGAGCTATCACTGAACATTATCGACCGTTATTTAGTGGCCGCAGAGACACTCAACATCGCACCATTGTTGGTGCTCAACAAGGTCGATTTGCTTGAGGCAGATGACCGTGCAATGTACGAAGAGTGGCTCAAAGAGTACGAGCGAATTGGTTATAAAGTGCTGTTCGTGAGTAAAAATTCCGGTGAAGGCATTAGTGATTTAGAAGTGCAGTTACGCGATCGTATCAACATCTTTGTTGGTCAATCTGGCGTAGGTAAATCGAGTTTGGTTAATGCATTAATGCCTGAACTAGAACAAGAAGTGGAAGAAGGCGCAATTTCTGAAAACTCTGGCTTAGGTCAACACACCACGACAGCAGCACGCCTTTACCACATTCCAACTGGCGGCGATCTTATTGACTCACCAGGGGTTCGCGAATTTGGTCTTTGGCACTTAGAGGCTGAAGAAGTCACCAAAGCGTTCGTTGAGTTCCGCCCATACCTTGGTGGCTGTAAATTCCGAGACTGTAAACACAACGACGACCCTGGCTGTATTCTGCGTGAAGCCGTTGAGAAAGGCGGAGTGAGTGAGGTTCGTTTTGAGAACTACCATCGCATTCTAGAAAGCATGATGGAGAACAAGGCAAACCGCCAATACTCACGCAATAAGAAAGCCGATCTGTAACCAGATTGTCTGAGCAACTGTGTAAGAATTCTTCACCGAATACTGACAAGCACATTAAAGTTCAGTAACATCACGCGCCCAAAGCGCGAATCTAACAGAACAGACAGAAGTATCGGAATTAAAGATGGACAAGATTAAAGTTGGACTGCAGTACTGGATCCCACAACATGGCCTAACTCGCCTAATGGGCAAACTGGCATCAGCCAAAGCTGGTAGTCTAACCACCGCGGTCATTCGCTGGTTTATCAAACAGTACAATGTGAATATGGACGAGGCAAAGCACTCTGATCCTAAGCATTTCAAAACGTTCAACGAGTTTTTTGTTCGTGAGCTCAAAGAAGGCGCACGCCCAATCACTGAAGGTGATGAGATCATTACGCACCCAGCAGATGCTTGTGTGAGCCAATTTGGCCCAATTGAAGATGGTCAACTGATTCAAGCAAAAGGCCACAACTACTCGGCGCAAGAGCTGCTTGGTGGTGATGAGAAACTCGCAGAAGAATTCAAAGACGGTTCATTCGCAACGCTATACCTATCGCCTCGCGATTACCACCGTGTACACATGCCATGTGACGGCACATTGCGCCAAATGATTTACGTTCCTGGTGATCTGTTCTCAGTAAACCCTCTGACAGCAGAAAACGTACCGAACCTATTTGCACGTAACGAACGAGTGGTATGTATCTTCGATACCGAATTTGGCCCAATGGCACAGGTTCTGGTTGGTGCAACCATCGTAGGCAGTATCGAGCAAGTTTGGGCAGGCACCATCACGCCACCTCGCGGTAACACGGTCTACAAATGGGATTACCCAGCAGAAGGTGACAAAGCCGTTATCCTGAAAAAAGGCGAAGAAATGGGTCGCTTCAAACTGGGTTCGACTGTGATCAACCTGTTTGCGAAAGACGCGATTGAGTTTGACGCAAGCATGGAAAACGGCCAGCCAACCGTAATGGGCACACCTTACGCCCTGAAAAAATAAGCGAAATTCAGCTAAAAGAGCCCTTTATCAAGGGCTCTTTTTTTATTGATGAAAAGCAAAATTCTGTTCAAAATTTAGACTCTCTTCTCCAAACTCATACCTGCCTCTAAGACCCTCAATCTACAATCATTTATCCTGCGCTTAGGATGAATATTTAGAGGGGCTACCAATGCCAAAGATGAATGTCAGCACACTGGCTAAATTGCTGGTGTGTTTTTTAATTCCGCTCGGTGTTTTGATGATGCCGATTGATGCTATTCCCATTGATGATCTCACTTTAATTCAGCATCGCTTGTTGGCCATTTTTCTTCTTGCGGCCCTGCTTTGGGTTCTTGAGCCTGTTCCCGTTTTTGCTACGTCCATTCTTATTATCGCTCTCGAACTGATCATGATTTCTGACAAAGGCTTGCATCTGTTTCGCAATCCACCACCAGGGCACGATCTTGGCGAGTTGATCAACTACACTGATATCTTCTCTGCCTTTTCGTCACCAATCATTATTCTTTTTATGGGCGGCTTCGCATTAGCGATTGCCGCTTCTAAGTATGAGCTCGACAACAACCTCGCTCGCGTGTTGCTTAAACCATTTGGCAACCAGCCCAAATTCATCATGCTCGGACTGATGTTGATCACCGCGGTGTTTTCCATGTTCATGTCCAATACCGCAACAACGGTCATGATGTTAGCGCTACTTGGCCCTATTGTGGCGTCAGCACCGAAAGGTGACTTAGGCATTAAAGCACTGGTTTTGTGTATTCCAATAGCCGCCAATACAGGTGGTATTGCTACGCCAATAGGTACGCCACCGAACGCCATCGCACTGCAATATCTCACTGGAGAAAACACCATCGACTTCCTCTCATGGATGATGATGGGCTTACCTTTTGTCTTAGTGCAATTGACCATCGCTTGGTTCTTACTGCAAAAGCTGTTCCCATCGAGCGAGCCAGAAATGAAACTCAAGTTGGATGGCACTTTCAAAAAGAGCTGGCGCGCAATGGTGGTTTACGTGACCTTCGCCCTCACCATCGTCTTATGGATGACCACCAAAGCTCATGGCATGAATACGTACGTCGTCGCGATTATTCCTCTAGCAGTCTTTACCTTAACGGGCATCATGGGCAAAGAAGAGCTCAAACTGATCAACTGGGACGTATTGTGGTTGGTTGCCGGTGGTATTGCGATTGGCATTGCACTCGATAAAACGGGCTTGGCAGAAGCGCTCGCCCACGCAATTGATTATGAGGCACTGTCTCCATTTGCGGTGGTGGTTGCACTCTCCATCGTGTGTTGGTTGATGGCCAATTTTATGTCGAACACCGCGACCGCGAACTTGTTGATGCCAATTGCCGCAGCTATCGGGGTTTCCATGCCGAGTTTGGCCGCTGTCGGTGGCTTACAAGGCTTACTGGTTGTGGTCGCATTCTCGGCTTCACTGGGCATGATTTTACCTGTCTCCACCCCACCAAACTCATTAGCGTATTCAACGGGCTTGATAGAAAGCAAAGACATGGCGAAAGTCGGACTCATCATTGGCTTAATTGGTCTGTTTATAGTTTACGGCGCTGTGTTGATTCTCTTCTAACGTTCTGGCTCTGTGAGGGGTTACGCCTTCACAGAGCCCCTTCATTCCCATTACCTCGACTTCGTCCCCCTTTGCACACCATGATGAATAGAGATTTAACATTGCATTGCTGAATAAAAATCACACCATGTGCCTCAAGTTTCATCACTAACTGTCGATAAATTCACTAAAGCCTTTCATGTAACGCTCTGTGCTTGAATCGTCTAAACCCTCTGGAGTCACACGTTGTGACACTGATCTTTTTGTCTGTTTATAAAGGTTAGACAATGAGAAATACCATTAAGTTAAAAATCCAGATTGCTATCGCAGTCATTATCGCCATCGTAAGTGGCGTTCAAGCTTGGGTTTCCGTTAATCAACTTCACGAAGAAACCACATCCACACTCAACCGAGAAATACAGAATATTTCTGAGTCGACTAACCGTTATATCAGCGATTGGCTCTCAATTCGTAGCGATATGATGTTGGCTAACGAACAAATCATCGCCGGTTATGATGATGCAGATCGCGAGTTATTGTTGACCAAACGCGCGGGGAAATTTCTCTCTGTTTACGCAGGGTTCTCTGACGGCGCGATTGCCTACGGCGATAAAAGCGAATCATGGCCATCCGATTACGACCCTCGAACTCGCCCTTGGTATCAAGACGCGATGGCACAATCTGGGCTGATCATTACCGAGCCATACCAAGATTTTGATGGCAGTATTGTGGTCAGCTTTGCCAAAGCGTTTAACCAAAACAAACAAGGCGTATTGGCCGCTGACTTGGCCGTCACAGACATCATCAACGAAGTATTGAATATCCAACTGGATAACAACGGCTTCGCGTTTTTGGTGGATGGCAACAATAACCTCGTCGCTTATAAAGATGAAAAGCTCAGCCAGAAACCGCTCACCACGTTAAATCCAGAACTGACGCGCGATAAAATGGCCAACTTGGCACAACACGCGAAGCTAGAAACAATCACGTGGCCAAAACAAGGCGACCAACTGATTTATGTTGCTCAAGTCCCTAACACCGATTGGTCTCTGGGCGTTGTGCAAGACAAACAAATGGCTTTTGCATCCGTTTCGGAGCAAGTGACCTTTACTGCCATTGCTTCAATCGTGATGTATTTGATCATCGCTGCCATCAGCACTTACGTGATCACTCGCCTACTACGTCCACTGCAAACTTTGTCGGATGCACTCTCTGAACTGTCACAAGGTGAAGGTGATTTGACGCAGCGCATCGAGATTGAACGCATGGATGAAATTGGTGAACTGGCCACGCACGTCAACCAGTTCCTTGCTCAGATGCAATCAATGCTAAAAAACATCGTCGAAAACAGTCAGCAGTTGTCAGAACAAGCACAACAGGCGAATGAACTCTCAGCCATGGCGGCAGGACGCGTTGAGCACCAACAAAATGACGTAAACCAAATTGCTACGGCCATTCATGAAATGTCGGCAACCGCTGCAGAAGTCGCAAGTCATGCAGAATTGACCGCAAGTGCATCCCAAAACTCCGCATCTGCGTGTGTGGAAGGTCAAAGCGTTATTCAGAAAAACCGAGAAGCGATTGTGTCGCTTGCTGAGCAAGTGAGTGATGCGGCAAATGTGATTTCTGAACTGGAAGCGAACACCCAAAGCATCAACCAAATTTTGTCTACGATTCAAGGCATTGCTGAGCAAACCAACCTGCTCGCTCTCAATGCGGCCATCGAAGCAGCACGCGCGGGTGAACAAGGACGCGGATTTGCCGTGGTAGCGGATGAAGTACGTGTACTTAGCCAACGCACTCATGGCTCAACAGAAGAAATCCGTACCATGATTGAAACGCTGCAAAGCAATACCAAGCTTGCCGTAAACAGCATGCAAGCCAGCACTAGCTTAGCAGATACCAGCGTGGATTACGCACAGCAAGCGCACGACAGTCTAACCAGCATCACCAACTCTATCACTGAGATTAATGATATGGCGATGCAGATTGCGAGCGCAGCAGAAGAGCAGCGAGCGGTAAGTGAAGACATCAGCCGCAATACTCAAGGCATCAAAGACGATGCAGATGTCATTGCTGAGCAATCACTGAAAAGCAGTGAAGGCGCACGCAGAATGTTCAACACAGCGAACACCATGCGAGAAAACATCAGTCGCTTTAAAGTGTAAACCGCCCCAAAAAAGCAGCTCCCAGAGCTGCTTTTTTATTGATGTTATCTAGCCCTTTAACTTCCCAATTATAAATAAAAAAATGATGGCATTGCTCGTGGCATTTCATGCATATTAAGAGCCCTCAACCCTATTCAACAAGGACGTCTATCAATCATGGGTTACGAATGGCTTGCTCTGTGCGCTGCCTTTTTATGGGCGGTTTCCAGCCTGATTTCGGTTATTCCTGCGCAGCATCTGGGTGCCTTTTCTTACAGTCGTTGGCGGATGGGCTGCACAGCCATGATTTTGTCGACCATGGCGTGGATAACCGGCGGTTGGCTAAGTGTGTCTTGGGAACACATTACGCCGATGATGGCATCCGGATTGATAGGGATCTTCATTGGCGACACCGCACTGTTTGCTTGTTTGAATCGCATGGGGCCAAGGCAAGCGGGCCTGTTGTTTTCCTGCCATGCCGTGTTTTCCACCATCTTAGGTTATTTCCTGTTTAGCGAAAGCATGACGGCCATTGAACTGCTTGGTTCTGCACTGGTGTTTAGCGGTGTGGTGATGGCGATATTCTTTGGCCGACGCGGACAAACTAACAATGTGCTCGAGGAAATCAAAGGCAACATTTGGGTTGGAGTCTCACTCGGCCTTACCGCTGCAATATGTCAGGCGCTCGGTGGCATTATTGCCAAACCGGTCATGCAAACCAGTGTCGACCCAATCGCTGCATCGGCAATTCGAATGATCAGCGCGTTCGTTGCGCACTGCTTATTACTTATCGTTGGAGTAAAAGTTGCTCGCTCCACCCAACGCATTACTTGGCGTGTTTTTGGCATTACGGCGTTGAATGGCTTTCTCGCGATGGCCGTAGGAATGACGTTAATTCTTTACGCGCTGCGCGAAGGGAACGTAGGCATGGTTGCTCTGCTATCTTCAACCACGCCAATCATGTTACTACCGCTGCTCTGGGTTTACACTAAACGCCGACCAAACCGATTTGCTTGGTTGGGCGCGGCCCTAGCGGTGATTGGTGCGGGGATTTTAGTTCAGTAATCTTACAAACCAGTCCTTATTACCAGACACAAAAAAGCCCGAGTTTATACTCGGGCTTTTGTCATTCTGAGTCGTCAGTTAATTACTTAACTAGCACATCACCAGACATTTCAGCAGGGATTTCTAGACCCGCTAGAGAAAGCATTGTTGGTGCAAGGTCAGACAGTTTACCGCCTTCTTTGAACTCAACTGCTTTGTCACCTACGTAGATTAGAGGCACTGGTAGGTTAGTGTGTGCAGTGTGAACGCCGCCAGTTTCAGGGTCGATCATCATTTCTGCGTTACCGTGGTCCGCAGTGATCAGTAGCTGACCGCCAACTTCTTTGATTGCTTCAACCACTTTGCCTACGCTTTCGTCTAGTGCTTCGATCGCTTTTTCAGCTGCTTCGTAAACACCAGTGTGACCAACCATATCTGCGTTAGGGTAGTTACAGATGATTGTGTCGTACTTACCAGACTTGATAGCCGCAACCAATTTCTCAGTTAGCTCTGGAGAGCTCATTTCTGGTTGTAGGTCGTAAGTAGCTACTTTTGGAGAAGCAACCAATTGACGCTCTTCGCCTTCAAATTCGTTCTCAACACCACCGTTGAAGAAGAAAGTAACGTGCGCGTATTTCTCTGTTTCAGAGATACGTAGCTGAGTTTGACCTTGCTTAGATAGCCATTCACCGTACGTGTTTTCTAGAGACGCTGGTGGGAATGCTGTTGCTAGAGGGATATCTGCCGCGTATTGAGTCAGCATCACGAAGTTGATTGCTGGGAATACTGCGCGCTCAAAACCGTCAAAACCAGGAACGAATGCACGTGTGATTTGACGTGCACGGTCAGCACGGTAGTTCATGAAGATAACCGCATCACCGTCTTGCATGATTGCGTCTTCTTGACCTTCTGCTTTAATCGCCGTTGCTTTCACGAACTCGTCGTTTTCGTCACGAGCGTAAGCCGCTTCAAGACCAGCAACAGCCGTTTCTGCTGTGAATTCAGCTTTAGCTTGGGTTAGTAGATCGTAAGCAACTTGAACACGTTCCCAGTTGTTGTCACGGTCCATTGCGTAGTAACGACCAACTAGAGAAGCAACGCGGCCTTTACCTAGTTTCGCGAATAGATCTTGGAAACGTTGTAGTGAGTTTTCTGCACTGCGTGGTGGTGTGTCACGACCGTCTAGGAAACAGTGTAGGTAGATTTTCTCAGCGCCACGAGCTGCCGCCATTTCAACCGCTGCGTAGATGTGATCTTCGTGAGAGTGTACGCCACCTGGAGACATAAGACCCATGATGTGTACCGCTTTTTCTGCTTTCACTGCAGCGTCGATAGCTTCCACTAGAGCAGGAGTTTGTTCGAACTCACCATCAGCAATTGATTTAGTGATACGAGTTAGATCTTGGTATACAACGCGACCTGCGCCAATGTTAGTGTGACCAACTTCTGAGTTACCCATTTGACCATCAGGAAGGCCAACATCCATGCCTGAAGCAGAGATTAGAGTATGTGGGTTGTTCGCAATCAGAGCATCCATTACTGGTGTTTTCGCATTCGCAATTGCGTTACTTGCTGTGTCTTCACGGTAACCGTAACCGTCAAGGATAACTAGAGCCAGTGGCTTCTTAGCTGACATAGTGATGACCTCATCAAATTTAAGTAACTTTTGGCGTAGGGCTTCGCTGCCCTATCTAACCTTGAAACAAAACTAGCGTAATTTTACTACACTTTTTAACCAAAACTGTAGGTTAAGATCAAATAATGTTTGCGATTTAATGTTGCTATCTTACAAGTTAGCGAGCAACCAAGCGTCACCAACAAACGTGTTCCACAAGCATAGTCATTCCCAATACGCTTTGTACACCCAAGCCAACATTCGATGGCGCGCCTCTCAACGTTGCCACAAAACTGTCAAAACGGTCTGCTTTTAGAGCGCTCAACATAACTGGCTGAGGATAGGTTCTATTGTTCTCTTTTCTTGGCAAAACAGAAGTCACTTAGACCGATTACTTCGATAGGGAAAAGTGATGAATAAGGATAGGAGAAGGGATGCGACAACAAGGACGTAGCGAGTTTATAGAGATCTCAATTATTCGTTAGAAAATTTTAACCCTCTCGCCTAAGAGGCTTAACCCCGCTATACTCCTGCTTTATTTTTCCGCCAACAGCGTAAGAGCTCAAGACATGCAAGAGTACATTGAATTTTTCCAACAGAACATGATTCTATCTTTGGTTTGGGTAGGTCTTCTTGTCGCATTTATCATGAACATCGTGAAGTCAGCGACGGCAGCATACAAAGAAATCAACGTAAACCAACTGACTCACCTAATGAACCGTGAAAACGGCGTTGTTGTGGATATCCGCACAAAAGATGAGTTCAAAAAAGGTCATATCACCGACTCACTTCACATTTTACCTTCAGACATCAAAGCTGGTAACTTGGGTAGCCTTGAAAACCATAAATCAGACCCAATCATTGTTGTATGCAAGACGGGCCAAACCGCTCAAGAAAGCGCGAACCTTCTAGTAAAAGCGGGCTTTGAAAAAGTTAGCCTACTTAAGAATGGTTTGATTGCATGGAACGAAGCAAACCTACCTTTAGTTCGTGGTAAAAAGTAGGAACGTGGCAAAAACTAAGGTACGCATTTAAACGCGATTTTGCCAAGCCTCGTGGATATAAAACTGAGCAAATAGAAAGCAGTTGAAGCCCTAAGTTGTGACGCTTTGCACGTAATACACGCTTCATCTAGTCAAGGTACATTTGCTCAGTTAGTCTCAGGACAAACCAAATTTCTGAGTTTAGGCGTTTCTAGACTCAACAAATGTTTATTAAGGATTTAAAAATGGCTGAAGCAGCACCTCAAGAAGCACAACAAAACTTCGCAATTCAACGCATCTTCCTAAAAGACGTTTCTTTCGAAGCGCCAAACTCTCCAGTAATCTTCCAAAAAGAATGGAACCCAGACGTTAAACTAGACCTAGACACTCAAAGCCGTGAGCTTGGTGAAGGCGTTTACGAAGTGGTTCTACGTCTAACTGTGACTGTGAAGAACGAAGAAGAAACTGCGTTCCTATGTGAAGTTCAACAAGGTGGTATCTTCACTGCTGAGCAAATGGAAGCTGGTCAACTAGCACATTGCCTAGGTGCATTCTGCCCGAACATCCTATTCCCTTACGCTCGTGAAACTATCTCAAGCCTAGTTGTTAAAGGTACGTTCCCTCAACTGAACCTAGCGCCAGTTAACTTCGACGCGCTATTCATGAACTACCTACAACAGCAAGCTCAACAAGGCGAAGCTCAAGCGTAATTCACGTTTTGTAAGTGACGAACAGCCATAAGCGCTTTCGTCACCGACTCGAAGAAAATGCACATAGCGTCTACCATCCGATGCAATGTGCATTTTTTATTTCTGACAAAAGTTCCTAGTTCCTAATCCCTAGAGAGCGTAAAATCTGGTGATTATGAACTAGATTCTACTAGTAGAAAGACAATTAGGCGGTAGCATGACACAAGCAAATACAAACAATGCTTACGGTAAAGACATCGCAATGACTGTAATTGGCGCAGGCTCATACGGTACTTCTCTAGCGATCTCCCTCGCGCGTAATGGTGCGAACGTTGTCCTTTGGGGACACGAGCCTGAGCACATGGCTCGCTTAGAGGCGGATCGCGCGAACCACGCATTTTTACCAGGTGTTGATTTCCCAGAAAGCTTGATTATTGAATCGGATTTAGAAAAAGCCGTTCAAGCAAGCCGTGACTTGTTAGTTGTGGTTCCAAGCCATGTCTTTGGCATCGTGCTTAACAGCTGCAAACCGTTCCTGCGCGAAGATTCGCGTATCTGTTGGGCAACCAAAGGTCTTGAACCTGAAACTGGCCGACTGCTCAAAGACGTCGCATACGACATCATCGGTGAGAACTACTCGCTGGCCGTTCTATCTGGTCCAACGTTCGCGAAAGAGCTCGCGATGGGTCTACCAACTGCAATCTCCGTTGCCTCTCCAGATGCGGAATTCGTGGCGGATCTGCAAGAGAAAATCCACTGTAGCAAAACCTTCCGCGTGTACGCGAACAACGACTTCATCGGCATGCAACTTGGCGGTGCAGTGAAAAACGTTATCGCAATTGGCGCAGGTATGTCAGACGGCATCGGTTTTGGTGCAAACGCACGTACTGCGTTGATTACCCGTGGCTTGGCTGAAATGAGCCGCCTTGGCGCTGCACTTGGTGCTAAACCAGAAACCTTCATGGGTATGGCTGGTTTGGGTGACTTGGTTCTTACGTGTACTGACAACCAGTCACGTAACCGCCGCTTTGGTTTAGCTCTCGGTCAAGGTAAAAACGTTGACACGGCACAAGAAGAAATTGGCCAAGTCGTAGAAGGCTACCGCAACACGAAAGAAGTATGGATGCTCTCCCAACGCATGGGCGTTGAGATGCCGATTGTTGACCAAATTTATCAAGTATTGTATCAAGGAAAAGATGCACGCCTGGCAGCGCAAGATTTACTTGCTCGTGACAAAAAAGCCGAAGGAAAGTAGCACTCTACGCACCTTCGCACCTCATCTGAGAAGAATAGAAGTTGTCGGGTCACGGAAGAACCACTCAGGATATTGAGAATGAAACACTGCGAAAAACAAAAAGTCTGGAACAAAATTGTCTCAGAAGCCCGTGAAATGTCAGAGCAAGAGCCTATGTTGGCGAGCTTTTACCACGCAACCATCATCAAGCATGAAAGTTTGTGTGCGGCACTGAGTTACATTTTGGCCAACAAATTAAACACGGCGTCGATGCCAGCAATGGCCGTTCGTGAAGTGGTCGAAGAGGCATTTGCCGCAGACCCTACCATCACGGATTTTGCTGCGTGTGACATTTGTGCGACGGTCAACCGCGACCCTGCTGTTTCCATGTACTCAATGCCATTATTGTATTTGAAAGGTTACCACGCGCTGCAAGGCTATCGCGTGGCAAACTGGTTGTGGAAACAAGGCCGTCATGCCCTTGCGACGTATTTGCAAAACCAAATTTCTGTGGCGTGTCAGGTAGACATTCACCCAGCAGCACGTATTGGTAGCGGCATCATGCTCGACCATGCGACGGGCATCGTGATCGGTGAAACAGCGGTGGTTGATAACGATGTGTCGATCCTACAAGACGTCACCCTAGGTGGTACAGGTAAAGAGTGCGGCGATCGTCACCCGAAAATCCGTGAAGGCGTGATGATTGGTGCAGGTGCCAAAATTCTTGGTAATATCGAAGTGGGCGAAGGGGCGAAAATCGGCTCTTGCTCCGTAGTATTGCAAGCGGTGCCACCGCACACAACCGTGGCGGGCGTACCCGCGAAAATCGTCGGTCGACCAAAAACAGACAAACCGTCTCTCGATATGGATCAAGGCTTTAACGGTAAATCACAAAGCTTTATCCATGGAGATGGCATTTAACCGTCTTCTGATCCTTTGACAATAATGTGGTAGGTAACTCTCAAGTGCGAAAACAAAATCACCCAGTGCTCCGCTCGGCTATTTTATTAACTTGTGCTTTATCTGCCACCTATCCCCTCTCTTCTTTCGCCGCAAGTCAGCAAGAGCTCAAAGGCGTTTCTAGCGAAATCAATCGCCAAAAGAAGGCGCTAACCTCGCAAGAGAAACAGCTTAACG
This sequence comes from Vibrio sp. Y20_XG_PY13, assembly GCF_024181925.1. Lineage (NCBI taxonomy): Bacteria > Pseudomonadati > Pseudomonadota > Gammaproteobacteria > Vibrionales > Vibrionaceae > Vibrio > Vibrio sp. Y20_XG_PY13. Next base: position 86,189 of record NZ_JAMZAL010000010.1, on the reverse strand, counting down.
AGCTGCAAAAATCGCTCAAAGACCAAGAGCTTGGCATTTCTAAGCTGGAGCGAGAAATCAAGCAAACTAAAGCCGACCTTGCTCAAGCAGACAAGAACATCAATAAACTGGAAGAGAAAATCTCCTTGCAAGAAGCCCAGCGCCAAGCACAAGAGGAAGAGCTCAAGCAGTTGCTGCAAACGTATTACGTGACCGAGCGAGCGAAAGCGAATGGGCACTTATTGAATCAAGGCGTAGAAGAAGACCGCATTAGCCAATACTTTCAGCACTTAGCCAAGGCTCGTGCCGAAGTGATTGATGCCATCACCAAAACCACTCAAGAGTTGGCGCACAACAAAAACCAACTTGAGCTAGAGAAAGAGCAGATCGAAACCCTGCTCAAGCAGCAATCAGAAAAGCGTACCGCACTGGCCAGTACGCAGTCGAATCGTAAGCAAACGCTGAACAAAATTCAGAGCAGCATTAAAAACGACAAACGTTACCTTGCTGAGCTACAACGCAATGAAACCCGTCTAAAAGCCGAGATTGCAAAAGCCGCCAAGCGAAATGCGGTACCAATGGACGGGCTCGGCAAACAGCGCGGCAAACTACCATGGCCACTCAAAGGCAGTGTGTTACATAACTTCGGTACGCGTCAAACCGGACAAGTAAACTGGAAAGGTATGGTGCTTTCCGCTAACTATGGTCAACAAGTTAAAGCAGTTTACCCTGGCACAGTCGTATTTGCAGAGTATTTAAGAGGTTACGGTTTAGTGGTGCTGCTTGATCACGGTAAAGGTGACATGACGCTTTACGGCTACAATCAAGCGTTAACCAAAAAAGAAGGCGATAAAGTCACCGCGGGCGAAGTGATAGCTCTCGCCGGAGATACAGGCGGGCAGGACCGACCATCACTGTATTTCGAAATCCGCCGTAATAGTGAAGCACAGAACCCGAAATCTTGGTTAAAGCGCTGATTATCTAACTTATTTACTTGTAGTAAAAACAAAGGAGCCACTCGGCTCCTTTGTTGTATTCATATTTTGGAAAATGCTATGCGTAGTACGTTTCGACCGCATCAATAAATGCATTCACATCTTCTTTGCGTAAGGCATTAATACCCGCAGCCGCCTCTCGCCCACCACCTGTCGGGAACTGCCCACACACGGCAACAGCACCTTGTTTATTGTTCAATGGTGCACGGAGTGAAACTGTGTAAGTACCATCTGCGTTTTCTGTGAGTACCGCATGCGCAGAGTCTGGATTTTGGTTTGCCAGCCAGTTGCCATACACACCGCTGATTCGACGTGATGCGGCCGTGTTTGGTAGCTCAAACAACTTCAATGTGTCGCTTTCATGTGTGGCTGGAACCGCTTGCGCGGCATCCATGTCTTGTTGGTAAGCCGATTGCAATTGATAGTAAGGCGAGGCTTTATCTTCAATGACTTCGAATGGCGAAATATATTGAACCAACGCTCGGTATAAATCCGCAGGATGGAAATGAAGATCGTCGACTTTCGAGCCATAACCGTTGTAGTTGATTAATGTACCGAGCTCTTTTAACTGCGCTTTTTGCTCGTTATTAAGTCCGGCTTGATCCGCCAGCGCATCCGCTTTAGCAATCAAGTTATCACCGTAAGCAGCGGTGATCGCCCAAGTATGAAAGCGTCCTTCCAGCAACTTATCGACAATCAAAGCGGTACACATATTAGCGTCAAGATCGATGTGGGCGTCCAAATTACCGTGTTGAGGAATGTCACCAGCTTTGTGGTGATCGGCGTAAAACACGTGCGCGCCTTGAGCCAATGCTTGCTCTAAACCAGCCATGTTCTTTTCCATCGAAATGTCTAACACAGTCAGCTCATCACCCGCTTGCACGTCCACTTTTTCCACCAGCTTAATATCGCGCTTTACGCCGGTAATTAATTGGGAATCGATAGGGTCAGCCAAACGCAGTTGTAGAAGTGCGATGATGCCGTCTGCATCACCATTGAAGATGTCGTAATTCATTGAGCGATAGTTCCTTTATCGAGAGTCAATCCCTTGAACTAATCGAGGGAGATAGTCGTCTTATTGTGCGTAGCAAGTATGACAAGTCAACTCAAGGCGCGACTCGAAAATGAGAGTGACTCTCGAAATATTGAAGCAAGTGACCGATCAGCCCTGCAGTGTGCTGACCGCTTCTTCCAACAGCTGTAGTTGCTCCAAACCTTGTTCAGTCGCGACAGGTTTCACAACATTCAGCATCTGCAGCATCCCCTGCTTCACCATTTGCTCGGTAATGCTGGTTTTCGATGCCATTGCAGATTGGTAAGCTAACCAACTACAAGCGATCAAATGCAGCGTGCACACCAGTGATTTCAACTGCTGTTCATTCACATCCAGCAGCTTCAAAGAAACAAACTCCTGCATAATCGCAATGAGGTTGGCTTGCAGCTTCTCTTGCACATCGATGTACTGCTCATGCAGCTGTTCATCTCGTGACAAGATTTCTGGTAGGTTTGCGTAGAAAAAGCGGTATTTCCACATCAAAGTAAAAATAGAGTCTAGGTAGCTCTTCAGCATAGTCAGGCTCTCTTGTGAGCCTTGAATAGGGGTAAATCTTTCTAAAAGTTCTGCTGAATAAAGCGCAAAGATCTCACGAACGATTTCTTGCTTATTGCGGAAGTGGTAATACAGATTACCAGGGCTAATTTCGATGTGATCGGCAATGTGATTGGTGGTGATGTTGCGCTCACCATGTTGGTTGAACAACTCCAGTGCCGCGTAGACGATTTTGTCGCGCGTTTTCATTGTTATCGTATTCCCTCTTCATTAACGAATCGAGTATAGCGACTTCACCAACCTAGGTCGATAGAGGCTCCAAATACGGTAACATAACAGACCAGTTAAGATGCCAGTCGAGTTGGCGACAAGGTCTAACCAAGAGGTTTGTCTGCCGACATAGCCTTGTAGCCACTCAATGACGGCGCTAAATAGCAAAATACCCATCGCCACCGCCCAACGTTGACGCCAACGCCACACGCAAAAGCAACCTAAAAACGCAAAGCCGCTGTACGCCATGGCGTGCTGCATTTTGTCGAGGTACGCGATATTGCCCCAGTCTTGTAGTTCACCTGAACTCAGAGATAAAAAAGCGATCAATATGGCGTAGCTCAAGATGACGAAACGTGCAGCCGTCAAGTTCATTGGATATCCTTATGCGATTGGAAATGGAAAGGCCGTGACTTGATCAATGTGGTCACAGCCTAGCGCCAGCATGATCAAACGATCGATACCCAGCGCAACCCCTGCACAGTCTGGCAATCCTGCTTCCAGTGCAGAAATCAGATGATAATCGATCGGCTGCGGTTTTAAACCCATTTCGATACGCTTTGCGTTATCTTGTTCAAAGCGCGCTAATTGCTCTTTCGGGTTGTCCAGTTCATGGAATCCGTTCGCCAGCTCTATCCCCTTAAAGTACACTTCAAAACGATCCGCGACGCGATGATCTTGAGGATTGATTTTTGCGAGCGCCGCCTGTGACGCAGGGAAGTCGTACACAAAAGCCGGCACATCCTGACCAATTTTGTTTTCTACTCCCACGCTAAATAACAGTTGCAGCAACGTATCGCGATCTTCTTCTGGCTCAGCAATGTCACTCAAGCCCAGCTTGCTTGCCGCCGCTTTCAGCTCCGTCATCGAGCCTTCTAATGGACACACACCCAACACATCAATGAAGGCTTGTTGATACGTCATGCGCTGCGCTGCGCCACACTTCAATACCAGTTGCAACAGGTCATCCATTTCATCCATCAATTTATGATGGTCAAAGCCAACGCGATACCACTCCAACATCGTAAACTCGGGGTTGTGGTATCGACCATTTTCTTCGTTACGAAACGCTTTATTGATTTGATAAATACAACCACTGCCCGCTGCTAAAAGGCGCTTCATATGGAATTCTGGACTGGTCATAAAGAACAGCTTACTGCCATCAGCGTAACCAGGGCCAACAAACTCGGTTTGAAAAGTATGCAAATGAATGTCAGTCACGGTCGCGTGGCTCATCGCTGGCGTGTCCACTTCCATCACCTGTCGCTCGGCAAAGAATTGACGAATGGCGGCGATTAACGTCGCACGTTGACGAAGTTGCTCAATGGAAGCGGTAGGTTGCCAGTTGGTTTGCATAATAAGTCTCTCAAAACTCTAATTTAGCGCGTAAAAACCCCATTCTACATGCTTTTCACGGTTCGACGAGAGGGGAATTTCCCTTCTCTATTTTCCCGCCACATTGTTTAAATTTGAAGCAAGCATTACTCGTGCTGCAGTACAAAAAACATTCGAAATAAAACCTATTATCAATGACAGTAATGTCGGGCAACACTCATTTAACATTCATGGATATGACGTTTGAGTTTCAAATGTTTCGTGCCGTGATAGCAGTCACATAACCTATAAATTCTATGCCCTTAAGTGCATTACCGAAGCAAAAACCCAATTACATCAATTTTTCTGCCATGTGGCTCATCTACACTAACCCTACTACTTTTGGGGAGTTCTTTTAAAAGAGCGCCTCGCAATCACAATAACAAGCGGATTTCCGCAATCACACACTGGAGGATAACTGTGCAAATTATCACCACAGATATCGCAGTCATCGGCGCAGGCGGCGCTGGTCTTCGTACTGCTATTGCAGCGGCTGAAGCAAACCCTGACTTAGAAGTCGCTCTGATTTCTAAAGTTTATCCAATGCGCTCCCACACGGTCGCTGCAGAGGGTGGCTCAGCAGCAGTTATCAAGGATGAAGATAGCTTAGACAACCACTTCAACGACACTGTTGGCGGTGGTGACTGGCTATGTGAACAGGATGTTGTTGAATACTTTGTAGAGAACGCGACTCGCGAAATGATCCAAATGGAGCAATGGGGTTGCCCATGGAGTCGTAAAGAGAACGGTGAAGTCAACGTACGCCGCTTTGGTGGTATGAAGGTTGAACGTACTTGGTTCGCTGCAGACAAAACTGGCTTCCACATGCTTCATACGCTATTCCAGACATCAATGAAGTACAGCAACATCAAACGTTTTGATGAGTACTTTGTGTTGGATCTGCTTGTTGATGAAGGCGAAGTTCAAGGTCTGATTGCTATTCACATGTCTGAAGGCGAGCTTGTTACTATCAAAGCAAAATCTGTTGTTTTAGCAACAGGTGGCGCGGGTCGTGTTTACCACTGTAACACCAATGGCGGTATCGTAACGGGCGATGGTATGGCAATGGCTTACCGTCACGGCGTTCCTCTACGTGATATGGAATTCGTTCAATACCACCCAACAGGTCTTCCTGGCACAGGTATCCTGATGACGGAAGGTTGTCGTGGTGAAGGCGGTATCATCGTTAACAAGAACGGCTACCGTTACCTACAAGATTACGGCATGGGCCCTGAAACTCCAGTTGGCCAACCAAAGAACAAATACATGGAACTGGGTCCTCGTGACAAAGTTTCTCAAGCTTTCTGGCACGAACAACAGAAAGGCAACACCATCAAACACCCACTGGGTGACGTGGTGCACCTAGACCTTCGCCACCTTGGTGAAGAGTACCTACAAGAGCGTCTACCGTTCATCTGTGAGCTAGCAAAAGCTTACGTAAACGTGGACCCTGCAAAAGAGCCGATTCCAATTCGTCCAACCGTTCACTACACCATGGGTGGTATTGAAACAGACGGCGGTTGTGAAACTCGCATTAAAGGCCTATTCGCGGTTGGTGAATGTGCGTCTGTTGGTCTTCACGGTGCAAACCGTCTAGGTTCTAACTCACTGGCTGAATTCGTGGTATTTGGCCGCGTAGCTGGTGAAAACGCAGTGAAACGTGCGGCAGAATTCAAAGGCTGGAACGACGCGGCAATTGACGCGCAAGTAAAAGCGGTTGAAGAACGCATCGCGAAACTGATGAACCAAGAAGGCGACGAAAACTGGGCAGAGATCCGCACAGAAATGGGTCACACCATGGAAGCGGGCTGTGGTATCTATCGCCAAGAAGATTTGATGCAAGCGACTATCGACAAAATCACTGAGTTGAAAGAACGCTACAAACGCATCAGCATCAAAGACAAAGGTAAAGTGTTCAACACAGACCTTCTATATGCAATCGAAGTGGGTTACGGCCTAGAAGTCGCTGAAGCGATGGTTCACTCTGCGATTCTACGTAAAGAATCTCGCGGCGCGCACCAACGTCTAGACGACGGTTGTACAGAGCGTGATGACGTGAACTTCCTAAAACACTCACTTGCTTTCTACAAACCAGATTCAGCGCCAAGTATCGATTACAGCAATGTGACCATCACTAAGTCACAACCAAAAGCTCGTCTATACGGTGAAGCAGCAGAAAAAGCAGCGGCTGAAGAGAAGAACGCAGAGGAGCAAGCATAATGTCAGCAAATCGCATTCAAAAAGTAGACATCCTGCGTTACGACCCAGAAAAAGATGCAGAACCATACAAGCAAACATTCGAAGTACCATTCGATGAAACCATGTCTGTGCTTGACGCACTTGGCTACATCAAAGATCACCTAGACAAAGATCTGTCTTACCGTTGGTCTTGCCGTATGGCGATCTGTGGTTCTTGCGGCATCATGGTGAACAACGTACCGAAACTTGCTTGTAAGAGCTTCCTACGTGACTACCCAGACGGCGTGACTATCGAGCCTCTAGCAAACTTCCCAATCGAGAAAGACTTGATTGTTGATATGACACCGTTTATCGAACGTCTTGAAGCAATCAAACCATACATCATTGGTAACGACCGTAAACCAGAAGACGGTACGAACTTGCAAACGCCAGAACAGATGGCGAAATACAAGCAGTTCGCTGGCTGTATCAACTGTGGTCTTTGCTACGCAGCATGTCCTCAGTTTGGTCTAAACCCAGAGTTCATCGGTCCTGCGGCACTAACGCTAGCGCACCGCTACAACCTAGACAGCCGTGACAACGGTAAAGATGAGCGCATGAAGCTTATCAACGGTGAAAACGGTGCTTGGGGTTGTACGTTTGTTGGTTACTGTTCTGAAGTTTGTCCAAAGAACGTTGACCCAGCAGCGGCAGTAAACCAAGGCAAAGTGGAGTCTTCTATGGACTTCGTGATTGCTATGTTGAAACCTCAGGAGGCATAAGGATGAGCAACCGTAAACCTTACGTTCGTGAAGTAAAACGCACTTGGTGGAAGAACCATCCTTTCTACCGCTTCTACATGCTACGTGAAGCGACTGTGCTTCCTTTGATCCTATTCACTCTGTTCCTAACTTTCGGTTTAGGTTGCTTGGTGAAAGGTCCTGAAGCTTGGCAAGGTTGGTTAGCGTTCATGGCGAACCCAATCGTAGTCGCAATCAACATCGTTGCACTGCTAGGTAGCCTATTTCACGCTCAAACTTTCTTCAGCATGATGCCACAAGTAATGCCAATTCGTTTGAAAGGCAAACCAGTGGACAAGAAAATCATCGTATTGACTCAGTGGGCCGCTGTTGCGTTCATCTCACTGATCGTTCTCATCGTGGTGTAAGGAGCTGAGCAATGAAACCGAATTATAGTGTAAACACATCACCAAAACGTTCTGATGAGCCAATCTGGTGGGGTCTGTTTGGTGCGGGCGGTACTTGGTTCGCGATGCTGACGCCAATCACTGTTCTTGTGCTAGGTATCTTGGTACCACTAGGCGTGATTGACGCAGAAGCGATGAGCTACGAGCGTGTCTCTGCATTCGCAACCAGCATCATCGGTGCGCTATTCATCATTGGCACGCTAGCATTGCCAATGTGGCATGCAATGCACCGTGTACACCACGGCATGCACGACCTTAAATTCCACACTGGTGTGATTGGTAAAGTAGCATGTTACGCATTTGCAGGCTTAATCACTGCACTAGCAGTTATCTTTATCTTCATGATTTAAGAGACTGACCCAAAAGAAAAAGCTGGCTCAATGCCAGCTTTTTTATTGCTTTGGGTTACCAATGATCTTTTTGCTTTTTAAGCTTTTGACCACCCATGATCTTATTGCTGTGTGACCTTCTTTGTTTGGTCCATAAGACCCAGAGCACCAAAGCCAGTAATCACATCTAAGTTCGTTTTCAAGCCCGTTTCGTCACTTCCACCGATGTAGTTTTGTGGCATCTGAACTTGGAAGTTTTGCAAGTTGTTGTACAACGAGTTCGCTACGTCTCGATTCAATTCCGCCAAGTAAACTTCACGGTTTGCTCCTAACGCCGCATACTTACCTTTTAGGACTTCAGATTCTGCGCGACCTTTCGCTAATATCGCTTTCGCTTCAAACTCTGCGGAAAGTGCGTTCGCTTTTTGAATCGCTAAGTTAGCCTCGGCAATTGCCAACTCTTTCTCTTTCTCAACTTCTGCAAGTCGTTTGGTCTTTTCCACTTCGACGATTTCACGTTCCGCGATTTGGCGCGCAACCTCGACCTCTTTTTGCTGTGAAATAATCGCCAACTCTTTCTGACGCTGTGCATCTTGCACTTCACGAGTACGTTGAATTTCTTTCCGTAGCTGCTCCGTTTCCGCCTGTGCTTTCGACGTTTCTTGTTCCTGAATCGCACGAATGCGATCTGCCACTAAACGCTTTTTATCCGCCAGCAATTGGTCGAGCTGTTTCTCTGGTTGTGGATCACCAATGGTTACCTGCGTTACCTGAATACCGTATTGTTGCAACGGGTTATCCTGACGAATCGGTTGCCCGGTTTTGTCTACGACTGGCACCGTTTTCCAAACCAGCTGATTGGTACGTTGCAATTGGTTCGCGTTAGCCTGATTCGCCCCAACAGGCGCAAGGTCTAGTTCTTCCACTTCAACCTGACGTCGCTCTGTAAGATAAATCCCCTCTCGCAACTGATCGCCAAGTTTCGATTTGAACTGGTTCAAACCACCTTGGAAAAACTCTTCTCCGGTGTATTGCGTGGCGGTAATCACTGTCACGTTACGCGCATTTTTCACAAGCAGTGCGTCGATCAAGTTGTTGTTATTGCGAAACTCACGATGCATCTTTTTTAGAGCTTCTGGATCGTTACTCAATTTAAAGCGGAACGTCACTGGTATTTGGCCAATATAGGTATCAGCGAAACGAACTTGAACCGAATCAAGACGTTGGTAAAAGTCTTCACCCTTGCTGTTACCAAAAGACACTGTGATCACTTGATCGTACTTAGTGATTTTGGATAGAAATGGCATCCGGAAATGAATACCAGGTTCAGTAAACACATCCAACTCACCAGTGATGTTGTTTTGATGCACATAACTATAGCCAGCATCTGTCATCAAAACCGAACTGTTGATCGTTAAGCCTACAGCCAGTAAAGGCACACCAATCAATGCCGTTTTTATCCCGCGATGAAGCAACTGACGTCGTTCTTCTACTTTTAAGCCTTGTCCTAAGCTTCTGCTTTCCATGTTTTTCTCCTTATTATTTCGGTTGTCATTGAGTTAAATCGATGAAAATCAAGCTGCTATGCAACTCGCTGACAACATGTGTTAATGTATCAAATTGTTACATTAAGAAATAATCGAAAGATTCATGAAATTAATGCGATTTTTACGAATAATACAAAATAGATAAGAATATGCGGTGAGCTTCGTATTTCGCTGAAAAGCAGTAGAAAAGGGAAATTGCGGGCAATAAAAAAGGCCGCCGAAGCGACCTTTCTCAGAGAAGTATTAATTACTTCACACGACCTACGTATTCACCAGTACGAGTGTCAACTTTGATCACTTCGCCAATTGCGATGAATAGTGGAACACGAACAACAGCGCCAGTTGCTAGTGTAGCTGGTTTACCACCAGTACCTTGAGTATCACCTTTCAGACCTGGATCAGTATCTGTAACTTCTAGCTCAACGAAGTTTGGTGGAGTAACGGTAATTGGGTTACCGTTCCAAAGAGTGATCATACAAGTGTTGTTTTCTACCAACCACTTAGCGTTTTCACCTACCGCTTTCGCGTCAGCTGCGATCTGTTCGAACGTTTCATTGTTCATAAAGTGGTAGAATTCGCCGTCTGAATATAGATAATCTAGGTCGATATCCATTACGTCTGCCACTTCACAAGTGTCACCAGACTTGAATGTTTTCTCTAGCACTTTACCAGAAAGAAGTTTACGAATTTTCACGCGGTTGAACGCTTGGCCTTTACCTGGTTTAACGTATTCGTTTTCCAGAATTACACAAGGCTCATTATCAAGCATTAACTTAAGACCGCCTTTAAATTCATTGGTGCTAACTGTAGCCATTTTTTCCTCTTACATTCTTAGAGCTAAATTCCAATGCCGCACATAATAACCCGAAAAGTCGATTCTGTTGAGCAAAACTGGCTCAAACAGTTGGCGAATGGGATCTCTGATCCTGCAAAATTGCTCGAAATACTGGAAATAGATCCCTCACCGTGGCAAGACGGGTTTGCCGCACGCAAGCTGTTTGCACAGCGTGTACCGCAAAGTTTTGTCGATAGGATGGAAAAAGGCAATCCTAAAGACCCTCTTTTGCGTCAGGTTTTACCCTTGAGTGACGAGTTTGAAGTGCATGCAGGCTATTCCAATGATCCTCTTGACGAACAGGACAATGCGATCCCGGGATTGCTGCATAAATACAAAAACCGAGTGCTGATGATCGTCAAAGGCGGCTGTGCGGTGAATTGCCGTTATTGCTTCCGTCGTCACTTCCCATATCAAGAGAACAAGAGCGGCAAACAAGCTTGGAGCCAGTGCATCGAATACATGGCGGAAAAACCAGAGCTCAATGAGGTGATTTTCTCTGGCGGTGATCCATTAATGGCAAAAGACGATGAGATTCATTGGCTGCTGGAACACATTGCTAAGATTCCGCACATCAAACGTCTGCGCATTCACAGCCGTTTGCCTGTAGTGATCCCAGCTCGAATCACAGATGAGCTGTGTCAGTTGCTAAAAGCGTCACGCTTGCAAATTATCCTTGTTACGCACATCAACCATGCTAATGAGATTAACGATGAACTGCGCCAGGCAATGAAAAAACTAAAAGAAGCCAATGTCACCCTGCTAAATCAGGGAGTTTTACTAAGAGGCGTTAATGATTCCGTTGATGCCCTGAGCCAGCTCAGCGAGGCCCTGTTCGATGCTGGGATCCTGCCGTATTACTTGCACGTGCTAGACAAAGTCCAGGGAGCGGCCCACTTTATGGTCGATGACGAACGAGCCCGACAACTAATGGCAGGCTTATTAGAAAACGTCTCTGGCTACCTGAGCCCGACCCTCACCCGTGAAATCGGCGGCCGAAAAAGCAAAACGCCGCTCGACCTACACCTTGCATAACCATCTATAACCCCTACAAATCATGAGATTTTGTGTCAGTCGAGACGCAAAATCTTACGATTTCTCTCTGATTTTTGTTTATTTTCAGAAAACTCAATAAAAAAGACACCAAACCGTTCTAAAACATTTAAGTCTCATGTAGTCTCTGCCGCCTAGATTGTTTGCGACACAAAATATGGAATGAAAATCACACTATTGTAATGAAAAATGGTCGAGTTTACGACATCCATATTCAACCAAACTGAAGATGAAAGACGTTAAGAACGGTAGCCAGTAAACGTGAAGTCTACGCAATGGTAAATGCCTTCATCGCCTTTAAGGCAGCCCTGCGGAAAGTTAACCAGTCCATCAGAAAGTATTGCGGCAACCATTACCTAGCTGAAACCGATGATTCGGGACGTAACCAAGCATTCTGTCGACCAGGCCAACGCCTCACTTAACGGTTTACGCAGCGAAATCTCAACCGTTACCAAAGCATGGAAGAGAGGATTGAATCGGTCAAAGAGAGATCTTTTCCTGCGAACACTTATCATTCAATCTTGCCGCACTGAGCAACAGTGCCGAAGAAAACCGATTATCTACTAAGGACGCACAACAAGGGGTTGAAGAGCGGAAACGCAAGGCTACTGCGCTACGCGACGTTGTGCATCTATTTACACTTTAACTTCAACCAACAAGAAGAAAAAACTCATAACAGGAGATATCCTTTGAAACTGAAACTTAGCCTAACTGCACTGGCTCTGATGGGCCAAACAGCCGCACATGCCGCTCCTCTGCTAGTTGATTTTGATGACAGCGAGCGCGAAGAGCGCGTTCAGGCGAGCAACGCTTGGCTGGAAATTGATACTCAGGCATTTTCAAATAATATTCAGTTGCTTCAGAAGGATCTAAAGGGCAACACTCAGATCTGTGCCATCATGAAGGCTGACGCGTACGGTAACGGTATCGCAGGCCTGATGCCTAGCATCATCGCGAACAACGTTGCATGTGTAGGTATCACCAGTAATGAAGAAGCTCGCGTAGTGCGTGAGCATGGCTTCGAAGGCAAGATCATGCGTGTCCGTGCGGCTAGCCGCAACGAAATTGAAAACGGCGTACAGTACGAAATCGAAGAGCTGATTGGCACTAAGATGCAGGCGGATCAAATCATCGAGATTGCATACAACTACAATACCGTTATTCCTGTTCACCTTGCTCTGAATACTTCAGGCATGGGTCGTAATGGTCTGGATCTGACAACGTATGAAGGTCAGGTTGAGGGTGTGGAAATCGCAAGCGATCCTAACCTAAAAATCGTAGGTATGATGACCCACTTCCCGAATGAAGGTCTTGATGAAATCCGCCGCAAGGTTGACCGTTTCAAAGTAGAAACAAAGTGGCTAATGGACAGCGCAGGTCTGAAACGTAAAGACATCACACTGCACGTGGCTAACTCTTACATCACGCTAAATCTGCCTGAAGCACATCTGGATATGGTTCGTCCTGGCGGCATGCTGTACGGTGATTACCCTGCAACCCTACCTTACGAGCGCATCGTGTCTTTCAAAACACGCGTAGCATCACTGCACTTCTTCCCTGCAGGCAGCACAATCGGCTACGGCAGCACTAAAGTTTTAGAGCGTGACTCTATCCTGGCTAACCTGCCTATCGGCTACTCAGACGGTTTCGCCCGTTCACTAAGCAACAAAGCTGACGTTCTGATCAACGGTCAGCGTGCTCGCGTAATGGGTAAAGCGTCAATGAACACTACTATGGTTGATGTCACTGACATCATTGGTGTTCAGGCAAACGATGAAGTAGTTGTATTTGGTCGCCAAGGCTTTGAAGAAATCACAGCAGAAGAAACCGAAGAGAAAAGCGGTCGTATTCTGCCTGAGCACTACACTATCTGGGGCGCAACTAACCCTCGCGTTTACCGTTAAACGGCAAGTGCAATAGTCACCAAGGCCAGTCTCATACTGGCCTTTTTTATGCCTGTTGTTTAATAACAGTCATTCCACCAAAACGATAAAATAAGATCATCGCCAATTTGATCGTTTTTGCTCTCCATTTGGCTCATCGTCGCGCTCCAAACCAGAAGCAGATGTTCAATGTAAATTTGTCGACACGAACGATCCTTTTTGTTCGCTTTGCAGGATAAGTCTATGCATACTCCGCTGCTTTGGAGGTCAAGATGCATACAACATTCGAACAAATTTTCGATCTTGGCCCATTCAGTTGGCCTGCCCTATTTTGCTGTGCCATCAATGGGTTAATGATTGGCATAGAACGCCAAACCCGTGGTAAACCAGTAGGTATTCGCACAGCAATTCTCATTATTTCAGGCACCTACCTGTTTATGTCGATGGCAGTGTCATTATCACCAAACACGCTCGACCAAGCTCGTGTGCTTGGTCAGATAATTACTGGCGTCGGCTTCTTGGGTGCAGGCGTGATGATGACGCTGGATGGCAAAATCCATGGCGTCACTTCGGCAGCCGTCATTTGGGTACTGGCAGGGCTCGGTTTGATGATCGGCCTCGGTTACTTAATGCAATCGGTCGTGATTACCTTGCTTGCGTTGAGCGTTCTGCTTGGCGTGGATAAAGCCGAAAACCGTATCAAGGCGTTACGTCGCGGTGTTCATCAAAAAATTCAGCAGCGCAAAACCTCCTCTCGCTTGATCAAATAAGAGAATGGTTGGCCTGTTTCAATTTTCCAATAAAAAAGCCCGCGAACATCGCGGGCTTTTTGGTATCTGGCTTTTGCTAAGATTATTTAGCGAAGTTGATGATAGGGAAACATTTGAAGAAGCCGTTATCCGCACAGTTCAACAGACCAATTTGCACGCCATCGATTTGGTCTGTCATGTTGAAGAAGCCAAGTTGGAAGTTAGACTTTTTAGAAATACTCGCCAGACCAACATCTGCCATGGTGTAACCTTCTGAGTAGTTCACCGCACTCCAGTTTAGGCCTTTCACGTTGTTCGTGATGTTTACCGCACCAAAGTTCACACCGGTTGTTTGGCCTTGGTTCCAGTTAACCAAACCCAGTGATGCACCTTTCATTTCTTGGTTTACTTTCGCTGCCCCAAAGAACAGACCGAAGTTCACACCCGTAGTACGGTCAGTTTCAGACATACCTAGAACTGAGAAGTCGACGCCTTTTACTTCGTTTACTTGGCCATGCAGTACCGCCAAACGAACACCACCAACAGCAGAGTTTGATGGAGCGTTAGTATGGTCGATCGTTGAAAACATCACAGGGGTGCTATTCGCAAGAGCAACAGGTGATGCGATAGTGGCTGCAACAGCCAATGACGTCATAAGCTTTTTCATTTTTATCTCCATGATGGTAAGCAGTAATTTACAACATAGTGTAATGTTCAGATTTTGCGCTATTCGGACACAAAAAGTGTTAGCAATAGGTCATATTTAACAATCTGACTATCCTAGAAAAAAATTCATCTCAGTTATTTTTCTGTTTTTCCACTGACGCTGCCGGAACGCATCCCTCACAATTCACATCTTCTTTTACCTGCCCTGAAAAATGCACAGTGGGCAAACACCAGACGCAAAAAAGCCGAGGTTCACACCTCGGCTTTTTGTTCTACTCGGCTTGGAATAGCGCGGGATGATTACATCATGCCCATGCCACCCATACCGCCCATACCACCCATGTCAGGCATGCCTGCGCTTTCTTTTTGTGGTAGGTCAGTTACCATCGCTTCTGTTGTGATCATGAGACCAGCGACAGACGCTGCAAATTGTAGAGCGCTACGAGTTACTTTAGTTGGGTCTAGGATACCCATCTCTAGCATGTCGCCGTATTCGCCTGTTGCTGCGTTGTAGCCGTAAGAACCTTCACCCGCTTTCACGTTGTTCGCAACAACAGAGTCTTCGTCACCTGCGTTCTTCGTGATTTGACGGATTGGTGCTTCCATTGCACGTAGCGCAACGCGGATACCAACGTTTTGTTCTTCGTTGTCGCCTTCTAGGTCAACAATCTTAGATGCAGCGCGGATTAGTGCAACACCACCACCAGCAACTACGCCTTCTTCAACCGCTGCGCGAGTCGCGTGTAGCGCGTCTTCTACGCGGTCTTTTTTCTCTTTCATTTCAACTTCAGTCGCTGCACCAACTTTGATTACTGCAACACCGCCAGCCAGTTTAGCAACACGCTCTTGTAGTTTCTCTTTGTCGTAGTCTGAAGTTGCGTCTTCGATTTGTTGACGAATTTGAGCAACGCGGCCTTGGATCATCGCTTCTTCACCCGCACCATCGATGATGGTTGAGTTTTCTTTCGTGATGCTTACGCGCTTAGCCTGACCTAGATCTTCAAGCGTTACTTTTTCTAGTTCTAGACCGATTTCTTCAGAAATCACAGTACCGCCAGTTAGGATAGCGATGTCTTGTAGCATTGCTTTACGACGATCACCAAAACCAGGCGCTTTAACCGCAGCAACTTTCACGATGCCACGCATGTTGTTCACAACCAATGTCGCTAGAGCTTCGCCTTCTACGTCTTCTGCGATGATTAGCAGTGGACGAGATGCTTTTGCTACTGCTTCTAGAGTTGGTAGAAGCTCACGAATGTTTGAGATCTTCTTATCAACTAGAAGGATGAATGGGTTTTCTAGCTCAACGCTGCCCGCTTCTTGGTTGTTGATGAAGTAAGGAGATAGGTAACCGCGGTCGAACTGCATACCTTCTACTACGTCTAGCTCGTCTTGTAGAGCCTGACCTTCTTCAACAGTGATAACACCGTCGCGGCCAACGCGTTCCATTGCTTCAGCAATGATGTTACCTACGCTTGCGTCAGAGTTCGCAGAGATAGTACCAACCTGTGCGATTGCTTTGGTGTCGTTACACTCAACAGAAAGCTCTTTTAGTTGCTCTACTGCCGCTGCAACAGCTTTGTCGATACCGCGCTTAAGATCCATTGGGTTCATACCCGCTGCAACTGCTTTTAGACCTTCATTTACGATTGCTTGCGCTAGTACGGTTGCTGTTGTTGTACCGTCACCCGCAGCGTCGTTTGCTTTAGACGCTACTTCTTTAACCATTTGCGCGCCCATGTTCTGGAACTTGTCTTCCAGCTCAATTTCACGCGCTACAGATACACCGTCTTTAGTGATGGTTGGAGCACCGAAAGATTTATCTAGAACTACGTTACGACCTTTAGGACCCAGTGTTACTTTCACTGCGTCAGCCAGAACGTTTACACCTTCTAGCATCTTAACTCGTGCGTCATTACCAAATTTAACGTCTTTAGCAGCCATCTTTGATTTCCTTTCTAAAATTCTTTGTGTTTGATTTTCAATTTGAATCTGAGCAAAAAATTACTCAATGATTGCTATTATTCAACGATCGCCATGATGTCGTTTTCAGACATGACAAGCACTTCTTTACCGTCGATTTTTTCAGTTTTAGTACCGTAACCTTCAGCGAAGATAACGGTGTCACCAACTTTTACGTCTAGCGGTAGTACTGTGCCGTTTTCTAGGATGCGGCCTTTGCCTACAGCTAGAACAACACCGCGAGTTGATTTTTCCGCAGCAGAACCAGTAAGAACGATGCCACCAGCAGACTTAGATTCAACTTCTTTACGTTCAACGATAACTCGGTCATGTAATGGACGAATGTTCATCGGTCGTCTCTCCTGAAAATTTCCATGTTTATTTGATAATTGCCCGCGTTGGGGCACGTGATCCCTATATAAGGGGTCAAACGAGTAATCCCAAGGGGGAGACGTATTTTTTTTGTGACTTAGTTAAAATAACGAACAGCTAAGCAACGGTTTGCGTGCGAAATGCTCACTCGCCCAGCTTCTCGCTTTCTTGTATCCTTGCAGTTTGCCCACCAGATAGATGTTCAACATGCTGGAAAAGAACAAGCCAGAAAACCACGCGACAGATAAGCATGGTTTGCTGAGCGCGCCCATTCCCGAAACACTGCGCAAGATGACCGTCCCCATGACCATGGGCATGATCGCAATTTTAATGTTTAACTTGGTGGATACGTTTTTTATCTCGTTGTTGGGGACGCATGCCCTCGCAGCAATCAGCTACACGTTTCCTGTCACCTTTGCGGTTAACTGCATCACGATGGGGATCGGGATGGGGCTATCGACCAACATTGGCCGCTTACTTGGTCAAGGTCATGCTCCACAAGCAGCGCGATTTACGACTCACGGTTTGCTGTTGGCGGTGTTGCTCGTCGCTATCGCTTCTTCTATTGGCTTTGCTACCATTGCGCCACTGTTTCGTTTCCTTGGCGCGGCCGACGATCTGATTCCACTCATCGAACAATACATGCAGGTGTGGTATCTCACCATTCCACTGTTGGTGATTCCAATGGCGGGCAACAGTGCGATCCGTGCCACTGGCGACACTAAGACACCCGCTAAGATCATGATGTTGGCCGGTCTGATCAACGGCATGCTCGATCCACTACTGATTTTCGGTTATGGCCCCTTCCCAGAACTTGGCATTCAAGGCGCTGCTATAGCGAGTGCCTTTAGTTGGCTAGGCGCTTTGTGCGGCTCTTTCTATGTGCTGGTTAAACGCGAAAAACTGCTCGCACAACCTCAATGGGCCTCATTGAAACAAGATTGGCAACAGACGTTAAAAATTGGCACCCCTGCAGCGCTATCCAATGCGATGAATCCGTTATCGGGGGCGATTTTGATGATGCTGCTATCTAGCCACGGCACGGCAGCGGTGGCAGCTTACGGCGCTGCGCAGCGTATTGAGTCGATTCTGATCTTAGTGTTGATGTCGCTGACCTCCGCACTCACGCCATTTATGGCGCAGAACTTAGGGGCAAAAAATCCTCAGCGCGCTTTCTCTGGTTTGTTTCTCAGCATGCGTTTTGCTGTGGTGTTCCAAGGGTTTATCTTCTTGATGATGGTGCCATTGAGCATTCCTTTAGCGGCGTTATTTTCACAAGAAGAAACAGTAAAGAATCTACTTTGGCACTATCTACTAGTGGTTCCATTTAGCTATGGTTTCCAAGGTATTGTGATGATGTTGGTGAGTGGGCTGAATGCGATGCACAAGCCGCTACGCGCTTTCCAATGGAGCTTCATGCGCCTGTTTGTGTTTACGCTGCCTGCTGCATGGGTTGGCAGCCAAGTGTACAGCATTGAAGGCTTGTTCATCGGTATTGCGCTGGGCAACACACTAGGTGGGCTGCTGGGTTACATGTTCGCGTTGCGCGAACGTAAATTGACGCTGATTGAACAAAACAGCGCTTCGTAAGATTCTACCCGATACATCAGCTTCCTTTCGCTGATACTCAAATACAAAAAAACCGCGGAAAGCCGCGGTTTTTCTTTATCTATTTCAAGCTTGCTTAGAACAGTTCTTCAGCAACTTTGTATAGATCGTTACGCACTGGACGCTTCATGTTTTCGATCGCGTCGATGATGTCGTGGTGAACAAGTTGCTCTTTCACGATACCGACACAACGACCGCCATGACCTTCAAGCAGTAGGTGAACAGCATAGTTACCCATGCGAGATGCTAGAACGCGGTCAAATGCAGTTGGACGACCACCACGTTGGATGTGACCAAGTACTGTTGCACGAGTTTCACGACCTGTAGCCGCTTCAATGTCACGAGCCAGTTCATTTGCATCCATCATTAGCTCAGTAAGCGCGATGATTGCGTGTTTCTTACCTTTTGCGATGCCGTCTTGGATGTTGCTGATCAGCTTGTCTTTATCTAGACCAGTTTCTGGAGTGATGATGTACTCACAACCACCCGCGATTGCAGACATCAGAGTTAGGTCACCACAGTGACGGCCCATGATTTCTACAATTGAAATACGTTGGTGAGATGAAGAAGTATCACGTAGACGGTCGATTGCATCGATAACTGTGTTTAGTGCACTTAGGTAGCCCACTGTGTAGTCAGTACCAGCGATATCGTTATCGATTGTGCCTGGAAGACCGATACATGGGTAACCCATTTCAGTCAGTTTCTTCGCACCCATGTACGAACCGTCACCACCGATCACGACTAGCGCATCAATACCATGTTTCTTTAGGTTCTCGATCGCTTTTTCACGCACTTCCACTTGTTTAAATTCAGGGAAACGTGCAGAACCTAGGAACGTACCACCTTTGTTGATCACATCTGAAACGCTAGAACGATCTAGCTTCTCGATGCGGCCTTCGTATAGGCCTAGGTAGCCGTCGTACACACCGAAAACTTCCAATCCCTCGGATAGTGCTGTACGTACTACGCCGCGTATAGCAGCGTTCATACCAGGTGCGTCACCGCCACTTGTTAAAACACCGATCTTCTTAATCATGCTCACCCTCGATCTTTGGCAATCAATTATTTAATTTTCTTTTAGGCCCCTTGTTACCAAGCAACCTGCATAATCCAGAACTGTGCGTTATGTTACATTTCCTCTACAGGAATACCAATTAAAACGCACTTTTTTATGTAACTTTTCTACTTATGTAAGAGTATTACAGTTTCTCTTTGAAACTTTGTTGATTCACATCAGGATCACGAATCTTAATAAGCATTGATGGAAAGATAGTCAATAAGCGCTTGTTTGTCGTTAAGATCAAAACGTTTTTTCGACTCTTACCAATCTTGTGCTTTTTGCTCTTTTTCTGGCCCAAATACCACCGACAACGGATCTTGATGGATCAATACATCCGCCTCTGGGAACAATGCCAACAAATTATCTTCCACTTTATCGGCGATATAATGCGCCTCAATTAAACGCAAGTTGTCATCCAATTCCAAATGCAATTGAATAAAACGTGTTGGACCAGACATACGGGTACGCAACTGATGTACGCCCAACACGCCTTTCACGCTCAAACAAGCTTGGTTAATTTGCTCAAGCTCTTCATCGGGCAGCTTTCTGTCGAGCAACGTTTGAATCGCTTCGCTGACCATTTTGAAGGCGCTGTAAAGAATGAAGATACCAATACCAATCGCGAAGACCGCATCCGCTTGCGTTACCCCAAAGTAGCTGAGCCCTAGCGCGACCATGATCGCCCCGTTCATGTATAAATCCGTTTGATAGTGCAACGAATCTGCTGCGATTGCTTGGCTGCCCGTGATGCGCACCACGCGTTTCTGGAACATGACCAAACCAAACGTCACCATCATCGCAAACAAGGAGACATACACACCCAGCTCCGGCGCGTTCAGTTCGTGTGGCCTGAAGAAACGATCGATACCGTTGAGGATCAAAAATACCGCAGAGCCGGAGATAAACATCGCCTGTGCCAACGCAGCGAGAGACTCGGCCTTACCATGCCCAAAAGTGTGTTCTCTGTCGGCTGGTTGCAGCGAATAGCGAACCACCACCAAATTCACCACTGAAGCGGCGATGTCCAGCATCGAATCAATAAGCGATGCCAATAGGCTGACCGATCCCGTCACCCACCATGTGATGACTTTTACAATGAGAAGAAGCGTCGCCACTATGGTTGCTGTCCAAGCTGCCGTCGTGACTAAGCGTGCATATTGCTGTTTCATAATCAAAGAGTTAACTCAAACCGTATTTTGAGTATACGTTGAATGCGCGTGAAATCGCCAGATCAAAAAGAGGCAACCTGTGGCTGCCTCTTCATATATATCATCGGATCATGACTTAATTATTGCGGTGTTTTCCCATGCGTTGTTGCATTTGGTCACCACATTCTTGCATGCGCTCGTTTTGCAGTTTTACAAATTCAGCTTTTTGCTCTGGAGTCAGCACGCTCAACATTTGGTGTTTTCTCTCCAGCATTTTCACGCGGTGCTCAGTTTGGCGCTCAACCATCTCTTTCGCTAGAGCAGTGGCTTGCGCTTCATCGAACGTATCCGCTAGCAATAGAGACTGCATTTTCGCGTGATGCGCTTGGCGTTCTGCCATGCGTGCTTCGCGGTTTTGTGAATATTTGCCTTTCATTTCCGCGCGGTTTGCATCACGGAAAGATTGCAGTTGGTCTTTTTGTGCATCAGTTAAGTTCAAATCGCGCATGATGCCGCGGTCCATACCCATACCACATTCATCGCGTGGGCCTTTGTGGTGATCTTTACCGCCAAATGCGAATGCACTCGCAGTGCCTAAAGTTAGAGGTAGAACAACAGCAGCTAACACAAGCTTTTTTGCAGATTTCATAATTCGATTCCTTACACAAGTGAGTGATTCTTCTGGGCTGTTCTCACAGCGCTTGAGTATAGAATACGACTCGCTAGGTAAAGCGGCGTATAGGGAGCGTAAAGAATCGTAAAGAGTGATTTTTGCCCTCTTCGTCGCACATCAATCCAATGTAATATTAAGTAAACGGTAACTGACCAAAGGTGCCCCGATGGCAAAAATTCTTTTAATTGATGACGACATAGAACTGACAAGCCTATTAAAAGAGGTGCTCAGCTTCGAAGGATTCGAAGTCAGTGAAGCAAACGACGGTGAAGCCGGCCTTAACGCAATCAACAGCGATATCGACCTCATCCTACTGGATGTAATGATGCCCAAATTGAATGGTATGGAAACGCTGAAGCGTCTGCGAGAGAACTGGGAAACCCCCGTGTTGATGTTGACCGCCAAAGGCGAAGAGATTGATCGAGTGATCGGTTTAGAGCTCGGCGCAGATGACTACTTACCAAAACCTTTCAGCGACCGAGAGCTGCTCGCTCGTATTCGCGCGATTTTACGTCGCACCAGTAACACGCAGAAAAACGGCAAAAACAGCGATTGTATTGAGTACCAAGAGTTGCGCCTGTATCCGGGCAAGCAAGAGGCTTACTGCGATCAACAATTGCTGGATCTAACCGCAACCGAGTTCGCGCTGTTGACCCACTTTGTCCAAAACCCAGGACACGTACTCACCAAAGAGACGTTGAGCCTCGACGTACTAGGTAAACGACTGGCGGCCTTTGACCGCGCAATCGATATGCACGTGTCGAACTTACGCAAAAAGCTGCCCGACCAAAGCAATGGCAAACCGCGCATCAAAACCCTACGTGGTCGCGGCTATATGCTGCTTGAGGAGGATTAATGCGCCTATCACGCATCAAACTGCCAAAGATTAATAGCTTGTATGGACGCATCTTTGCCATCTTTTGGTTCACTATGCTATTGGTGTTGATAGCCGTGCTATCACTGCCACATTTGGATCCAAGGAAAGCACGCGACATTCCCGACGAGCATTATCAGCGGATCATTGAAACGCGTGATGCCATTCAAAACAAATACAGCAAAGAAACCGATCTAGGACGCATTTTATTCCGTATAGAGGGCAATCGCGCAGGTAAACATGACCCACGACCACGAGTGTTCTTTTCGGATTACAACGGCAACGTCTTAACCACCGATAAGCGCAGCAACTTTCAACTGCGTGCGATGCAAAACTTTGTCACCAGTATTGAAGATTACAACAAGCCAAAACAGAGACTTTATGGCCGCTATATGATTGCCGGCCCTGTGCCAATCGTTCTGGCCGACTCTGAACTGCTGATGTACGTTGGCTTTAAATGGAACGAGCCACCACCGCTGCTGCTGCGTCTCTTCGACCATCCGTTCCAGTTACTGTTGGCCGTCATGCTGGTGAGCACGCCATTACTGCTGTGGCTTGCTTGGGCGCTGAGCCAACCCGCACGCCGCCTTGAAGCCGCCGCACAGCGAGTGGCAAAAGGTGAGTTCGTCATCGATCCGAATCTTGAAAAAGGCACCGCAGAATTTCGTCAAGCGGGCAGCAGCTTCAACCAAATGGTCGAAGCGGTGAATCAGATGATTTCAGGTCAGCAGCGTTTACTGTCGGACATTTCTCACGAATTACGCTCGCCACTCACTCGATTGCGCATGGCCAGTGCATTAGCGACGCGCAAACAGGGTGACAGCCCTGAGTTGGTTCGCATTGATACCGAAGCGCAGCGCCTTGAGCAGATGATCAGCGAATTGCTTGAGCTCTCGCGCATGCAGGTGAACAGCCACATGACACGCGAGACACAGCCAATAGAAAGTTTGTGGGAAGAGATCATTAAAGATGCGCAGTTTGAAGCCGAGCAAATGGGTAAAAAACTCCGCTATTCAGAGATCCCTGAGCGACATATCTCAGGCAACCCAAAACTGTTGATGAGCGCGGTAGAAAACATCATTCGCAACGCGATTTATTACGGAAAAGATGAAGTGCAGATAGACATTCAAGACAAGACTGACACACTGACGATTACCGTCGATGACAACGGTGATGGTGTGCCGGATGAAGAGTTAGATGCGATTTTCCGTCCATTCTATCGTGTGTCTACCGCTCGTGATCGTCACTCTGGCGGCACTGGATTAGGGTTAACCATCACAGAAAGTGCGATTCGTCAGCACAGCGGTACGATAGTCACGAGCCGCAGCCCACTGGGAGGTTTGCGCGTCTCCATCACGTTGCCTTTAGTTAAAGTAGGCAAATAACCCTACAAGATTTTAGTTGATAATGATTTTCATTAACATTAGAGTAAATCCTCCGATTAAGGAGGGTTTACTATGTCGCATACATTTCCCGCTCTGCCTTACCCATACGATGCGTTAGAGCCATACATCGACGCAAAAACCATGGAAGTGCATTACAGCAAACACCACAAGACTTACTTCGATAAATTCGTCACCGCCGTGCAAGGCAGTGATCTTGAAACACAATCGCTAGACGAAATCTTCGCAGCCGTTTCGCAACATAGCCCAGCCATTCGCAACAATGGCGGCGGCTACTACAACCACATCCTTTACTGGAATTGCATGTCGCCAGAAGGCGGCGGTGAACCACAAGGCGCACTTGCGCAAGCCATCAACGACAAGTTTGGTCACTTCGAAAAGTTCAAAGACGAATTCGCTCAAGCAGCCGTTAATACGTTTGGATCTGGCTTTGCATGGTTAGTTGTGAAAGATGGCGACATCCACATCTCCTCCACCAGCAATCAGGATAACCCGTTAATGGACGTGGCCGATGTACGCGGCGAACCTATCCTTGCATTAGATGTGTGGGAGCACGCGTACTACATCAGTTATCAGAACCGTCGACCAGAATACATCGACGCTTGGTGGAATGTGGTGAACTGGCGCGCCGTCGAAGAGAACTACGCTCGCGCGCTCGTGTAACCGCTAACGATAAAGGGCGAAGGTTGGTAAGCGCCAAGCCCTCTTTTGTACCCAAGTCGCTGCACTTGGGTATATACTGCCCCTCTCTTTGACCAACTCTATTTCAATACCATGTTTGATATCGCTTTATACGAACCAGAAATCGCGCCGAATACCGGCAAAATACCCCCCCTCATTTCTATGAATTATTTTTAGGTTCTTTTGGCACTATTAAACACTCCGTACTAGTCTTTTAAAGTTATCTATGTACAGTGCGGACACTCATGTATAAAGACATTTATCACAACTTTAATATCGACGGCACAAATATCGACAAGCTGTATGTATATTGTGACGATAACCGTGAGCCTATCATTTTACCTAGCCTTTGGCTGATCCAAATGGGAATCAAGCAAGAGGTTTGGGGATGGCATACTACTGGTAATTTTGATACACACGGGAGACGATACAGACCCCCTAAAACTGTAGAGCTTTCTTTTAGAGCCGAATCTGTATCAGAAAACACATTGGATAATTATGTTGGTCATGTGTACAAGCTTCTTGAGTACATCAATCAACACCCTAACCTCAGCGTTCACCACACCGAAAAACTCACTACACGCTTTCTCAATTATTACCTAAATACAATATTACCCGATAGCTTAGGGTCTCTAACTTCTCTCAAGGCTCACCAATCAGGCATTGCAGCTTATTGCAACTTTTTATGCGCCTTAGGTATTTGGCCAAAAGACTATAGCCGTTCTACGACAATCTATCGAAAGACCAGGCAATACATGGCTGAAAAAGACACTCGGCCTCTGAAGATTAATTATGTTGCAACCTATGAATATAACGAACTACTACGTTGCTGCTCTTGTAAACGCGACAGACTAATACTACAAATGGGCTACGAGGTTGGCTTACGAGCTTCTGAAAACTGTGGATTAGAGCTTAACGATCGCGGAAAGCATAAAGGTTTACGATCAATATTCGAAGAGCTCACATCTCGCCCAGAAAAAATGGAATGGGAATATACACTTAGGGGATACTACACAAAAGGGAAGAAAACGGGAAAAATATACTTTGACCGTGAATTGTTAGAAATAATGAAGTCTTACCACGACAATGAACGTGCTTCCATTGTAGAGGAGTCAGAACATTCAGAAGCCCCAACCTTGTTCGTTCGTGAAGACCCTAAAGGCAGAGGGTTTCCTATTGGTGTTAAACAGGCCTCAACAATTTTCTGCAATGTTAAAAAGCAATTAGCTCATATCAATCAAGAACTCTCTTATCATGATCTTCGCCATACCTTTGCAACAAAACTATTCCATGAAGAACTAAAGAATCCAGAAGGACAGGAAACTCGTTCCGAAAGTGCAGCTCTGGAAGTAGTGCGACAACGCCTTCGCCATAGTGAAGGCTCCACAACGGTCCATCGTTATATCCGACTTCGCAATGTAATGCTAACGCGCGAACACAAGGAGTTCGCATGAATGAACAACAACCTGCAATCAATGAGTTTGATAAAGCAATCCCCTCATTATCTACAAGCCTACAACTATCCCCAACTCGCCTGATTGTCAATGGTAGAGCCTTGCAATTAAACAATCAGCATCCAGACGCAAAATTGATTTATCGAACCACACATAGAGCAATGCTCTCGGAGTGGTGGCAACAAACCTTAGGAGAAGTTACTCAACGGACATATATCACCCGACTATCAATGTTTATTAATTGGCTGAACAATCATCAAATAAACAATACTAACCGTTTCAATTTACTCAATGAATTCCAAACATACCGAATTAATGAAGAAAATATCTTGCCCCAGTCTACAGGAACCAAAGATCTTATGGTATTGCTAAAAGAGGGGGCAAACAGCAATATTTTTACGGCAGAGCAACAAAATCATATCCTGTTGCTTGTTGAAAACACGAACTTACTTGAACGTGGTGAACCTACACCTGACACGTTAACAAGTTGGTTCACTCAAATGGACTGGTTACGACCAATTGTTGGTGATAATGACTGGTTAGCGATGGAGAGTCCAAAACGGTTAATGGCAAGTTTTAGTATTACCATAGCCAGCACATTAGTGTGGATACTTCAGAGAAAATCTGCCATAAAAGAGCTAATAACAAAGAACTCCCATATTAACAATGTAGGTGTTGGGCTGAGCTCTAGGCAACGTGAGCTACATTACTGTCGTGAATTACAAAAGATTATTTTACGGCAATCCTCAGAACTTCCTGATGGCTCCTTAGATTTGTTGCTAGCTGATTGTCTCAACCCTAAAGCATACGATGTATGTCGGCATCAAATGTATGATGGTAGAGATCTAGGCATAAAAACTAAAGTGGGTAATCAATATCAAAACACGTTCTTGAAGCCACATCTATTCCATCCGATGTATTTAGAAGCCCCAAGTCCACTGGAGCAAGTGCTGGTAGCTTGGCTTTGTGCATGGCAAACTGTACAACCTACCGATATTCGGAAACTGAAACCCAATAGTTTTTGCATACATTACAACAATAATCATAGACCTGTCGGTCTACAATGCATCTACTATAAAGGTCGAAGTGGTATTCAAGAGCCGCAGTTTTTAGACTCCTCCCTCATCGAGGCCAAAGCATTAATTGCTTATCTTCAAATGCTACCAAATGATAAAGAAAGAGTATGTCCTGACATTAAGGCTCTCCAATGTAGCCTGCACACAAACCTTACAGTACCGGGGCTATTAACTAAACTATGGCAAATACCAATCCTATCGAAGTGGATAGATACTCACCTTTATGCTCGGTCAACAAGCAATCTCTTTCGACGCCTATATTTGGCTATAGCCAACAACACTAACCAATCTCGCGATGCTTGGGCCAAAGAAAAGCAAAAGACTCAGCCACAATATAGCGCTGAACTCTACTATAGAGAGACCGCACACCCACTACCTCAATTGTTATTTGGACTATCCGCGATAAAAACCAGCTCAGTGCAAGCCCGAAGTGATCAATACCGCGACAGGGATTTAATAAACACCAATTCACACACTGCTGGAGTAGAGAAAACCTACTACATGACGGACAAAAATAAGGAATGGGTAAACCTGAATGGTCGGATAACTAGAATTGTTCTTGACGATATAGAGCACTATGCTTACAGACCCAATATTGACGCGGCCATAACCCTTGCTCGTGAACGTAGTATGCAGACCAAAATTCATAAGCTAACTGAAAGTCAAAGTGTACGTGTAAACCCATTAGGACAGATAATTACACCGCCGGCTGCTACGACTTCCACAGATGCTGAACCAGACGAATACATCGTATGGGATACTCCTGAAACGGTGGTTTACTTCTTACACTACCTTTCTGAAGCGGAACGACAATCAAGTA
The DNA here is from genome assembly GCF_024181925.1 of Vibrio sp. Y20_XG_PY13. Taxonomy (NCBI): domain Bacteria; kingdom Pseudomonadati; phylum Pseudomonadota; class Gammaproteobacteria; order Vibrionales; family Vibrionaceae; genus Vibrio; species Vibrio sp. Y20_XG_PY13. The sequence goes on along the minus strand of NZ_JAMZAL010000010.1, from coordinate 58,441 downwards.
AACTTATTAGACATGCCTTGCAGTTTTTTGAACGCACTGTCCTGCCTGATGCTGAATGGATGTCATCATTATTGAACAATCAACTTAGTCCTGACGTTGTCAAATCAGGAAAAAAACAGTTTGAAAAACTTCGTGGGGTATTACCACCATTATTTGATGCTCAAATACACGGAGGGCTTGGAACGTGAGACCACAAACCCCAATAAAAACCAATACTAATCATCAAGCATATTCAACAAATGAATTACAGCAACGCCTAATAAATATGGGTTCTAAGAGTGCTTTAAACGATAGCAAGTGGTTTTTCCCAAGAGCTACCCTAGACTTTTCAGGCCTATATGCGCTGGAAGATGAAAACCCCGAGTGGTGCGATTTTGTTGGTATATCACCTAGCTGGTTAGCCCGATTGTTATTTTTGGATGCGACCAAAACGAATCGAAACACTTGGTCGCTGAGACATGACTTTGTCTGCATTTGTAAATGGTTATTTTGGTTAGCAGAACATTATCAACATCAAAAGCATCTTGCTCAAAAACAAGAAGTAAAACAGATATCGCTTCTAATTACTAAGAAGGAATTGAATCAACTGTTTGAGTATCAGTTAATGCACAACATCTCTGCAAGCGGTGCTTTAGAACGTAGATTAACACCATGCAGCTACTCTAAAATAACCCGTATTGATATAAGAGAGTGGCGGCTAACCTTACATCGCCTTGGGCTCGAAACCATTGGCTTTACTAGCACCTTCACCACAAATGTATTAAAGAAATGCTGGAAAGAAACAATTAATACAATGTCTGATGGTGAGTTAACATATGCTGATTGGAAACAGGGAGGGACTCTAAACCGCTTAACACTCGATTATGGTCGTTACTACATTGACCATTGCTATACATTTTTCTCTCAACATATTTCCTTGGCAACAGCACTTAAACTCACCTTAGACGACATGGAAACCATAGCCCACTTAGCTAATGTCAGTTTAGAATCTGCAAAGCTAACCGTTCATCATTTTCTACAGAATAAAAAAATCCATCAAATTCCGCGTGGAATAACCCACAAAAGCAACTCAAGGCGTCACCTCGGAGATGAAACTCTACTTCGAATTCAAGCTGCTACGAAAAAAGTTTTTGCTCAACACCTTAGGCCATTAAAAGCCAAAGAAGCATTATTAAAAACTTCCGAAATCCAAGCACTAGCAAAACATCTAAGACTCGATATAACCAACGAAAATGAAATGGACTGGTTACGACACGTTGTAGCGATATACTTAACTGACTTAGATAAGAAACACAACTATTATTCAGATGAGCTTAGGTTATTGCATCAAAAATGGTTGTCTAGCGTAGTAGCTCCCCGTCTTGGTTTAGAGGAAAATCTCTATCCTCTGCAAGAATGGATAAACAACCGGTGGGAAAAACACAACAAAGAGGTTAATGTTGAACCACCTTCGATTGATTGGTTTATCCGTCTAGGCTTGACAATAAAAGAAGCTTACAAGTCTACGTATCTAAACAAGTTTATTCGATTGGTTGGAGATGCTGGCTTAACTTACGTTGTAGCCCTAACAGGTTGGCGAGAGTCAGAATTCGGCTGGTCGCTACAAGATATCCATACAGTCCGAAATCTAGATGGACTCGATCAGCACACCTGTCCCTGGAGGCATACCGTTAAGTGGAAAGTACCTAAAGTCTATGGTGAAGCAAAGATAAATCGAGAAATTACCCAAACCACCTATAACACAGCACAACAGTTAGCATTGCTGGTAAGGGCCGATATGAATAGGCCATGTCTGTATCCAACTCGATTTAAGTTAATAAAAAAATCAGACGCTTCGGGGGATTTTGTTAAACATCGCGTAAGATCCATGTGGCATCACTTCGTCGACTACTACCCTTCGTTTATCCAGTTAGATAAGTCAGAAACCTACGAACGACTCCGAACGCGAGCACAACAATATATCTTAACCATTGAAGAACAAAAGCAATTTCAACAACTAGGAGAAGAAAGAGCACAAGAAAACTGGCGTCACCTTCAACAAGACAAGTTACTTATTGAAGCACGACGTAGAGCCCGCAGGGAACGAGATCGAGTTGTGTTCTTCTTAACTTACTCCGATCGAAAAAAAGTATTGGAACGTTATTGTGCTGGCGACTTAACAGAAGATATACACCAGTTGATAGATGAAAACCTTTCAGAAACAACCAAAGCAGACATTCTTATCAGGGGCCAAACGGACAAATTCTCAGCGTTGTACACAAAGGAGGTAATAAACGAGATAATAGATGGCTGCCTGTACCCTACACCACATGCATTACGCCATATCTGGGCTGAGGCCGTGTACCGCCGATTCGATGGGGATGCAGGTTGGATGATACGTTCGCACTTCAAACATGTCAGCCAAGCCATGTGGCTTGCTTATATTCGTGATAAGGAGACTCGACGCCAACATGACACTGTGAAACGACGCGTTATAAGTTCCTTACTTCAAAACCATTTAAGTAGAGCCGGACAAGGTTTTGCAGGCAAGTTAGACACATTATTACGAAGAGTATTTGCCAAGAGCCACGTGACATCTGCGGAACACCTAGATAAATTGATTGCACGATTTTCTTTGGAAGAAATTCAAGACATCAAAGCTAATCCATGGGGCTTCTGTATTTTACTCAAGCGCAATCAGCAACGCGCAAAATGCGCTTATGAGGGAGTACCTCAACGTCACAACGCTTGCCCTGGACTTTGCCTTGGCTGTGTGAACAATCTGACTCAGGAAGGTAACATACCGGGAATCCTACTTGGTATAGCCAATGATGTTAAACTCCTACAAACACCAAGAGTTCCAAGGGCATGGCGTGAACCTGCCATACGGACCGTCAAAAATGCCCTTAGCCACCTAAAACGCTTAGACGTAGCGCCAAAAGTTATTGAATCCCTAATATGGAGCCTAAATACTGAGGAGAATGCAATATGAGCCTCGATTTACTAACACAACAATCCCAATATGAGAGCACACAAGCATCAGAAGAACTACCTCATTGGGTATCATCAGGCAATAAATCTATTAAAGCTTGGCGTGCACTACAGTCACTAAGCGCACAACGACAAGAATATATCAAAACACATAGAAAGCTATCAGATTTCGCCAAATCAAGCTTATGGCAAATTAGGGTCAGCGATGTTGCTAATATTATTGATGTAAAGCCCGCAACTCTAGACCCAACCAAAGGCTCAAAATGGGCGGCCGGCTTTCGCGATATGTTAAACGAAGTCAATAACAAATTATTGCGAGAGAAAGAAAAAAGGCTTACGAACTATCTTAATAACAAGGCCAAAGGAAACGCTAGGAAGACTCACGATGAATTACTAAAAAAATGCCAGAGGCTAGAAAAAGAGTTAGCAACTGAAAGGCGAAGGAACTTCGCACAAATATGGGCCAACCGCGTTTCTGAACTTCCCCTTTCAGTCAGACAAATATTGGGACTGAATGACTAGTACTAGAGTGCGCCCGTTAATAATACGTACGATTATTAACACTCTAGAGACGCTTAAAAGAAAACAGGACTATAGATTATCTCTTGCTGCCTTCGTTGCCTTGTAGCATTAACTGAATAACCACCTCCAGAACTCTCAACTTATCAGCGTCCGACAGCTTGTGCAAATTTATAACCAGCTCAGCTGTTATTTCATCTTCACAAAAAAAGTAGCTTAAAGGCACACCTAGCTCATCAGCGATAAGCTTGAGAGTTTTAACATCAGGAGTGTGACGAGCCTTTTCGTATTGGTTCATTCGTGCACTTGCTGAACTTTCATCCATACCTATGCGCACCCCCAAAGCTTTTTGGGAAAGGTTTGCTTTTTTACGAGCATGCTTAAGGCGTATTGGGATTGGATTATTGAATGACACTTGATGTTCATACTAAAGACTCGACTGGCTAAGATTGTCTTAGTTTTACTCTTTTCTGTATACTAAGCAATTCTTAGTTTTATTTCTAAATGCAGTTGATAGCCCTCTCGGCTTCTTCCCTCGTACAACCATCAATCTTTATGAGACAGCGAATTGCTGATTCAATATTTATGGTTTCAGTTGTATATAAGTGTGTAAAGGTCGGTGCTCTATTTGAGGTTTGTAACTTGGTTTTGAACTCTGCTTCACTCAATTTTAACTGTTGAGGTGACAGCTCATTTAAGTTTGATTGAGCCAAAACTATTTCTGCTATATCTAATTGATGATATTTAAACTCTTCAAGAAAAGCGTTATGCATCTCAAGCAAAGATTCGTAAGCCCCTATGAGAATAGCGATATCCATCAAAACTCTATAACTGTCTATGGCTGACTTTCGAGTAGATCTTGATAAAAAAGTCGATAGTTTGGAACACTCGTAACCCGAGTGAGCATAAGCGAGGGCCAATTCAAAATTATTGCTATTGAGATAAGCTCTAGCCATATGGGGGTAAATTAGTGACACCAAAGTTACGTTACATACACTCGCCTCAAAGGACTTCATTTCTGAAATAAGTTCTGAATATCTACTTTGAACATTGCCATTAGTAAACGGATTTTCTGAGCTCATATCAAAATCTGTGCTTAGATGGTCTGCTTTTTGGTAAAGCTCAAGTACTCTACGGTTTTCTACGTTAGATAGCTCCAACATGTATACGTTGAATTGATCTAACTTAAAGTCGGTCATTAGGTGGAATCTCTCTTTCGACAACTAGACAGTCAAATACTAAGATATACTTAGTATAATAAAAACCGGAGGACTAAGAAAACCTTACTCGATATAAGTACGAATAAATTAATAACTTATATAAATAACCAACAGAACACCCATTTACTTTCACAAGTCTATGAAAGTTCAAACTAGAAGCAACACTCAATGTGACTGATGATTGTCGCCATAGGATTAATTCAAACTTGTATTTAAGACTAGAGCAAAAGGAGAGCCTTGATGCGTGACCCAAAACGTATAGAAATGACGCTTTCACTGTTACGTGAGCTTTGGGGAAGCAATGCTGACCTTAGGTTCAATCAGTTGATATATAACCTTCAACGAGAGTTTTCATTTGAAAACGAGGGCAAAGGAAAAGTAACAGAAATCTCGCAAGAGGGATGTCAAAGTGTTGCTTATGATCTATTTAACGTAGAAGACGATACATTCATTCAATTTCTAGAAGCTAAACTAACAAAAAAGCAATATTAAGTTCAGGAGTAGTATATTGCTTATTGAGCGATTGGAGTCACACAGCTTCAGTCAAAACTATATGAACTAGCTCTGGATAAAACTGATGTATGAGGTAACGTTTTAGAAGATTGGAAATGAATGAAAACTACGCCTACTGCTACCAAACTAGATGAATTTCATATCATTTTTTCAAAATTTATGTAACAAGCATTTATCAAATGTAATTTTTGCACCGTTTATCACGCAGACTGCATGACGCAACTTGCGTGACAAACATTCTTACAGTGGTAACCAAGGCCGAGTGTTATTTAAGCAAAAAGGTCAACCCCAAAAGCAACCACTTATGATCAAACAGTTCTTTGTTGTATGGCTTATCCAATATTTCTGCTAGAAAAGCGCCTATGACACCCAATAGCACTAAGTTGAAGTTTATCCTGTAACTTATCATTGAGTCATGAGCGTAGCCGCAAAATCGAAAATGGCTTAGAGCTTTTTAGGTTCTAAATACGCTACAGGTAATCAGCTAGTTTTAATATTTAAAATCCTTCCTAACGAACAAGTGCTCATTCCAACTGAGGAGACGATCTAATTTTTAACTCACCTCACTCTTACTGGATACTCCTATCCAGTACTCACTTTAATGATGAATGTCTATACAGTATACTACGCCAATGCACTGGCGAATTACATCCAGTATGAGGTATTTATGTACAGCGTTCTCGACCAAAACAAATACAGCCTAACGTTCAGTGGGCACGAAACTTTTCCGTTACGACAAACATGGATAAAGAAAGTCATCGACATGTCAGTTAATGGATTGATTGAAAAGAAAAAGTTCTCAGATCCGCAGCAATTCGCTGAGTTAGGCGTGGGGAAAAACATGTTAGCTTCAATGAAGTATTGGGCTTTAGCATGTGACGTAATGACGGAATATGATAACTCTCATTTTAAATTGACTGCACTATCAGACAAAGTCTTCTCAGATAGTGGACTGGACCCGTATTCAGAGTCAGTTACGACAACATGGCTACTACATTGGGTTCTAGCAAGTACAGGATATAAAGCCACTAGTATTTACTATGTGTTTAATCGATTAAATGCAAGTAAATTTAAAAAGAGTGATGTAAGGGAAGAGCTTGTCAGGTTGATTGACTCGAAAGGTAAAAAGGTTTCTTTAAGCAGCTTGTCAAAAGATTTGGATGTAGTTTTCCGTAGTTATGCATTAAAACTAGGCGGCTCGGAACGTTATCAAGAAGACTTTGCGGAGCCTGTATTTAGTGAGTTGGGACTGATAAATCAAGATGAAGATGGCGTGTTCTCATTCAATAGAGGCCCTAAAGAATCACTGAATAATCACCTATTTACATACTCATTATTGTGTTTTTGGAACGCTTTAGAAAGTAGTTCGAATACCTTATCTTTGGACTTAATAACATATGCAGAGAGTTCTCCTGGGCGAGTGTTCAAGTTGGATGAAAATTCTGTAGCTGAACGATTGTTATCTATCGAAGAGCTAACACAAGGCCAATTAATTTGGTCAGATTCAGCTGGCATAAAGCAGATTTTGCGCACCAACGCTGACTTCGAAGAGTTAAAGGCTGCACTACTGGAGAAAGCTTATGAGTCATAATACTGTCCTAGGTCAATTTGTGAATATCGCACCCTATTATCAAAAGTCCATACGATTGACTGACGATCTAAAAAATACGGATGCATTAGGTGGGTACGTTTGCTTAGAAACTGCTAAAAAGCTTCTATTCACAATGTCTCAGCAGATTATTAACTCTAACCAGAGAGCATTTACGTGGACAGGCCCTTTTGGTAGCGGCAAGTCGAGTTTAGCTTTAGCTTTAGCGAAATTACTGGGAAGTGAAGAAGTTCACAACAACATCACCCAACTTTCGTTAGTCGATGGTTTTCAGGAAGCTTTTCCCAAAGATAAAAAGGGATGGCTAGTTATACCCGTTGTTGGAAGTCGAAACAATTCATTATCTGTAATATCTCAAGCGGTTGAAGCTCATACGGGCACTATCATTACGTCGCAAGAGAATTTATTTTCTTCACTTGAAAACCTATCAAAGTCTAACGACGGCCTCTTAATAATCATTGATGAGATGGGGAAGTTGTTAGAAGGTGCGGAGAAAAATGGGGATGATATCTATTTCTTCCAAGAGCTTGCTGAGTTCGTTTCTAGAGCCAAAGAACGCATTGTTTTAGTGGGTATATTGCATCAGTCATTTAGGCAATACGCTAAGCATCAAAACTTTTCAGAAAAAATTCAACATGAGTGGGAAAAGGTTCAAGGCAGATTTTCTGATATACCATTGGTAACAAGCTCTGATGAAACTATTGAACTGATCGGTAAGGCGATTAAATGCGATTCTTCTGTAAGTAAAGAAGCCTATCGTATCTGTTATGATGTTGCTAACTGCATAAAAACAAAGCGTTACTCAATAAGTGATGATTTCCATCAATTATTGCAAGAATGCTGGCCGATTCATCCCGTAACCGCAATGATGCTTGGACCAGCATCAAAAAAGCAATATGGACAAAATGAGCGCAGTGTATTTGGGTTCTTAAGCTCAATGGAAACCTTTGGTTTTCAGTCTTTCCTGAATCGAGCAGAAGCAACCTCATTTGAATCTTATACTCCAGATATGTATTGGGGATACCTGAAAGAGAACCTAGAACCTTCTATTATCGCCTCCATGGATAGCCAACGATGGGTATTAGCGAATAATTCTGTAGAAAGGGCGATACAAAATGGAAAAGAACTGCATGTTTCTCTGACTAAAAGTATTGCGGTTATAGACTTGTTTAAAAATGGTACCGGTCTTTGTGCTAGTACCTCAATTTTAAAAACCTTATACCCAGCCTATTCTCACGATGAAATCCACAATGCTCTCAATGAATTAGAGAGCTGGAAAGTCATTATTTTTCGACGATTTAATGATGCATGGTCTGTATTTGAAGGAAGTGACTTTGACTTCAACAAAGCCCTTAAAAGCGAGCTAGCAAAAGGTCACCTAGACCTAGATAATGCTGAAAAGCACATCCGCCTACACCCTGTAGTGGCTAAAAAACATCTTCATCTTACTGGAGCATTAAGATGGATGAAGATATCAGCTGTTGATAGTTCAGCACTTAAGGGAAAGATATCATCATTTAAACCAAACCAGAGCGAGTTTGGACAGTTTCTACTTCTCTTGGATCAAGATGAACTTCCAGAAGCAGCTATCAGCTTACTAGCGAATGATGATAGCAATAGCGTAATTGGTATTCCTCATAACAGAGCTGAAATTTACGATTTGATCCAAGAGATTTCAGCTTTGGATAAAATCGAGTCTCACCAAGAGTTAAGCGGTGACTCCATTGCGCGTAAAGAACTATTAGAAAGACGCCGAGTTTCAGTCGAAAGGATAAAGCACGCTGTATCAATTTCGGTGGTTAATGCGAAGTGGTATTACTCCAAAGCTATCAATGGAGAGTACTATAATAATATTTCTCAACTTTGTTCAAACATTGCAGACAGAGTGTATTTTCATGCACCTAGAATATCTAGTGAGTTGATCAATAGAGATATCCTATCAAGCAATAGTGTCAAGGCTCGAAAAGCGCTGTTATATAAAATGCTAGAATCAGAAACCATTGAAGACTTAGGGATAGATGGTTATCCAGCAGAGAAAGGGCTCTATTTGACCTGTTTGAAAGCTACTCAGATTCATCAGTTCGATTCTCGAAGTAACTCTTGGTCATTTTCACAGCCTGCGCCAACAGATAGCAATATTGCTTTTTTGTGGGAAGCGGCAATGAATCTTATCAACTCTGTTGAAGGAAAATTAAATATCTCCAGGATTTATGAGCTTTGGCGAACCCCCCCGTTCGGTGTAAAAGAAGGATTACTTCCATTACTATTTTGGGCATTTTACTTAGCAAATAAATCAAAGTTAGGTTTATACAAAGATCAGTACTATTTACCTAACGTAGATGAAGTCTCTCTTGATGAGAGCCTGCAAAACATATCTAGGTTTGAGCTACAAGGTGTCGAGATTACTAAGGAAAGAAAACTCTTTCTAGAAGGAGTATCTTCCGTACTAAATAGCTTAAATTTTAAAATTGCAGAACAAGCGTCTCCCCTTGAAGCTGCTAGAGTATTAGTTTCACTAGTTCGTCGTCTGCCTAGCTGGACACTGAGTTCAAGGAAGTTTGCTAAAGAAACATTGAAACTTAGGGATGAAATCAGGAGAGCATCAGACCCTCACAAAGTAATTTTTCATGATATTGCTTCTATCTATGGGACGGAAAACATAGATAAACTACTATCAAAATTGCATAACTCCTTGGATGAATTGATTAATGCCTATCCAAAACTACTGCATGAGTTATCAGATTTATTACTTAGAGAACTAGATGAGAGCAATATTAAACGCCTCAATGAAAGAGCTTTAGTTATAAAGGATAAAGCTTCAACTATGGCTGAAAACGCCTTCATTGCTCGAATGTCTAATTTCGATGGTTCTCAATTTGCCTTAAAAGATGTATTAGGTCTTATTGTGGAGAAAAAAACTGAAGATTGGACTGACTTTGATGTAACCACGGCAAAAAACCGGATTGCCGAGTTTTCCAAACAGTTTAGAAAGCTAGAGACAGTAGCTCATATCCATGGTTTAGATAATCAGCGTGAATCAGTAGCCATCATCTATACAACCCCTCGTAAAGGCCTGATAGAGACCAGCATAGAACTTGACAACAAAAGACAGTCAGAGCTAGCTGTCATGGGAACGGATATGCTAAGAAGCTTCAAAGCATCGAAGTTACATAGGCATGAACAACTGTCTGTACTTATTTCTGCATTAGAGCAACTTGACGAGGTAAATGATGGCGCATAAGTATGTCTTGGGGCTTTCTGGTGGTAAAGATAGCGCGGCATTAGCAATCTTTATGAAACATGAACATCCAGAGTTGGATATAGAATATTTCTTTACCGATACAGGGAAAGAACTTCCAGAGGTTTATGAATACCTTAATAAGTTAGAGGGTTTTTTAGGAAAACCAATCCTTCGATTGAACGAAGAACGAGGTTTCGATTTCTGGCTGGAACAATATGGCAATTACCTCCCTTCAGCTCAGACTAGATGGTGTACTCGCCAGTTAAAGTTATTGCCATTTAAAAACTGGGTGAACTCGATGCTTAGAGAGGGTCATATAGTTCACAGTTTGGTGGCTATTCGTTCTGATGAAGAGCATCGTGATGGATATAGCAGTCATCATGAGAATTTACATATACACTTCCCATTCAGAGAGGCTGGCTATACAAGAAATGATGTCTTTCAACTTTTGAATGACTCACCTCTTGGCATACCTAAGTATTATGAGTGGCGTTCAAGAAGCGGTTGTACGTTTTGCTTTTTTCAACAAAAAATTGAGTGGGTTAACCTCAAAGAGCGTCATCCTGAAGCATTTGAGGAAGCTAAACGATACGAGAAAAAAGCCAAAGAATGCAATTCACCTTTCCTCTGGTCTCAAGGCGAATCACTAGAGGATCTTGAACAGCCACAAAGAATCATTCAGATAAAATCTGATTTTGAAGCTAGAAAGCTGAGAGAAAAGAACAATAGGCCAGTCAACGCATTGCATGTCGGTTTAGAAGATATTGACGAACTGTATTTTTCCGATGAGGGAAATGGTGCCTGCAATATTTGTCATAAATAAGGTTAGGGGCTAAAGAGAGCACTTATAATGAGTAAAATTCCTGGTTTTAGAATTGCAGCTAGAGCGTTAAGACAGCTTGGAGCAGAGCTGATCACTTCTGATGAGATAGCGCTAAATGAGTTAATAAAAAATGCTTTAGATGCCAAGTCTAAACAAGTTTCTATAAAAATCTGTAACCCATTTAAGAAATCTAGAAGCAACTTTATCTTTGATATAGAGAAACTGAGCAAAGATGAGTTATTAGAAAAAGTTAAGAATAACTTTTTAGATGACTATGAATATGAAGGTATCATTGAAGCTCTCGAGAAAAAGCTTGAAAGCTGTGAGCCAGCCCAATTCTCAAATATTATTCATCAACTATATGATGAGGTGTGCTCTATTTCAATTGAAGACGATGGGGTGGGAATGGATGCTGACAAGCTACAAAACTCTTTCTTAGTGATTGGAACTCCAACAAAATGGATTGAAAAACAAGCCGAATCTGATAGTGAACTTCTTGGCGAAAAAGGGGTTGGACGGCTCTCCATGATGAGGTTAGGTAGATACTCCAGAGTGAAGTCTGCAGTAGAAGGAGATAGCCATGAAAACCAAATAGATTTTGACTGGAAGAAGTTTGATGACCCTAAACTGTTTTTAGACCAAGTAGAAATACCTGTCACCCTTGGAAGCTCAAAGATCAAAGAGGAGCATGGCACACAGATTTTAATCAAAGGTATTTACGGCCATTGGAACGAAGATAAGATATCTGACTTTATACACTCTTATATTAGACGTCTTCAAAATCCATTTGGAAAAAAGTCTAGGTTTCCTATCCTTATATACCTAAATGGAAAGCGACAGCCTGTTGAAAGGATCTATCCATGGTTTAAAAAAGCAGCGAACTTCAGTGCTAATGTAAAACTTACGATTAGTGATGAAAAACCATATTCGTTAAGATCAGAACTAATATGGAGAGGGACATCTAGCCCAGAAATCAGGGAATGGTCAGAGCAAGATTTGCTAAGATTATTAGGTGAAAATAATACACCTTTGGATATCTCAAAACTACAAGAGCTTGGTAGTATTGGGCTTGATCTACTGTGGTTTAATCGAAGCGACTTAAAAGGCCCTAATATTGACCACTCTCCAGCCCAAATTAAGGAAGAGCTAAATCTCTGGTGCGGTGGATACGCTATTTACAGGGATAACTTCAGAATAGGAATGACAGGAAGCTTAGAAGATGACTGGCTTAAGGTTGATACCGGTTCTCTAAAGTCACAGGGATTTTCATTTAACCGCTATCAAACTGTTGGGGCATTGTCTATAACTCAAAAAGAAAACCCTAAGTTACTCGACTCTGCAAACCGTGAAAAACTCATAAATTGTGAACATCTAGATTTATTGAAGAAACTATTAACAAACGTTGTAAACCCAGAATTAAAATCACATATAGGCGTCTTTAAAGATAACAAAACCAAGACATTGGCCCAAGAGGCGACTGCCGAAGAGACAATGAAAGACGCTAAAGCTAGACTAAAGAAAGCTCAGAAAAGAGCAGCGGAGCTGAAAAAGGTTGTCCCTAAAGACAAACATAATATAGTGTCTGAAATTGATCATACTCTAAAAACACAATATGAAAATCTGAGAAATTATGAAAGAGCTATAAAGTTAGCTACAGATCAACGCATCGAAGTCCTCGAGTTAGCAGGGCTAGGTATGGTCGTAGAAAAAGTAGTACATGAACTCTCTCGCTTAACAGAAAAAACTGTAGACAACTTAAAAGTTTTGGAAAAGAACAGTCCTGATCAGGATATGTCGGGTGTGATTTCTATTATTCGTGAACAAATTAATGTCACAAATAAAAGAATCAGAACTGTTGATGCGTTGAGTCCATCAGGAAGAAATAGAAAGGAAATATTTAATTTATCCAGAGCGATACAAGATGTTATCGATGGCTTCTCTGGTAGGTTAAAACGTCATAATATCAATATTTACTTTACTGTAGATGATGAATATGAGAACAAAGATTTCAAAGTCCATATGGTAAAAGGGCTAGTTGCGCTAGTATTAGAAAACCTATTGGCTAACTCTATTTACTGGCTTCAACAAGGGCTTGTTTCTGGTGAAAAAGATAGAAATATATTTATCAACCTAGACACAAAATCATATGTTCTTTCTGTCAAAGATAATGGCCCAGGAATAGAACCCTCTGTTAAAAAGGATATCTTTAGAGCCTATTACTCAAACCGACCTGAGGGCAAAGGCTTGGGATTATTCATCTGCAATGAAGTTGCAGAGTATCATGAGTGTTCTGTGTACCTTGACCCCCAGGAAGATGTTGATGGAAGGCTAAGACGCTTTATTTTAGAGCTACCAGAAAAATAGAAACATACTAGTATGAAAAATATAATAATTATTGATGATGATATTTTTACAAAATTCTCCGATTTACCTCATTGTGAGTTTTTTAAGTTACTTTCAGATGAAGACAGCGAGGAGTTCAAAAACACTCATGAGTATTTAATTCAGACTAAGGGCAATGAATACTCAGATATAGAGAAAGCTATTGATTTCATACAATCAAACCGCTTTATAGAAGAAACTTTCTTAGATACAGGTTACGCTGAACTTTTCAATACAGAAGATCATACTAAAACACTTTTTGAACAAGCTGAAATGGAAATAAAAGATAGATCTAAGGCTTTCCAACCTTTCCTAGATTGCTTTAGTGATAATCAGAAGTTCACTGTAAATAAAAGAAATGATCGCCCTGTAAATGCAAGGGATCTAAAAGGCTACGATATAATCATCATGGACATGTACATGGGTGATGATTATGACAATGACACCGAGGGATTTGCTAAATATCTAGGGGAAATTTTTTCTGAAAATAATACCCCTGGTATTTTTTTAATTTCTTCAAGAGATGAACTAGAGGACTTAAAGAAAACCTTCAGAAAAGAAGCTAAAATCAGTTCTTTAAGCTTTTCAATACTCAATAAAGAAATCGATCTAAGTAAACCAAGTGCGTCTACTCAAATCCAACTAGCATATTCACAAATGTGTAAGGTTGGTAATGCAAGTCTTGCGATTAGAGAGTTGTCAAAAGCGCTTGAAAGTGCCATATCGGACTCCACTAGTACGCTTCTCGAACAACTATGGTCTCTAGACTACCCATACATACATCAAATGCATGCATGCACTTCCAATGAGAACGTTCCCTTTACAGATCATTTGCTGTCAGTACTATCAAACAAACTACAATTTAGCTTAGAGTCAAATAAGCATCTAATTGATAAAGTGGAAAATTTAGAAAGAAATATACAAAGTAACAATGAAAAGTACTGTAGTTACTCTAAGGAATCACCTATCGCAATGCATGACTTTGAGGCTTCAAGCTACTTTACTGGAACAAGGTTTAGTCTTCAAAGTATCTCCTTACGCTTACTGAGTGAAATAAACAATAACCCAACAGAAATTCCTTACAAAATCCCTTTCGGATTGGTGTTAGTAAAAGCAAATTATAAGAATGAACAGGAGCCAATAATATTCGAAGATGGGGCAGATGTTTTACTCAACTGTACACAACAGTGTGACTTAAGCAGGAATATAATTAAGAACGGAATAAATCTAATTCTGATACAGGGTAAGTTATCGAGAACACCTTCTCAAGATCGTTACTCTTTACCACTTCCAACTGATTTAGATTCAGAAAATCAGCGTTGGTGGATAAATATTGACGAAAGAAAAATAGTGGCAAAGCCTCTTTATGAATTAATAAGATATTTAGCCTTTAACTCATATACTCCTATTTCTACTGCTCGAGAAAGTGTAGTTCGTCAAATTAGAGCTCTAGCATTTGATAACATGTCTAGAAATGAAGCTTCTGTAAAATCTGGACATAATGATCTATTTTCAGTCAAACTAATTAAGCATAAAGTCGGCAGTGAATATGAAGTTATAAAATATAAGGATTCACTTGATCAAGACAAGCCTGTATTACTGTACAAATTTCCAGATGGTACCAAGTCAAAAACATACCACTTGCTAGATCAAGAACATGTAGAGGTCATAAGTTGGGTTAACTCGCATTGCCCAGAAATTTCAAAAAAATTATCAGAAATAGAGGGTAAGGATGATCTCGAGGCAATTTTTAAAAACAAGCTACCAAGACTAGGAAAGAAATATTCTACACCTATTGCTAACTTCTACGTTTCTGACGACCCGAAAATTGTTGATAAAGCAGTTACTCAGCAAATTCCTTTTGCTATTCAATTTTCAATAATACCGGAAAAATAAATACTAATAATGCATATTTCGGAGCATCCTGAGCAACTATTCGGGATCCTCCGTTCCAATTTCAATACTGATTAAAAGTGCCTTCCCTGAGATACTTCACAATAGGCAACCGCTTTTAATCAAGCTCTCTCTTAAGCCAACCAATAAATTCATCTATTTTCTCAATTCTTGGTGAAAGTTTAGAGTAAGTAAGATAATGGTTTACACCAGGTCTTAAATCAATATCGAAAGGCTTAACGAGTAACCCACGCTGAACCAAATCCGTCGTTGATGATTCAGTTGCTAAACAAGCCCCATGCCCTGCCACCACAGTATTTACAGCCAAATCAATAGATGATACGTCAAGCCATTTGTTTGGAATGTAGATATTCTCATCATCAACTCCTGCATTTTTAAACCATCGGTGCCATTGCTCTTCACCAAGTGATGCGCTGTAAACTAACCAGCACTTAGATAAGTCTATTGGCGATTTGATGTTTAGATCACTTTGAATCATTGGAGAACAAAAAGGGTAAACTGGCTCACTAGTAATCAAAGCTTCGTGTTTATCATTTGACAGATTTGAAGATTGTGATTGCCTAATGTCAATATCAGCTTTGATAGAAGGATCACTACCTTGACTAAGCAGATGGATATGAGTCTTGGGAAACTCAACGGAAAATCTCCACAATCGAGGCATCAGCCAAATTGCAAAAGAGGGACTAGCTTGTACAAACATGGGGCTCCCTGAATTGGCCTTTTCAATGTGTTCTAGCCCCACTTCCAACGAAGAAAGGCCTTGACGAGAGTGTTCAAATAATAATCTTCCAATATCCGTTAAAGCCATCTTCCCCGATCGCTTCTCGAACAATTTGCAGTTGAGAGCTTGCTCAAGTTTACGAATCATCTGACTCACAGCCGCCTGACTTACACAAAGTTCCTCGCTTGCCTGGCTGTAACTACCTAACCTTGCTGCTGCATCGAAATAGTAAATTGCATTAATGACCCTAAACAACTTTGTCATAACTTAAACTTATACCATGGTAAATAATAATTGCTATGCTGCAAGAGTACATTGTCATAACATCGATTAACAAGGTGATTACACCAAAAAACAAATAAAAATCTTATATAAGCTAGGTCTAAAACATGACAATTAATGACGTCAAGCAAATCAAACTAGGTGGGATACCTCAATATGACACATATCTAGTGGATGTATGGGGAGTTATTTATGATGGCCACAAATTGATTGCATCTGGAATTAAATTACTCGATGAATTAATGAAATATGGAGAAGTTATACTACTCAGCAATACTTCGCGTACTGCTACTGAACTTACTCATATGTTAGAAAGTAAAGGGATGGACACATCAGATCTTAGCGGAGTAATTACTTCAGGAACACTTGCCCAAAAAGAGATAAAAGCTTTCATAAAGCAAAATGACAGCAGCTCATTTTATCATATTGGCTCTATTGAACCATCTAAATGGTTACACGAACTACCAGCAAAAATGAGTGACAATATTGACACATCTGACATTGTCATTTGCTCCAACCTCCTCACAGATACTGAAGAAAAACTTATACAATTAACCAATCAAATTAAAGAAAAGTCTCTACCTGTTTTCATAACCAATCCTGATAAAAAGGTATTTATTAGCGGAGAGATTCATATGTCAGCTGGAGTTATGACAGATTATTGCGAAAGCAACGATATAAAGGTATCTGTTTATGGAAAGCCAGAAACTAGCATATTTCTGCATGCGATAGAAAGCATTGGAGCAAAGAAGCAAACGACTTGTATGGTAGGCGACTCACTTAACACTGACATACTTGGCGCTAATCAATGCGGAATAGATTCAATTTTAGTCCAAAGTAACAGCTCTATTTCACAAACAGAACCATTAACAGATAAAAACCAACCAACATATCGAGTTTTCCTATGACAATGAAAAAAATATTAATTATTGGATCTGGCAACTTGGCATCAATGGTTGGTCAACAATTAGCATGGCGAAACAACGACCTAGAAGTCATCTTTGGTGCAAGAAATGTAGCTGAAGCGCACCTATTAGTTAATAGCATTAAATTTACATCCTCTAATTTAGGCAATACAAATCTACATGTTCGAGCGATTCATTTGGATCTTTACAATGTAGAAGAAAGCTCAGTTACGATAGATGAAATCAAACCCGATCTAATCTTCAATACTGCGACTGATCAAGCGTACTGGGTTGCATCAGAGCTTCCCTCTAAAATATTTCAGGAAATTGCGAAGGCAGGAATAGGACCATGGACCGCATGTCACGCAGCTCCCGTCGTAGCGTTGATGGAAGCTTGCAACTTATCCTTATACAAGGGACTCGTTGTTAACGCTGCATTTCCTGATGCTGTTAATCCTCTTTTGCAGCACTCTACATACGCACCAGCAATAGGTATAGGAAACGTTGCAAATATAGTTCAGCCTATTCGACATGCGGTTAGTAGTATGACTAACAACTCTATATCCGATATTGATATAAGAATGATTGCACATCATGTAGTAGGAAATACTATTCCGTCAACAGGACATACTAATGGAGCTCCTTTCCATATCGAAGTTTCTTCTAATGGTAAGGTAATTTCAAACATAAACTTTGATGCAATTTTTGCACATATCCAGACTTCATTAAAACGAAAACGCGGAAAAGAGGGTATGTGGGTTACGTCTAGTTCAGCAGTAAGCGTGCTAGAGGGACTTATATCTGATGAAGGTTACATTCAAACACACGCACCTGGGGTCAATGGTCTTGTAGGTGGTTATCCGGTAAAAATCACTAACGGGAAGGTAGAGTTAGATTTACCTGAACATATGACATTATCAGATGCTAAAGCCATTAATGAACAAGGGCAAAATTACGATGGCATCCAATCAATTGAACAAGGCTACTTGAAGGTTACAGACTTTTCACAAGACATATTTCGTAGATTCTTAAATATTGACTTACAAGGCTTCCACCTCAATGAAGCTCGTGAAGTATCGCAAGAAATACTAGCCAAATATAAAGAAGTGAAGGTCAAGTATGCATAATAACCTTTTATTTCAATATGAAAATGCTAAACGTGTACTTTCTGGTAATGATTTAAGTGGAAAAAAATCATTTTCTAGCATGTTTGATAAAGATGTTATTTCGCTGTCTCATGGAGATGGGACTCGACGTCCCCATCCTAGCATTATATGCGCGGGAGTGATGTCTCTACTCGATCATAACCACTCTCCAGATGACTATCATGTAATGACGGAGAACACCAAACTGGTGGATTGGGTAATTAATGATTTTTTGGACGATCAGATACCACCAGAGTTAGCAAGCAACGTACTATTTGCCAACGGCTCTACAAGCATATTCGATTCAATATTCACCTTATTAAGCCAAAAAAATAAGAAAGCATTAGTTCCATCATCATTTTATCATAATCTAATAAAATGGTCTGATCTCTATGGTGTACCTTTAATATGTGATTACACTTCACCTTCCAATGACTACAAAATAACGTCAGATAACATAGAAAATCAGATAAAGAATAATGATATAGATGTACTATTTCTGTTTAATCCAACACAAACAGGTGCCATATACACGGAGAAGGAGTTAAGTCAGATAGCCGAAACTTCTATTAAACACAACCTTATGGTTTTTGTTGACAGTGTTTTTGCTGGGACTGAATTTATTCCTAATACAAGAACCCCTCAATTGGGCCAGTTCTACGCAGGTTACCCAAACAATCTTGTAACGATTAAAAGCGCCTCAAAAGTGTTGAACCTTGCAAACCAAAGAGTTGGCTGGGCTTGCGGAGGAAGGGAAATCATCCAAAGGCTTAAAGATATATCTAGTTCAAAGAACCCCTCTATGAACAATGTATCTCTGGAGATGGTTCGGCATGGCTTAGAGCACTGTAGAAGCTATATAAAAGAGAACAACGCCGAATGCGCATACCGAGCATCATTGATTGAAAGTTTGATCTTTGATGTAAACAACGCATTAGGGGAGGAGTTGGTCTTTATCGGACATAAACCTGTCGCAGGACACGGGATTTTGTTGGACTTTGATAACTTAGCATCCAAGAAAGGTAACCAAGTTACTGGAGTTCAGTTTTGTGAGCATCTATTACGTGATCAAAAGCTTTCTCTATCACCTGCAGACTCTCTTGGTTTCAATGGCTGTAAGGCCAGAATTGCTTTTTCGTCAGTGGGACTCAAACAAACCTATATACATAAAGACACTGAGCTTATGTATATCATCAGCGCTCTAACAAAAGGTTCCTCCGAAGGCTTAGATTCACTATTCAAGTTACCTCCTAGCGAAAACTATTTTTCCCGAGGTAGAGAACTCTTGATAGATGCCCTAACCCAAAATCTAACTAATGGCATAAAGTCATTTATAACCAATCGAGCATAAATAATATGAACGTTATTATAGTTGAGAGTAACTTAGCTGGTAATGGAACAATTGCTTTGAAGCAAGCTAAACAGTTGGGTTACCGCACGATATTTGTCTGTAAAGATCCTGCTGAGTATAATTCAGTAGAGCTTAATCCAATTTTGGTTGCGGATGAAGTTGCTGTTATAGATACCTATGATATTACAAAGTTATTGGCATGGGTTGCGACTCAAGCCGATATCAAAGCAGTACTAGCGTTTGATGACTTCCGAGTCATTCAAGCAGGTATTATGGCTGAATATTTAGGTCTACCTTATCACCCTAGTGTAAAAAGCTTATTAACAGTACGAGATAAGAGCTTATTTAGACAAAATCTGTCGGGGACGGCATATGAAATACCTCATGAGATTTATCATTCAAATTCACCATCATTTAATTACCCTATTGTACTTAAACCAGTGGACGAAAGCGGGAGCGTTGGGGTAAAAGTCTGCTTAAATCCTGAAGAGCTATACGATGGCATCGCCCGCATTAACAACTTAAGCAAAGTTAATGGACGAGGTTTTTCAGTAACTAAATCTGTATTGCTAGAAAAATACATATCTGGTCAAGAATATAGTGCAGAGCTAACATTTGATGCAACCATAGAACAATGGATACTCATTGGGATTGTAAAAAAAATCACTACACCACCACCATTTTGTGTAGAGCTGGCCCACATATTTCCATATTCACTCAATGAACCTACTGATATTGAAGTAAAAAAACATATATGTCGTGCCCTTACCCATTTAGGCCTCACTAATACTTATGTTCATGTTGAGTTCAAAATATCTGAAGGGCAAGTCTATCTCATTGAAATTAACCCTAGACCTCCAGGCGGCATGATTTCAGATTTGATTGAGAGCATGTATGGCATTCCCCCGTCAGCACTGATGGTAGCATCTCATCTAGGGCTACCAATTCCGGAACCGACTGCTAAGAGTGATGGTGTGTGTGCCGTGGCATTTATCACATCAGCCGAACCCAAGTCGATAAAGAGTATTAAAGTAACTCACCCTTCAGAACTTATTAAGCATGCGACTGTTTACAACCTTCCTCGAACGGTTGATGGATTGCGTAGCGGAGAAGATCGACTAGGTTATATTCAACTCAAGGCAGGCTCATTAGAAGAAGTAGAAAGTGTAGTGATAGAACTATTAGAAGGTACAGGAGTAGAAATCTGTGAATAAAGCCATTTGTATTATTGGTAGCGGGAAAGAAGTAGTTGATAGAGCTAAAACACATGGGTTAAAGATCCTATTAGTTCAGTCTAATAAATTATGCCCATTAGAACCACAAAAGTTCGCAGATCTAGTTCTTATTTGCGACTTTGAATTAGACGATTCAGTAGATCAAGTTGTTAGATTGTGTAGAGATTCTGGTATTTCTAAGGCCTTAACATTATCTGAACATGCATCTTGTTTTACAGCTAAAGTGAATGACAAGCTAAATGAAACAAATACTTATTATGAACAGTATCGCTTTTTTAGTAACAAACTCAATATGCGAAGAAAACTGGAAGATACTCCACTCAACCAAGTAGCATTCATGGAGGTCAAAGATAAAAAAGATCTAATTACAGCAGCAGATAAGCTTGGCATGCCAATGATTTTAAAGCCAGCCTATGGTGTAGGAAGTCGAAATATACATCTGATTAGATCACATGAAGACGTTATGAACATACTTGATCTGGATGAAGCATACATTGCGGAGGCTTTTATTATTGGTTCTGAGTTTTCACTAGAATGCTTCTCTAAAGAAGGTATACATACGCTTCATGCAGTGACAGAGAAAGGTTTGTTCGAAGACTCTCCAAGTATGTTTGTTGAACGTAATCACCTTATAACGAAAAAGAATAATACGGGCAAGTTATACCAAGAACTACAATTGTTTGTTGACCAATTACTTAGCCATGCTGGATACAAAAATGGCCCAAGCCATATTGAAGTAAAAGTGGATGGTAATAACAGAATATCACTTATTGAAGCTCACTCTCGGGTTGGTGGAGATTCAATCCCAGAGTTAGTAGCTTTGTCGACCAATATTGACCTATATAATTTCTCGATACTAAGCCATATGGATTACGACTTTGACAATTCAAGGAAAAAAGTGGAACGTGAAAGCGCAATAGCATTTTTTCCACTCCCCCCTGTAGGCAAAGTCCTTAAAGGCATCCAGAAGTTGTATTGTAATCCATATGTCAGACATATAAAAGAACCCAATAATACTCATTCGACGTCAGATGTAATAAGAAAGTCTAGTGATCGAAATGGGTACGTAATTTATTGCATTAGAGATGGTATTGAACAAATAGACATTATGAGAGACATCCGATAGGAGAATACCTTTAAAATGAGTCGGTCCAATTATATTTTGTTAATAGTCATGTTTATATCTTGTATAACTATGTTCTCTTATTATCCATTTTTGGTGACATACTTAAATACAAGTACTTATATTGGCAGTGATAATGTTGGTTTGTTAATGATGATAGGAGTAATATCTGGAAGCTTACTGTCATTATTTAGTTTGCTGACATTAAAAGTAAAAGATCAATCTATAGGGTTGATCTTTTCACTTACGATGTTCTCTCTATCCCTTTTTATAATGGGTTTTATTAGTACATTTGATTTATATATCATTATATTGGCAGGAGTGTCTCTATCTATTTTCATTTATCGATATGCGATAGGTTTGTATTTTACTTATTCTCGTTCTCTACAGATAAACTGCCTATCAACTCAGAGCCAAAAGTCACTGTTATTTACGAGAATAAAGTTAGTAAATAGCATAGGGGGAGCGATAGGCCCATTGATAGGTCAGTACATTATTAATAATTATGGCCATGATTATCTATTCTTTACTACAAGTTCTTTATTTGCACTCTGTGCATTGATTGTACTGATCTTAAGGTTGTCAATTCCATCGAGGGAAGTTAAAAACTCAACGATAAGCAATACTCGAAAAAATCCAAAAAGCTTTCTAGCTACCGTAACAACTGAGTTAATCAATAATCCTAAGTTCCGATACTTAACGCTTGGAGCAATGTTACACTTCACATTTGAAGCTCAACTTTATACATTTATTTCGCTAAATATAGAGAGAACTGGAATACCAAATAGTATAGGACTGATATTTTCACTCAATGCAATTGTATTAATTACAATAGCTATACTCGCGGGATACTTTTTGAAAAAAATATCTACGTATGAACTTTCTAGACACTTGATATTTATTGGTTCATCTATGTCTTGCTTAGCTATAATACTTTCAATGCAAGCTACAAATATGACATGGCTTGTCATAATTGTCATACTTTTTTCAATTGGCGAGTTCATTACACCTCAAACTTGCTTAGACATAATCACAGACATTGATAAACCTGTTACTCAGCGTCTAGCGGTATATAATTTCTTCACATCATCTTTGGGCATGGGACTCGGTTTTTTTATAGGAGGGGCGTTATTTTCTCAAGCAAACGCTCTACTGTCGACTATAGTCTGGATAACAATTCTTATGGGAATAGCCACCTGTTTTTACACAAGTGGACAACATAAGGAAATAAGTGAAGTAAATACTGAGAATCAATAACGGAATTGAGAAATACAAGGTTCTATACTTTAGGAACGGTACCCACTTGTTCTGGAGCTCTTATTTAAAAGCAACAAAAAATGATCACGTGGGTAGGTCAATTCTACCTCAGTAATCATGTCTGTAAGGTTTTAAAATTTAAACTTTTTAAGCCAATGACCAATGAATGCTTAATCGAGCGAGCTATATCAACAAAAGAGGTCCCTACTGGATAGATAACAGTTAGTGCACTTTCCTAAGTCTACTTACCCTTGGTGAAGCCAACCTGGCGCCACGCTTCATAACTAACAACAGCTACAGCATTAGACAAATTCATGCTCCTAGCATCAGGTAACATGGGGATGCGAATACGTTGTTCTTCAGATATTTCATTACGAATATCATCTGGTAAACCCGACGTTTCGGAGCCAAACAAAAGGACATCACCTTCAACATAACAGGGGTTATCATGTGGGCGGGAGCCTTTCGTCGTAAGAGCAAATATACGCTTCCCCTCCATTGCTTTTTTAAAAGCAGAGTAGTTAGGGTGTACAGTCACTCTTGCAAGGTCTCTGTAGTCGAGAGCTGCACGTCGTAGTTTCTTCTCTTCAAGATCAAAACCAAGTGGTTCGATCAGGTGTAAATGGCAACCGTTATTACTAACTAACCGAATAATATTACCAGCGTTAGCAGCTATTTTTGGTGAATACAAAGCAATATGAAACATAATATTAATAATGACAATGGATTAGTGATAGCGCTTAAACTTACGCCAATTGTGTGTTCAATTATACACTTTTTTTCTTAGGTGGCTTTCTTTAGGAAATGATTAGCTACTAAAAACCTGTTCTAAAGATACTTTTTAATTTAAACCTAAAAATATTAACATATTTAGGTAGCAATAATTCCTGACATCATTCGACTTTGTGCCAACTGCGGTGCAAACCTGCATTTGATTGAACCGCTGGGTTTCGATCTGGAAGAGAAAAAAGTCCGCCGCGCAGGATTGGATTATCACGATTTGGCTCGCGTAACGCGTCATAAGAACTATCAAGCATTCTTGGAATATCTCGATAAAGAAAAGCAAGGCAATTACCGTCTGTTTGCTTGCACCACCAAAACCACAGGTCACCACGTTGATGCGCAATACCAAGCAGGTGATGTGTTGATGTTTGGTCCTGAAACTCGCGGCCTACCAGCAGAGATCATTGAAGGCTTGCCAATGGAACAGCGTATTCGCATCCCAATGATGCCAGACGCGCGCAGCCTGAACCTTTCGAATGCCGTTGCGATCATTGCTTTTGAAGCCTGGCGTCAAATGGGCTTTGAAGGGGCGTTGTAAGCTCAACGAATTCCAGACACAAAAAAGGGCGCGGAATGCGCCCTTTTTTTTCTTGATTCACTGATTCAATCAGTTGAGCTTGTTACGATCATCGTCGTCTTTACGCTCGTATTCACCTTCGAAGGTGTTGCCGTTGTCCGAGCGAGAATCGAACGGGTCACGATGAAATGGATCTTGCTCAAATGGCCCTTGGTTTGAGAAACCACCTTGGAAGCCACCACTATGCATGGTTTTGACGACCATCTTGCTCATCAAGTATTTCGCAATCGCGGCACGCGGCGCAGGCAGCAATACCACCATACCCAACGCGTCGGTCATAAAGCCGGGTGTCAGCAATAGCACACCGGCAACCGCTAGCATCACACCTTCAAAAATTTGCTGTGCTGGAATTTCGCCTTGTTCAAGACGGCCCTGAACAGACATCAAGGTTTGAATACCTTGGCTGCGCACTAATGACGCGCCGACAAATGCCGTGATCAGCACTAATGCGATGGTTGGCCAGAGACCTAAAAAGCCCCCCACCTGAATAAATAAGCCAATTTCAATGATTGGGACGAAAATAAACGCCAATAATAAGATAGGAAACACACGCCCTCCTTTGTTTAATTCAGTGTAATGGTAAAAGCCAAGTAACCTCAAACGAATCGTTGTAAAAAAGCGTGTTCATACTCATGGCTTTTTTATTCAGGCGAACACACAGGCAAACTTTGCGAAAACACGCTATACATTTATGCGTTGCATTTGTGCGCATACCGATTTTTTCGTGCTTGAAAAGTGCCAATTTCGAACTCTAAAAAACCATGTTTGTCGAGGAAAATTGAATACCCACAAAGGGTTATTAATAACCCGTTCATACTTTGCAAATTATTGACTCATGAAAAGCGAAAAAGGTGATCTAGTTACTATTTTTATGCGCTAGGTGCAGTATGATGTGCCACATAAGTCAGGACGGATTTTCCAGCCAAAAATTCTGATGAATGGATTCTAGATTGCAGAAATGGCTAATAAATAACTTTATTATCAGAATTATCATCTAAGGATCCTGCTATGGCTACCCTATCTGATGCTCCAAAAACAGCAAACCAAGCCACTCGTATTGAAGAAGATCTATTAGGTCAACGTCATGTCCCTGCTGATGCGTACTACGGCATTCATACCCTACGTGCGATCGAAAACTTCAACATCTCTAACGTAACTATTTCTGACGTACCTGAGTTCGTACGCGGCATGGTGATGACGAAGAAAGCAGCGGCGTTGGCGAACAAAGAACTTGGCGCCATTCCTAAAGAAGTTGCTAACTACATCCTAGAAGCGTGTGATTTGATCCTAGAAACAGGCAAGTGTATGGATCAGTTCCCTTCAGACGTATTCCAAGGCGGCGCGGGTACTTCCGTTAACATGAACACTAACGAAGTTATCGCGAACGTTGCACTTGAACTGATGGGCAAAGAAAAAGGCCAATACGAGTTCATCAACCCGAACGACCACGTTAACAAGAGCCAATCTACTAACTGTGCGTACCCAACTGGTTTCCGTATCGCGGTTTACAACAGCGTACACAAACTAATGGAAGCGATTGAATACCTAAAAGGCGCATTCGATCTTAAAGCAACTGAATTCAAAGACGTATTGAAGATGGGTCGTACTCAGCTTCAAGACGCAGTACCAATGACAGTTGGTCAAGAGTTCCACGCTTGGGCTGTAACGCTAAACGAAGAGATTCGTGCTCTAGATTACACATCTAAACTCCTACTAGAAATCAACCTAGGTGCAACCGCAATCGGTACTGGTCTTAACACACCAACTGGTTACCAAGCTCTAGCAGTGAAACACCTAGCGGAAGTAACTGGCCTTGACGTTGTACCTGCAGAAGACCTAATCGAAGCGACTTCTGACTGTGGTGCATACGTAATGACTCACGGCGCGCTAAAACGTCTAGCAGTGAAACTATCGAAGATCTGTAACGACCTTCGTCTACTTTCTTCTGGTCCTCGCGCAGGTCTAAACGAGTTGAACCTACCTGAAATGCAAGCAGG
This sequence comes from Vibrio sp. Y20_XG_PY13, assembly GCF_024181925.1. Lineage (NCBI taxonomy): Bacteria > Pseudomonadati > Pseudomonadota > Gammaproteobacteria > Vibrionales > Vibrionaceae > Vibrio > Vibrio sp. Y20_XG_PY13. The sequence continues at coordinate 31,874 of NZ_JAMZAL010000010.1, read as the reverse complement.
TTCTTCAATCATGCCAGCGAAAGTAAACCCAGTTATCCCAGAAGTAGTAAACCAAGTTTGCTTCAAAGTTCTAGGTAACGACAACACGGTTTCTTTCGCAGCAGAAGGCGGTCAGCTACAGCTAAACGTAATGGAACCGGTTATCGCACAAAGCATGTTTGAGTCTATCTCTCTACTACACAATGCGTGTGTGAACCTACGTGATAAATGTATCGACGGCATCACTGTAAACAAAGAAATCTGTGAGAACTACGTTTACAACTCAATCGGTATCGTAACTTACCTAAACCCATACATTGGCCACCACGAAGGTGACATTGTCGGTAAGATTTGTGCAGAAACTGGTAAGAGTGTTCGTGAAGTCGTACTTGAGCGCGGCCTGCTAACTGCAGAAGAACTTGATGAAATCTTAACAGTTGAAAACTTCATGCATCCTACTTACAAAGCGAAACGCTACGAGTAAGCATTGAAGCTAAGGGGGGCCATCCAGGCCCCTTTTTTAGGCTTTTTCACGGTAACCACATTTTTAATAAGCTTTTATTGCCGTAGGCCGCTGGGTTCTGATTCTCTGAACATTTACTCCTGTTCCTGAGTGTTCAAAAAATCAGAATCAAATAAAAAACTAAAGAGGTATCAATATGGTCATGGTCGAACTCTTCGTGGTTCTGCTCTTCATCTATTTGGGGGCAAGAATCGGCGGTATCGGCATTGGTTTTGCCGGTGGTGCTGGGGTCATTGCGTTGTCTTTGATCTTGGGTGTCCCGACAAGCCAAGCGTACATTCCTGTTGACGTAATTTTGATCATCATGTCTGTAATCACGGCTATCGCAGCAATGCAAGTGGCTGGTGGTTTGGATTGGATGGTACAAGTTGCGGAAGACTTTTTGCGTAAACATCCTGAGCGCATCACCTTTTATGCGCCAATCGTAACATTCCTAATGACACTAATGGCTGGTACAGGTCACACAGCATTCTCTACTCTACCGGTTATTGCAGAAGTAGCGAAAGGCCAAGGCGTTCGTCCTTCTCGTCCACTGTCTATCGCGGTTGTGGCATCGCAAATCGCTATCACAGCGTCGCCAATTTCAGCAGCAGTTGTGGCGTTTGCTGCAATGTTGCATCCGTTTGGTGTGGATTACCTAACGCTACTTGCGATCTGTATTCCAACCACGTTCATCGCTTGTATGATCGGTGCATTCGTTGCGAACTTCATGGGCTGTGAGCTAAAAGACGATCCTGAATACCAAGAGCGTCTAGAGAAAGGCCTAATCAAGCTAAACACAGAAGCAAAACGCGAAATCCTACCAACTGCGAAAAAAGCGACGTTCATCTTCCTTGGCGCTATCGCTTTCGTCGTATGCTACGCAGCGGCTATCTCTGGTTCAGTGGGTCTAATCGAGAACCCAGCACTGGGTCGTAACGAAGCAATCATGACAGTAATGCTGGCAGCAGCCGCGGCGATCGTAATGAGCTGTAAAATTGATGCTGGCAAAATCCCAGCAGCAGCGACATTCCGTTCTGGTATGACCGCGTGTGTGTGTGTTCTTGGTGTGGCATGGCTGGGCTCTACGTTCGTTAACGCGCACGTTGATGGCATCAAAGAAGTGGCTGGTGCACTACTAGCTGACTACCCATGGATGCTAGCACTTGTTCTATTCTTCGCGTCTATGCTGCTTTACTCTCAAGGTGCAACTACCGTTGCGCTTATGCCTGCAGCACTTGCAATCGGTGTAGCGCCACTAACAGCGGTTGCGTCTTTCGCAGCAGTAAGTGCGCTATTCGTACTACCAACTTACCCAACGCTACTAGCTGCGGTTGAGATGGATGACACGGGTTCAACTCGTATCGGTAAGTACGTATTTAACCACCCGTTCTTCGTTCCAGGCGTGGTCACCATCGCATCAGCGGTAGCACTTGGCTTCGCATTCGGTGGTCTACTGATCTAGTAGAAACAGAGTCTTACTCGGGGAGCTTCGGCTCCCTTTTTTCTTTTCTGCGCCTTGAGTATTGCTTAACAAATCTTCACTTGGATGAAACTTATTAACTCGCCTGCGGGTCTGATTGAGTTACACTAACGGCAATTATCTAAGATGAATTGAACCTTTTATGCGCGCATTACTTTCCGTTTTACTCTTAGGGCTCATTACCTTTTCCACTCCGTCTTTAGCTTTATTTGGCAAAGACCAGTTTAACAATAGCCAGAACAACAGCTTTGGTAGCAGCAACGACAGCTTTGTTCCGGTCGACCAAGCGTTCCCGTTTAACTTCTACCAACAAGACGACAAATTGATGCTCGATTGGCAGGTACGAGACGGCTACTACCTGTATCAAGAGCGCTTGTCTGTGTCTGGTGAAAACATCTCTCTTGGCGAACTGCAAATGGAAAACGGCACGCCACATAAAGATGAATTTTTCGGTGATGTGCATATCTACACCACGCCTTTATTTGTGAATGTACCGCTTGATGAGTGGCAAGAAGGTGCACGCGTGATCGTGCAATATCAAGGCTGTGCAAAGGCTGGATTCTGCTACCCGCCAGAAACTCGCATCATTCCAATAGACGCTTTTACGGCTTCCATTGCTGATTCCGCAGTCGCAACAAAACCAACGCAATCGACAGCAAACAACAACCAAACAAGCGCGACATCACCAACGGCGAGCACGTCAGTGTCATCAAACAACACTCCAGCACCAGTCACTGAGCAAGACAGCCTCGCGGCGAACCTTGCTGACAATTGGTGGACTCCGCTGCTGTTTTTAGCTCTTGGTGTAGGCTTAGCGTTTACGCCATGTGTTCTGCCAATGTACCCAATTTTGACCAGCATCGTACTTGGCAGCGGGAAACTCAGCCAACGCCGCGCTCTGGGTTTATCCCTAGTTTACGTGCAAGGCATGGCGCTGACTTACACTCTTCTCGGCTTAGTGGTGGCATCAGCAGGCATGCAGTTCCAAGCAGCGATGCAACACCCATATGTGTTGATTGGTTTGAGTATCTTATTCGTCACGTTGGCACTCTCCATGTTTGGTGTGTACACCCTGCAATTGCCAAGCAGTGTACAAACGTGGCTAAACAACCTGAGTAACAAACAGCAAGGCGGCAGCAGCGCAGGCGTATTCGCGATGGGTGCGATCTCAGGTCTGGTGTGCTCACCGTGTACCACAGCACCTCTGTCGGGCGCACTACTCTACGTTGCACAAAGTGGTGACTTGCTGACTGGTGGTATTGCGCTTTACGCACTGGCGATGGGTATGGGTATTCCGCTGATTCTCGTGGCGGTATTTGGCAACAAACTGCTGCCAAAAGCTGGCGGTTGGATGGACCGCGTGAAGACACTATTTGGTTTCATTCTGCTGGCAGCTCCAATCTTCTTGCTTGAGCGTATCTTGCCAGAAATGTGGTCGACGGCGTTGTGGTCTGCGCTCGGTATCGCGGCATTTGGTTGGTTGTATCACATCAAAAACAGCTTGGAGTTTGGTGGCTGGAAGCAAAGCGCAATTGGCATTATTGCCGTCCTCGGTTTGTTCGCCTCCGCGCAACCAGCACTGAATTATTGGTTTGGCAATAACGAAACCCAAGCACAGCAAACAACGGTTAGCTTTACTCGCATTGCTAATGTGGCCGAGCTTGAAGAGCAACTGGCGCTAGCGAAAGCAGCAGGTAAACCTGTCATGCTCGACTTCTACGCCGACTGGTGTGTAGCGTGTAAAGAGTTTGAGAAGTACACCTTCCACGATCCAAAAGTCGAAGCTAAGCTGCAAGACTTTGTGTTACTGCAAGCGGATGTCACCAAAAACCAAGTGCAAGATATTGAGCTACTCAAACACATGAACGTACTGGGTTTGCCGACCATCGAATTCTGGGATGCGAAAGGCGAACACGTTTCAAACGCTCGTTTAACTGGCTTTATGCAAGCCGAGCCTTTCTTAGAGCACATCAATCGATTCTGATATCACATCATTCAAACGCCAGCGATTTTCGCTGGCGTTTTTTGTTGCACAGATTTGAATGAGAAAAATGCGGCTATATGCAATTTTCCTAATAAAAGTCGATTTGGTTCAGACTTTTAGCGAATAAATATTGTCCACCTTCTCAAAGCTGGACAATAATTCATTTAACGAAATAGTCAAAAGTGTTTAACGTCATGGATTCGACCTACACCATCATCATCGCCGATGATCACCCTCTCTTCCGTAATGCATTGTTCCAATCGGTACACATGGCTGTCAGTGGTGCCAATCTGCTTGAAGCAGACTCTCTTGATGCCCTGCTTGCATTACTCTCCAAAGAGGAAGAGCCGGATTTGGTGCTGTTGGATCTCAAAATGCCTGGGGCTAATGGAATGTCAGGGCTTATCCACTTAAGAGCGGAATACCCAGATTTGCCTATCGTCGTGGTATCCGCCAGCGAAGAGCCAACGGTGGTGAGTCAAGTGAAGAGCCATGGTGCGTTTGGCTTTATTCCGAAATCGAGTGATATGCGTGAACTGGTCAATGCACTCAACCAAGTGCTCAATGGCGACCCATACTTCCCTGAAGGGCTGATCACCAATAACGCAGCGTGTAATGATTTAGCAGAGAAGATTGCCGCGCTAACGCCACAGCAATACAAAGTGTTGGGGATGTTGTCTGATGGCTTGCTGAACAAACAAATCGCTTACGAGTTGAATGTATCAGAAGCCACCATCAAAGCACACATGACGGCGATTTTCCGCAAGCTCGGCGTGAAGAACCGCACGCAAGCCGTCATCATGTTAACGGAAATGAATGATTAGGACTTAGTCCTCCTCTTCCCCTTCCTCTTCTTCATTGGGTAAACGTAAACCAACCTTAGTCACTTGGTGATCCACCACGTCCGCGATTACCCATTGCAATCCTTGCCATTCAAACTGGTCGCCCAAAACAGGCGTGCTACCCAGCTGTTCTTCAACAATATTGCTCAAGGTTTTATCTTGCAGTTCATCGCCCAAATTCAAACCGTACATCATCGCCACGTCGGCCAGCTTCACTTCAATATCTAAGAAGAAATCACCAAAGAAACGAGTCAGAGAGGCTTTCTCCGGCGCTTCACTGAACAACAAGCTCAGTGCAGCTAAGTCTTTCTCTTGAGCCAATACACATAGGGTATCGTCTTCTTCCAACCTGGTACTGCCCGATGGGTGAAGCAGTTCTTGATTACGGAAAACAGCCGCAATGCGCGTGCCCTCAGGCATCGACAAACTACGCAGCGGTTCGCCAATGCACCATTTATCCGCTTTCAATCGGTAGATAAACAGTTCCCACTCACTGGTTGGGTAAATCTCCACACCAGTGCGAGAGATTGGCTCAGGCTTTGGTGGCAACTCAACCTTGGCAAGCGACATCGCTTTGGTCAGCGTACCGCCCTGAACGATCAGCGATACCATAACCACGAAGAAGGCCAAGTTGAAGTACAGCTGCGCGTCTGGCAAACCAGCCATCATAGGGAATACCGCAAGAATGATTGGCACCGCGCCACGCAAACCAACCCAAGAGACAAACCACTTTTCACGTGGCGTGAAGCTCTTAAATGGCAGCAGTCCAATCCACACGGAAATAGGACGGGCAAACAAAATCATACCAAACGCAAGCGCCAAGCCTGGCACCGCAATACTCAGCAAGTTCGACGGCGTAACCAACAAACCAAGCACGAGGAACATGCCAATTTGCGCTAGCCACGTCATACCATCTAATACATGCAGAATCGAATGACGGCTGCGCGTTGGACGGTTACCCAGCAATAAACCCACGACGTAAATCGACAAAATACCGCTGCCGCCTAACGAGTTCGACAACGCGAAAATGATCAAGCCGCCGCTGACGGTCAAAATCGAGTACAAGCCATCCGGCAGTTGATTGCGATTGATGACTTTCCACAAGACCCAGCCACCAGCAAAACCAAGAAGCGCACCGATACCAAACTGCTTAACAAAACTGAGCGCTAAAAAGCCGGCGCTTAACTCCGTTCCCGTACTAGAAAGAATCGCAATTAACGTAACGGTCAAGAACACCGCCATTGGGTCGTTGGTGCCCGATTCAATTTCTAACGTCGAGCCAACACGTTCGTTCAGACTGCGCCCTTTCAATAAAGAGAAGACCGCGGCCGCATCCGTTGAACCGACAATCGCGCCAACCAAGATACCTTGCAATAAATCCAAATCGAACAACCAGGTCGCCATCAAGCCAGTTAACAATGTCGTGATGGCTACGCCTATGGTTGCCAACGACACCGAAGGCCACAAGGCGACCCGAAAACTGGCGACTCGCGTTCGCATCCCGCCATCCAAAAGAATGATGGCGAGCGCTAAGTTACTGACTAAATAAGCGATGGAATAATTATCAAATAAGATTCCGCCAAGGCCATCTTCCCCAGCCAACATACCTACCGCAAGAAATACGAGAAGGATTGGAATCCCCAATTTTGAGGACACGGGGCTTAAAAGAACGCTCAGTGCAATCAGTAATGCACCAATCAGAAAAAAGCTGTTAATGGTGTCTGCGTCCATTCTCACCCTCCCTAAATGAAAAGCTACAAACAATCTCAACGAGTAAGCATATAAGTTCCTAAATCACCTCAACTTTAAGATGTAAGCGCGATGAGTTAAGCACAGGCTTTATTGTGCCTCAAAACCGTGCTCCGGTACGAAAACTTTATGTAAACAAATCACTTGAGAAGGTTGAATCTAGGTATAGATTCGGTGAAATCAATGAAGAAAAGATTAACCAATGCAACATATTGAAAATTTTATGCATCAAATCATTAGACCTTAGGCTAATTTAACACCTTTTTAACATCATCAAATCTTATCGATTTCGCCGTAAACGCCCATTATTCGGTCGTTTTTCCTTTTTTACGCCCCGACTAAAGTTGAAAAGAGTTATTGCCAACACCTTGCTAATGTACATTGTGAAACATTTTATTAACAACAATACCAATCGTAAGGAGACGGCAATGGCATTTGAAAGCGAAGAAAGAGCCAAAGCCTATTGGGACAAAAACGTGAAGCTCATGATCGGTCTAATGGTCATCTGGTTCGTCGTGTCTTTCGGCTGCGGCATTTTATTTGTCGACGTACTTAATCAATTTCAATTAGGTGGATACAAACTTGGTTTCTGGTTTGCTCAGCAGGGCTCCATCTATGCCTTCCTAGGTATTATTTTCTACTACGCGTGGAGAATGCGCCAAATCGACCGTGAATTCGGCGTGGATGAGTAAGGAGTCACTCAGATGGATTTGAAAACTATCACTTATCTGGTTGTTGGTGCGACGTTTGTCCTCTACATCGGTATTGCGATTTGGGCACGCGCTGGATCAACCAAAGAGTTCTACGTCGCGGGCGGTGGTGTAAACCCTATCGCTAACGGCATGGCAACCGCAGCAGATTGGATGTCTGCGGCATCGTTTATCTCGATGGCGGGTCTGATTGCCTTCATGGGTTACGGCGGCAGCGTATTCCTAATGGGCTGGACTGGTGGTTACGTGCTGCTTGCACTGTTGCTTGCCCCTTACCTACGTAAGTTCGGTAAATTTACCGTGCCTGAGTTTGTCGGCGAGCGTTTCTACTCCAAGACAGCGCGTATCGTAGCCGTAGTGTGTCTGATTATCGCGTCGGTCACTTATGTTATCGGTCAGATGAAAGGCGTTGGCGTTGCGTTTGGTCGCTTCCTTGAGGTGGATTACTCAACCGGTCTACTGATTGGTATGTGTATTGTATTTATGTACGCCGTTCTTGGTGGCATGAAAGGCATCACTTACACGCAGATTGCTCAGTATTGCGTACTCATTTTGGCTTACACTATTCCTGCAATCTTTATCTCTCTGCAGCTTACCGGCAATCCAATTCCACAAATAGGGCTCGGCAGTACCATGGCCGGCACCGATGTCTATCTGTTGGATCGGCTAGACCAAGTGGTGACGGAGCTCGGCTTTAGTGAGTACACCACTCAAGTCCGCGGTGACACGCTAAACATGTTCGTTTACACCATGTCACTGATGATAGGTACTGCGGGTCTGCCACACGTAATCATCCGTTTCTTCACTGTACCGAAGGTGCGTGATGCACGTACCTCTGCAGGTTGGGCACTTGTGTTCATCGCTATCCTATACACAACTGCTCCAGCAGTATCAGCAATGGCACGCCTAAACCTAATGGATACCGTTAATCCTGCGCCGGGCCAACACTTGGCTTATGACGAACGTCCTACTTGGTTCAAAAACTGGGAGAAAACGGGTCTGCTAGGCTTTGATGATAAGAACGGTGATGGCAACATCAACTACACATCAGATGCTGCAACTAACGAACTGAAAGTTGATAACGACATCATGGTACTGGCTAACCCTGAGATCGCGAAACTACCTAACTGGGTTATCGCACTGGTCGCAGCGGGTGGTCTAGCGGCGGCACTATCAACCGCAGCGGGTCTATTGCTGGCGATTTCGTCCGCGATTTCCCACGACTTAATCAAAGGGGTAATTAACCCGAATATCTCAGAGAAGAAAGAGCTGCTTGCGAGTCGAATCTCGATGGCGGTAGCCATTGCAGTCGCAGGTTACTTGGGTCTGCATCCACCGGGCTTTGCGGCAGGTACGGTAGCACTGGCCTTTGGTCTGGCGGCGTCCTCCATCTTCCCGGCTCTGATGATGGGTATCTTCAGTAAGAACATCAACAAAGAAGGTGCTATCGCGGGTATGGTTGCCGGTATCAGTATCACTCTGTTCTACGTGTTCCAACACAAAGGTATCCTATTCATCGCAGATTGGACTTACCTAGAAAGCTGGGGCAGCAACTGGTTCCTAGGCATTGAGCCAAACGCATTTGGTGCGATTGGTGCCTTATTCAACTTCATCGTCGCGTTCGCTGTATCGAAAGTAACAGCAGAAACACCACAAGAAGTGAAAGACCTAGTCGAACACGTTCGCGTACCGGTAGGTGCTGGTAGCGCAGTGGATCACTAAAATATAACCAAAACCACAAAGCCCCGTTTGGAACCTGCCGTCCGGGGCTTTTTTATTCTCACTTTTCAGTTACCATATTCGCAGTATGTCGTTGCAAGGAAGCCAAGATGTTCAAAAACAAGCACTTTATTCTCGCCCTGTTAATCGCGCCCATCCTTTCTATCATTGCCTACTTTGGTACCGATATGGCACTGAGCGAAAAGCCTCATGCCGCTAAAGAAGGGGAAACTTACAAGCTCGCGAGTAAGTCCAACTGCCGTTACACCAGTGGCCTATGTGACATGGAAAATGGCGATTTTAAAGTTAAGTTCCGTTCTGAAAAACTGACAAAAGATAGCCTAGAACTGTCTCTCAACGCTGCCTATCCGCTGGAAGGCGTCAAGCTGTCCGTAGTCGATGACCAACAACAGAACGCTCAGCCGATTGATATGACACGCGCCGATCAAGCTGGCCAAAACTGGTACATCACTCTGCCGAAGCCAACCTCCGCAGAGAGCTGGTTACGAGTCGTTATCCAAGCCGAAGGCACGCTTTACTACGGCGAAACACAAACAGCATTTGTGAAATACGAAACCTTGTTTACTGAGTAACATTACGCTGCTTATCCTTCTAAACAACGGATAAGCTTTGCTGCGGGATGAAAACCCAACCATTTCTGCCGATGCGACTGCGTCGGCTTTTTTATATCTAGCCTTGCCGAAAATAGAGGGTTGCTAATTTATTTTTAATTGATAATAATTATCATTATCTAATCAATTGAGGCAGATATGAAACGCAGAAAGGACATATTCAACGCCTTCTTCAAAGCGCAAGATCGCTTCCAACTTGCCGCGCCAAGTGGCTTTGAGCCCGACGTCATTCATGACTATATTCATTGGGGTATGGTGTTGTCATCCAGCTATGAGCATGAAGCAGAAGACGAAAACTTACTCTTGTGCGAACTGTTTTTGCGCCAAGTGTATTTCCACCTTCTCGAAGCGATTCAAGACCCAACTCGCACTCGTACATTTCGCCGAGTCTGCCTTGATTCGGTTCACACGCCCTTATTCTGCCTCAAACGTTACTACTATCAGTTTGAACATGGCGACGTAAAGTTTCTCCAATTACAACAACAATTACGCCTCATTCAGACTTCTCTTGATTAAACGAAAGGAACCCTACTATGACCACCGAATTTCGTATTGAAACCGACAGCATGGGCGAAGTAAAAGTCCCGGCGAATGCCTTGTATCAAGCGCAAACTCAGCGCGCTATCGATAACTTCGCATTCAGCCAGCACACCATGCCAAGCGGTTTCATCCAAGCTTTAGCCCACATCAAACAGACGGCAGCACTGACCAACGCACAACTAGGGTTACTAGAAGGTGATATTGCTAATGCGATTGCAGACGCTGCGCAAGCCATTATTGATGGGCAACATCTCGATCAGTTCCCTATCGACCTATTCCAAACCGGTTCTGGGACAAGCTCCAACATGAACGCTAATGAAGTGATTGCCACGCTCGCGTCTGAATTGCTTGGCGGCAACGTCAACCCGAATGACCACGTTAACATGGGTCAAAGCAGTAACGATGTGGTGCCGACGGCGATTCAAGTCAGCTCAGCACTTGCTATTGAACACAAGTTGTTGCCTGCACTGGCTCATCTTAGCCAAAGCCTAGAAACCAAGAAGCAAGCTTTGCAAGGCGTGGTAAAAACAGGCCGAACCCATTTGATGGACGCCATGCCAATCACTTTCGCGCAAGAGCTGGGCGGCTGGCAATTCCAGATTGAACACGCTAAACAAGCCATTGAACAAACACTGCCGATGGTGAAAGCCCTTGCTCAAGGCGGCACTGCCGTTGGCACAGGGATCAACGCCGATCCGCGTTTTGCCTCTCTGTTTGCAGACAACCTCACTCAGTCCACTCGAGTCACCTTTACTTCAAGCGACAATTTCTTCTTCAACCTCAGCAGCCAGGATGCGATCGTCGCACTGTCTGGACAGCTCAAAACAGCAGCAGTTGCGATCATGAAGATCGCAAACGATCTTCGCTGGATGAACTCTGGCCCATTGGCTGGCTTGGGTGAAATCGAACTGCAAGGCTTACAGCCGGGTTCATCAATCATGCCGGGCAAAGTAAACCCGGTTATTCCTGAAGCCGCAGCCATGGCGTCAGCGCAAGTGATTGGCAACGATGCAACCATCACCATCGCGGGTCAGTCTGGCAACTTCCAGTTGAATGTTATGCTACCCGTGATTGCACATAATATTTTGGAGAGCATTGAGCTCGTTGCGAACAGTGCGACCGCCCTTGCCGATAAGGCGATTGCGACCTTTGACGTTCGACAAGATAACCTCGATATTGCTTTAGCCAAGAATCCGATTTTAGTCACCGCACTAAATCCGGTGATCGGGTATTTGAAAGCGGCAGAAGTAGCGAAAAAAGCCTACAAACAAGGACGAGCCATCATTGATGTGGCCGAAGAGGAAACGGATTTAGACCGCGAAACGCTTGAAAGGCTACTTAATCCAGCCAAATTGACTCAAGGTGGCGTGGCTGAGTAAAGCACTGCTTTGAATATCTGCAGAATACAAAGAGACCTCTCATCGGAGGTCTCTTACTATCTGGCTCATGCGTTCAACTTACCGAAGCTACGCGACTCGATTGAGCACCGAGCGCAATTTAAGTGGCTTAACTGGTTTGGCAATAAAGCTGAAACCGTTCGCTTTGATGCCTTCCATCATATCGTCAGTACGGTCAGCACTGATGATCACCCCTTCAAAACGATTCCCTAGACGCAAACGACACTGTTGCAACACTTCTAACCCCGTACGTCCGTTATCCAATCGATAATCAGAGAAAATGACGTCTGGCACCCAATCGCCTTCGAGCGCTTGTAAGCTTTCGACGAGATCCGTCGCAACCCGTATGTCACACCCCCAACGAGAGAGCAGATTTTCCATTCCGACCAAAATGTCAGGTTCGTTATCGACACACAAAATTCGCAAGTGGCACAACTCAGATTGAGGACTGGTATCGACTTTCGCAGGGTGTGGCTGAACGTGATGAGCCTTATCCAACGTTATTGAGAACACGCTGCCTTTGCCAAACCACGAACGCATTGAAATTTCGTGCCCCAACACCTGCGCAATCCCTTTGGAAATCGCCAAGCCTAATCCCAAACCTTGATCGGAGCGCACTTGCGTTCCGCGATTAAACTCCTCGAAAATTTCCTGCTGTTTTTCTTCCTCGATGCCCATGCCGTTATCCCACACATCAATGCGAACACGTCCTTGAACTCGGCGCACTCCCAGAGCGACTTTACCATTTGGGCTGTAACGGAAGGCATTGGTGAGGAAATTCTGTACCACACGACGCAGTAATTTAGGGTCCGATTTCACCATTAGAGAAGATGGGATCATAGTGAACTCGATCCCCTGTTGTTTAGCCAATGCGCTGAATTCCGCATTGAGGTTCGCCAGAACATCGTTGACCGCGAAGCCATGCACATTGACTTCCAACTTACCCGATTCCAAACGCGAAATATCCAGCAAATCTCCGATCAAATCTTCCGCCGCGCCTAACGCACTTTCGATGTGTGCCGACAACTTGCGGGTTTCGCTGTCTTTGGCTACTTCAGAAAGTGAAGACGCAAACAAACGGGCGGCATTGAGCGGCTGCATCAAGTCGTGACTCACGGCCGCTAAAAAACGCGATTTCGATTTCGATTCCAAATCCGAACGCTGCGTCGCTGCCACCAACTGCTTGTTGAGTTGCTCCAACTCTCTAGTGCGCGCGCGTACTCGTTCTTCTAACGTTTCATTGGCGTCTTTCAGCGCTTGCTCGGCATCGCGGAATACGGTGATGTCCGTAAAGCTCATTACAAAACCACCGCCGGGCATCGGGTTGCCCTGCACTTCAATCACTCGTCCATCAGGACGCACACGGGAAGAGGTATGTCGCGTGCCTTGCTCAAGATGATACACGCGGCGGCGTACGTGGTCTTCTGGATCGCCGGGGCCACACAAACCTTGCTCAGCATTGTGGCGAATCACATCAGCAATCGGTCTGCCAACTTGAATTAATCCGGGTGGGAATACAAACAGCTCTAGGTAACGCTGGTTCCACGCCACCAGCCGCAGTTGTTTGTCGACCACCGCAATCCCTTGGCCGATATGTTCTATCGCCCCTTGGAGTAACCCGCGGCTAAAGTCGTACAGCTCGGAAGCTTCATCAACAATGGTTGCGACTTCTTCAAGCTGCATATTCCTGCCTTGCAACGCAGAAGTGAGTACTAACTTAGCGGAAGAGGCACCAAACACCCCAGCCAATACGCGTTCAGTGTGACGAATCAACGAAGACGGCGCTTGTTGGTTCGGTAACAACTCCTCTCGCTGCTGGCTCCAATAGGCTTGGAAAGCCACTTTCACCCGAGTGCGGCCAACAAAGCGCGAGGCAAGCATTTCCAGCTCAGCCACGGTAACACGACTTTGATACAAGCTGATGTTTTCGCTTTCAGGCAGCGGTGTTCCGACAAAAGACGCCGACTGTAAGCGCTCACTTAGGCTTGGACGCGTCGCCAGAGACACCGCGACAAAACACACCGCGTTCGCCACCACACTCATGATCATGCCCCAATCCGAAATTGCAATGTCGAAGCCCGACAGCATCTCTGGCGGCGTGATTAACCAAATCAAAAAGTTGTTGCTGGCATTACCAGCCAACATGTCGGTTTGGCTCATTAAGGTAATCAACCAAATCGTAAAACCGACCGCGAGGCCAACATAAACGCCTTTCTTGTTACCCTGACGCCAATACATACCGCCAATCAATGCAGGGGCAAACTGGGTAATGGCTGCAAACGAGAGAAAACCTATCGCAGAGAGTGAGTGGATACTATCTAAGGCCTGATAAAATCCCCATGCACCAATCAACAAAATCAGAATTAGAGCGCGGCGAATACGCAACAAAAGCTCCGAGAAATGGTGATGGTTGCGCTGCGCCAAGCGCATTCGGCGTAATATCAGCGGCATCACTAAGTCGTTCGATACCATGATCGCCAAAGCAATGGTTGATACAATCACCATACCGCTCGCCGCCGAGGTACCGCCCAAAAACGCCAGTAGCGCAATCTCGCTTGCCCCCACCGCCATCGGCACACTGATCACGTAAGTATCGGCAGATGTTCCGCTCAATAACCCTTGCCCGACCCACGCGATTGGCAACACAAATACGCCCATCAAAATCAGATACAGCGGGAACAACCAACGCGCGACATGCAAGTCTTGCGCACGTTCATTTTCCACCACCATGGTGTGAAACTGGCGCGGCAAACAGACAATTGCCAACATGGTCAGCACAGTATGAATCAATAAGGTTGGAATGTTTGGCGACTGGTAGGTTTCAGAAGCCACTTCAATCAGGCTCAAGTTTTCCGTGCTCATCGCCAGCCAGACAATGAAAATCCCCACCACCAAAAACGCCAGCAATTTGATGATGGATTCGAACGCGATCGCCATCATCATCCCACGGTGATGCTCGGTGTTATCAATATGGCGAGTACCAAACAACATGGTAAAAATGGCCAGTGCCACCACCACAAACCAAGACACGCTGTCATTCTGATAACCAAAATCGGTCGCCAATTCCGGGGCGATGATCTCCAACCCCATGGTGATGCCACGTAACTGCAAGGCGATATAAGGTAAGATCCCTGCCACCGCAATCAATGTGACGACCACCGCCAAACCTTGCGATTTTCCGTAACGGGCACCAATAAAATCAGCGATGGAAGTGATGTGTTCGCGCTTCGCGATCAGAATGAGTCGAGCCAGAACCCGCCATCCGATGGTAAACACCAAAATCGGCGCGATATAGATGGGCAAGAAAGACCAAGGATTGCTGCTCGCCTGTCCGACCGTGCCGTAGAAGGTCCACGAGGTACAGTACACCGCAATCGAGAGGCTATAAATCCACGGTCGCCAACGGGCGAGCCAGCGCTTCTGTATGTCTCCGTACCACGCGATTATAAATAGGGCTCCCAAGTACGCCAAAGAAACGGGAACCACCAGCCATCCTTGCATCCGATATCCTTTCTAGCTTTTCTTACAGAAAATAAAAAACCTCTCCTTGAGGGAGAGGTTTCATTTAACACTGCTTTCACAATGGAGACAAAGATTAGTTTTTAACCTTTGTCACAGAAGTCTAATTCTGTGTTTCAAGTGCCTTTTCAGACACATCCACCACGTTGTGGCTAGGCTCTTGAGGGTCCAATTTGATGAACAGCGCCAATAGGCCCATTGCCGCCATGCCCCAGAACACCAGCGCGCCCCAGTGCTCGTAACCCCAACCACTGAGCACCGTCATCAGCGCGATAAATGCGCCAAGCGGGATCGCGTTGTATAGCGCTTGCAACGCCACCATTTTGTTCTCTTCAGAGTTTTGGATGTATTGAATGGCCGCAATGTGCGCCGTCGCGAATGTCACACCGTGCAGAAGTTGCACGATAACCAACGCAACGATAGACGTTGTTGCAGCGGTCATGCCCCAACGCATCATCACACCACAAGCTGCGACAATAAACAGCGTGCGCAGCGCCCAACCAGCAAACAGACGCTTGCTCAATGCAAACACAGCCACTTCTGCCGCAACGCCTAGACTCCACAAGTAGCCGATCACGTCTTCTGAGTGACCCGCCGCTTTCCAGTGAATGGCACTAAAGCCGTAGTACGCCGCATGGCTACCTTGGATAAGTGACACCAAAACCAAGAACTTCACCACTGATTTATCGGTAAGCAGTGCGGATAATTTCGGACGTTCAGCATGCTGGTCACCGCGAGTGACAGGCATTGGATTGATGCTACGCATCGCGAAAAGCAATGAAAAGAACACCCCCACCATCGCGGTGTACAGAATCATATCCGAGCCAAATTCTGCGACAAGGAAACCCACCACCGTTGAACCCGCAATGAAGGCTATAGACCCCCACAAACGCGTGCGACCGTAATCCAACATTTTCAAGCGAGCGTAGTAGTTTGCCATCGCGTCTGATAGCGGTACTACCGGACCACAACACAAGTTAAACAACACCGTTGCCAATGCCATGAGCCAAAAACTGCCGCCCGTAAAAAAGTGGAAACCAACAAAAATGAGGGCAGCAAAGCTCAACCAACGCAACGTTGGCATTAGATGTTCAACTCGGTGTACACGAGGGGTAATGATGAGGTTAGCCACGCAGCGTGTCGCCAAACCTAAACCAACCAGTAAACCAATGTCCGTGGAAGAAACACCCTGTTCTTTAAACCACAACGACCAAAATGGCAGGTAAACGCCATACGCAAAAAAGAATCCGAGAAAGTACTGGGAAATCCAGCCATACGGAGAAGGTTTCAACATTACTAATATCCTAAAACGGGAACACCATCGCTCGAACCGTGGATTATGGATCGCTATGCGTATTAGAAAAAGGGAAGAATAGGCAACTTACCGTTTCCTCGATGTCATTCTGACTTTTGATGCGCCAAATTCGCCCATCAATGTCCAGCGGTTTAGACCAAAGTCGTCTGGCTTACGGCAAGAAATTTGTCAGACTTATACTGTGTTCCTCCCAATTTTAGGTGTCTCCATGCCTGACAAATTTAATATGCAATCTCCCCCGTTCGATCGTCTGACCGATGCTCAGCAAACTCGGCTACGCTCGTCCTTAGATGTGGCGTACTATCGAACTCGAGATGTCATTTTGTCTAGCGGGCAGACCAACCCTCACTTGCACATATTGATCAAAGGCGCAGTCGAAGAACGTTCCAAAGACCAATCCGAAGTGTTCGCTCACTACGCTAATGACGACATGTTTGATGTGCGTTCACTGTTTGAAGAATGCGTTCGACATCAATACATCGCGCTGGAAGACACCCTTTCGTACTTGCTGCCAAAAGACGTTTTTCTCGAGCTTTATAACGAGAATGGCCAGTTCGCAGCTTACTTCGACAACAACTTATCCAAACGACAAGAACTCATCGAAGCCGCGCAGCAACAGCAAAACTTGGCCGAATTCATTCTGGCCAAAGTCGATAACAGCATTTATCATCCGCCGATGATCCTCGCGCCAGAAACGCCAATCAACGAGGTAACTCGAACTCTAAAAGATAACGGCATCGATGCTGCATTGGTTCAGCTCCATGACGACGACCCGCGATTGGAAAAATGGCCGTCAGCTCACTCGTACGCCATCGTGACTCGTACCAACATGCTGCACTCGGTTATGTTGGATAATTGCGCCGTGGACACACCTGTAGGTGAGATCGCAACTTTCCCTGTCTACCATGTTGATGACGGGGATTTTCTGTTTAACGCCATGATCACCATGACACGTAATCGCATGAAGCGTTTGATGGTCTGCGAAGGCAATCGCGCGGTGGGCATGCTCGACATGACACAAATTCTCAGCGCGTTCTCGACGCATTCCCACGTGTTAACACTCAGCATTGCACGAGCAAGCAGCGTAGAAGAACTGGCGTTGGCCTCAAACCGTCAACGTCAACTGGTAGAAAGCTTGCTGAGAAACGGCATCCGCACTCGCTTCATCATGGAGCTCATCTCTGCGGTAAACGAACAAATTATCGAAAAAGCCTTTGAACTGGTGGTGCCACCCGCTTTGCACGACCACTGTTGTTTGATCGTGCTGGGCTCAGAAGGGCGTGGCGAGCAAATTCTTAAAACCGACCAAGACAACGCGCTCATTATTGAAGACGGGCTAGAATGGCCGCATTGCGAACAAGTGATGCAATCATTTACCCATACTCTGCAGCAGCTTGGTTACCCACTCTGCCCCGGAAAAGTGATGGTCAACAACCCGAAATGGGTCAAAACACAGCAAGAGTGGATCCACACCTTAGATCATTGGATTGCGAAGGCGGAGCCTGAACCAATCATGGACTTGGCGATTTTCAGTGACGCACATGCAGTAGCAGGGAATCGAGAGCTTCTCACCCCAATAGCAAATCACCTCAGAGACAGCATGAAAGATCGCATGCTGGTTTTGTCGGATTTCACGCGCCCTGCTTTGCAATTTTCTGTGCCCCTTACTCTGTTTGGCAACGTAAAAAGTGCCAAGGATGGCTTGGATATCAAACGTGGTGGCATCTTCCCTATCGTGCATGGTATTCGCACCTTGTCGTTGGAATATGCGATTGAAGAAAAAAACACCTTTGAACGCATCGAAGCACTAAGAAAAAAACGCATCTTAGAACCTGAGACCGCAGACAACTTAAACGAAGCGTTGAAGCTGTTCTTTAAGATTCGCCTTAATCAGCAATTGAGTAAACAAGAAACACTTAACAACATTGATATCAAACAGTTAGACCGAACCGAGCGTGACTTGCTGCGTCATAGCTTGCATGTGGTGAAGAAGTTTAAGCAGTTCTTGGGCTTCCACTATCAAATCCGCGATTAAGCGCTTACACAAGTCAAAATGAGGCGTAGAGGATGAACTGGTTACAACGCAAATATTGGCATTACAAACTGAAAGGCTCGCCTTATCAGTCGCTGTTTTGTGCGCCACACAAAACCGAGTTTGTGTCTCTAGATTGTGAGACCACCAGCCTTGATCCAAACCGTGCTGAGTTGGTCACCATCGCAGCAACCAAGATCATCGACAACCGCATCCTCACCAGTCAGCCTTTTGAAGTACGCTTACGTGCACCCCAATCGTTAGATTCTGGGTCAGTGAAAATTCATAAAATTCGCCACCAAGATCTGGCTGATGGTATCAGCGAGAAAGAAGCGTTGCTGAAACTGCTCACGTTCATCGGCAACCGTCCTTTAGTCGGATATCACATTCGCTATGACAAAAAAATTCTCGACCTTGCCTGCCAAAGGCAACTCGGCTTCCCACTGCCAAACCCATTGATTGAAGTCAGCCAGATTTATCACGACAAATTAGAACGGCATTTACCCAATGCCTACTTCGACTTAAGTCTGGATGCGATTTGCAAGCACCTTGAACTGCCCATTCAAGATAAACACGACGCGCTGCAAGATGCGATTTCTGCCGCCTTGGTTTTTGTGCGCCTCACCAAAGGCGATCTGCCAAATCTCACCGCGCCATACACATAAATCCTGTTGACCTAGCTCCCATAATTACTTTTATTTCAAGCATTTTCCGGCACACCCCTCTGTCTCATCCTAAAGTCTAATTGTGGAAATACGCGCTGTGACTGACAGTTATAGGCACAACGTCGTTCTAGGACGACTGAGTATTTAAGAACCAAAAGACAGCCCTACAAAAATACATATTCAGAATCTTAAGTAGATTGGTGTAAGGCCGAGAATTAAGGCACAAGGAGAGAAGCCATGAGCGAAGCCCACGTTTATCCGGTAAAAGAAAATATTAAAACTCATACACACGCGGATAATGATACCTACCTAGCCATGTATCAGCAGTCGGTCACCGATCCAGAGGGCTTCTGGAACGAGCACGGCAAAATCGTTGATTGGATCAAACCTTTCACCAAAGTAAAAAGCACCTCATTCGACACCGGCCACGTTGACATTCGCTGGTTTGAAGATGGCACACTGAACGTATCTGCAAACTGTATCGACCGTCATCTCGCAGAACACGGCGACGACGTAGCGATCATCTGGGAAGGCGATGATCCAGCAGACGACAAAACGCTGACTTTCAACGAACTGCACAAAGAAGTGTGCAAGTTCTCTAACGCATTAAAAGACCAAGGCGTGCGCAAAGGCGACGTGGTGTGTTTATACATGCCAATGGTGCCAGAAGCAGCTATCGCTATGCTGGCGTGTACACGCATCGGCGCGGTGCATACCGTGGTGTTTGGTGGTTTCTCACCAGAAGCACTGTCTGGTCGTATCATCGACTCTGACGCGAAAGTTGTGATCACTGCGGACGAAGGTGTGCGCGGTGGACGTGCCGTTCCGCTGAAAAAGAACGTGGACGAAGCACTCACTAATCCAGAAGTAAAAACCATCAGCAAGGTTGTGGTACTAAAACGCACAGGCGGCAATGTAGATTGGCATGAGCATCGTGACGTTTGGTGGCACGAAGCAACCGCAAAAGTATCTGATGTTTGTCCACCAGAAGAGATGAAAGCCGAAGACCCACTGTTCATCCTTTACACATCTGGCTCGACAGGCAAACCAAAAGGCGTACTTCACACCACAGGTGGCTACCTTGTTTATGCGGCCATGACGTTTAAATACGTCTTCGATTACCAACCAGGTGAAACCTTCTGGTGTACCGCAGACGTAGGCTGGATTACTGGCCACACGTACCTTATCTACGGACCACTTGCGAACGGCGCGAAAACAATCCTGTTCGAAGGTGTACCAAACTACCCGAACACAAGCCGTATGAGCGAAGTGGTCGATAAGCATCAAGTGAACATTCTGTACACCGCACCAACAGCTATTCGTGCGCTGATGGCAAAAGGCAACGAAGCGGTTGCTGGCACGTCTCGCTCAAGCCTTCGCATCATGGGCTCAGTGGGCGAACCAATCAACCCAGAGGCATGGGAGTGGTACTACAAAACGATCGGTAACGAAAATTCACCTATCGTCGACACTTGGTGGCAAACGGAAACCGGCGGCATCTTGATCGCTCCACTTCCGGGCGCGACAGATCTCAAACCAGGTTCAGCAACTCGCCCATTCTTCGGCGTACAACCTGCGCTGGTTGATAACATGGGTAATATCCTTGAAGACACCGTGGCTGAAGGTAACTTGGTAATTCTTGATTCATGGCCAGGTCAGATGCGTACGGTTTACGGCGACCATGAACGCTTCGAACAAACCTACTTCTCAACCTTTAAGGGTATGTACTTCACCAGTGACGGCGCGCGTCGCGACGAAGACGGCTACTACTGGATCACTGGCCGCGTCGATGACGTACTGAACGTGTCTGGACACCGTATGGGCACCGCTGAAATTGAATCTGCGCTAGTCGCGCATCATAAAATTGCCGAAGCCGCGATTGTTGGTATTCCACACGACATCAAAGGCCAAGCGATCTACGCCTACATCACGCTCAACGATGGCGAGTTCCCATCCGCAGAGTTGCACAAAGAAGTGAAAGATTGGGTGCGTAAAGAGATTGGTCCAATTGCAACGCCTGACGTACTGCACTGGACAGACTCTCTACCAAAGACTCGTTCAGGTAAGATCATGCGTCGTATTCTGCGTAAGATTGCGACAGGTGATACAAGCAACCTAGGCGATACTTCAACGCTTGCCGATCCAAGTGTAGTAGACAAACTCATCGCCGAAAAAGCAGAACTGGTATAAGCTCGCCAGCCTGCTTTAAACAGTGAACGAAAACCGTCATCTTTGCATGGCGGTTTTTTGCTTTTGGGCGCAAATTAACCACAACATAGATATGGTGATTATGTTGTTTTTGTTAACTTGGTTACAGAAACGAAGCGGGCAATTGGGAGATTAGACCAGTAAATTGCTGCTAATTGCTATGAATTAGCTATAATCTTGGTCGATTTTTTAAAATTTGCTCGGTTTTAACAAAAAAATCGTGCTGAATTATCGTATATTTGGGAATATAAACGTTCCACTCACGATAAGGGAAGATAGCAACATAATGTCTGCAAAGTCACGGATTCTTGTTCTAAACGGACCAAATCTTAACCTATTAGGTCTGCGTGAACCGACACACTATGGTAACAACACCCTAGCACAAATTGTGGACGCTTTGACTGAACAAGCGCACAACGCAGGGGTGGAACTGGAACACCTACAATCAAATCGTGAGTACGAACTGATTGAAGCCATTCATGCCGCTTACGGCAAGATTGATTTCATCATCATCAATCCAGCTGCTTTCACTCACGCCAGTGTAGCACTGCGAGATGCATTACTTGGCGTGGCCATCCCATTTATCGAGGTGCACCTATCGAACGTGCATGCACGTGAGCCGTTTCGTCATCACTCTTACCTGTCTGATAAGGCAGAAGGCGTGATCTGCGGTTTAGGCGCACAAGGTTATGAATTCGCTCTGTCTGCCGCGATTAACAAGCTACAGGCAAAGTAACCCTAACACTCTGCAACCCCACAGGGGTTGTCTTAATCACAAGATAAAAGAGAAAGAAAAGATGGATATTCGTAAAATCAAGAAGCTAATCGAGTTAGTTGAAGAGTCTGGCATTGCTGAGCTAGAGATTTCTGAAGGTGAAGAGTCAGTACGCATCAGTCGTCACGGCACAGCAGCTCCAGCACCAGTTCACTACGCAGCGGCTCCAGTAGCAGCACCTGCTCCAGTAGCAGCACCTGTAGCAGACGCGCCAGCAGCTGAAGCTCCAGCAGCAGCGGTACCTGCAGGTCACCAAGTTCTTTCTCCAATGGTTGGTACTTTCTACCGCTCTCCAAGTCCTGATGCGAAATCATTCGTAGAAGTGGGCCAAAAAGTTAACGCTGGCGACACGCTATGTATCGTTGAAGCAATGAAGATGATGAACCAAATCGAAGCGGACAAATCTGGCGTTGTTACTGCAATCCTAGTTGAAGACGGCCAACCAGTTGAATTCGACCAACCTCTAGTTGTAATCGAATAAGCGAGGCTTGCCTTATGCTAGACAAAGTAGTCATCGCGAACCGAGGTGAAATTGCACTTCGTATTCTTCGCGCTTGTAAAGAACTAGGTATTAAGACCGTTGCTGTTCACTCAACAGCTGACCGCGATCTTAAGCACGTACTACTTGCAGATGAAACCGTGTGTATCGGCCCTGCTCGTGGTATCGACAGCTACCTAAACATCCCACGCATCATTTCTGCAGCAGAAGTAACTGGCGCGGTAGCTATCCACCCAGGTTACGGCTTCTTGTCAGAAAACGCTGACTTCGCAGAGCAAGTTGAGCGCAGTGGTTTCATCTTCGTTGGTCCAAAAGCGGACACTATCCGCATGATGGGCGACAAAGTATCAGCGATCACCGCAATGAAAAAAGCGGGCGTTCCATGTGTACCTGGCTCAGACGGTCCACTAGATAACGACGAAGACAAGAACAAAGCTCACGCTAAGCGTATCGGCTACCCTGTTATCATCAAAGCATCTGGCGGCGGCGGCGGTCGTGGTATGCGCGTAGTTCGTGCAGAAAAAGACCTCGTTCAAGCTATTGCTATGACTCGTGCAGAAGCAAAAGCAGCATTCAACAACGACATAGTTTACATGGAGAAATTCCTAGAAAACCCACGTCACGTTGAAGTACAAGTTATTGCTGATGGTCAAGGCGGTGCAATCCACCTAGGTGAACGTGACTGTTCTATGCAGCGTCGTCACCAAAAAGTAGTGGAAGAAGCTCCAGCTCCTGGCATCACTGAAGAGATGCGTAAGTACATCGGCGAACGTTGTACTCGTGCATGTGTTGAAATCGGTTACCGCGGCGCAGGTACATTCGAATTCCTATACGAGAACGGTGAATTCTACTTCATCGAAATGAACACTCGTATTCAGGTAGAACACCCAGTAACAGAAATGGTTACCGGTATCGACCTAATCAAAGAACAGCTTCGCGTAGCAGCAGGTCAACCACTGTCATTCACTCAAGATGACATCAAGATCCGCGGCCATGCGATTGAGTGTCGTATCAACGCAGAAGACCCAGAGCGCTTCCTACCATCTCCAGGTAAGATTCAACGCTTCCACGCGCCAGGCGGCATGGGTGTTCGTTGGGAATCGCACATCTACTCTGGTTACACAGTACCACCTCACTACGACTCAATGATCGGTAAGCTGATCACTTACGGTGAAAACCGTGACGTAGCGATTGCACGTATGAAAAATGCACTGGGTGAGATGATCATCGAAGGCATTAAAACTAACGTGCCACTGCAAGTGTCAATCATGAATGATGAAAACTTCCAACACGGCGGTGCGAACATTCACTACCTAGAGAAGAAACTAGGCCTACAATAAGCCTCAGCGAACCTCTAAATAAATGCCCACATCTGTGGGCATTTTTGTTTTGTATAAAGTCTATACTCAAACAAATCGCAGAGTTCTGGTAAACTCTGCGCCACTTCATTCACTTTAAGAGCAAAAACAAATGCCTTGGATTCAAATCAAACTCAACGCGACCAATGAAAACGCCGAGCAAATCGGCGACATGCTAATGGAAGAGACTGGTGCGCTGTCTGTAACTTTCTTAGACGCGCAGGATACACCTGTATTCGAACCTCTACCTGGCGAGACTCGCTTATGGGGCGATACTGACATTCTGGCACTGTACGATGCAGAAGCCGATACCAACTTCATCATCGACCAAATCAAAGCAAGCAATATGCTAGCAGAAAATTTTGCTTACAAAGTTGAACAGCTTGAAGACAAAGACTGGGAACGCGAGTGGATGGAAAACTTCCACCCAATGAAATTTGGTGAGCGCCTATGGATTTGCCCAAGCTGGCGTGAAGTGCCAGAACCAGACGCTGTCAACGTAATGCTGGATCCAGGTCTTGCATTCGGTACTGGTACTCACCCAACAACCGCACTTTGTCTTGAGTGGCTAGAAAGCATGGACTTAAGCGGTAAAACCGTTATCGACTTCGGCTGTGGCTCAGGCATTCTTGCGATCGCAGCGATCAAACTGGGTGCAGAAAAAGTTATCGGGATCGACATTGATCCTCAAGCGCTACTTGCATCAAAAGACAACGCAGAGCGTAACGGCGTTGCCGACAAACTAGAAGTATACCTTCCTCAAAACCAACCAGAAGGTCTGATTGCAGACGTGGTTGTTGCTAACATTCTTGCTGGCCCACTACGTGAACTTGCACCAATCATTAAAGGCCTAGTTAAGCCAAATGGCGCCCTAGCAATGTCTGGTGTTTTGGACACGCAAGCGGAAGATGTTGCAAGCTATTACCGTGATGAGCTTCACATTGACCCTATCGTTGAGCAAAGCGAATGGTGTCGCATCTCTGGTCGTAAGCAAGGCTAGACAAGGTTTTCAGGGCTAATTGTTTGAAATTCATACAATTTACAAAAACAATTTGTAAATGCTCAAATATTAGTCTTTTCACGCAGTGAAAAAATGCGTAAAATGCGCGCCCTTGCTGGCACAGAACTGTGATGACGTTTTGAAAATCGGAAACTACCAACTTAAGAACAATCTAATCGTAGCCCCTATGGCTGGTGTAACGGATAGACCGTTCCGCGAGTTGTGTCTTCGTTATGGTGCGGGCATGGCCGTCAGTGAAATGATGTCCGCCAACCCAAAACTATGGAAAACGTCGAAGTCGAAACAGCGCATGGTACATGAAGGCGAATCGGGCATTCGCTCTGTACAAATTGCCGGTTCCGATCCACAGCTTATGGCAGATGCAGCTCAATTCAGTGTTGAAAACGGTGCGCAAATCATCGACATCAACATGGGCTGCCCGGCAAAAAAAGTGAATAAGAAGCTGGCGGGCTCTGCACTGCTTCAATACCCAACCATTATCGAAGAGATTTTGAAAGCGGTAGTGAATGCGGTAGACGTTCCTGTAACGTTAAAGACCCGAACAGGCTGGGATACAGACAACAAAAACTGTGTCCAAATCGCTAAATTAGCCGAAGACTGCGGCATACAAGCTCTTGCTCTGCATGGCAGAACAAAAGCGTGTATGTACAAAGGTGAGGCCGAATACGACAGCATTAAAGCGGTAAAAGAGGCGATTTCAATTCCGGTTATCGCGAACGGTGATATCGATAGCCCGGAGAAAGCCAAATTTGTACTGGAGTACACCGGTGCGGACGCTTTAATGATTGGACGCCCTGCCCAGGGTCGTCCTTGGATTTTCCAGGAAATCCATCACTATTTGGAAAACGGCACCACAATGGATGAGCTTCCCACTCAGGAAGTGAAAGCCATTATGCTTGGTCATGTGAATGCTCTTCATGAATTTTATGGCGAGTATTTAGGTCCACGTATCGCGCGTAAGCACGTAGGTTGGTATCTGAAAGAACATGAACAGGCGAGTGAGTTTCGCCGTACCTTCAACGCTATCGACGCAGCTCCGCTGCAAATTGAAGCGCTAGAAGGTTATTTTGATAACGTTGCATCATAATTAAGAGAAGAGCTAGACCGAATATGTTCGAACAAAATCTGACTTCAGAAGCATTAACAGTAACTACAGTAACGTCACAAGACCAGATTACTCAAAAGCCTTTACGTGACTCTGTTAAAGCGTCTCTTAAAAACTACCTTGCTCAACTAAATGGCCAGGAAGTAACAGAACTATACGAATTAGTTCTAGCTGAAGTTGAACAGCCACTATTAGATACTATCATGCAGTACACTCGCGGTAACCAAACTCGCGCAGCAACTATGATGGGTATCAACCGCGGTACTCTTCGCAAGAAACTTAAGAAATACGGCATGAACTAAGACCGGATTTCAAAAGTATTTGGAACAAGCCGTTACCTTTGGGTAGCGGCTTTTCTTTATCTACTGATCTAAAAATATTAGTGAAGAAACACGCGTGACACTTTCGCATCACGCGATTCACACTCTTTTATGAGTAGCGCTGGAGTTGCTCCGTTTCCTGAATGGGCTTCAATGCTGCGATAGCGAAGCCAAAGAGTAATACGGCCAATACAGCGACCCATTCACTCCCTACATCATAGGCAAATCCAGCAAGCGCAGACCAAATTGCGACGCCAAAGTGCATCATGCTCATCGCAGATGACATTAGAACTCCTCGATATTCATCCGATAAGCTCGCTATATAAGCCTGTAGAGCCGGAGAGCCTATACCGCCTGCCAACGACCAAATTGCCAATATGGGAAGATAGGCCACGAATTGGCTCGCACCACACGCAAATACCCAGATGCTACATGGCATGCACACCACAAGCGCAATACGCATTACAGCTCGCCCACTTCCAAGGCGATGAGAAGCTCGAGTCGTGAGTAGATTTCCAAGAACACTCACGATTCCTAAAGCTGCGTACATCATGCCAATCCAACTTATCGACACTCCCGCGACATCTCGCATATTGAGCCCAATGAGATTGAACACACCAATACCACCACCTAAGCCAAAACACATAGCAGCAATCGCACCCAACGCTCCAGGAAGGCGAAATGCCTCTATAACGGGAGGTAATGTCATTAACCGCTCGTTCTGATCGTGAGGCTCTCTCATGCATCCCCAAACTAAGGCCCCAACAGCAAGTGCCGCCATCCCTAAAATGATAAAAGCAGCTCGCCATGATAAGAGTTGAGTGATCAGTGCGCCGATAGCAGGGCTGGTTATCATGCCTAATGTCAATCCAGCTTGCACCATCACAATCTGCCGCATCGAGCGCCCACCTTTTTCATCACCAGCCAACGCAAATGCGATTGGCAGCATTCCTGCGCTAGCAATGCCTGTAACAACACGAGTGACTAAAGCCCATTCAAACTGGCTAACCAAGCCAGTCAGAATCGAGGAGATGCCAAAAACGAAACAAGCAGGCAGCATAAGGCGAAGACGCCCTACTCGATCCGACCAACGCCCTAAATAAGGCGCACAAAACGCAATCGCTAGACTATACGCCGTAATAAAGAGTGTCACCTGGCTCGGTGGAACACCAAGATCACCTCCGATAGGTTCTAAAATTGAGCCAAGCAGCAATTCGTCAGCACCTACCAGAAATGCAATAAGGAACAACGCTATCGACTGAATCATGCTTCAACCTCCGCTTGCAAAGAAATCTCCGCTAAGGTCGCGATATCGACGATTCTGTCTGGCCAATCTTGGATAAATGCCTTCTCGTGTGAAACCAAGATGACACTGCCCGCAAAACGTTGTAGCGCCTGCTTCAACGCATCTTTACTGCTGGTATCAAGATGCGTAGTTGGCTCATCGAGAATGAGTACATTGCAGCCTCGTGTTGCTAAACAACAAAGCTTAACGCGAGTTTGCTCTCCACCACTCAACGCCTCTAAGCGACGTTGTGCTTTATCACCCTTTATCCCGAAGCGTGCTAACAGCTTACGAGCCGATTTACTATTGATTGAAGAATCGACCGCACACACCTCTTGCTCCGGTGTATGATCCGGATGACGCCAAGATAGGTCTTGAGCGAAGTAACCGATCTTAAGACCTTGTGCAAACGTCATTTCACCAGAGAGTGGAAGCACCTCCCCCATTAGCGTTTTGAGCAATGTCGACTTCCCTACGCCATTAAAGCCCTCAATCACCAACTTGTCTCCTCGCGCGACAGTGATATCAATCGGTGACAGTAAAGGCGTTTGATAACCAATGCTCAACGCTTCGGCGCTAACAACACTTTGATGTCCAATAGGCGCATAAGAAAAATCAAATTCAGTCACAGCATCTGTTTTATGCAACTGAACCCTTTCAATTTTATCCAATTGCTTCTTACGTCCCTTCGCAATGCTCGCATTCACACCTGCGCCATTTTTCGCAATAAACTGTTCCAGTTTCTTAATCTCAGCTTGCTGTGCGTGGTACTCTTTTTCCAACAGCGAATTGTTGTGTCGCTTTTGCGCCATTGCTTTGTGGTATGAGCCGGTGTATTTCTGGATTTTTTGATAGTCGATATCACAGATACAGGTAGTAACCGCATTCAGGAAACTCACATCATGAGACACCAATAGTACGGTTCCTACATAAGCATTGAGATAATTCTTCAACCACTCAATATGAGTTGCATCAAGATAGTTAGTCGGCTCATCTAACAATAAGACGTCTGGTTCACGCAACAATAAGCGCGCTAATAAAACCTTACGGCGTTGCCCACCACTTAACGCACTCATTAGAGTATCCAGTCCCAACTGCTGTATACCAAGCCCTGCGGATACACTTTCAATTTGGGCATGTAAGGCGTAAAAGCCTTGGGCTTCCAATTCCGTTTGTAACTTAGCAACTCGGCGAAGCAAAGAAGGCGATGCAGATTCAGCCATCTCTTGATACAAAGAAAATAATTCACGTTCAGCTTCAAACAACTCATTAAATGCCGATTGTAAACATCCTCTAATCGTTTGAGTTTTATCTACCACAAGATGTTGATCAAGATAGCCAATCTCTAAGTTTGGCTGCCAATGAATATCTCCCTCATCGGCAGAAACTTCACCAACAAGCAACTTTAACAACGTACTTTTTCCTACTCCGTTTACACCGGTGATTCCTACATGCTCTCCAGCATGAATAGTAAAGTGGGAATGGCTATATAGGTGATGATCAACAACCTGATAGGACATATTTTTAACGTGTAACACACTCATGTTTTTTACCAAATAAAAAGGGCCGGTACTTACATACCGGCCCCTATTTCAACTATGGGTAACTTCATATCTGATTTCAAACTTCAGATACAAAAAAGCCGGTGATGATGTATCACCGGCGGTCTCTTGTCTTTACTCAGATGTAATACAACCTACGCATTTTCCAGCTTAGCTGTGCACGTATTTCCACATCTGATGAAGATAATTTATGACTCCGAGCAACACTTCATCGCGTTTTATGCACGGAGTTCAGCCTTCTTACGAAGTTTTTAAACAAGAGATATAACATGAATTTTTTGTCTCAAAAATATACAGGCAAGAGCCTACACCCGCACGAAACAAAGTGCTATAAAAATTTCACTCAAACAGCTCAAAAGCTAACACACACAGATTAGCTGAATCGATAAACCATTATGTGATCCATATTGATTGTGTCATCAATACAAACCTATATAATCGGCTACTTGCCGAGAAGAAGGAAAGTAACCACATGATTTATAAAGAAAGGGAAACATGGTTAGAAGCCATTTTAAACACCCTACCGGATCATGTGTTTATCCTAGACGAAAGCGGGCGCTATATTGAAAGCTTTGGTGGTACCCACCACTCCAAAACGTTCAACGCAGAACGCTACACTGGCTTACAGCTTAGCGATGTCCTTTCCCCAACCAAAGCAGATGAACTCATGGGGTTTATTTTTGACGTTATGCAAGATAACGAAACGAAAGTCGTGAAATACAACCTTTCTCTGCATGACCACCTACTCCTGCCTATAGAAGAGCTAGAAGCGTTGGAAAATCCAGAAGAAATGTGGTTTGAGGCGATTATCAAACCAGTTAACGCTCCTGAAAATGCAAACAAACTGGTGATCTGGTCTGTACGTGATATCACCAAGACTCATTTGCTAGAACAACGCCTTAAACAATTATCAGAAACTGATGCACTTACTGGTCTTCTCAACCGTCGGGCGTTTATCTCCAATTTAGATAATGCGATCATTCAACATACAAAACGTTCTAAAACACTTTCATGCTTGATGATCGATATTGATCACTTCAAAGATATTAATGATAGAGTTGGCCATTTTTCTGGTGATCATGTTATCACTCGCATTGCTCACGTTTGCCAAGGAGTCATTCGTGGCAGCGACTTTATAGGTCGATTGGGAGGAGAAGAGTTCGCAGTAATCTTAACAGATACGAATGCGATTCAAGCGTATGAAGTAGCTGAACGCATCCGCCAAGCTATACAAGCAACGATCTGTCATGTCGATGACGTTGAAATTACGACCACTGTTAGTATTGGTGTAGCAGAGTTGAATTCACAACAATCCAACGCAAAAAAGCTTCTAATCGAGGCCGATAAAGCGATGTACTATTCAAAGCACTCAGGACGCAATCAAGTCACCCTAGCTTACGAAAACCTGCCAGATCTTAAGCTTTATCAAGCCGGTCACTTAAAAATACAAAGGGTTTCTTAAATATAAGTTCCCCCTTTCTGACCACAATAACATCGCTAAAAACTCACCTATCTAAAAGCCTTATAACTATTAGTAAAAAATGCTCTATATGTGTTCGCTATTTATCGACCTAAACCACCATCATTCCATCCTTAATATCGACTTTAAAAAGCTCGCAAGTCAGCAAAAATCCATTCAGATAAAAATGAGACTGCTGGCCCTTGCTCATTTCAAATGATGGAGATTCACGCACACAAATCGCCAAGTTTCTCAAAGTAAGCCGGACCAGTGTCAATAAGTTGGTCCAAAGCTTTCTTGAAGAACGGCAAGAAAAGCCAAGCATAAGAAGAGCCCCCTTATTCTATCTATTTCCTGCTCGACCACATGGGCTTTTCATAGATAACTTCCAGCTCAAACACCCCAAACAATATCAACAAACACAAGAGGATTTGAAAAAATCAAAATCGAAACGATCCTTAAGATCCCAGAACATATAGCTTTAGAGTGTGTTGATGTCTGGTTTCAGGACAAAGCCAGATTTGGGCAACAAAACACTACAACACGCTTATGGACTGAAAAAGCAACTCACCCAAGAGCCGTGAAGCAATAACAATTTGTGTATGTTTATATGTTCGGTTCAGTCTGTCGCAGAAGAGGAATTGGTGAGGCTATCATTGTCCCTTGGGTTAATAAAGACATCTGATAGAGCACTTAAAAAAATATTGGCAGTCACGGAGGAGGGACGTCACGTCGTCGTTGTAATGGATGGTGCAGGATGGCATACAGAAGAAATTGCCCATGACTTTAAGAATGTCAGTGTCATCAAACTTTCACCCGATACTCCAGAGCTAAACCCTATCGAACAAGTATGGCGTTGATTGAGGCAACGCTATTTAGCCAACCAATCTTTTACGGATTACGACGACATCACCTTCAAAGTCTACGATGCATAGAATCGGTTTTGAATTGATCCAAAAGAGTCTCCAAAATATGCTCGAGAAGATGGATAGACCTGACCAGTTAATTTTCCAGATTGGTATGACTTCTCTTGGAAGGGAAAATGACAGACTCTAAAACGACAAAAGCCCTGCTATTTCTAGCAGGGCTTTCAAATAAGTGGCGGAGCGGACGGGACTCGAACCCGCGACCCCCGGCGTGACAGGCCGGTATTCTAACCAACTGAACTACCGCTCCGCACTGGTTAGACCTAAGTCTAAATTTAAAGCCTGGCG